>FUZG01000022.1 GCA_900168235.1 Lachnospiraceae bacterium | reverse complement strand
TTTTATTGCATTTCTGAAATTTCGTTTTGAATTTTCAGGGTTGCATTGCTGTTTGTTTGTCAAGGTTCAGTTCTGTCGGACCGCTTGTTAATTGAGCCTTTCGAGCTGTTTCGCTCGTGTCTCTCGCGGCGACAAGTGATATATTATCACCAGACAAATGTCCCGTCAACACTTTTTTTCGCATTTTTTTATATTTTTTTGCTTTTTCTCCCAAACCACAACATATGGTATGTTAAAATCACAAGAACAACAACTGATATTATATTTCCAACTGTCATTCCCTTAGGAATATACTTCATTTCAATACTATGTTCTCCGGATCCGGAATAAAATGATATTAACATTCCTGCTGCTCTTTTCATTTCAGTCTCTTTTCCATCAACATATATTTTCCATGATGTATCGTAAGGCAGAGACATGACCATAAGTTTTTTGTCTTCAGGTACAGTTATTTTTCCTCTGAGATGTGAACTTGTTATTTTTTCTATATGGTTATCCGATGATCCAATTTCATTCATCAACCGATCCGTATGTTCCAGCTCTTCGTAATAGAATAATGCCTTAGTTATCTCAATGCTCTTATCGTCCACTCTCATTCTTATACGGAGTTTTTCTCCCGGGGTATGATCATCGAGGCTCACTATATTCCATCTGTAGGTTGAAAAATAGTCTCCTGTATCTGTCTCATCAATGAAAAGTTCAGCTTCCTGTGTCTCCGGTGCATCAAAGTATCCGAAAAGATTACTGTCTTCTGTTACATTGATCATCCATGTGACCCAGGCTTCTTTGCTCTCATCTACTTTTTTGTACTTTATTCCTGTATCAGTTTTTTCTTCACTTAGATTATCTAACTCAACATTTTCTACTTCTGCCATATGGAAGAGATCGTTTGTTTTTCCGTTTAATGCAGAAGCTATTGCCTCCTGAAGTGCGAACGGATCATTGTTATAAGCGTTATAGTTTATATCAAGTATTTTATCTGTGCTTGAAAATGCCAGCGGAAGTACTTCTTTATTTTCAAAAAGGTAGCATGACTTTTCCGCTTTCACGAGATCGTAGTGATTATATGTAAAGTCATGCTGTGAAAGTATATATCTCACTCCGAGAAAGCAGTCTATAAATTTAGTTGTAGCCTCGTTATAGAAAGTCCAGTTTCCGTTATTTCGGAATCCGAGTTTTCCGATGAAATTTATCTTGTCTTTTTTCTCGCTGGAACTGAAATGAGAAAGTCCTGCGTAATCAAACTGCATCGCATCGTTATTAGTACGTCTGTAATATTTTTCAAGGCGGTAGAAACCGACATTTTCTTCCGCAGCTTTTTCTTTTGCAGCATTTATCTGTCGTCCTGTTTTATCGAGATAGGTCTGATATTCATTTAATGATGCCAGTTTAAAATATTTAAAAACGCTCCAGGAATTTCCTGTGAGATCCAGCAGTTGAAGGCTCATTATCATACAGAATATCAGCATCATATGCCTATCTTTTGCAAAATTCCATGCAATAAATAACATTCCGCATAACAAAATGATGATCATATTTATGTACAGCATCTGTGATGACGCTGATCCGATCTTTCCGCGTTCAATGAACAGGTATCCCGCAAAACATGCTGTTATCACGGTAACAGGGATCAGTATTCTTTCTTTATCCGGATTCACAAGCTCTCTTGCTCCGAGAAAAAGCATTATGAAAGACAGCATATATGAATAACGGAAAGGAAATCCTATAGGCTGATTTAATCCATGCCAAACAACATTCAATGTATTAATGTACATATTTATGATCAGAAAAAGAAACAGTACGGCATATACCAGTCTTTCTCTTTTACTGTATCGTCTGTTTAAAAGATACAGGACAAAAAATATTACTGCCGCTTCTCCGCAGAAAACATTCGGAAGTCCTGTGCTGACATTTCCGATAAATGATCCTGATAAAAACTGTCCGGGAAACTGGCTCACAGAAAATGTCCTGAAAAATCCCACAGCCAGATTATTTTTCTCCCCTGAAAGCGATAATACCGCAGGGACGAGTGAAAATGCTGTGAGAAGTCCTGCTGCTGCGGATGTCAGTACAAATGAACGTATCACGGAAATAATTCTTTTTTCCGTAAGCAGAGATTCTTTTTCTATCAAACAGCGGCTTATGAAAAACAGTGTGCAGAATATGCAAATCATAAATCCGGAATAATAGTTGAAAAGGATTGCTAAAAACAGCGTCACGAAATAAAGCTTATTGTTTTTAGGATCTTTTATGAGGTTAAGCAATCCTAATATGATAAGCGGGAAAAGTATGAGATTTCCAAAATATATTGTGAGCTGAAAATATGTTGCAAAGAAACCGATCATTCCGTATCCAACGGAAAAAATCAAATTTCCGGCATAATTTCCATACTCGTTATTAAGCAGGATTATGAAAGTCAGGGACATCATTCCTGCTGTTAACAGTATTACAACGGATTCTGCTACAGGAAGCCATTTTGAAGAAAATAAAAGTGTTATGAGATTCACTGGTGACAGGTAATAATATGCTGTAAATCCTGACATTCCTCCGCCCATGTTTTTACTGAAGGAATAGAAAAAATCATTATTTCCGAAAACTATGGTTTTAAGGTATGAAAGATAATCTATGAACTGGTAATGCATATCTCCCGTCATTACAGTATTGTCACCGAAGGGATATATGCCATGTAATGCAAATATTATTGTATAGAGGAGTACGGGTATCAAAAAAGACGATACGTATAATACTCGTTTATCTATTTTTTTTGTCATCCGAAAAACCTCCATGTGCACGTAACATTTAATGCAGATACTCTTAGTGAGCTGACTTACATTCACTAAGTATTCATACCTACATCATTTATTATAATCAATTAATCGTAAACAAATATATTTCAAAATACCTTTTCATCGAAAAATCCCGAGACACCGATCTAACTGATGTCTCGGGATTCTAAATGATATTAAAAAGGCTGTAAATGCTAACCTTAATCAACACTTACAGCCATTAATAGCGGAGAAGGAGGGATTTGAACCCTCGCGCCGTTCGCACGACCTACACCCTTAGCAGGGGCGCCTCTTCAGCCTCTTGAGTACTTCTCCATGCCTGAATCAACACCGCATACCAATATGCTTATATTAAATTCATTACGCTTCTGCAAAACTGTTCTGCATCAGACGCGAAATTTATTATATAGCAGGTTCCGGTGTTTTGTCAACGTCCGGAACCAACTATTATTCAAATTTTTTTACATATATTTCAGAAACCGCTTAAATAAGCCTTTTCTGTATTATTTCTTGTTGGGTACAAGCTCTTTCTTCCCACCCATATAAGGCTGAAGTACTTCCGGAATAGCTACTGTTCCGTCTGCTCTAAGGTTGTTCTCAAGGAATGCGATCAACATTCTCGGCGGAGCTACAACTGTGTTATTCAGTGTATGAGCAAGGTAGTTTCCGTTTTCACCCTTGATACGGATGCGGAGACGACGTGCCTGTGCATCACCAAGGTTTGAACAGCTTCCAACCTCGAAGTACTTCTTCTGACGAGGGCTCCATGCCTCTACGTCGCAGGACTTGCACTTAAGATCAGCAAGGTCTCCGGAACAGCACTCAAGTGTACGTACCGGAACATCAAGTGAACGGAAGAGATCTACTGTGTTCTGCCAAAGCTTGTCATACCACATCTTTGAATCTTCCGGCTTGCAGACAACAATCATTTCCTGCTTCTCAAACTGATGGATTCTGTAAACACCGCGCTCTTCAATACCGTGAGCACCTTTTTCCTTACGGAAGCAAGGTGAATAGCTTGTAAGAGTCTGAGGCATTTTTTCCTCAGGAAGGAGCTGATCGATAAAACGACCGATCATGGAATGCTCACTTGTACCGATGAGGTAGAGATCCTCTCCCTCGATCTTGTACATCATAGCCTCCATCTCCGGGAAGCTCATTACACCCTGAACTACATTTCCATGGATCATGTAGGGCGGGATAACATATGTGAATCCACGGTCGATCATAAAATCTCTTGCGTATGCAAGAACTGCGGAATGAAGACGTGCGATATCGCCCATGAGGTAATAGAATCCGTTACCTGCTACGCGGCGTGCAGCATCCATATCGATTCCGTCAAAGCTCTCCATAATCTCTGTATGATACGGAATTTCAAAATCCGGAACTACAGGCTCACCGTACTTCTGGATCTCAACGTTCTCGCTGTCATCCTTACCGATCGGAACTGTGGGATCAAGGATCTGCGGGATAGCATACATGATCTCCTGAATCTTATCCTTAAGCTCGGCATTTGTCTTTTCAAGCTCTGCAAGTCTGTCAGAATTTGCTGTAACCTGCTCCTTAACCTTCTGGGCTTCATCCTTCTTGCCCTGAGCCATGAGCTGGCCGATTTCTTTACTGAGTTTATTTCTGCTTGCACGAAGCTCATCTGCTTCCTGCTGTGCAGCACGATTTTTTTGATCCAGTTCGATAACTTCGTCTACGAGAGGAAGCTTTGCATCCTGGAATTTTTTCTTGATATTTTCTTTAACGAGATCGGGATTTTCCCTGACAAATTTAATGTCGAGCATCAGATTTTCTCCTTTTCCATTTTGCTCAAATTATGCTAATTGTAGCTCATTCGTTTTTTCTTTGCAAGGCATGATACCACTAGATATAATGACTTACGATAACTTCATTATGTTCAAAACTTTATCAGGAGGATCTGAAATGTTACGAGAATTCGATGTACATGTGATCACGGATACAGTGCGTGATCTTTGTATTCAGGCAAGTCACTTTCTTTCAGACGACATGAAAGCTGCCCTGGAAAAAGCGAAACAGACAGAAAAATCTGATCTTGGCAGGAAAATTCTCTGTCAGCTTCAGGATAATCTGAAGATTGCCGGCGAAGAAATGATTCCTATCTGCCAGGATACAGGAATGGCTGTCCTTTTTCTGGAGATCGGACAGGATATACATCTCGTTGGCGGAAATCTGACGGATGCGGTAAATGAAGGTGTAAGACGCGGTTATACCGAAGGTTTTCTTAGAAAATCTGTCGTTAAGGATCCTATTTTCCGTGAAAACACTAATGACAATACTCCTGCTGTTATCCATGAGGAGATAGTTCCAGGTGATAAGCTGAAGATCACTCTTGCACCAAAGGGTTTTGGAAGCGAGAACATGAGCCAGATATTTATGCTCAAACCTGCTCAGGGCATTGAAGGTGTTAAGGATGCTGTCTTAAAGGCAGTTAAAGATGCAGGTCCTAATGCCTGTCCTCCAATGGTGGTCGGTGTCGGAATCGGAGGCGATTTTGAAAAGTGCGCGATACTTTCAAAAAAGGCTCTTACCCGCGAGGTTGGAAAACATTCAGATATCCCTTATGTCGCAGAACTCGAAAGCGAGCTCCTGGAGACTATCAATAAATCCGGTATCGGCCCGGCGGGTCTCGGCGGTACTGTTACTGCACTCGCAGTAAACGTTAATACTTACCCTACACATATTGCAGGACTTCCTGTTGCAGTGAATATCTGCTGCCATGTGAACAGACACGTCACCGCTGTTTTGTGAGTAAAGTGTGGATAAATAATACCACTTATCAACATTGCACTGACTTTTAAACAATCTGTGTATTTTCGGGCTTTTCCGTACAATTTTCCTACATGTGGTAACGAGTTGTGCACATTCTATCAACATTTAGTGGATAACTTTTTAGGGTCTCTTAAAGCCCTGAAAATACGCTGTATTTTACGAAAGGATAATAATTATGGACCATCATATTACTGTTCCATATACCAGAGAAGAGGCATCTGCTCTTCATTCCGGTGATATGGTTTTTCTCACAGGTACAATATATACTGCCCGCGATGCTGCCCATAAGCGTATGGATGAAGCGCTGAACAGCGGACAGGAGCTTCCTTTTGATCTCAAAGGGAATGTGATCTACTATATGGGACCGTCTCCTGCAAGACCCGGAAATGTTATTGGTTCAGCAGGACCGACTACTGCAAGCAGAATGGATAAATATGCCCCTTCTCTTCTCGATCTGGGCTTATCCGGCATGATAGGCAAGGGAAAGCGTACAGAGGACGTCAGACAGGCTGTGATCCGTAACGGAGCCGTTTATTTCGCTGCTATAGGAGGCGCAGGTGCTCTCCTTTCAAAATCCATCGTGTCATCAGAGGTTATCGCTTATGACGACCTTGGAACAGAGGCTATACGAAAGCTTACTGTTAGGGATTTTCCATGCATCGTTGTTATAGATGCTGAGGGAAATAACCTATATGAAACAGCTTCTAAGGAGTTCTGCACTCTTTGATCTTCGCTAAAAATCCCCTGTAGCGTGACTTAATTTTCACACCACAGGGGATTTTTCTATACTTTATTCTTCGTCAGTTTCCTGATCTTCTTCCTTCTCGATCACTTCGTCCATGATTTCTTCTGTAATTTCTTCATCGACATCATTTCCGCCGAGATCTCCTGGATTATCTACATCCTCAAGCTCCTGATTTCCGTCAGAAACCTTATCTCTTACTTTTGCGATCTTTGCGATTTTCACACCATCATCAAGATTCATTACCTTAACGCCCATGGTGATCCTTCCGAGCATTGAAATATCACATGCACGGATCTGAATGATCATACCTGCATCTGTAATCATCATGATCTCATGGTTGTCATTAACAGCTTTTACGCCTACTACGAATCCTGTTTTTTCGGTGATCTTGTAGCACTTAACGCCCTTACCGCCTCGCTTCTGGACATTAAATTCGTCAAGAAGAGTTCTCTTTCCGATTCCGTGCTCTGTTACAAGGAGAAGTGCTTCTCCCTGTGATTTCATCTGCATTCCGATGACTTCGTCACCCTGATCCAGATTCATACCGATAACGCCCATTGCAGATCGTCCGGTAGCACGTACGTCAGATTCTTTAAATCGGATACACATACCATACTTTGTGATGATAAAGATATCCTCATCAGCTTTTGCCTGCTTTACTTCGATGAGTTCATCGTCTTCTCTGAGGCTGATAGCGATAAGTCCGTTCTTTCTGACATTGCTGAACTCGGTAAGCTTTGTCTTTTTAACTATTCCGCTCTTTGTGACCATGAAGAGATATCTGTCATCTTCAGAGAAGCTCTTGATTGGAATAGTAGCTGTGATCTTTTCTCCGGGAGCGAGCTGAAGAAGATTAACTATCGCTACTCCGCGGGCTGTACGTGAAGCTTCAGGGATCTCATAAGCCTTTAGGCGGTATACTCGTCCCATGCTCGTGAAGAACATCACGTAATTATGAGTTGTTGTCATGAGAAGATCTTCAAGGTAATCATTTTCTATAGTCGTGATACCCTTGATTCCCTTACCTCCGCGATTCTGTGCAGAGAAATTATCAACGGACATACGCTTGATATAACCAAGAGAAGTCATGGCAAGGACAGTATTTTCCTTCGGGATCATGTCTTCCATGGAGATATCATATGCATCGTATCCAATAGTTGTTCTTCTCTCATCACCGAATTTCTCAGCAACAACAGAGATTTCTGTCTTGATAACGTTCAGGAGCATCTTCGGGTTTGAAAGAATTTCTTTGAAATATGCGATCTTCTTTTCAAGCTCGTCATACTCACCCTGAAGTCTTTCGCGTTCCAAAGCTGCAAGAGCTCTAAGACGCATATCTACGATAGCCTGAGCCTGAGCGTCGTCTATCTGAAGGAAACCGATGATTTTTTCTTTTGCCTCAGCAACAGTCTTACTGGAGCGGATGAGACGGATAACTTCATCGATCTCATCGATCGCTTTGAGCAGACCCTCTAAGATATGGGCGCGCTCTTCTGCCTTATTGAGATCATACTGGGTTCTTCTTGTTACAACTTCTTCCTGATGCTTAAGGTAACACTTGAGCATCTCAAGGATATTCAGAATATGAGGCTCGTTATTTACAAGCGCGAGCATGATCACACCAAATGTATCCTGAAGCTGTGTATGTCTGAAAAGCTGATTCAGAATGATATTTGCGTTTACGTCACGGCGAAGCTCGATAACGATACGCATACCTTCTCTGTCTGACTCATCACGAAGGTCTGTTATTCCATCAACCTTCTTTGCCTTTACCAGATCTGCAATGCTCTTAATGAGCTTTGCCTTATTTACGAGATACGGAAGCTCAGTAACAATGATCCTGGACTTGCCGTTAGGAAGTGTCTCGATATCTGTCACTGCTCTGATAACAACTTTTCCGCGTCCTGTACGATATGCCTCGTCGATTCCTCTTGTACCGAGGATCTCACCGCCTGTCGGGAAATCAGGTCCCTTTATAATCTTTAAGATTTCCTCGAGCTCTGTTTCTCTGTCTTCTTCGATACGGTTATCAATGATCTTTACTACTGCATCGATAACTTCTCTAAGGTTGTGAGGCGGGATATTAGTCGCCATACCTACAGCGATACCTGTTGTTCCGTTTACCAGAAGGTTCGGGAAACGTGACGGCAGAACTGTAGGTTCCTGCTCTGTTTCATCGAAGTTCGGTACGAAATCAACGGTATTTTTATTTATATCAGCAAGCATTTCCATACAGATCTTGGAAAGTCTTGCCTCTGTATATCGCATAGCTGCGGCACCGTCTCCGTCAACAGAACCAAAGTTTCCGTGTCCGTCAACGAGACAATATCTCATGGACCAGTCCTGAGCCATGTTTACGAGAGCTCCATAGATAGATGAGTCTCCGTGAGGGTGATATTTACCCATGGTATCACCGACAATACGTGCACATTTTCTGTGCGGCTTGTCGGGGCCATTATTCAGCTCGATCATGGAATAGAGTATTCTTCTCTGTACCGGTTTCAATCCGTCCCTTACATCAGGAAGAGCACGGGATGCAATGACAGACATCGCATAATCGATATACGATGCCTCCATTGTTTTTTTCAAATCAACTTCGCTGATTCTATCAAAAATCTGATCGTCCATAACTGCCTTTCATCATCAAATATCCAGGTTCTTTACATACTTCGCATTTTCAAGAATAAATTCACGTCTGGGTTCAACCTTATCTCCCATAAGTGTCATGAAAGTCAGGTTTACATCAGAATCGCTCTCATCATCCATGGCTACACGGAGCAGAACTCTTCTTGCCGGATCCATTGTTGTCTCCCAGAGCTGCTCTGCATCCATCTCACCAAGACCCTTATAGCGCTGGATCTTGTTATTCTGATCACGACCTACCTCGTCAATGATCTTTGAAAGCTCTTCGTCAGAATATGCGTACCAGACTTTTTTATTCTTCTCAAGCTTGTAAAGAGGCGGCTGCGCAAGATATACATGACCCTGCTTGATAAGCTCCGGCATGAAGCGATAAATAAATGTCAGCATCAATGTGGAAATATGCGCACCGTCAACGTCGGCATCAGTCATGATGATTATCTTGTCATAACGCAGCTTGCTGATATCGAAATCATCGTGGATTCCTGTACCGAAAGCTGTGATCATCGCCTTGATCTCTTCATTTCCGTAAACACGGTCAAGACGCGCTTTTTCTACGTTCAGGATCTTTCCTCTAAGGGGAAGGATAGCCTGAGTCGCACGTGAACGGGCTGTCTTTGCAGAACCACCCGCGGAATCTCCCTCGACGATAAAGATCTCGCAGTTTTTCGGATTCTTGTCAGAACAATCCGCGAGCTTTCCGGGAAGAGAAAGTCCGTCTAATGCAGACTTTCTGCGAGTAAGATCTCTTGCCTTTCTTGCAGCTTCTCTTGCTCTCTGTGACTGGATAGACTTTTCACAGATGATCTTTGCTACATTCGGATTCTGCTCAAGATAATATGTGAGCTGCTCGGTAAACAGTGATTCTACAGCATTTCTAGCCTCTGTATTTCCGAGCTTCTGTTTTGTCTGTCCTTCAAACTGAGGATCCTCGATCTTGATCGAAACGATGGATGTAAGTCCTTCTCGGATATCTTCACCTGAAAGGTTATCCTCACTGTCTTTCAGGATCTTATTTTTACGGGCATACTCATTAAAGGTCTTAGTAATAGCATTTCTGAAACCTGTTAAATGAGTTCCTCCCTCAGGAGTATTGATATTATTTACAAAACTGTATGAGCTTTCGTTGTAGGAATCATTATGCTGCATTGCTATCTCAACATAAACGTTTCCTCTTGATCCCTCACAGTAAATGACGTCATCGTAAAGAGAAGTTGTACTCTTATTCAGGTACTTAACAAACTCCTTGATACCGCCCTCATAGTGATATTTCTCGTCTCTTTCCTGTCCCGGGCGCTCATCATGAAGCTCGATCCTTAAGTTCTTTGTAAGGAAAGCCATCTCTCTGAGTCTCTGACGGAGAACGCCAAAATCATAGATCTGTGTCTCCTTAAAGATCTCAGGATCGGGAAGGAATGATACCCTTGTTCCATGCTTTTCAGGATCACATTCTCCAACAACTGTAAGGTCGGAAACCTTGTGACCTCTTGCAAATTTTTCCTCGTAAATCTTGCCCTCACTGTAGACATTTACAGTAAGCCATGTAGAAAGCGCGTTAACTACAGATGCTCCTACACCATGAAGACCACCTGAAACTTTATATCCGCCTCCGCCGAATTTTCCACCGGCATGAAGGATCGTAAATACAACTTCAACACCCGGAAGACCGGACTTATGATTGATTCCTACCGGGATTCCACGTCCATCATCTTCTACAACGATAGAATTGTCCGGTTTGATCCATACATGGATATTTGTGCAGAATCCAGCCAGTGCCTCATCTACAGAATTATCCACAATTTCATAGACCAGATGATGAAGACCTCTTGCGGATGTTGAACCGATATACATACCGGGACGCTTTCTTACCGCTTCCAGTCCTTCCAGGATCTGAATCTGATCTGCTCCGTATTCCTGACTCATGTTTTAGCTGCCTTTCTTGCTCTGTTCTGTTACATTTGCGTTTTCCACATAGAAAACACGATCTATTTCAAACCTGTTACGGATAAATTCATCTAATCCGGTACAGGTGATAACCGTCTGTATAGATCCGATGCTCTCAAGAAGATATCTCTGCCTGTTGCTGTCCAGCTCAGACAGAACATCATCCAGTAAAAGAACCGGCGCATCATGTATCTCACGCTTTACCAGCTCTATCTCAGACATTTTCAGTGCCAGCGACACTGTTCTCTGCTGTCCCTGTGATCCATATTTACGGATATCCACACCATTAAGCAGAAAATTAATATCATCCCTCTGCGGTCCGACATTCGCCGAACCATAACGAAGATCCTTTGCTCTGGAATTTTTAAGCTTCACAGAAAAATCCTCTGCTTTGGCATCAGGTTCATAACAGATCTGAAAATCATCATCGCTTCCCGTAAGATTACGGTGTTCAACATGAATGATCTCATTAAGTTCCTGTAAAAATTTCTCTCTCCTGGAAATCACCCGCTCACCATAAAAAACGAGCTGCTCATCCCAAATATCAAGCGTATCGATGAGAGAATCCCTTTTTTGCCTGTCAGAAATTATCTCTTTCAAAAGTGCATTTTTCTGCCCAAGACATTTATTATAATTCGTCAGATCCGAAAGATACATCTTGTCCAACTGACAGAGCTCCATATCTATGAATCTCCTTCTTTCAGCCGGACCATTTTTAATAATATTCAGATCTTCCGGTGAGAAAAATACAACATTTGCAATTCCCATAAGTTCAGACGCACGCCGAAGCGGAAGTCCGTTAACAGCAATAGACTTTTTTTTGGACTTCCGAAGATGCGTATCAATTTTGTATGGGATTTCTTTTTTTTCAAGGAGAAGGCGGATGTGAGCCTCCTCTGATCCAAAACGGATCATCTCCCGATCCTTGCTTTTCTTGTGGGACTTAGTCGTGCATGCCACGTAAAGAGCCTCAAGGATATTAGTCTTTCCCTGAGCATTATTGCCATACAGGATATTTGTCCCCGGACTCAGATCAAGTTCAAGAGATTCATAATTTCTGAATTGCTTAAGTTCCAGACGATTTATGATCATTGGGTAACTTTTACATCCTGACCATTGAAGGAGATAACATCACCATTGTGAATCTTTTTTCCTCTCATCTGGCACACTTCACCATTAACGAATACATTACCATTAAGGATTTCGATCTTTGCCTCAACACCGGAAGAGACAAGATCAACAGCTTTTAACAGCTGTCCGAGTTTAATAAATTCATCCTCCGGACGAAGTTTAAATTCTTTCACGTTTTCCTTTCGCTCTGAGAAATAAGACTCAGATATTATGTAAACAAATTATATTATGTTAACTATTTGTTTTATGTAAACTTACTGCATCGAATTGAAGTTTACAGGAAGCACAATGTAAATATACTTACCCTCTTCATCGCGGATAAAACATGGTGCCTTAGCATTAACAAGATACATGCTTATCTTTTCATCACCGATAGCACGTAATGCATCTATCAAAAATTTTGGATTAAAACCGATCATCAGATCCTGTCCTTCTTTGCTGATATCGATATCTTCATCCATTGTTCCGATAGCTGATTTAATTTTTAATTTCATGAAGTCATCATTAATGCTGATAACTGCAGGTTTTTTATCTCCATCTTTGATAAGGAGCGTTGCTCTGTCGATACTATCGAGAAATTCTCTTTTATTTACAACAACTTTTGTACCGTAAGAAGTTGTAAGCATCTGATCAACATTGAAATATTCGCCTTCGATTATTCTTGAAACAACAAGAGTGTCGTCAAACTCAAAAGCAATATAGTTCTGCATGAAATAAAGCTGGACCTCTTTTTCAGTATCACCTGAAAGGATCTTGCTGATATCACTCAGAGTTTTTCCCGGAACAACAACCTTTTTTGAACCATAATCAGCCCGGAGTTCAATATTTCTGATAGAAACACGATGACCATCAAGGGCAACAACCCGAAGTTTGTCACCTGTAATCTCAAAAAGTTCTCCGGTCATAAGTTTATTATTTTCGTTGTCAGAAATCGAAAATATTGTCTGAAGGATGATTTCCTTAAGCGAAAACTCTGAAATTGCAATAGAATCGCTCCGATCAACATCCGGAAGGTAAGGAAAATTCTCTCCGCTTTTTCCGGGAAGATTAAACTTTGCTTTCATGCAGTTAATCTGAGTCTGAAGTGAAGAATCGGTTGAAATCTTGACTTCTCCATCAGGAAGTCTGCGGACAATGTCATTAAAAAGTTTTGCATCAAGTGCAATAATACCGTTTTCTTCGATAGTTCCGGAAATCTGAGTTTCGATTCCGAGTTCTGTATCATTAGCTGTTAATTTAATGATTCCGTTTGAAGCAATGATAAGGATACATTGCAGAATATCCATTGTTGTTTTTGATGGTACCGCTTTTGAAACGATAGAAACACCATTCACCAGATCAGCTTTGGAACATGAGATCTTCATGTGTGTAAAACTCTCCCTTCGCGCGCGTATTATGTGTGTGAATAATTTAAATCCGCAGTAACCGTAGTAGGGGCTGTGAATTTGTTAAAAACTCCTGAAAGCAAGAATAGGAGCGGATTGTGGGATTTTTAAACCCCGTTGATAAGGAGTGAAATCCATGTGAATTAGTTTGGATAAATCATTTTGATGATCTTATCAATATCGTCCTTAAGGTTGGGATTTGTGGACAAATCCTTAGCAACTTTGTCATGTCCGTGGATAACTGTCGTATGATCGCGATTGCCCATAACCTTGCCAATCTCAATTAATGGGGCATCTGTCTTCTCACGGCAGATATACATAGCAACCTGTCTGGGGATAACTATTTCCTTATTTCGCTTTCCTGATGCGATAGCTTCCTTGGTTGTGTTGTAATAATTAGCAACAACATCAAGAATGATCTCCGGAGTAACAGTTCTCGGAGTATCCGGTGTGATCATATCCTTTATCGCCTGTTCGGCAGTGCTCATTGTTATTTCCTGGTTAGTCAGATTTTTGAGAGCAACTACCTTATTTAAAGCGCCTTCAAGTTCACGGATATTGGATCTTATATTAGAAGCAATATACTGAACTATCTCATCATCGATGGTGATTCCGATTGTTTCCGCGTACTGACGAAGGATCGCCATTCTTGTTTCATAGTCAGGAGGATTGATATCCACAGTAAGTCCCCAGTCGAATCTGGAGCGGAGTCTTTCCTCAAGAGTTTCCATATCCTTCGGCGGTTTATCGGATGTAAGGATTATTGCTTTATTCTGAGAATGAAGTTCATTGAAAGTATTGAAAAATTCATTCTGCGTACTTTCCTTACCTATAATAAATTGCACGTCATCCAGGAGAAGGACATCAACAGATCTGTACTTCTCACGGAATTTTGACATAGCCGTTGCACCTTCACCATTTCTGATGGATTCGATAAGTTCATTAGTAAATGACTCACTGGTAACATAACGGACTATTGTATTTGGATTTCTCTTAATAATGTGGTGTCCTATGGAATGCATAAGATGCGTTTTTCCCAGACCGGGACCACCATAAAGGAAAAGCGGATTGTATACTTTTCCGGGATCCTCCGCAACTGCAACAGCTGCAGAGTGAGCAAGACTGTTATTTTGACCAACTACAAAAGTATCAAATGTATATTTAGGATTAAGATTAGACTTCTGAATAGTCTGTTCAAGATTACTGTGATTGAGTTCCTTCTTATTAGAAGGAGTTACAGTTTTCTCCTTTGCAGCATCTGCTTCAGTAATGAACTCAACATCGTACTTGGTCTGCATTACTTCTGAAATAGTGAAGCTTAAAGGGAGTTTGTACTTATTACTAATATAGTTAATGCCTGTTTCCTGTTCAGGCGGAACAAGAATCCTGACAATTCCGTTATCCACAGAATGGATTTTCATAGGTTTGATCCAGGTATCATATGCCAGATCAGTGACATCATTATCTATTTTTATTTGTTCCTTAATTTCAGTCCATTTTTCCAGAAGTGCCTGTTTTTCGTCCATTTATCCATATCTCCGGTCAGTAAAATTTAAATATAGGCATAAAAATCTATTTTTTTCGATAAAACCTCGCTTATATATTAACCCAAATAGCAAAAATATTCAAATAAAGGCTGTAAAACATAAAATAGGGCGTTTTTTCGAAAAAAAAATAAAAAAAATTTTTGATGAATTTGTATTAAATTTAATACTTTTCCACCGTTTTCAAGTTATGTGAACATAATTCACACACATATCCACATAAGAGAGAGTTATCAACAAAGTTGTCAACAAATGTGAATAAATAAGTGAATTATTAAATACATTATGTAAACATAGATAAGTTATCCATAATTTTAGTGTGGATAACTGTGGATAACTTATACACTGTGAAAATGTTGATAAAATCTGGATAAAAATCAGAGATTGTGGATTTATTAACGAGTTATCAAGAAATATCCACAAGTTGTCAACAATATGTGGATAAGATTATGTTAAGTGATTATGAATCCAGATTATGTGGAGAAGTAGTGGATAACTTATATTTATCCACATCGTAAAGCGTGGATATTGGGGTTGATAAGGGGGATTTTTGAACATTATCCACAGGGTTGTTCACATTTTATGACAACCGTTTTTCATCCTTGACGTTGAAAGTTCTTACAATTATAATTGGACTGATGTTTTCCGGTATTTATACGCAATTTTAATTTGTGAAAACAGGAGGAATTAAGTTATGTGGATGACATTTCAGCCTAAGAAGAGACAGAGATCCAAGGTTCATGGATTTCGTGCAAGAATGAGCACACCGGGTGGACGTAAGGTGCTTGCTGCCAGAAGAGCAAAGGGCAGAGCTAAGCTTACAGTTTAAGACCACTTCACAGTGGTCTTTTTTCAACTGGGAATATTTCCCGGTTGAAAAAAGACTTTTATTAAGTCAGTTTTCATACTGAAAAAGATATGAAAAAAATTTCTTCTATTAAGAACAATATAGATTTCAAGACGGTATATAAAGCGCGTCGTTCCAAAGCAAATAAGTATTTTGTTATGTATGTACTGGAAAATCATCTGGAACACAACCGACTTGGAATATCGGTCAGCAAGAAGGTGGGCAACAGTGTTGTGCGTCACCGGTTGACGAGGTTAATCAGAGAATCCATGAGACTGCATGGGGATATGTTCAATAGTGGTTTGGACATAGTAGTCGTAGCCAGGGCTTCCGCTAATCCCCCGAGAGAATCCGAAGAGAAGCCTTTAAAGTGCGCGGACGTGGACCGTGCATTGTTACATCTAGCAAAGCTTCATAAAATTCTATCTGACTGATAATAAGAATGAAAACAATTTTAATTGCTTTGATACGCTTTTATCAAAAGTATATTTCTCCGTATAAGTCAACAAAGTGCCCTTATATCCCAAGCTGTTCACAGTATGGGTTGGAAGCAGTGCAGAAATACGGCTTTTTTAAGGGTGGTTTGTTGGCTGCCTGGAGGATTCTTAGATGTAATCCTTTTTCTAAGGGCGGATATGATCCGGTTCCCTGAATTTTCAGTTAGGAGGAAAATAACTTGGCAGGTTTAATGCTGACACCTTATTCAGGTGCTATCCTCGGACCGATCGCCAGAGTACTTGGTATTCTTCTGAATACTATCTTTAACGTCGTTCCGAATGTAGGTGTTGCGATTATCCTGTTCACTTTTGTTATATACCTTGTTCTTTTGCCGCTCACTTATCAGCAGCAGAAATTCAGTAAGCTTTCTGCGAAGATGAACCCTGAGCTTCAGGCTATTCAGGCAAAGTACAAAGATAAACGTGATCAGGAATCTGTTGCACGTCAAAATGAGGAGATGCAGCTTGTTTATAAGAAGTATGGCGTATCTCCCACAGGAAGCTGTCTCCAGTTAGCGATTCAGATGCCTATTCTTTTTGCTCTTTATCGCGTAATTTACAGCGTTCCTGCTTATGTTGGAAAGGTTTATACCTGCTTAGAGCAGCTTGCTTCCAACATCAATTCAGCTGAGGGCGGTCTTCAGGCTCTCACAACACTTTCCATTACACAGAAAGGTGAATATGCCAAGTATGTAGTTGACGGAAAGTTTGTTGGTAAGGGTGACAGCATTGTCAACTCTATCATTGATATCCTCAATCGTGCTCCTTCAGCAGATTGGAAGATCATTGAGGGAATTAAAGGTCTCGATGCAGGAGTATTTGAAACTGTTCGTTCTCAGTTTGAGCAGTATTACACATTCCTTGGTCTGAATATCGCTTATTCCCCTATCAATATCATGAAGGAAGCGCTTGTTGATAAGAATTATCTTCTTATCGTAGGTGCTGCGATGGTTCCGATCCTCGCTGCTGCAACACAGTGGGTTAATTTCCTTTTCATGCCTCAGTCTGCGGCTGCAGGAAATAATTCTTCTGCAAGCATGATGAAATCCATGAATATCACTATGCCGGTAGTTTCAGCTGTATTCTGTCTGACACTCCCTTGCGGTATGGGTATCTACTGGATCGCAGGTGCTGTTATCAGAAGTATCATGCAGGTGATCATCAACCATAGAATTGATAAGATGGATATTGATGCTCTTATTGAGAAAAATCTCAGTAAAGAAGGTGTAAGCAGAGCTAAGTCTGCTGAAGCTTCATCAGCATCAGGTTCTTCTATTTCTTCAAATGCTTCTATGCGCACAAGTTCAATTTCTGCAAAGGCACATTCTTCAAATCTTTCTGAGCAGGAAAGAGAAGAGGCTATAAAGAAAGCTGAAGCATATTATAAGAAAAACGCTAAAGTTGGAGGTATTGCTTCCAAGGCGAACCTTGTAAAAGACTATAACGAACGTAATTCGAAGAAGTAAGGAGGGTATTTCTTATGGATTATACGGAGTTTTCTGGAAAATCACTGGAGAGTGCGATCAGTGAAGCTGGTAAAAGCTTTTCTGTACCGGTGGAGGGGCTTGACTATGAGATCGTGGATATGGGTACGTCCGGATTTCTTGGATTTAACAGCAAGCCTACTATTATTCGTGCAAAGATCAAGGATGAATATCTTGAGGAAGTCAAGAAGGCAGAGGCTGAGAAAGCTGCAGCTGCTGAGCCTGTTCATTCTGAGGTAGTTGCTTCTGAACCCGTAAAGGCTGAGGAGGTTCCGGCTTCTGATGAAGCGGACTTTGATGCTGCGGATTCTAGTGATCTGATCAACACCGTTGATACTTTTCTTTCAGATCTTTTTGAAGCAATGAAGATGGAAGTTTCGACACAGGTTTCTTATGATCCTGAAGAGCGTTGTGTTGATATCGACCTTTCAGGTCCTGAAATGGGAATTCTTATCGGAAAGAGAGGACAGACACTTGATTCTGTTCAGTATCTTGTAAGTCTCATTGTTAATAAGGGCACCGGAGAGTATATCCGTGTAAAGGTTGATACAGAAAAATATCGCTCAAGAAGACAGAAGACCCTTGAGAATCTTGCTCATAATCTTTCATTTAAGGTTAAGAGAACCAGACGTCCGGTTACTCTTGAACCCATGAATCCTTATGAAAGACGTATCATTCATTCTGCTCTGCAGGGAGATCGTTATGTAACAACACATTCCGAGGGTGAAGAGCCTTTCAGAAGAGTTGTTATTACTCTTAAAAAGTAATCACATATATTTGAGCCGCGAGGAAGTTGACGTTTCCAGAACGTCTCCTTCATTCGCGGCTTTTTTATATTAAAAGTAATTATCTTGTGTTCATATAGCGGTTGACACTGACAGTATGGTATTGATTATAGTATAATAGATTGCCTTATAATCTCTGTATTCGATTTTGATTTTATGTAACCTTAAGTTTGTATGTATTACCATGAACTAATTGGAATTGAGAGAGTTTTGTATGAATTATATTTCTGAAGATACAATCGCAGCAGTAGCGACAGCTCCCGGTGTTGCCGGAATAGGAATCATCAGACTGAGCGGAAGCGATGCACTGCAGATAACAGATAAGATTTTTAAGACTGCTGGCGGAAAGTCACTTGATTTGGTAAATGCTGAGACACATACCATTCATTATGGCTTTATTTATGATGGGGACGAAATGATAGATGAAGTTCTGGTATCTGTTATGCTGGCTCCAAGATCATATACAACTGAAAATACAGTTGAGATAAACTGCCATGGCGGACCTTTTGTAATCCGACGTGTTCTTCAGACTGTTATCAGAAATGGTGCAAGACCTGCTGAACCCGGAGAATTTACAAAGAGAGCATTCTTGAACGGAAGAATAGATCTTACAGAAGCGGAATCTGTAATGGATCTCATTGCATCCGGAAATGAATTTGCCAGAAAAAATTCACTCAAGACACTTCGAGGTTCAATTTATAATGAGATACATGATCTCCGTGATCGGATAATACATGAAACTGCTTTTATAGAATCGGCTTTGGATGATCCTGAACATTATTCACTTGATGGATATCCGGATGAACTTCATAAAAATGTTGTTGAGTTAAAAAATGAGATTGAAAGTATGCTTTCTCATGCCGATGATGGAAAAATATTGTCAGAAGGTATCAATACTTGTCTTGTTGGTAAACCGAATGTAGGTAAATCGTCATTATTAAACTTACTTGCCGGTGAAGATAAAGCGATAGTTACAGATGTTCCGGGAACAACGCGCGATGCAGTTGAAGTAAAGATCCAGTTTGGCGGACTCACTCTCAATATGATGGATACGGCGGGAATCCGTGATACGAACGATACTGTAGAAAAAATTGGTGTTGAAAAAAGCCGTAACGCGATAAATAATTCGGATCTTATTCTTTTTGTATTGGATTCATCATCAAAACTCGAAGATGATGATATTGAGATATTTGATAGTATCAACGGTAAGAACTGCATCATTATCTTGAATAAATCTGATCTTGATCCGGTTCTTACCGTTGATAAAATACATGAAATGACGGATGCTCCTGTGGTTGTTGTGTCTGCTAGAAATGAAGATGGTATGGAAGATCTTCTTCATTTGGTAAGAGAGATGTTCCTTAAGGGAGAAATCTCAAATAACGATCAAGTTTACATAACAAACGAAAGACAGCTTTCGGAATTAAGACATGTTAATGATAGTCTGTCTTTGGTTTTACGAAGTATCGAAGATGGTATGACAGAGGATTTCTTTACAGTAGATCTGATGGATGCTTATGATAGGCTGGGTTCTGTGATAGGAGAAGAAACCGGTGATGATCTTGCGGATAGGATCTTCAGCGAGTTTTGCATGGGAAAGTAATTTTGGAGGATTCCATGATAGAAATTAATGATTATGATATAGCGATCGTAGGTGCAGGTCATGCAGGATGTGAGGCTGCGCTTGCGTGTGCAAGGATGGGACTTAAAACCATTGTCTTCACCGTTAGTGTAAACAGCATTGCTCTGATGCCATGTAATCCGAATGTCGGAGGAAGCTCTAAGGGTCATCTGGTCCGTGAGATAGATGCTCTTGGCGGTGAGATGGGAAAAAATATCGACCGTACTTTTATTCAATCTAAGATGCTTAACAGTTCTAAGGGACCTGCTGTTCATTCTCTCAGAGCGCAGGCTGACAAAGATGATTATTCAAGAGAGATGAGAAAGGTTCTTGAAAATCAGGAAAACCTTACTATTAAGCAGGCAGAAGTAACTGAGCTTTTAGTTGAGGATGGAAAAGCGACAGGTGTAAAGATCTTCACAAATATCGTATATCATACAAAGGCAGTTGTACTTTGCACCGGAGTTTACTTAAAAGCCAGATGTCTTTGTGGTGAGGCTATCACTTATACCGGTCCTAATGGACTTCAGGCTGCCAATGCGCTTTCAAAATCACTTATAGAAGCGGGTGTTATTATTCAGAGATTTAAGACTGGTACTCCTGCACGAATAGATGTAAGATCTATAGATTTTTCAAAGATGGAACCTCAGTATGGTGACAATCCGGTTACACCATTCTCTTTCTCTACGGATCCTGCTTCTGTTCAAAAAGAACAGGTGAAATGTTATCTCACTTATACAAACGAAAAAACACATGATATTATTCGAAATAACCTGGACCGTTCTCCTATGTATTCAGGTGTGATCGAAGGTAAAGGTCCGAGATATTGCCCGTCCATCGAAGATAAGGTAGTGAAGTTTGCAGACAAGACACGTCATCAGGTTTTCCTTGAGCCGGAAGGTCTTCATACAAATGAGTGGTATGTGGACGGTATGAGCAGTTCCATGCCGGAGGATGTTCAGATACAGATGTATCGCTCTGTTCCCGGTCTTGAAAATGCACATATTGTCAGAAATGCTTATGCTATCGAGTATGATTGCTTCAAGGGTAAGCAGCTCAAACCTTCGCTTGAGTTTAAGAAGATTCCGGGACTTTTTTCCGGTGGTCAGAGTAATGGCAGTTCAGGTTATGAAGAAGCTGCGGCACAGGGACTTATCGCTGGTATTAATGCTGCAAGATATGTCCAGGAAAAGAAACCGCTTGTTATTGATAGGTCTGAAGGATATATCGGCGTTCTTATTGATGATCTTGTTACAAAGGACAGCTTTGAGCCATATCGAATGATGACAAGCCGTGCAGAATACCGTCTTCTTTTAAGACAGGATAATGCAGATATCCGACTCAGACGTAAGGGCTATGAAGTTGGACTCATTTCTGATGATCAGATACAGGAACTGGATCGCAAAGAAGAAGAAATCCGTTCAGAAATAGCCAGACTTAAGACAATAAGAGTAGGTGCTTCTAAAAAAACATCTGATTTTTTAAGCAGTGTTGGAAGTACTCCGCTTGGAACTGCGGCAACACTTGAGGAATTGATCCGTCGTCCTGAGTTGAATTATGACATTATCGCTCCGCTTGATCCGGAAAGACCTGTTGTTTCTGCTGCTGCTATCGAGCAGATAAATATTGAGATCAAGTATAATGGATATCTTGAGAGAGAGCAGAGACAGGTTGCTCAGTTCAAGAAAATCGAAGATAGAAAGATTCCGTCGGGAATTGATTTCACTACTATAAAGGGAATCCGTTTGGAAGCTCAGCAGAAGCTCAATGATTTCCGTCCGGATAATCTCGGTCAGGCTTCACGTATCCAGGGAGTTTCACCTGCAGATATTCAGGTGCTTACCGTTTATCTCAGTTCCAGGGATAGAGAGAAGAAAGAATGATGAGAACTACTGTTATTAAAAGACCGAGTTGGTATTCTCAGAGTAGCAATGCGATTGTATCCGTCTTATATGTGTGGTGTTATTTAAAATAAGGTTTGATACAAAAAGTGATGTTAAGATACGCGTCTTTGGTAGAAAGACACATATCTTATCAGTGAAGTTACACTGTAAATAAGATAACATATGATACTTGTATTGTTTTGGTTTCAGAAAGAGGTTTTATATGAAGGATATGCATGTCCTGACTGATTGTCTCGACGCTTTGAAGATTTCCTATACTGATCAGCAGTTAGAACAGCTTTATAGATACTATGAAATGCTTGTTGAGAAGAATAAGGTTATGAACCTTACTGCAATCACTGATTTTGATGAGGTTATGATCAAGCACTTTGCAGACAGCCTTGCACTGCTTGCTTATACACCTCTCAGAGAAAAAAAAATCCTTGATCTTGGAACAGGTGCCGGATTCCCCGGAGTTCCTTTGAAGATTTTCTGTCCGGATTCTGAATTTATACTTGTAGACTCTATTAATAAGAAGCTCAATTTCATCGCTGACGTTTGTGAGGAATTAGGACTCAATGGAATTTCAGTTTGTCATTCCAGAGCAGAGGATCTCGCTCACTCACCTGAGTTTAGAGAGCAGTTTGATTTTGTTGTTTCACGTGCAGTAGCTAATCTTGCTACATTATCAGAGCTTACTTTAGGCTTCATCAAAAAAGGCGGATATTTTGTATCCTATAAATCTGTGGCAGCAGAAGAGGAACTTGAGCAGGCTAAAAATGCTATTAAGATCATGGGCGGAAAAGTTCAGAAGGTTGAGGGACTAGTTCTTCCCGGATCAGATTTGGATCGAGCACTCATCTTTATAAAGAAGGGTGTAAATACTCCGAAGCAGTATCCAAGAAAAGCAGGCATGCCTTCAAAGAATCCGTTGTGATATTTGTGATGATTGTCTGGATAAATTTTTTCAGAGTATAACTAACTAATAAAATAGCTTTGACCTTTGAATAGTTTTATCCAAGAAGTTTGTTGAGCAAGTTACATCAGGTTCAACAAGAACTCGCCAAGCGAAATTTCATAATACGCACTAAGCTCGAAAATACATCGTCAAGTGCTTCGAAAAACTGAAAACGTCATGCAATGTTTCACGTGAAACATTTGCATGACGTTTTATACATTTATAATCGAAGAATTTATAGAGTACGAGATCAGTGAAAATATTTTCGGTAAAGGATTAGTATTTTGATAAGATGAATTTGTAAAAGTATATGTTTTGAAACTAACAATCAGAAACACGCATTTACTGCGGGTTTCGTATGAAAGTTTTCACTGAACAGAAATGGGCAATTTTTAAATGCGAAGCATTGCCCATTTCATGGCTTTTGGAATGCTTGCATTTCAAAAGTCATGATGATTGAAATTATGAATTTTCACAATGATATAAAGTAATGAGAAAAAATCAAGAATAGATAAAAATGGACTGAATTTTTGTATATGAATGGAAGAGGTTAATTTAAAGTGTTTATGATTTTGCTCGTATAAAAACTGAGTCAATACTAGTATGGTAAATGTTTGTGTACCTGAAGTTTTTTGAGAATCTCGATTATGTGTCTTAAGACTTGTTATTTATTCCTTAAATGTTTTCTGTGGATAAGTATTTTCAAAATGTATGATAATGGATACACTATGCAATTTATCAACATGTTATCTACACTATGTGAATAAATACTTTTTGGATTTTGATGTGATACATCTAATGTATTGATATGAAATTTTTGATAGCTCTAAGTAGGATAAGAAATATGAGGCTCTTGTCTTTTTGATAAAGAAAGTTTAATTAAAGATAATATAAAATCTGCTTGATTAGAATTATTGCAAGGATCGGGAAATTTTTCGGGCTGGATTTGTCTTTTATACCTTGGGCATCATGTCTGCGATCAATTTAAGGTTCTACAGGTCAATTTAAGTAATCGTGTTTTTATAAGAAGAGGCTCAGACGTTTCACGTGAAACATTTGAACCTCTATTTGAACATTCAGCAATCAAGATACAGGTGTAAAAGATCAAATAGTTATTTCAATCTGATTACCTTCGATCACAACAATACAGCTTTCGTAATATCCGTCGCCTGTAGTTCTAGGTCCACTCACTATCTGGTATCCGTTATTTTTGAGTTTGTCTGTAAGTTCATCAACTTTTTCTTTACTTCCAACACTGAATGCGATGTGGGCATAGCCGGTTCGGTTAAGATCTTTGCCTAGGTCATGCATTGATGGTTTATTCATTATCTCAAGCCTTGCACCGTCTTCGAATGATATAAAATATGAACGGAAATTAGTCTTTGGATTTTGGTAGCCATCATTTGACTTTCCATCTAAGTATTCCGTGAAGAAGGTCTTTGCAGCTTCGAGGTCATTTACATACATAGCAATGTGTTCAATTTTCATGTTCAACTCCATTTATCTACACGTATATTTGATAGAGAAATAATTTTGTTTCAAGCAGCAATATGATAGGGATTATTCCACGTATCATAATTAGAATTAAGGATGAGTTTGATTTTTGATGGAAGCAGTGGGAGAGAAATCAGTTTTATCAATTTAAAAAAGGAAAACTTAACTTGATATAAAGTTTGTTGGCGGAAGCCTGATAAAGATGGATGTGGAAAAGATTCCAGTCGATTATCCAGGTTTACTGATCACCGTTATATTACCAAAACTAATAATAATGAAGAATATATGTGTTCAATTTCAAATAATAATGGTAATGAGTAGTGTTGACATATTATTTTCAGCGAGTATATGTTTTGAAGCTAATAACTACTTTCGCTAGGCTCGACAAGACATTGCCCGGCGATATTGTATAGCACGCACTAAGTTCGAAACTATTTCGCTAAATGCTTCGAAAATCAGAAACACGCATTTACTGCGGGTTCGTATAAAAGTTTTTACTGAACAGAAATGGGAAATTTTTAGATATGAAGCATTGCCCATTCATGGTTTTTGGAAAGCTTGCAATTCAAACGTTATAAGTCAAAGTAAAGTCTATTTCACTAACTGCTATTCTTTATGTGCAGTGATTATAGTATAACTGCTGCATTAACAGTTATGATGCATCCTTTAGCATGGACATACCAGTTCTTTCCCTGTCTTTCAATGATCGCATTTTTATCAAGTATAGATTCTTTACACCATACAACAACATCTATATTTTCAAGTTCAAGATTTCTTTTTATCCTGTCCACGCCCATTTCCGTAGTGTGAATACGGTCTATATTGTTGATCAGTATATTTTCCAATGAAACTTACTCCTCCAAAGATATCCTTTAAGTCCATTAAATTCAGAAAGAACTCGAATAAATTTATTCTAACATCAGGATTAAAGGCATTCCATGGAGATTAGTGACATGTTTTAGATTAGAGTAACGGTATATCTCTGCATAAGAAAGAAAACGCTGAGTACATGGAAATAACATAAAACGTGAAACTTATAGACTCTATGATTCGATAAATATCAGAAACAGTAAAAAAGTCGCACATGTTTACATGTTTAGTTAAGGAAGATATTTCCGGGTTATAGTGTAAAATGTTTCACGTGAAACATTTGGATTGGAATAAAGACAATAATGAAAGAGTAATATACGTTTCACGTGAAACATTTGAACTGATATTAATACAAATAATCAAAAATCAAAATTAATATGCTCAAAACATAAATCTCATAACAGATAAAATTCGGCATATAGATAAAAATTAATGTTTCACGTGAAACATTACAAAGAATAAATGATATACTAAGTAAATAATGATATAATTTGAAAGTCATATATTGTGAAAAGAGTAATCAGGAACACGGGTATACTGCTGATTTTGCATGCGGAATAGAAGTATGGCGGGCATGGGATAATAAAAATAGCGACAGATAAATCCATTCCATGAGGAAATAGTTCTGTAGTTATAACACCATGATCAGCAGTAGGGATTGAGAAAGGCTGTAAATGAAAAAAGAACGAATGAGCAGAACAATAGCAATCGCAAACCAAAAGGGCGGAGTAGGCAAGTCGACAACAACAATAAATCTGGCGGCATGTCTTGCTGAAAGAAATAAAAAAGTTCTTGTTATAGACAGCGACCCTCAGGGAAATACTACAAGTGGTTTCGGTGTAGATAAGAATGAGATTGAAGAAACAATCTATGATGTTCTTATCAGTGATGTTGATATCAAGGATTGTATCGTTGAAAACGTAGTAAAGAATGTGGATCTTCTTCCTTCTAATGTAGATTTGTCTGCGGCAGAGATAGAACTCATCGGTGTAAAGGAAAAAGAATTTATCCTTGAGCAGAAAACCAGAGAACTCAGAACAGTTTATGATTATATTCTTATCGATTGTCCGCCGTCACTCAGTCTGCTGACGGTCAATGCCATGACAACAGCGGATAGTGTTCTCGTACCAATCCAGTGTGAGTACTATGCACTTGAGGGACTTTCCCAGCTTATTCATACTGTAAATCTTGTAAGAGAACGTCTTAATGAGAGACTGGATATAGAGGGAATTGTATTTACGATGTACGATTCCAGAACAAATCTTTCTCAGCAGGTGGTTGAGAATGTAAAACAGCATCTGGGTGATGACATTTATACAACAATTATTCCCAGAAGCATCAGGTTGGCAGAGGCACCGAGTTACGGTCAGCCGATCACGATTTATGATGCAAAATCAAGCGGCGCAGAAGCGTACAGAAAACTTGCAGACGCAGTAGAAGGATAAGGGAGAAAGCAATGGCAAAAAAAGGAGGCCTTGGAAACGGACTCGATAAACTCATACCTATGGGAACAAAAGTAGGAGAGAGTGCAGAAGTAAGAAAAGAAGAAACAGCAGTTAATGTTGAGAATGAAGTTATCATGGTCCGTCTCAACAAACTGGAACCGGATAGAAATCAGCCAAGAAAAAATTTCAGCGAGGATGAACTTAACGAACTTGCTGAATCTATCACGAGCCACGGAATTTTCCAGCCGCTTTTAGTTCAGCAGAAGGACAAGTACTATGAAATCGTTGCCGGAGAAAGAAGATGGCGCGCGGCAAAAATCGCAGGGCTGAAAGAAGTTCCTGTCATTGTAAAGAACTTCACAGAGCAGGAAAAGGTTGAAATCCAGCTCCTTGAAAATCTGCAGAGAGAAAAGCTCAATCCAATCGAAGAAGCAGAAGCATATCAGAGACTTCTCACAGAATTTGGAATGAAGCAGGATGAACTTGCGGAGAGTATCGGAAAGAACAGAACTACTATTACTAATACTCTGAGACTTTTGAACCTTGATGAGCGTGTACGTGAAATGATAATCAACGAAAATATTTCACAGGGACATGCGAGAGCACTTCTCGGAATAAAAGATGGTGACAAGCAGTACGATGCAGCCTGCCTCGTTTTTGATCAGCAGCTTTCTGTAAGAGATACGGAAAAGCTGGTAAAGAATCTTGGCAAGCCTGAGAAGATAAAGAAGAAAACTCCTGAGGCGCTCACTCTTATCTATAGAGAGATGGAAGATAAGATCCGCGAGAAGATCGGAGCAAAGGTTGCCATAAAACCGAAGGATGATAAAAAGGGAAAAATCGAGATCGAGTATTTCTCTCAGGACGAACTTGAAAATATCGTAAACACCATAAAAGGGATTCAATAATAAGGATAGGAGAATATAGATAAAATGCAGAGTAATCTCCTTAAAATGATCGGACTTGGAAATCTGGATATAGCATATATTTTTATCGGTATAATAGCAGTCCTGATCATTTTGATCATAATACTGATCGTTCAGGGAATTAAATTTGGTAAGCTTAAGAAGAAGTATGAGAAGTTCATGGAGGGCAAAGACGGAAAGAGTCTTGAAGCTCAGTTTGGAGAAGTTTTTGAAAAGATCGATTATCTGACCGGAGCTGAGAAAGAAGACAGAAGCCAGATCGATATCCTTCTTGAAAAAGCGAAAACATGCTATCAGAAGACTGGTCTCATAAAATATGATGCATTTCATGAGATGGGTGGAAAGCTCAGTTTTTCTCTTTGCATGCTTGATGAAGAGGACACAGGTTTTATCATCAATTCTGTTCATTCAAATAATGGATGCTACGTATATACAAAAGAAATCATAAAGGGCGCATCCTATATCGATCTCGGTGATGAGGAGAAGGAAGCTTTGGAGCAGGCTGTTTCAAACAGCAAGTCAAAAGAGAAATCCGAAGCAGTGATCAAGGCAGCATCCGAAAAGGTCGAGCTGGATAAAGAAAATAAAAAAGTAGAGAAAGAAAACGAAGAGGATGCATAAATATCTCAGAGCTATCGGATTCAGTAATCTGAAAACGAGGCGTGAATTAAAAAAAATTCTGAATGATGTTCTGAAAAATCCAACGGAGAAACAGTATGTGTCTCTGGAAGATGACAGCATTGCTGTGGAATACAGAAAAGAATTTGCGGACTCCATAGGAATAACTGTCTGCGGCGCATACTCAGATGAAATAGAGTTTGACTATGAGTTTTATTATCCTTACTTTATAGGATCGAATGTCAGTTCAACAGAGGATATTTCAGTGGAGCGCCACGCAGAAAAGGATTCATATGCCGGAATCTGTGATGATCTGAAAGTTGGAGTCACGCTGATCTTTTATCTGCAGAACAGGATGGACTATATAAAAAGGATAAATAGAAGTAATAGTCCGATCCCTCACACATCCGTGAATCTATCAGGATTTAGTGTGAACGGATCAATCATGCTGCCTCTTAAGAAAAATCCTCAGCAGGAAATGGCTGTGAAGCAGGTTGAGAAAAACAGAAATGATCTTCTCGCTGCTGCTCGAAACGGTGACGAAGATGCTATCGAAGATCTGACGATGGATGATATCGATACCTATAATGCTATTTCCAGAAAGATCAGAAATGAGGATGTATATTCTCTTGTTGATACATACTTTATGCCGTACGGAATTGAGTGTGATCACTACTCTGTTCTCGGTGAGATAGAGGAAGTCCGAAATGCAGAAAACTCTGTCACGAAGGAAAAAATATATATTATCACTCTCAACTGCAATGATCTGATCTTTGATATATGTATAAATAAAAAAGATCTTATCGGTGAGCCCGCTGTCCACAGAAGATTTAAAGGAATAATCTGGCTTCAGGGACATATAAACTTCTGAGATATTATGTAAACTGCCTGCATATGAATAAAAAATTTCACGTGCAGGCAGATTTTTGTAAGGACAAAATAGACGGTTGCCCTAAATCGAAAATCATATTATAATAACTAAGTTGCATTTACTATTAGTTTCAACGTTCATATATATGTTTGCGTAGCTCAGCTGGATAGAGCGTCCGCCTCCTAAGTGAAGTGAAGTTCATCTTGAGCAGCAAAATTAAAAAATGTCAGTAGTCCGAATTTAGTTCGGGTTACAATAGATGTATGGGTGGCACAGCTGGATAGCGCAACCGCCTCCTAAGCGGTAGGTCGGGGGTTCGAATCCCCTCCCGTACACTAAAGGGGCTGTCGCACTAAGAAATTAGTGCGAGGCCCCTTTTTGTATGCGAAAATACTGTGTTTAACACAAAAATCGGGCTTCGAAAAGCCCGATTTTTGCTGTAAAATATGTTTATGCGACTAAACAAAATCTTACAAGGAGATTATACTGTATCTTCCTTGTATCATCAAATCAAACTTCCGCTCGACATAGAAATATCTATTCCATCTGATGATCCGGTACGCCTGGTAAGTGCATTTGTGGAGGAAATGAATCTTTCTGATCTTTATGAGACTTATGACAGAATCAGAAAGAATCAGGTCACACCACGTCAGATGCTTAAGATTGTAATCTATGCAGCAATGAACAGAGTCTATTCAAGTCG
>FUZG01000010.1:134760-140911 GCA_900168235.1 Lachnospiraceae bacterium | reverse complement strand
CTGGGTTCAGAACGTCGTGAGACAGTTCGGTCCCTATCCGGCGCAGGCGTAGGATATCTGAGGGGAGCTGTCCTTAGTACGAGAGGACCGGGATGGACGGATCACTGGTGCACCTGCTGGAAACCAATTCCACAACAGGGTAGCCAAATCCGGATCGGATAAACGCTGAAGGCATCTAAGCGTGAAGCCGACCTCAAGATGAGATATCCAAGGATTTTTGAGATCCGCGAGACCCCCTGAAGAGTACAGGGTAGATAGGATGGAGGTGGAAGCACCGTGAGGTGTGCAGCTGACCATTACTAATAGGTCGAGTGCTTGTCCAAGATAAATCGGGAAGTTATTCCGGGATGAAAAAATTTGATTTCGATGTTCGGTTTTTGATGTACGTACTTTAAGCAGGTTGCGAAACCTGCTTTTTATGTTGTTTGAAAAATTTTACTGCAAACTTTTTTGCAGTAAAGTGGTGCAGTAAAAAACTGTTTAGTTGAGAAAATGCTTTATTTTTGGTACAATTAATGCTTGCGTGAGGCACATTCTTAACGGAGTGGTCTGTGATATTAGTTGGGGCAAAGGAATAATGATTATGATTAAATTACTGAAAAAAATCGTTGCTGTTGCATTGATTATAACCGCTGCATTAGAGCTTACGGCTTGCGGAGGAAGTGATCGTCTGATGATGGGTACAGGTGGTACAGCCGGTACTTACTATGCATACGGCGGCGTACTCGCGCAGTATATCAAGAACTACGCGGGAGTAAAGGTCACTGCGGTATCAACCGGAGGATCAAAGGTGAATATTCAGAGTATTCAGGATGGAGATTATCAGCTTGGAACAGTTCAGTCTGATGTAATGACTTATGCATGGAACGGCGTAAAGGCGTTTGAATCAGAGGGTGCTACCCATGATTTTCGTGTTATAGGAGGACTGTATGCAGAGACAGTCCAGTTGATCACCATGGATGATGACATTCAGTCTGTAGAGGATCTTCGTGGTAAAAGTGTATCTATCGGTGCGCCGGGATCGGGTGTTTTCTATAATGCACAGGATGTACTGAGTGCAGCAGGAATAACAGAAAAAGATATCGTTCCCCAGTATCAGAGCTTTGAAGATAGTAAGGAAGCGCTGAAGGACGGAAAGATAGATGCGGCGTTCATCGTATCAGGTGCACCCACTTCTGCGATAACAGAGCTTGCGACTACCAATGGAGTAAAACTTATAAATATTGATGGTGAGCTCAGGACAAAAATAATGAATGAATGTCCGTATTATTCCGAGTATAAGATACCGGCAGGCACTTATCCTGCGCAGGATAAGGATATTCAGACAATCACTGTAAAAGCAACACTGATCGTATCTGCTGAGCTTCCCGATGATGAAGTTTACAAAATGACAAAGGCAATTTTTGATCATAAGGAAGAAGTGGCATCAGAAAATGCAAAGGGTGAAGAACTTTCACTTTCTAATGCAACAGCAGGTATCGCAGTTCCGTTCCACAAGGGAGCAGCGAAGTATTATGCAGAAAACGGAATCCAGGTTGATTCTGAATAAATAGAGCAGGAGGTGGCGAATGGGAGCGAATGAAAATAAAACAACAGAAAATCTTGATGATGTTATGAAAAAATATGACCGCGAGTCAAATGTTCGTGTGTGGACAGGCAAGTATGCGATCGCGGTTAAGGCAATAACGGTATTCTTTTCACTTTATTGTATATATGTGACATTATTTGCAACATTTTTGGAAGAAATACGTCTGACATCATTTATGGCATTGATCATTCTTCTGGGATTTCTTACATATCCCGCAAAGAAGGGTGAGACACGTACAAATTATATGCCATGGTATGACATAGTGATGATGGTACTGGGAACAGGATCATTCCTCTACTATACATTCCAGGCAGAAAGCATCATACAGCAGGGAACACGATTTACTCCTTTACAGATATTGATAGGTGTTGTTGCCGTGGTATCCCTTATGGAAGTTACGAGACGAAGCGTAGGCTGGCCGATTCTCTGCGTGGCATTATTCTTTATAATCTACGCATTGTCCTACGGCCTTACAAATCCTGCTATGTGGGGAAGAATACGCTATCTTGTAAGAAATCTTTTCTATACAAAGGAAGGTATCTTTGCGACACCTATAAATGTATGCTCTAAGTACATTGTAGTATTTATTATATTTGGTGCATTTCTTGAGAGAACAGGTATCTCAGAATTTTTCATAAGCCTTGCAAACTGTGTTGCAGGTAAATACGCAGGCGGTCCTGCGAAGGTTTCCGTTATTTCATCGGCACTTTGCGGAATGGTTTCAGGTTCATCTGTAGGTAATACTGTTACAACAGGAAGCGTGACAATACCTATGATGAAAAAGACAGGTTACAGAGCTGAGTTTGCAGGCGCGGTCGAGGCAGCATCTTCTACAGGCGGACAGATCATGCCGCCTATCATGGGTGCAGCAGCTTTCCTTATGGCAGACTTTGTGGGAGTTCCGTACTCTGATATCATCGGACGCGCGATCCTTCCGGCACTGCTGTATTTTACAGGCATTTTCATATCTGTACATCTGGAAGCGAAAAAGTATGGCCTTACAGGAATACCGTCAGAGAATCTTCCGAAGTTTGGAAGCCTTATCAAAAAGGTTTATCTGCTGACTCCGCTTGTTGCGCTGGTATGGTGGGTTTCCACAAACATGATGACTATGCAGAGAGCGGCTTCACTCGCCATTCTTCTTGCTATTTTTGTAAGTCTCTTCAATCGTGAGAATCGTATCACTCCTTCAAAGTTTTTTGATGCGCTTGCATCAGGCGGAAAGGGAACCATTACAGTTGGTGCAGCCTGTGGTGTTGCAGGAATAATCAGCGGTACTATTACGATGACAGGTCTTGCAAATGAGCTGATCAACGGAATTGTAGCCATAGCTGACAATAAGCTCATCGTAGCTCTTTTCCTGACAATGATCTGCTGTATCATCCTTGGAATGGGCGTGCCGACAACAGCAAATTACTGTATCATGGCTGCAACATGTGCGCCGATCCTTGTTAGAATGGGCGTTCCGCTCATCGCGGCACACTTCTTTGTATTCTATTTTGGAATCGTAGCGGATATCACTCCGCCGGTTGCACTCGCAGCGTATGCAGGATCTGCTATTGCAAAGGGAAATCCTATGCGTACAGCGTTTAATGCAACAAAGCTCGCTATCGCAGCGTTCATTGTTCCGTATGTATTTGCACTGAGTCCTCAGATGCTTCTGATAGATACTACACTTGCAGGCGTTATCCAGATCACTGTTACGTCGCTGATCGGTATATTCGGAGTATCTTCTGCTCTTGAAGGATATCTCATGGCGCTTATGTCCATACCGGTCAGACTGGTATTTGGAATAGGCGGTCTGATGCTTATCGATCCGAATCTGAAGTCAGATCTACTGGGTTTTGCACTTATCATTGTAGGAATTGTATATCAGGTATATGTTTCTAAGAAAGCAAAGGCAAATGCAAGTCCAAATTGCTAAAAGACCAGTTAAAGGGAGCGGGATACCACCGCTCCTTTTTACGTACTCAAAAAAATACAGTGAAAACTATAGATTTTATTTGACAAGGGTACTTGTGTACATTAGAAATACTGCCGATATAGAAGCAGACGAAGAAAATTGACCGAGAGAGCCGTGCAACTTTTTGTACTATATTTTGTACTAAAAAATGCTGAAGAATGGCGTATTTGTGCGACAAAATTATGTTGAACCAGATAATTGTATGCTATAATTATTCAAACACAGGAGCTATAAACAGACTTATGTGAGGTGGCAGGGTATGGAGACTAATATTTTACTTGAGAACGGCACGAATGAGCTGGAAATACTGGAATTTAAGCTTGGTGACGATTCATATGGTATTAACGTTGCAAAGATCACGGAGATTATTCCATTTCAGCCGGTTACACCTGTTCCCAATGCACATCCGAGCATTGAAGGTATATTCATGCCGAGAGACAAGATGATCACGGCTATCAATTTAAAGAACTGTATTCAGAGGGGTGTACAGGATGCCAGTGGTCTTTTCATAATCACGAATTTTAATAAGCTGGATATAGCATTCCATGTTGATTCAGTGGTTGGTATCCATCGTGTTTCCTGGACAGCGATCATAAAACCTGATGCAACAGTTAATACAGTTGAATCCGGTATTTCAACTGGTATCGTAAAGTTTAACGATCGTCTTGTAATCATTCTTGACTTCGAGAAGATCGTAACAGATATCAGTCCTGAGACAGGACTTAAGGTTGCAGATATCGAGGATCTGGGATCCAGAGAGAGAAAGGATATCCCGATCGTTCTGGCAGAGGACTCTGCACTGCTGCATAAGCTCATTTCTGATTCCTTGAGAAAATCAGGATATGTGAACCTTATCGACTGTGTAAATGGTAAGGAAGCATGGGATTTCATTTCTGCATGTGAGGCAGAAGGAACTCTGGCACAGAAGGTTGGACTTATCATTACTGATATTGAGATGCCGGTTATGGATGGTCACAGACTTACTAAGCTTGTTAAGAGTAATGACAAGACAAAGCATATCCCGCTCGTTATCTTCTCGTCTCTGGTTAATGATGAAATGAGGAGAAAGGGTGAACAGCTCGGAGCTGATGCACAGCTTTCAAAGCCTGAGATCGGAAATCTCGTAAAAGAGATCGATCGTCTTGTAAATATCACTGTGAGCGGTGATGACGATTAAGGAAAATAAATGAAAATTTATCAGGGGCAGGAACAAATTAATGTTCCTGCCCCTGATTTATGTCTTCGGATGATCAAAGTATGTGGATAACGTCAATTTAAGGGTGTATCCACGAATTGCTGAAGCAAAGGTTTATCAAAGTGCGAAATCGCCTTTGAACTCGTCGTTCATTACGTAATAAACCTTTTCTGTCTCAGGCTGAATGTAAAGGCTGCAGGACTTTAACTCATCAGCTTTGTTGCCTGCACTTGTCCAAGCCTTGTGCGCTTCATTCATGAGATCTTCTTCAGTTTTCTCTCTTCCTGCGAACTGGATTGTAAATTCTTCCTTCATAATTGTACTTCTCCCTTCTTTATGTGACGGTCAATAAAGACATTTTCTTTTTTCACCGTTATGTTCTAATATAGTATATGTTCATAAAATTATCAATCAGAAACACGCATTTACTGCGGGTTTCGTATGAACATGAGTCAACCGGCAATTAGGCCCACGACGAAGTCGTACTAAAATGGCCTAATTGCGCATGTTTGAATTGAAAATTCAAATATGTATGGAATCTGAAAAAAATCAAATGAGAGAGTTGAAAATGGAAAACAAAGAAATTATCAGAAATTATGTTGATGCAGCAGATATGGTCTTAGTTGGTATCGGAACCGGATTTAAGTCAGAAGATCCTGAGGTACTGGCAAAGGCGTATGATCATATAAGAACGCTTATAGATGGAAAAAATTATTTTGTCATCTCCGAAAGCAGTGATGAAAGTGTATTAAATGCAGGTTTCAAGCCGGACAGGGTGACAGCTCCTGTTATTGAGAAAGAAAAATCAGGAACAACTGCCGATAAAAACTGGGAAACCTATATGAAGTGGGTCATGGGAAGCATGAACAGAAATATCCTTATGCTTGAGCTTGGAGTGTCCCTGGCTCAGCCTGAGATAATCCGTTTCCCTTTTGAAAAAATGGCAGCTGTTAATATGAAAGCTAATTTTATCAGGGTTAATAAAAATCTGCCGTTTCTTCCGGAAAATCTTTCTGAGAAAGCAATTTCTGTAAAAGTTGACCCGGTAGAACTTATGATAGAGGTGGAATAAACCGATGTATATTGTTAGAGGGGATGAGTCTGTTTAGATAGCCGTTTTTCTTTAGGGGTAGAGTGAAAAACGTACAGCTGATCCTTATTTGAGAGTAAATTCGAATTTGTTGAAGAGGGGCCAGACAATTTTTTGTCTGAGATAAGAAAGATCAGAGGGCGTTTTCATGAGTATGAGTTCTGATGAGAATTATCTGGATTCACTTCTGAATTCTGTTGAATTAGACGAGGAGGTGCAGAGTGAGGAGCCTACACCTGCGCCTGCACCTGTGTCAGACGATCCGAATCACGTAATGACACCGGATGAGATAGCAGCGATGCTCGCATCAGTGGG
>FUZG01000010.1:0-134504 GCA_900168235.1 Lachnospiraceae bacterium | reverse complement strand
GCCAGAACCAGAACCCGCGCCTGCGCCAGCACCTGTGTCAGACGATCCGAATCACGTAATGACACCGGATGAGATAGCAGCGATGCTTGCATCAGCGGGTGGAGACGAGCCTGCACCGGAACCGGAGATAGCGCTGGAACCAGAACCTGAGATAGCGCTCGAGCCAGAACCGGAACCCGCGCCTGCACCAGTGTCGGATGATCCGAATCATGTAATGACACCGGAAGAGATAGCGGCGATGCTTGATTCGGTAGGCGGAGACGAACCCGCACCTGAACCGGAGCCTGAGATCGCTCTCGAGCCGGAGCCGGAAATCGCACTGGAACCCGAACCTGCGCCAGCACCTGTGTCAGATGATCCGAATCACGTAATGACACCGGAAGAAATAGCGGCGATGCTTGATTCAGTGGGTGGTGACGAACCCGCACCTGAACCGGAGCCCGAGATAGCGCTTGAACCGGAGCCTGAACCCGAGATCGCACTCGAACCGGAGCCTGAGATCGCGCTTGAGCCTGAACCAGAACCGGCACTTGAGCCGGAGCCTGAGATTGCACTTGAACCGGAGCCTGAACCAGAACCGGCTCCTGCAGATGATATTGGTATAGATGCTGATCTGGCTGCCCTTATGGGGTCAGATGATTCCACAGGTGGTGAAGAAATGTCTGAGGATGATATTGCGAATCTCCTGAATGATGTTCCGGAGCTTGGGGATGATCTGGGAGAAGTAAAGGAAGCAGAACCTGCATTAGAACCGGAACTTCCGCTTGAACCCGATCTGTCTTCTCAGGAAGAGGATCTTCTTGGAGAACTTGCGGCGTCCGCAGATAAGGATGTTTCAGATCTTCTGGATGAAAATTCTCATGATGAAGAATTATCGGAGATTAATGATCTGTTAAAGAAGAATGATAATAATGAGATGGTAGATGAGGATATTCTTTCTATTCTGAATGATTCTGATGATGATGGCGGCGGAGAAGGTGAAAAGCCCGCAGCTAAGCCGTCAGGCGGAGCATCAGGTGATGCAGGCGGCGACGGAGAGGAAGATCCCAAAAAGAAGAAAAAGAAGAAAAAGAAAGGCGGAGGCTTCTTCAGTAAACTTTTTGGAAAGAAAAAGGGAGAAGAAGATGAAGCAGAAGAGGGAGGCGCAGCACCTGAGATCAAAATTGCTGACAGCGTAGCTGCAGAGTCAGCGGATGAGATCCCTCCTGATGCAGAAGATATTCTCGGTGCTCTCTTAGAAGAGGGTGAAGGCGGCAAGAAAAAGAAAAAAGCCGGAGAGGGTGAAAAGGAAGAAAAGAAGGGATTCCTTGCGAAACTTTCATTGATCCTCTTTGGTGAGGATGATGACGATGATGACGAGTTCGCTGGTATGAGTGAGGCAACTCGTGAAAACATGAAGGTCATCAAAGAGGCTGAAGCTGCAGAAAAGAAAAAGAAGAAAAAGAAGGAGCCGAAGCCAAAGAAGGAAAAGCCGAAGAAGGAGCCGAAACCCAAAAAGGAGAAAAAGAAGAAGGAACCGAAACCGGACGATGGACCGCCGGAAAAGAAACTTCCGAAGAAGAAGGTATTCGCAGTTGTTCTCTTCTTTGTATCTCTGACAGCGATGATAATGTTCTGTCTCATGGTATTCCCGAAGGCAGGATATGTGAATCTTGGTAAATCACTTTATAATAAGGGTGATTACAATGCAGCATATGAGACGCTTGCAGGTGTTTCCGGACTTGATGCGGAAAGTCAGCTGATCTATGAAAATGCGGCATTTGTCATGAAACTTCAGAGAAAGTATGATTCCTATACAGATTTCATGGCACAGGGTAAGTCGTTAGACGCACTGGATGCGCTTGTTCAGGGCGTAAATATGTACAGATCAAATCTGTATACAGCACAGGAAAAAGGAGTTGAGCAGGAATATACTGCAATTTATGGTACAATCTTGTCAGCACTGAGCAACACGTTTGGTGTGAGCGAGGAAAAGGCAGAGAGCTGGCTCGCTCTTACAGACAGGATCGATTATACCATCGCACTTATGGATGTAACGGATCCTGAGTGGAGAGCAAGGATCGCAGCAGAGATCGCAGCCGAGTCAGGTGAGATCGTTGAAACTACGGAAGAGCCGGCGTCAACAGGTCAGGTTCCTCTGTCAGCCAGTGTTCAGCCGTCAGATATCGAACCTGTTGAACAGCAGGAGCCGGATATCGTGGCGACAGAAGAGGCAGCACCTCCAAGTGATGCAGAAAATGGAGATATAGCTGCTGAGATTATTGACGAAACGCCGAATGAAGAGGAAAATACAGATAACTCTTCTAACGGAAATTCGGGCGGCGGTGCGAAGAACGGTGATCTGCTTTACGAGTTTAACGTTCAGAGAAACAATGATGGAACTTATTCTTCCAGATAATGATGGTCAGGAGGAACGCAGCTGCATGTATGGGGCAGAACTCATGCATGCAGCTGTGAAACTGTGCAGAAAAAAATGGACATAATATGAAGACAGCGATTATTGATTATGATGCAGGAAATATCAGGAGCGTTGAAAAGGCTATCCTGAAACTTGGCGGAAATCCGGTGATCACACGTGATCCGAGGGAAATACTTTCGGCAGATCATGTGATCCTTCCGGGAGTTGGTGCATTTGGAGATGCAATGAATAAACTTAATTCATACGGTCTTTCAGATGTTATCCGCGAGGTTTATGAGAAAAACATCCCACTCATCGGAATTTGTCTCGGTGAACAGCTTCTTTTTGAAGAAAGCGAGGAATCTCCGGGGGTTAAAGGACTGGGGCTCCTTAAGGGAAAGGTAATGAAGCTTCCGGAAGATAAGGGGCTTAAAGTTCCGAACATCGGATGGAACTCTCTTGAATATCCCGGTGAGGGAAGGCTTTTTAAGGATGTTCCCGAAGGATCATTCGTATATTTCGTACATTCATATTACGTGCATGCAGAGGATCGTGATGTAGTTAAAGCAACTATCGATTACGGTACTACAGCAGATGCTTCCGTCGAAAAAGGTAATCTTTTTGCGTGTCAGTTCCATCCGGAAAAGAGTTCGGATATCGGAATGAAGATCCTAAAAAATTTTCTTGATATAAAATGATATGAGGGTAAAAAGGTACAAATCCGATTGTGCTTGCACAAAAAGGATTTGGAACTTGGGACCCGTAAAACACGAGCATGTAGCGTTATTACGCGGAATGCGAGTGTTTTAGAAGCGCGTAAGCTGCATGGCAGCGAAGCGATTCGTGATATCAGTAAGGGTCAAAATGTTACAGTTCATACGTAAACGGAGCATTTACTGCGGATGCTACGAACACTTAGCGAACGCATGTGAGCTTAGTGAGAGTGTATGCTTTAGCTGTTTACGACCAAGAAATATGAATAGCCATTGGATTTTGCCCATTGCCACAGGCGATTTAATTGGCAAAATCCGTTACGTGAGCGAGCTGCAAGCGAGTGAACAGTAACGTCAAAATTAACTTTTGACCCTTACATCATAAAATAACCGTGCATAATCTCACTTTTTAGGTTAGAATGACATGGGTAACGTAGTAAAGCACGAAAGTGTAGGCATAATTACTGATGTATACAAAGAGGATCATTCCCTGTCTGGACGTGAATAACGGCCGGGTGGTCAAGGGAGTTAATTTTGTAAATCTTAAGGATGCTGGAGATCCGGTTGAGATCGCGAGAGCATATGATGCTGAGGGCGCTGATGAACTGGTATTTCTTGATATTACAGCATCGTCAGATCATAGAAAGACTGTTACAGAGCTGGTTCGAAGGGTGGCGGAGCAGGTATTTATCCCATTTACCGTTGGCGGAGGAATAAGATCTGTAGACGATTTCCGTGAGATTCTGAGAGAGGGTGCGGACAAGGTTGCTGTAAATAGTGCAGCGATAATGAATCCCACACTTATCAGTGAAGCGGCAGAGAAATTCGGCAGTCAGTGCGTTGTACTTGCGATGGATGCGAGACGCAGGGAGAACGGCGACGGCTGGACCATATATAAAAACGGCGGTCGTGTTGACATGGGCATTGACGCCATCGAATGGGCACAGAAAGCGGTTGAGCTTGGTGCAGGAGAAATCCTTCTGACCAGCATGGACTGTGACGGAACAAAAGCCGGATACGATCTGGAACTTACACGTGCAGTTGCAGATGCGGTGTCTGTTCCCGTTATAGCATCAGGCGGTGCCGGAAAAAAAGAACATTTTCTTGATGCACTTACAGAGGGACGCGCAGAGGCGGTCCTGGCTGCATCTTTATTCCACTACAAAGAACTTTCGATAAGCGAAGTTAAAGAGTATCTGAAAGAAAACGGAGTGAATGTAAGATGTCGGCAATAAGTAATGACTGGCTCAGTGCAGTTGAAGCGGAGTTTCATAAACCCTACTACAAAGAGCTTTATAAATTTGTAAAAAAAGAATATTCAGATCATGTGATATATCCGCCAAGTTCGGATATATTCAATGCTTTACACCTGACCCCTCTTCATAACGTAAAAGTTGTGATACTTGGTCAGGATCCATATCATAACGAACATCAGGCGCATGGACTTTCATTTTCGGTACTTCCGGATGTGCAGGCGAAGGATGTTCCGCCATCTCTTAAAAACATATATAAAGAACTTCACAGTGATCTCGGCTGCTATGTGCCGGATAACGGTTATCTGAAAAAGTGGGCGGATCAGGGAGTTCTACTTCTGAATACAGTACTGACCGTGCGGGCGCATGAAGCGGCATCCCATAGGAAGCACGGATGGGAGCAGTTTACGGATGCTCTGATCTCAGCAGTAAATGCAGAGGACAGACCTATCGTATACATGCTGTGGGGAAGACCGGCTGGAGAAAAAGCAGCAATGCTCAATAATCCGAAGCATCTGGTCCTTACGGCACCTCATCCGAGTCCGTTGTCCGCAAGCCGCGGTTTCTTCGGCTGTAAACACTTTTCAAAATGTAATGAATTTCTAAGGTCACATGGGGAAGAACCCATAGACTGGCAGATTGAAAATATCCATAACTGAGGGGAATAGACCGGCCGGAAGGGCGGCTGGTCTGTACTACTATGGCCTCACGACTGCTGATCTTTTGATCATCGGTCTGGCAGATACAAATACATGGAAAGAGCCTGGCAGACAGGCGTGAAAGGAACTTATGAAAATCAGAAACTTATCCGAGGAACTGAAAAACAACGCATATCCCGGAAGAGGTATCGTTGTCGGACGGAGCGCTGACGGCAGTAAAGCTGTTACTGCATACTTCATCATGGGAAGAAGTGAAAACAGCCGTAACCGTGTTTTTGTAGCGGACGGAGAAGGTATCCGTACGCAGGCCTTTGACGATTCCAAAATGGAAGATCCGTCACTGATCATATATGCACCGGTGCGTGTTTTAAACCATCATACTATCGTTACAAACGGTGATCAGACAGATACGATCTATGAAAAGATGAGCAGAGAGGAGACTTTCGAGCAGTCATTAAGAAGCCGTGAGTTCGAACCTGATGCACCTAATTACACACCCCGGATCTCAGCTGTCATGAACGTAAAGAATGGTTCTTACGATTACATGATGTCAATTTTAAAGAGCAATAACGGAGATCCTTCCGAGTGCCTTCGTTTTACTTTCTCATATTCTGCACCGAAGGCAGGTGAGGGTCACTTTATCCATACATACATGGGAGACGGAAACCCGCTTCCGAGCTTTGAAGGCGAACCGGAAAGAGTTGTGATCGATGGAGATATCGATACATTTACTCAGAATATCTGGGAGTCTCTCAATTCTGATAATAAAGTATCCCTGTTTGTTAGATTTATTGATATCGCAACAGGAAAATATGAAACAAGAATCGTAAATAAGAATCGCTGATCTGCCGCAGCCTGCAGCAGATCAGAGCACTGCAGGCTGATATACGGAATAAGCTCTGGACAGGAGAAAAACAAAGATGAACGAAATTTCCTTAAAGTATGGATGCAACCCGAATCAGACACCCGCCCGCGTTTTTATGGAGAACGGAAAAGATCTTCCGATCACTGTTTTAAACGGAAGACCGGGATATATCAACCTGCTGGATGCTCTTAATGGATGGCAGCTTGTAAAAGAATTAAAGCAGGCAACAGGTCTTCCTGCAGCTACTTCTTTTAAGCATGTATCCCCTGCAGGAGCAGCAGTAGGTCTTCCGCTCACAGATATCGAAGCGAAGATCTACTGGGTTGATGACCTTGGTGAGCTGAGCCCTCTTGCATCTGCATATGCCCGCGCCCGCGGTGCTGACCGTATGAGTTCCTACGGCGATTTCATCTCTCTCTCTGATGTCTGCGACGTAGATACAGCAAATCTCGTAAAGAGAGAGGTTTCAGACGGAATCATTGCACCGGGATATGAGCCTGAGGCACTTGAGATCCTTAAGGAAAAAAAGAAGGGAAACTACTGTGTGATCCAGATAGATCCTGAATATGAGCCTGCTGAGGTAGAGTGCAAGCAGGTATTCGGAGTTTCCTTTGAGCAGGGACATAATAATGCAGTGATCAGCACAGATCTCTTAAAAAATATCGTTACAGATAATAAGGAGATCCCTGAGTCAGCAAAGATCGACCTCATGATCTCACTTATCGTTCTGAAGTATACACAGAGTAATTCTGTTGCATATGCAAAGGGCGGACAGGCTATCGGTATCGGTGCAGGACAGCAGTCCAGAATCCACTGTACAAGACTTGCAGGTCAGAAGGCTGATAACTGGTTCCTTCGTCAGTCACCTAAGGTACTGAACCTGCCTTTCCTTGATAACATCCGCAGAGCAGATCGTGATAATGCCATCGACCTTTATATCGGTGAGGATTATATGGATGTTCTTGCTGACGGAGAGTGGGAGAAGATCTTTAAGACAAAGCCGGAAGTATTCACAAGAGAGGAAAAGCGTGCATGGCTTGACCAGAATACAGATGTTGCTCTCGGAAGCGATGCTTTCTTCCCGTTTGGAGACAATATCGAGCGTGCATTTAAGAGCGGTGTAAAGTACGTTGCACAGCCCGGCGGGTCTATCCGTGACGATAATGTTATCGAGGCATGCAATAAGCACGGAATCACTATGGCATTTACAGGATTAAGACTGTTCCATCATTAATCTTGCTGTGCTGTAAACAGAAATATTTGATATAATATCAGGGGCGCGTCCAAAAGGGCGTGCCCCTGAGTTTTGCATAAATGTACAAAAAAATCCACAGGTTCAAAAATATGAACCTGTGGAAATAAGTGCCGGCAGTGGGACTTGAACCCACACGATGTTGCCACCAAAAGATTTTGAGTCTTCCTCGTCTGCCATTCCGACATGCCGGCGAAGCTTTTTAACAAGCAAAAATTATTCTACCACAACCTGAGAGGAAATACAAATGAAAATAAATCTGATCATGCCGATGGGCGGTGCGGGAACGAGATTTGCAAATAACGGATTTGAATGTCCGAAGCCTCTTCTGCCTCTGGAGGGCAGACCTTTTTTTGCATGGGCTGCGGATTCCATACGCGGTCATGTGGAGCTTGAGAGCATCACATTTGTAGTATTAAAAGAGCATATCGAGAGATTCGGAATCGACCGTGAGATACTGAAATATGCACCTGATGCAGAGATCTGCGTGCTGGACCATGTTTTGAACGGAGCTGTGCTCACATGCATGGAAGGAGCTAAGTCTGTAAAAAACGATGCACCTATTATTTTCTGTGATTGTGATCTGACCTTTACATGTGATGCACTTTACGAGTATTATAAGAGGGATGCTCATTCAGCAGATGGTACTCTTGTGACATTCAATTCGGATCTTCCGAGATACAGTTATGTCAGAAAAGACGAGAGCGGACTTGTTGTTGAAACAGCAGAAAAAAAGGTCATAAGTCATGAGGCGATCTGCGGTGCCTATGGATTTGGTAATAAGGATATCTTCCTTAAGGCAGCGGATAAATATATGGATACCTGTACTTACAGCGAGTACTTTATGAGCGGTGTTTATAATCTCATTATCGGACAGGGAGGAAAGGTAATGAGTTTCCCGACTGACAGGATGATCTCATTCGGAACACCGGATGAATATGAAAAAGCGAGGAGTTTGATACATGCCTATACAGATTAATAATTTCATGGGCAGGTTGGGATGGAATGCCAGAAAGTATTTGCCGAACCTTGCAAGTAATGCATATTTGAAGCTTCAGTTCATGACAAGGTCAAAGATGCAGAAGGAATACTGTGATTATTTCCTTAATTCCGAGGTCGTGCCAAAGCCGAATATTGTAAATATCGAGACTATAAACAGATGTAATTCCACATGTGCTTTCTGTACTGCAAATATTCATGCTGAGAAGAGACCCTTCATGCAGATCGATGACGATCTGTATCGTTCTATCATTGATCAGCTTGCAGACTGGAACTATAAGGGACATCTGACACTTTACGGAAATAACGAGCCGTGGCTCGATAAAAAGATCGTTGAGCGTCATAAATATGCCCGCGAAAAGCTTCCGGAAAGCTTTATCTTTATGTCCACAAACGGTCTCATCCTTAATCTGGAAAAGGTTAAGGCGATCCAGCCGTACGTGGATCAGCTCATTATCAACAACTATTGTCTGGATATGAAGCTTCATAAGAATATCCAGAGAATTTACGAATACGTAAATATGCATCCGGAAGAATTTGAGAATATCGATATCCTGATCCAGATGCGTTATCTGAAGGAAGTGCTGACAAACCGTGCAGGAAGCGCTCCCAATAAGAAGGCTACCGAAAAAGTCATCAAGGAAACATGTCTCCTTCCTTTCACAGATATGTGGATCATGCCTAATGGAAAGATGGGTCTTTGCTGCTGTGATAACTTTGAAGTGACTGATTTCGGTGATCTTACAAAGACTCCGCTTAAGGAAGCATGGGGTTCACCGCAGTTTATGGAAGTCCGCAGACGTATCGCAGAAGGACGTCAGAATTATGATTTCTGTAAGCACTGCGACTTTATCGATGCCGGAATGAGAATGGAGATCGTAAAGCACATTCTTGCCGGAAATGAAGAAGCGGCTAACCGTCAGGGCGGTCACGAAAGAGGAATCCGTAAATAACTAAAATTCAATATAGATAAAATATTCCCTCGGGATCTGTAATACAGGTTTTCGAGGGATTTTTGTGTTTGATAAAATCCCTCGAGGTTGCGTGCTGAAATCGAGTGAACAGTATTATTTTGTACGGGAGATAAAGACAAACTATAAATTTTTGTATTTATAACATTGATAACGTGATATACTGCATAAGTGACTGGTGTAAAAAAGACACTAAAAGTCGATAGAGAATGTATTGATAAGCATAGTTTTGCCGATATAACAATTAGGGGACTTTTGCGTCTTCTGTTTGGTGACGCATTAAGTAAAAATATGATACAAAAAATCTATGGCTGGGATAGATAAAAGGATTTAATTAAGGTACGTGTGAATCTGAAAGGAGAAATGCAGTATGATAACTAATGATAAGAGTCTTCTTACTCTGAAGCACAAGATCATGGAGGAAGTTGCAAAACTCGCATGGAATGATGAGCTTGATGAAGAGCATAAGCAGCAGCTGGTTCTGGACACATGTCCGGGTCCTTTAGCGGGATACAGATGCTGTGTTTATAAGGACAGAGAGCTTGTAAAGCAGAGGATACGCCTTGCGGAAGGAAAGAATCCTGTTCCGAACAGCACTTCAAAAAATCAGATCCAGATCCTGAGCCCGGCCTGTGAAGAATGTCCTATCTCATCATATACTGTTACGGATAACTGCCGTAAGTGTATGGGACAGGCGTGTCAGTCAGCATGTAAATTTGGTGCGGTTACTATCGGTACACATCGTTCACACATCGATCCTACAAAGTGTAAGGAGTGCGGACAGTGTGCGAAGGCATGTCCGTTCAATGCTATCGTCCATCTGGAGAGACCCTGCAGAAAGGCATGTCCGGTTGGTGCTATTACATACGATGAGTACGGAATCTGTGTGATCGATGAAGATAAGTGTATCGAGTGCGGACACTGTATCCATGCATGTCCATTCGGTGCTCCTGCGTCAAAGACATACCTTACTCAGATAATCAAGGCTATAAAAGAAGGTAAAAAAGTCTTTGCTATGTGTGCTCCGGCTACAGAGGGTCAGTTTGGTGCAGAGATCACAATGGGTTCACTTCGTCAGGCTGCAAAAGAGCTCGGATTTACAGATATGGTAGAAGTAGGTCTCGGCGGTGATATGACAGCTGCTTATGAGTCTGAGGAATGGAGCGAAGCAAGAAAAGAAGGCAAGAAGATGACAACATCATGCTGCCCGGCATTTATCAATATGCTGAAGAAGCATTTCCCGGATCAGTACAAGGAAAATATGTCATCTGTAGTATCTCCTATGTGTGCGATCTCCCGTTACCTGAAGGCTATGAATCCCGGATGTGTAACAGTATTTATCGGACCGTGTATTGCAAAGAAGTCAGAGTCAGCAGATCAGGAGAACACACCTGAGAATGCGGATTATGTAATGACTTACGGTGAGTTCAGAGCACTTCTCCGTTCAAAGGGCGTTGAGCTCAAGCCTTGCGATGACAAGTATCAGGAATCCTCTATTTTCGGTAAGAGATTCGCTACATCCGGCGGTGTAGCAAACGCAGTTATCGAATGTATGCAGGAGAGAGGCGAAGATACAGACGGAATCAAGCTCAAGAAGTGTGCAGGTGGCGATGAGTGTAAGAAGGCGCTTCTCCTCCTCAAGGCAGGAAAGCTCCCGGAAGACTTTATCGAAGGAATGGTATGTGAGGGCGGATGCGTAGGTGGACCGTCAAAGCATAGAACAGAGATAGAGATCATGAAGGCTAGAAAAGAGCTTCTTGATTCTGCTGATGACAGAAAGGTTCTTGAAAATCTTAAAAATTATCCTATGGACAAGTTCTCCATGTTCAGAGATGACGTGATTCACAAGACTTGGATAGAGCCTGCGGAGGATAAAAAAGACTAATCTTTGTATACAAAATTTTGGATATGTGAAGATTGTATGAAATTTAGAATTTGATTATGCAATTAAAAGTTGCTAAAGTGGTGGAGCACGCGTTGTGTTCCACCACTTTTTTATGGTTATGAGAGCACTGAGCGCGCCGGAAAATTATATGTTTTTTATACAGGAGATTAAAAGGACTTATGAGAAAGAGATCATTGGCAATCATACTTGCAGCTTCCATGATCTTTGGAAGCACCGGAGCAGTAATGGCAGATGAGTTTCAGATTGAGGATAAGACTTATGAAGAATCTGTCGAAACAGATAGTTTCTCTGCGGGAGATAGTGGTGAAGATAATTCTGCTATGATCGCGGCACATCCTGAGCTTTCTAAGTATGTCAGAAGCGATGGTTCGATCGATTATGTAGCTATGGATATGGATATCCTTCCGGAGCTCCAGGGCGGCGAGAAAAGAACAGAAGCGAAAGCAGTATCTCTTTCAGAGGGAGCTGTCATCAGCAATGCCAATGATGATGACGAGAATACATACACCTACGATAAAAACAGCGGTCAGGTAACAGCAACAGGTTCTAATACCATTCATAAAGAAGGTGTTATCCTGGCAATCGACGATGTTCTTCATAGTGGTGAAGGTGAAGATGCGATCCTTAATAAGTACGTTAAGATACTGTATGCAAATAAGGATATTGAAGGATTTTATGAGAATCTCATGAAGCGCAGAGGAGATGCTCTTACTCAGATCTATGTTGAGGATAAGAACAATCTCGATCAGATCGGAAGAAGCGCGTTTAAGCAGAATCCGAGCCTGACAAAGCTCTACGTCGGAACACCAAAGACGGATGCAAAAGGATATGAGATTAGTCACAAAGCGTTCTACATGGATACAGCACTTTCTGATGTGACGCTCAATGCAGCATTTCATGTTGGACAGAGAGCTTTCTACGGTGATAAGGGAATTTCAAGTATCGCATTTTCTTCACTTCATCATATGAGAGGTGATGCATTTGAAGGATGTACAGGATTACAGGAATTTAAGCTTGACGGCGAGAGCAACTATTTTTATACAGATGATGGCATGCTCTATAAAAAGTACTGTCCGTATTTTGTTGAGAAAAACGGACTTTACAATATCGTAGTTCCTGGACTTATGTCTGTTCCTTATAAAAAGGTTGGAGAGACCTTCGTTGTTAAGAAGGGAACTAGGACTGTTGCATTTGCAGCTGTTGCCGGAATGGATCAGATGAAGACTGCAAAGATCTCATCCGGAGTAAAGATCGTTGGACCTCGTGCATTTTATAATGCGCCAAATATGAAGTCTCTTTACATTTCTAAGAGCGTAAAGCACATCGGAAACGAGGCTTTCAGTATTTTTGATACTAACAGACCCGGCAGCAATGATGCTCCGTATGCGGATTATGATGATGCTCCTTATGCATTAGAGGATGAGTACTACGAAGCTTTTGGCGGAAAATTTTATCATAATGAAGATGATGGTACTGTTTCTACCTGTAATGTAACAGACGTTTATTACAGCGGAACAGAGGAAGAGTGGAAACAGATCCGTTATGACCGCTATGATGATTCTGCAAACTACTACGAGGATGCAGGTACAGTTGCAGAGCACATGGAATCTGTCGGACTCTCATCAAATGTTGTGATCCATTACAATTCCACTGATCCGGATATCCTGATGCCTGACTTTGTTGACAGTAAGGGCGTTATCAGTTCCCATGCTGCAGTTATGACAGCAGGTAGTAAAAAGATCACATTCAGCAGTACAAGCTATGGATTTACACCGGTTAAGTATTCCTTTAAGGCATTGGAAAAGTCTCCTGCAAAGGGAATAAAGATCAGTAAGAAGGGTGAGCTTTCAGGTAAAAAAGCGGGTTCTTATGAAGTAACTCTTGAAGGTGCATCCGGCGAGAAGGATACGGTTTACATCTTTGTTGAAAAGCCTGTAATGAAGAAGCTCAAGTTAGACAAAGCGGGTAGAGCAAATATTTCTCAGATGCTTACAGGTACAACATACCTTGAGCCTACAAAGTATGAGTCTAAAAAGAAGGCAGTAGCGACTATCGATGATCAGGGAAATATCGAAGTTGTTGGAAAGGGAACTTCAAAGATCACAGTGTATTTTGGTAAAAAGAAATATAAAGCTAATGTGACACTCAAGATTAAAAAAGAGAAATCTAAAAAATAATAAAAATACGACTAAGATTTGGAATCCTGCAAAGCTGAAAAATACACGGCTTTGCAGGATTTTTTTATTTGTGCTATAATTCACTCTAGCACTTTAACGTTTTAAATGGCAAAATTGTTTGGAAGGTGCTATAATTTTTGAAATGATTTTTTCAAAGGAGGAAGTTTTATGGACAGAATTTCAGGACATACAGGTCTGCTGGCTTTGATCGGTTCTCCGGTTGGACATTCAGGTTCACCGGCTATGTATAATTACAGCTTTGAAAAGCTTGGTCTTGATTATGTGTACGTAGCTTTTGATGTAAAAGAAGATAAGGTTCCGGACGCAATCCAGGCGATGAAGACTTTTAATATGAGAGGCTGCAATGTTACCATGCCGGATAAGATAGCAGCATGTAAATGTATGGATGAGCTTTCTCCTGCAGCAAAGATCATCGGTGCGGTCAATACTATCGTAAATGATAACGGAAAGCTCACAGGTCACATTACAGACGGTGAAGGCTTTAATAATAATCTTCGTGATCATGGTGTTGAGGTTAAGGGAAAGAAGATCTCAATCGCAGGCGGCGGCGGAGCTGCTACAGCGATACAGGTTCAGATGGCTCTGGACGGTGCGAGAGAGATTTCCATTTTCAATGTAAAGGATGCATTCTTCGACAGAGTTGTTGAGATGGCAGAAAAAATCAGAAAGGCAGTGCCTGAGTGTGTTGTGAACGTTTTTGATCTCGCAGACACAGCAAAGATGACAGAAGAGATCCTGGACAGTGATATCTTCGTAAATGCAACTATCGTAGGAATGAAGCCGAATTTCGAGGATCAGTCAGTTGTTAAGGATCTGTCCGCATTCCATGAAGGCCTGGTTGTAGCTGATACAGTTTATAACCCTGCTGAGACAAAGCTTTTAAGAGAGGCAAAGGAAGCAGGATGCAAGACTGTAAACGGTAAGGGAATGCTCTTATGGCAGGGCGTTTCTGCGTTCAAGCTTTACACAGGACAGGATATGCCTGTAGAAGAAGTAAAGGAGCTTTTCTTCAAGGATTAAGTACCGTTGATACAAAATATTGTCGGTCCGGAGCAAAGGATCGTCCAATATTCCATATACAGAAAAAGCCGGAAAGCTGGGATTTCTCTCAGCTTTCCGGCTTTGTTGTTCACTGTGTGGGAATCTGATTCCCGGAAAGATTACATGAAGTCGTGCTTCTTCAGAACTTCGATGATATTTCTTCCTTCTGTAGTACCTTCGATGATACGGCGGGCTCTCTTACTGTCACCGATGTTGTAGATTTCAACTTCTGTATCAGCGTAAGCGTCCTCAAGATCCTTGAGTACAGGAGTATTTGATCTCATACCAAGGCAGATGAATCCGTAGTCAAACGGAACTTCCTCGATCTCGCCCTGAGGATTCTTAACGATGAAGCGGTCTTCCTTAACTTCCTGAAGAGCAGTGTTTGTCATCTGTTTTACGTTATACTTCTTCATCTTTGTAGCTGTATCGCACTTTGTAACAGGATCAAGACCGTTACCGATGATAGGAAGCATCTCGATCATGGAAACCTCAGCACCCTTTTCTGTGAAGTACTCCATAACGTCAAGACCAACAGCACCGCCGCCGATGATGGAAACCTTCTTGCCTTCCATCTTTTCAGGATACTCAGACATACGCTCGATCATCTTGAGAACAGTAGCAACCTTTGTACCTTCCTTATCAACGAGATCGTGAAGACCTGTGATAGGCGGAAGTGTCGGAACAGAACCTGTAGCATTTACGATGATATCCGGATGGAAGCTCTTAACCAGATCAACAGTAGCTTCTGTGTTCTTCAGGATAAAGAGGTTCTTGAGCTTGGAAGCTCTGTGGATCAGATACTTCGGGAAGTCAGCGAGACGAGTCTTGTCCGGAATCTTGGAGATAATGGAAGCAAGACCGCCGAGCTCATTGCTTTTCTCGATAAGTACTGTTGTACATCCAACCTCAGCTGCTGTGCATGCAGCCTCAAGACCTGCTGTACCGCCGCCAACTACTACTACATTGCAAGGCTTTGTAACCTTCAGTTTCTTGTAGTCGTCAAGGCTGAAAAGATCAGGATTTACAGTACATCTGATAGGCTGGTTGAGACCGATACGGTGACCTGCACATCCTACATTACAGGAGATACATTTTCTGATATCACATTCTCTGCCGTATTCAACCTTATTTGTCCACTCTGCATCAGCAATGAGTCCACGGCCCATACCGATGAGGTCTGCATCACCGCGTGCAAGGATATCCTCAGCAACCTTCGGATCACGGATATTACCCATGGTCATGCAAGGCTTGTTGTACTTTTCCTTAACAGCCTTTGCGAGATATGATCTCCAACCATCAGGGAGATAGTTTGCATCGATCTGGAACTGGATAGATCCGTTAAGACCGGCTGATACGTCGAATACGTCAACTTCCTTCTCAAAGTACTGCAGGTACTCAAGAGTATCTTCAAGGGTATTTCCGCCCGGAAGGAACTCATCAGCACTGATACGTACGAAAATAGGGAAGAAAGGTCCAACCTGACGGCGAACTTCTTCGATGACAAGCTTTGCAAAACGTGCTCTGTTCTCAGCGGAACCGCCAAATTCATCAGTTCTCTTATTTGTAAGAGGAGAGAGGAACTGGCTGATGAGATAGGAGTGTCCTGCATGGATCTCTACTGCATCAAAGCCTGCGATAACAGCTCTCTTAGCTGCTTCACCGTATTTCTTAACGATGCCCATGATCTCATCTTTTGTAAGCGGACGGGGAGTATCACCGTTTTCCTTTGTCGGAACATCAGATGCAGAAACAGGCTGTGAACCGATTCTGGAGGACATAGCGGAAGCACCGGCGTGGTTCAGCTGAACAGCGATGCATGAGCCGTGCTTATGAGCGGTCTCTGTAAGGAGATAGAGACGCGGGATGAAGTTATCAAGGTCGATACGAAGCTGTGTTGTACCGTTGGAGCCAAGCGGATGGTCAACACAAACGTTTTCAACGATCAGAAGACCTGTACCGCCCTTTGCGCGCTGCTCATAATATGCGATATGACGGAAACTCATCTCACCGGTCTGCTCACCGAAGTTAGTTCCCATGGGAGTCATTACAGTACGATTTTTAAGAGTCATACGTCTGACAGTAAAGGGTTCAAAAATATGTGAATACTTACTATTCATTTTAGTTTCTCCTATTTATTCAATAAAATAATGTGACTTATGACACGGACTGCTTTGCTGCGTGCTCGTGTTTTGTGGGTCTCGAATAATAATCTTTTTTGCACAAGAGCAATAGGATTTCTTACTTTTGACTTTGTCACCAAAATGCACAAGATTAAAACCGACAGCAGAAGCTCCCGATCACTCAATATACAATATTGTTAATAGTTTCACTAACAGGGCTGATAAAATTATAAAATGTGCTGTTTAACAGCGTCAAATGAGTTTTATGAGTGATATTAATAGCAGAAACGTACTGAAAATAAAACGATTGGTACATTTGAGATGCACAGATGTGTGACAAATCAACAAAAGCTTTGTGAAAAATTGTGTTTAAAGCCGAATAAGCCGCTTTTTCCCTTGTAGAAAAAAACGACTTATGAAGCGATTATTTATTGATTATTTTTAAGCGATACAAATTAACAATGTGAATATATATGTTGTTATATTTTATCATGGTATCCGTCTGTTACTGCTTTAGTAATGAATGAGATAAGTCTCTGAACTGCCGGAAGCATATAAATGTCTTTTTGATAAGCCATATATACCTGATGATAAAATTTTTCCTCAAGAATTAAGGGTTTTATGACGATATCATTTCTGTGGATGGCGTGCACATCTGCTACGAGTGCAATGCCGAATCCCTCTGCAACAAATGAAGCGATGCTGTTTTCGTCCGGAGATTCACAAATGATGTCCGGATTAATATTATGCTCCTTGAAAAAAGCTCCGGAATATCCGCCGAGACCGGAAGTGTGAGTGTATCCGGCGACAGGATAGCGGGTAAATACCGTATGGTCAAGAGCGTCGTATTTTGCAAGAGGATGATCGAGGGGGAGGATCACGACCATGTCCTGTTTTATGATAGGAACAAATTCTATTGAAGGTTCGTTTTCCACGTATGATCCAAAGATAAGGTCGACGGTTCCTGATTTCAAACTCTTTAGATTTTGATCAGTATAATTTTGATAGAAGTTGAAAACTACGTTTTTGTTTTCTTTTTGATTGAGGAACGCTCTTACGAGGCTTGGTATGAATTTGCGAGCCAGAGGTGCTACATATGCAATATCGATATGGCCGCCGTCTGTGGAAAGTTCACTCATTTTCTCTTCGGCAGCGGAAACATCGGTCAGGATTTTTTCTGCATGAAAAAGAAAGATCTTTCCGGCTTTTGTAAGAGTAACGTTTCTGCCTTTTTTTTCAAAAAGAGTCAGACCGAGTTCATCTTCCAGAGAGTGAATGGAACGGCTAAGAGAGGGCTCGGAAATATGAAGCTGCTCTGCAGCAAGGTTGAAATGCTCCAGGGTTGCTGCTTTATAGAAATAAGTGAGCTGATTCAGAGTCATAAGGGACCTCCTTTTGGGTGTTTCTACATATGTAATTGAAAAACAGTATAACACTATTAGTACACCAAAGCTATTAATTTGGTCGAAAGTTAGTATTAGATTTAATAAGTTTATAAATGTATAATAATTTCATAAAGATTGTTAAAAAATAAACAGGGCTGATAATTATTTAACCAATCAATTCAGAGCGCTAAAACGCGGGAAGGAAGAAAAAATGGCAGAAAGAATCACAGGACACACAGAGCTCATCGGACTTATGGCTTACCCTATCAGACATTCAAGCTCACCGGCTATGCACAATGAGGCATTTGCTTATCTTGGTCTTGATTATGCATATCTTGCATTTGAGGTTGATAACAGCACTCTCGAAGATGCAGTTAAGGGTATCCGTGCGCTGAAGCTTGTAGGTTCCAACGTATCTATGCCGAATAAGACAGTAGTTGGCCAGTACCTTGATAAGCTTTCACCTGCAGCAGAGCTTTGCGGCGCTGTTAATACTATTGTAAATGAGAACGGTGTTCTTACAGGACATATCACAGACGGTATCGGTTACATGCAGTCTCTTAAAGACTATGATATCGACGTTATCGGAAAGAAGATGACTATCGCAGGTGCAGGCGGAGCTGCTACAGCTATCGAAATCCAGGCTGCACTTGACGGTGTTAAGGAAATCTCCATCTTTAACGTAAAGGATAAGTTCTGGGAAAACGCAGAGAAGACTGTTGAAAAGATCAATACAAAGACAAACTGCAAGGCTACTCTTTATGATCTTGATGACAAGGAAACTCTGAGACGTGAGATCGAGGACAGCTACCTTCTTGCAAATGCGACAGGTATGGGAATGAAGCCGCTTGAAGGTCAGACATTCCTGCCTGATACATCTTTCCTTCGTCCTGACCTTATCGTAACAGATACTGTTTATGCTCCGGCAAAGACCAGATTCCTTGAGATGGCAGAGGAAGTTGGATGTAAGAGAATGAACGGTTTCGGCATGATGCTCTTCCAGGGTGCTGCAGCATTCAAGATGTGGACAGGTCATGATATGCCTATCGAGCACATGAAGGAAGTTCTCGGAATCGATTACGACAAGATCTGATCGAATTGACACACTGGATTACAGCGACGCGATTCGTGACATCAGTAAGGGGCAAAATTTAATTTTGACCCTTACGTCATAAATATTAAAGGAGTCACTAAATGAATAAGAAGTATTTTCCTGCAGCCTTTATTCTTTATCTTAACTATTTTGTACACGGAGTAGGCTGCTCCGTTCTTGGTCAGGCCGTGATCAAGGAAGCCCTTGCAACAAGCTGGGGTGTTGAAGCGATGTCAATCACACGTATTTCTGCGGCACTTGGTCTTGGAAGACTTATCGCTCTTCCTTTCGCAGGACCTCTTTCTGATAAGCTTGGACGCCGTATTTCTGTAATGATCGGGGGTCTTTCATATGCTATCTACCTGATCGGTCTTGCATTTGCATTTAATGCAGGTACAAACGGCGGATATCAGATCGCTTATATCTGTGCTATCGTCGGCGGTATTGCAAACTCATTCCTTGACACAGGTATTTACCCTGCAGTTGCTGAGATCATCAGCGATGCACCGGGTGTTGCTACAATGGGTATCAAGTTCTTTATCGCTATTTCCCAGATGCTCCTTCCGTTCTTCCTTGGAATGACATATGCAAAAACAGCAGCAGGTCTCGATTCCTACAACAACCTGTTCTATGTATGCGGTATTGCTTACATCGTGCTCATGGTACTTATCATGATCCTTCCGCTTCCTGATTCAGATGCTTCAAAGGGAGAGAAGAAGGAAGGCCTTCTTGAGAGCTTAAAGCACACACATTTCTCTATTGAGTCTATCGCAATGATCCTTATCGGATTCACATGTACAGGTACTTTCCAGCTCTGGCTCAACTGCGCACAGAACTATGCAAAGACAAATGTAGGCTGGGAGAACCCGTCTATCATGCAGACATATTACTCAATGGGAACACTTATCGCTCTCGTTGTTACATCCATTCTTACTCGTAAGATCAAGGATGTACGTTTCATCCTGGTTTATCCGCTGATCTGTTTTGCAACACTTATCATTGTACTCGTATGCCCTACACAGACTGTATGTGCTGCAGCTGCATTCATCATCGGATGGGCAGGCGCAGGCGGACTTCTCCAGATCGCTACATCTGTATGCAACATGCTCTTCCCGAAGATCAAGGGAACGGTGACAGCGCTCGTAATGATCGCATCATCACTTTGTAACTACACTATCCTTACAGCAGCAGGAGCAGATGGTATGACTCCTTCAGGCGTTATGATCATGAACATCGTTCTGACAGGTGTTGGTGTTCTTCTTGGACTTTTTGTTAATATCAGATATGCAAAGATGCTTGAAGCAAATAATTAAAAAGAGGGATTTGTATGAATACTGTAAAAGTAAGAAATGTCGTTATTGGTGAGGGTACACCGAAGATCATCGTTCCGATCGTAGGAAAGACAGAAGAGGAGATCCTCTCTGCAGCGGCTTCATTCAAGGAAGTTCGTTATGATATCGTTGAGTGGCGTGTAGACTGGTTTGAAGAGATCTTCAATGAGAACCGTACAAAGGATGTTATGAAGAAGCTTCGTGACGTTATCGGAGACAAGCCGATCCTGTTCACTTTCCGTACTTCAAAGGAAGGCGGAGAGAAGGCTATCGATGCAGATAAGTATGTTGATCTTAACAGCATGGCTGCAGAGACAGGTCTTATCGACCTCGTTGACGTAGAGGCATTCACAGGTGACGAGTTTGTAAAGAAGATCATCGAGAACGCTCACAAGAATAATGTAAAGGTTGTTGCATCTAACCACGACTTCCACAAGACTCCTGATAAGGATGATATCGTTGGACGTCTGAAGAAGATGCAGGAGCTTGGTGCAGATATTCCGAAGATCGCAGTTATGCCTCAGAATAAGGCTGACGTTCTGACACTTCTTTCTGCAACAAGAGAAATGTCTGAGGAGTATGCTGATCGTCCGATCATCACCATGTCTATGGCAGGCACAGGACTTATCAGCCGTCTCTGCGGAGAGGTATTCGGTTCTGCTGCTACATTTGGTGCAGTAGGAAAGGTTTCTGCTCCGGGTCAGATGAATGCAAAAGATCTTGATACTATCCTTGAGCTTATCCACGGAAGTATCTGAGGGAGAGATTGGAGCTTAGTGCCTCTACGAATGGTCGTATGACCGGAGATGCATAAATAAATGACACATAAAGGGCGAAAGTTGATCGAATTTAAACTTTCGCCCTTTTGTCGTGTACAAAAATTTGAATTATTATCCGATAAAGGATATGTGATATTAAAATTGTCACTTTAATGATTTACACTATTGAAGTATAATGATACTAGGGTACAAAGGGCACAGTTTATAATAAGCGAGGAACAAATGAAGAAGGTATTGAAGTATCTGGAAGAGAATCTGGAAGAAATGCTGATGGTCCTGATGCTTGGGGCTATGGCGGTGATCATGGGGGTACAGGTTTTTTCACGTTATGTGCTGGGAGTATCTCTTTCCTGGTCGGAGGAAATAACCCGGTATCTCTTTATCTGGTCTGCGTTCATGAGCGTCAGTCTGTGTACAAGAAAATGTATTTCTATAAAGATCGATCAGTTTATAAAGTTTTTTCCGGAAAGAGGAGAAGCTGCGTTTAAGATTGTGAATCTTACTTTCTCTTTCATTTATTTTGCATATCTGATTCCATATTCCGCAGCTTATTTGAAGACTACGATAGCGAGCGGACAGGTGAGTCCGGCATGTGGTATACCTATGTACTACATTCAGGCCGCTCCTCTTGTGTGCTTTTCGCTTACAGGTATCAGGCTCATCCAGCGTTGGATAATAAATCTGGAGATCATATTAAAAAAGAAGCATCCTGATCTCGGAGAAGGAAGCCTTGCAGGATCTATCACAGAATCCGTGACAGATAATATTGGAAATAAGGAGGATATCTGAAATGTCAGTTGCTGCAGTTTTTATCATATTTGTTCTGTGTCTCCTTATTGCAATCCCTATTTCCATTTCACTTGGTATAGTATCGGTACTTCCGGGATCGTTTGATCCGTCCTTTACTGCAAGCGGAAGCTATGCTATCCGTTCTATGCTGGGAGGAATCGACAGTTTTCCTCTTTTAGCGGTTCCTATGTTTGTTCTGGCCGGTATCATCATGGCGCATGGACAGATATCAAAAAGGCTGTTTGATGTGTTTGCATATTTCCTTGGGAAAAGGACAGCTGGAGTACCTTGCGCGGTGATAATCACCTGTCTTTTCTATGGTGCTATATCCGGTTCTGCACCTGCAACGGTTGCAGCGGTCGGAAGCATGACGATCCCCTTTCTCACAGAAATGGGATACGATAAAAAATTCTCGGTTGCGATAGTTGCTGTTGCCGGTGGACTCGGAGTTATCATTCCGCCAAGTATCCCGTTCATCATGTTTGCCATGGCGTCCGGAGAGTCTGTAAGTGACCTGTTCCTCGCAGGTATCGTTCCGGGATGTCTTATCGCCCTGCTTCTCATGTCGTATGCGGTTTACTACTGCAAAAAGAATGGTGAAGACAGAGAAAAGATCGATGAAAAGGTAGGCGCACTTAAGAAAAAAGGATTTTTAAGGGTCGTTCGTGAAGGTTTCTTCGCATTATTAAGCCCTGTTATCATCCTTGGATGCATTTATTCCGGTATCGCTTCACCTACAGAGGCAGCGGTCATTTCTGTATTTTATGCGCTGATCGTGAGTTTATTTATCTATAAGTCGCTGAAATTCAGGGATGTATGGACTATATTCGTGGAAGCTGTTCATACGTATGGTCCGATACTTTTTATCCTTGCTGCATCTACTGCATTTTCAAGAGTGCTTACGCTCATGCAGGTTCCTCAGGTGGTGAGTGAGTGGATCCTTACACACTTCACAAACAGTGTGATCCTGTTCCTTGTGATAAATGTGTTCCTTTTGATCGTCGGAATGGTCATGGATACTACACCTGCGATCCTTATCCTGACACCGATCCTGCTGCCTATCGTTACAAAGGTTGGTATGAATCCGGTTCATTTCGCGGTTATCATGGTAGTAAACCTTGCTATTGGATTTGTTACACCGCCGATAGGAGTAAACCTTTTTGTAGCAAGTTCTCTTTCAGGAGTTCCTGTTATGGACATTGCAAAAAAGAGTATCCCTCTTATCGTGATCTTCCTCGCAGCGCTTCTCCTTATCACATTTATACCGGGGATAAGCCTGGCGGTTCTTGGAGGATGACCGGGATTTATTAATACTATTTGTGCAGAAAAATGAACGTAGACAGAGTATTGGAGAAGGATGATGCTTAAAAGGTTTAAATTATTGATGATCCTTGCGGGGGCAGCGGCACTCCTTATGGGATGCGGCAGCAAGGCAGGAGCAGAGGAGCAGCGTTATGCATGGCCTCTCGGAACCTCGAGCCCGGAGGATACAGTTACACAGATAATGGCAGAGAAATTTGCTGATGAAGTATCAGAGCTCAGCAACGGACGGATGAAGATTCAGGTTTATCCAAACAGCGTTCTTGGAGGAGACAGAGAGCTTCTGGAGTCGTGTGCGGATGGTGACATTCCTTTTGTGGTTCAGAATACTGCACCTCAGGTTTCTTTCATGAAGGATATCGCAGTTTTTGATATGCCTTGTGTTTACAGCAGTATTGATGACCTTCGGGAGGTTGTGGATGATCCGGCGTTCCTTGATGGTATAAGTCATGTATATAAGGGCGGTGGATATGAGCTTCTGGGTTATGCCGATCAGGGCTTCAGAGTCATGAGTACCAATAAAAATGTTGGCAGCATGTCAGATTTTAAGGGACAAAAGATCAGGACTATGGAGAACTCCTACCATCTGGCATTTTGGAAACAGCTGGGAGCGAGTCCTACACCCATGGCTTTTTCAGAGGTTTATATAGGACTTCAGCAGGGAACTATCGATGCACAGGAGAATCCTTACGAAGTTATCGTGTCAAATAAGCTCTATGAGCAGCAGCACTACATCGTAGAGACAAACCATCTGCCTCATCTCATTTCACTGATCGTGAGCGACAAATTTATGCAGGGGCTTTCTGCAGAAGATCAGGAGATCATCCGTGAGGCGGCAAAGACTGCAAAGGACTATGCGAGAGAGCAGTCGGATGAACGTATCGCATCCAGACAGGCGATCATCGAGGAGAGTGGAAGTGAGATCGTGACACCATCTGATGAGATGTACGGTGAGATCAAGAAGGCATGCGAGCCCGTATACGAGAGCATCAGAAAGGCAGTGGATCCGGAGCTCGTTGATCTTTACATGAGCGGTGCAGACAAATAAGTGATTTAGCGAAGGCAATGTTCTGAAATGGCGGGACATTGCCTTTTTCGGTTAGTGTTTGGTTGGAGTGACGGAATCGGTGTTAGTTGTTTCCAACACATCCCGGGGAACCGACACGACGGTGAGCTAACTGCTGACTGCGACATAAGCACGCAGGACATTCGCTTCAAGCATAGCTCATGCCCCGCGTGCTAAGTCTCCGTATGCAGTGGATCTCACCTGTGCGGTTCTTTACGGGATGCTTATGGAAAGCAACGATCTCCGCTTCCTGACATTCACAGAACAGGCGACAGGCGGGGGTGTTATCATACTAAGCGAGTACTTGGCAGCCGAGGACAGAAGCGCGAGCATAGCTCAGATGTGTGGAGCACTGTTTGAGGGCACTTTGTGCACCGCCCGTGGCATAAGAGCAAAGTGCCCGAGTTGCGGAACGCATCTGATGATAGGCGGCGCAGCGCTGACGACGAGGCAACGTACTCGTGTGTATGATAACACCCCTGACTGCGCCGTCCGTCTAAGCAGAAGCGTGTGGGTATAATCTTTAGCGCTTAGACGCTTTAAATTGCTAAAACTTTTTCTTGTCATAGCAACAGAGTGCGTCTATAATAATCTCAGAGTAAAGACGAATAGTCCGACGCATTTAGGGCTTAGGACTTGCGAATATGGTGTAGGAATAAATCTGGAGGGAAACACAATGGAACAGCTTGAAAAGATCCGTGAGAAGATTGGCGAGTGTGATAACAGGATCATCGAGGCACTGGCTGATCGTATGGTACATATTCAGGAAATCATTTCGTACAAGAAGGCAACAGGTATCCCGATCCTTCAGCCTGAGCAGGAAAAAAAGCAGACAGATGCGCTTAAGGCAAAGCTTGGTGATAATCCCTTTGAAGAAGAAATACTGGATGTTTTCAAGTATATTGTGAAGAACAGCCGTCGTGTGCAGGCGAAGAGTCTTTTTGATTATAATGTATTCCTTATCGGATTTATGGGAGCGGGAAAGACAACCATCGCTTCAGAGCTTGAGCGAAAGCTTGAGATGCACAGAGTTGAGATGGATGCCATGATCGTTGAAAAGCAGGGAATGTCCATTTCAGAGATCTTTGATGAATACGGCGAAGCATATTTTAGAAATCTTGAGAGTAACTGCCTTATCGAGCTGCAGAAAGTAAAGCAGAGTATCGTATCCTGCGGCGGCGGTGTCGTAATGCGTGAAGACAACGCAGATCACATGAAAAAGAACGGAAGAGTAGTACTTCTCACAGCACTTCCGGAGACTATCCTTGAAAGAGTTAAGGACAGCAATGAAAGACCGATCCTTAATAATCATATGAACGTGGAATTTATTTCAAACCTTCTTGAGAAGCGTAAGGAAAGATACCATGCTGTTGCGGATATCGAGGTGGCAACTGACGGAAAGTCAGAAGACCAGATCTGCGATGAGATTATTGCAAAGCTGATCGCATTCGATAACGAGCACGAGAAAGAATAAGATAAGCATTTTTTTTAATACATTCCTCTGAAAAATCCCGGGAGATGTCGGAAATACGGCGCCTTTCGGGATTTTATATTTGTGTTGACTTTATTGAGCGTGTTGTGATAGTATACACGGGCGTTCATATTTCGGACGTTTCAAAATCCAGAAGCAATTCATGGCGTATTCCGCGCTCAGCTTTTTGGAATAATCCCATTTAATGATGATGTAACAGTAGTAAGTATTTAACAGGAAGGAGATCTGCGTAAAGAGCAGAAACGGATCTCTGTCTGTTGATAGACCGGGTCCGTTAAAAGTTGTGATGAAAAGTAAAAACAAAAATAGGTTGCTTGTGATGATGCTCGCATCTTCGATCGCTATGTCGAATACGATGCCTGCGTTTGCGAGTGTGTCAGCGGACGAAATTCCGGAAGAACATGAAGTCGAGTATGGAATTGAAGATATGCGTGGAATCAGTTCCGATGATGCAGAAAGTGGCACAGTTGAAAATGAAGTATCAGAAAGAAAAATAAGTATTGCCAATGATATCGTATCGGTAAATATTGCCAGAGAATCAGTAAAGTCTGAGAAAAACTCTGTTTCAGTAAACACAAAGGAAATATTGTCAATGGATGCCTGCTTTGGAACAGAGCCGAAGCCTTCACTATTAAATGATGGTTCCCACGGACTTATCAGAGGTCAGAAATGGTTTATCGGAGATGGAGCATCGACTTCTGACAAAGGAAAGCTTGCTGTCAGTAAAAAAGGTTTAGCAAAAGCAAAGAAAACAGGCAGGCTTCAGGTAACAGTTGACGGCAGAACCTATGATATCACTATCGTTAATGCAAAGCTTTCTGCAAAGAAGATGGATATGAAGGTCGGAGAAATAAAGTCCGTGAGTCTCAATGAATCAGGAAGTATGGCGTTAAACGACATGGGATTCAAGGTTTCATGGATCACGGAAAATCCGGATGTGGCAGAAGTTGTTAATGGACAGATTTTTGCAACAGGAGTAGGTACAACAAGTGTATATGCGTATGTCGGGGGAAAAGCGTTTAAGACAAAGGTACGTGTAACAGATGCATCGCAGACAACCTATGTGATGGATGTACCAAATGGTAAAACGCAGAAGATACGTATACCAAATGCAGGTAAGATAAACTGGGTATATGATAAAACATTTGCGAAGATACCTGAAAAGAAGACAAAGCTCTCAGTAATGAAACAGGGAACTGCTTCTGCATCAGGAAATGATCTTCATAATCTTTTAATCTATTCTAATGAGTCTCAAGTAGACACATCTTATGGCATCAGTGTCGTCGGTAGAAGCGATAAATACAGCGTCAAAATGATGTCTGGCGATAAGCTTTTCATCAATCTTGAAAAATCTCATGAACTTCCGATCTGGAAGAGTAAAAAACCCGAAGTTGCTTCAGTATCCGAGTATGGAGTCATTTCAGCAGAAAAAGAAGGCTCAACAGTACTCACTGCAAAAGTCGCAGGAAAAAAGGTAAAGATCACAGTAGTCGTAGGAAATGAGCGAAGCTTTGATCCTGAAGAGATGAATAAAAAGACTTTTAAGAAGGTAGTTGTAGATGGAATAAACGGGCATGAAGCGGTATATGCATATATAAATGCAGGCGGTTCTACGGAATTAAAAAATGAGAGCGGTGAATATGAAGACGGATCTGCTCCCGGAAGACCCGGGGATAATGATGATCCGGGAAAGCCAGGTGATCCCGGAACACCGGGAAATCCAAACGGTCCGAATGATCCCGGTACTCCCAATGGTCCCGGTACACCGGGAAATCCGAATGATCCGGGGGCGTCGGAAAAGAGACAGGCATTTTACAGAGTGATGTATCAGATGGAGACGGATGAAGAGGATACATATGCAAATGCTGCTATTGCATCTGACAGTACATACTCGCCCGATGATAACGGAATAGTAGACGATTCGACAAAATATTGTACAAAAGACAGTCTGATGATCATGGGTGAAGATATCATGAAGAATGAGGCTGGTGCTGAAAAAACTGCTTTTATCGCTAAAAATAAAGAAATTACAAAGTGGGACCCGGATCATTCAGGAGGATATCACCTTGGAGGAGTAAAGGTTGTAAATAAAGAACTGTCCGCAAATGATATAGAAGGAACAAGGAATCTTGATAAAAACGGAAATCCGATAAAAAGTACTTCTAATGAAGATAATGCGGGATCGGTAAAGCTTGATCCGTCCGTGGTAAATACAGTATATCTGTTTTTTGAAAAGAATTATAACACTGTCAGATTCCATTTAAATGGTTCAAATAACGGCGACGGTTCAACAAGCAGTACTGCAGCAGACCGTGTAATTACAAAACGTGAAAAATCAGGTTTTATAATAAAGGATTATCCGGAGAAAACAGAAAGCGAAAGTATCGTGAAAGCAGGATACACTTTTGCAGGATGGTACACAGCTGAAAAAGGCGGTGAAAAGGTGAATGAAGATACCTTCAAAACACCGGATGCAAACGTAACAGATCTTTATGCACACTGGACACCGAATACATATAAGTTTACGGTAAATTATCGCAATACCAGGAATAAATCTGCAACAGGTAAAAAAGGCAGTGACGTTGATGCGATAAATAATGTTACTGTGACAGCTGAGCAGCAGGGCACAGGTGATAAGCGGACTTATACACTTAAAAACGGACAGAGCTGCGATATTAAATTTGATGATGTTGTGAAAGTAAGGGCAAATATCGGGAATGGTTTTACTGAGGATGCCTGGATCAATAGTTCTTCAACATCGCGATATAAAGTCCACCATAACCTTGCTTTTAACAGCTGGGATATTGAATCCTGCGATACTGCTCCGGCAAAACCGGCGCTTATCAATGAGGACGAACCGGAAGCAGAATTCAGATGGGTCTGTGCGGGTGATATCACTATGAAAGGTTCCGGTATAGATGTGACGGGTAAGAGTAATGCCCAGACATACCATGAAACAACACATGTATATCTAAAGATCAGTAATGGAGAAGTAAATGAATTATTTACTGCACCATTTAAGCTTGATGTGAATAAGGAAGAACAAAGAAATATCTTTGGTATGAGATTGTGTATGACATATAAAAACGGTACATTAAAAATTTATCAAGAAGTTTCTCCCAAAAACGAAAAAATTAGAATAAAAGTATATGCATCAAGATCTGATAGCGGACCGTGGAAAAATATTACGAATTATGACTTTACGGTAACCCCATATAGAATCAATGGTAATACTGTTGGAAACGGCGGATGGTATTGAGCCGTTAAAAATTGAGTCTTCTTGGTTTTTAATAGAGATGATATTATGTAGTATAAACCTGATTTAAGATATGAGATATAGATAATCAGGAGTTACCATTTCTTATATCAGATATAATACTAATAATGGAAGGCAAACAAAAAATGAATCGATTACTGATAGTTACAAATCAGCCGGCTCCTTATAGAGTAGATTTTTTTAGATATCTTCAAAAGTACTATAGTGAGGAATATGATATCTGGATTTTATTTTCCACAGATAATTCCAAAAGTAACAGAAGCTGGAGTGCAGAAGAAAATAAGTTAAAAAATGTTGTATATCCAAAATCAAAGGTTATAAAATTTAATTCAAATTACGAAAATTCTCAGACTGTCATAACCTACGGTGTGAGCAAAAAAATTGATCAAATTAATCCTGATATTGTGGTATGTATGGAATACAACTATACATCACTTATAGTAAAGCATTGGTGTAATAAGCATAAAGTACCATTTATTTCCTGGTCGGATGGAACAAGATTTTCTGAGCGAAACATTAAATTTTATCAGAAATGGTTCCGAAGATATATTTTTAAGGGTACAGCTGCATTTATCGCCAGTTCATTAAAGACAAGGGAAAATCAGATATATCTCGGAGCACCTGAGGATAAGATATTCCTAAGTACTCTTGCTGTAGATATATCGAAGTATGATGGAGCGGGCAGAAATTACGAACCAAATGGAGAACTGATAGCTGTTGGAAGATTGGTTCAGCTAAAAGGGATAGATCTTTTGCTGAATGCACTTTCTGAAATAAAGGATAAGTCGTGGAGACTCCGTCTTATAGGTAGTGGACCCGATAGAGAAAATATCGAGAATATCGCGCGTGAATATGATATTTATGACAGGGTGATCTTTGATGGGTATGTTACAGGAGATGATTTAACTCGAAAGTATGAGAAATCAGGAATATTTGTATTTCCTACAAGAGACGACTGTTTTGGGCTTGTAACTTTGGAAGCCATGTGCTGCGGTCTTCCGTCTATCAGTTCAAAGTATGCGGGAAGTGCCTACGATCTGATCGATGAGGAAAAAACAGGATTGATAGTTGATCCGTATGATAAAAAATCCTTTGCTTCAGCGATATGTAAACTTCTCGATGATAAGGAATATTGTAAAAAAATGTCTAAAGCCGCGAAAGAAAAATCGTATGAATTTGGTTTTGATAAGACAGTAGTTGGATTTATGGATGCGGTAAGAAGCGTGTAAAATTAAGCCGGAAGCTATGTATGAATCATAGGCTTCCGGCTTATTTTTTCGGAGCACTTAGCGAGGTATTTTCGAGCTTAGTGCGTGTTATGCAAGTTCGCTTGGCGAGGTTTTGTCGAGCCTAGCGTAACTTGTTTTTTTATTGGAGCAGAGATATTATGCCCTGCGGGATCTGTGTTGTCTGTGCGATCATTGATTCACCTGCCTGGGCGAGGATATTTGTTTTTGAAAATTCGACCATTTCCTCAGCCATGTCAGTATCGCGGATCCTTGACTCGGCAGCGGTTGTGTTTTCTACGACATTGTCCAGATTTTTGATAGTGTGTTCCAGACGGTTCTGCATTGCGCCGTAGTAGGAACGCATTGTACTAACAGAATTAATGGCAGCTCCGATTGCGCTAATAGCCGAATCAGCTGAAGCTTGAGTTGATACATTCGCGCTGGATATACCGAGAGCAGCCTGATTAATGCTGAATCTCTTAAGAGGGATCCTGTTGGAACTAAGTGGATCTGAGCCAACCTGCAGGTAAATATCACCTTCATTCGACCCGCTTGCTGTGGCAGAACTGCTGGAGGCATTTCTTACGAATAAAACCTGCTGCGTAGTTACTGTGGATCCAAAAACATTTGTCGAATTAAGACTTGGTGCGATTATCGAACCTGCACCGTATAATCCGGAACCGTCCGTACTCTTGCTGGCATTTGTAAGTGCAAGGACGAACTGGGATGCATTATTTTCACCGTTATTTATATTATTTATAACCTGAGCAAGTGTAAGAGAAGAACCGTTGCTTGAAAGAACATCATTTATAACCTGTTCAAAGGATTTTGCATTGCCGGTACTGCTGTAATTCGCTTCGTTTTGCATCAGTGCATTAAATATCTTATTGGCGCCTGATAAAAGGGTGCTTTGTGATACAGAGGTCTGTGAGCTGCTGCCTGCAAGTTGGCACAGATATGCGCATGCAAGATATCCATGACCATATGGACGTCCAGCGACAGTAAAATTACCGCTGGAAGAATACTGGAGGTTTCCAAGAGTAAATCGCCCATTATTCAGGTATGATGACACTGCTGTAAGTTTATTCGCAGCGCTTTCTGAGCTGCTGGCGATCAGCATGAGTGAACTGTTCCATCCGGTAGTATAACCGCCGCCAACAAGCTGTGCTGTTCCTTCTATAAACCAGTCAGGAAAGTTTCCATGGGAATTGTCGTTAGTATCGTCATTATACATACCCTCAGGAAGTATCACATCCATTACACCATGCATCAGCTCATGTGCAATAGTTGACTGAAGCTTTTGCGTGTCTGAAGGAGATAAAGTATTAGAAGAAAAGTCAGCCGAATCGCATTTCATGACTAAGCTCTCTGTTACAAATCTATCCGGGCTTCCAAGATAGAAGTTTGAACCCATATAGGCAAGGGTGTTCCCAGGACCGTCGATATATGAAACATCGAGATCGATAGCATATGTATTGGGGTTTGTCTTTGCTGCATCAAGAGCATTTAATTTATTTCCAACAGATCCGCTGAGTTTATTCATGATCTGGGACATTGCTGTAGGGATAAATTCGGTTGCGATTTTATCTGTTAAAGCCTGCTGTCCTGCGGTTGGTGTTGAGAGAGAAGAACCGTGATCCGGAAAAATACGAAGCTCATTAAAAAAAGTTCTTGTGTGGATGCTGTCAATCTCTTCCTTAATACAGCGAAGTTCATCTTGGAGACATTCGCGGTCAGAGTCACTAAGAGTACCGTTTGCGGCTTTGACTGCAATCTCATTTCCTCGCTGAAGCATACTGTGAACTTCATTTAATGCGCCGTCTGCGGTCTGTATAAAGGATATGCCGTCCTGAGCATTGGCAGAAGCCTGTGTGAGACCTCGTATCTGTTTTCTCATTTTCTCGCTGATGGAAAGTCCTGCCGCATCATCTGCAGATCTATTTATACGATAGCCGGAGTTTAACTTCTCCATACTTTTTTGTCGTGAAGTTGTGATCATTCCAAAATGCCGGCACGCATTTTGAGACAATAAATTGTGCTGTATTTCCACACAGACCTCCTTAACAGCCACTGTTTACGGTTACTTCCCCATATTCAGCATATCGGACAATTCAATATATAAATATAGAAAGAAAAGCACATGTATACAGAAATCTGCAATGTATACAAAAATATGTACTTTCAAAGGCTAATGTTTCAAGTGGGGTGGTCGATATAGTTGGTGTAAATAAACGCGGCATGAAACACGGATAGAGTTTGAACGTGCCGTAAGGAGATAAATAGTGTTTCTTTATCCGGAAGGGAGTCCGGATCAGAAATACCACATGGAGGTAGATACTATGGTAGTACAGCACAACATGACAGCAGCAAATGCAAACAGAATGCTCGGAATCACAACGGGCGAACTCGCAAAGGCAACAGAGAAATTGTCATCCGGTTACAAAGTAAACCGTGCAGCAGACGATGCATCAGGTCTTTCCATCAGTGAAAAGATGAGAAAGCAGATCCGCGGACTTACACAGGCATCTGCTAATGCTCAGGATGGTATCTCGATGGCTCAGACAGCAGAAGGTGCACTCACGGAAGTGCATGACATGCTGCAGAGAATGAATGAGCTTTCTGTAAAGGCTGCAAACGGAACACTTTCATCAGCTGACCGCGGAAATGTACAGGACGAGCTTGATCAGCTGACATCTGAGATCAATCGTGTATCAACGACAACAAAGTTCAATGAACTGTATCTCCTTTCCGGAACAAATCAGAATGGTTCGGCAACAGGCGGTGTCCTTGGTGTTAGTCTTCAGGTTGGAGCAGATCCTCTGAATTCCAATAAGATCGCGATTGGTATCACAGCTATGAACAGTGCGACGCTCTTTGGAACAGAGGCACTTAATGTTAAGGATTCAACAGGTGCAATGGCTTCTTCTGTTATTTCAGTGATCGGAAGTGCCATCAGTATTGTTTCAAAGCAGAGATCCGCACTTGGTGCACTTCAGAACAGACTCGAGCACACGATCAAGAATCTGGATAATATTGTGGAGAATACAACAGCAGCAGAGTCTGAAATCCGTGATACAGATATGGCTTCTGAGATGGTTGTATATTCTAAGAACAACATCCTCCAGCAGGCTGGTCAGTCAATGCTTGCTCAGGCTAATCAGGCTAACCAGGGCGTTCTGTCACTTCTTCAGTAATATTGGAAAAATAATTTCGATCATGATGGGCTGTCGTGCAAATGGCTGGGAATAGCTGTTTTGGCGGCAGCCCATTTCGTTTCTTTAAAACAAAAGTATTTTGTATACAAAAAGAAACAAAAAGGCACTGTTGCAAGTACAAAATTGTCCGATATAAGAGGTGTAAACATAAATGCGACGCTTGTTTGGGAGATGAAATCGATAATAGATCGGAGCTTCCCAGGGGCACCGGATTTATTATACGGGAGTAATCCCACAGTGTTACAGTTTTTTTTCACTTAAGGATCCGGAATGGAATTCGGATTTCAAACACACATGGAGGTAATTTTATGGTAGTACAGCACAACATGACAGCGCAGAACGCAAACAGAATGCTCGGCATCACAACAGGTGAACTTGCAAAGTCAACTGAGAAACTGTCTTCAGGTTACAAAGTTAACCGCGCAGCAGATGATGCATCAGGTCTTTCTATCAGTGAGAAGATGAGAAAGCAGATCCGTGGTCTTACACAGGCTTCTGCTAACGCTCAGGATGGTATCTCAATGGTACAGACAGCTGAAGGTGCTCTGACAGAAGTTCACAGCATGCTTCAGAGAATGAATGAGCTTTCTGTAAAGGCTGCAAATGGAACTCTTTCCTCTGCAGACCGTGGAAACGTTCAGGATGAGCTTGATCAGCTTACATCTGAGATCAACCGTGTTTCAACAACAACAAAGTTCAACGAACTGTATCTTCTTTCCGGAACAAATCAGAACGGTTCCGCAACAGGCGGCGTTCTTGGTGTAAGCCTTCAGGTTGGTGCAGATCCTCTGAACTCTAATAAGATTTCTGTTGGAATCACAGCTATGAACAGCAAGACACTGTTCGGTTCTACTGCTCTTAATGTTAAGGATTCTACAGGTGCATTAGCTTCTTCTGTTATTTCTACAATTGGAGATGCAATCAGCATCGTATCTAAGCAGAGATCCGCACTTGGTGCAGTTCAGAACAGACTTGAGCACACAATCAAGAATCTGGATAACATTGTTGAGAATACAACATCAGCTGAATCTGAGATTCGTGATACAGATATGGCTTCTGAGATGGTTGTTTATTCAAAGAATAACATCCTCCAGCAGGCAGGTCAGTCAATGCTCGCTCAGGCTAATCAGGCTAATCAGGGTGTTCTTTCACTCCTTGGCTAATCAAAAGACCATAAATAATTGTTTGGAATACCTGGGAAAAGGTCCCGCCTCGAAAGAGGCGGGATTTTTCATTGAGTCATTTTATGAAAAAACTTCAATTTTTTGTACATTTATCCGATAAAAAGCATGATAGCAGTTTCTGTAATTATTTATTGCAGGACATGCGGATGGATCCGTGTGAAGGGGGTAATGGAGTATATGAGACTTTTGGTTTTAAGATGGGCATGTTTTACACAGGCAGATGTAGAGGAAACATTACAAAGAATGGGGATTGAGGTTGATACATTTGATACGCCCATTAATCGATCAGTATATAAAGATGAGTATTTTTTAGAACATGCGAAAAAAAAGATTCGTGAAAAACCATATGACGCTGTATTTAGTGTGAACTATATCGCGTCGTTAAGTGAAGCATGCAATCAGTGCGAGGTACCATATATTGCATGGTCTTATGATTCTCCATTAAATATAGGATATATCCATATCTTAAAATATCCTACTACACATGTCTTTACCTTTGACAGGGAAGAGTGCAAGAGAATATGGAGGTGTTATGATGCGAATAATGTGCATCACCTTCCATTAGCAGTGAATGTAAGAAGATTTGATAGCTATTATCTATCTGCGGCAGAACGAGCGCGCTTTAAGGCTGATATTGCATTTGTCGGTCAGCTTTATGATAGTATTTTTGAGGAAATCATATCGGTTCTTCCGGATTATTACAAAGCATATTTTAATGCTATGAATGATGTTCAGTTTGACACGTATGGATTGGATACGATTTTTGATGGGCTTTCAACAGATATTATGAAAGAAATTTCAACTCCGGAGTTTAGAAAGAGCCTTGATGAATTATATCTAAAGGAGGGAACGCCGGATACAGAGGAGACAGAGGTGTCACCCGGAGTGATGAGATATCTTATGGAGCAGTATGTTACACACAGGGAGAGAATTACGGTACTTGAGCTTCTTGGACGTCACTACGATGTACATTTTTATTCTTATCAGGACAATCAGATTTTAAGAAATGTGCAGAAATGCGGGCCGCTTATATGGGATAGGGAGATGCCAAAGGCGTTTAAACAGGCAAAGATAAATTTAAATATCTCACTTCGGACAATAATAACAGGTATTCCACAGAGATGTCTTGATGTTATGGCAGCGGGAGGTTTTTTACTGTCAAATTATCAGGAGGAATTGGCAGAACTTGTGCCGACCGATGCTTGTGAGATGTATGGAAGTATAGGTGAGGCCTATGAAAAAGCCGGATATTATCTGACTCATGACAGTGAACGTGAAAAAATAGCAGCCCGTGGTCGTGAGGTGATGCTGCGTGATTTTACATACGAAGATCGGTTACGAAAGATTTTTGAGGTGGTCGGATTGGCCGCGAAAGTTCCGGGATGAGAAAAGAGGTTATCACATTGAATAAAAAAATATATAAGGTTAGTTTCTATGGAGAAATACTTGGAAAATGTCAGGAGATAGAAAATATAAAGGATCCGTTAAAAGATTCAACAAAAGGATATCTTAGGGGATTGTGTGACGCGCAGGCTGGGCAATATTCAGGGTTGTTCACATTAGATCATATGCCGGACTATGTAATGGAGGACTTGGAAGAGACATTGCCTCTGCCTGAAGAGTATAGAAAGACAGATAACAATAAGCAAAATTACTATGAGTATTTGATATTGCCGTCACTAGAGTTTGCTGACAGGACGAAGATCTTACGTTTTGCGGTAGCAAAGTCAGAGATCGATGCGTTTGGACTGGACTGCAGTGTTACTTTGGATAATTTTCATGATCATGGAGAAGAGGAAAAAGATTTTTTAACTCTGTGCAGTGAATCTGAAATCAGTCTTCTTATTCCGAAAAGAACAATTCCGGATATGATGTCGGAGGAAGTATTGACAGCAATACTAGCAGGAAATTTTGTTCTGTTACCGTTTAATACTTCATATTTAAATTTCTTTCCGGAAGGAAGTATCGCATTTTATACGAATTTCTTTGATGTTCAGGAAAAGATTGAATACTATCTTAAGCATCCTGAAGAACGAGAATCAATCGCGCAAAATGGTCAAAGAATTGTACAACAATTACTGCAGGGGCAGAGTGTATGAGGATATTGGTATATCGTTGGAGATCTCTTACGAATTTTGATATAGAGGAAGAATTGCAGCGGATGAGAGTAGAATTTGATGTATTTGATGATGACTGCGATCTCTCTGTATTTCATGATGATAAATTTGTTGAAATTGTTCGTGAGTATCTAAGACGGAAAAGTTATGATGCGGTTTTTACGGTTAATTATTTTACACCTATTGCAGAAGCATGTCAGGATGCAGGAGTACTGTATATATCCTGGTCATATGATTCACCGATGCGTATAGAGACATCAAAGGGTCTTTTTTTTGATACGACAAAAATTTTTTCTTTTGATGCACTGGAAGTAGAAGAAATCAAGAAAAAATATGGAATAACTAATGTGTGGCATCTGCCGCTTGCGGTTAGTACAAGACGATTTGACAGATACATCCCATCAAGTGCAGAGAGGAAAAGATATAAATCTGAAATATCGTTTATAGGACAGCTCTATGATAACGGCCTTTATTATGACTTGCAGCATGTACCGGAGTACTGGAGAGAATATATCCGTTCGCTCACAGATGTCCAGCTTGACACATATGGCATGGACATTATGCGTCCGGCGTTATCAGAAGAGGTTTTAAAGGCAGTTTCTACTCAGGACTTTATGGATGCGGTAGGAAATGCGGTATATCTGAAGGGGGAGTCGAGACCGAAGGTGATCCAGGAATTGTTTCTGTGGATCTGGATGTGCAGAAATGTGACATTTCGAGAACGTTTGATGATACTGGAACTTTTGGGTAAACATTTCCCGGTTAGATTTTTTTCGTATCAAAAGTCAGAAATCCTAAAAAATGTAGAACAGTGTGGTCAGGTAGACTGGTTTGAAGAAATGCCAAAGGTCTTTAAGTGCAGTCGTATCAACCTTAATATATCTGTTAGAAAAATTGTAAGTGCTATTCCTCAGAGGTGTCTTGACATCATGGGTTGCGGAGGTTTTTTGTTGTCTAATTTTCAGCCGGAACTTGCAGAGCTCGTCCCGGATGATGCGTGTGTCATGTATGAAAGTGTTCTTGATGCATATGAAAAGGCGCAGTATTACCTTGAGCACGAAGATGAACGAAAAAAAATCTCAATGCGTGGATATGAAGTTATGAAAAAGGACTTCACATACAGAAGTCGATTGGAAACTATGTTTCGAATAACCGGATTAATGAAGTGAAGTGTATGTTAAAGGGAACAGTATGGATACCAGAATATATGTTATTACGCATAAAGATTGCTTGATGCCTTCCGGAAAAGGGTATATTCCGCTTCAGGTAGGTGCGGAGTTACATAATGCTCTGCCCTATGAAAAAGATAACCGTGGAGAGGGGATTTCTGAAAAAAATGATACGTACTGTGAACTTACGGGAATGTATTGGATTTGGAAAAATGTGCATTGCGATAATGTAGGAATCTGTCATTATCGCAGATATTATTCGGATGCAAAAGCAGAACGGATACTTCGAAAAGATGAAATTGAGGGTTTATTAAAAAAATATGATGTGATCACAGCATGGCCGCAGGTAATGCAGGAACCGGTTTATACACATTTTGTAGTTCATCATAGATCTGATGGCCTTGATCTGTGCCGAAAGGTTATCAAAGAAGTATATTCAGACTATCTGGATTGTTTCGACAAGTGTATGCAGGATAAACTAATGACCTGCTGCAATATGATGATTACGAGAAAAGAGTTATTTGATTCCTATTGTTCCTGGCTGTTTTCGATTCTTTTCAAAGTTGAGAAGGAATTGCATCCGGAACAATATACAGACTCTTATCAACGGAGAGTAATGGGTTTTTTAGGAGAGCGTTTGATGAGAGTATGGATCATGATGCAGCAGGTTAGGGTTCGTGAGATAAGAATGGTGCAGTCAGATTCGCCTGATTCAAGAATTCCGTATGGGAAATGTTAAGAGGATATATAAATGACAGATCACAAAGCTGTGGCTTGGTTTTTCTTGAATTGCTTAAAAGATGGAGTAAAAAAGTTTGCAGACATGGATGCACTTTTGGCATCGTCAGGTCTTTTATCCAGAGGGTACATGGATGCATTATTGCCGGATGATATGGTGATCGATACCTGGGAGCAGGAAGATACTGCAATATTTCCAGCACAGTGTTTTATTTATGATCATATTTTCAATTCTGAGGTTTATCCTGAAGAACTGTATGACATAATCTTTTTTTTGAGAAATGAATATAAGAAAAAAAGTGATGCTATACATTGGGCGATGCATCATGGGAAAAAGCTATTTTTTAAGGATGCTATACCATATTCAGTATGCAGTGAATTGGAGATTGACAAAATTGAAATAGAGGAACTGTTGTATAATGGGGAGGTTTTTTTTGAAATCGATGTTCAGAAAATCATTTATCAGAAAATTGAAGAGCTGATGAATCGAGAAATGGACACAGAAGCAATGCAGTATATGCTTGAGCGACCGTGTTTGCTTACAGAAGATATATTTCTGCTTAAAGCAGCTATTGGAATCGCAGCAGAAAAAAGAGAATATGAAATGATGTGGAAATATGTGAGTCAGGCATATCGAATAGCACCGGATGATGCAGATCTTGAATTGTTATACAAAAAATGGAATAAAAGAATTTAGCGGATATATGGAACTAAATGGGGGGAAAGTATGAATCAGGAGGTATTTCAGGAAATCTATCAGGAAATTACGGAACAGCAGGAAATATTTGAACGCATTGGAGAATTAATGCAGAAAATTCCTTCGGATCAAATTACTGCGCAATTGGAAAAAGCGGAGGCGGCATTGGAGTACTTTATCCACAGGATGAAGCTTGCTTTTCGGAATGAAGATGAAAGAGTTTGTGAATCGCTAAAGTACCTTTTAGTTAAAGCTTCGCTATGGGATAAAATTAAAAATATATCAGAAGCAAAGAATCGGGAAAGTTTTATAAAAAACTATTTCGAGGAAATAAGAGAGGCATTTCGTAATTTTATTTCTGAGGCTCAGAGTATTCCCAAAAATCAGGACAAAATGGGACTTGTACTGATTGTGAAGAATGAAGAAAGATATCTTCCTGAATGGATCGAATATCATAAGGCGGTTGGAATCAACCGCTTTTTTATCTATGACAATGAGAGTACTGATCATACAAGAGAAGTGCTTCAGTCATATATTGATGAAGGAAGTGTCACATATACATGGTGTCCCGGAAAGAAGCGTCAGCTTCCTGTTTATATGGACGCGTTGGACAGATTTAGATATGAAGTAAAGTATATAGGTGCGGTTGATGCGGATGAATTTATCCTGCCGGTACAGGGAGAAAGTGTACCGGATCTGGTTGATAAAATGTTCGAGATGAATCCGGGTATCGGAGGCGTCGCAGTGAGTTGGAGAATTTTTGGTTCTGATGGGCAGGTTCATGACAATGGAAGACCTGTGATCGGGACGTTTATTCATCGCGCAGAGAATTCATTTTGGCAGCATCAGCATATAAAAACCATAGTTAATCCAAGGAAGGCATTATATCCTTTAAGTCCTCATCACTTTGTATATACAGAGCATAGATATACGGTGAATGAAAGGGGTTCAAGAGTTGATGGTCCTTATGATCAATCCGGAGAAGATCAAGATTGCAGCGTGCTTCAGATAAATCATTATTATGTCAAATCCAGAGAGTATTGGGTCAGAGTGAAAATGAAACGCGGATTTGCCGATTTGATAGGAAACTATGAGGACAAATATTTTGATATAAATGACCGGAATGAGATTTTAGATGACAGAATGCTCAAATATTTGCCAATAGTAGAGCAGAACCTTAGAAAGAGAGGCCTCCTGCATGAATGATAAAAAGATTGCATTTATCATTGCAACAAATGATGAGCAGTACTTTAGTGAATGTACTTATTACATAAATAGATTGTGGATCCCTGAAGGATTTGAAACAGATGTGATAGGTGTTAGAGAAGCTCATAGTATATGTGAAGCTTATAATGCAGCCATGCATTCTTCTGATGCGCGATATAAAGTGTATCTGCACCATGATGTATTCATTCTTAATCAAAATTTTATTCAGGATGTTGTAGATTCATTTGCATTAGATCCGGAAGTGGGGATGCTTGGCGTGATAGGTGCGGTAAATATGCCTCCTGATGCCTATGCCTTTAATAGCTGGGATACTGGTGGAACCTTGCTTTTTAACGGACAAAGCGGCGGTATAAGTATGTATTCTAACGAAGAAGGCTTGACTGAGGTTTCGGCAATAGATGGAATGATCATGATCACAAATCATGATCTGAAGTGGAGAGAGGATATATTTGACGGCTGGGATTTTTATGATCTGTCCCAGAGTATGGAATTTTGGAGAGTCGGATACAAGGTTGCTGTTCCTTATCAGAAGAGTCCATGGTGTATGCATGATCTGGCTCATCTTGGACTTGGAAAATATGATCATTACAGGAAAATTTTTTGTGAAACCTATCATGATGCATATGGCTTTGAAGCCGGAACAGAGAATAGTAATCCTTTTGAGGTAGAGGAATCAAAGAATATTGAAGCTGCGCATGAGATTGCAGAGTTGATATTTAGGGATTTAAGCCATGATCGTTTTGAAGAAGTACGTGAAAAACTGGAATATGTAAAAATATATCGTGCAGTTCAGGATAATGATCTTGAAATGATACGTGAACTATTGACGATATATGATGAAGAGGCACAGGAAGGGATACGGTGTTTTTGGACACCGGGCGGTAGTTTCGGCGAAATTAGGGAAAAGTATATTGCACTTAGATTTCTCCTGTATAGAGCAGAGTTTGACTGTGATACAGATGATTATATACCTTTGCTTCGTAAATGGTTTCAGAAGGGACTTATATCCGAAGCTGCTATCCGTGTAGTAATGAATAAGTATATATATGATTCAGACAAAGTATACAAGAAACTTTTGGCTGAAGGAGTCCCGGCAGGCAAGTCAGAAGAACTCTCAGGATTCAGATGTCCCATCTGCGGAAATATAAAGAAAGTCCTTACTTTTCAGAGTTCGAGTCCTAAAATCAGAAAACATCATGGATTTCCGTGGAAGGCAGCGGCATATACCGGAGAAGGGAATAAACAGATATTTTGCGCAGGATGCGGGGCATCTCCTGAGGAACGTGCAGCAGCATCAATACTTAAAGAGACGATGCATGGTAATGATCTGAGAGTAGTATCGCTAAGTTACTTACCGGTGTTGGGCCAGTGGATTAACATGCAGACAACGGTGACGGAATATATTACATCGGAAGCGGATCATACCGGAAAACGGGAAGAGGATGAACTGCAGACTTTTTGGAGCTTAGAGGATAGGAGCTGCGACATTGTTATTGCATCGGAGACTTTTAATCATTGTGCAGATGATAAGGCTGCGATGGGTGAAATACATAGGATACTAAAAGAAGACGGTTATTTAATTACGATTAATTCTATTGGAATAGGTATAACAGATACAGTCGAAGATGAATCTGTAGATGCTGAGGAAAGGGTATTGCATTGGCAGCTTTTTGGAGGAGAAAGAAACAGAAGATGTTATGCCGAATCGGACTTTATAAATCGTCTTATCGATACAGGCCTTTTTGTAGGAAAGGTAGATCAGACATATTTTGGCAGAATAAAATTTGAAGAAATGGCATTACCTGAGCGTTTTCAGGTGTTTGTATCAACCAAAGATGAAACAAATGTACTTGGAAAATTGGAGAATAAATATGAGTTGAAAGGTTGTAAGCAAATCAGCATCGTACTTTTGACAGATGGGCGATGTGAAGCTTTAAGACGGACAATAGAGGATGTTCGAAGTCAGATATATCCATATTGGGAAATGGTAATTGTGGGTGTATTTAACGGAGAAGAACAAAAAGTACTTAATCTGGTTGAAGATAAAAGGATAAGACTGTATGAATCCGATGATGTAAGCAGATCGGGTAGGAGAAACATTGGTATAAGGGAAACAACAGGAGATTATTTAGCTTTTATAAAAACAGGGGATAGATTTGAACGTAATTACATGTACAATACATTAAAACTCCTGGAGGCTGATCCAGAGTGTGTCTATGGCTATGCGGATACACTTCTTTCTGAAAATGGAATGGGAATTAGCCTGATATGTCCGGATGAAAACTATAGTCGTATTGAAACATCTGGAAAGTGTTTTGCAAGTATGTTGGGAAAAGCTTATCCTAAGCTTTCTGCTGTAATATTCAGAAGAAGTAACGTTACAGAATCAGGAGGATTCGAGGAATCTCTTGGAGATGAAGGGGAAAGAGAATTTTTGCTTCGCACTGTCAGGGAAAAGAGTATCGCAGAAGTTCCTCAAGTATTAGTGACGGTAGAAGTTGACCGGGAAGATCCATTTATAAATATTGAGGATCGAGTAAATGAGTATATTCGCATTATTTCAGAGTTTCAATTAAGTAAGACTGATCCGGAAGCATATGTGAGAAATGTGTCGGGAATGCTCGCAGAAATAAGAGGGTATACGGGAAAATGCCGGGAAATGCTGGTGGATCGAATTTATAAGGTGATCCTTAAAGATGGCTTTTTTGATGAAACAGATATGGAGTCTATTCGGGATGAACTTGGTATGTAATCCTGTTGAAAGGAATTAATCAAATGGACAAATGTAAAGTCGCATTTATTATTTGCTGGAAGGATGGAAGATATCTGCAAGAGTGCCTCAAATACATAGACAGGTTATATGTTCCGGAAAATTGTGAGATTGACGTAATAACCATAGGTGAAGCAGATAGTATATTTGAAGCTTATAATGCAGCAATGCATTCGACTGATGCAGAGTATAAGGTATATCTAAGGGAGTATGCATTTATTCATGCTGTCAATTTTATTTCAGAGATAGTTCAATTATTTACTCAGTCTGATTTTAATATGATTGGTACGCTTAATAGCGAAGAAGAAGTCGGAAAAGCCATTTTTAAAGAGGTGCCGCTGGTTGATGGAGCGTTAATGGTTACAAGGAAAGATATTGAATGGAGAGAAGATATTCTTAAGGGATATATGTATTATGAACAGTCTCAGTGTATGGAATTCAGGCGAAGAGATTATAAGATCGGAGCAGTGGCAAATCCGGAGAGATGGTATTACCGGGCATATAAGCCCGAGTGGCCGGATCTAAATGCGTTGGATAATGCAATTAGTTTTTCAAAGGAATACTATCCGTTAGAAGAGGCAAAGAATGAAGAAAAACATAAGTTGATTAAAAGAATAAAGGAACTTTGGGACAAGGAATATCCTTATATAAAAGATTTGCTTAATTCAGGACAAGCAGAAGAAGGAATAAAAAAACTCTTACAATTTAACGATGTGAGATTATTTGATGAAAAAATCGATTCTTTAATGATGTATGTTGATGCACTATCAATAGACGATGGAGAAATAGATGTCTTTAAGAAGTGCGCTGATTTTGATGAGGTTTTAGATAAAATTGCAGAAATACGCTTTTTGATTTATCGGGTCATGGCTGGAATAGGTGAACAGGAATTTATTGATGAATTCAAAAATGGGGAAATTACAAGTGAGGTCTTAGCGTTAGTATGCAGTAACGACGAAAAAAACCTGAACAATATAAAGAAAGCAATCTCAGAAGTCTTGAAAACGAATCGAAAAGAAAGATTGTGTTGGTTTGGTGCTTGTACATTATATATGAAAGAAACTTCGAAGAATAAAAAAGAACTTGATGTGTATAAGCAGTATATTGAAAATAATATTAAGGAATGGAAACATGTAAGAGATGTTTATTTCGATAAGTATTACAGAAATAGGAAATTATTAAAATGGTTTAATGGGAAGTGCGCTGTATATACTTGTATAACAGGTGGTTATGATCAGGTAAAGGATATCAAGGTGGTTAATCCTGAATGGGATTATATTTGTTTTACAGATAATCATGACTTAAAGTCAGAGAAATGGCGGATAGTTTATTTGGACAATCCAGATAATTTGAGTCCATTGCAATTAGCAAGACGGGTCAAGATTTTGCCGATGGAATATTTGAGTGAGTATGATTATACAATATGGGTAGATGGAAAGATACAGATTAATGGCAATCTGGAAAAGTATATAAAGAGATATGCGGGTGATCAGAGCATGTTATGTTTCCCTCATCCAGGAAGAAATACAATAGAACAGGAGGCAGCGGAACTCATATATCTTAATAAAGTGAATGAAGAGGTATTAAGAAAACAGTTAGAGAAGTATGCCAGAGAAGGGTTTAAGGATGTAAATGGACTTTGTGATACAGCCTGTCTGGTCCGTTCAAATCATGATGAACATTTAAGGAATGTCATGTACCAATGGTTTGAAGAAATTAAGAGTGAAAGCGGAAGAGACCAAATGAGTCTTGGATACGTTTGTTGGAAAAATGATTATAGTTACGATATTTGTGATCTGGTAATCCATACAAATGAGTATATGAGTACTATAGCTCACATAAAGTAATATTATGGTTATTGAATTTAGGGGATGCAAAGAAACATCCCCTTTTTGTGTTCAATTTTTAGTACCTGTGTCCGATAAATATTTTGAGTCTTTATCGTGTGTCTTAATTAAATATGGGGTGTGTAATGAAACAAACGGGAAAAAATAGCAAAACCGCAATACAGATCAATCAGGAGCCGGACAGGTGTAGTGGATGCGGAGCTTGTCGGGATATTTGTCCGGTTAGTGCCATTAAAATGGAAGAAAATGAGAAGGGGTTTTTGTATCCCAAGGTCAATGTTGATATGTGTGTTTATTGTGGGAAATGTAAAGATACTTGTCCTTTGAATCGTACGACATCCGGAACAGAACCAATTTTTTATGCGGTTAGGATTAAGGATATAGAAAAAAGAATGAAAAGTCAGTCTGGAGGAGCGTTTACGATTCTTGCGGAAAATATTCTGTCAGAGGATGGAGTGGTTTATGGAGCTGCGGTTTCGGAAAAACTGAAAGTTCAATATTTACGTGTTACAGATGTTCAGGAACTGGAAAAACTAAAAGGCTCTAAGTATGTTCAGGCAGATCTTGGCAACACATATACGGAGATTGAGAAAGATCTTAAAGCTGGACGAACAGTGCTTTTTAGCGGAACACCGTGCGGAGTAGATGGATTGCTCAGCTATCTGGATTCAAAAAAAATTGACCAAAATAAACTTCTTACGTGCGATCTAATTTGCCATGGAGTTCCTTCGCCATTGGTATATAGAAAGTACCTGGATTATATCAGGAAAACAAATGGAGAACCGACAACATTTGTTTTTCGCGATAAAAAAAACTGGGGATGGAGACAACAAGCAGAATCTTATGTAATCGATGGAAAGCTGTATTCATCCCAAGTGTACACTTCAATTTTTTCAAGTAATTTAGCACTGAGGGAGAGCTGCTACAAGTGCAGATATGCAACGGTCATTCGCAGGTCAGATATCACTATAGGGGATTATTGGGGAGTGGAAAAATTATTGCCTGAAATGGAAAAAGATGATACAGGAATTTCACTGGTAATGATTCGTTCGGAAAAAGCAGTTAACTATCTATTAAAGAATGAAGAACAGATTGAAATTTGGGAATCAGAAAAAAGTAAAAGTTTCCAGTGGAATTTGGCATTTCCTACTCTTAAACCGAGAGAAACGGAGTTATTTTGGAATAATGAACAAAAACAGGATATTCGTTTTTTGATTCGTAATTATGTATACAGTCAGATGAGAAAACAATTGGAGAGTGACAGAATAACGGTAATACATGATGGAAAAGAAGAGGTAGTGCAGTTTTTATTAAACAATGAAATTAGAAAAGTAATAATTTTTGGAAGAGTTGGTAAAGAAACTGAAACAGTATGGGAATCTATAAGAGATTCAGAAGTTCAGGTGATTGGTTTTGTAGATATCTTTGAAGAATATCCCGAAGCAACGAAAGTATTCGATCTTTCAATTGTTTCTTTTGAGGAGGCAAAATCGCAAATACTAAAGGGAGATGCAATAGCTTTTCTTACAGACGAAACAAATATGGTTGATATCCAGCGAAAATTATACAGAAATAAAATTCCATTCAAAAAAATGATACCAATCAGTTTTGTCCTTCAAGGGGGAATATAAAAATGCGCGTAGGAATTCTTACGTTTCAGAATGCGTATAATTACGGTGCTGTCCTGCAGGCATTCGCATTAAAGGAAGCAATTAGTTCTTTGGGAGCAGAAGTAGAGGTGATTAATTATGATTCACCTTACATGCAGCTTAAGAAGTTTCAGACGGAAGAGTTTCGTTTATTTAGTCAGAATTATTTGAATCTCACAGATGAGTATACAGATAAAAAACAGATTGAATATCAGAAGTATGATCTGATAATAGCAGGATCGGATCAAGTCTGGAATCCGGGAATAACTCGCGGAGATACGGCATATTTTTTGGATTTCACAGATGATTCAGTGTACCGCGCATCATATAGTGCGAGTATAGCATTAGGGCTTGATGCTTTAAAAGACCGGAATATACAAAATTGGTATAAAGACAATCTTATGAATATACAATCAGTTTCGATAAGAGAAAGTATACACTATGATTTTGTGAGTTCGATTGTTCCAAATGACAGGATGATAGTTACGTCGGTAGATCCTTCTTTGCTCTTATCAGACAAGGATTATGTCAATAAGCTGCAGTTAGACGATGTCAAGATGGATGACTATATTTTTGTATTTTCATATCAGCCCAAAATGGGACTGATAGATAAGGCAAATATGCTCTCGATGTATTATAATCTGCCAATTATTGCTTTTCTTTTAAATTATCCTGAAGAATACCTTTTAGAAGGTTCTATTATGATGAAATCTATAGAAGTTACGGACTGGATACAACTGGTGCGTAATGCAAAAATGGTTTTAACGGATTCGTTTCATGGCATGATGTATTCGATAGTTTTTAGAAAGCCTTTTTATCAGTACTGTTCAAATCAGTCAGTTTCATCTCGTATTACAGGAGCATTGAATCAATTTCACCTCGAGGATAGAAATTTAAACAATGTAATGTATCCGGAACAGGTCAAATTCGAAATTGATTATACCGAGGCAGAGCTGGTGTTGGAACGGGAGCGAAAGAAATCGTTCGATTATTTGACTGGTGTTTTGGAGAAAGCAAAACGGAAAAAGTAAATAAATGACAGGGGATATCTAGAAATGAAAAAGTTCGAGACACTTCTAAATGAGCGGATAGAAGTTTTAGAAACAACACAAGTTAGAAATGTTGATTCTGGAAAAAAAATATTGCTTATTTCACATCAGATGTCAAGAACCGGGGCTCCGGTGGCATTGTTGGATATGGCAATTATGCTTTTAAGGAATGGATATGAAGTGTATGTCTTAACTTCGCTTAGAGGACCATTAGAAGAGTCTTTTTTAATGGAAGGATGTACGGTTTTTTGTTATGAGAAGTATTATCTTGATTTTAATTGGATAAAAGAAATTGGGAAGGTTTTTGATACAGTTATATTTAACACGTTGGTTAATGGAGAAGCTGTTTGTACTTTAGCGCTTGAAACAAATCGTGTTTTTTGGTGGATTCATGAGAATGAGAGTAACTTTTTATATGATTTGACAAGCAGGATTCCCAGTGTACCTTCGTTACGTATTTTTGGTGTCAGTGATCTGGTAAGCAGAACAGCAGAGCGTTATTTTAATAGAAAGATTGATACGTTTCCGTTATGTATTAGAGGTAAGGCTGGAATAATAAATACATCTTTGCGTTCCTATGAAAAAATCAGATTCCTTCAGGTAGGTTATTTTTCTCCGGCAGTAAAGGGACAGGATGTATTGGCAGCAGCTATACTTCAGCTTACGGAAGAAATAAGAAAACAAAGTGAATTTATATTTTGCGGTGAATTAGCGGGTGCAAATCCAATAATTTTACAAGCTTTAATGAATATTTCGGAAGCCTTTGGTAATGTTCAAATCATGGATAATGTTCCGAGAAAAGAATTGTTTGAGCTATATGATAAGGTCGATGTGGTTGTGGTTCCGTCAAGATATGAATCTTTTTCCATTGTTGCAGGAGAGGCAATGATGAAGGGAAAGATTCTGATCTGTTCCGATCGTGCAGGGATCTGTCAGTTTTTGGAGAATGGAAAAAATGCAATCGTATTTAAATCAGAAGATCAGGAAGAACTTACAAAGATAATATCATTTGTTGTTCAAAATTATGATCGATTGAATGATATGAGGAAGCAGGCGCAAATTACCTGGGAAAAAGAATTATCGGAAAGTAAATATGAAATAAATCTAATGAAATTGCTAGAAGGTTTCAGGATTATAGAGGATATGAAGGAGTGTTATGGGTGCAGTCGATGTGTGGAAGTTTGTCCCGAAAATGCGATTGAAATGATTGCTGATGATCGGGGATTTCGATATCCGTTTATTTATGATGATAAGTGTGTTAAATGTGGCAGATGCAGAGAGTGCTGTCCTGTAAATAAGCAAAGAGAATTTGTGCCGGACGTGGAAGAATGTGATGGAATAATAAGCCCGATGTTAGTTAGTAGATTAAACGCATACCAAAAAGATGATGATGTAAAAGAGTTTTCGGAAGACATAAGAATGCTTTCTGAACGGGAATGCTGCTATAGATGCAAACATATTAATAAAAATTATGCATCAAGAACACCGGATGTAGATTATTTTTGGAACGAAGTTAAAACGAAGAGTATCGAGTTCATTACGAATAATTATGAAAACATGAAAGGCGTTGCTGATAGAAGGCAAGGTTTATTTGGACATTGGAAGCAGATGCTGCAATCCGGGAGAGATATTTCGGAATATTTTAGGAATAGAAATATTTGTGTTGTCGTTTGCGGAAGGTGTTCAACAGAAATGAAGATGTCCGTAAGTGATTTGAGGAGAGGCGGTATAGAGATACCTTTTATAATAGATTTTTATGATGAAATGAGATCTTTTTATCGATATATATGGGAGATACCGTTTATATCCTTGGATGAGTGCAGGGGAATTGAGTGGGACAAGGACTGTGAGATATTGATTACAGATACGATTGATGAGAGAGAACTAGAGAGGGGATTGAAAGATATTGGCGTTGAAACGGATAAAATTGTATTGTTGTCAAATATTATAAATTGAAAATATTTGAATCTATTTGAAAAGGAATCTGTAAAGGAATCATGGAGAATAGGGATATGTCAAAAGCAATTTTTAAATCAATTTCTGAAAACATAGAGGATGCGGATAATTATCTAAAACTTGCGGATTATTATGTGGATATAAATTTGAATCAGGCATATCTTTCGCTCGAAAACGCGATGTTCTACGAAAATGATCCTGACAAAGTTAAGAATATACGCATGATGATAGATGAAATAAAGAAAAGCGGAAAAATCTCAGTAGCACAGTCTTCATTTGTCATTTTGAGTTTTCGCAACTTAGAATATACAAAAAAATGCATAGAAAGCATCCGAATAACCTGTTGCCCCGGAAGTTATGAGATCATAGTGGTTGATAATGCTTCAGGACCGGAAGTTGTAGCTTGGCTTCAGGAGCAGTCAGATATAAAGTTGATCCTGAATGAAGAAAATTTGGGCTTTCCAGCAGGGTGCAATCAAGGAATAAGGGCAGCTTCTGAAGGAAATGATATTTTCTTATTAAATAATGATACCGTAATGCTGCCAAATTCTTTGTATTGTCTCAGAATGGCGCTATACAGTGATACATCGGTTGGAGCAGTAGGGGCTATGGGAAGTCACGTGCCAAATGGACAGAAGGAACCAGGTATGGATACGTTAGAACAGTGTATCGATCATGCTCTTAGAAATAATATTCCGGATCCTTCAGGTTATGAAAAAAAAGTATGGCTTGTTGGTTTTGCATTTCTTATCAGAAATGATGTGTGGAAAAAGGTAGGTTATCTTGACGAGCGGTTTTCTCCCGGTAATTATGAGGACAATGATTACAGTTTAAGAATCATAGAAAATGGATACAAGAATATACTTTGTCATAATTGTCTGATCGTACATTATGGAGGAAAAGGATTTAGTACGACGACAAATAATCAAAGTTATATGGATCTATGCAAGCTTAATAACGGTAAACTGAATGAAAAATGGGGGTTTAATGTATCGTATTACGGAAATCCAAGGAAGGATTTGATCGATTTTATAGAAAAGGATCACCCTGATCATAATGACGAGTTTTCTGTGTTGGAATGTGGATGTGGAATGGGATCAACTTTGATACGTATCCAGTATTTATATCCGAATGTCAGTGTGCATGGGATAGAGTTGATGGAACGACCGGCTTCGTTAGGAGCAAATATATGTGATATAGAACTTGGAAATATAGAAGAAATTGAATGGAACGAGATGGAAAAGAGTTTTGATTACATTATTTTTGGTGATGTAATAGAGCACTTGGTCGATCCATATGGAATTATGCGTAATTGCAGAGCAGTATTAAAAAAGAACGGAAAAGTAATCGCCAGTATCCCCAATATTATGCACTACAGTGTTATTATTCCTTTGCTAAAAGGCTATTTTCCGTTTGAACGGGCGGGGATTAGGGATTATACGCATTTACATAATTGGACGATGAGTAATATATATGAAATGTTTGATGAGTGTGGATATAGCATAGAAGAAGTAAAGTGTTCAGTTTTACAGAAGGCAGTAACAGATAAATTTATCGAGGAAGATGATTGGATATGGTTTCAGAGGTTGATTGACAGGTCTGAGACAGCGGAAGAATGGCAATTTAATGCATATCAGTATTTGGTTCAGGCTAAAAAATTGGACTAAATATACGATAATACGTTTTATATCAGTATAGTACGAAGAAAAAAGCATTCGATTTATATGTGACAGGAGAATTTGACCAAGGAATATGAATGATAATAAATTTGCATTTATTATTTGTTATACAGACAGAAGACTATTGGATGAGTGTTTATTCTACATAAAATCGTTAGAGGTTCCTGTTAATTTTGAAATTGAAATTATAACAATTAATGAAGCTGAGAGTATGGCCGCAGGATATAATGCAGCTATGAAATCGACTGATGCAAAGTATAAAGTCTACCTGCATCAGGATGTATTTATTGTGCGAAAAAGATTTTTAATGGATTGCCTCGTTATTTTTAACTCAGATTCCCAAATAGGAGCTATGGGTCTTATTGGATGTAAACATATTCCGGAGAATGCGTCGGCATTTGATCATTGGGATATTGGTGCGTGTTATTCATCGAATGCAGTAAGAATGATAAAACTTGTGGACAAATTCGAAAAAGGAATGCATGATGCAGAGGCTATAGACGGAATGATCATAGTAACTGTGGTTGATATTCCGTGGAGGGAAGACATATTTGATGCATGGGATTTTTACGATATCTCACAGTCTATTGAGATTAGAAGGAGAGGATACAGGCTGGTAGTACCGCACCAGAAAGAACCGTGGTGTATTCATGATTGCGGGGCTAGTAAGTTGATTCAGTATGACAAGTATAGGAAGATATTTTGTAAGGAATATGGGTATTACTACGATGATAAATTGACAGTTTCTGATAGTAGAAGAGAGTTATTTAATATGTGTACCTTTTTTGAGGAAAGGGCAAAAATGTTGTTGGAGAAGGGGCAGAAATTCCAGGTACAGTCTGAACTCAGGGAAATAGGGCAGGCTGTTCTTGAAAACAATAATCTTGTAATGCTGATGACATGTTATCAAATAGATGAGATGGAGAAACGACAAGCACATACATTATTTTGGACGGATAATATGACATTTGATGATTTACGTGAAAAATGGCTTGAATTAAAGTTTATTTTAAGACGGATAGAGTTTAATATGGAAGCTGATTTAGAAGAAAAGTTGTGGGGGTATATTCAAGATGGGAAGTATTCGGCGGAAGCTGTATTATCCGGAATTATTCACGCTGTAACAGAGAAAAATAAGGTTATGGAGAGGATGTTATTTATTGCAGACAGGCACATAATATAGATTTTAATCTTATGGATAAAGATAAAATAGCTTTTATTATTTGCAGTAATGATGAGCAGTATCTAAGGGAATGTATTTTTTATATAAATGCCTTAAAAATACCGGATGGAATGTCAATAGATATCATACCGGTCAATGGGGCAGTAAGTATGTGTTCCGGCTATAATATCGGAATGCGTTCTTCTGATGCAAAATACAAGATTTATATCCATCAGGACGTATTTATCCTGAATCGAGATTTGATTTCAGATTTTCTGAGTGTTTTTTCAGCAGATAAAGAGATTGGAATGATAGGTGTTTCCGGAAGCAGTGATCTGCCGGCAGATGCAATGTGTTTTTCTGAATGGAATACCGGATCAGTCATGGAGTGTTCAGGTTATCGAATGTTTATGTATCGGCCATTTCAGGAGAAAGCTATCAATTATGTTTGGGCCGTGGACGGTCTTATGATCATTACAAATCGTGATATACCATGGCGAGAGGATGTATTTGATGGTTGGGATTTTTATGACATTTCGCAGGGAATGGAATTTATGAAAGCGGGCTTAAAAGCAGTGGTTCCTTATCAGGAGCATCCATGGTGCCTTCATGATAATGGTATCCTTAATCTGGATAGTTATGATAAAAACAGAAAAATATTTTGTGAAACATATTCTGAGTACTTTCGATATGATGAAACAGAAGAGCATAAGAAACAGAAAGAAGAAAATCATAAAGCGTTAGATGAAATATATAAAATTTTACCGGAAATAAGGAAGCTGTTTGATGAAGGAAAATATAAAGAAGCAGTATATTTAACATCAAAGTATAAGAATTATAAAAATAAAAACAGTGAATTGCTTGCGTTTTATACAATCTCTAGAATTACTTTGGCAGAATGGAAATTCGGAAAGAATTGTTTTATAAAAAAAGGTCAAACTTCAAATGATCTGATCAGAAAATATCAGGAATTAAGATTTCTGTTATTCCGATTGTCAACTGATATGGAACCGGACAAAAGTCCAAGAGAGATGATTGACGCCGGAGAAATATCAGACGTGGCGCTTGAACTTCTGATATATATAACGGTTTATGATAAAACAAAAGTTTATCGTAAACTATTGAACGATTATGGAATAGCTGTGTCGAAGATAAATGAAGAAGACTTTTATTGCCCGGTATGTGGACATCAACATACCGTGATACGCTATGAAGGAGAAGAAAGGCAGCGACAGCGAGATTATGGTTTTTACTATCATTCTGCGGTAACTGACAATTATAGTGATGAGCATACTGTTTGTCCGGGATGCGGATCAGATGAAGGAGAACGATTTTTAAGACTGTTTTTACAGGAGTTAAAATCAGAAGACGGGCAGCCGCTTAAGGGATTTAATCTTGTATCAGAGGTTTACGATCCGGGAATGGATGCTGTACTGAAAAGTGAATTGATCCAGTGGCAGACAGATAACTCGAACGGATTAAAAAAGATTAAATCTGAATCGGTGGATCTGATATTAGGAATCGATGTTCTCCAAAGGGAAATAGATGATAGAAATGTTATACAAGAATTGTATCGTATTTTGAAAAATGATGGTCTTGGAGTATTGGTTCTTCCAATTACACATGGACTGGTTGATACAGTCGAAGCAGGGGAAATTGGAGATGCCTTGAGAATACAGCACACCGGTTCATATACGGCACGAAGGTTATACTCGGAATGGGATTTTGTAAACCGGCTTATAGAAGTTGGTTTTTATGTGCAAAAAATTGTTCCTGAGTATTTTGGAGAACTAGCGGTCAGGGCAAAAATCGGTGATTATCGGTCAATGTATATTGTTGCCAAAAGCGACTTCGGACTGCAGGGCATACCGATGAGTGAATTTTATCCGAATCTAATGAAAAAGGTCAGCGTAATATTGCCAACATATAATCGGGAGAAAACATTAGAAAAAGCGGTAAGAAGTGTGCTTTCTCAATCCTGGAGGAATATTGAGCTTCTGGTTGTTGATGATGGATCTGTTGATAATACACCTGTATTAATGAACCGTTTGGCGGCAGAAGACAACCGAATAAGATACATTCGATATGAACGGAATCAAGGAGCCAGTCATGCTCGAAATGTTGGAATCGAGCACGCAGAGGGGGATTATATTGCATTTCAGGATTCGGATGATGAGTGGCATAAAGATCATGTGAGAAAACTTGTAACTGAGCTTATGTATAAAGGTCCGGATTATGGAATGGTTTTTTGTGACTTTGTGATAAATTCCGATAGATATGGATCGATACGTATACCGGTTGAAAATTATGATAAGAAAAAATTGAGCGGCGATATTTTTACATATCTTTTAACACATTTTTTTATTTCTACACAGTGTGTGCTGATTCGAAAAAAAATATTAGAAAAAACTAAAGGTTTTAATGAGCAGCTACGTGCCATGGAAGATTGGGAATTATTTCTTCGAATTAGCAGAGTAAGCCTGATTTCAGAAGTTCCGGAAGTTCTGGTGACTGTTGCGGACACAAGACATAGCCTTACAGATAATGATATTGCACATGCTGAGGCATTTTTATATGTCTGCGAATTATATGATTTAATAAATACATATCCAGAGGCTTATCAGAGACTTCTCAAGATGGCAAAAGAAAGATTAAAACGTGTCATTTAATAAATAATGATTGATTATATTTTTGAAAAAGCGAGGAAGTATATTTGCGTCCTCGCTTTTTTGTGTAAAATTTTTTGCACTTATATCCGATATAGATTCTAGTCGATTGAAGATTATTATTTTGATTTAGATTTATACGAAAAAAAATATGTCATCGAATTCTGAATTTTGAAAGACGAGGAGCGGATAAAAGTTTTTGAATAAAAAGATGATTATAGTGGTGTTTTGGGGAGAAAAATAGGAAGGGGTATTGCGAAATGGATAATGAGAGTAAAGAGCAGCAGTTAATAAGATTTGAAGAAAAGCTTGAAATAATAGAGAAAAAATTTCTAAAAAGACAGAAATCGTCTATTTGCCGGCAGTTCATGAGGCTATGGATGTTCCGGGAAATAATGGTAAGGATGTATTTCACTATGAAGGATTTGAGGATGCCTTAAAAGATAAAAAGTTTGATCTTATCCTAATTGACGGACCGAATGGAAGCGAAGTTTATTCTAGAGTAGACATTATTGGTATTCTTCCGGATTGTCTCAATGAATCATTTGTGATGATTATGGACGATTATGAAAGAATAGGAGAACAGAATACAATGCGAATCGTAAAGCATATGCTTCAAGAAGAAGGGATAAAGTTTTGTGAAGGTTTATATGGAGGAATAAAGTATACCGGAGTAATTGCTTCGGAGGATTTGCAGTATCTCTGTACGCTATAGGTGCTCGGATAGATAGAATAAGGGGGACGAGGTGAGAGTGCCAAACATTGAAGCTATGTGATAGAGAGGACGTGATTTCAGGAACGGTTTATCTTATCGAATATCTCACTTACTCTTATGTCAAAGGTGTGGTCACGGCATATTTTTTTGTATCCGTTCTCCGCTATGCGCTTTCTTTCGTCCTCGTGGACCAGATAGTAGTCTGCTGTATCCAGTAGATTTTGCGTACTTTCATAGAAAACAAAGTCTTCATTTGGAATGAAGAACTTCAGAAAATCTGCAGTAAAAGATGTCATGAGAAAACCTTCGGATGCCATGATGTCAAATGCCCTGAGAGGTATCCCGCTCTTGATGCTTCTCAGGGTGATATTTAAATTAATGGAAGACGACTTAAAGACAAACGGTGCAGTATCATAATAATCCACCGGACCGCAATTTTTGATCTTTCCCGATGTCCATGAGGTATCATTTGTGTACAGTTTCACGTCGTATTGTTCTGATAATACAGTCAGTATTTCTGAGCGTTCCTGTGCGGTTACATGGCGATTCAGAATATACTCGGAGTATAGCCATTCAACAGTATCACTTCCGTCTTCGTGAGGCATCATGGGGAAAACGCGCATCATTTCCGATATTACATCGGGTCTTAGAGAATCTTCTATAAAGTTAGCACCATATACACGCATCTGTGCTTCAGTCAGAGCATCAAGATATCCTCTTGTATAGTCATTAATTCCGTCAAAACGTTCATAAAAACGGTGTTTTTTTTCGCTATACAGTGATCCGACAAATGAAATCTGTGCGGTGTATTCCTGACGCAGTTTGTCGGTAAGAATCATTTGTCTTATCCTGTCAGGATTTGATGCCATAGGGAGAAAATATATATTTTTTAATCCTTTGTATGAAAAATACTGCTTTTGATCTTCGTCAAAAAGAAAGATCATGTTGCAGGTGTTCATTGCGGAATCGTGACACAGAGCAACTTGAGGACTGTCGTATACCCATGATACATATCGGCAGCGTTCTTTTTCGCATACAGAGGAAATCAGAGGATAGAAATTGAATGAATAGACAAAGTCAGGTTGCTCTGCGCGGACAAGAGTTCGCAGAATATCTGCATATTCATCACTTTTCCAGCCGAGTTCCTTCGTAAAGGGAACACGAATAACACTGCATCCTGCTTTCTCGAAAGCAGGGATCATATCTTCGGTACAATAACTTTTCCAGTCCATATACAAGATTTTCATGTTCAGCCACTCTCCGAAATTAAATCAAAAGGTACACGGATAAATCTCCGCATAGTGTTTCGGATTTTTTTTGAAATAATTTAGGAATAAAAGATGAAAAAATATTGATTTAAAGGATGATTTTGTCGATATAGAAGTTGACAGTATGATTATGCACGGAAGCATGGAGGTACTTTTATGAATGGAATCAACAATATTTATGGACTCTACGGGCAGAGCGGAATGATGCCTGAGCCGTGGAAAAAGGCAGAAAGCGGTAAAGAGAAGAAGACAGAGAAGGAATCAAAAAAATTTGGGACGGATGCTGCGGCTGAGTATATTTCATCTGACAGATCAGGCAGAGCGGAGAAGAAAAAGGAAAACTTGGGAATAGGGGAATCAGTGCAGTTATCACAAGCTGCTCTTGATCTTCTGGAAGAGTTAAAGAAGACCTATAGAAATGTTGATTTTTTTGTAGGAGATTATAGCAACAGTTATGAAGCGCAGAAATATCTGTCACAGGGAACAAAGGAATTTAGCGTATTAATAGAGCCGGAACTGTTGGAAAAGATGGCGTCAGATGAAGCTACCAAGCAGAAGTATATGGGTATCATCGAAGATGGGACAAAGAAACTCGCGGAGATGATAGATGAGTTTGGAGATGATGGAGAAGATATTAAATCCATAGGATTTACGGTAAAGGAAGACGGAACACTTACTTATTTTGCAGAACTCAGAAAGCTGAGCGATGCACAGAAAGCTCGGATCGAAGAAAATAGAGAAAAGAAGTCTGAGGAAAGTAAAGAGTCTGAGAAGAACGTCGACAAAGATAAGAAAACATATGATCTGCCTAAGCGCACAAGAGTAGAAGCGGATTCGGTTGAAGGACTGTTTGATGCTATTCGGAATATTGATTGGGACAAGATAGAAGCACCCAAAAAGAAGCATCGTGCACCGCTGATGGATTTTTCGGTGTGAGCGGTTCTGTAGTTTGACTCAGAATGGATATATCTTGATGGTAATTTTATGTAAAATCAATGACATAAAGGAGAAGTAAATGTTAGCAGAACTTTACTTCTCCTTTATTTGTGAAGGAGTGATTCTGTGAGAAGTTATCTTAAAGCAAATTTGTTGAGTCAGTTGAATGATCTTAGTCATATTCAGAAAAAGATAAACGATCTCACAGAGGAAGATGCGCAGTTTGTATTGTCTGAATGTCAAAATGCAGCTATTCAAATTGGGACACTTATAGAGAATAATGAAGGCGAAGGGACAGAGACAGTGCATCTATTGGAAGAATACTGTGAACTCTTGTATCTGGTTAATGAAAGGATAGCTTCAGATAGAATCATAGACTGTGATGGAGTTGAAAAGCTTGATAATAAGCTTACGGATATTTTTAATAGATTAACAGCTGAAATACCGGGGAGAAATCTGGTTGTTTTTCTGCCATATAAAGCATCTATGTGGGACAGTCTGGAAACAGTTTGGGAAAAAGAAAGACATGATCCTGATAACGAAGTAATGGTCGTATCTATCCCGTACTATGACAAAAATCCTGATGGTACGCTTGGCTTGATACATGATGAACAGGATCTGTATCCTAAAAATGTGACAGTCGCGGACTGGAAGCAGGTCGATCTGGAGGCACTTCACCCGGACAGGATATATATACATAATCCCTATGATGAAGGAAATAAAGTAACAAGTGTCGAACCGAGGTTTTATGCAAAGGTCCTAAAAAGACAGACGGAAGAGCTGATTTATATCCCATATTTTGTGCTGAAGGAACCGGATCTTGAAAGTGAAGATGATCTGGAAAATCTACAGCCTTTTGTGATGACATCAGGTGTTATTCAGGCATCAAAAGTCATCGTTCAGTCGGAGGACATGAAGAAAGCGTATATCAAGATTTTGTCAGAAAAAGCTCCGGGCGTACCTAAAGCGGTATGGGAGAGGAAGATAGAGGGAACAGGATCACCGAAAGTAGAGAGGCTCTTAAAATTAAAAGAAACTGATATTGATATCCCGGAAGAGTGGAAGACTGTCATTTACAAAGGAGATGGAAGTAAAAAAGTTATTGTTTTGTATAATAACAGTATTAATGCGCTTTTGGATGCCGGAATGGAGATGATAAAAAAAATAGAACGTGTCCTTCAGATATTCTATGAAGAGAGGGAAAGAGTTGCTCTTTTATGGCGTCCGCATCCTTTGCTTAAGGCAACCATTCAGTCTATGAAACCCGAGTTGCGGGAAGCGTACGATAAGATAGTCACAAGATATCGTATTGAAGGTTGGGGAATATATGATGAATCCCCCGACATGACGGCAGCGATGGTACTGAGTGATGCTTATTATGGAGATCTGAGCTCTCTGGTATGGCTATATCAAAAACTAGAAAAACCGATCATGATAGAAAATGTGGAAGTGGAATAAATGAAAAGCACCGAAAGTGTCAAAATGATGACATGATTCGGTGCTTTTGTGGTATGGTTGATAGCTTGAAAGATTAAGCGGTGAGGTTCATGGTAGATCTTTTCATCTGCTCTTCGTCTTTTTTCTGCATCATCATACGCATCCTGTCTAAAAGACGGTTTTTATTATTTTCGTGATATTTATCTATTAGTTCCTGGAGTTCGTCCTTCATCATGCTGGAAGACGCAGTGTTGTAGGATGCGAGCTGATTATACGCATCTGCATGAGAAAGTGAATTGCTCTTAGCTCCGCCGGTAGATCTGGAGTTATTGACTTTGCTGATAGCATCATCGATAGATGTAATGTCAAAATCAGGATCAGTTACATCAAAGTCTTCAATACCGAGAGCCGATAAGGTAGCATTTGATCCGGAAACAGAAACGTAGCTTCCGGTGGAATCAGCTGCGATATTTATATTTTCTCTGCTTCCGTCAAGAAGGTAGGTTTCATTATATTTTGTATTGGAAGCAATATCACTTATGCCCTGTTTATACTGATCAATCTGGTCCTGAATAGCACGGCGGTCATTGTAGGAATTTGTTCCGTTAGATGCTTTAATAGCAAGCTCGCGTATAGACTGCAGATAATCACCAATCTGTCCCAGGGCTCCATCTGAAATGTTTAGGAGAGACTGACCGGATGCAATATTTTCACTGCCTGCGTTTAGTCCATTGACTTGTGACTGCGCTTTTTCATTAATGGAAATTGCTGAAACATTTATGTAGTTGTTATAGGAATAGTTACCGATTGAAGATATAGAATTCATATCAACACCCTCTTTCTATAAGCCAGGACGGTGTATACAGATAGCTATAATAAATGTAGCATATAAGAATCGTGTATACAATGAACATTCTGTTAATTTTTTGTCGTCTTAGAGTGATGGATAAATTCAATGCCTATAAATATAGGGTGCTTGCAGAAACAGATTAACTTTTTATAATAGAATTAGGGCTTAACCGAAAAGCAACAACAGGAGCAAGTGCCTATTTTTTAATTAAATGTTGTTGAATAGATATGGAATAATATTGAGAGGATATGGAGATGGGTTTTTGTATAAATCCTGGAAATGAAGGTTTTTCTTCTGCAAGAAAAGGGAGATATATAGATAAAAGCGGGATTATTTCATTAATTAATAAAGAGATTGATGGAAAAGATAAGCTTTTTTGCGTGAGCCGTCCTCGCAGATTTGGAAAGTCCTATGCTGCTCAGATGCTGTGCGCATATTATTGCGTAGAGTGTGATTCGGAAAAACTCTTTAATGATCTGGAAATAGCCTCTGATAATGCTTATAGGGAACATTTGAATAAATATAATGTTCTCTATCTGGATGTGTCATCCTTCCTGGGAAAATGCAAAATAGAGGAACTGACAAAAGAAGTTTGTAAAACTATTATTTCTGAGATTAAAGCATTTTATCCTGATATTGATACTGGAATGGGAATTGACTATGCATTGGCAGGTGTCGTTGATCATACAGGAACAAAGTTTGTTGCTATTATTGATGAATGGGATTCACCGATAAGAGATTCCAAAAGTAATTCAGAAACCCAGAAAGAGTATCTTGATTTTTTACGTCTGCTTTTTAAGAACAGCAGTGCAACGGATAAGATTTTTTCAGCGGCGTATATGACAGGAATTTTACCGATAAAGAAAGACGGGTCTCAGTCTGCAGTTTCGGAATTTGACGAGTTTACTATGATCTCTCCCAGACGGTTGGCGCCATATTTTGGATTTGTTGAGGGAGAAGTCGAAAGTCTGTGTAAAGAGTATGATATGGACTTTCGAAAAATGAAGGAATGGTACGATGGTTATGAACTTCCGATAGCCGGTCCGATATATAATCCAAATTCCGTGATGGAGGCAATAAAAAACAACTCGTTTGAATCATATTGGAGGATGTCATCTTCGGCGACAAGTCTTTTGGATTTTATCAATCTTGATTTTGATGGGCTGCTGAAAGCGGTTGAAAAGCTTATTGGCGGAGATAGTGTTCAGGTTAATACCAGAAACTTCCAAAATGATATGATAAATTTTTCGTCAAAGGATGATGTATTGACTTTGTTGATACATTTTGGATATCTTTGCTATGAATCAGGCAGCGAAAGCGTATATATCCCAAATGAAGAAGTAAGACAGGAGTTTGCTGATGTAATCCGAAGGGTGAGTCACAAAGAAACTCTTAAACGTATACAGGAAAGTGATAAGCTTATTCGGGATGTTGTAGAAATGAATGAATCTGCTGTAGCAGAGCAGATAGAAAAGATTCATAGGACAGAGACAGATCCGTTGTTCTATAACAATGAGCAGTCGTTAAGAAGCGTTATTAAACTGGCATTTTTTGCATACAAGGATAAGTATACACAATTAGAAGAACTTCCAAGTGGGAATGGTTATGCTGATATTGTATATCTACCGAAGAAGCAGAGTAACTATCCTATTCTGGTGATAGAGTTAAAGTGGGATGAAACTGCAGAAACAGCTATAGATCAGATACGGAAAAGGAATTATCCGGAAAAGCTAAAGGAGAGGAACGAAGATATAATTTTGGTCGGAGTCAGCTATGATAAGGATGATAGGGAGAAAAAGCATCATTGTAAGATAGAACGGATCTAATAAAGAACCTGCTGTTTCTGGAGACAGCAGGTTTTTGGCATATTTTTGCACATCAAAATAAACATTATTATGCATCCAAAAGCTATATAATGTTTCATATCGGATAAAAACCACTTTATATATTTGAGGGGATGGGGAGAGTGGTTTTGTTCAATTCTTAATATTTTCGTAAGCGAAACCCCTAGGTATTTTGAACCTTGATAATTTCATACTTTACATCAAGAGTTAAGCATGATAGCATAGCAAAGCTGAATTGAATCTGTTCAGTGGAGTCTGGCATTTCAGCCAATATTTCCCAAGATTGAAATTTTAATTTGTTATGTAGACATGACTTTTTTCTCGATATGAGCGTTGACTAAGTCGATACTTTCTTATTCTTATTTCTGGATTCTATTGTTTTTTCCACAAACAGATTCATTTAGCAATATTATTTGTGGAGGAAACTTTTTGGATAAGGATAATGATATAGACGTTATGTAGCTTATAGTGTATCCTTTGACATATAAGAAAAAGGGCGATAAACAGAACGCTATACAAAGAATTATACAACTATTGGATAGGATTGAGGATGAGCTGCAACGGGTTTTTATCATAAAATGTCTGTTGGTATTTTGTGATAAGGTAATCCAGGAGAGGGACGCAGATAAGATAAGGAGTATGCTTATGTTGACAAAAGTTGAACAGATCATTGAGAGAGAAAAACAGGAAGCGATTGAGGCTAAGGTTGCTGAGATAACTGTAAATGTAAAAGAGGATATCGCAAAAAATCTTCTTAATTCAGGCAGTACACCTGAGTATGTAGCAGATAATATAGGAATGACACTGGAGGCTGTGATCGAGCTTCAGAAGAATCTGTAATCTGATCTAGAAACAGAAAACAATAGAATCCCTTGGGCATATTAACTCCTGATGTAAGGTATGAAGTATTATCTTGCATCAGGAGTTTTTCAGTTAAAAGAAGGCAGAATAGTATGAAACATGATGGCAGATGAACATTGATAATTTCATACTTTACAATGGGGATTAGCCAATCGAAAATTTTGGCATGAATACCTATAGGGTGAAAGGGTAAAGGAGTATATTGAAAAGATTTATAATTTAGAGACGATGAAGACATGAGAAAAATTAGATTGAAGTTCGGGTAATGAAAATAGGATAAATTGAAAAATGATCCTGGCGTAAAGTATGAAAATGCTTTGGGCCGGGATTTTTAAATGCCTTTTAAAGATTTGTTGGAGGGATAATGAAACAATTTTATATTGGAGATATTCAGGTCGGTGGAAAAACACCATTGGTTATCCCGGAAATAGGGATTAATCATAATGGAAACTTGGATATAGCAAAAAAAATGATTGATTCTGCGGCAAGAGCGGGCGCAAAACTAATTAAGCATCAAACACATATATGTGACGATGAAATGTGTTCGGCAGCAAAAAAAGTAGTTCCGGGAAATTCGGATAAGTCCATATTTGAAATAATGAAAAGTTGTGCATTATCTGAAGAAGATGAGCTTGAAATGAAACGGTATGCAGAGTCTAAGGGTTTAGTATTCATAAGTACACCTTTTTCTAGAGCAGCTGCTGACAGATTAGAAAAATTTGGAGTTTTTGCTTATAAGATTGGTTCAGGGGAATGTAATAACTACCCATTGGTGGAACATATAGCAGAGTTTAATAAACCGATGATTGTGTCAACCGGAATGAACGGCATACCAGAAATTGCTAAAACTGTCAATATTCTAGAGAAGCATGGTATATCGTATGCATTAATGCATACTACTAATTTATATCCAACAAAACCGGAACAAGTAAGACTGGGAGCAATGCTCGAAATGATGAAAGAGTTTCCGAATGTTCCTATAGGACTTTCCGATCATACATTATCAAATAATGCTTGTATTTCAGCTATGGCATTAGGGGCGAAATTGGTTGAAAGACATTTTACAGATACTATGAGTAGAATCGGACCAGATATAGTTTGTTCTATGGATGAAGAGGGATTAAAGAAATTGATTGAGGCGTCAGAAACAGTCCCACTAATGCTTGGTGGAAAAAAGGAAGCAATAGAAGAAGAACAGGTTACGATAGATTTTGCATTTGCTTCTGTTGTTACAACAAAACGGATAAAAAAAGGAGAAATTTTTACAAAGGATAATATCTGGGTTAAACGTCCAGGGAAAAATGGAATAAGAGCTGAGCATTATAACGAAATACTTGGTAAAAAAGCTGTAGAGGATATAGTTGCAGATGTTCAGTTGAATTGGAAAATGATAAAAGAGGTTTAAAAATATGATGAGATTTTGTAAAAAATGCGTTATGCCTAATACAAGACCACATATAACATTTGATAAGAACGGCGTTTGCATTGCTTGTCAAAATAATGAAAAGAAGAAAAAGATAGATTGGGATAAAAGATTAAAAGAACTTAGAGAACTATGTGAAAAATATCGTCGTAATGAAGAGGGAAAATATGATTGTATTATAGCTGTTTCAGGTGGTAAAGATAGCCATTATCAGGTTTATGTTATGAAGGAATTAATGGGAATGAACCCTCTTCTTATTACTGTAGAAGATGTGTTTACTATGACAGAGGCCGGAAAACATAATATACAAAATATATCAGAAGCATTTGGATGCAATATTATTTCGTTCAAACCAAATCGAAGAGCGGCAAAAATAATAACGAGATATATGTTTGAAAAATATGGACGTCCTTTGTGGTATGTTGATCGTTTGCTTTATACGGTTCCATTATATTATGCTGCAGCGTTAAATATTCCACTACTTGTTTATGGAGAGAATGTTTCATATGAATATGGAGGGATTGATGATGAAGAAACATATTCGGCAAGAGAACAGGTCTTTAATGGTGTTGCGCCAGATATTAAACTAGATGAATTGGTTGAAACGGGAGTACCTAGAGATGAATTGGTATATCTTGATGCGCCGTCAAGGGAAGTACTAAATGGTTTGGATCCGATTTATTTGTCTTATTTTGTGGAGTGGAATGGGGTAAAAAATTATGAATTTGCAAAAAAAAGGGGGTTTAAGGATCTTACCCATGAATGGGATAGGACAAATCATATAGAGAATTTTAATCAGATCGACAGCTATGGTTATCTATTAAACGCATGGATGAAATATCCCAAATATGGACATGCCTATGCGACGGATTATGCAGCGCGGTGGGTACGTTATGGAATACTATCACGTGAAGAAGCTGTAAAACTTGCGGAAGAACGTGACCACGATTTGGATCCTAAAATAGTTGATGATTTTTGCAAGTTTACAGGAATGTCTGTCAGGGAATTTTATGTGGCCTTGGATAAACTATATAATCGGGAGCTCTTTGAATTAAATGAATTTGGTCAGTGGAGACTAAAGAAGGAAAATGTAGAGGAAAGACGACATCCTAAATGGTAGTTATTGAATAAAAGTAAGGGCATTTTATGGACAAAAAGAAAATTCTCTTTATAACCGGCTCACGTTCTGATTATGGAAAAATAAAACCGCTAATAAAAGCATTGGAACGAGATAATGCATTTGAAGTGTTTATATTTGTGTGTGGTATGCATTTGGTGGAGATGCTTGGTAGTACTTATGATGAAGTGATTAAAGATGGATATAAGAATGTGCATGTGGCATATGGACTTTCCCAGACAAATTCTGCCAGCATAAATTTGGGAAATATAGTTTCGTATCTGACAGGGTATGTGAATAATGTTAAGCCGGATATGATTGTTGTTCATGGTGACAGAGTTGAAGCATTGGCAGGTGCAATTGTTGGAGCGTTTCAAAACATATTTGTTGGACATATAGAAGGAGGAGAAGTTTCAGGTACTATTGACGAATCAATAAGACATGCCATTTCTAAATTTGCACATTTTCATTTTGTCTGTACAAAGGAAGCAAATGATCGTTTGATACAACTTGGGGAAGAAAAGAAAAGGATATTCATCATAGGTTCGCCAGATATTGATGTCATGTTAGGTGGAGATTTACCAAGTTTTATAACAGCACAGGAAAGATATGGAATTAAGCATGATGTATACGGAATACTTATGATGCATCCAGTTACGACTGAGTTTTATAAAACGGGTGATGTAATTAAAGAACTTGTTAGTGCGGTAATAAAGAGTAAAAAAAATTATATCGTTATATATCCAAATAATGATCTTGGCTCTGAAGTGATTATTAATGAATATAATAGGCTTCTCAATAATTCTTCATTTAGAGTAATTCCTTCAATGCGTTTTGAATATTTTATAACTTTCTTAAAAAATGCTGATTTTATAATAGGTAATTCTAGTGCAGGGATTAGGGAAGCAGGTATATATGGGATACCAGCTATTGACATAGGCACTAGACAAAATGGTAGGTACTCTATTAAACAAACACAGAATATTCAACACGTTACCGAAAAAGAAGAAGAAATTTTAGGTGCTATTAGAAGTATCGAAAGATATAGGAAGGTTTCGTATACATTTGGACAAGGAAATAGTACACAAAAATTTATGGAAATTATAAAAAAAACAGAGTTTTGGAATACCGATATTCAAAAACGTTTTATTGATATGGTGTGATTATGTTTAATGGAAAACGTATTTTAGGTTTTATTCCGGCAAGAGGCGGAAGTAAAGGGATAAAAAGAAAAAATATTTGCGAATTATGTGGAAAACCATTAATTGCATACACTATAGAAGCGGCTAAAGAAAGTAAATATATCGATTGGATAATTGTATCTACAGATGATTATATGATTGCAGAAATCGCTGTTAAATATGGGGCTGCCGTCCCATTTATAAGACCTAGTATTTTAGCATCAGATGAGTCGAAGATTATAGATGCAGTTATTTTTTCGATTAAAAAACTTTGTGATAAAGGTGAAATGTTCGATACTCTTGTTTTATTACAGCCTACACAACCTTTGCGAACAACAAAGGATATTGATGACGCTATATCTAAATATTTTGAGCATGGGGAGAAATCTTTAGTGTCAGTATGTGAAGCTAGAGATAATCCGTTATTGCTGCGAAGAATTGATGGTGAAGGAGTCATGCATCATTACGAAAACAAATCTAGTACAGTTAGACGGCAAGATATGGAAAAGATATATCGGGTTAATGGCTGTGTTTATATCAATGATGTAGCTGAATTAAGTGCGGACACAAGTTTTAATGATAACACTATCCCATTTATTATGGAAAGAAATCATTCGATTGATATAGATGAAGAAGAGGATTTTTGGATTGCTGAGAGATATTTAGTGCAAATAAAAGCTAATAGTTAGAAAAGAAATGAGGTGTGGTATCAAATTAAATGTTGATAAAGCGGACACATGATAAGTTTTATCTGAAGGAAAATTACAAGAATAATCCAAAGGAATATTTTAAATTGATTGAAGCAGAGGCTAGAACTGATTTGAAATTAGATCAAGATTCTTCAATAACATGGATTGATATAGGTTGCGAAACAGGGAGTTTTTTATATTATTTGAGAGAATTATATCCAAGGATAGAGTTTACTGGAATGGATGTTATGTCGGAATTATTAGATCATTTAAATGATGACATTGTCGGGAAGAAGATTGTTCCATTTCTAGGAGATATAATGGATAAAGCAATGATACCAAAAAAAAGGTTTGATGTGGTTTCTATGACAGGAGTTATACAGATTTTTGATGAGTGGGAAATTGCTTTGGACAATACATTACGTTTGATGAAGGATACGGGAATTTTATACATGCTTTCAGTGTTTAATCCTGAACCTTATGACGTGTTTGTAAAATATAAGCCATCCGTTTCGAGGGGAGAGTTAGAGGCTGGTTGGAATATGATTGCAGTTGATTCGATAAAACAATATGGTGAGAAGAAAGGTTATTGTTGCGATTGTATTCCTTTCAAAATAAATATTGATATTCCGAGAAATCAGGATGATCCGGTTAGGAGTTGGACAATAAGAAAAGAAGAGGGTGACAGGATGATTATTAATGGGCTGCAGTTAGTGAATAACCATTTTCTTTTTAAGATTAAGAAGAGGTAAATGACACGGAATGTTTAATGTTTTTGATTTTTTGAGTAATAATAACCCGGTGATTTGTTACGGTGCAGGAAGAATTGGTCTAGAAATATTGGGTTTTTTTAGATGCAATAATATAGAGCCGTTGATGTTTGTTCAAACAGGAAGGCCTGATTATAACACATTGCTAGATATTCCTGTAAAAAGCATAAATGATGTTGATTTTACTGTAAATTACAATTGGGTAGTTACAGTTAGTGAAGAAAAGGAAGAAGAGATAAAAACAGTACTTGCATCTAGAGGTATTAATCGGTATTTTCTTGTAAAAAATCAACATTTACGGGAAATACGATCTGAAATAATGAAAAAGAATGTTCTGTTAAAAGACAGAAATGAAGGAGATAGATGTTTTATTTTGGCGACGGGACCATCAATAAAGAAGCAAAATCTTTCTTTTCTAAAAAATGAGCATGTGTTTTCGTGTAGCGCAGGCGTATTGTTGGATAATTATGATTATATAAATCCAGAGTTTTATGTTAGTGCAAGTGTTAGAAATGATTATTTTTCGAAGGCTTTTGACAAATTAAATCACGGAGAATTTGGTGTTGAATACTTTCGGTTTTTGGAAAAGACTGTGAAAAGTAATGTGGTTTTTCTGGATTATTGGGATATTCCATTCGTGCAAAAATCAGGCTTTTTGCACAAACATGATGTTTACTATTTATTTCAAGATGGGGTTTGGAATGAAAGAAATTCTATATCAGATATTTCAAAAACGACCCCGTCAATTCCATCAGTCTCAATAATGATGCTAAAGATAGCAATGTATATGGGATACAAGAAGATTTACTTGCTTGGGACAGATCACGATCAGTTGTTTAGGGATAAATATGATCATGCATATGATTATAATAAAATGAGAAAGTGTGGTTTTGGTAGGCTTTGTGATGAGTTAATAAAAGACAATGATAAATCTTTTCCGATGAGAGTAGTTTTAGAAAGCGAATTAGATTTATTTAATCAGTATCATATTATTAATAATATTGCAAAAAAAAATGGCATAGAAATTTATAATGCGACTGCGGGGGGGAGGTTAGATGAGTTTGATAGGGTTTGTTATGAGTCGTTGTTCGAGCGATGATAAAACAGGAATGTAAAGAACACAGAGGGTAGATGATTTTCAATATGATTCATTAAAGATATTAGTGGTCAGCATAAGACTAGACTAAAATTGCATATTCAAAAATAAACGATATTTAGATATTTATAAAAAGACAGAAAGTTCTGAAATATACAGAAGGGTCAGGAAATATCAAATTATAGCTGTCGTTTTGGGAAACGTAGTGTAAGAGGATTTTAATTTGCTTAATTAGGATTTGGTTTATGTTAGGTGGGATGAGAGAAGGTGAGTGGACTTTTGGAAGAATATTTAAAAAGAGATAATCCATTCAGTCAAATATATAAGAATGTTAATAATGGATCAAATCAAAAAAAGTACGAACAATTTAAGCGTGGAAAAAGTAACTTGCTTCCATCTTTAATAGATATTGAGCTTACAAATCTCTGTAATTACAAATGCTGTTTTTGCCCCACGGGTACAAATGCTATGCAAAGAATTAAGGGCATGATGCCTGATAATGTAGTTGATGCAATCATTGAAAATTTGAATAGATACAAAATCGGAGGGGTTCGTTTTATACGATGGGGTGAGCCAACGATGCATCCGAAATATCTTGAAATAATTGAAAGGGTAAAAAAAACGGGTACATTAGTTCACATTAACACAAATGGTTCTAGGCTTGATGATAAACAGATAAAAAAGTTATTGGATATAAATTTGGATAGTATAAAGTTTTCTTTTCAAGGCGCTGACGAAGGAACATATAACGAAATTAGGGAAAATGGAGATTATGTTCAGTTATTAAAAACAATAAGAAGATTTTATGAACTGAGAGCTGAAAAAAAATTACCCTTTATTCAGGTTTCAACGACTCTTACGAATGAAACAAAAGATCAAATCGAAAGTTTTAAGTCAGATGTGGGCAATATTTGTGATTACGTTAATATTGGATATACTGTTCTCAACCATTTAAGTGTCGGTCAGATGAATATTTCTAACGGGCAAAAGAAAAAAATTATTGAATTGCAAAAACGAGAAGTTAAACAGAGAAAGTATATGAAAGTATGTAATGAAGCGTTTGATAAACTTTCTATAAACTGGAATGGAGATATAACCCTTTGCTGCTCAGACTATGATAATTTTATGATCGTTGGAAATATACTTGATAACGATATTAAACAAATATTTAACTGTCGAGCAGCTGATATATATAGAGAGATAATTGCTAATGGAGAATACGGTAAAATTAAATGTTGCAGTACATGTTATGAAGTAATTCCTTTAGATAAATAATAACTTAAATATGAATGCCAGGAATTTAGAAAATACTAAATAAAAAATGGGGAGTTTTATCAATGATTATTGGAATTCAAATAGGGGAAACGTCGGGAGCTGCTGTTTATTCAAAAGGAAAAATCCTTTATGCAGCAAGTGAAGAGCGATTTTCTGGAAAAAAAAATGATTCTAATTTTCCTAAAATGGCAATACAAAGAGCAGTAGAATTATGCGATGTACGTGTAAATGAAATAGAAAAAGTCGTTATAGCCACTATACATGGGGATGCTGTTAAGCAGTTGACAAATGTCTCTTCGTATTCGATTGGAGATTGGTTAAAAGAGCAAAATCAATATTGGTATCCGCTGATAATAGAAAAAAAGACAGATGTTGATTATCTGAAAGTTTTCGATGATAAGGTTGAGAAAACAGAATATAAAAAATTATTAGAAGATGTTTTATCTGGTAAGGATAGAGAAGCAGCTTTTCATGATTGGGTTGTTCGGGAAGTTAGAAATATTTGGGACATAGATGAAAATAAAATTGTATTTATAAATCATGAATTGTCTCATGCTGCATGGGGATATTATGGCAGTAGTTATGAAGATTTTGAGGATGTCATGGCAGTGGTATTTGATGGATGGGGAGATGAAAGCAATGCAAGTATTTATGAATATAAAGAAGGAAAAATACATCAGATAAAAAAGTATACTAATTATAATGTTGGCAGAATTTATAGGTATATAACGCTTTTACTTGGCATGAAGCCACTTGAACATGAGTATAAGGTTATGGGTTTAGCACCATATGCAACGGAGTATATTTACGCTAAGCCGTTAGAAGTGTTTAGGAAAGCGTATGATTTTATCGATGGAGAAGTTGTTGTAGATAGTGATTTAAAAGATCATTATTTTTATTTTAAAAATAGATTAGAAGGTATGCGTTTTGATGGGATAGCTGCTGCACTACAAATTTTTACAGAGGAAATGAATAAGAAGTTAATTAAATTTTGGATGGAAAAGACAGGGAAAAAGAAGTTAGTGCTTTCCGGAGGCGTGTCGTTAAATATCAAGGCAAATATGGAAATCGGGAAGATGGATTGCGTAGAAGACTTGTTTGTTCCAGGAAGCGGTGGTGATGAAAGTCATTGCATGGGGGCAATTTTTGCGTATTTAGACAACTGCGGCAGAGGAAATGAGATAGAAAAGATTAAGTCATTGTACTTAGGTGATTCGTTAGGAGAAACGGATGTTGCGAGTACTTTGGCTAAAGCAAAAAATAACGGATATGTTCTACAAAAAAAATTAGATGCAGCAGATGTTGCTAATTATTTAAGTAAGGGATTGGTTATTGGTAGAATTTCAGGAAGAATGGAATTTGGAGCAAGAGCGCTTGGAAATCGTTCTATTTTAGCTGATCCAAGAAATAATGAAATAATAGAAAGAATAAATAAGAAGATAAAAAACAGGGATTTTTGGATGCCTTTTACACCATCAATATTGGACGAAGATAAAGACAAATATCTTAATAATCCTAAGCAGCTCAGTTTCCCTTATATGACTATAGGTTGTGAAACAACAGAGGTGGGAAAGAATGCTATTAAGGCAGCGATTCATCCGGCAGATAAAACAGCCAGACCTCAGATTGTTACGGAAGCGATCAACAAGGAGTATTACGATATTATACGTGAATTTAAGAAACTAACAGGCGTTGGGGTACTGTTAAATACTTCATTAAATTTGCATGGGTATCCGATTGTACGAACAGCAAAGCAGGCATTTCATGTTTTTGAAAATAGCGATTTAGATGGATTGTTAATAAATGACAATTTGATTTTACGTGATTCGTAATGTAAGGTGTTTTACGGTACAGGTTAGCATTCATAATTATATGAGAAGGAAAATCATTAATCCAATTGCTGTCACATTAATAAATAATGATCTGTTTTTATTTCAACAAGACATGAATATGCTCATTAAATTCAATATGATAAAACAAGAAGTTACTGATATCATTTCGATTCCTGGAGAGCGTATTTGTTTTTATTATTTATATGATTTTATCATACCCTACAAAAATTCATTATTTCTCATTCCAGACGGAGCAAGTAAAATTGCGGTTTTAGATTTAGACACTAATGAATTTAAATTTATAGATATTATCTCTTCAATGGGTGAAGTGAAAAGAAAATTTAGGGGTGATTACTATAAAGATTCATTGATAATAGGGGCACATTTAATAGGGAATAGATTATGGTTAATTCCTTACGATTTTAGAAATAATATTATTTGTATTGATGTGGATAATCTTTCTATTATCGATGTAGTTTTAATAGATGATATAAAAAATGGAAAACAGGTTAATTGTTATTCTACTACATTGTCTGGAAATTCTATTTATGGAACTATAGCAGATACGGGAATTCTTTTTTGTTTTGATCTTGTTGAAAAAAAGATGGGATATTTCTATTTAGGTGAAAATAATGCGTTTTTTAATTTGACATGTAAAGATAATATTATTGTTATTGAGAATCATAGCGAAAAAAAACTAGCCTTTTTTTCAACATCTGAGAAGAAAATTGTTAATAATTTGAATATGCCTTATGATGATGTGAAATTAACATATTTACAGTCAGGGGAATTGTTTGTGGATTCGAAGGTGGATCATAGAAATTGTGTGGTTAGTAAAGACGGAAACATAATAGTTGAGAATGGTGGGATATTTTGTGATAAAGATGAGGGGAGACTAATTGATAAAAGCGGATTTGTCATAAAAAGAAATACTGGTTATATCTATATTGACAGATGCAGTTCATCTATAATGTGCATTAAAGATGATTGTTCGATGTATGAACAAGTAAAAATAAGAATTGAGAATAAAACAATAGAATCTTTTAGAAAGTCTATAAAAGAAATTGGGATGTTTTGCAGAGAGAATGATATTGTTGATTTGAATGTATTTCTGAACTTCCTGTAGAAAGTCCCGCTCAAACTACTGGATGAGATCAAGTGTTTGACAGAAAGTGCCAGAAGCTAGTGGAAAATTCAGGAATATGAGGTTAATAATATGTCAGATGTTCTTGAGTTTCTAAAAAAAACATTGCAATATATGGAGCAGGCAGAAACGGAAAAAGATTAAACAGCATTCTTGAGTCGGGGGGGATTGTTCCAGAATGTTATTTAGTGACGGAAGGTAATGACACGGAGCAGGAAGTATGCGGAAAGAAAGTTTATGAGTTTGCTGAATGGATTGACGGGAACTCAGCAGAAGATTCCGTGGTTTTAGTTGCTGTTTCTCCAAAATATGTTAAAGAAATTACTTCTGAGTTGAATAAATATACTGTTGATTATTATTGTTTAACGGATAAGGACTATTATTTAATATTCAGGCATTTACATCCTTTTTACAGTAGTGACTTTCTTATTAATAAAAATCCTGTAAGTACTCTGTTTGGATTTGACAGGGGAATGCCGATAGATAGGTGGTTCATAGAGAAATTCTTGCTGACTCAAACGAATACGTTGGATAAAAGATGCGTCAGCCGTATTTTGGAAGTTGGTGATTATTATTATAGTAAAACTTTTTTTCCTCAAGAAGAAATTTCCAAAGATGTACTTAGATATGATAAGGGGATGGATCTGACAGTATGGAACTCACTGCCTAAGGAAACATATGACGTATTTATATCAACACAAGTTTTTAATTTTATTTTTGATGTAAAAAAGGCGATTGGTGGTGCTTGGTATACCTTAAAAAAGGTGGAGTTCTTTTGTAAGCACTCATTTCTGAGTACCTAAACAAAAAGAAACCGCCATTTTATTGGCGATTTCATATATTTGAACATTGATAAGTTAATTAGGATTTTTTCTCTTTACGATGAAAATTCTTCTGTATGTCTTTTGACCAAGGAAGAAGATCATGAAGATAGGAGCTGTCAGGTTTGTATTTTTCATCTGCGTTTTTGTGTTTTTGTTCCTCATGTCTGTGTTTTGAAATCTCAGTGATGAGAAATTCAAAGTAGTCATAGATTTTGAGGTTGTTGGCCTTCGCAGTTTCTACAAGACTATAGATGATGGCGGCAAGAGAGTCAATTCCAAGTCGCATATCGGTATAGCCGCAAACAAGGTAGATTGAAGAAAAGGAGCTATAAGGTATTGTTCTAAACATGGCGCACCACCTTGATCACTCCGAGTATAACTTCGTCTGAAACAGAGGAACCTACTTCAATGCGGATATCTCCAATGGAGATAAGCGCTGATTGAGTTTCAGTAGTTTTTGAGTTGTGCAAATCGCGCGAATTGCACGAATCAAACGAAACAGAAGATTGTAAAGCCAAGTCATCCGGCAAAAGGGATGTAAAAGATTGCTGAGCCAAAGGAACAATGTCGGGTACAATAGAACTGAAAGCTTCTTCCTTTAATTGATGCTTCCAGTAATTATAAGTGTGAATGGAATAATTGTTTTGATCACACCATTCCTTAACAGTAAGATTACTTTCGGACTGCTCTTTGATGAGAGCCGCCCATTCGGTCATTTTGACCTGATGAATTTTTTGTTTAGCGTTCATGAGAACGACCTCCTTAGAATCAGGCACGAATCGCGCAGATCGCGCAACACGAATTTAGATATGATAGTGGGATTGTCTCATGAATTGGTTGTTATGAAAAGGTACGCGTGATTAGGAGCTTACGATAGTTCGACATAGATGATGTCAAGGGGGAGTCTATGGAATATATCATCGTTCAGGCAGGCGGGAAGGGGACTCGCCTTACATATCTTACTGAGAACAAGCCAAAGGCACTGGTTCCGATAGAGAATCTGCCGATGCTGTTCTATCTTTTTAGAAAATTTCCAGATAAGAAATATGTTATTATTGCTGATTACCAAAAAGAGGTTCTTAGGCATTATCTGCGCGCTTTTGCGAATGTGAAATATGAGGTGGTGGATGCAGTTGGTAAAGGGACTGCATCGGGAGTCAGAGAGGCTCTTTCACGGATACCTGATGCACAGCCGTTTATGCTTGTATGGTCGGACCTTATATTGCCGAAAGACTTATGTATTCCACTGGAATATCTTCAAAACGATCCATCAAAAGTAGATAAAAATTACATAGGCATTTCTATGTCTTTTTCATGCAGATGGAAGTATGAGAATGGTAAATTTGCAGAGGAAAGATCTACAGAGCATGGTGTTGCAGGATTTTTTCTTTTTAAAGATAAGGAACAGCTTAAAGATGTTCCTTCTGAAGGTGAATTGGTTCGCTGGATGAGCGAGAGTGGAATGATATTTGGCGAGGTGAGTCTTGCAGGTACTCGTGAGTTTGGACTGATAGAGGATGTACTAAACTTAGGTACAGAAAAATGTCGCCCGTTTAATCGTGCGTATAGAGATGGTGATTTTTTTGTAAAAGAAGCTATTGATGAGCAGGGACGTAATCTGGCTGTAAGAGAAAATGCCTGGTATAAAAAGGCACAGGATCTTCGTATACCTGTATTGCCTCGAATATATGGATACGATCCCTTAAAAATGGAATATGTTCAGGGGGAAAATATCTATGATTGTGTTTTTTCTTATGATGAAAAGAAAAAGATACTTGAAAAGTTAGTGGAGTCTTTACAGCTTTTGCATAGCGCAGAATGTGTTCCGACGGATTCTTTTAGTATGCAGGAGGCTTATTTTAATAAGACAATGAAGCGCCTTGAGAAGGTGCGTGATCTGGTGCCTTTTGCAAGGGAACCGTTTATCACTGTTAATGGCAGAAAGTGCCGCAATATTTTCTTTCATCAGGATGAGTTGGAGCATGCTTTGGAAAGAATGAAGTGTGATCATTTCGCGTTTATTCACGGAGATTGTACATTTTCAAATCTAATGGTTCGAGATACAGGAGAGCCGGTATTGATCGATCCCAGAGGGTATTTTGGTTATACGGAGCTTTTTGGAGATTCGAATTATGACTGGGCAAAGTTGTACTATTCGATAGTTGGGAATTATGACAGATTTAATCTCAAGAAGTTTTCGTTGGTTATAGGTGGAAATGCCGGTCACGCAGATGAGAAAGAGACTGGAAAAGCCGGTAATCAGGCGGGATGCGGTCTGGAAATTCCGGTAGGAGAGATTAAACTAAGTATCGAATCTAACAAATGGGAAGATCTCGAGAAGGACTTCTTTGAAATGACAGGTACGGATCCGTATGAGATACGACTTCTTCATGCAGTTATCTGGCTTAGTCTAACGACATACGCATGGCAGGATTACGATTCCATTTGTGGAGCATTTTACAATGGACTCTATTATCTTGAGGAGGTGCTGTAATGATCTCATATTTTGAAAAACAACTTGGAGAGATCGATCATTCGATCCATTCAATGGATGAAGCAACCTTTAGAAGATTGACTGCGGAGGCAGTAGATACGATAGATGCGGGGCACAAGATCATAGTAAGTGGTCTGGGAAAAAATGTCCCGATATGTGACAAATTTGTGGGTTCAATGATCTCGCTTGGGATGGATGCATATTTTCTTCATACAAATTCAGCAGTCCACGGTGATATGGGTATCGTTAAGAATGGTGACATGGTCATTATTTTGTCAAAGAGCGGGGAAACTGAAGAATCAATATATCTTGAAAGATTACTGAAAGACAGAAAGATCAATCTTTGGTGCATGACTTTTGAAAAAAATTGTACTTTGGTACGTGAGATAAAAAATTCGTTGGTACTTGATCTGATCCACGAGGGAGATATGTGGAATATCATGCCTAATAATTCGACTACCGTATATCTTATAGTTTTACAGGGGTTGGCGATGCAGATTGCGAAAGAAAAGGGACTTACTCTCTTTGATTTTAAGCAAAATCATCCGGGAGGACATATAGGTCAAGTATTGGAGAAGGATGGATGTTTATAGTGGAGGTGTTTTGTGAAGAGGGTAGAAATGTCCACTCTTGGAAAGACGTGGATACTTGATCTTGATGGAACGATCGTAAAACACAATGGATATAAGCTTGATGGAAAAGATATTTTATTATCCGGAGCAAAAGAGTATTTGGATGAACTTCCAAAAGATGACAGGATAATTTTTTTAACTTCAAGAAAAGAAGAATACCGGGAAATGACACTTGAGTTTTTGAAAGAAAATGAAATCCGGTACGATGACATTCTATTTGGCATTCCTTACGGTGAAAGAATAGTGGTAAACGACAGAAAGACATCTGGATTAGATATGGCTTTTTCGTTCAATTTAGAAAGAGACAAGTTTAATTTACCTGAGATAATAAGAGTGTTGTAATCATCAGGCAGTTCAGATTATATAACATGAAGCCTAAAAGAAAGATGTACAAAATTTTGATGAAATATAATATCTGTGTATTGAGGATGAATAATAGATGAAGAATTCTGTAATCTCAAATATAAAAAATGATGAAAAAAACTATTATGTTTTTTATCCGTTTAATGATGGTATTGGTGATTTTATTATAGTTGGAGGTCTTTGTTCTTCGTATTCTAGGATTATAAAGAAACATATTTTCTATGTATGTCACGAGGATTTTAAACGATTCTTTTTAAGCTTTCAAAATGTTACATTTATATATGTTACGAATGAGGAATATGAAGAATTAAAAAAGAAATGTGAAAACAGAGAATTAGATAGCACGAAGAATTTTTTGTATGGCTGGTTTAGGAGTACACAAAGTGAAAGTCAGATAGGCTCGGTTGAGTTAACGTTTGCAGATGAATTTAAGAAGTATGTATTTGGCCTACCTATAGAGACAGAGGTGGTTAAACCGAGTATATGGGGTCTAACTTTAGGGGAAATTGAAGAATTAAATGCGAAATATACCTTAAATAGGAGGGGAACAATTGTTCTTGTTCCGCATGGTAACAGTGCCACTAAGGAGTTATCAAGAAAGTTAATAGAAATAGGCTTTTGGGATGAAGTAGTACGTTTATTAAAAGAAAAATTTAATTGCGTAATTTATACGAATACTTATGGGGAAGAAAAGCCAATAAATAATACTGAGGCTATGATAACATCAGGTAAGGAATTGGCATATTTATGCAAAAATACAGTTGGGTTTATAGGCATTAGGTGTGGATTACTTGATTTAGTGACACAACTTGGAGGTTTTGTAATTTGTTTAAGCGATATTTATTTATATCATTATGATCTAGGCAGGATGTTTGGACAGGAGGTTAAAACTATTTATTATTTTAAGAATTTGATTTTGAACATCTTAAATCGTGCTTGCAAGATTGACGAAGAGATGGATTTATTGAGGAAGTGTGGATTTGACCTAAAATTTGTTCAGAACGAAGAAGGTTCAGATTTGATCATTTGTATGGAGTTAGAAGAAGCAAAAAATATAATTCATAATTTAATTCAAAAGAGAATATTACAATTGCAGTTGGAACAAAATAGCTGATTATGATTCCGGTAATTATAAGTGTGGATGGAATAATTTTTTGAGTAGACCATTCCTTGACAGTAAGATTACTTTCGGACTGCTCTTTGATGAGAGCCGCCCATCCGGTCATTTTGACCTGATGAATTTTTTTTTAGCGTTCATGAGAACGACCTCCTTAGAATCAGGCACGAATCGCGCAGATCGCGCAACACGAATTTAGATATGATAGCGGGATTGTCTCATGAATTGGTTGTTATGAAAAGGTACGCGTGATTAGGAGCTTACGTTCTTTTGGCAACTGTTGCCGGAAATATATCACAGGTTAGTTGGGCGGATATGAATGATTATGGTGATTATTGGCGCTTTACTGATCTTGCCATAAAAAAATTAATGCATGAATGGTTTGGAGAACAAGTTGAAGTTGAATGCTTTGGTAATGTTGCTTTGGCCACGGCATTTATACAAGGGTTAGCGGTTGAAGATTTGCCAGATAAGAGTATCTTACGTGTTCAAGATAGTACATATAGCATATGTATTGGAATAAAAGCTGTTAAATGACTAATCAAAGAAAGCTGGATGTTGGGTAGAGAGAATGATATTGCTGATTTGAATGTGCGAATAAATTGTATATGTTTTGGGGGGATAAAATGATTAGAGAATTCGATATAAAAAAATGGAATAAGAAAAAAATAATTGTCTATGGTTTCGGACATGATGGAAAAATCATTATGAACGGAATAAGAAAAGTTGGGGGTGATGCTGTTTTTTGTGATAGTCAGGGAGAATTGAAAAATACTAATGTAATATCATTAGAGGAATTAAGTGATTTTGAAGACTCCAATATTATTATAGGTAGTTCAAAGTATTGCATAGAGATTTATCATATTTTACTTAATAATAATATTTCAGAGAAAAGAATTTTCACGGCACGAAATTTATATTTAATCGGTTTAGATGATATAGGTAGTGGATCATTTTCTTCAGTTCCGGATTATTTTTCATATAGTGAAAATCTTCAGAAATTGATAACAGAGGTGATTAATGGATGGTCATTATACCATATAGATGTCGTAAATACTGAAGTATGTACGCTAAATTGTCGTTATTGTGGAAGCCTGATACCTTATTATAAGCATCCGTTAAATGTGTCTTTTGATAGTCAATGTAATGCTTTTGATGAATTACTTCGTTCAGGATGTTGTATTGATGTTGTTGATATTATAGGAGGAGAACCATTTCTTAACCAGGATTTTTTGAGGAAGTTTTTATTGAGATATAAGGATTGTCAGCAAATAGGAGTTTTTCAATCAATAACAAATGGTACGGTAATTCCTGAAGATACTACTATTGAAGCAATGAAGGAAACAGGAAGATTTTTCGTTGTTTTCAGTAATTATGGATGTTTGTCTTATAAGCAAGATGAAGCTATTGAAAAGTTAAGGAAAGCTGGTATTCCGTGCATGGTTTTATCCGAAGAGGATATTACAGTTGAGAACAATACGTATTGGATTGATTATGGGGAGTTGGTACATTATGACAACAATTCAAATTATAATCAAGAGATGTTCGATAAGTGTAGAGATGCTAAGTATTGTCACACTTTGTTAAATGGAAGACTTTATATCTGTCCTAGAATTGCACACGGAGTGAATCTTGGGTTGATACCAGAGCAGTTAGATGATAACTATATAGATTTGATAGATGATGAAAATCAAGGATGTACTGAAGACGAACTTAGAATAAAGATAGGATCTTTTTTAAAACGATCCTCGTATCCAACCGGATGTGAATATTGCAATAAAGAAGCGGGGAATAAAGCGTGTCGGGCAGAGCAATTGAAATGAAATAAGATTTGAACATGAAATCGTGATTTTTACATGGGTTGCAAAGGGAGAAGCAGGTGAACGCAGCTAGTCTAAATATTTATTGTTCAGAACATGATAAGGTATATTGCTACGGGGCTGGATTATACGGTAGGACAGTAAGAGTTTATCTTGCAGAGCATGGAATAGATATAGAAGGTTTCATTGTTTCAGATGAAATCGAGTCGGGTAGAATGATCCTTGAAAAGAAGGTATATTCTGTGACAGACTATCTGAAACCTAGTATCCAGAAAACGGGTATGATTATAAGCGTATCTGACAAATATCGTAAAGAAGTATTAAAGATCCTTCATGAATATGGCATCACAGATTATTTTTGCATGGACGAAGAATTGTTTTTGGACGTTGAAAAAAACTGTGAATACAAAAACCGTTATTATTACAAAAATAATATAACGGTTTTTTGTTATCATCGTGTTGCTGATTTGCCGATGGATACGTGGAAGTTGGCAGTTAAGCCTGAATTGTTTGAACAACAGGTAGAATATATAAAAAAAAATTACACTTTGATAAGGTCGGATGATGATTGGAGTAGGACGAGTGGAAAAACTGCAGCTATTATCACCTTTGATGATGGATATGAAGATATTTACAGAAATGCATTACCTATTTTAGAAAAGTATGAGGCGCCTGCTACTGTTTTTGTTTGTACAGGTAATCTTGATACAGAACAAGAATTTTGGTGGGATGAACTTGAGAGAATTGTTTTTTCGTCGAATAGAGAGTTTTATGATTTATCGGTTTCTGGGAAAGATTATAGGATTAGGGGTTCAAATAATAGAGTAGAAACGTGTTATTATTTGCATCCTTTGCTTAAACAGATGGATTATAGGGAGCGGAGAGAATTATTGCTAAAGTGGAAGGCGGAGACGAGACAATTGATTGTACGGGATTATTGTCGCTCAATGAATAAGTCACAGATTCAAGAGTTGTCAGAATCACCATTAATAACAATTGGAGGTCATACAGTTACACACAGTTGCCTTGCATTTGAGAGTTATGAACAGCAGGAATGGGAGATTGAACAATCTAAAAAGGAAATAGAGGATATTATTGGCACAGAAATAGAGGTTTTTTCATATCCTTTTGGACAAAAAGAGGATTTTACTTTCGATACGATAAAAATAGCAAATAGAGCTGGATATAAGAAGATTTTTGCGGCGTTTCCAGGAATGTCAGGAGCTGATTTTAATAATGGGCTTATTCCAAGGGTTAATATTGGTCAGGAGCTAGAATTAAATAGTAGTATTAGATTGCTCAGACGCTTTGAGACAGAATATGGTGATTAAAAGGGTTAAGAATAATAATTTATGAGAGTATTGTATTTTCTGGCACATCCAATGGGGATAGGCGGTGCAGCTAAACAAATGCTCATACACGCACGAATAATAAAAGAGCTGGGAAATGATGTTTGTGTGGTTGTTCAAAACAATGAAGCTAATGAACATGATTCTACGTATGATTCATTTTGTAAAAAATATGATTTGGAAATGTTTGAAGCGACATATTCTATAGCTACATGTATTGAGAATATAGATATAGAAGACAGTATAAAAAAAATTCCGCAAATTTCATCATTAATTCAAAGGTTAAAACCGGATATTGTTCATAGCCTGCAGATTAATACGTCAGTTGAATTGGCGTGTAGAGAGTTAAACATTCCTCATGTAATGAGTATATATCCATTGTCCTATGATATGTTTAATTTAAAATGGGATGATATATTCCCAAGATATCTTATAGGTGATAGTCACTATTATGTAGATCAATGGAGTAGAGGACTAGGTACTAAGTCAAAGTGTATAAGAGTATGTTATATAAAAAAAGAATATCCAAAGGGTATATTTAATAAGAATCATGAGTATGAATTTTTGAGCATTGGATTAATGACATCTTATAAAAATCAGCTGGAGATAATTAAATTTCTGGAAAGGCTGACATTTGAAGGTGTCAACGCACATTTAACACTTTTGGGTGCTTATTCAACGGAATATGGAAATAAATGTGTAAATTATGTTCATGATCACAATCTTGAGAAATTTGTTGATTTTAAGGGTTTTGTCATTGATGTTGAAAAATACTTTGATTCTGCAGATGCTCTTATACATGTTAGTTTCAAAGAGTCATATCCAGGGGTAATAATCGAAGCAATGGCAAACAGAGTTCCTGTTATCGCTTACCCTGCAGGCGGTATATCGGAATTATTAGTTGATGGTGAAAATGGATTACTGACAGAAGATTATTCGGCCGATAAAATTTATGATACTTTTTGTAGACTTGTTGAGTTAAATGCAAATGGAAGAATAGACCATTTAATAAAAAACGCGTATGAATTATATGAAAACTATCATAGTCGAGAAGCTGTTAGTAAGGAATTAATAAATTATTATCAGGAGATTCTTAATAAAGACAAGGTAAAAAGAACGGGTAGTACAATTATAGCGACAAGATTAAAGGAATATCTTTTAAGATATTCTGATGTTAGCACGTTTACTCGGAGACATTTCTGGTATCTGTGGAATATAAAAAGATTAGTAAAAACTAATGGACGGGGGAAGACTTGCATTTGGGGGGCTGGAGAATATGGAAAATATGCGTTGGAGTGGTGCGCTATTTTAGGATTAGATGTAGTGGGATTTATTGATTCAAATAAAAAAGGGGAATATTTTGGATTTACTATTTTGAAACCGGATAATGATCATTTGTTATCAGTAGAGTTAATCTTTGTTGCGATAGCAGATATAGATACGTGTAGACAGGTTGGAAGTAAGTTAGATTTGTTAGGTAAAAAAAGAAATAGAGATTATTTCTTTTTGGAAAATGATCCGTGTATGTGATATTGAGATTTAAGCAGATTTTTGAGTGTCCTTTAATTTCTATGATAGTTTGTGTGTTCGAAGTCAAGGTATACGATTATGAAAACTCTGTTTTTTGGCTCAAACATCTTCATTTATGGCATGGGGAAAATGGGAGTGAGGACATATTTACTTCTGAAGGAAAATAATGTAAGAGTAAAAAGCTTTATTGACAGCTCAGATATAAAACAGAAAATGTCATTTGATGAGATTGGTTGTATTTCTTTTGGTAAGTATATTGAACAATATAATAAGGAAGATATAGTTATTGTTGCAATTAATGATAACTCTGTTTATGAGAAGCTGAGAGATGTTCTTAGCTGTGAAGTTATTTATTTTAGGAATATAGAGAAGCAGATTTCAAGAACATACAAAAGGATTAAGGGGTTTGATGAATTATTGAAGTTACGTGAAAGATTCGGGGGAATGATTTTTTAAATGAAAGTCTTGTTTGTAAATAATTGTGATCTTCCGGGAAGAGTTTTTAATGGGTATGATCTTCATAATGCTTTAATTAAAAAAGGAATAACAGCAAATCTTGTTGTTATTGATAAGTTTAGCGATGATGTAACCGTTAAACAATTAGAAATTGATGCATTGGAAAGAGAATTGATAATTTATGAAGAAGAAAAAAACTGTTTGAAAAATCTACTATTTCCTTATGCAGAGAAACTATTCAATTTGAAACTATTTAAGGAAGCAGATATTGTACATTTTCATTTCCCGTATCATGATATGTTTTCATTGCTCGATTACAAATTGATAATGGATAGGAGAGCGGTATGGACAATTCATGATATGTGGCCGGTCACAGGTAATTGTACGAATCCATTTGAATGTAGAAAATGGATTTCCGGATGCGGAGATTGTCAAAGATATGATGATGATTATTTCCCGATGAAGATGGATAATACAGCTTTCATGTGGAAAATAAAAAAGGAAGCTTATAAGGATATAAATCCGCATATTATTGTTTCTACAAAAAATATGGAGAGCATAATCAGAAAAAGTCCTCTTACAGGTCATTTTAATGATATAAATGTTATTCCATTTGGAATTAGTTTTTGTGATAGAAAAAAGGAGAAGCGCAATAAGATTGTAATAGGTTTTAGACTTACTGATGCAAAAATAAAGGGGTGTCAGTTCCTCTATCAGGCTATCAGGAAGCTTAAAGGATATGAAAGTAAGATTGAGTTTCAATGCGTAGATGAAGGGCATATTCCAGATGATATTGAAAAGCGTTTTGTAATAAAAAAATACGGATGGGTCCATGATAAGAACAAGTTAAATGAGATCATGTATGGTTGGGATATTTTTGTTATGCCGTCTATTAATGAATCATTTGGAATTATGGCAATTGAGGCAATGGGAAGTAAATGTGCTCTTCTTTGTTTTAAGGATACCATCATAGAGGAGCTTGCAGAAGCACCAGAAAATGCATTAACTGCAGCGTATAAAGATGAAGATGATTTGTTTAATAAATTGAAGTTGTTGATAGATAGTAAAAGAATCCGCGAAGACTATCAAAGAAAAGGTTTTATACACGTTAGAAATAAGTATTCATTCGATACGTATGTTGATAGACATATTGCTTTATATGATCAGATAATGAGAGGGTAGCCAAGATGATTAACGTAATCTTTGGGGCAGGGGAAACAGGAAAAAGAGCGTTGAGTAAATATGGTAAGAAAAACGTTGTCTTTTTTGTGGATAATGATACTGCTAAGAGTGGAAGTTTCATATTTGGTATTCCGGTTAGATATTTTAAGGATTGTATTGAAGATTTAAGGACTGCACATATTATCATAGCCTGCAAAGCTTGGAAAACAATCGAAAAACAGTTGTTGAGTTTTAATTTAAGGAATTATGAAATATATGGTAATTCCGGTTATATAGATATACCAGAACTTGTTTTAAATCCGTATGTAGAGGAAAGACCTGTAAATAAAAAATGGTTGCGAGAAGAGATAAATAGACAGGTAAAAGAAATTGAACCTGATGCTATGTTTGATCATGTTGAAATAGAAACAATAAACAGATGCAATGGAGTATGTTCATTTTGTCCAGTTAATAGAAACAATGATGTGCGGGTATACAGACGGATGGATGATTCTGTCTTTGAAAAGATAATAGATGAATTAGCTGAAATGAATTATAGAGGCAGGATTGCTCTTTTTTCAAACAATGAGCCTTTATTGGATGACAGGATCGTAAAATTCCATGAAATGACGAGAAAAAAACTTCCAAATGCCAGAATGCACTTGTGTACGAATGGAACATTATTGTCATTGGATATTTTTACAGCGCTTATGGAAAATTTGGATGAATTGATCATCGATAATTATAATCAGGAACTTTTATTAATTCCTAATGCAAAAATAATTTTTGATTACTGTGAAAATCATGCAGACTTAAAATCAAAGGTTACGATTGTATTACGGAAACCAAATGAGATATTAACGAGTAGAGGAGGCGATTCACCTAATAAAGTACGAGAAAAAAGTGAAGCTGATGTTAGTTGTCTGTTACCGTATAAACAGTTGATAATAAGACCAGATGGAAAAGTTTCTCTTTGCTGTAATGATGCATTAGGAAAATGTACGCTGGGTGATGTATCATTGAATTCATTAAGCGAAATATGGAATGGAAGAGAATTCAGGAATATTAGAAAGAAAATGCGTGAAGGAAGAATTAATATTCCAAGGTGCAGATATTGTGACACGTTATTCTTATGTTGATAATGGAGCGACATAAATGGTGCTAAATGATTTTGTAGTGGATAAGTTTAATCGTATGACACCTGTTGTGATTTATGGAGCGGGAGTATACGGGGAATTATGTTTGAGATGTCTGGAGTCTGTTAATATTATACCTTATGCATTTGCGGATCGAAGAAGTGATATGACTCACTATATGGGAATTAAAGTAATTGCGCCAGAGCAGATCAAGAATGTAAAAAATGCTGTAGTTCTGTTGGCAAGTGTGACTTATCTTAAAGTAATTATTGATTTTTTAAAACATGAGGGAGTTGATAATTATTTTATTATATCAAGTCTTTTAAAACTTTCAATAAATGAAGATAAGCTTTCCGATTATACAAAAGGCGTGAGGAAACTTGACAGAGAATATGAGAAGGCTGTTGAAGATATAGTTAATCGAAAGCTTAGAATAAGTAATATTGATTTGGTTGTAACACAGTACTGTAACCTTAGATGTAGGGATTGTGGAAGTTTAATGCCGTATTATAAGACCCCACATCATTTTGAAGCTGCATATATAGTGAATAGTTTTGACAGATTGATGTTTCATATCAATGAATTAGACGAGCTGAGAATACTGGGTGGTGAAACATTTTTATATCCTAATCTGACAGATATTGTAAGTCATTATAGTACTAATACAAAAATCAAAAAAATATATATATATACCAATGCTGTTATGTTACCAGAAGAAGATGTGTTAAGGGGAATTCGAAGTGATAAAACGTGTTTAAGAATTTCAGATTATGGTGAATTAAGTAGAAATAAAACCGCATTAATTAATAGCTGTGAAAAAAACGGAATTTTGTATGAGATACTGAATGAGAATGAGTGGCGTGATATGGGAGGGGTTGAAAAAAGAAGTTATACCGTGACCCAGTTAAAGAATGTTTTTAACAAATGTGAGAATGCTAAATGTCCGTCTTTCTGTAATGGACGATTATATATTTGTCCAAGGGCTGCGCATCTTGAAAAAATTGGAATTTTTCAAAACAAAGAATTTGAAGTTATGGATTTTTCCAGTGAAAAAAAGGCTGCACGATACACAAAAAAAGATATAGAAGATTTTCTATATGGAAGAGAATATTTCGAAGCTTGTTATTATTGCAATGGAAATAACAGGTGGGAAAATCTTATTCCGCCTGCTATTCAGAAAACGGTAGGATGATTTGTTGTTCGATGTTGTATTTCGATGACTTTTTCTATGTTATATACGGTGTAAAGGATGATTAAAATATATGTATATGGTGCAGGATTATACGGACATTATGTATTGAAACGTATAAAAACATATTATGAAAAAGAGATAGATATAGTTTCTTTTATTGACAAGAATAAAACAGGTGAGTTAAATCATATTCCTATTATTAGATTGGAGAATGCTTGTGAAGATTTTCCTGTTGTAGTCGCAATAGATAATAGATATGTTGTTTCCGAAATTTACAGGGAATTAAGACAGGTTGGGGTTGAAAAAATCTTCATGTTTTTAAATAGGGATAATCCAAGGTATGATAAAACAGATTTTTTTAAAAGTGAATGTGCTTTACTGATGGGAAAATCAGAGGATTATATTCCACATATTGAAATGCATGCTGTCGACTACTGTAATTTAAATTGTAAGGCATGTATTCATTTTTCAGCGCTATATTCAAAAGAAGAACAGTCATTTGATACGATTTTTAATGACATAGATTTGTTATCCGGTCTGACAACGAATATAGTTTCGTTTTATATAATGGGCGGAGAACCGTTGCTTAGAGATGATTTGTCTGATGTTATACGTTATGCGAGAAAGACTTTTCCGTATAGTGATATTCAGGTTCTAACGAATGGTCTTCTTATTTCAAAGGAATATGGAGAATTATTGTGTACTCTTCATGATACTAATGTCACACTAACTGTATCTGAGTATAAGCCTACTCAAAGTCGAAGAGAAGAAATATGTAAGATTCTTTCTGAATTTAGAGTTCCTTATATAATACGTAAGTATGATTCTAAGAATAGGTTTATAAAGACAATTAGTATATCTGCTGATTCGCTCTATCCTAAAACGTGTATATGCAGAGGATGTGTAAATATTTATAAAGGTTTAGCGGCAAGATGTCCTGCAGTTATGTATCTAAAAAGATTAAATGATAGATTTAATCTTACACTTCCAGAAGATGGGATTCGATCATTAGATGAATTTGAAAGCGTGGATAAATTTAATTCAGCCATGAGTGAATCAATACCTCTTTGTGAATATTGTGTTTATTGTGAGATAGAGTGGGAACAGTGTGGTCTGGATAAAAAAATGGAAGATTTTCTTGTGGTAAACTGAGTTTCTGTTCAGTAAATAATACGAGAATTGGGTGAGAATACATGAAGGTCAGTATTATTACGCCTGTTTTTAACGGAGCATCTACTATTGAGCGAACTATACGGTCGGTCATTAGCCAGAAAGATGTCTTGATAGAATATATTATTGTTGATGGTCTTTCAACAGATGGTACTGATGACATTATCAGAAAATATCGGAAATATGTCACAAAGTATATTCGTGAAAAGGATACGGGTTTGTATGATGCCATGAATAAGGGGATTAGTATGGCATCAGGTGATCTTGTTGGGATTATTAATAGTGACGACTGGTATGAACCTGGGTGCATAAAGAAGGTTGTAGAGTTTTATTCTGTGAACAACTGTGACATTATTTATGGAGATTTTAATGTTATTGATGGAGAGAAAGTAAGAATACAGAAAGCGCATGAATTAAAAAAAATGTGCACAGAAATGGTGACCCCGCATCCAACAATGTTTGTAAAACGAAGTGTTTACAATAAAATGGGGGGGTATAATCTTAGATACAAGATGGCTGCCGATTATGATTTTGCGCTGAATTGTTATATGTCAAACGAATCATTTGGATATATAAATGATGTACTGTCAAATTTTTCATTGGGGGGATTGAGTACATTGAATGTTGATCTTTCGGAAAAAGAAACCCATGAAATAATGAAAAAAAGAATAGATGACAAGATTTTAAGAGAATGTTTTGAAAAATTATTAGATTTAAGGATCGTTGTTCATGGGGCAGGATTTTGGGGGACATGGTTGGTTGAAAAACTAACAGAATTATATACGAATAATATTATATGGGTCGATCAAAATTATGATAAAAAAAAGGAAACTGTTATAAATGGAATCGGCGTCATGCCGGTTAATGAATGTGAATTCGATAGACAGGTGATTGTTGCTGTTTATGAAGGAGAAACCATAGAGAATCAGTATCGGAATAATGGTAAAAGAACCATTACTATTAGTGCACTTTTGAATGAATATATGAATTGTATATTTGATGCCAAAAGGTTTTTTCGTTCAGATTGATTTTTATAATAATTCACATGCGTTGTAATCAGGAAGGACAGATTTCGTAGCGATATGAAAAAAAAATGGGCGATTCTGCTTTATGGACTTGGAATATCGGGTGGCGCTAATGTAATCTTTCAACATGCTATGTATGCAGTTTCTCAGGGAATTGAGGTTACGATTGTGTCAATGAATGGTCAGACACATGTTGATGCGTCATGGCATGAGGCAGCAGGTTGTTTTGATTATAAAAAATTTGAGGATATTGTTACACTGTATTTTGATGTGGCTATTGCGACGGAGTGGAGATCTGCATTTGATATTTATAAAGTACATGCAGATAAATATATATATTTTGTTCAGTCAATAGAATCAAAGTTTTTCCAAAGGAATAATAGCCTGCTGGGGTATATAGCTGAAACTTCTTATGATATGCCTATGGAATACGTAACAGAGGTGACGTGGATAAAAGAATATTTGTTGAGATTTTATCATAAAAAGGCAGAATTGGTATTGAATGGTATAGATAAAAAAATCTTTACATGCGATGGTAAAAGAATTGATGAAAGACCGGTTGATCATGTTCGATTTCTTATAGAGGGGAGTATGACAAATTGGCTGAAAAATGTACCTAAAGCTATAGAAGTATGTAAAAAAGCGGGTGCAGATGATGTATGGCTTGTTACTCCGGATAGGGTTAAAAAGATAGAAGATTTTGGTGTAAGCCGTTTTTTTTCTAAAGTTCCAATGAAAATGATGCCGGAAATTTATCGTTCATGTGATGTGTTGGTGAAGCTAAGTGTTGTGGAGGGAATGTTTGGACCACCTTTGGAAATGTTTCATTGTGGAGGAACGGCAATAACTTACGATGTAGAGGGATCTGAAGAATACATGATTGACGGTGAGAATTCTTTTGTTTTGAAAAAAGGGGACGAGAAGGCTGTTATAGGAGCTGTAAAGAGACTTATTGAGGATAGAAATGAACTGAATAGGCTCAAAGAGAATGCTTTAAAGACGGCAAAAGATTGGATAGACTGGAATCATTCGTCAGAATGTTTTTTTGAGGCAATTGATAAATCAACAAAGATTAATGATGAGGATTATGAGATCATTCAAAAGAAAGGGAAGAAAGGCTCAGACTCTTATAAACAGGCAGAAGCATTGATGGGATTAGAACCTGACATGAATAGGATTGAAAAACTCAGGGAATTTTGTAGGAGAGAAACAAAAAAACTGTTTCTTTATGGTGCCGGAAAAATGTGCAGGGGGACGATACTTAATCTGGATCAATATGATATTTCTATTGAAGGGATACTTGTTTCTTCTATTGATAATAATCCAAATACTGTTATGGGACATAGAGTTTATGAGATAGATAAAGTGATGGATAAAAAGGATAGTATAGTAATATTCGTCACAAGTGATATTTATTATTCGGAAATATTTTATATGCTGCAGTGTAAGGGGTTTATGGATGTCTTTTAGGGGATGATGAGAGTATAAATGTACAGTTTTGATGTCTATGATACATTGATTACCAGAAGAACGTATACACCTGAAGGGATATTTATGTTGATGAGTTATATTATGTTTTCTCATCCGGAAGAGTATGATATCCCATTGGTTTATGCTGTTGATTTTGCTGAAATCAGGAAAAATGCAGAAAGAATAGCAAGGCTTAACAGCCAAAAAGAAATCGGTATTGATGACATTTATATCAACATAAAAAAAACGCATAATTTAGATGATAGATTGATTCATAGGATTGAAGAACTGGAGCTTCAATGTGAACTTGAAAATTCAGTTTATATAGCTGAAAATATTCGTATTGTCAGGGAAATGGCTGAAAAGGGTGAACATATCGTGTTGATTTCAGATATGTATATGCCGAAAGATTTTTATCAAAAGTTGTTTGAAAAAGTATGCCCTGATTTAAATAAATTTCCGTTATATATATCTTGTGAAGAAGGCGTTTCAAAATCTTCAGGATTGTTATATGAATTAATATCAAAACGAGAGAAGGTTGTCTACTCGGATTGGATTCATTTTGGTGATAATAATGTATCCGATGTGAATATTCCTCGTCTTTTAGGTATCCATGCAAAACTCTATAAAAGAAAATCAGATAATGAAGCACGTCGGCGAATAGAGTCGGCTTATGATGATGTACATCCACTTGTTAGGCAGTTTCTGTTTGGTGCTGTTGAGATGATGAATGCTTATTCATCAGAGGCATATAGAGTGGGTTTTTCTGCTATCGGAATTATTCTGTATTCATATATTAAATGGGTCATTGAATATTCGAAATCAAATGGCATAAGAAAGCTGGGGTTTATAGCAAGAGACGGATATATCCTGAGACAGATTGCTGACAGAATAATTGCTGAAAATGGTTATGATATATCAACTGTATATCTTTATGGTTCAAGAAAGGCATGGAGAGTAAAAGACAAAGATAATTCACAGCATGTCAGGGAATATGTATTTCAGGAATTTGATAATGTGCTAGATGATGTTGCGTTGGTAGATACACAGGGAACAGGAATATCAATACATTATCTGTCGGAAATATGTAATCATAGATTTACTGTATTATATTACATGCTTCGAGAAAATCCTATGGATAAAAATATAGACGCTTTTACCTATACAACACAATATGGTGAAAGTGTTATTGAAGCTATTTGCAGAGCACCACATGGTGCAACGAGTGGGTATGAACGTAAAGATAGGAAAATCTGCCCTATATTGGAAGATTTTATATTAAGTGCAGTAAAGAAATCCGATATGTGTGAATTTTTTCACGGGATAAATGATTTTGTAAGAGAAATGATAGTATTAGAAAGAATTATTCCAGGAGGCATTCCGATAAGAAAAGCTGCTGACGGTATGTTCCGATATTGTTGTGATAGTGCGGACAGACAGATGGCAGATGTTCTTGGAAATATGCCTCATGATACGGATAATGAAAATGACACAAAATCTTATGCGCCTAAATTAGATAAATGTGATATTAGAAGAATTGAGTATGAAAGAACTAACCAGGCGATTGAAGATGTTTATGATGGCGAAGACCTTAATATGTCATACAAACGCCTTTCAATTCAAGAACGTGGTTATGTCGAGCAATGCAAAAAAGAATACTTTTCACAACAAATTGATAGAGATAAAAACTGTAAGAAAATAATTATTTATGGTTATGGTAAATACGGTCAGGAATTGTATCACAGGATATTTGGATGCAGAAATGCAAATGTTATTTGCATTGTAGATATCAATTCGGAAAGGTATTCAGGAGATTTGGTGGATGTATCTGCTCCGGATGTGATAAATAAAATGGAATATGATTATATAGTTATTTCATTATTAGATACGAAAAAATGTGATGAAATAAAAAAACTGTTGCTTTTATCAGGTGTTCAGAAAGAAAAAATAATATACAGAGATAAATGTATAGAGCTTCTGTCATAAAAAGGTTTTCTGAACGAATGTTTATAGGAGCGTGTAGTCATGAGGTATGTGCTTTTTGGAACAGGAGATTACTTTAAGAGATTTCGTCATTGGTTTGATGATCTTGAAGTAGTGGCAGTTTTGGACAATGATAAAAAAAAGCAACAGACAATAATGGATGGATATATAGTTAGTGATCCTTCGATTATTATAGGTCTTGAATATGATGTAGTAGTGATTTTGAGTTTTTATGTTACCGAGATGAAAAAACAGCTTATAGATTTGGGTGTTTCGTCAGATAAGATATTCCATTTTTTTGATATTCATGAGTTGTTTGATAGAGAAAAAAAATGTAGTGTAAAAAAAGTACATACAAAGAGTATTCTGCTTTTGTCCCATGATCTTATATCAGGTGGACCGGAACTTGCCCTATATCATGCGGCGATAATTCTGAAAAAAGCGGGGTATGAAGTTGTATTTGCGTCTATGATAGACGGTGAATTAAAGGATAAGTTGGAAGAAAGTCTCATACCGGTAATAATTGATAGGCGTCTTCAAATAAGTACAATGAGAGAGCTTGAATGGACGAATAAGTTTGATCTTGTGGTGTGTAATACGATTAATTTTAATGTTTTTCTTTCGAGCAGGGATGTGAGCAGACCGGTAATTTGGTGGCTTCATGATTCTTCCTTTTTTTACGAAGGTATAAAGTCTGACCGGTTGATTGATATTGATACTGAAAATATGAAAATCGTATCGGTAGGACCAATACCGGGAAAAGCAATGAATTTATATAGGCAAGATGTTTTGATAAGTGATCTGATATATGGTGTCTCGGATGGGATATAAATTAAAGTTTGTGACAATTGGATATTTAGAATGGAGAAAGGGACAGGATATTTTGGTGGATGCTATAGAACAGCTTCCATCTGAAATTTCTGCATTGACGGAGTTTGTCATAGTTGGACAAAACACAACAAATTTGGGACAACAATTAGTTGAACGGACTAATGGAATTCCTAATGTGAAAATGATGGGCAAGGTTTCCAGGGATGAAATACATAAAATGCTTGCTAATACAGATGTGATGATTTGTCCGTCAAGGGAGGATCCTATGCCAACTGTTTGTGCGGAAGCTATGATGCATAGTGTTTTCTGTATTGTTTCGGATTCCATAGGAACGGCAAAATATATTAAGGATGGATATAATGGATTGATTTTTAAGTCTGAAAACTCATTGGAATTAATGAATAAGATTATTTGGTGTATTAAACACCGGGATGATTTAAAAGGATTGGGAGAAAAGGCACATCAAATTTATGAAGATATATTTTCGACAAAAGCTTTTGAAAAAAATTTACTCAAGTATGTTGAGGATATGATAGGTAAGGCAGAGAATTAGTGTAAAATCTGTAAAAACGTTTGATGACTGTTTATGTGGATTAGGAGAGTGTATGTTAATGGGGGGGATAGAATCAATATTAAGGTTTTATGCTGGAGATAAAATTGCCTTGTATGGTCTTGGTACCGAGACAGAACGGTTTATAACAGAATACAGAAAGCATTTTTCTATTGTAGGAATTTTAGATGGGTTTAAATATGATGGTGAAATATACGGATATCCCATTATTCCGCTCATCTCTCTTCCATCAAAGAAAGTTTCTTTGATTGTTGTCGTTGCCCGTCCTGGCTCGTGTAAAGCAATAACAAAAAGAATTGGAAAATTCTGTGAAGAGAATAAAATTGCTCTGTATGATGTACGAGGTAGGAATCTGTTAGCAAGCACTTCTGTAAAATATGACTTTAAGACTACTAGCGGTACTAGCAGAAATAAATTGTATGAAATTATCGAATCATCTGATGTGATAAGTTTTGATTTATTTGATACGCTTGTGATGCGGAAAACGAAGTCTTATGTGGATCTGTTTGATCTTATGGAATTAAGGCTTCGGGACATGGGCATATATATTCCCGATTTTGCAAAACTCAGGCTTCATGTTGAGAAAGATTTGTCAAGAATTGTTTCTCCTAGACTTGAACAAATATATGAGAGACTTCTGGTTGTTGTTGGAGGAAACTTTATTACAGCATCAGAACTAGCTGAGATGGAGTGGGATATGGACTTCAATCTGTTCATTGTGAGAGATGAGGTCAGAGAAGTGTTTTGTTCTGTTGTTTCAAATGGTAAAAGAGTTGTTATTACTACAGACAGCTATTATTCCAGAAAGCAGATTGAGAAGATACTGATCAGGTTTGGGTTGACCGGATATAATGAATTGTTTGTTTCGTGTGAATATGGGACAGCAAAAACTCAGGATTTGTACAATTTTCTGAAAAAGGCTTATCCAGGTCGATCAATTCTGCATATTGGTGATGATGAGTATGCTGATTTTGAGAAGGCTAAATGTAACGGGTTGAAAGCGTACAGATTATACAGTGCATCAGATTTATGTGATGAGCTTGGGGGTCTTGGGATTGAGGAGTTTCAGTCTATATCAGATCGGGTAAAGATTGGTCTGTTTATGGCACATGCGTTTAATAGTCCGTTTTGGTTTGAAGATGATGATCGTCGGTTTTCAGTGAGAGAATCCTATGAAATAGGATTTCTTTTTTGTGCACCAATGATTACGGATTATGTACATTGGATGAAAGAGAGTATAGAGAAACAGGCATTTGCTCAGGTTTTGTTTGGATCCAGAGATGGATATCTGATGGGGCGTTTATACCGAATGATTGATAATACTAGGAAAGTAGTTTACTTCCTTATATCAAGAACTGCAGCCATAAGAATGGGGATGTGTACAGAATCAGATATAGAATATGTAGATAGCATGAAGTATTCTGGCAAACAGGAAGAGGCACTGAGTGTACGGTTTGGGATTGATGCTGGAGATATTGAAAAGGTTGACAGGACTGCAATTATTCTAGAGAAGAGCAGGAAACAGAGAGATAATTACTATATATACATAGAGAAGCTTGGGCTGAAAGGTAAAAAAGGTAGGCAGATTTGTTCGGATGAACATTGTGTTAAGGAAGAACGATTAGCATGGTTTGATTTTGTTGCAAAGGGAACAACACAACTTTACCTTCAGAGGTTGTTTCCGTGTCACATAAAGGGATTTTATTTTTTGAAGCTAGAGCCTGAATTTATGGAAGGCAGATGTCTGGATATTGAACCGTTTTATTCTGATGAAGAAAAGAATACAAGTGTCATATTTGATAACTACTATATATTGGAAACAATTTTGACATCACCCTATCCGCAGATGCTTGAGATGGGGGATAACGGTATACCAGTTTTTGCAGATGAGACAAGGAGCGAGGCAGATATTGAAGTCGTCAAACGGATGCAGGCGGGAATAGAAGAGTACTTTAAGGATTATATAAGTATCTTGCCTGAGTCAGCTAGGACGGTAAATAAGAAACTTGATGAGAAAATGTTGGAACTCGTTAACAAGGTTCATATTTTGGATGAAGATTTTCTGAAGTTAAAGGTAGAGGATTTATTCTTTGGTCGTATGACTGATATCACGGATGTTATTGGATGAAGATATATTTTTAGTGAAAAAGATTTACTTTTGCAGTCAAAATTCTATCAAGTCCTCCATATGACAATGCAGTGCTTTGCTAAGTCTAAGTAATGTTATAGCTGAAGTTTTATTGATGTCTCTTTGGCGTTGTTCAAAAAGTTGTATCTGACGAAGGGCTACTCCGGAGATGGATGCAAGTTCTGATTGAGAAAGACCGCTGTTAATGCGCAATTTTTTTAAGCGGGAATCCGAAGAGGCATATTTTATCAAATCGTCCATATGCTCGGCAAAGCGCTTTATATCCATCTCATGGTAGACAGTGTACATATTTATAATCTGAGAAAGAGGAACAATGCGTAAGATATCCATAAATGAACGGCAAGAGTACCACTGATAAAATGCAAGTGCCCAACCTGCCCAAAATTCGGGACTTTTGTCCAGATACATTTCGTCTTCTGCATTTTGGAAGGGGGTACAGGTCTCTGTAAGCACTTCTCTTGCAAACTCACATCCGTTCATTCCTGCGACATATCGTGGATTTCCGTTTGCGAATTGTTTAGAAGCGGATGAAACTGACAGCGCTTTTCCGAAAATATCCGGCTCGATATTAAGGGTTAATACAGCGAAATCAGTGGCATGTCCAAGGATATTCTGAGCGGTGTTTAGGTATAAATCATCGTAAGCGCGGATCTCCATTTTTTATTTCCTCTCTCATGATATCAATCATGAACAGATCATTGATACTATCGGCAGACTGTTTTGTTTGACGATAAGCGCGGCGTGCTTCACGATCGCGTGCCATCTTCTTTTGATAATATATTTCGGAGTTAACTGGTTCTGCCTCTATAAAGTTAATCTGTGAGAATGACTTTTGACTCTTGAGTGTTATCTGTTCGCCTAGTTTGCCAAGGCGCATGGCTTCAGAGAGTTTTGACAGGGAAATCGTTCCTGCTACAAAATCCTGTGCGAAACTAAAGTATGAATCATCAGCGCGGTACCCAATGATTACATCATAAGTTGATGGGTCTATAAAAAAATTTTTTTGTAAATAGTTCTTGGCTTCCTCAGCAATGCTTCCGTTTTGCCAATAAGTTCTGTATTTTGTTAGGATTGCAAGCCAGTTGAGGATGTTATACTGTGAATCGGTCAGATTAAGCACGTTTAAGCCATCTAAATCAGCGTTGTACTTGTTTGAAAAACCGTCCCGGTTTTCGGAGCAGGCCCATTCTTTAGCTAATTCGATGCTTTCTGTTGTGTAAAAGCCATACCCATAGTCATTTGTTCGTTTGCTTCCGTTGAAAATGGGATGTTCGATAATGTGGTCAGAACCGTGATATACGATCATAAAGATGATCCTCCTTGATAGAATTGTATCGCTGAGGCGATACCTGGTCAAGCTGGAAAATTGATTTTAAAATAATGTAAAAATGTAAGTAGCAGATAAGTGATTTTGAGATGTTAAAAAATTTGCTGATCTGTCCGAAATAATATATAGCGCTGAATGTTTGCGTGGGTAATTGAGAGGGGGAGCTCATGAACTTTAAGCTTACAGCATCTATGATGTGCGCTGATTATCGGAATCTGGAACAGGAAGTCCGGATGTTGGATGAGGGCGGCATAGATTCTTTTCATATTGATATCATGGATGGCAGATTTGTGGGAAATTTTGCCATGTCATTAAATGATATGTCATGTATTGCAGGTCTTACAAAGAAGCCTTTAGATGTGCATCTTATGGTTGAGCATCCTGTTAATACGGTTGACATTTTCTTAAAAAAGCTTCGTCCCGGGGATACGGTCTATATCCATCCTGAGGCGGAGTATCATCCGTCTGTCACGGTTATGAAGATCCAGGATGCCGGAATGATTCCCGGAATAGCGATAAATCCCGGAACCAGTGTTGAATCCATAGTGGAACTTCTTCATATAGTGAAAAAAGTACTCATAATGAGTGTAAATCCAGGAAATGCATCCCAGATGTTCCTGCCTTTTGTTGAGAGAAAAATAACGAAGTTATTAGCGATAAAGGAAGACTCTGAGATCGAGCTATGGTGGGATGGAGCATGTACTTCCGAAAAAATATTGAAATATGCACCGAGAGGGATAGATGGATTTGTCTTAGGAACATCCCTTCTCTTTGGTCATGAGAGGCCTTATGGGGAATTGATAAAGGATGTACGTAATATGAGATTTTGACTAAAACTTAAGATTGATAAAAAAAGATGGCCACAGAAAACAAAGTCATTTGTTTTCTGTGGTTTTTGTGTATAAGGAAGACTATACATAATGGAGATTGGGACCGATATACTATAAAAGATACTTTCAAAAAAATGTACATTTCTTAGATGATAAGGAACAGGTCATCAGGATAAAAGTAAGTGACATATTTTATACAGGTAGAATCTTGTAAGGATGGTTAAGGACCATCGGATGACCGGGGATTTTAACAGGACAATGGGGGAATAGTGATGAAACAGGTTGGTTTTGTTTCAATAAAAAAGGATGAGGAAAAATTTGAACGATTGATTGAGTCGGTCAAAAGTCTAAATGTGCCGGAAGGATATTCATTGAATTTTTGGGAGACAATGTCAGAAGATGGAGTGGCAGCGGCATATGAAGAAGCAAGACAGGCATCAGACGCAGATATTAATATATATATAGATGGGGAAGCATATATTGTAAATCAGGATATGCTTTATGAGTTGACAGCGATATTTGATCAGGATGAACGCATAGCTGTAGTTGGTGTATTGGGGTCAACGTATATACCCACATCCGGTATATTGGAGGAGAGTAGGAGAAAATATGGATCGATAATTAATTCAGCCGGAGAAGTGGAAAAAGGTGTTGGCAGCATGGGGAATCCAGTGGATGTAATGGCTGTTGAGAGTTTTTTTGTGGCAGTTCGTGGAGATATAAGTTGGAGAAATGATCTTTTCTCAGGAGAAGCATTTTTGGTTACAGCATTATGTGTAGAGTATACACGTGCGGCCAAACGAATAGTGGTTGCAAATACAGAAAAAACATGGGTTTCATATAATCGTGAGTATAAGAAATATTCGTATTATGAAAAAAATAATTTCTTAAATGAATATTCAAAGGATATTTATCCGTTAGTATCAATTCTTATTCCTACATTTCAAAGACCGGAATACTTTGAATTAGCATTAAATAGTGCAATTACCCAGACTTATCGAAATCTTGATATTTTTGTAACGGATAACAGCAAGGATGACCGGACAGCGAAGTTGATGGAGAAGTATCTTGCAGAAGATTCAAGGATTGTTTATGAACATCATCCGGAATATACAGGTTTTAGTGATAATTGGAATAGAGCATTTGAGTACGCAGAATCCAATAAAAAGTCTGAATATATAAACTGGCTAATGGATGACGATCTTTTTGATGCAAAAAAGATAGAAAAGATGGTTGATTGTTATATTAGTCAGGATGGGGTTTCTCTTGTTACATCACATCGTCAGAGAATTGATGAGAATGGTAAGTATCTAAAAGACACGGCATTTACTCAACCGATTATTGCAAAAACCGGAATGATAGATGGAAGATGTGTAGGGAACGCGATTTTGACGAATTGCGTAAATTTTATTGGAGAACCAACGACTGTATTGATGAAAAAATCTCTGCTTGAGGGAAGGAGTCGTAATTGGTCAGGTAATGAAAAAAACTATAGTATAACTGATTTTCCTACGTGGCTAAGGTTGCTTGAAAAAGGAAATATGGTTTATATAACTGACACTTTGAGCTTTTATCGATGTCATGAAAATCAGGGAGGATCTAATCCAAAGACTCTTGCATCGGGAACGATCTGTATGGCACTAGAAATACAGTATGCTATAAAAAAACACATATATTTAGAGGATAGTATTGATATAAAGATGGCATATGTAAGCTGGATCGGATTAGCCTGTCAGATCTTGCGCATACATCTGGTTGATGCGGAAGGATTTGATGAAAAAGATAAATTGAATCTTCAAATTATAATGAAAACTCTTTGTGATATGTCTCTATATCTTGCAGATAAGGGGACTGAGAATTTTGTTATAGATCTAATGGACTAGATTGATTGATCAATATAGAGAGGGGATTGGTTAATGACTATTGCGGTATTAGGCGCAGGAAATTCTGGTCTGGCGATGTCAGCACATTTGTCCCAGCTTGGTTGTGATGTCAATTTGTGGAACAGAACCCGGCACAATATTGAAAAGCTTATAAGGACAAAAACTATATTTTGTGAAGGATTAAAGGAAAATAGTGTAAGGATTAATCTGATAACCGATGATATTGATGAGGCTCTTAAGGATGTGGATATTATCATGGTTACAACACCGGCGTATTCTTTTTTTGATATTGGATGTTTGATCGCAGCAAAAATAAAGGAGAACGTGCCGATCATATTAAATCCCGGAAGAACCTTTGGAGCTATGAGGTTGGAGAGGATAATAAAAGAGCATAGTTCGTTAAATAGTGTAAGTATTGCAGAGACGCAGACAATTTTATATACATGTCGGAAGTATGATGAAGATCGAGTGAAAGTTTTTTCGTTAAAAAGGGATGTAAGGATAGCATCAAAAAAGATGGAAACTGTTAATAGCATATTAGAGAAATTACCGTATGAATTTAGAAATAGGTTTGAAATAGAAGAATCTCTTGCAAAAACAACGTTAAGTAATGTGGGAATGGTACTTCACTGTGCACCGCTTTTGCTAAATTCGGGATGGACAGAAAATAGGGATAATTCCTATAAATATTACTATGACGGAATTACTCCTACAATAGGTGCATTTATCGAAAAGATAGATGATGAGAGAGTAAGTGTTGCCAAGCGTCTTGGATATGATATTGAAACGACCAAAGCGTGGATGGAGAGAAGTTATGGGATAAAGGGGAAAACGTTATATGAATGCATAAGAAATAACGAGGCCTATAAAAAAATAGATGCACCGGATTCTCTTGATCATAGATATATTACAGAGGATATACCATTTGGTTTGGTTCAGATAGAGAAAATCGGAAAATTAATAAATGTGGAAACCAGAACGATTACATTAGTAATAGATCTGGCAGAGCAATTATTTAACGCAGATTACAGAAAAGCGGCGGATTGGCTGGATGAAGATGTTGTTAAAGAGATAAGGATTATGTGATGTATTATGAAAAAACGTATCTTTGGTCTTATGAAACCATTAGTCGATGCTCATACAATGGGAATATATCTTGTTGAAAATCTGCTTAAAGACTGTGGTTTTAGTGTTATAAGAGCTTCTAAAGAAATCGAAACGGCTTTAAACGATGTTGATCTGAAATCAAACTGTGATGAGATAGTCGACTGGATTAAAAATAATAAAATAAATGCTGTGGGGATTTCTTACAGACTGGATCCGGATACAGCGATGCATATTGTTGATATGGTATATCATGCTGTGAATGAAGAAGGATTATTTATTTCACAGGGCGGAGAATTGGAATTTTTCTTTTATGCCGGATTGCCTGAATCTTGTGAAAAAATTCAAAAATATGTATCGGATAAGATAAGAGTATTTAGAGGTGGGGAACCTCCTGAGAATACTTTGTTCAGACTTGATGTTCCTATGAATATGATTCCCAGATCTGTGATAAGTATGGATCTATATAAAGAGGAATTGATGAGGATCGCCGGTAAAATAATCGATGATGGCTTGTATTTCGACGAAAAACCTGCCGTTATCAAAGCTTATGCTGAATACGGGACAGATGGCGATACTATCGAAAAAAGAGTGAAGAGCGCATTGGAATCTGGAAGTTTACCGTTGATCAGAGCGCATTTCGGACCGTTTTCTATAAATAAGTCAAGGCAGGAAAATGTTGATGACTTTATAGATCAATGCCGAGTCATTGCAAAAAGCGGTTATTTAGATATTTTATCGATCGGTTCGTCCCAGCTTACACAGGAGGCGTTTGGAGAAGATTGGGAAGGGCGCATAAATGGAGGAGGGGTTCCTGTTAACTCCGAATACGAATATAGGTGTATAAAAGAGGCTGCAAGACCTATGCTTGTAAGGACTTATGCCGGTACAAAAGGAATACGTGAATTAGCAAGGGTGCATGAAGAAAGCTTGAATATATCATGGCATGCACTTTCTTTATGGTGGTTTGATGAACTTGATGGAAGGGGACCTAACCGACTGCTGGATAATCTTGAAGAGCATATAGATACCATTAAGTTTATAGCATCATGTGATCGGGCATTTGAGGCTAACGTGCCGCATCATTTTGCATTTCGCGGATGTGATGATGTTACATATGTTGCAGCAGGGTATTTAAGCGCAAAATTAGCAAAGGAATGTGGAATAAGGACATTTATTTTACAAAATATGTTAAATACACCAAAGCATCTGTGGGGAATACAGGACTTGGCAAAAGCACGGGCAATGCTGAATCTTGTCAGGGAACTTGAAGATGATTCCTTTAAGGTTCTGCTGCAGACACGTGCCGGACTGGATTTTTTTGATCCTGACGAAGAAGAGGCAAAAAAACAGTTAGCATTTGTATCCTGCATGATGGACGATATTGAACCGAATAATGAGAATAGTCCGGAGATAGTTCATGTGGTGAGCTATAGTGAAGCTATAAAGCTGTCTACGCCGGAAATTATTGATGAGAGTATTAAAATATCAAGAAAGGCCATATTGGAGTATAGAAGGATAAAAAAGTCTGGGGACAGGTCGATCATTGAAAAACAGAATGACGAAATCGAAAAGAGAAGAGAACGATTAGAGAAATCAGCTCGTTTCCGAATAAAAAATATGGAGGATTATATAGAGAACTTGTACAGTGCCAGCGGATTATATTTGGCGTTTGTGGCAGGCTGGCTTCCTACACCGTATTTATGGAATGATAGTGAAGAATTTCGATTTTCAAGGGCTTTTGGATCCAAACTGGAATATGGAGAGGCTGTTCTGACGAGAAATGGAAAGACTATGACGGACGAAGATAGAGTGAGTCTGGCTATAGGCAATATGGCGGAAGCTGAAAAGCTGCTGAGTGATAGGCAGGTGTTGATATGAAAATCCTTCTGTTGGGAGCGGGAGATCCTCAGGTACAATTTATACACTATTTACATAAGTATGGTCATGAGGTATGCCTGCTGACGTATGATAAAGATCCGATCGCCAAAAAATATGCAGATAAGTTTTTTCAGATATCTACTCTTGATGTGGAAAAAGTTGTTGAAGTTGCGGAAACTGAGCATGTTGACAGGGTGATTGCTGTATGCACAGATCAGGCATTATATACTATGTGTGCTGTTTCTGAAAGACTAGGTCTGCCGTGTTATATGAATTTGGAGCAGGCAGAAATATGTACAAAGAAAGATAGTATGAAATGTTTTCTGGACAAAGCAGGAATCAGAAATGCGAAATATGTTACTGTTTCTGATATCAATGATCTGAATAAGGATATGATCGAGCTTCCGATCGTTGTTAAACCTGTCGATTGCAACAGTTCTAAAGGTGTAAAAAAAGTTTTAGATAAAGGAGATATTGATCTCTGCTTAAAAAATGCGATCAATTATAGTCGGACAGGAAAAGCTATAGTAGAAGAGTATATTAAGGGACGAGAATTAACTATAGATGGATTTGTCAATAATGGGAAATTTACCCTGCTTCTTATCTCGGAAGTAAAGAAAATGTCTGCGGATAGCGGATGTTTGATAGCAGGCTGCGAGACGTTACATTCTAATGATGAGATAAGAGAACGGGTAACAATAATGTGCCAGAAGATAGTAGATAGTCTGGGATTAGTAAAAGCTCCTTTTATTGCTCAAATGATAGAAAGAAATGACGAATTATATGTACTTGAATTTAGCGCGAGAACAGGAGGAGGAGAAAAATATAGGGTCATTGAGGATGCATCAAATGTGGATGTACTTTTTCAGACTATGAATTTAGTAGTAGGTAATGAGGTTATTGTAGAACCTCATTACAGCAAAGATATTTTCGGAACACAATTCTTATATGGAAAAAAAGGAATTATTGAGAGTATATCAGGATTTGAGGAATTAAAAGAACGTGAAACGGTTTCGTCATATTATATTTATAAAGAGGCAGGTGCAGAAATAAAGGGAGAAATAAAGAGCAGCGGTGATAGAATTGCCGGATTTACAGTACGGGGAAATAACAGGGCTGAAATTGATAAAAAAATGAAAAAAGCTATAGAGAGTATAAATGTCGTTGATGTGTATGGAAAGAGTATGATTGTAATTTGATAGAAATATAACAGCTTGGCGGTTTGATTGAGAAGAGGTTGAAGGGGATGGAAATGAGTGATGCTATACTTAATGATTTAAATCAGATCGAGATATCATTAAAAGATATTAAAAGTGCTTTATCAGAAACTCAAAAATATGATCCTAAGATCCTTTCAGATATATCAGCATGTATTTGGGAATTAAAGAGATCGGTTGGGAAAGATCTTTGGCATCCTTATTCGGAATTTTTTAATAAATTTGGATATGTTTGCAGTAAGGCGGAGTTGTCTGAAAACAATTATGATGTGATATGCAGTTCTCTTGACCTGGCAATAGAGTGTATAGGTGAGATGAGAGGTTTTGCTGGTTCATTAAAGAGATGTGCTTGTTGTCAAAAACGTGTAATATACAGACCGCTGCCTTCATTTTATGAAGAAAATAAGAAAAAATACGGAGGGTCTTTGGACAGCAGGTCAGAGACACTGAATAAAAAAGAATATATATGTCCAGAGTGTTTGTCTGCAGACCGTGACAGAATGATTGTTTCTTTTCTGTTAAAGGATGGTCTTCCTTTTGCTCCATATGGCACGAGAGTATTGCAGATTGCGCCATCACCTGCGATAGATTTTTGGATTAATTATTACTGTGAACAAGTGAGTTATGAGTCGACAGATCTCTATATGCAGGGGGTGTCTTTTAAGAGTGATATTCAAGATATGAATGCAGTTCCTGATAATACATATGATTATGTTATATGTTCACATGTCTTGGAGCATGTAAGAGATGATGTAAAGGCGCTTCAGGAATTAAGACGAATTTTGAAGTATAAGGGGAAAGTTGTGTTTTTAGTTCCGGTCAATCTGAATCAGGATGAAATAGATGAAGAATGGGGATTAAGTGAAGCGGAAAATTGGCGCAGATTTGGCCAGGGTGATCACTGTAGGTGTTACTCAAAGAAAGGGTTGTTGGAAAGGCTTGAGAGTGTGTTTACGGTTCATCAATTAGGAAAGGATTTCTTTGGGGAAGAGACCTTCCGTGAATGTGGTCTTACGGATACAAGTACACTATATATTTTGGAGAAGAATTTATAAAAAGCTGACAGAGCGAAAGTGTGAGTGTATGTTTTTTGATCTATCGATACCGGCCCGAAGTATTCATGATGAGTGGATGACGTATTACGGGAGATTATCTGAGGATGAGAATGGTTTTCCGGTGGCTGTTTTCGGACGGGACAGTTATTGCGCGGTGGTCAGAATAGAAACTAATCGTACGTTTTTTTCTGATGATGCCTGTTTCAATGTTCTGATCGGAAAGTACACTTCGATGGGATATGATATATTGATGGAGATCGACCCCAATCATGACTATATGCACACTTTTCAGGGAGAACCATCATTCATTATCCGGAGCAGAGAAGATTTCAGGATACGTCGAAAGGGTCAGATATTTATAGGAAATGATTGCTGGATAGGAGCAAGGGCAACGATCATTTCCGGAGCAAAAATCAATAACGGAGCTGTTATAGGTGCGGGGGCTGTTGTTACAGGTGAGATACCTCCGTATGCCATTGCAGTAGGCAATCCTGCAAAGGTTGTTAAATATCGATTTTCGCAGGAAATAATCGACGGTCTGCAGCGGATTCAGTGGTGGAACTGGCCGGAGGAACTCCTGGTTTCCAGGAAAGATGATCTACAATTACCTGTTGAGGAGTTTGTTTATAAATATCTTCCGGAGACTGTTGAGGATAGGATATATTCTGCTTGCCCGATTCAAAGGATGTCAGATGATGACATTCCAAGGTTTTTATACTACATCGATTTTGACCAGCCGTATCCATTGGCAGATCATGTTATAAGTGAGTTTGTGAAAGCGTATCATAAACGTGATGCGGAGCTGGTATTATACTGTTCACGGTCTTCAGCGGCTTATGATCACTGCATGAAACAGTTATGGGAATGTTTTGACAAATATCCTGATGCAGACAGTTTGGTAAATGTGGTTGATGAACCGTTGGAAAGTGATGTTCAGCTGATAACTCAGGTTGATGCATATATTACAAATCGAACACCAGAGACGATCAGAAGATGTGAGATCGCGGCGCGGTACGGAAAAAAGATTTTATCAGGAGTTGATAGACCGATTTTTGTATAATGGGGAAACCGTTCAATGAAAGCATACGTACTGCATGATATAAATGATCTGAGATTTGAAGATGTGCAAAAACCTGTACCGTCACCCGGTGAGGTTTTATTAAAGGTGTCTGCGGCAGGAATCTGCGGTTCTGATATTCCGCGGATATATGACACAGGGGCGCATGTTCATCCGCTGATTCCCGGGCATGAGTTTTCGGGAATAGTAGAAGAACTTGGAAATGGTGCAGATGAGAGTCTTAGCGGAAAGAGGGTAGGTGTCTTTCCGCTTATCCCATGTATGGAGTGTGATCCCTGCCGGCATGGAAAATATGAGATGTGCAGACATTATAGCTATATAGGCTCTCGCAGGGACGGAGCTTTTGCTGAGTATGTGGCTGTTCCTTCGAGAAATGTGATCGTAATTCCTGATGAGATATCAATGGAGACGGCAGCCATGCTTGAACCGATGGCTGTTGCTGTTCACGCGATGAGGAGAGGATTTAAGACCTGTGAGATTATAAATGGCTATGCTGTTGTTTTCGGAATGGGAACCATTGGTCTTATGCTCACAGCCTTTTTGCTGGATGCAGGAGTTGATCCTGATAAACTTTTGGCTATAGGAAATAAATCCTTCCAACGCGAAATGGCATTGGAGATAGGTGTAAAAGCTGATAATTTCTATGATATCAGGGAAGGCGATACGGACGGATGGATAAATGAAAAGACGGATGGCAGGGGCGTAGAGTTGACATTTGAATGTGTAGGAAAAAACGTGACTGTTGTTCAGGCTGTGGATCATGCATCACCATCGGGACGTATTGTTTTTGTGGGGAATCCACACTCTGATATGGATTTTTCCAGGGATGTTTATTGGAAGATCCTCAGGAACCAGCTTAAGATCACAGGTACATGGAACTCGTCCTTTACCGGAGAAAAAAGTGATGACTGGCACTATGTTCTGGACAGGCTGAAGAAAGGCACTATAAAGCCTGAGAAATTTATTACCCACAGGTTTTCTCTGAATGAACTTCATAAAGGATTTAAATTAATGAGAGATAAATCTGAGCCATATGTTAAAGTTATGGGTATAATGCTTTGATATAGCGGGGAAGAAAGGCAAAAATATGATCACATCAGTTATAACAGGTGCAGCGGGATTTGCAGGCTGCAACCTTACAGAAAAATTAGTTGAGAGCGGAAGAAAGGTCATCTGTATCGAGAGACCGGGATCTGCTCACAATGAGCGTTTGGAGCGGATAAGGTTAGAGGCTGCGGAACGCAGGGCAAATGGTGAGGTATCGATAGGAGAGCTTATACGTGTTCCGCTCGATATGACGGAGTATTACCATATTTCAGAAAAGATAGAGGAACAGACCGGGATCCGTAAGTGCGAGGAATTTTACCATCTGAGCTGGGTTGGGGGCAGAGATGACTTCGAAGGTCAGATGAGGAATATAAAACCTGCGCTCGATGCGGTAAAAGAGGCAGCGGCACTTAGGTGCAGGCGTATACTCATGATAGGTTCCCAGGCAGAGTATGGTTATTCATCAGGAGCAGAGAATGGAGTCACAGAGGACATGAAGCCTGATCCGTTTTCGGCGTACGGTGCTTCAAAAACAGCTGCTCTATATCTCACAAAGCGGCTTGCGGAGCAGCTTGACGTGGAATGGATATGGGGCAGGATCTTTTCTTTGTATGGAAAGTATGAGAGAAAGGAAACAATGCTCAGGTATGTGATCAGCTGTCTGGAGAAAGGCGAGACACCGAAGCTCTCTTCATGCATGCAGACCTGGGATTATCTGGATGCGGGCGATGCAGCTGATGCGATGATGGCGCTTATGGCACGTGGCCATGCAGGCGAGATATATAATATAGCTGACGGCCGGTACAGACCTCTGAAAGAGTTTGTAGAGATCATCCGTGAAAGAATCGACCCTGACGCCGACATCCGATACGGAGATGCAGGATCAGGGCAGATCGTTTCATTAAGACCGTCTGTAGCAAAGATTCAGGAAGATACAGGATGGAAACCATTGGTGGAATTTCCGTCAGAGAGCCTTTTTAAGCCTTCGACAGCAGGAATGTAATCTCCGGCCTTTTTGTAGTATTCGGCGGCTTCTGCAGGAAGCCCTGCGATCTCGAGAATGACTCCGGCATTGTACCATGCCATGAAAGAATTGGTTCCGGTGGTACGTGACGCAGGCAGGGTCGTGCAGAAGACAAAGTTGTCGATAGCATCTTCGAATCGACCGCAGTTCATTAGAATTGTGGCAAATAAAAACTGAAAATCGGCAGAAGAATGAAAAGGTTCTTGATCATTATAAGGCGCAAGGAGCTGCAGAGCTTCGGGCGCCTTATTTATTTTCAGTAAAGTGTAACCTGCCGTTTCCAGCAGATCTTCCACATATTCCAGATTTGGCGCAGGGCTTAGAGAAATGCCTTTCATAAAGGCTTCTTCGGCGGAAATGTAGTTTTCCGCTGCAAAGCATGACTTGCCGAGCTGATACCAGAGATATGGGTCGTCAGGGGTTTCAGCGAGCGAAATCCTGAGGAGTGAGGCATCTCTTTCAGCTTTTTCTTTCATCTTTTCAGGAGACAGGTCATATCCGTCGTGCAAAATTTTGAACGGTGTTTTCCAGGTAGAGTAGGTCACATCGGAATCAGAGACAGTTACGAGCTGTTCGTGGATCCGTCCTTCATAATGAAAATATCGTCTGTCAAAGAGGCGGTTTATCCATTCACGGTATTCGGTGGCATGTCCATCGGGATTGGTGTAGTGGTTTATACGTTCTATCCGCCCTACAGAACACGGAGCTTCGGACATATGGGATAATACTTCTGAAAAAAAGGTCGTTGATGTAAAAGGCTCGATATATTCATCCGTGTCCAGGATAAGGACAAGGTCATTTGAAGCGTGAGACACAGCTGCATTTTTGGCAGCGGCAAAGTCGTTGATCCACGGAAAGTCATACAGGGCACTGGTATATTTTAGAGAGGTGTCTTTTGAATTGTCCGTGCTTCCTGTATCCACAATAACGATCTCCAAGGTGTTTTCAGGAAGTATAGGTATCAGATTATCATGGATAGCTTTCAGGCACTTTTCCAGTTTGTCTGCCTGGTCTCGTGTGATGATGCATATAGAAAGCCCGCATATTTCGGACTGATGGTTATATGTATTCATAGGATGCCCCTCACGTTTTCTATGATGATGTGCTACATTTATTGTACCTTTGCCCGGAGACAAATAAAATGGAAAAAACTCTTATTCTGTACGAATAATTGAAAATATGTTATTTTATCTTGTGGTTTATTATCGACTTTGATCAGATAATATGTCGGACATGGAATTTGAAGAGAGTCCTTATGGAGGCATGGCATGGCTTTTAATATTGTTTATGCGTTAAACGGGTCATATAGTGCACTGAAGACAAAATGGGTGCCGTTTGACAGGAGAAGAAAGTTCGGAAAGAGAGATAAAAAACTCCTTTCGATTCATCCGGAATGGAAAGCGCTTACGGAAGAAGAACAGAAATATGTTTATTATAAAGAAGATATAAGCCAGCACACGGCTTTTAAGAATGTTTACTGTGATGGAAAAGCTTTTGTTCCGGGCTTTGTATCTGATATCGTGTACCAGAACATCATGCTTCCGAAGCTCCATAAAATGGATTATTTGATGGGACGCTCACTTATCACAAAGAACATATTTAATGATAAGAATTATTTTGAAGTCTTTATGCCTGAGGTGAATTTTCCGGAGGTTGTTTTAAGAAACATCGACGGAGAATTTTTAACAAGTGACTATAAAGTATGCAGTGACCCTATGGCAGTTTTGAATAAATATGAAAAGCTTGTTTTTAAGGGCTCCGTGCTTCATGGTCATACAATGAATGTAGGGCTTATCGAGAAAAAGGATTATAAAAAGGCGCTCAAGAACTACAGAGAGGATTATGTTATACAGATCCCTATGCGTCAGAGTGATTTCCTTGCACAGTGGAATCCTTCATCTGTAAATATTGTGAGGGTGACAACTCTTTACTGGAAGGGTACAATATATGTTCTCGGGGCAATACTTCGTGTCGGCCCTCCGGGAGAATTTTGTGACCTTGCAGTGTCAAAGAGCGGTGAGCATCCGAGGATTGTCGGTATCACTGAGGACGGACATCTGATGGATAAGGTGGTCGATCCGGATACAGCAACTGTTTATCCTGATATTTGGGGCAATAAGCCTGAGGGCAGGATCGAACAGTTTGAGGATATGAAAAAACTTGCTGTGAAGGTTCATGAGAGATTTCCTCATAACAAAATAATCGGATGGGATTTCACTGTGGATGACAGCGGCAAGATCGTCTGCATGGAGTACAATGCTCTTGTGCCGGGAATAATCCAGACACAGTACGTTCTGGGACCGGTATTTAATAATATCAAGACTTCCGAAGGTAAGACTCTTTTGGAAGAATTACTTGCCGATTAATTAGAAAGGTAAAAAATGGGATCATATTGGAAAAGGGTCTTTAGACCCTGTATTAGAGAATATTATTTTAATACTCCGGGAAAAAAGAAGATCGGTGATCTTTTTAAAATGATAAAGGGACTTATTGTTCCTAATTCGCTTGTTTATCCGGATATCGTATGCGAGCTTACAACTCACTGCTCACTTAAATGTGCGCACTGCAATAATCTTATGTCTTGCTACGAGAAGCCATACCACGTTCCGGCAGAGGATGTGATAAAGGATGTTGAGAATCTTCTCTCGCGTACAGATTTTTGCGTAAAATTAACTCTCCTTGGCGGAGAACCCTTTGTTTATCCTGAGCTTGCAAAGGTTGTTAAGGCATTTCAGAATCATGAAAAAATTTACTGCCTGACTTTTGTAACAAATGGAACAGTCATTCCTAAGGATGAGCTCATGGATCTGATAGCTGCTTCTAAAAATCCGAAGATCGTTATCAGTGACTATGGTCTGAAGGTCCAGAAGGTTCAGGAGCTGTCCGAGCTATGTAAAAAGAAGGGTATTCACTGCGAGCTTGGAAAAGCAACTTCCTGGGTTGATCCGGGCGGAACGGAGAACAGAGGAAAAGATATTCCGCAGCTTGCAAAGGAGTACAATGCATGCTTTTCTGCAAGATACTGCCGTACTCTTTTGAACGGTAAGCTTTACACATGTGCCAGAGCAGCGTCTCTTGTGGATCTCGGATACATGGATGGAAAGCACGACAGCTTTGATCTGAGAAAAGAGCGTACAGATAAGGAGTTTAAGAAAGAACTCAGAGAATTCCTTACAATAGAGTATGCAGATGCCTGCAACTATTGTGATCATGCGCTGAAAAAGGTAATTCCTGCCGGAGAACAGCTGGAACAAAAGCAGGTTTGATCTAAGAATATGAAAATAGAACAATTTTATGAATGGGAAAAAGCGTATGAACTCTTAAATAACAGGAGCATAGACGGATTCCAGTATTGGAATTATATGCGCCGTGACATGGTGATGTCATTTAAGGATGAGTTAGCTAAGGTTGAGCCCGCTTTTTTCCGTCAGATAAAGGATCAGGCAAAAGAGGGATTAGTCGATAAGATAAAGACGGCGTTGGTCTTCTTTTCTGAGCTTGTTCCCCGCAGAATCCCGAAGGCAGATGTTCTGTTCCTATGTCATGCCAGAAGACAGGAAATAGACGGCAAAATGGTCAGTATTTATACGGATTATGTTGCTGAGAAATTTCCGGGTTCGGTCACGATACAGGTAAAGGGGCTTGGAAAATATAAGCGAGAAAAGCTGTATTCTGAAAATCTGTTTTTCCTTGATAAGATAAGTATTTGCGGATATATTTATCGATACTTGAAAAAGTACCTTTTTCCAAAAAAATACAGGCAGGTCCATGATCAGATAAAAAATGAAATTGAACAGCCGTTTAAGGATCTTAGGGATAATTACGGTTTTCATCCGAATTTAAATGAATTTTCAGACCGGGCGACAGTTCTCTACTATTTATACAGATATAAGAGAAAGAGATATGAGAATATCCTGAAAAAGGTATCTCCAAAAGTCATAGTAGAGGTTGTTGGAGGCAGTTTTGATGTTCAGATATTCAACGAGGCAGCTGAAAAACTGCATATTCCTACAATAGAACTTCAGCATGGCACGATCAGGACAACTTATCCCGATAATGTGCGGATCAGGCAGTTTCCGGATTATTTTTACTCATTCGGAAATTTCTGGAACGGGATGATAAATCTTCCCATACCCGATGATCATGTTGTCTCAACGGGATTTCCGTATCATGACAAAATGATGGAGTCATATCCGCTCTCGAAGTGTGAAAGAGATAAAAATACAGTGTTGTTCTTGTCCAGCAGAAAATACGGAAAAGAGCTTTCTGAGCTTGCGGTTAAGATCAGCAGGTTGAAGCCGGAATTAAAGATCATTTATAAGCTTCACCCAAGAGAAGTTGATGCATATAAAGAAAGTTACATCGAGCTTCAAAATTCAGACATAGAGGTCATAGCTGACAATAAAACTCCTCTGTATGATCTGTTCTCAAGATCTTCCATGCAGGTCGGAGTTGAGTCAACAGCGATCTATGAAGGAATGGGATTTAATCTGGATACTTTCATATGGGACATTCCGATGGCTGCGTCTCTTCTAAATCTCGTAGAAAGCGGATATGCAAAGCTTTTTTCGGATGAGAAAGAATTTGTAAGCCTGTTGGAGTCCCGGGAATCCGGTCATGGTAAGTATGATATAAGTGATTTCTGGAAGGAAAACAGTATGGAAAATATTGTTTCGGGAATTAATAGTGTAATGAATCAATAGTTTTGACTTCTTATCATGACTTTTGAAATGCAAGCATTCCAAAAGCCATGAAATGGGCAATGCTTCGCATTCATAAATTGCCCATTTCTGCTCAGTGAAAACTTTCATACGAAACCCGCAGTAAATGCGTGTTTCTGATCCTCAGTTTCAAAACATATGACTTTTGAAATGCAAGCATTCCAAAAGCCATGAAATGGGCAATGCTTCGCATTTAAAAATTGCCCATTTCTGTTCAGTGAAAACTTTCATACGAAACACGCAGTAAATGCGTGTTTCTGATTATTAGTTTCAAAAACTATACATTTAGAAAAATTTAATAATTGAGATAGGCTCGGCGGACTAGCATTGTCTGCCGGGCTTATTTATTGTGTTTTATCATTCGATAAATATATGAGAGTATATTTTCTCTGTTTGTCATGTTAAAGGAGAGCTCATATGCTGAACCGAACTGTTATTGATTCGGGAAAACTGATTGATAATATACATACGATCAAAAGCAGCCTGCCGGAACACTGCAAACTTGCAGCTGTTATTAAGGGAGATGCCTATGGGCACGGAATGAGGGGAATCGCTGAGATTTTGGATAAGGAAAGTGCAGTTGAAATGTTTGTCACTGCATCCTTTTATGAAGCAACAAAGTTGTACGAAACAAATATCAATAAGTCGACACTTATCTTAAATCGTGAGCCTGTTAAAGAGATACAAGCTGTTCTTGAACGATGTGATACCCCCAAAAGAAAACGGCTTTTAAGCAAGGTGATCTTTTCTGTTTATTCTTATTCCGGGCTTCAGGATTATGAGGAACTTTGTACTGATACTACTGTTAATGTTCATCTTCGTCTGGACTTTGAATCAGGTCTTAAAGGTTTTGATAAAGATGACTTTGAAAAAGTTAGAAATCGGATAGGAGTGAACGGCAAGGTAAAAATCTCAGGAATCTATGCACATATTTATCCGGCGTATTCCGGAGATGAAGATAAGACTATAGGGGAAATCGAGTCTTATGCAAAGATTTTTAATTCTTTTGACAGCGATATAAGGAAAAATCTGACATTTCATCTGTGCAGTTCTTCGCTATGCTTTCAACATCCTGAGTATACCTTTGATATGGTACGGGTCGGTGCGTTTATGTATGGTATAGGAACAGGAGAAGAAAGCGATAAACCGGCTGTACAGGAGATCCTTTCCGTTTATGGCACGGTCTTAAAAACAACCGAGCTTAAACCCGGTACTCAGACAGATTATTCCGGAAAGATGCCCGGTAATGTACAAAAAGTTGCTCTTCTTTCTTTTGGAAGTTGGGATCTGCCGTTTGTTTTATTATGCAAAGATCCGGTTGTAAGGATACGAGGGAAACTTTTCAACATTGTAGGGATTCCCTGCATGGATACCTGTATTGCTGATATAACAGGTAATGACGATATCATAGAATTTGACGAGGTACAGATCATAGGAAATACTTTCGGAATACGTTTTAGTGACTGGATAGACCGTTCAATGTTTGGATTTGGGAATTGCCAGACACTCTTTTCGGGAATTGAACGGATACCAAAAGTTTATATGGAGGGAGACGATGAAAGAAGGTAATAAAACATCATTATCAAAAAAATTCGGAAGGCTGTTTATTGCTTTTATTTTCATTGCGGTTCTGATAAGTGCTCTTGCGACCTATATTTCCCAAAAACAAATGTATTATGAGCAGTACAGGGATACTTTGCGTTCTATCAATCGCAGTTTTGCGAGCGCGCTTGGTGAAGATATAGATGAGTTTGCATCTTTGCAGGACTACTTTGATAAGCATATGAAGGAATTCAAGATCCCATTCCATTATGCTGATAATGCTGATAAAGAAGCATATGAATTTCAGAATGCATTCCGTGAAAAATATCCAGACCGTATATATGGAAAAGATATCAGTTTTTCTGAAATGGATGATGATCTAAAGCTGCTGTACGCGAGGTATAAGTATCTCGATTATTTAATCTTATTTGACAAGATTAAAAAGGATTATGGTCTGGAATACGCCTACTATGTTTATAAAATTGATAAAGAATACCATGTCTGCTATATGTTTGACGGCCCTAGAGAAGAGGAGATCGTAGATAATGAATCTCTCTTGCTGCTCGGATATGAAGTATATGAGGATCCGGCAAAGCATGTGGCTATGTGGGAGGCATTTGATAAAGGCACAGAACCGGAAAAAATGGATTCATACGATAATGAATTTGGTCATGTCTACACCTGTGCGACTCCGCTAATGTATAACGGCGAGGTGTTGGGTGTGATCTTAACCGATGTGGGGGTGGGCTTCGTTTCCGGAAAAATCCAACGCTCGGTGCTTAACCTGGTACTGATCTCGGTTCTTGTATTGGGATTTTTCTCTGTTGGAATGATGGGATTCGTACAAAAAAATATTCTCAGCCGTGTCCTGAGTCTTGAAAAACAGGTTCAAGCCTATGCAAAGGATAAAAATCCCGAAATCGCAAAAATGATTTCCAAAGGAAATCTAATTAATGATGAAATCGGCTCTCTTTCAGATAATTTTTCTGAAATGATCTTAACACTCCATGAATATATGGAGAATCTGCAGAAGATCACCGCGGAAAAGGAGAGGATCGGGGCAGAACTGTCTATTGCAACTGAGATTCAGGCATCAATGCTGCCGAGAATGTTCCCGGCATTCCCGGAGCGGAAAGAGTTTGAGCTGTTTGCAAGTATGGATCCGGCGAAAGAGGTTGGCGGTGACTTCTATGACTTTTTTATGCTGGATGATCACAGGTTAGTAATGGTAATGGCGGATGTATCAGGAAAGGGGGTTCCCGCAGCTTTGTTTATGGCTATATCCAAGACGATCATAAAGGATAATACTATTGAATGCGGTGATCCTGCCATGGCACTTTCAAAAGCCAATAATCAGCTGTGTGAAGGAAATGATGCTGAGTTGTTTGTTACAGTGTGGCTTGGGATCTTAGACTTAAGAGATGGAAAACTGACCTTTGCAGATGCAGGACATGAATATCCGGTACTTATACATGAAGACTCTTCTATAGAACTGATACGTGCAGCAAAGAAAAGGCCTCCGATAGCTACGCTTGAAGGAATAAAATACATGAATAACGAGCTCATGCTGAAAAAGGGTGATATGATTTTCCTTTATACAGATGGTGTACCCGAGGCGACGGATTCATCGGATAAACTATACGGAATGGAGCGTATGGAAAGTGCATTGGAAAAGTGTGCAGGTATGTCGCCTGAAGAACTGCTTCCGGCTTTAAGAGCGGATGTTGACCTTTTTGTAGGGGATGCGGTCCAGTTTGATGACCTGACAATGCTCTGCATTAAAATAAAGGAGCTATATGACAAATAACTGTGATATCTCCGTGGCTCAGGAAGAGCTGGTGCCAAGGCTTATCCTTCAGGTAAGGAGCCGGAATAACACTATTGACCGCATGCTTGATTCAAAACTGACCGTTGATGAATGGATAAAGGATGAGAGTCAAAAGTTAAAAAAAAATAATTTGTATAAACCTGTACAGTGTATAGAGGATTTTACAGATATTGCAGCAGAATATGTCAGAGAACGGCTCGGACTGAAAGAAGCTGAAGAAATCGGAAAAGCGTTGTCATTAAGAGCGCTTCATACCGCAGATCACCTCGGAGGCTTTTATTCTTCCCAGTCATTTCAGGGAGATCTGTTTTTTGCACGGCTGCTTCTCGGAGTGTCAAAGGATGTTCCTGTTATACCGATCCTGACATACGGATGTGTACCATTGATCAGTTCCACCTATGCACGGGGAATTATTACGTATACAGAAACCTGCGAAGCGCTTCATATTCCGATTTTTCCCAAAAAACCGACTGGCGCCATTGCAACGCTGACAAAAGGCTTTGATCGTGGATTGGTAACCAGAGCAAGGGATAGAGCGCTTCCTAAAATAAGCAGGTATCTGGTGAAGAAAGAGGTTAAGAGGCTTTTTAATGAGCTTTATCTTCGGGAGGATATTCTTTCACTTGATCGATTTCCTGACCAGGCGTTTTTTATCGGGAAAGGAATAATGGACAGGATTCCGCAGCTGACCGGTGGGAAAAGCCTCATATATCTGGAAGCGGAAGAACTGTTTGCAAAGCTTATCATAAAGGATATGGATAGAAAAAACAGTATTCTTTATGAGCTTCTTTTTAATGTTTCATACGTGAAAAGGCTAAATGATCTTTATGATCTTGAAGGGCGTCCTCTTGCAAGTCTTTTATTCAGAGGATGTGACGAAGAAAAGCGGTATTTTATCCTAAGTCTTGAGGAGGATGGTTACTTAAGGGGACGGAAAAATGATGGAGAAACAGTCGAGATTTCTGTAAAGTCCGAAATTCTTAAGGAGAAGCTATTGCAAAGGGAGATAATTCCGGATGTATATCTTTCGTGGTTTCTTACAGGATTTTTGCGTGGATTCAGTTTTTATGGCGGTGTTTTTCAGTCCTGTTATCTTCCTGACTGGCACAAACTGACACTCGAGGCGTTAAGATCCTGCGGATATTATGATCTTGCAGATTCAGCAGAAAATTATGACTTCTCCGGATATATCAGCGGTCCCATTGTGATGCTGTATGACACCGTAGAAGGTGCGGTTAACGCCGGACCCTTTGAGGTTTTGGCAAAAATGCCGGAGGAAGAGCGTTTTTTAAGCTTCTTAAAAACGGATATCAGAAGCGCCCATGAAATGGGAATGTTTGAATTTTATAATGATCTCATAAGTTCAGAGAATAAGAGTGAGGGTTGGTATGAGAGCATTGCGAGATATTCAAAGGCGCGGTTCAGTGCAAATATACTATAAAGTATCACGGGTTCTTTTGGGATGCCTGATGCTGTTTTCAGGATTAATAATGTCCGGATGTGCCCAAAAGGATTTAATTGAAGTGAAACTCATACGACAGGAACATGATTTTGATATAACCCCTTGCAAAAAGCCTTCCGGAGAACCATACCGTATCGGCTTCATGGATCTTGGACCGCCTATCGAGAGCTCATACCTTTGTCTGAAAGGACTGGCAGAAGGCCTTAAGGAAATGGGATATCTTGGGGAGCAGACAGATCTTTCCGGCTCTTCCGAAGATTTTTTTGATTACTATGAGCGGATAGTAAGGAATCAGGAGGGGAATGCGGTCATCTTTGATGATGAACCTTATATGATAGATGTTGAAGGAAATGATGAGATAGCAGAAAAACTCAAAAAAAAGGTTGAAAACGGTGAACTGGATGTTATCGTAGCGACCGGAACAGATCCGGGACTATTTCTTAAGGAACTGGATCTGCCAATTCCTTTTTTAGTATGTCTCGCGACTGATCCGGTTGCAGCGGGAATCATTGATTCTGCTGAGGATACAGGAGATGATGACATCTGGGCGCTTGTAGAAAAAAATCCCTATAAGCGTCAGTTTGAAGGATATCAGAGCATGTTTGAGTTTAAGAATATCGGCATGGCATGTATTGATGAATTTGATGTGATAGCAGGGAATACAGAGTACAGGGATGCCGCGAAGAAACTGGACGTAAATCTTCATGAAATGATCTATCGTGAAGAGGATAGTTATAAAGATGATTTTGACGAAAAATTCCTTTTAGATCTTGAAAATACTAATATGCAGGATTTTGATGCGTTCCTTTTTTGCTATGGGACAATGGATGATGATAATGTACATAGTATTTCACAATTAATGTCTGATAGAGGGATCCCGTCTCTTGTAGGCGATGGTGATTCTATCAGTAAAGGCGGTGCACTTATGTGCTTGTCCTGTTTTGATTATGAAGGCTATGGAAATTATGCTGCTATGGTGCTGAGCAATGTCCTTCATGGAAAGAAAGCAGGAGACCAGCCGTGTCTGTATCAAAGTTCACCGCATATTGTTATGAATATGGCAACTGCAAAAAAAACAGGATTTAATACCAGGATCAGACTTTTACGCAGCGTGGATCATATTTACCGATAAACGGACAGCCGGAAAAGGGGAGTTAAGATGAGAGGGTTTTTTCGGAAATATTATGTTTTACAGTTCGTTTCACTGTTTGCAGCTGCGGGGCTATGTGTTTTAAGTTATCTTACGATTCTCGATTATTTCAAAAAAAATGAGGAGCAGTTTATCACATCTTGTAATGATGAAGTTATTGAAGAGATAACGACCTCGCTGGAATATGGTAAGACACTTTCAAATTACTATGGGATTTCGGATGTTTTAAAGAGAGCTGCTTTACTTCTTAATGAAGGCAGTATCATAATCCTTGCAAATAAAGATGATGAAGCCATCGCATCTACAACGGAAGAGACCTATTTTCAGTTAGAGCGGTCTGATTATGGGGAAGTCATACAGGAAATACGAAACAGCGAGGATGGATTAGAGGGATATCTAAAGACTTTTTATTCATATATCCAGATAAAAGAGGAATTAAAGGATTCACTCAAAAAATCCATTATCGGAAGCATGATCGTATTTCTGATCATGACCATTTTCTGTTTTGTAGGTTATAAAAGAGGGGCGTCAGATAACCGTATAATTTTATTGATGATCTTAGGGGTGATAATACAGGGAATTTTTTTGACAGTGAATTATCGTCCGGAGTTTGTAAAGGCGGCACAAAAAAGTGCTGAAGGTACGGCGGCATATGTAAACTCAACGATCAATGATATCCTGAAAAAAGGAGTTGTGATAGAGGAAATATATGATCTGGATGAGTACCTGGAAGAAAAGCGCCAGGAAAATGATTCGATAGCTTCTCTGTATATAAAGGACCTCGATGCGGAAAACGGACAAAATGAATACATACTGCCTTTATATGGAGATAATGAAAAGAGAACGCTTGCCTACAGCATCTCGGATGGCTATATCCATAGAAATGTGCTGGATATGGCGCTGACTTTCATTGCCACGATCGTTCTCGCTATTATTGTCATGAAGGAGTCGATGGTACTCTCAGAAATGATCACTTTTAGAAGAAGCAGATTATTTGGACTGCCTTCTGATGAGCAATATAAGCAGATAGCGAACGCGATCCGGTACGGAAACTTCCTTTCAGTCACTTTTGACTATATGTGCCTCTCCTTCTCCGCGCTTCAGATCAAGGAATGGAATCAGGGTGCTCTGGGTATGTCTCCGATCACAGCGGCAGCACTGTCTATTTCAATCTGCTCTATTGCGGATCTTCTTGGAATGTTTTTTATGCCTTATATCGGGAAGCGGCTTAAGGGAAAAAAGCTGGCTGTGACTTCATCAATGGTTATGATCATTGCTAATTTCGGATGTTTTTTTACCACATCGACATTAATTATGATCATAATGAGATTCTTTGCAGGCGTTGGAACGGCAGGTGTCAAACAGGTCAGAAATATTGTCATTTCAGATGGCTATTCCTGTGAGAAAGAACGGAGCGCTAATCTGACAGCCAATAACAATGGTGTGATCGGTGGACTTCTATGCGGTATGGGTTTTGGCGGCGTGATAGCAGGAGTATTTGGTTATCAGACAACCTTTATTGCAACTGCGATAGGATATTTGCTGTATTTGATATTTGAATTCTTTTTCATGCCATGGAAACTGCTTTCAAAATCTTCAAATGAAAAAGAAAATACGTTGGCTGATAATTTTATAATACGGCTGAAAAAAACGATCTCTTCGATGAAACTGTTAAAAACGATATTTCTGATCATCATTCCGCAGTATTTCCTTTTAATGGTGATCGTATGTCTGATACCGGGAAGAATACAATCCCTTCGGCTTCCGGGAGTTGTACTGACCTATGCAAATCTACTGAACGGAGTAGCCGGACTGTATCTTGGAGAACATATCTACAAAATTTTGCAGAATAAGTTCAAAAGCGATATTGCGATTCAGATGCTGGTACTGGTGACAGGTGCTGTTTCGATGATGATTTTGAATGTACCTTTTTTTATGACCGCAATAATAATATTGTCTTCTATTCTTGCAGGGCTTGTGGACGGAATAGGAACACCGGTTTCTATGGATATATATATGGGAAATATCAGTATCATAGAAGGTTTGGATGATACAGAGAGTCTTGTGCTGTATTCTGTTCTTGGAAGTGCAGTTATGTCTGCGGCTCCGTTTATACTGGAGCTTTGTGAAAAAAATGCGGTTTGGATGTACGGCAGCGGTATTTATCTGATCGTTTGCGCGATTCTGCTGATGAAGAAAAGCAGACGAAAGAAAGTACAGTAAGAAAAAGGTCTTCCTGAATAAGCAATGGAAAAATCAAAAATCATAATAGTGTTTTTGGAAAGAGCGGAATCAGGATAAATGACTTCGCTCTTTTACTTGTTTTTAAATTTATTAGATAAAAGTCTGCATGAATTATAATTTGCAGAAATACATTAAAATATAGCATCTCATCGTGTTATTCTATAATTATTTTAACAGGACAGATCAGAACAGAAAATGACAGGACGTTTACCTGCTGAAAGAATATACTGACCACATCAGGAAAGGAGGAGCAGGCGATGGAGTGGATTACCGGTATCCGGACAGCAATCGATTATATGGAGAAGCATCTTACCGACCACATCAGTGCGCAGGATGTGGCTGAGCAGGTGTATCTTTCTCCATTCTTTCTTCAGAAAGGGTTTTCGCTTATGACAGGCTATGGAATCGGAGAGTACATCCGCAACCGCAGGCTGTATAAAGCGGCACTTGATCTGAAAGAGACAGAGGATAAAGTAATCGATATCGCATTACGTTATTGCTACGAAACGCCTGAGAGTTTTACCAAAGCTTTTTCCCGTTTTCACGGTGTAACACCTACGCAGGCACGTGAGGGAGCTGATGTAAAGACTTTTCTTCCTTTGACGCTAAAAGTTCAGGTTCAAGGAGGTTTCCAAATGGAATACAAGATAACAACGATGTTTCAGTTCAAGGTGATCGGATTTCAGAAGGAATTTGATTACGAAACGGCTTATCAGGAGATTCCGAAGTTCTGGGATGAGATTTGCGAGAAGTATGCCGCAAATGTTTATGCAGGGAATAAGCCGGTTAATCCATATGAGAAAGCAATCATAGATCATTGTATCGGAGAGTATGGAGTATGTGTTGATGATATCGGCGGAGATAAGTTCCGATATCTGGTTGCGGGAAAGTACGCTGGCGGAGATGTGCCGGAAGGCATGGCGGTCTATGAGTTTCCGAGTTGTGAGTGGGCGGTGTTCGACTGTATCGGTCCGATTCCCGACTCTTTGCAAAGCCTTAATACCCGCATATTTAAGGAGTGGCTGCCGGGGAACCCTGACTATGAGCTCTGCGGGAACGCCAATGTTGAGTGGTATGACTGCATCAATGGGGAAAAGACAGACAAGGATTATCACAGCGCGATATGGATTCCTGTAAAAAAGAAGGCATAAGATTCAACTCCTGTACCCTGGGAAACCGGGGTACGGGAAATATAATTGGCTTACGCCAATTACGCTCCGCTTGGGATGCGCACTCGCGCGAGAGGAAATGGTTGCTTCGCAACCGCGCTCGGCGCAGAAAATTCCGCAAGCGGAATTTTTTAATAAAGAACATGACATGCTGCTGTCATGTTTGGCTTGCTAATATACGTAACAAGGGTGATCAAAATGAAGATAGACAGACTGATCGGAATATTATCAATACTTCTGCAAAAGGAGATGACGACAGCTCCGGAGTTAGCTGACCATTTTGAAGTGTCCAGGAGGACGATCAACAGGGATATTGAAGCTCTTTGTAAAGCAGGAATACCTATACAGACATCTCAGGGATTGGGAGGAGGCATCAGCATCATGAATGGATACCGGATGGACAGGACACTGCTGACATCCCGGGATATGCAGATGATCCTTGCCGGACTCAGGAGTTTGGATAGTGTAAGTGGTAGCAGATACTACGGGCAGCTGATGGAGAAAATACAGGCTGGTTCTTCTGAATTTGTAAATGGCAGGGATTCCATATTGATCGATCTGTCTTCTTGGTACAGGGATACGCTTCCGCCGAAAATAGGTCTTATTCAGGATGCCATTGAACTGAGAAGGAGGATCAGTTTTGATTACTATTCTCCAAGCGGTGAAACAAAACGAGAGATTGAGCCATATTATCTGATCTTTAAATGGGCCGGTTGGTATGTGTATGGATTCTGCCTGCTGAGAAAGGATTTTAGGCTGTTCAAGCTGAATCGGATGGACGGTATCGTACATGGAGAGGCATTTGACAGAAGATCCGAGATTCCTTTGCCGGAGCTGTCAAATGAAAAGGTCTTTCCGGCAAGAGGAATGGTCAAGGCAGTTTTTGATCCTTCCATGAAATGGCAGCTTGTTGAAGAGTACGGCGTGGGTTCCTTTGAAGAACAGCCTGATGGAACGCTTCTTTTTGAACACGAGTATGCGGATGATGAAGGCCTGATATCATGGATGCTTTCTTGCAGGGATAAGGTGACTGTGATCGAGCCGGAATCCGTAAGAAACAAACTGTATCAGATTGCCCGTGACATGACAATTAAGTACGATAGGGAGGAAAAGAAACATGGGAAACAAAGCACTGGTCGTAATCGACATTCAAAATGATATTACGAAGAATTACAAAAAGATCATCGACCGTATCAATCAGGCTATTGACTGGGCTGTGAAAGGAAATATGCAGGTCGTCTACATCAAGCATAACAATCTGTCGGCAGGGACGAGAAACTTTAAGCCTGATACAAAAGGTGCTGAGCTGGTTCCTGAGCTGACCGTGGTATCAGATAATATCTTCGTAAAGACAAAAGCAAATGCGCTGACAAGCGAGGAATTTTCTGGGTTCATTAAAAATAACGGAATAGATGAGTTCTTTATTACGGGGGCTGATGCCACTGCCTGCGTGAAATCAACATGCTTCAATATGACAAAGGCAGGATACACGGTGCACGTGATATCAGATTGTATAACAAGTTATGATCTGAAGAAGATGGATAAAATGTATGACTACTATGCGAGCAAGGGCTGTGAGGTCAAAGAACTTAATGACTATATGGAGAGGTAAAGGGTATGGCATTTGATTTTAAGAAAGAATACAAAGAGTTCTACATGCCGAAAGGTAAGCCGTCTATCGTCACTGTTCCCAAAATGAATTACATAGCGGTCAGAGGCAGCGGTGATCCTAATGATGAGGGCGGCGAGTATAAGCACGCCATAGAGCTTTTGTATGGGATTGCGTATACGATCAAGATGAGCAAAAAAGGTGATAGGAAGATTGACGGTTACTTTGATTTTGTGGTGCCTCCGCTGGAGGGATTCTGGTGGATGACCGGCGTTGACGGGATAGACTATTCCCGTAAAGCCGATCTCAACTGGATCTCTGTCATTCGATTGCCGGACTTTGTTACGAAAGCAGATTTTGATTGGGCGATAGAAGAGGCAGCAGTGAAGAAAAAGCTGGATTTTTCAAAGGTCGAGTTTTTCACCTACGATGAAGCGCTCTGCGTACAGTGTATTCATATCGGATCGTATGATGATGAGCCTGCTACGGTAGATGCGATGCACTTATTTATGGAAGAACAGGGTTATGTTCTGGATATCACAGACAAAAGGCACCACCATGAGATTTATCTCTCCGATGCGCGGAGGGTTGAACCGGAGAAACTGAAGACCGTGATCCGGCATCCGATCAGGAAAGGGATTTGACTTAGTGCCAAGTTGGCACTAAGTTGCGAAGGGGATGTTATTGGAAATATAACAGGCATCGGCGAACTTTTACACAGCTAATTCCTAATGATAAGTTGTTGGAAATATCAGATAAACCTTTCTTTGTTGATGAGGCATTCCAAGTTGCAGATAATGTTTTGAGATGGGCGATAAGCGGTATTACAAATATCATTTTCAATAAAGGGTTAATTAATCTAGACTTTAATGATCTATGCACGATTTTGAAGGACAAGGGAAATGCTCATATTGGAATTGGAGTAGTAAAAGAGGGAGCTTCCTTGCTTGATGGAGTAAAGCAGGCTATCGATTCGCCTTTGCTCGATTATTCGATAAAAGGAGCAGGAACCATAATGCTGAATACCAGCGGAAGAGTAAATCTTGCTGAGCTGAATGAAGCTGTTTCATATATCAAAAGTATCGTTGGTAAAGAGAGCAATATCATCTGGGGTACTGTCACAGATCCAAAACAGATTGAAGACAATTCGGTTGTAATAACGCTTATTGCGACAGGAATAGATGCAAATGAAACCGCTGGGAATGATGTAAATGAAAAGGATGTCGCAAAAAATCCTGTTTCGTTTAATGGCATCAATAAGTTTCCGGGCGAAATGATAATTCCGCCTAAAATGCCTATAAATAATAGTGCGTCATTTCTTAGGCGTGACTATGACATAAAGGGAAAACTGGAAATACCTAATTTCCTGAAAAATCATTCAAGTTGATATAAGACGGCTTTCGATACGGAAAAAACGAGTTACTGTTTTGCTATAATATAGTAAATAAGTGCTCGTTTTTGTTGCAATGAAATCACATTAGTATTGATAAAAGTCAGACAGATGATTAAATATTTTTTGCAGATATGATTTTCGGTGATGAAATCGTAGCAGGGAATGGAGTAGGTATTGAGGAGGAGAAGGAACGTGAATTATAGTTCAGATCGTGCAATAAAGAGTATTGATGAAGATTTATTGGGACGTGCAGATTTTTCGAAACAATTAGGAAGAGCAATTTATGAGAATAAGGAAAAAGAAAGTATTGTAATTGCACTTTATGGTAAATGGGGATCAGGTAAGACGTCTGTTGCAAATATGGCTTTACAGACAATGGAGGAATTGGCGTTAGAGGATAAGAACAAGCCAGTAATTATCAAATTTGCACCATGGAATTATTCGGATAAAGATAGTTTAATAGCTCGATTTTTTTCATCATTGAAATCGAAAATAGACATAGATGGCAGTGACGAATTAAAGAATGTGGTGGGCAAGGCATTAAGCGAGTATGCAGATGTTTTTGAATTTGCCACGCTTGTTCCGGTTGTTGGAGGACCGTTGGCAGCTTTTCTAAAAAAAGCGGCTCAAGTTGGAGGAGAAGCTTTAGCAAAACCATCGGATTTGGAAACATCTAAAGCAGCACTTGAAGAAGCTTTGCTGAAGGTTGATCAAAAAATAGTAATACTTATCGATGATATAGATCGTCTTACCAATCAGCAAATAAGGGATATTTTTCAACTTGTGAAGCAGGTAGGAGATCTGCCAAATATTACATATCTTTTGGCAATGGATCGGGAGATTGTTAGACGAGCACTATCTGAAATTCATAATACTGACGGAAACGAGTACTTAGAAAAAATTGTTCAAATTCCCTTTGAAATACCCGAGCTCAATAGGACGAAATTGCATGAAATTTTCTTTACAAAATTGGACACGGTAATAAAAGACTTATCTAAAGACATACAGTTGGATCAACGGTATTGGAGTAGGGTTTTTGAAAATTGTATTTCTCCATATATATGCACTTTAAGAGATGTTAATCGTGTTATCAATACTTTTCAGTTTAGATATAGTATGTTATACGAAGAGACATCTTTTGAAGATATGATTGCAATTACAACACTGGAAGTTTTGATACCTACACTTTATAAATGGATAGCCGAAAATCAAGAGGCAGTATGTGGTGGTATGAGGCATAGTTTTTTGTCATCGCAGGTGAAGCGGGGAACTTATAGGAAAAGGTATGAGGAAGAGTTTCGATTATTGGGGGTGGATTCTGAAAAGGCAATTAAAAGCGTAGCTGCAATTTTCCCGATATTTGCTAAAGATGTGGAAGAGAATTTCTATGGAAGTGAGTTCAACAAAATTGCCAGAATGAAAATGCGTGCGGCTCAACCAGATCGTTTTGAATTATATTTCATGGTTGATATGGAAAAAGTACAAGTGCCTAGAACAGTTATTAATAGATGTGCATTCTCATTAAACGAAGAGGAATTGAAAAAGACTATATCAGATATTAATAGTAAAGGAAATATAATCTATTTTATTGATGAAATTCAATCAATGATAGACATAATTCCGGAAGATAGATTGTCTCTGTTATCAGGATTGTTTTTGGATATGCGGTATGACCTTAAAGGATTATCTGGAAGTACAATTTTTACGACTACTGCGGGAGAAAAAGCGAGATACTGTGCAGAAAATATGATTCGTAAATTAAGAACAGAGGAAGAAAGATATGGTGTATATTTGCACGTTCTTAAGCAGGCAGGAAAAGAATCATTGGGGACAATCGCATATGAAATAAGAGATCAAGAATGTGCGTATGGACGTTTTACTGATATACCGGAAAGAAAAGAAGAGCAAATAATTAGCTTTGAAAAGTTATTAGAACTTGAAAAGGCCTTTCTGAAAAAAATAAATAAATTGGAGTTATCATCTGAATCGATTGAGGAAGAAGATTTTATACATACTTTTTGCTTATGGGAAGATTTGGACAAGGAGTCAGCTAATAAGTTTTTAAAAAAGGCTCTCGAAAACATCGTTTCAAAACTAAAGTTTTTATGCATCTTTGCGGGCAGATGGAATGGAACAAATGGATCAGGATGGATATTCAATAAGGAGCTTTATCAGGAATACTTTACAGAAGAGGATATGCTTCAAACAATAACGGAGATGGATAAAACAAATCTTAACCGGTTTAATAGAACAGAGCAGTTAAAGCTAGCTACATTTGTGTTAAATTACAAAAAGGATACATTTGATCGTGCTAATGAGCAGAAAGCTATGGCTTTAATTGAAGAATGGCGTCACTGCTGTAATGTTTATGAAGAGTGATAGAACTGTTTAAAGTAGCGGCAAGGGGATTGGTTTTCAATATGAAAAATCAGTATGTCGGTGATATAGGTGATTTTGGAAAATATGCGTTGCTTCGGGCGTTTGCTGAAGCTGGAGTCAAGGTAGGAGTCAATTGGTATCTGACAGACGATGATACTTCGAATGATGGTAAGTTTACAGATTATCTTAAAAAAGATGATTTTCGGATTTATGATCCAGAAGTATTTGATGAACTGAAAAGGATAGCTGTTATCCGAGATAAATCAGTAAAGAATATCGAAGAAAGCGGAATTATTCCGGATGCAGTTTTCTTTTCGTATTTGTTGAAACCAATTGGTACTCCAGACGACAGGGGCGAAGTGCCTGGTTTAGGGAAAGCATGAATGAACTTGTAAGTGCAGAACTTATATATTTGGATCCGGATAATGGACTCTTAGAAGATAATAATCCGAGAAAGCGCGGTGCAGAAAAGTATGCGCTTCCTGATGAAGAAGAACAGTATTACAGAGCTGGGCACAATGTGGTCTACTATTGCCATAAGGGACGTAGAAAGTTGGGGGAGTGGCTTGACTACAAGAGCATTATGTGTAAAGCTTTTCCGGATGCTAAGCCATTAGTGCTGACATTTCACAAGGGAACACAGAGATCATATGTATTTCTTTTGCATCCGGAATATTTTCAGAAGTACCATATTATTATCGAACGGTTTATGGATAACTGGGACAATATCTTTACTGAGGAATACACCGACAAGGGTGATCTGGCATGTGAACCGATAGGAGATAAGTTTACGGTAGAGAAAGATGATGGTTCCGTTTTTACTATTTTCAAAAGAGCTGATGGATGGATTCAGATTGAAAACAGTGCAGTAAAGGGCACGTCAGTTGCTTACAAACCTGATGATTTTTGTAAACGGTTATGGTATTGAGGTTTGATGGGGTTAAAATTCTATGTTTTTCAAGAAAAAGATAGAAAAGAAATCTTATAATAAAGAAACGCAAAAGCCGGTGATCAAAGCTAGCATCTGTAATGGTGAGCAGGTTGCCGGCTTTCAGGATATTCATACCGGCTCATTTGAAGAGGTCATGTTAATAAGAAATGAAAATGATCTCCGACTTTTCAGGGAGCAGTATGGGATTTCCGGAGAAATTGAAAAGATATATTGATCTGTGTATAGGAAACTGAGGTAACAGGATTTGGAAGATATTATTCTTACAGCATTAACATCGGATGACCGGGAGCAGTTTATCCTGGATAATCAGGAAGCGTTTAACTATGGTGCTCTTGAGGAATTTGGCTGTAGTGATGATCATTTTGAAGAAGAGGGCGAGATTATTTCGCGTGCAACTATAGAGAAGTCTATTGATTCCGGTGAAGCATACCGCATCATGCTTGGAACAGAGAAAGTCGGCGGTGTTGTCATAAAGGTAGACGGTGACAAGGGAGATCTCGATCTGCTTTTTGTTTCACCGAAAGCTCACAGCAAGGGAATAGGATATGCTGCCTGGTGTGCCGTTGAGAAGCTGCATCCGGAAGTCAGGGTATGGGAGACTGTTACTCCGTATTTTGAAAAGAGGAATATCCATTTCTATGTTAATCGCTGCGGATTCCATATAGTAGAGTTCTTCAATAGCCATCATCCGAATCCGAATGATCCTGATATGTCAGAGCAGATCGATGAGCAGTTTCCGGATGGGATGTTCCGATTTGAGAAGAGGATAATAAAGGAAAATCAGTAAGGGATATGCATTTTAGGATGAAAAACCTGTCAGGAAATCCGAGCGTGTGAAGATTTTTCTGTAAATAGGACTTCCTATGAGGTTGATATGTGATCAGGACTACTTTGAAAAGTAGTCCTGATATTTTATATATAAGTCATCAAGAAAGGCATGTCAATAACGGGCAGTCCAAGCACTGCCCGAAAAAACAGTGAATCTGGTATCACTCTGGAAGCCTCCCATCGTACATAATGGCAAGTTCTCCATATACTTTTCCCCAGTTACGAAGAGGCATTGTCCATTTTTTTGTAGCCTCAAAAGTTGAAAGATACAGCGCTTTTAGCAGTGCCTGATCACTTGGAAATACGCTACGCTGACGATTAAGCTTGCGATAAGTAGAGTTCAGGCTTTCTATGGCATTTGTTGTACTATAACGATATCGTCATAATACAACTTATACCGATAAAATAATTATGCCGATATTCACTGAAAACGTTGAACTTCACTTGGAATTCAGAAAAATATCGGCATAGTTTTATAGCCTGTATAGCTGCTTCATAATGGATTTGTTTTTCCAAATCTTTTCTTCATTACCAGATGGATTGGCCTTTTCTATTGATTCTGCAAGAGTTTTTAAGGTTGCAAATGCATAGAATCCTGTTGTGGTCGATACGCTCTCATGGCCTAGTAGCTGTTGGATGTATGATAGCGGGCAACCTGCCTGATACAAGTCCATAGCTCTTGTTTTCCTCATCATGTGGAAGTGAACTTTTTCCGGCATCATCACTTTCTTTCTGGAAATATCAGCATATTTTTTTAGAACATTTTGAATCGCATCTTCAGAAAGGGCATGTATTACACCGTGAGTGGTCGTATAAAACAAAGGATTATCCACTCTTTTATCTTCGTGAAATTCCTTGAGATAGTTGTATAAATGTCGGGTAGTCTTATTCATTAAGGGGATGTTTCTATATTTCTGTCCTTTCCCCAAAACTGTCACATATGGCACTTCTGCGTCAAGATGGAGTGATGACACTTTTAAGCTTATCAGTTCGCTTACACGCAGGGCTGCATCATATCCTATTATTAGGATCATTCGATTTCTTCGTCCAATCCTGGCATCTTCTGATGGAGCCGATATTAATTCTTTTAGCTGAGCTTTTTCAAAGTATTCAATTTCATGCTCCGTCACAGAAAGTCCTTTTATTGCTTTGGAGTTAACATAGATTGCTGTTATATCCACTGATTCATCTGCAGCATAAGATAGAAGTGCGCGTATTGCAGTGATTCTTAAATTGCAGGTCTTAGGACTAAGCTTCTGAATGTCCTTCATATATACAAGATAATCTTTAAGATTATTCTTATTAAAGTCCTTATAACAAATGTCTTTGCGTTTTATTAATTTTTCAGCTTCAAGATAGTCTATGTAAGAGTTCAGCGATCTCCTGTATGTCTCAATTGTATTGTTGCTTTTCTGACGTATTGTAGGTAATTCTTTATTTAAAAAATCCGTTGCGTTATTCCAGAAAAACGCACTATCAGTATCTGCTGTTCTATTCTTGATCATTATCAGTCACCTCCGGTAATAAGTCTTCAAAAAAGGATGATTTTTCAATGATTTCTCGGTATATCTCAGGAACCAGATGAAAATAGTAAAGAGTGCTTTCAATGTCCTGATGTCCCATATAACGCATGAGATATGGAAGCATGGCATTTACATCTTTTCCTTTTTTTAGCCATCGGTTCATATTTGCGTAGGCGAAATGATGTCGGAAATCATACGCTCTAATACTTACTCCATTTCCCCGTTTCTCTGGGAATGCTGTGTACCATATCTTGAGAAAAGTTTTTTCTACAGATCCGGAACTATATGGGGAATCTCCTCTTGATGGAAAGAAGTACACTCGGTCTGGGAGCAATCTATTAATCGATTCGTTATAAGAATCAAGATAATGAGATAATTCATCAGAAATAAAAATGCGCCTGCTTTTAGGACCTTTAGACTGCAGAATGTCGATATAGTTATGATTCAACACCACATTTTCACACTTAAGTGTACGCGCTTCTTTACAGCGGAGGCCGCAACAGTACATAAGTCTGTACATTGCTGGGAAAACTATATTTCTTTTTGGTACATGACAATCATATGGCATACTATCACAAGCCATGAAAAATCCAGATATTTCTGCTTCGGTAAACAGATATGGCTGAACAGGTGTCGGTAATGGAACCTTTTTGTAGGGGATGATATATGCATCTGTATACCCAATACTGATGAGATACCTTGAAAACTCCCGAAGAAATGCTGCTAGATTATACAAAGTGCCCGGGGTATGTGAATGTTCCTTCAAGAATGAGTTTATGGATGTCTTGCTTGGGACATTTTCATCAGGAAAGTTGGCAGAAGTATACTCTACATATTTCATAAGATGGTATTCTGCTGATACGTAAACATAACCATTATGTCTTTTATAGTTTACAAAATCGTCTATTAGCTCAGTTAATGATTTATTCATGGCTTACACCTCCTGGAAGGGGGAGCGTGCAGGATGCCATGATCTTGTCATCTGTGGAAAGGTAAACAGAAACTATATTTGGATCATGATGCCCTAAAACTGCTGAGATATTGCCCATAGTTACTTCGGATCTTAGCATCATAGAAGCTGCGTTATGTCTGGTTGTCCTACTTCCAGTACTTCTTGCAGCATCAGATATGCCAGCCAGCTTTTCCATCTTCTGGAGCACTACTCGGATAGAGGAACCCTCACCCTCAAGACGTGAAAATGGTGCAAGTGCCCTGACAAAAAGATATTTAGATTTGCAATCAGGCCGTTCGCTTAGTACATAATCCGCTATAGCATTTCCATACGATTTGCGGAGTGGTAGGCTTATTACATGCCCAGTCTTCTGTTGTTTTATATAGATTATCTCTTTGCTCCAATCGATATCTGACAGCTTTATATTGCATGCATCCACTGCTCTTAGCCCTGTTTCTAAAAGAAGCAGACATATAGCCATATCACGCTTCGTCATACAGTTATCATTCAATACTTTATTGATAGAATCTTTGTCAGGTTCGCTGTATATTTCAATGATTTTTCGTTCTCTGGGAAGATGTGATGGGAGCTCCATCGTAAGATTTTTTATACCTGGATAAAGCGACAGAAATCTTTTAAGTCCTGATAACCCGCTAGAAATTGTTGTTGGTTTGAAATAACCATGATCATAAAGATGCAGTATAAAGTCGCATATATCGCCGGAAACTAATTCTTCAACGGTTGAATACGACTTTTCTTCGCAATAAAGCAGAAGATATGCAACAATACGTTTGTATGTGCATATGGTATTAGGCTGTATTTCATCATCTACTAATAACCGAATGTATTTGTCTAATTCAGTGCGGAATCTTTCAGATTTTATCCTGTTGGCAACAGCATTCCCAGGTTTTCTGGAAGTATCTACGTCACCATTTTCAATGAAAGACTTGATCAGGTTTACAACGCGGATTCTTTGCCGCTGTTTTAAAACTGAAAATTCACCAGTATATACATTATTACAGTCTTTCAGATATTCACTGAATAGCTTATCAGTGGGCTCTTGGATATCTAAGCTTTGCGCCAACTTATTAAGTACATTAAATTTTCGCCTATATCGGCGAATAGTTTCTTCGCTATACTCTTTTTCTCTCAATGACTCCAAAGTTTTTCGGAGTATTTCCTGGATTTTAGTTTCATTATGCATAGAAATATACCTCCTTAAGGCAAGTATATATCATGCAAAAATTTATGCCGATATTTTTCTGAATGAGTAGTAATCATCAGTAGTTTCAGTAAATATCGGCATAATTATTTTATCGGTATAAGTTGTA
>FUZG01000020.1 GCA_900168235.1 Lachnospiraceae bacterium | reverse complement strand
GTGCGCTTATGCGGTATTACCAGTCGTTTCCAACTGCTATCCCCCTGTATGAGGCAGGTTACCCACGCGTTACTCACCCGTCCGCCGCTAACCTTTCGAGAGATCCCAGCAAGCTGTTCACTCTCTAAGGTCCGCTCGACTTGCATGTGTTAGGCACGCCGCCAGCGTTCATCCTGAGCCAGGATCGAACTCTCGAAAAAAGTTTGATCCGGTTTCAAGATCAGCTAGCTTTTCGCTTCGCGTTTCTTTTTAACCGATTTACTGTCGATCAGATCTCTCTGATCTTCAGGTTCGTTTTTTATTGCATTTCTGAAATTTCGTTTTGAATTTTCAGGGTTGCATTGCTGTTTGTTTGTCAAGGTCCAATTCTGTCGGACCGCTTGTTAATTGAGCCTTTCGAGCTGTTTCGCTCGTGTCTCTCGCGGCGACAAGTGATATATTAGCATCTGATAAAGATGCCGTCAACAACAATTTCAAAAAATTATACAATTTATTTTATTTGTATATTTATGCATTGTATCATATATATTCATACATAATATTCATTCAAATTACCGTTTCTATGAATTGTTGTTCAATTATACAATTCTCCATCCAATATACTTATCTTTTTTACAAAAACCGCGGTATAACCAGCTATTTTCCATCTTTATTGCTTCTATTGAATATACTTTACGAAGTTTTCGCATATTTCGTCCATTAGTAAATCAGTGATCTTAACTGCAGGCAATTATGTTTTTATCGCAATACAATCATACCTTATAGTATAATTAGAAAGCTGACGCGCCTGTCCGCGCAAACGGACAGCCGTGTTGATAATCACATTAAGGAGAGTACAACTCATGAAAAGAACCAAGCTCATAGCAGCAGTTTTGTCTGCTACACTGGTATTTACAAACGCAAATGTTTATGCCAGCGAACTGAACACTTCTTATAAAGAAGAAACAGTCGAAGCAAACCTGACAGACGAGGCCACAGCTGACACTTCTGACGTCGATAAGAACAAGGCAATCTCTATACTTGAGGGCTTCTGGGAAGGCCACTACTTTGCCAGTCAGGGTAAGACCGCTTTGAATCTGAAGATCAGCTCTGTTTCAGAAAACGGAAACGTTGTCGCTGTATTTAATTTCTCGGAGCACCCCGATAATCCGGGAGTGCCTACAGGATGCTACACCATGAAGGGTACATACGACTTCAGTAACGATCACCTTCATCTGGATGGCGAAGACTGGCTCGAACATCCAAGCGGATACGTTTTTGTAGATATCAAGGCAAACGTTGATCTTTCATCTGCATCTCTCACTGGTACTTCATCCGGTTACGAGGGTCTTACACTTACCAGAATCGGTGATCTGAACGATCCTGCCGAGGGAAAGGCTGCTTACTACAAGGAAATGGGAGCAAAAGGATACGGTTCTGTTATTGATACGATGACAGTTTCAAAAAACGGCAGAAAATATGTCGCAACTCCGAATCCCAAGATCACCAATAACCGTCTTACTATTGCAAAGGGCAATAAAATAGTATTCAATGCGAATTTCGATAAGAAATCCATTAAATATGACAAGCTGAAGCCCATCGTGAAGGTTTCAAACAGTGGTGTGCTCACCGCAAAAGCTGCCGGAACCGCTACGATCCATTATTCTGTAAACGGAGTTCCTAAGAAGCTCGTTGTAGTTGTTATCAATCCGACTGTTTCTACATCCACTAATTCGATCCTTGTTAAAAAAATGAAGGGAACCACATCTGTTGGTCAGACTTTCGATATTGATCTCGATGCACCGCTTACAGTTGTGCCGGGAACCATTAAGAATAAGGATGTAGTCTCTAATCTTTCATTTGATATGGCAGACGATGGTCACTACCACGTAACAGGTACCGCTTCAAAGAAGGGTTCCGCAAAGATCCCGTTTACTATCAACGGAAAGAAATTCAATATCAATGTTAAAGTAACTAAGTAAACCGAACCCCATACGATTCAGTGCATAGCCCTCCTACTCCCGTGTAGGAGGGCTTTTTTGCGGATCGTTCAGACAAATATTTTTGTATTTCATAAGATTTTTATCGTTTTGCGATAATTTATTGTTGCATTTCAATCTTTATCGTGTTACGATAAGTCCATCAAGAGGTTCATAAAAATGTACACACCTCTGCAAGCCGGGCTTTATGTTTCATTTTTAAGGAGAGATTTGTATGGATACGAAAGAATTTAATCTTCGTGCTGAAGAAATGAAGATGTCAGGTATTTTGAAAGGCTTCATCGTCTGCACTGCAATACTTGGACTGGTACTTTTTCTTGTAGGTTTACCCGAAATCGGAAAATCTATACTGCGTGTCGGTCCTGAATTTGCCTACTGCTATTATCCATGGCTCATATTCCTGTGGTTGTGCGCTGTTCCTTTTTACATTATTTTAGCTTTTGCATGGATGATTGCTGATAACATCGGCCGTGAAAAAGCATTTTCTTATGAAAATGAAAAACTCTTTAACAAGATATTCAAAACGACCGCTGCCGGTGTGATCTTCTTTTTTGCAGGAAATGTGCTTTTCCTTCTGCTGAATATGTCACACCCAGGAGTCCTTATTCTGTCAATAATCATCATTTTTATAGGCTCTGCTTTCGCATTTTGCGCAAGGGTTCTGGAAAAAATGTGCTCTATCGCAGCCGAACTTAAAGAACAGAATGAGCTCACTATCTGATGATGACAGGGTTAAACGGGTGAATATTATGGAAAATGAAAAAGTAAAGGGCGAGATCATCTTTAATATTGATGTGATGCTCGCCATGAGAAAAATGTCACTTACAGAACTTGCCGAAAAAGTCGGGATCACGCTTGCCAATATGTCGATCCTGAAAACAGGAAAGGCAAAGGCTATAAAAGTATCAACTCTTGTAAAAATATGTGATGCGCTGGATTGCCAGCCCGGCGACATACTGGAATTTAGAAAGTTTGAATAATGGGAGGAGAATAAAATGGACGCAAATTTTAATGGACAGATAAGAAATGATGTACCGCCGATGCCTGTAAGACCTGCAAACGCGCCGCAGGGAAACGTAAATCCACAGGGTCTAGGACCCCAGAAAGTAAATAATTTTGAAGACTTTTCACAGCAGAAAAAGAAGCTTCTCGACGAAAAGAGACTCAGTAATTTCAGAAAGTACGGCCTTTTCTCCGCGCTTTACGGTCTCTTCTACTGCTTATGCATGTATAAGAGTGTCACCGGAGGAATCTCACATACTGTTTTTAATATAGGAAGTCTTATTTTTCTTGCTCTTGTCGATCGAATGGCCAATAAAGAAACTTGCTATATGCCGGGTAATTTTCTGAAAGAAAAGAACGGCAAGCTTGGCGTACGTCTCTTTTATATGGTATCCATAATCCTGCTGTCTATATCTCAGTTTCTCACAGCTTCCTTTGCACTGCATTTTTTCACCGGCACAGGAATATTCGTCCTTACCGGATGCCTGTTTTACAGAAGCTATGTAGATTCAGAGGGCAAAAATCCATTCCGAATTGTTGGTGCTGTCTTCAAAATGATATTTCTGCCCTTCATAAATCTTTTTGAGCCCCTTCTTGGTTTCATGCTCTTTATGAGTTCCAGAAAAGCACCGGATGAAGGAACTATAAAAAGAAAGCAGCAGGGATGGCTGATTTTTTACGGAATCATCATCGCAGTACCAGTTGTCGCTGTCATCATAGCTCTGCTCGCAAGTGCCGATCTTGTTTTTTCAACGATACTCAGCTCCATAAAAATTGATTTTGATATCACTGATCAGTTTTTTGATATTCTTGGATTTATTTTCTGGTTCTTTGCAGCACTCATTGGAATCTACAGCATTTTCACGACACTGTCACCTTCTGCACCGCTCTTTCGTGCAGTTCCTGAACAGCCTTCAAAAAAGGGAAATCCTCTGCTCATGATTCCCATGGAACTGATACTTACTCTCGTTTATCTCGTTTTCTGCGGTATCCAGTTCATATTTTTGCTTGGTCACGCGGAACTGCCCGATAACTATACTTATGCGGAATATGCCCACGAAGGCTTCTATCAGCTGCTTTTTGTATGTCTCATAAACATCCTCATCGCGACTATAGTAAGAAGCTGTTTTGAAAAACACGGATTCCTGACTGCGCTTACAATGACCATCTGCGGCTGCACTTATCTCATGATCTTTTCAAGTGCATTCCGAATGATACTTTATGTGCAGGCATATAACCTGACCTTCCTTAGATTTTTTGTGCTCTGGTTCCTTGCTGTACTTACAGTATGCCTCACTATTCTAAGTGTCGGCCTCTTCAATAAAAATATACCTGTTGCAAAATTTTGTCTGGTCGCAGGAACCGTACTTTATATGTTCTTCGCGTTTATCAAACCTGATTTCTGGATCGCTGCATACAATGTTTCGAACCCGGTTATCTATAAAGGCTATTCCAGCGAAGACGGTTCCATCCGCTACTCCTATGATAATATCTATATCACAGAACACCTTTCCGTAGACTCTGTTCCGGCACTTATCATGGCAGGTGAAACAGACACCGCGGTTGAAGTGATAAAAAACAATCACGATTATGTTTACGAACTTAACTATAAATCTGTCTTTAACAAAGTACGAAATTTCAATGTGAGTGATTTTATGGCTGATCAGTTATGCAGTGATTATATGGACAGATGATCAATTCACCTGCCGGTAGAGCCGGTTCATACGCTGCCTCTTTATTTCGTAGAGAGCTGACTTTTCAAGATCCGGTTCTATAGTCACACTCTTCTGCTCAGAAGTTTCATTAAATGCGGTATTAAGGTCAGGATAAAGACCCAGACTCACAAGCGACACAAGAAAAGCACCTCTTGCGGTCGCTTCCGCATCTGAACCTATGGTCACTTTTTTGCCGTAAACATCTGCCTGCAGGCGGACAAGTGCCTGACTTGCAGTCATTCCACCGCTTATATAGATATTTTTCAGGGGCACATAGTCTGAAAACGCTGAAATGTGATTTCCAAGTTCCATGAAGATGCTTTCAAGCATGGACTTGAACATCTCACTTCGTCTGGTCGCAAGGGTTATGTCCGCAAACATAGCTTTTGCACCTGCGTTCCAGTCCGGTGCCCCTCTTCCTTTAAAATAAGGTATCACCAGACAATCCGTGATATTCGCTTCTTTTTCAAGCTCCGCTTCTGTAAATGCATAGTCTATATTGTCCATGCCGTAAATTTCATGTGCAAACCAGTCAAATGCTGCACTGCACGCAAGGACATTCGCTTCTATCACATATTTTCCCGCAATACTTGAACAATTTATGATGACGTTATCTGTAAGATTACCCGGAATACTGTCGCACGCAGCTATTATAAATCCACCGGTTCCGGTAACGATGGAAACGTCTCCAGCTGTTGTCACACCCTGACCGATAGCTGCGCACTGCTGGTCTCCACCTGCCGTGATCACAGGTATACCTTCAGGGCATCCTGTCTTCTGTGCGAAATCAGCATTTGTTTTACCTACTATAGTACCGGGTTCGTGGAGTTCACAAAGATGCTCACGATTTACTTCATATAATTCTAACAGTTCATCATCAAATGCTTTAGTGTGAATGTTCATGAGGCCGCTTCTGCTGGCATAAGTATAGTCTGAATTCCATCCACCGGTCATGAGATGCATTATGTACTCAGGGAAATTTGCAAATTTATGTACTTTATCATATATATCCGGACACTCTTTTCTGACCCAGGTCATCTTGCTTCCGGAGAAAACGGTATTCACACGTGATCCTGTTTTCTTAAATAATTCGCCATTCTTAGATTCCAGAGCTCTGCAGATTTTTTTATTTCTGACATCCTGCCACATGATAGTATCCATGAGCGGCTTTCCATCTGAATCCACCGGAATGATACTGGATCTTTGGGATGTCACGGCTATTGCCGATAATTCACCGGCATATTTATTTTTCAATATCTCTCTTACTATTTCATAGGTATTTTCAGACCAGTCAGACGGAGATTCGCTGACTATTCCATCGCCGCGAAACTCCGGATGATTTTTAACCTGATGAACAGCAAGTTTTGAACCTTTATTGTCATACAGGATTCCGCGCATACTCGTGGTTCCAACATCTAAGACCAAAATACTCATTTTTGTACCCTCGACCTTCTTAAAATCAAAATGTACATAAATTTTAACATATAAAGACAAGTTCCTGTACTCCTCAGTATCCGAAGATCAGCCCCAAATCTGCATCTCCTTGTCACTTATGCAATTTGTCAAAAAATTGCACTCAAACAGCACATTTTATCAGAAATATGTTATAATAAATTAGCTTTTATCAATCTATTTGTTGGGAGGTACACACATGAAGGGTAATGTCATCGTAGGACAATCAGGCGGCCCTACCGCCGCTATCAATTCATCCTTAGCCGGAGTTTACCGCACAGCCAAAGATCGTGGAGCAAAGAAAGTATTTGGTATGCTGCACGGAATACAGGGATTGATGCAGGAGAAATACATCGATCTCTCAGAGCACATCAAGAATGATCTGGATGTTGAGCTCCTTAAGAGAACACCGGCTGCTTATCTTGGTTCCTGCCGTTTCAAACTGCCTGATATCCATACAGATATGGCAACATACGAAAAGATCTTTGAAATTCTGAATAAGCTTGAGATCGAAGCTCTTATCTATATTGGTGGAAATGATTCCATGGACACCATCAAAAAGCTTTCTGATTACTCCATCCTCACAGGATCACAGATCAAATTCATCGGATGTCCCAAAACCATTGATAATGACCTGGCACTTACTGACCACACACCCGGTTATGGCAGTGCCGCAAAATATATAGGTACTTCTGTTAAGGAGATCATCCGCGACAGTTACTGCCTTGAATACGAAAAAGGTGTCGTAACTATCGTTGAGATCATGGGCAGAAATGCAGGTTGGCTCACAGGTGCTTCTATCCTTGCAAAGGGCGAAGACTGTGCCGGTCCGGATCTTATCTATCTCCCGGAAGTCACATTTGATCTCCAGAAATTCCGCGACAAGGTTGCAAAGCTTATCGAAAAACAGCCTTCCGTTGTAATAGCAGTTTCCGAAGGAATCCATACGGCTGACGGCAAATATGTCTGTGAACTTGGTCAGGCAGTAGATTTTGTCGATGCTTTCGGACACAGACAGCTTTCAGGAACAGCAAGCTATCTCGCAAGCTTTATCGCAGGAGAACTTGGCTGCAAGACACGTGCCATCGAGCTTTCTACTCTTCAGAGAGCAGGTTCTCACCTCGCATCACGAGTAGATATCCTTGAAGCATATCAGGTTGGCGGTGCCGCTGTCCTCGCAGCAGACGAAGGCGATACAGGAAAGATGGTTACTCTCGTTCGTCACTCAGATGATCCGTACCAGTGCGGAACTGAGGTTAAGGATGTACATAAAATTGCAAATGACGAAAAACTTGTTCCAAAAGAATGGATTTCGAAAGACGGTTCTTATGTTACTGATGATTTCATCACATATGTCCGCCCTCTTATCCAGGGTGATGTATCTCCTATCATGGTGGATGGTATCCCGAGACACCTTTACAGACCGATAACAAAATAAATACTCACACATAAAGGGGCTCCGGCAGCGATTTATTTGCTGTCGGAGCCTCGCTTCATTTTTCCGCATAAACAAAAGGCAGGATCCTTACTCAGGATTCTGCCTTTTGCTCCCTTCAAACTCCACCTCATGTGATGGATAAAACCTTTATCCATCTCCCCTTCATTTGGTAATTTTATTTTAATAAATAATAACCATATTGTCGATAGAAAAACCGCATTTTGTTGTTCTAAATTGCATACACAATGCAATACACATCCTGATCTATTAGAGCAATTTTGACAAAGACCTTTAGTCAAGCAGATCCCATGGATATATGATCCATGTTTTCTTATCCGGCTGGGCTTCTTCGTCATCCGGTTCATCGTCATAATCAGGCAGACAAAGATTCTTCTTTCTAAAGGATTCTTTTTCTTCATCAGAAAGTGCTTTACCTGTTTCAGTCTCAGCAATGTCGGTATACAGATTAAACAGAGAATCTTTTATGCGGTCCGCATAATTTTCCACCAGATCCAGGCATGCCGCTGCAGCACCGTTAAAGAGATTTTCAGCCTTTGCTTCTATCAATTCCTCAATACGCTCAACAACTGTATCGCAAGCCTCATCTATTTCATAATCATGACGTTTATCGTCTTCATCATAATCATATTCACACAGATCCAATAAGTTATCTAAGTCGATAAGCTCTGCCGGAATCTTCGGTTTGAACGCAGAAAGCGCCCATTTAATCCGCCTGTCCAGCTCTGTCTCCATATCTGCGATCACTTTTTCCTGATCAAGCAGTTCTCCAAAATACTGTTCTTTTTTCTCAAAAATGACTTTCTTTATCTCGGCGTCTTCGATGGTCATTTCTTCGATCGTGCAGTAAGAAAGATCATCTGAAAAGATCTCGATAAAGTCTTTCACATTTTCCAAATACTCAGGTATTTCATTCAAAAGATAGCTGCTCATTTCTGAAACAACATCTTTCATGGTCTTTTCATATTCATTTTTAATATATTCGGTCATCTTTTTAAGAGCCCGTTTGCATGCAGCCTTGGCGCCGGACTTTGTGAGATATTTGTATTCATCTGCTCCAAAGTCGTCTGTATCGGGGTCTTCTATAGTGTCCGAATCGTATGAAGACATTGCATCTCCATCGAAATAATCCCTGCAAAAAATGCAAAGATCGTTTGTCTCATCATTTAACTCGCTGATAAAATTTTCCAGCACCTTTATCTTATCCGTATTCATCTCCACCTCTGATCCCACTGAGGTAAAAACAGGGACCAGTCACCCGGTCCCTGTGACGCTCTCAAGGAACTCCGCGTCTTTACATTTTTATGCAAAAAGCGGTTTTACTGCTCCTGCAAGCTTATCCTTTGCAGCCTGTGCGCCTGCAAGGTCACTGCCCTTTGTTGTGTAGTATGCCTTGATCTTCGGCTCTGTTCCGGAAGGACGGATAACTACTGTTGAACCGCTCTCCAGACCATAGATCAGAACATTTGCCTTCGGAAGGCCTGTTTCTTCCGGCTTTGTATAGTCTGTTACAGTTACGACTGCATCACCTGCGAAGTCCTTCGGTGCATTCTCTCTGAGAGATGCCATGATGGAGTTCATCTTGTCCATACCTGTAAGGCCCGGGAACTCGTAGCTGTCTACCTTATTCAGATATCTGCCGTATTCTTTGTAGATCTCCTCTAGACGCTGCTTGATGGAGGAGCCGATACTTCTGTAATAAGCTGCCATCTCACAGATGAGCATTGATCCGATAACCGCATCCTTATCTCTTACATAAGGACCTGCAAGGTAGCCATAGCTTTCCTCGAATCCAAAGATAAATCTGTCAACTTCGCCTGCTGCCTCAAGCTGAGCGATCTGATCACCGATCCACTTGAATCCTGTAAGGGTCTGGCGAAGCTCAACTCCATAGTGCTCTGCAACCTTTACTGCAAGCGGTGTGGAAACGATAGACATAACTGCTACCGGATTCTTCGGCATAGTACCCTTTTCGATCCTTCCTGCGCAGATATAGTCAAGGAGAAGGACTCCCATCTCATTTCCGCTAACAAGCTCGTATGAACCATCCGGGCACTTCATAGCGATACCTACACGGTCTGCATCCGGATCTGTTGCGAGCATGAGATCTGCTCCAACTTCCTTTGCAAGCTCAAGACCCTTTTCAAGGGCCTCAAAAATCTCCGGATTCGGATAAGAGCATGTTGTGAAGTAGCCGTTAGGATACTCCTGCTCGGGAACGATAGTGATATCATCGATACCCATATCTTTCAGGACTCTTGTTACAGGAACGAGACCTGTTCCGTTAAGGGGTGAGTAAACAAGCTTAAGTCCTGCTGTCTTGCAGAGACCCGGACGAACCTGTCTATCTTCAATAGCTGCGTACAGAGCGTTTTTGCAGTCCTCGCCTACAAACTTGATGAGGCCCTTTTCTACGCCTGCCGCAAAGTCCATGTACTTTGCACCTGTGAGCACATCAGTCTTCTGAATTGAATCATAAACTATTGCTGCCGCATCGTCTGTCATCTGGCATCCGTCAGGACCGTATGCTTTATATCCATTGTATTTTGCAGGATTGTGAGAAGCTGTTACCATGATACCTGCATTGCACTTGTAATATCTTGTTGCAAAGCTGAGTGCAGGAACAGGCATAAGCTCATCATAAATACGTACATTTATGCCGTTTGCTGCGAGTACTCCCGCTGCCTCTCTCGCAAAATTCCAGCCTTTAAGACGACTGTCATAGCTGATAGCAACAGTCTGCGTACCGCCCTGAGTCTTTACCCAGTCAGCCACGCCCTGTGTTGCCTGACGTACAACCCAGATATTCATTCTGTTTGTTCCGGCGCCAAGAGTGCCTCTGAGTCCTGCTGTTCCAAACTGAAGCGCAACTGCAAAACGCTCTTTTATTGCTTCTTCATCATTTGCGATATCAAGCAGTTCTTTTTTCAGATCAATGTCAATAAGCTCCGCCTGAAGCCATTTTTCATACTCTTCTCTGTACATCATAATCCCTTTCTTTTCTAATATAATTTTTAACCCTGACCTGTTTTCATACAGTTTTTGGGGAATTTAAATCTATTTTATTGTACCACTTTATGAAGTTCTATTCACTTACTTTCAATCAGATTATGCACTCCTTATAAATACGCACGTTGACGCTGCAGCACAGCATATTTCACAATTTAATGTACATTTTTCTGCTATTTTGCTTATAGATTACAATACGTCAGAACATTACAATATTTTTAAACAATAAACAGCTTGCTTTTTTACATATTTTGTCGAAAACAACGGGAGGAGAGAATCTATGACAATTAAAAGCAGCAGTGTTCCATCAGCCAGCATCGAAAACATTTACAGACTCGAAGGACGGGTTCCTTTAGCAAAGGCCATTCCTTTTGGTCTCCAGCATGTTCTGGCTATGTTTGTATCAAACCTTGCACCCATTACGATAGTTGCAGCTGCCGCTCAGCCTGCACTTTCTCAGGTCCAGATCGGTATGCTCCTGCAGAACGCCATGTTTATTGCAGGAATAGCTACAATGCTGCAGCTTTATCCCGTGTGGAAAGTAGGTTCCGGACTTCCGATAGTTATGGGCGTAAGCTTTACATTTGTAACTATCCTGTGCTCCATTGCTGCAAATTATGGATATCCTACTATGCTGGGTGCAGTTCTGGTCGGCGGTATCATGGAGGGAACACTCGGCTTATTTGGACGCGCACTCCTAAAATACATTAAACCTATTGTTTCTGCTTCCGTCGTTACCGGTATCGGACTTTCTCTTTTTACCGTTGGAATCCGATCTTTTGGAGGCGGATATGCCGAGGACTTTGGTTCCGTGACTAATCTGAGTATCGGTGCTTTTACCCTGGCTGTATGCCTTGTATGGTCTGCATTGGCTAAGGGCTACCTGAAACAGCTTTCTGTACTTGCAGGGCTTATTTCAGGCTATGTTCTTTCTATTTTCCTCGGAAAGGTTGACCTTAGCGCCATAATGTCAGGCGGCATTATTTCCCTGCCTCACCTGCTTATGTTCACCCCTCAGTTCAGGATCGGCGCAATCCTTTCTGTATGCGTGATCTTCCTTGTTTCTGCAGCAGAAACTATCGGTGATACATCTGCTATGGTTTCCGGCGGATTAAACCGCCAGATCACACAGGATGAAGTTTCCGGTTCGCTTGCTGTTGATGGATACGCTTCTGCTATTTCATCACTGTTTTCATGCCCGCCTGTCACATCCTTCTCACAGAATGTTGGTCTTATCACTATGACCAAGGTTGTGAACAGATTTACCATTATGACCGGTGCTGCAGCGATGATACTTGCAGGACTTATCCCGCCTATCGGAAACTTCTTCGCTTCTCTTCCGCAGGCCGTTCTTGGCGGATGTACGATCATGATGTTTGGTCAGATTCTTCTTTCAGGTATGCAGATGATCGCATCATGCGGATTTAACCAGAGAAATGTAACTATCGCATCTCTGTCACTGGCTCTCGGTGTTGGTCTGACTGCCGCATCCGAGCAGGATATCTGGCACGTTTTCCCGAAGATCGTGCAGGATGTATTTAGCGGAAATGTAGTTGCTATAGTATTCGTTGTTTCAATGATCCTGAGCTATGTACTTCCTCAGAACATGGAAGTTAAACATCCTCAGTGATAATATTTTAATTTCATATCAGACAAAATAAGGAAGAACATCACCTTTTCAGGTTTTGTTCTTCCTCTTTTTAAACACATTTATTTGATCATAAATTCATACGCTGTATCATATGTTGCTACATACAGTCTCTTATCTACGATCTCAAACTGGTACGGTGCGGAAGCTACATCGATGGATGATACTTTATCGCCCGTATATCTATTCAGCAGATAAATGTAGTCCGGTTCAGCTGTGAAACCGTAACCACAAATAATCGTATCTCCCACTATCTTGAAATTTGATGCGTTGCTCACAAGCGGATCACTCCTCCATAAAACTGAATTGTCACTGAGATCTATCGCCACCATGTAGTTTGAGTTTTTCTCCTCAGAAGAATAACCGCCGTGTCCTACAGATACGTACAAAATATTGTCAACGATCTGCGCCCAATAAATGTATTGTCCTGCGCCTGAACGAGTTCCTTCTGCTTCATCAGGTCCATTGCATAATACATTTAGATCATAGTCATAGAGAAGTTCTTTATCATCAGCGTCATATATCTGCAGTTCTGAGTACATATAATCGTAAACTGAATAATTTGCCAGCCCATGATATGTATAGGTTCCATCCGAATACGGGAAACGAGCCACTTCAAATCCGTTTTCATCAGCCCACACGCTCGCATCCAGCCAGTCCGATGATTTTCTCGAAGTCTGAATGAGTTTCACAGGAACTATATCCTTTTTAGCATCCTCATCCCTGCAATACTTTTTCCATCCGGGATTAACGATCGTAACAGCACTTGATTCATTTCCCATATCTGAACCGTCATCGCCATCATCATATTTTGGCTCAACTTTTACAGATTCGCCATCTACATTTTTCACAAGATGTTCTAAATCCTGCTTTTCGCTTATCTTGTACTCGTCTTTTATCAGTCCGTCTTTTTCATCATTCCCGATGATCACATCAAAATATCCTGCCGCATATGAAGCGATCTCATAGGGCGAAAAATAGATATGCAAACCTTTATCCGTAAGTGTCCAGCTATAGCTGTTTTCTGCCAGCTTATCGGCAAAAACTTCACCATCCCCATAATGGAAACTGTCTACTTCTTCCATTATTCCCGGGGTCTGTTCTTCCATTTTTGTTCTAATGATTTTCGGAAGATCATCTGATTTTTCAAGAATTTTTGAAATAGGCAGATTTTCTCCTGTCACAGGATCAAAGTTTATCGTATAATTCCCGTGATTTGGATGAGCTCCGCCGCTGTTTTGCATAAAACTCACAAGGACAGAAAACAGTTTATCGTCTGCACGTTTGATTTCTGCGCTGACTTCATAACTGAAAGGTATCCCGCCGAATGAATATTCAGAAGCCCAGACTGCGTACTCCGCAACACTGTCTTCTGCATCTTTTTTCCAGTTATCATTCTGCTCTTTTACAGCTTCATCAAGCTTCGGATATTTCTCCGCCATACCGTCCGGCAGGATGATCTCCGGATAAAAACCGCTTGCCATATCTTTCCCATCGATCTGCGATGTGAGCGGATGATTTATCAATGTTATCTCCGTTGTTGAAGCTTTATTGTCTTCGGTGCTTTCTGTACTTTCGCGATCACCCGATGTAGTTTCTTTCGCCTGCTCCGAAGACTCAGTCGATGCCTCGGTCGCTTCTGTTGATGTCTTACTCTCCCCTGTACCATTTTTTGCACCACATCCATATGATGACACAGCTAAGGACGCTATAAGTACGCCTACTGCAATCTTTCGCGCAGTTCTATTAATATTCTTTATCATATTTCCTCCTGATAAATATGATCATGCTTTATAGTTTATGGATTTAATGTATAACTGAACATTTTGACCCTATTATCATTTTATCATGAGTAAATTTAAGAGAACCTAAATATTAGTTAAAGATTTGCTGAAAATAATTCACAAAAAAAATCCCCGAAGCCTTAAACTTCGGGGATTTCCTAAAAACTGCCCATGCGTTAAAGACCAAAAGAGAAAGAACTGTTTTTTGAATAGACAGTTCTTTCTCTTTTTTCTTGCACTTTTGGAATATTTATACTATTTTTCCCTCATCATCCCATACCTATCGAGCACTTCCTCAGACGGATGATAATCGGATAGAAGCTCATCAGCTTCTTTAATGAGAGAATCGTAAGATACTGTTTTGACGCTATACAGGTCATAGTCTTGTGCATCTGATACGTAGTAGTATTGGAAAAATGCCTTGTTATCAGCATCGTAATCATAAAAATACGGCACCTCTGCTATGATATTCAGATCCTGATCCAACTGATAGGAGTATTTCCCGTCAGATACAAGCATATATCCACCTATTCCTGACAATTCCTTAAGTGCCGTGTAACCGCCTCTCATATCGTACAGTGTTTTTACATTTTCTTTTGTTTCTGCATTTTTTAGCAGAAGCGTATGATTTGGACCGGTTGTCATGATATATTTCCCGTCATCGGAGACCACTTCCTCTCCGTCTTCTATGCGAGTACCTATCTTTTCTCTCCGATCCTCATAATTGATCGAACCGGCTTTTTTATACTCCTCTATTCCTATCCACTCATAAACAGCCATGTAATCAGCATCCGAAAACCATATATATAATCTGTTATCCTTTATGGCGGCTCCCAGCACATACTCTGTGGGCGGATCTGAAAACCATGTGTAGGTATAATCCAGTAAGAGATTTTCTGCAGGATCGTAGAGATAAAGCCGGCAGCTGCTAGTCAAAATGATAACTTTGGAATCACCTCTTTCCTCAGCCATGATGACATATTGATCTGCAAGACTACTTTCAAGCGTTCTGTATTTTCCCGGATCATTCCAGAAGTCATCATTTTCCGGAAGTTCTTCCTTGCCTATGGGCACGTAATTGTACATGGTGTATTTTCCAAGCGCCTTGCTAAGGGCATACTGCGTCGATGGAACATAAGGGACAGTTTCATCATTTATAGTATCCGGCATTGCATTGCGCACAGCATATACCGCATCCTGTCTGAGCCCTTCCTTAAGCAGCGTATCCGTGACAACAGCCATTGACTCCGCATATTTTATCTGCTCTTCTCTATACTGTTTTTCCAGCTTCACATGCTGTTCGGCAATGAGATTTTTCTGAGCATTGATCTTTAGCCCGAGTATCATACAAATCATTCCGAATATAAAAAACACTCCCGCTGCCAGAGCGCTTACAGACGCTATTCTCTTTATCCTCTGTTCACGATGCCTCTGCTTTAAGTCATCATACCCAAGTCCATACATAGGCGCAGCCATACGTAATACAGCATCGTCGAGCATTTTATTTCTTTTTCGCGGATCATCAGAGCGCACATCTGCCGCCAGAGGCTCTATGCTCACTCTTTCGACGGTACTTTTACCGTTTTCATCAATCTTTTCGATTTCCTTATAGCATATTGCATCCGGAAATGAGTCATCCGGTTCACCCTCTGCAAGTACCGCAAGGATATGATCCTGACCATGAAGCTTTTTGAAAGTTTCTATCTCCTTTGCGCACCATTTGGATTCCGGCAGTCGAGGTGTACATATGACAATAAGAAAGTCACTGTTTTTTAGAGCTTCCTCTATGGGATCTGAAAGATTATCTGCCAGCGGAAGCTCGTCCTCATCTCTAAAAACACGCTCAATCTTCCATTTATCCTTCGGATAATCTTTTCTAAGATTTCCGGGCAGCCTAAATCGCTCCAACTTTCGATGGAGCGATATCGCCACTGAACTATCCAATTTTGAATGTCTGTAACTTATAAAAGCATTGTAATGCTGTGATTTACTCATGCACCTGCACCTCACGTATTATTAATGCTTCTAACTCGTTGATTTATGGTACAGCTTTGAAAACAGATCTTTTCGGATCACATATATATCATGCGGATCATCTTCACGAACAGCAATAAAATCTCCCGGCTCTCCTGAATAGTATTTTTCCGTATCCCACGCAGTGAAGAGTTTTACGCTTTTTGTAAGCGGTCTTGCATAAATTGCTGTAGATACGGTACTAAGCACTGTTCTTGCAAAAGAAAGTACTGTCCTGCTCTCTTCTGTTTGCAAATTTTTGATCTTTGGCCGGTACTCAAATTCTTTAACGTAAGGTTTATCTTTTAAAATGTAGCTTTTTTCCAGTTTTTCTTTCTTAATTGGATATATTTCACCTTCAACCCCTATCATCAGGTATACGTTTTCATCAATTTTTACGCCTATATCCCCTTCAAGCGTTCGGATTTCTACCGTAGTTCCTACCGGAAAAATATCTGTGAGCTTCACTACTCCGAGTTCCTGAGGAAGCTTCTCATACTTTTCCATATCAGTAGTATCCAAAACAGTTTTCTCCGCGTAAATGATCTCGTACTTATCAAAATAGCTTTGAAGTCTCTTTCTTATAAGATCATCGATCAATTCCTCTATTCCCTGTTCTCCCTGTTCAGGAATCGCCTCCGGACGTATCATTCCCCCGGCTTTGTATATATGTCCACCTCCGCCTCCGATGCCATCTGCAATAAATGCTGCGAGTTCATTTGCATGGACTTCTTTTATACAGCTCCGAACCGAAAACTTCACTTCTTCAGGACGGATATAATAAGCCACACACACATCCACCGTATCAGTTTCCATGGAAAAATCACTGACTACACCGAGGATATTGGGATCGCATGCCTCAGTTTTCAAAATAAGGAGCTTGTTGTCTTCATCGTACTCATTTTTAAGAATCGCTCTTCCGACTATAAGCAGCTCATCCATGGATATATTAGAATTGTTCATTTTTGTGATGACACTTTTTTGTACAGAAAGCTCGTCTATCATGTCGCGGTCCAAAGGATGAGACACTTCTGACAGGTGATTTGTATCGGTATAAAGCCCATAATAAAGCGCCGTAGACAATAACGGCTCATCGTCTACCGTGATACCTTCATTTTTCATCATATCCCAGACCAGTGTCGCACAGCTTCCGAGTTTATTTCGTATCTCAAAAGGACATGCAGGCTCCTTTACAAAATTGTGGTGATCTATGACAGCTACATTTGATGCTTCTGTAGTCGTGACATTTTTTTGCCCATACTGACAGTCTACCGTTATCAAAAGCTTTGGTTTTTCTGAAAAATCAGGCTCATAGCTCACCGGTACATTAAGTTCATCTATCATGATTCGGAGGTTGCTCTTATTTACCGGATTTCTGCCACGATATATGAAGCGCACCTTTTTTCCGTGATGCTTAAAATACCAATATAGAGCATACCCTGAAGAGAGCGCATCGGCGTCAGGATTGTCATGACACTGAATCACGATATCATCAAATTTAAGCAGTTCTTTAAGCTCCATGTCTTTACCTCCGTGCTTAATTGCCAAATCCCTATTTTTGAAGTAAACTGACTTCCTGTGTGCAATTTTAGACAATAGATTTGGAGTTTTACTATGTCGAGAGAAAATTTTTTGGATATCAACAACTGCAAGATCGTCCGGGCAATCATGGCGATAATGATAATGCTTCATCATATCAGCCAATATGTTTATTGTTCATCGATCTTCAACTTTATATTTGAGCAGATAGGAAGTACCGCCACAGCAATCTTTTTCTTTTATTCCGGATATGGTGTAATGCAAGGATTGATCAACAAAAATGATTATATGAACGGTTTTCTGAAAAAACGGTTTGTATCCGTTGGCGTTCCATTTATTATCGCCAACTTAATCTATTACGTACTTCTCACCGTAGACGGACTTTTTACTGATAGAATGTCGTATTTGTTTACAAGAAAATTCGAAAAAGCAATCATTCCCAATGCATGGTTTGTAATTATGATCATGCTGATGTATATAGCTTTTTACATAAGCCTTAAATTTACTCAAACACGAAAAACCGGAATCGCCGTCTGCTCCGGCATTATTTTTCTATATGCGATCATTCTTTGCACCGTTCAACTCAGACCGTATTGGTATAGTGCCCTCTTTGCCTTTGTATTTGGTCTGATCCATGCGGAATATAAGTCAAAATTTGACTCACTGCTTCAAAAACATGCCGTCTTGAAATTCATTTTTTTCTGCTTTGCATTCTTATTTTTAACCGTGATCGCCAAAGTTATATCCAGTTCTTATATTGTTCTGATAATAAAAAATATAAGAGCCGTAATTACCTGCACGATCGTACTTTGGCTCAGTATGATAATCGGAAAAAGGAACTCTGTTCTAGAGCATTTTGGTGATATTTCATATGAAATATTTTTATATCACGGAATAATCATGGAATTCCTATATATGCGGGTTGGAAACATAACTGTATTTATACTTCTGATTTTTATTCTGACCTTTATAATTGCAGAAACTCTTCACAAAGGACATATTTTTTTGACACTAACGCGTTAATTTTCTATAATAATTCCATTCCTTGTATTTATTTTTATACATGGATCATTCAATGATGTAATGGTCAAAAGTACTTTTGCCCCTTACATCATGACACGAATTGCTCCGCTTATGATGAAGCTCACGCAATTCTAGGGGATCTTATAAAATACTAATAAGGAGATTTATCATGCTACGAAAAAACACAAAGTTTTTGGCACTTCTACTGAGCTCAGCGCTCCTCGCTTCTGCACCCGGTGCATTCAGCGCACCTGTTTTCGCAAGCGAAACATCATCTACTATTTCCAATGAGAGTATTCCGGATAATGCTGAGTCCTACACCCTCGGAACCGAGAAGAAACTTAACCTTGCAGATAACGCATCAACAACCAGATACACATGGTATAAGTTTACTTTAGATCAATCTGCTATATGCAATTTTACAGGTTCTTTTGAAACCAGCAAAAACACTAATCCTACGTTGAATATTTGTGACAAAAACGGTCAGGTACTCTGTGACATTTATCCGAATCATTCCGGTCAGGACTCTGATTATACAGGTCTCAAAAAGGGAACTTACTATATCCAGATAAAATACTATGACGTCTCCGGTACTCTCACATTCAAGCTTTCTACTGTAGACACCGACAAAAACTATCAGACGTTTGTCGAGGATTATGAGAATACGGATACATCCAACGATTCCTATGTAAATGCTAATGACCTCGCTCAGGGAACTCCCTGTCATGGCATAATCGGCTCCAATAACAATGAAGACTGGTACAAGCTTACAACTTCAACTGACACTACTGTTACGTTCTCGATCACATCATTCAAAGGATACGGCGGATATCTCTTCGTCTATGACAGCTCAAGAGAAAAGAAATTTATCGGAGAAAGTGTGTACATTGGTGATACCGTCACAAAGGATCTCAAAGCAGGAACATACTATGTAAATGTCACCTACTCTACAAATCCCGGAACACCCACATGTTCCAACGTATTTTCCTACGTCTTCAATACCACAGCTGATCCTGCAAGTGCAAATCAGCCCTCAAACAAGTCGACTGATGCAAGAGGCGACTTTGTCTTTTCCTACTGCCACGAGATTCCTTTCTGGGGCAAATCAAAACTCGGTCTTTCAAACTTCGGCGACTTTACTGTTTCATACAACGGAACCGAATACACTGTTCAAAAGGCTTCGATCAACAAAAAGAAACATACTATTCAGATCAAAGCTCTAACCGGCGCAGATAAGGCAATAAACAAGGCTGTTAAGAATGCAACTAAGGGCTCAAACGCATTAACCTTTACAGTTAAGCCCTACACGGTTTCAAACGCCGATACTGTTACTATTAAGAAAAAGAAGGACGGTAGCCTTCGTTCTGTAAAGGTTTCCATTAACAAAAAAACGTACACTGCAAAGAAAACAGAATACTCCTATGATCCTTCAAGCAAGACGGTCACTTTCACCGGCAGCAACTTAACCGGAAGCTACACTATCAAAAACTAACTGTAATTCTCGCTAAGTACTCCACGCAATAATTTATGCCCCTGCAATCGCTATGCAGGGGCATATCTTTTATGTTACCATTCACAGATAAATGGAAGTGAAGAATGAAGCTCACATCAGTGGGCTTTATTTTTTTTGTTGAAACGGTTAGAATCTTTGTATTAAGCAAAATCGGAGTTTACGGAGGAAAATATGCAAGAATTACAATTACATCGAGTTTATAAGCATTTTAAAGGTGATTATTATCTAGTGGAAGATATTGCGAGAGATTCAGAAACTCAAGAAGAAATGGTTGTATATCGCAAATTATACGAGGACGGATCACTTTGGGTTAGACCTAAGAAAATGTTTTTATCTGAAGTGGACCATGAAAAGTATCCTGAGGTAAAACAAAAGTATAGATTTGAGCTTCAAGAAATTGCAAGCAAAAAGCATTGAGCTATTGTTCAAGACGATGACAACTTCAAGTTTGTTGAGCTGAGCCGTAACAAGCGGTTCTTCCGCCGCGACAGCATTATATAACTGCTGAGCATATATATTGGCTTCTGCCTGTTCATTTAATTCCGGCTGTTCAGCAACATCACTATTATCAGTCGCAGCTGCATTTTCATTTACCAGATTTAGGCTGCCACCGGGGATCTTTAATATCTGCCCGTTATATATCAGCGATGGATCTTTTATAACATCTTTATTCGATTCAAATATCTCGGACCATCTATCTCCTGAACCAAGCTGTGTCTTTGCAATCTTATAAAGACTATCATTTTTTTGTACATGATACTCAGTCACAGAACCTTCATCAGCCAAAGCCTGTAAAGGTTTTCCGACCAATGACATTAATGCTATCAGTACAAAAGCCGATGCCAATAATTTTTTTTACTCTTTTTCCCATTATAATATCCCGCCCTTTCGCATGCTCTTAAACATTGACCACAAAAGTCTCCGTTCTATTTATCGGCATGCATCACGAGATTTTTATACCGGCAAACTCCTATCCTACGTTATTCTCTGATATTCCCCTTTTCGATATGTTTTCTGATCATCATATCCGTCAGTTCATAAAGCTTCTCTGAACCCTCTCTGGTTTTGGACTGTCTGCCATATACCTGTTCTTTGGTGACACTATGTTCCCGCCAGTCTCCGCCGTCATTGCTGTTATTGAGCATCAACGGCTGAAGATTATCCATTGCATGTGCAAACTTTGCTTCCGGGGTCTTGTTCTCCTCAAACTCCTCAAAAAGATTTATCATTATCTCCTTCTGGTCTTCCGGTAAGATTGAGAAAATCCTTTCCTTAGCTGCATCCTCTCTGGCTTTCTGAGTAGCAAGTCCTTCGCTGTCATATGCATATGTGTCTCCGGCATCTATCTCTACTATGTCATGGACCAGGCACATGATCATTACCCTTGATATATCTACAGGCTCATTTGAGTACTCTTTTAACAGATAAGCCATGATAGCCATATGCCAAGCATGCTCAGCGTCATTCTCGTTTCTCCCGTTTACGGACAAATGAGTCTGCCTGAACACATTCTTTTCCTTATCTATCTCTATACAGCCTTTGCAGCTGTTCTGCCGGAAACGATGATCTCGGTGATAGCGTTTCCGCCAAGACGGTTACCACCGGTTGCCGGCGCCGGTGCTGTCTGATTGCTCTAGCATGCTGAAATTGTCATCGCAGCAACCATTACTACGCAGACAACAGCGCTAGCTGCTTTTCTTTTCCACATAAGGTCACCTCCGTATTTATTTTTTGACCGAATGTTCACACAGTGTACACAATTATGTTTCAATTATACATCTTATCTGACAATTTAGCTATGTATACATCACGTATCAATCACTATTATTGTGCCAAAAAAGGAACAGAACTATCCCTGTTCTGTCCCTTTTTTTCAATCTTATCACCTCTTAGTGACTCAATATGATCATTTTATCTTTCCCTCTTTTAATAATCGGAGGAAGATATCAGCGATCTTTGGATCAAACTGCTTTCCTTTATTTTTCTCAATTTCTTCTACGATTTTTTCTGCTGGAAGTTTCTGTCTGTAAACCCTGTTTGAATTCATCGCATCAAAAGCATCCGCAACACATATCATCCTGGCTATCAGCGGTATGTCGTCACCTTTTCTACCCTCAGGATAGCCCTTTCCATCATATCTCTCATGATGATACAAGGCGCCTTCGCCCACATCCTTTAAGCTCTTGAAATTGCTGAGTATCTCGCCTCCTCGTACAGTATGCGATTTTATCACCTTAAACTCATCATCGTCTAATCGACCTGACTTTTTTAGAATACTGTCAGGGACACCGATCTTTCCGCAATCATGAAGCAGTGCTACATAGTAGATACGATCCAGTTCTCCACCTGAGTATCCCATTTCCACTGCAATGATCCTTGTATACTCGGCAACTCTGCTGGAATGACCCTTTGTATACGGATCCTTTGCATCGATAAAACCTGTAAATGTCTCTATTGATTCCTGTATCAGTTCATTATCCCGTTCATGACGCAGTCTGTATTTTCTGATCTGAGCTGACGTTATTGCATAAATTGTAAGCGAGATCAACCAGATAAACAGTGCCGCTGCTGAAATCCAGAAAAATATATCGCTTGTGATCAAACGGTGATATTGATATTGAATTTCCAGAGACCATCCATTTATCTCTTCTCCGATCGGAGCATACAGGATCATACCAGGTATGGTACCTTCATAAGGTTCCAACGGTACTTCTCTTGCGTTCTCACTGGAGCTCGGCAAATAGTACATGTAATCCCCTGCATACATACGTATCATGGTCTCTCCATCAAATGTGACCGTATCAAATGAATAATCATCTGCATTAAATTCTCGAAGATCGGATACTGTTTCTATATGCTCTTTTTTATTTACATTTTGATGGATCTCCAATTGCCCGTTCCAGGCAGACTTTAAGAAAACCTCATGATCAAAAGTAAGCTTAAACTTAAAATTTGAAATTTCATCCGCCGTATTGTTATTCACCGGAAAATCGTATGTGTAAGCCTGATAATTGTGTTCCGTGATGCCTTCGTTATAGAGATCAAAGGCCTTGGTCCAGGTGCTGTTACGTGAAACTGCACTTACGACACAACCTTTCTCCGTTTCCGCTTTTTCAGAAAAAAGCCGTTCTCCGGCGAACGTCTCATAACGAATAACACGATTGTAATTATGGACTCGCACATTACTGATCAAAAAAATCACAAGAATGATCAAAAATGCAACCAAAAAATTCTTCCACGTATACTGCTTTTTCTTAAATCCTACCACTTTTTTATCCCCTCAAAAAAAATTTAATTTATATTTTACCCATCATTCTTTCCAAACACAACATTTTTTCCTTTTTTATCAGGATGATTTTCAATCAATTTTTTAATAAAAGTCATAACGTTTTCGGCAAATTCGTTTTTGACATAATCAGGCTCTTTTTTATAAGTAATTGGACATTGCATTAATTTTTATACAAAATAATACAATGTTGTAAGTGGCAAAAAAGTACTTTCTGTCCTTTCGCCGCACAATTTGAGGGGTTAACTCACGACGGATCCATACTCCGACTGAGTTAAATGGTACACGGGTATAAACTATAAACCAATAAGGAGAGTTATCATGACACGAAAAAAATTTAAATTTCTGGCGCTATTGCTAAGCTCTGCACTTCTCGTTTCTGCTTCCGGAACAGTCAGTGCGCCTGTTTTCGCAAGTGAGGTATCATCATCTGTTATCTGCAATGAAAGCATCCCGGATAATGCTGAGACTTACACCCTCGGAACCGAAAAGAAACTTAGTCTTAAGGATAGCGCATCGCAGGATAAGTACATATGGTATAAGTTTACTTTAGATAAGTCTGCCACATGCAATTTCACAGGCAGCTATACGGTAAAAAATTGAACATGAAATCTGAACAGTAAAAAGGGTCGCCCCTGGATGTTTTTGTCATCCGTGGGGCGACCTTTTTGTTACTGTTCACTCGCTTCCAGCTCGCTCACGTAACGGATTTTGCCAATTAAATCGCCTCCGGCGATGGGCAAAATCCAATGGCTTTTCATATTTCTTGGTCGTAAACAGCTAAAGCATACACTCTCACTAAGCTCACATTCGTTCGCTAAGTGTTCGTAGCATCCGCAGCGTAGTGCTCCGTTTACGTGTGAACTGTTACCTCTTTTGTGCTTTTTTGACATGAGTTAGCTGTTTTTTTATAATGATTTTGTCGTTGTATTTATTTTTATACATAGGTAGTCCAACGTTATAAGTGACAAAAGTACTTTTGTCATTTCGTCACACAATTTGAGGGGTTTAACTCACAAAGAGCCCAGACTCCATATGAGTTAAATGTTGCACAAAAACTAAAGCACTAATAAGGAGAGTTATCATGACACGAAAAAAGATCAAGTTTCTGGCGCTTATGCTAAGCTCTGCGCTTCTCGTTCCGACATCCGGAGCACTCAGCACGCCTGCCTTTGCAAGTGAGGTATCATCTGAAATATCAAATGAAAGCATCCCGGATGATGCCTCGCACTACAACGTCGGAGCCACAAGAACACATGAATTTATAGATAATTCAAGATGTAAATATCTATGGTACAAATTCACTTTAGACAAATCTGTCATTTGCAAGTTCACATCTTCCTTTGAAACCAAAGAATCTTATAATCCTAAGCTGTATATCTTTGATAAATACGGAGAAAAACTCTGCGACATTTATCCAAATCATCACGATATGGACTCTGACTATGTAGGCCTCAGAAAAGGACATTATTTTATCAAAGTCGAGTGCGACGACGTCGTAAACGGCCTTCTTTCTTTCAAGCTCGCAACAGTGGAACCATCCAAAAACTATCAATCATTTGTCGAAGATTATGAAATTCCTGATACGTTTAACGATTCCTATAAAAATGCCAGTGATATCACCCAGGGAAATATCTACCATGGCATCATTGGTTCAAATAACTATGAAGACTGGTACAAGCTGACTGCTTCCACTGACACGACTATCACATTTAAACAGACATCTTTCAAGGGAAACGAAGTGCAGCTCGCAGTCTACGACAGCTCACATGACAAAAAGCTTTTCAGCGAAAGTGTTACAGGCGGAGAAACTATCACAAAAGATTTCCAGAAAGGAACCTACTACGTACATGTTTCCGACATGTCCACGCCTAATGACGCTACAATTGCTAATGTTCTTTCCTTTACTATCAGTTCCACCAGCGATCCTTCCGGCTTCAATCAGCCGTCGGAGTCATCAAACGATGTAAGGGGTGAGTTCAGTTTCTCCTACAACCATGAGATTTCCTTCTGGGGAAGATCAAAAATCGGTCTTTCAAACTTCGGAGGCATTGCTGTTTCATATAACGGAGCGCAGTACGAGGTTCAAAAGGCTGTGATCAATAAAAAGAAGCATACGATCCAGATAAAGTCCCTGAAGGGTGCAGATAAAGCCTTAAATAAAGCTGTTAAGGTCGCGACTAAAGGATCAAATGCATTAACCTTTACAGTTAAGCCTTACATGGTTTCAAATGCGGATAAAACAATTATCAAGAAAAAGAAGGACGGAACTCCTCGTTCAGTAAAAATATTCATCAACAAAAAGCCGTACACTGCAAAGAAAACAGAATATACCTATGATTCTGCAAGCAATCTTATTTCCTTTACCGGAAACAACTTAACAGGCAGCTGTAACATAAAAAACTGAACATGAAATCTGCATGACAAAAGTGTCGCGGCCGGATGATCTTGTCATCCCGGGCGCGACACTTTGCTTATTATAATTTACATTTTGATCTTGAAAGTTAGATCCTGACCGGAGATTTCCTGTGTTTCACACTCACTGTTGATGGTGATCTTTCCGGGGTTCAGATATTCGAGATTTGACAGGGAAAGAACCCAGATAACGGTATTCAAAGTTGCTGTTTTTCTTCATGATCTTATCGTACTTTTCACGACTGCCATCCATGCACTCGATCACATATCTGTACTGCCCGAGCTCTGTCTTCATCGGTCTGTCGTGTATTGAGACCAGTGTCATTTTCTCCTGCTCCAGAGCCGCCATTAGCAACGGCAGGTCCGATGCATTTCCTGATGCAACAAATGCCAATCTGTCCGAAGCACTTTCCTCCGGCTCATCGCATGACAATACATAGAATCTGGTCTTATTCTTGTCATTATTCTGGATATTCGGTGCAAGTATTTCCAGTCCGTACACAGATGTACATCCGGCCGATGCAATAGCAGCAACAGATTTATCACCGCTCTCTGCTACCATCTTTGCCCCCTCGGCAGTGCTTGATGCTTCGATAACTTCTGCGTCCGGCAGGTTCTCCGCAAGCCATTCTTTTCCCTGTGCGATGCCCTGTTTATGAGAATATACCGTCTTGATGTCGTCAAGCTTTGTCCCCGGCAGTACCAGTAGATTCTGATTGATCGTTAGCTCCACTTCACCAACTACAGACACTCTGTCCTCATTTATCAGTACATCCACATAGTCAATGACTGCTCCGCCTATTGTGTTTTCCTGAGGAATTACAGCATACTTCGTTTCACCGTCGACAAGAGCCTGCACTGCATCGCTCACAGTCGCATACGGCGAAAAATCACCTGACTTTCCAAAGAATGTCTCACAGGCTTCCTGCGTATAGGTACCTTCCGGACCGAGAAAGCTCACACTTCCATCATAAACGGCGTTTTTCACAGCCGGAGCGCTGTCTGCCGCGCTTCCCGAAGCACATCCATTCATGAGCGCCATAGACAGCGCAAGAGCCATTACTACTGCTTTCCCATTTATCCTCTTCATAGTGTTCCCCCTCTTTCGGACAATATACGGTTCACCGCGGCATATTTTTACCCCTGAATCATTATATGATGTAAGGGTCAAAAGTAAATTTTGCCCCTTACTGATGTCACGGATTGGTTACTGTTCACTCGCTTCCAGCTCGCTCACGTAACGGATTTTGACCTTTTGACCCTGACATCATTATATCAAATGAATACGAGAACTAATTGAGATTTACATATCCTGTTGCAAAATTTATCGATGGATCCTCAACACAGGTAAATGAAAAACTAGTCTGTACATTTTTTTTCACCGATCGTTTTGATATCGAATTCTTCCGCATAGCTACGAAGAGCTGATGTTCTTAATATATATCCATTCGGAAAAAATACATCATGTAAACCATAAGCCGTATATGCCTTACCGTCGACGATCAGATCGTCCGAATCTATCTTATATGCCTTATCACTTTTATTTGCAGCATATATTTCAAATCCCTTACCATCAATAAGTTTTGAGTACACATCAACTTTATCATCCGAATAGATCAGTTTATTCCCTGATATGCTGTAATCAATTTCTGTCTTTTTAGATGTTGTCCTTACTATAACCGGTTTCTCTATTGATCCCTGATATTTATAATCACTTGAATACACTTCGATCGAATCAAATATCATCTCTGATACTTCTTCTCCCGGACACAGTCTGATCCTCTCATAAACCGTTACAGCTTTGTTTTTTCTATAAAGACTGTAATCACTGATATAAAAACTGTCTGTAGAAAAACCATTAACAGAATTGCACTCCATCGCTATATTGACATTTTTATCTGAATTATTTTCAACAATAAATCCGACTTTTGCATTTTTTGTTAACAGTCCGTCATCGGTTTTTGTAGGTTCGTCATCTTCCTGATAAATGCCTGAAATAGTTATCTTTACCATTCCGTCGTCATAGATAACCCTGTCTCCTTCAATCTTATAATCGGTTTCAGCGTATTGCTCATAGGTGCTTTCGTTTAATTTTTCATTTCCTCTGAACCTGTCCATATTCTGCTTCACCGTAAACGCGACAGCAAATACGATGATAAGGACATTCAGGATCACAAGTATCCGTATCTTATTTTTGATCGAGCGCAATAATTCTCTGCTTTTCTCGCTTGCCTTTTCTTCACGAAGCGCTATCAGCCTGTCCGTACTTTCATTTACAAACTCTTCATCAACCTTAAATTTCGCAAGCCATTCTTCATCATTGTCATACGGAGCACCACAATGCGGGCATACTTTATACTTGCTCGTGTCGATCTTGCTTCCACAATAGTCACAGGATATTTCCGGATCTTCGATCCGCATCCTTTTTGCCTGCAGCTCAGCCGCTGCCTTGACTTCTTTCTCGCTAAAAGCATTCGCCTTTATCTTTACGTAATGGAATATCTCTACACAGAGACCTATAAATAAAAGTAAAACAAGTAAAAACATAATTGATTCCTATCCGTGTAATAACCTTATTTAAACGCGATTCATTATATAAAATATGCGTTTTTTTATCAATCAGGCTTTTGCTTATGAGTTCAGTCACAATCGTAAATAAAGGCTCTATCACACACGCTGATCCTGTGCGATAGAGCCTCTGCTCAAACGGGAATGACATCATCTGTCATTCCCGTTGAAAATCTATGTATTCTATTTATTACATTTCTTTTGGCTCACTATTTTCCTGCTCTACCAGCTTGAGTGCCTCGTCATAAATTGACTTTGGATACTTGCTCAGTATCTTTTCTTCCGGTACTCCGAATAAGATCATGTTTTTTACAGCTTCGAGATCTCTTCTGTGTGTATTATCTTCTACTGCCTCTTTTGTTGCTTTTTCTGCTTTTATCGCTGCCTCTTTTGCCGCTTTTTCTGCTTTTATCGTTGCCTCTTTTGTTGCTTTTTCTGCAGCTTCTCTGGCTATCCGTTTTGCCTCATAGTCTAAAACCTGTCCGCCCATGACTGTCTCAACTCCCTTCTGAACATTTCTGTATTTATTTGACAATGCTTCCGCAACTTTATCGCACATAGCTTTTATAGCTGCTTTTCAAATTCTGTGATCAGTCCGTTATCAACAAAACCATCCATTTTATCCCACAGGTTACGATAGATATCTTGTATTTCCCGTATCATCTCTTCTGATGAATCCATCGCTTCCAAATTAAATTAAAAAATAAAACGGTATCAGAAAAAGATCCCACGCTGAAATTCGAATCAGTTATCCGCTTTTCATCACTTCCGGCTGTAATAAATGCCTCGTTTCGAAACAAATTTCATCTAATATCAAAGGTTTGTTCCCATCCTACATGGTTAAGATGTGATGGTAGATTTTATTTATATTTTTCATATACATTTTCTCATTTCTTATGAACTTAAAAGACTCTATCTACACAAGTAGAAATTCTGATATTTCCTTTTTCTATATGCTTTCTGAGCATCATATCTGTCAGTTCATAAAGCTTTTCCGATCCCTCTCTGGTTTTAGACTGTCTGCCATATACCTGTTCTTTTGTGACACTATGTTCTCTCCAATCTCCGCCGTCATTACTATCATTCAGCATCAACGGCTGAAGATTATCCATAGAATGGGCAAACTTCGCCTCCGGAGTTTTATTTTCCTCAAACTCCTCAAAAAGCTCTATCATTGCTTCTTTCTGATCTTCCGGCAAAATTGAGAAAATCCTTTCCTTTGCAGCGTCTTCTCTAGCTTTCTGAGTAGCAAGTCCTTCGCTATCGTACGCATACGTGTCTCCGGCATCGATTTCTACTATGTCATGGATCAGGCACATGATCATTACCCTTGATATATCCACAGGCTCATTAGAGTACTCTTTAAGGAGATACGCCATAATCGCCATATGCCAGGCATGTTCTGCGTCATTCTCATTTCTTCCATTTCCAGACAAATGAGTCTGCCGGAACACATTCTTTTCCTTATCTATCTCTAACGCAAACTCCATCTGCCTTTTTAATCTGTCATCCATCTTTACTTCTCCTTTGCATAAACGCTATCAGTTTTTCCAAGGACATTTGCTTCCAAGTCAACCCTTTTCTTCAAAATATCCGGTATCTTTTTGATTTAATCCCTTACGTTGATAAGGACGCAGCAAATTAAACAGTACTCTGGTTTTAACTCTAGTTTTCATGTTTCTGTCCTGATTTATAAAAGCACGTATATGAGCTATATGATAAGTTGAGTCCTTGTGATTTTACCCATAAATAATAAAAGCTTTTTAACATGATCCACCATCCATACATTTTTTTGCACATGATCATGCCTATAATATCATCTGTATTAAGAATTATGAAGAAAATCAATACATCATGTTAAAACGGGAATAACATCATCTGTCATTCCCGCCGAAAAATCTATATATTCTGTTTATTACATTTCTTTAGGCTCACTATTTTCCTGCTCTAAAATTTTAATTGCTTCTTCGTACACGGATTTAGGATACTTGCTCAGTATCTTTTCCTCCGGTACTCCGAATAAGATCATGTTTTTGACAGCTTCGAGATCTCTTCTGTGTGTATTATCTTCTACTGCCTCCTTTGTTGCTTTTTCTGCTTTTATCGCTGCCTCTTTTGCTGCCTTTTCTGCAGCTTCTCTTGCTATCCGTTTTGCCTCATAGTCTAAAACCTGTCCGCCCATGACTGTCTCAACTCCCTTCTGTACATTTCTATATTTATTTGACAATGCTTCCGCAACTTTATCGCACATTGCTTTTATTGCTGCTTTTTCAAATTCTGTGATTAGTCCGTTATCAACAAAACCATCCATTTTATCCCACAAGTCACGATAGGTCTTCTGCATTTCCAAAATCATTTCTTCCGATGAATCCATCTCTTCCAAATTGAAATTGAAGAAATAAAAAGGTATCAGGAACCACAGTCTCTTATCGATCAGTTTTTCCAGTGAATAATCATACATCCTTATTACCGGAACCGCGTATGATAATTTCTTTCCGTTTGGTGCGACAACTGTGATGGTATGTTCTTTCGTATTCTTTGTGGAATGAAGATACAATATTCCCGATTTCGGAAGGTTAAAGCTTGTATTATCTGTTTCAGACTCTGCTGTAGAGATGGCAATCTGAGTCGCATATTCGAATACTCGTACTATAACTGATCCATCTGGTTTGCACTGACATTCTATATGATAGCGTTGATGAATATTAGATCCCACACTGAAATTCGAATCAGTTATCCGCTTTTCATCATTTCCTGCTGTAATAAATGACTCATTTTGAAACAGATTCACTTCATCATCTAATCCATAGTTTCCGTCAAATAATACGTTAACTACCGGTATTATCAGTCTGCTGCAATCTGTTAACAGCGTTCGGAATGCGTCATCATAAGGTGTATTGCTGTTGCTCATAATTTACACTCCGTTCTGTTGTATTTTAATACTAACATATATTTTTTATAAATGCTCCTAGTTTTCAAGGTTCGTAAGCGCTCACATAGAACAATTGTTCATCAGCCATTTTATCGAACGTATTTTCTTTTGTCAATAACGAAAACGGGAATGACATCATCTATCATTCCCGCATTTATCCTTTATTATATGTGATTCTTGCTGCTTACCTATAAACTTTCTGTTTCTGCTATTCTGTAGTCAGGCATATATACGTCTATAAGCATTACTTTATCATTGTTTTCCACTTCAATATTTTGAATTTTAGACGGCGGAGCAATTTCACTCCATCTTCTTCCATAAGCGCCAACCTGGAATCAATACACTCTCTTCCAGACTCCAACGCATCATCGAAATCTACTCCACCGGTTGCACAATCAGAACCACCCGTCCAACGGGTAGTTTGCACTAGGGCTATATCGTGCTTTTCCTGTTCCTGAATGTTCTTTCTTATTGTGGCTTCATTCAATCCTACCGTACTTACATAGTATCCGTCTGCCCAAAAGTGACGATTTCCAAACTTATATTTCAAGTTTGCATGTCTATCGAATATCATAAGCGCACTTTTACCCTTCAGATATCCCATAAACGACGATACACTCATCTTCGGTGGAATGCTCACCAACATGTGTATATGATCCGGCATTAAATGTCCCTCTATTATCTCAACGCCTTTATAACTACACAGTTGCTTGATGATATCTCTTATATCCACCTTGTATTGATTGTAAATTATTTTTCGCCTATACTTCGGAGTGAAGACGATATGATACTTGCACATCCATTTA
>FUZG01000019.1 GCA_900168235.1 Lachnospiraceae bacterium | reverse complement strand
ACGCGTTACTCACCCGTCCGCCGCTAACCTTTCGAGAGATCCCAGCAAGCTGTTCACTCTCTAAGGCCCGCTCGACTTGCATGTGTTAGGCACGCCGCCAGCGTTCATCCTGAGCCAGGATCGAACTCTCGAAAAAAGTTTGATCCGGTTTCAAGATCAGCTAGCTTTTCGCTTCGCGTTTCTTTTTAACCGATTTACTGTCGATCAGATCTCTCTGATCTTCAGGTTCGTTTTTATTGCATTTCTGAAATTTCGTTTTGAATTTTCAGGGTTGCATTGCTGTTTGTTTGTCAAGGTTCAGTTCTGTCGAACCGCTTATTTACTGGGCTTGCGAGCTGTTCAACTCGGTGTCCCTCGCGGCGACAAGGAGTATAATATCACTCCACCACCCACTCGTCAACACCTAATTTTAATTTTTTTCAAAATTTGTTTTCAAATCCGTGCAAAAAGGCATATTTAAGCCATTTGTTCCATTTAAGAACAAAAATTTTTACATCAGACTTAGGATATTTTGTATATTTTATGAACTTTCACCTATAGTAATTCTAATGTGATAGACTGAGGATGCAACAATACAGCGGGATTTCGAGTCCCATTATTATCACCGGGGGTAATGACCTATGAGCAACAGAAAATGGTACGAATGGCTTTTGACTTTTACTTACATTGCAATGATACTCCTATGCGCGTATCTGAACCTCTTTACTGATCAGAAGGAAAGCATTGCGAATATCGCCGTAAACATCGCCATGTTCATAATCGTCGCGATCATATTCATCAACTGCGAGAAAAACAGCTTTTTCCCGACAAACAGAGTGATCGCTGACCTTAAGAAGGTTACTGAACGTATCAGACAGGATGCGTCAGGATCCAAAGACTTCTTATGGAATCAATATAAGAATCAGAAGGAAGATCTCTTTGAGACAGATATTTTAAGTGAGCAGTTTAATGACTACTGCGATGAAGTTGCGCGAATCGAGAACAGTGACAAACCTTACTATAAAAGTGATATCGAGAACTACATTAATCTCGACCTGACAGATGAGCTTATTCACAGAAACATGCTGAACCAGGTTTCAGGCGCGATGACCGGTCTCGGAATCCTTGGTACTTTTATCGGTCTTTCACTGGGACTCCAGAGCTTTAATACAGGAACTACCGAAGAGATCACAAACAGCATCACCCCGCTTATGGCAGGAATCAAGGTAGCTTTCCATACTTCTATATATGGAATGATCTTTTCATTAGTATTTAACTACGCTTTTAAGAGAAAGATCGATGAAGCTGAAACAGCTGTCAGAAATTTCATTTCTACTTATAAGAAATATGTGCTTCCCGATACTGAAAATGATGGACTTAACCGCCTCATCGAACTGCAGAAACAGCAGACAAAGGCGATAAATGCTCTTTCCGGATCACTGGGTTCAAGCTTCTTCTCAAGCCTCAGCGAGATCATGACTCCCGAGTTTGAGCGCTTTGACCGCACCATCACAAGCTTTGCGAATATGGCTACCAGAAATCAGCTGGATGCTCTCTCTGTGGTAGTTGACAGGTTCATTAAGGAAATGGATAAATCTCTGGAAAATTCCTTCGCAAACCTCAAGGATACCATTGACCAGACCTACATGACCCAGCAGGAAAATGCAAAACAGATGCACGCTATCCTCAAGGCCACAGAGTCCGAAGCTGCAAACTTCAAGATCATCGAGCAGCAGACTTCTGCTATTGCAAGATCGCTTGATACTTATACTAAGGATATTCAGGCTGTTCAGGAGCGTCTCGCAGGAAATATGGCTGTGCTCACGTCTCTTTCACAGACAAATTCCGAGCATCTGACAGAAACACAGAAATCTATTGATTCCTTAAAGAGCTATAACCGTTCACTTGATAACGCTTCCGGTACGCTTACTGCAAAGCTCCATGAGCAGGAAGCTATGCTCGAATCAATGAGAAAGGCTGTCCTCAAGCTGCCGAGCGATGTTTCAAATGCAACAGACACTCTGAATAACGCTTATGCCCGTGCTGCAGGTGCAGTAAATGACCTTACAAATACCGTTGATCACCTGACTCTCGAACTTCATAACAAAACTCAGAACGGAAGAAGGTAAGTTATGGCTAGATTTCATAAGAAAAAACAGGATGAAGAGACCACTTACTGGCTTTCATATTCGGATATGATGGCAGGTCTCCTGCTCTGCTTCGTTCTAATAATCGCTCTGAGCGCTCTTCATTCTAATATAATATTCGATCAAAAGCAGAACGAGCTCCTTGGTAAAGAGAAAGAGCTTTTGGTTCAGTCAAATGAGCTTGATCAGGAGAAACTCACTGTTTCATCCCAGAGGGCACTGCTTGATGACCAGCAAAAAGCTCTTATCGCGCAGGAAGAAAAGCTGGCTTCCCAGGAAGATAAATTGAACCAGCAGTCAAAGCTCCTTGGAGAACTGCAGGCGTTGATGGATTCACAGCAGGAAAAACTGGACAGCATAATCGGTGTACGTACGGAGCTTGTAAAAGCTCTTAAGGAAGAGTTTGATGATTCTAATCTGGAAGTCGAAGTAGATGCCCAAACCGGAGCCATTACTTTTAACTCCAACATTCTTTTTGAGTATAATAAGGACACCTTAAAGAGCGGCGGTACTGAGTTCCTGGATGAATTTCTGCCGCGATATGCGCATGTACTGCTGGGTGACAAGTACAGGGAATATATTTCTGAGATCATAATTCAGGGTCATACTGATCAGACTGGTACATATATGTATAATCTGGATCTGTCTCAGAAACGTGCGTACTCTGTTGCGGAATACTGTCTGAATGATGACAGCAAGGTTCTTGATGACGATTCACTTGAAGCGATGCGCGAAGTGGTCTCTGTCGGTGGAAGCTCCTACAGCGATCCGGTCTACAAGGATGACGGCGAGATCGACGAAGAAGCCTCCCGACGGGTTGAGATACTGTTCCGCCTGAAAGATGAGGAAATGGTATCTGAAATGATGGAGATCCTCAACTCTGAACAGAGCGAAGGCGGATCATCCCATAACGATGACCACTCGGATCACAGCGATGATAATGACGGCTTCTATGATGAGTGATCAAGCGGTTATGGCACAGTTATCCACCTTGGTGTATTGTATATAACATTCTTTTATATTTTATAAATTGTACATACTTTTATACTTGCAATATATCTATTGTTGAGTTAATATTAAATCACCAACAAACAGAAGATAAAGCAGAGGTAAGATGGCGAGAGCTTCATTGGACTTGGCTTATCGGATGGAATTGAAAGATAGAATGAGATGCGGCGGCGAGAGCTTCACCAATTCGAAACTATCTTTCTTTTTTATGTATTCTGCTTTAACACTTGACTTTGTTAAAGTGCGTGATTATTATAGTTTTCAAATTGTTTTAGGTATGGGAAGGAGAAAACATGATCGCACGCACCACATATCATGATGATTATATTCTGGCCAGATATTTCGGTCAGTCGTCTAATTTTACAGACATCCCCAATGAACTCTTCACCAAATACAACGTAAAGAAAGGACTCCGAAATGATGACGGAACCGGTGTACGTGTAGGTCTGACACGTGTTTCTGACGTAGTTGGTTATGATGTGGATAAGGACGGAAAGGTTGTTCCCTGCGAAGGCGATCTGCTTTACAGAGGCTACAGCATCCACGACCTCATCAATAACCGTCAGGGTAATTTCGGTTTCGAGGAGACCTGTTTCCTTCTCCTTTTCGGATTTCTGCCTACCGCGCAGCAGCTTGATGATTTCAAAGCTACTCTCGCGCTGAGATATGATTTCCCGGATAAATTCCTTGTAAATGAGATCTTAAGAGCACCGTCAAACAATCTGATGAACAGACTTCAGACATTGACGCTGTCACTCTACAATTATGACGATGATCCGGATAATGTAGAGGTTTATGAGACTCTCAGAAAGGGACTTAACCTCATCGCTAAGTTCCCGTCTCTTGCATGTTACTCATATCAGGCAAAGATGCACGACCGTTTCCGCAGGAGCCTCGTGATCCATTATCCTGATAAAAAGCTTTCCATCGCTGAGAATATCCTGCAGCTCCTTCGTCCGGACGGACAGTTTACCCAGCGCGAAGCAAGTGTTCTCGATGCACTGCTCGTTATCCATGCGGATCACGGCGGCGGAAATAATTCTGCATTTACAGATGTCGTAATCGGTTCTACAGGTACTGACCTCTACTCCGCTATCTGCGGTTCACTGGGTGCCCTCAAGGGCCCGAAGCACGGCGGTGCTAATATCTCTGTTGCCCAGATGATGGAGGAAGTTGTAAACCGTATTGGTTATACAAAGGACAAAAATAAGGTTGTTCAGATCGTAAAGGACATCATGGATAAGAAGATCTATGATAAGTCCGGTCTGGTCTACGGTTTTGGCCACGCAGTATATACCATCTCCGATCCGAGAGCAGAGCTTCTCCGCGGTCTTGCTCACAAGCTCGCTATCGAAAAGAAGTGTGAGGACCGTTTCAACTTCTATCAGCTTTTTGAAAAGACTGTTCATGAGCTTACAGCTGAGAGAAAGGGCAAGCCGCTCCCGACTAACGTTGACTTCTATTCAGGCTTTGCATATGAGATGCTGGGCATCCCGGTCGATCTCTACACTCCGCTCTTTGCTATCGCAAGAGTATCCGGATGGGTCGCTCACAATATCGAGAATAAGCTCTACGACGGACGTATCATGCGCCCTGCTACAAAGTATGTAGGTGAGCATCAGGATTTTGTTCCGATAAACAACAGACGATAAACAAAAAATTGCTCTTGCTGACAAAACCCCGAAACCGCTTTTGAAACGGTCTCGGGGTTTTCTTTTTACTTAAAGGCTTTCTTTCAGATCTTTACCTTAAGTGTCTTTTTGTACTTCTTTCCGTTGATGACAACAGTGATCTTTGTTGAACCCTTTGCTTTTACTGTGATCACGCCCTTGTCATCGATCTCTGCCACCTTTGTCTTTGAGGACTTGTATGATTCGATCTTCGCGTACTTTACACCGCTCAGCATTTCAGAGATATTGACCGTTCCTAAAGCTTTAACAGTCTTTGCAGTCATTACAGGCTTTTCAACATAGATGTTTTCGAAGGTCTTTGTCTCGCCCTTCTTACCTGTTGCTGTTACAGTAACAACTCCGCTCTTCTTAACAGATACTTTACCGCTGTTGCTTACCTTTAATACCTTCTTGTCACTTACGATGTACTTCTTTACCTTGAATCCCGGGTTAAATGTGTACTTTCCACCGTTTACAAGGAGTACGTTTCCGTCTGTGATCACGCCCTTAGCCGGTGCTTCAGGTGCTTTTTCACTTTCCGGAGCAGGAGTAGGTGCCGGCTCGGGATCCGGTGTCGGTTCCGGTGTAGGATCAGGCGTAGGCTCGGGATCCGGTGTCGGTTCCGGTGTAGGATCAGGTTCAGGTGTGGGTTCGGACTGTTCCTCGACATAGCTTACTTTCCAACGAACAACACCGGTGGCCGCTGCTCCGTCTACCGATGAAATTATCACATTCATCCTGAGTGCAGTTGCAGTGATCGTTTCGAGCTTAATGGTGTTGAACTGGTCAAGCTTATAAATATCCTCAGTTTCACCTACCATATTTACAGAGTGCCATTCACCGTTCTCGTCCTTATAGTCAAAGCTTATGGATGCAGGTACTCTCGTTCCGCCTCCATCGTCATACCAGAATATCTCGTTAGTATTGAGCTTTACCGGAATATCCCAGTTATATGCGATCCAGTGGCTTGAACCCTGAGGCTGTGACCAGTTGCCCCAGCCTACTCTTGTACCGCAGTTTGACTTTGTAGGATTATTATTTTCATTATTTACGCCGTCAAGATTTTCCCAGCTTGCCGTGTAATCGGACGCAGCTTCAGCTGCATACTCCAGGTGCGCAGGATCTGCCGTGGTCGGTAGAGCTTTTCCAAAGCGCACAACTACCTTAAGATCTGATGTTACATTTTCGACCTTATACTTATTTTCTGCATAGGGTTTTAGCTCTTTTCCGTCTACTGTGAGGGACTTAACCTTGCATCCGGTCTTTGGAACAGTAGTGATCTCAAGGGTTCCGTTCTCTTTTATGAGCTCGGCATTAACTTCGATGCTGCCCTTATCTGATGACTCATTTGAAAGAGATACGCTGTAGTAAACTGCATCATCATTTGTCTGAAGGATCTTGAAGTATGCAGAGTATGCATAGTGATGTGCTCTGAACATAGGCTCAAATGTAAGACCATTGGTGTTCATCACTAACGGATCGTCTGCATCCTGCTTTATGGATGCTGTGATATCCTCTGCAAACTTAAGAGTCTTCCATGCAGTACTGCTTGTCTTTCCTACAAGTACCAGCGGACCGTACATTACACTAGCAACTTCGCTTCCGTTCAGCTTGTCGGGAGTTGCATCCAGATGATAACTGAACTCTGCATGAACGCTTATCTTGTCACCTGCTTTTACGTTTTTGATCTCAACGTAGGTTGACGGTTCTGCGCTATCAATAACTTCTTTTCCGTTTACCTTTACTGTGAATCCTTCCTCTGCCCAATACGGAACACGGAGCTTCATATCAATGGGCTTTGCTGTGCTGTCGTCTAAAGCACTTACTTCTATCTCAGAGTCCTCTGACGGGAAAGTGGTCTTCTGGGTTACTTTTAAGCCCTTTTCTTTCCACGTAACTTCTGCAGGCATATAAAGGTTTACATAAAGTTTATTATCCTCGTGATAGTACGCTGCTTCCTGATACTTTACGTGATTTTCCATACCTGTTCCGTGACAGCAGGTAAAACTCTGGTAATCATCGGAATACCCCTTATAAACGCCGTTTCCGATAGGAAGCATATAAGTTACATTGTTGCTGTCCTCATGATCCGGATCCTGAGATGCGATTATCTGGTTGTAGAGAGTCCTCTCATAATAATCCATGTATGATGCATCATCAGGCTCGTAGGAATATAGCATCTTTGTGAGCTTCAGCATGTTGTAGGCTGCACATGTCTCGCAGTTTGTATCTGTTGCAATATACTGAGCCTGCTTTCCTGCCTCTTTGAACTTTTCTCCCGTACCAACTCCGCCAATGGAATAGATATAGTCTCTCGTAACTCTGTTCCAGAAATTCTTTGCGATACGGAAGTAATCTTCCTCCGGCTCACCTTTCTTTACTGTAGCCTGATACTCTTCCAGTGCGCCAACAATCTGAGGGATGTGCTGATTTGCATGTCTCTCATGTATGTCATCGATATTCTGACTAAGATTGTTAAAGAACTTCGTATTGTCAAAGAACTTTGCTGTTTCCAGATACTCTTCATCGCCGGTGATCTCATAGAGTTTTGCCATGGATTCGTTCATTCCGCCGAGCTCGCCCGCGATATACATATCCCACATTTTTGTACGCTGCTCCTGTGTGGTCGCAGACAGTCTGTCGTGAATCCAGCTTCCGAGATCCTTTGCTATCTCAAGTGCTTCTTCATTTCCCGTATAGGTATAAGCATCTATAAAGCCTGCTTCCAGTTTGTGAAGTGTGTAGTAAGGCGCCCATATAGTTGCGTAGGGAACATACTGCTCAAGGAGTGCAAACTGATCCGGTGAATAAGCGCTGATAAAGCCCTTTCCCCATTCTTTAGGGTTAGTGTTCCAGACCTTCTGATCTGTACCCTTTGTCTTAAAATCTGCAGCCTTTCCGTCTGTTTTTTCCTGGAGGACACGAAGCTCATGGATCATCTCATCAAGCTTATCCTTTATCTCTGCATCTCCTGTTGAAGCATAGGCAAGCGAAAGCGCTGAGATATAGTGACCTGTAGAATGTCCTCTTAAAAGTCCTGTGGGCTCATCCCATCCACCAAGCGGTCTGGCACCCTTTGTATCTTCCCCGAAGGTCTTACGGAAATTGTAGAGCATCCTGTTATTATCAAGTTTCTTTAAGTACTTGAGGTCACGGGACATGTTCTGTGTCAAGATAGAATCCTGCTCACTGTCAAGCCTGACATCACTGAGATCGAATCCTGATGCCTTATACTCAGCTTCTCCATCGCTTTCAGTTACTGTTACATGTGCTTTAACAGAACCATACTGAACACCGATAAGATAACCTGTAACATCAAATTCACCTGCTTCACTATAATTTGACTTATCGATATCTGACGGCCATGAAAGTTTTATCTTTCTAACTGTACCATCACTAAAGTGAACCCTTGCCTGATTCGGAAGCACCGGAGATATTCCAACCTTTGTAGATACATTGATATCGTCTACGGACTCCACTGAACGAGTTTCCTTCTTTGCAAGAACTCTTGCTTCAAATGTGCGCGTCACTTCAGCTTCACCATACTTTGCTGAGGCTGTAAGAGAAACTTCCGCATCGCCCTCATCAACCTCGGGTCTCGTAACCTTTCCTGCATTTGACAGATGCTCTTCGTCGCTTGATTTCCAGGTGATCTCAGACTTATTCTTTTCACCAGTAAGAGGCAGATCAATGTCTTCCGTCAGTGCCTCAAGATTTTCCAGATTTATCGCATCGAGATCTGCCTTTGCTTTCTCTTCGTCAGACTGAGCCGGTACGACTTTTACCTTAAAGGTCTTTTCAGCAGAGGAATCGTTTAGAGTGATCTTTGCAGTAAGCGTAACTTCCGTGCCCTCTTCACCGACCTTTGGCTGAGTCACCCGCGCTTTTTCACCATCTACTTTGATAAAGTCCTCATTATCGGAGGACCATGTGATCTTTGAACCGTTTTCACCCTTTAACGGAAGGTCAAAATCCGATGTTACGCAGTCACTGTCAACATCCAGTGTCAGTCCTTCAGCATCACCCTTTACTCTTGAATCATCATCGATGTCATAAAGACCTGCCACCTGTTCTTCGGAGAGTGCATGGTTATAAATATTTAACTCCGCAAAATCTCCCTTTGTCGGATTGTCATTAAACTGGCCATACCCTACATAACACTTATCAAAAGAACTCATCTCTGCAAGCGATTTACTGAGCTCCTTTATTCCGATAAGCTTTCCGTCAGCATAGAGCTTCATGGTATTATCCTTGATAGTTACTGTAGTAAGGACCCATTTATTCTTCGGAATATCATTTTCTGTTCCTGTGGATACGCCTTCTTCCTTAGTCCAGCCTTTGTTTGTAAAAGCCGATGCATATCCCTGAAATCCTTCGTTTCCACCATTTGACAATAAGTAAATATACTCGTCTGTTCCTGTTCCGAAATCCCATATCCTCTGATATCCGGTATTTGTCTTTAACCGTACCCACATGGAGATCGTAACTTCTGAAAGATCATCAAGAGTCCCCTGAGGAAGTTCCAGATAGCCGCCGTCACTGCCCCCCGGAAGTGACATGGCTTTTACCTCTCTGCCATAAATATTGGCATCTATTATCTTGAATCCTCCGGCGTCATAATTTCTTATTACGCCGGCTTTTCCGTGACTCGTAGAGTCATTTATGATAGTTGAATCAACTTTTGTGAAGTCATAGCGGAGCACCAGGTTTTCATCCGTAAGTTCAGTTTCTGATGATGCTTCACTAACTTTCCCTTCCGTAAACTCGCTTTCAGCCGAGTCTGCAGTCTCTACACTCTCAGCCACTGCTGCACTGACAGGCACCGGCGCAGCTCCGGCTATCATGGTCGCTGATAACAGCACAGCCATTCCGCGACTCATTCTTCTCCTGAATAAGTTCTTCCCCAATTCTAAATACCTTCCTTTCACATCAGTGTGCAGGACCCATGATTTATATTGATTAACCGTTTAATCAAGTCCTAAGACAACGTTATCACAGGTATTCACAAATGGCAAATCCATCTATTCCCGGAAAGTAAGCGGCGAAACGCCTATTTTCGCGCTACTTGTTTATTAGTCCCAATTCAAAATCTGAATCTTTGTGTATTATTTTAAAAACATCTTGTACTCATTTTGCTCTGAACTCAATACATCCTCATCTGTGAACTTAATCAACCGATATATACATATGTAGCAGATTGCAAATACGCGAGGACACACTATGTTACAGAAAAATGTCGTAGTTTCGAATGTTGATGAACTTAAGCGGATGATCCCTAAGCTGCATCCATACAGCTCACTGTATATAGACGGTCTCATAGAACTATTTGTCGGAAATATACCTGAAGAGGATATTTGCGAGACACTTAAACTGCTCAAATCTTCTTTCCCTAAACTAAAAGTTGTCGGCATGTCATCCTTTGCCCACGTGCTTTTCTACCAAAAGAAAAGCGTGATCGTGCTGAACTTTATCACGATGGAGAAATCTGAAATAACACCTTTTTATAAAGCCATAGATACATGCGGTGAAGATATCACTCACACTGCATGCGAATACGCTTCTGAGCTTAATAAAAAGATAAAATCAATAAAAAATGTTAAAGCCATAGAATTATATTTTTCAAAGCTCCGCACCTGCGCTTCGCAGTTTTTAGATATATTATCTGATGGACTTGATGACATCCCAATCTTTGGTGTAGTTGCGAGTGCAAATTCCGAATTACTTCCAAAGGGATATATGATCAACACACAAGGGGATTCTTTCGTGATAGAAGGAGATTCCTTTGCTCCCGGCGTATCCGGCGTGATCTATTCCGGTGAAGAATTATATATTTATCAAGAATATCTATTTGGCTGGGAACCGATCGGCAGATATATGGAAATAAACGACAGCGATGTGTCTGAAGCTACCACCACTACCTTGTGGAAGATCGACGGACAAAAAGCAACCAGTGTCTATAAAAAATATCTCGGTATCGGCGAAAATGCAGCCTTTGTTCATAACATAAGTGAATTTCCCCTGATCGTGGAACGTAACGGTATCTACATGGGACGAACACCTTCTGCATACGGGCCCAACGGAGAGGTATATCTGGAAGGTGATCTGCGTGCCGGTGAAAAAGTACGATTTTCCTACGGCGAGCATGATGTGATCTTGAATGAAACCCAAAAAGCGGCTTACCGCATGGACAGATTTGCCCCCGAACGATTGTCACTGGTCATCTGCGGAAACAGATTTAATTTTTTCCAGCACGATTATCTGTTGGAAGCCCAGTACTATTCCGAGGGGCGGCTGGAACCGCCTAATATCATCCTCGGAATGGGCGAAGTTTATAAATATCAGGGCAAAGGCGGTATCATGAACAGCGTATTGGTCGCTGTGGGAATGAAAGAGAACCTTGGAGATGAAACTTTTTCACCTATAGAAAGGCCATGCGCGATTCAGGAAAGCGAAGATATGGTCCCTCTTTCCGAAAGACTTGCCCACTTCCTGAAAGCTATGACCGGAGAACTGATAGAAAGCGCCCAGGAAGCCGAAGCCGCAAATAAAGCAAAGAGCAGATTTTTGTCCAACATGTCACACGAGATAAGGACTCCGATAAACGCTGTTCTCGGCATGGACGAAATGATACTGCGTGAAAGCGATCAGGATAATATCCTGGAATATGCCCACAATATAAGAACCGCAGGGAATACACTGCTCAGCATCGTAAATGATATTCTGGACTTTTCAAAAATAGAAGCCGGAAAAATGGACATCATCGCGGTTGATTATGACTTCTCATCCGTGATAAACGATCTGGTACACATGATAAAGCCCCGCGCCGAAGCAAGCGGCCTTACTCTTTATACTGAGATATCACCGGATATCCCATGCATGCTGAACGGCGATGAAATACGTTTAAAACAGGTCATTACAAATATACTGACTAATGCCGTTAAATACACAAAAGAGGGCTCTGTCACACTATCCATCTCCTCATCCAGATTGGACGATACTGCCGTAGATCTGATCGTCAGTGTAAAAGACACCGGTATAGGCATCAAAAAAGAGGATATGAACCACCTTTTCAACGCGTTCCAGCGTGTTGACGAGTCAAGAAACAGAAATATAGAGGGAACAGGACTCGGACTTGAAATAACCCGCGGGCTTTTGAAACTGATGGAAAGTGATCTAAAAGTCAAAAGCGAATACGGTGTGGGAAGCGAGTTTTACTTTACCCTGAGGCAAGGTGTCGTTAAATGGGAACCTATCGGCGATTACATGATGGCGTACGAAAAAGCGCTGCTTGCTAAGGAGAAATATCACGAGAAATTCACAGCCCCTGATGCACGCGTCCTTGTAGTCGATGATACACCAATGAACCTGACAGTTTTTACGGGGTTGCTGAAATCTACCCGCGTTCATATCGATGAAGCAGAAAGCGGTCAGGAATGCCTGGAGTTTACCCAGGCACATAAATACGACATGATATTCCTGGATCACAGGATGCCTCTCATGGACGGCATCGAAACCCTGAGACGTATCCGATGTGACGGAAACAACCCGAATAATAACACCGTGATCATAAGCCTCACGGCAAATGCCGTTTCAGGGGCTCGGGAAAGATATATCGAAGCAGGCTTTGACGACTATATGACTAAACCAATTATGTCAGATAAGCTGGAAGCTATGATGCTTCAGTATCTTCCTCCTGATAAGATCACTGTACAGACTGAAGAATTCGCGGAGTCTGAAGCCGATGAAGATACAACGCCTATAGAATGGCTTCAAAATATTGATGGCATCGACATAAATGCAGGACTCACAAACTGCGGATCAAAAGAACTCTATGTTAAGTCGGTCAATACTTTTATGGAGTCAGCCGATGACAATATTTTGATCATCAAACAATTTTTTGAACAGAAAAACATACCTGACTACACCATAAAGGTTCATGCATTAAAAAGCTCTGCAAGGATAATAGGTGCAAATGAACTGTCAAAGCTTGCAGAACAGCTGGAGCACGCCGGAGATGAAACGGATCTCGAAACCATTGAGAACAAAACTCCTCTGCTCCTGGAAAAATATCAGGTTCTTTTTACAGCTCTGAAACGGGCAAAGGGCGAACCTGATGAATCAGAGAACAACCTGCCGGAAATCGATGATGAATCATTTATCGAGGCTGTAAATTCTATCAGCGAACTCGCTAAAAATTTTGATTATGACAGCATCAGGTACATAATCGCCAATATCGATAATTACCGAGTTCCGAGCGGCAGGAAGGATTTTTATAACAAACTAAAAAAAGCTTTTTCCAATGCTGATTGGGCTGAATTATGCAGGATCATTGAACATCCCGATGATCCGTGACACCCGCTGACCGGTCTGATAATCCGTTACTGTTCACTCGCTTACGGCTCGCTCCAGTAACGGATTTTGCCAATGAAATCGCCTTCGGCGATGGGCAAAATCCAATGGCTCACCTGAGCTATTGGGGCATAACTGCGCAGCGTAGTGCGCAGTTTGCCTGTGAACTGTAACGATAATACACCTGGAGGAACAATGGAAAATACATTACTTTTGATAAGCAGCGGTTCAACTTTTATGGTAGATGCTCTGTGCAACGGACTAAAGGATGCTCAGATCGATGTGATCAAGGCTGAACCAAAGATAGCAGATCTTGAAAAATACAAGGAATCTCCGGTAATCTTTCTTTTTTATCTTGGAAAATATCTGGAGGATATTACGGATGCGCTGATTTTTCTTAAAGATATGTGTGTTGAGAACGACAAAGTCCTCTGCACCATAGGTGATCCGGACGAGTTTAACACTTTGCAGAAATATGTGCCCCGCACACTTATCTCTACACATTTTGAGCGTCCCTTAAATATAAAGGACGTTGTAGAGAAAATGCAGACAGTTCTCTCTGCTAATGACGAGCTGTCCAGAAGAAAGAAAATTTTATTGGTTGATGACGACCCGTCATTCCTCAAGATCACGAAGACGTGGCTCGAGGAAGAATACCGGGTTATCATCGTAAATTCAGGTATGCAGGCGATAACTTATATCGCTACAAATAAACCTGACCTGATACTTCTTGACTATGAAATGCCTGTTACAAGCGGTCCCCAGATGCTGGAAATGATCCGAAGCGAAGCCGGGACCTCTGATATCCCTGTGATCTTTCTCACAGGAAAAGGCGATAAGGAAAGCGTTATAAAAGCCGTATCGCTGAAACCAAACGGCTATCTCTTAAAGAGTATGAAGAGAGAAGAACTCCTGAAATCCATAAGAGATTTCTTTGAGCTCAGTCTCCAGAAAAAGCTGTAAACATTCACCAGTTTTTATACGGGCATCTGCTCTGCAGGCCTGCTGCACGTAACTCCACGTAGCAGCCGCATGCAGTGCAGGTGCCGTTATTTAGATACTCGCACTGACGGCAGGTATCGAGACGCATCTGATAAAGGTTCTCATGGACTTTTTCTCCGGGTCTCATCATATCGAGTATCCTTCGTATATCTCTTTCATAGGATACAGGATCTATCTCTTCCAAAAGACAGCGGTAGCACCGGTTTCTGGGATTTGCATTAACTTCCATGATATTCATTTCGTCACTTTTCCTCCAATGGGATCATGCGACGATCTGAAGTGCGATGATGCTGCAAGGCGGGATAGTTAATTCCGCGCTGTCTCCTTTTACCGTCACACCGTTAAATGCTTTCTTTACAACCGCATCCGGTTCATCAAATGTATTTTTGTCGTGAACTTCCCCGGAGAGTATCGATGCCGAAACACTCTTTGCAGTTTCACCCTCTAGCTGAACACTAAGAGGATAGCTGTTTTCAAGATCCATATTTGCAATGGTAAGAGTAACTTTTCCGTCTTTTTCAGATACAGAGTACTGCAGCGCAGGAACTGCATTTTCTACAGTTCCGATAACTTCATTTCCTGTAAGAGTGCTGTCAAGGAGCTCTGCATCCTGATGCTCTTTATACATATCAAAAACATGATATGTGGGTGTAAGTACCATCCTGTCGCCCTCTGTGAGGATAAGGGACTGGATAACATTTACCATCTGGGCAAGACATGCCATCTTTACGCGGTCGCAGTGATTATTGAAAATATTAAGTGAAACCGCTGCCACAAGCGCATCTCTCATGGTGTTCTGCTGGTAAAGGAATCCGGGATTTGTTCCGGGCTCTACTGCGCACCACTCGCCCCATTCATCGACGATCATGCCGATCTTTTTCTCAGGGTCGTAGCTATCAAGGATCTGACCGTGAAGATTGATTAGGTCCTCGATATAGAGAGCCTTTTTCATGGACTCAAAGTACTCGGATTCATCAAAATCCGTTGCACTTCCCTTATTCTCCCATCCGCCCGGATGTACATAATAATGCATGCTCAGACCATCCATGAAACCGTGGACAAAGTCCGGACATGGAGCCTTAAAGCAGGTGGAGAGAACACCCTCTGTCCAGAAGGTGTCGGCTACATTTGGGCCGCCGCAGATCTTTTTGATCGGTTTTTCCGGATCATATTGACGAACGAAGGTCTGATAACGGCGATAGAGGTTTGCATAGTACTCCGGCGTCATATTTCCGCCGCAGCCCCAGTTTTCATTTCCGACTCCAAAGTAGTCTACTCTCCACGGCTTCTCATGGCCGTTCTTTTTTCTGAGTTCAGCCATGGGTGAAACGCCGTCAAATGTCATATATTCGATCCATTCGGACATTTCCTGTACTGTACCGGAGCCTACATTTCCATTAACGTAGGTTTTGCAGCCAAGCTGCTCCGTGAGTTCAAAAAATTCATGAGTACCGAAGCTGTTGTCTTCTGTGACACCGCCCCAGTTAGTATTAACTATCTTTTTTCTTTCTTCCTTAGGACCGATACCATCCTTCCAGTGGTACTCATCCGCGAAGCATCCGCCGGGCCAGCGAAGGAGCGGAACTTTAACTTTTTTAAGTGCTTCCACTACATCCGTACGCATACCGTTTTTATTGGGGATGCCTGAGTCCTCCTTTACGAAGATACCTTCATAGATTCCGCGCCCAAGGTGCTCTGAAAACTGTCCCTGTATCTCAGGATTTATGTGTCCAAGGGTCTTTTTTCTGTTTATTACAAGCTTTGCCATCAGTTCTCCCTCTTATCCAGGATGATAACATTGAATGAAGCAGGCTTAAGAACTGTTGTCATAACACCGCTGTCAAGTTTGGCATCAGATCTCTTTACAGGCTTTACATTTTCTCCTAAAGCAGAGTTCACAGCCTTCATATCTGTGCCTTCCAATGCATAAAATTCTGTGACTTTATATTCTTCAAATCCGCGAAGATCTACTTCAAACTGTACATCCTCATCAACATTTCTGTTTACTGCAAAGATCGCAATGCGCTCCTTTTCAGGATCATAGACCGGAACTGCCTCGATATCTGTTACATGGTCGTGAGTGCTTGTCGCGTGGTCTCCGCCCTTTATAACAGGCTGGAGCGCATAGCCTCTGCCGTACTTTGATACGAGATAGAAAGGATAGAAAATAGTCTGTCTCCAGGCAGGACCGTCATCCTCTGTCATGATAGGAGCGATAACATTTACGAGCTGCGCAAGGCATGCAACCTTTACGCGGTCTGCGTGCTGAAGGAACTTGATGAGAGCAAGACCGTCAACGATGGCATCCTCGTATGTGTAGTGATCCTCAAGAAGGTGCGGATGCAGTCTCCAGGGGAGTTTCTCCATATCTTCGTTATCCTGCTCATTTGAATGGAACCATACATTCCACTCATCGAAAGACAGGTTGATATCCTTTTTGCCGTGCTTCTTTCCCTTTACGTAATCACAGGTTGCAATGACGCTTCTAAGGAAAAATTCCAGATCATCTGTCACTGCGAAGAAATCAGCAGTATCATTTTTCTGGTTGCCCCAGTACTGGTGAAGTGATACGTAATCCACGTAATCATAGGCTTCATCAAGCACTCCTGCTTCCCAGCTTCCGAATGTAGGCATTCCTACAAATGATGAACCGCATACAACTGTCTCAATGGAGTGATCCATCGCCTTCATTGCCTTTGCAGTCTCTGCTGCGAGACGTCCATACTCATGTGCATTTTTATGTCCCATCTGCCAGGGACCGTCCATCTCGTTGCCCATGCACCAGAGCTTGATATTGTAAGGATCCTTGTCACCGTGTCTGCGGCGAAGATCTGCGTAGTAGCTGTTTGTATCAAGGTTGCAATACTCAAGGAGATTCAGGGCATCGGCAGTTCCGCGGGTTCCGAGGTTCACTGCCATCATGATGTCTGTATTTGCCTTTTTTGCCCACTTTGTGAATTCATTGATACCGATCTCATTCGGCTCAAGTGTTCTCCATGCGAGATCGAGTCTTGTACGTCTCTCTTCTCTTGGACCCACTGAATCCTCCCAGCGGAAATTGCTTACAAAATTTCCACCCGGATAACGAACGATGGGAACATTCAGCTCTTTTACGAGCTCAATGACATCTTTTCTGAATCCCATCTCGTCTGCCGCAGGATGTCCCGGCTGATAAATGCCGTTATAAACTGCGCGTCCGAGATGCTCTATAAATGAACCATAGATACGGTCGTCGATCTTTGAGATCACATAGTCCTTATCAACGACCATCTTTGTAATTTCTGCCATAATATCTCCTCCTGCCGGATCATGTGCCTCCCGGCAAAAATGATGCTTTTAACCCGATCAGCCCTTAACTGCGCCTGTTGTGATACCGTCGATAATATATCTCTGGAAAATAAGGAATACTGCCATGATAGGAACTATCGCGAGCATCGAGCCTGCGATCAGGACATCATAGTTATTTCCGTAAGGCGTGAGCAGTGTATTGAGTCCGATGGTAAGTGTAAATTTATGTGCACTTCTGAAAACCATGAGAGGCCAGAGCATGTTGTTCCATGAACCCATGGCACAGAGAATAGCCATTGCAGAAAATGCAGGCTTGCAGATCGGCATCATGATGCGGACTGCGATGTAATACTCATTTGCACCATCGATACGGCCTGCATCCAAAAGATCCTTTGGAAGCGAAATCATATACTGATGGAAGAAGAATATCGTACTTGCAGCGCAGAGCCCCGGAACTATGACACCTGCCATAGTATCGATAAGCTTGATGTCGATCATTTCCTGATAAAGCGGCATCATAAGGATCTCAAATGGAACCATCATCGTTGCGATGACAAGAATGTAGATCACAGCACCGAGCTTTGTCTTGTACATTGTCACTCCGTAAGCTACGAAATAGCATACGATAAGTGTCAGGAACACTGTAACCAGCGTCAGGACCATTGAGTTCTTGAACCACATCCAGTATTTTTTTGCATCAGCATTACTTGCGAAAAGGTACAAATAATTTCCGAGAGACATTTCTTTCGGGTCAAGGTTCAGTGCAAGGCCACGTCGTATAAGCTCACGACCGGGGCGGAAAGATGCTACCAGTCCGCAGAGCAGGGGGTATACCAAAACCGAGCTCAAAAGGAGAAAAAATCCTGTGCAGACTACGCTCATAATGCTCTTAACTGCTGTATTTCCCGAGTTTTTTTCTGCAACTTTTTTAGATGCAACTGCAGCTGCGACTTCTGACATATTACTTTTCCTCCTTTCTGAACTGTCCGTTGATGATAAGCTGTGTAAAGTTAATGATCATTGCAAGTACCAAAAGAACTACACCAACCGCGCAGGCATAGCCCATATCATTTTTCTGTATGCCTCTCTTGTAGAGATAACCTACGATGGTAAGACCTATATTTTTCGGTGAGTCGTTTCCTGCCCAGAGCATAAATGACTCAAGGAACATCGAAAGACCTGCGTAAATAGAGATCGTAAGTACATATATCGTTGTAGGTTTGAGAAGCGGAATTGTTATATATCTGAACAACTGCCATCTATTTGCTCCGTCGATGGAACCTGCCTCGTAGAGACCCTTATCGATAGATTTGAGGCCTGACATGAAATACAGGGTATTAACACCTGTCCATCTCCAGCAGCACAGAACCAGCAGTGCAATTTCCGAAGTCCATTTGACCTTGAGCCACTTAAATGCAGGAAGTCCGATCAGTGCCAGAAGAATATTCATCTGACCTGTTCTGTACTCTGTGAACATTAAGCGGAACAGGGTACCTGAGATTACTACAGAAGTAAGTGCCGGTACATACATAAGGGCTTTCCAGACACCTTTTGCCTTGACGAGATTGCTGTCAAGAAGTACGGCATAAAGCATTGGGAAGGGGATCAGGAGCGCACAGGTCAGAACCATATATTCAAAACTGTTTGCAACTGCTGTATGGAATACAGAATCCTTCAGAAGTTTTGTGTAATTTTTTAATCCGATAAAATTGCGGGTAACTGCACCAATATCCTGTGTGGACATAACAAATGCGGATATCAGCGGATAAACCCAGAAAATAGTGAATGTTAAAACAAAGGGAAGCACGAACACAAATGGTGCTGCCTTCTGTGAATATAAAAAGCTGCTTTTTCTCTTCATAAAGCGTCGTTCCTCTTCCGGACAGCCACTCCGGCTTATCCCTAAATATAACAGGATGTCCCAAAAGCCAGAGCTCCGGGACATCCTCACTCTAATCAATCCATTTTTGTTAAAAAGAATCTGCCGTTAAGCTTACTCCTCAAGCTCGATAGCGCCCTGTGCCTCTGCAAGAGCATCATCTACGCTCATATTATCCTCGAACATCTCATTCAGAGTTGTGTTGCACATGTACTCGTTGATAGTCGGAGAAATAGAAACTGTCATAACTGTTCCGATCTGATCCTTGATCTCTGCAAGAACATCGTAAGGATAGTTACGGAAGAACTTGTTGTACTGGTTGTTGTCATCGTGTGCGAAAGCATCGTCTGTCCAGAGAGAAGTGTTGCAGACATCAAATCCGAGATCCTCCCAGATCATCTGCTCACCTTCAGGAGACATCTTTGCGAAGCAGAGGAAATCTGCTGCAAGTTCAGCATCAGAAGACTGCTTTGTAACAACTGTGCCTGTTCCGCCAATACCTACGGAGCAATTCTGACCAGCTTCAAATACAGGGCACTTTGCGATATACCAGTTTCCTGCTTCTTCCGGCATGTAGTTTGTGAATCTGGACATGTACCACATAGCCTTCGGGAATGCTACGATGTTGTGATCGAGGATATTCTGATAACCTGCCTCAAGATCTGTGTGTCCGTCAGGAGAAACCTCTGCGATTCCTTCGTTCAGCATATCCTGCTCGAACTGGCACATTTTCTTGATAGACTCAAGTTCAACATTTGCCTTGTTTTCAAATCCGCCTGTCCAGTCTTCGCCGTACTCAGCCATAGCGATCCACTGCCAGTCACATCCGCCTGTATCAACTGATGTCCAGTACTTTCCGTCAGGATTTCCGATGGCATCCAGATACTTCTTTCCAAGTGCCTTCCAGTCATCCCAAGTAACTACTGCATCGATATCAGCCTGGGAAAGTCCTGCCTCTTCCATTGCTGCCAGGTTGTAGTACATAACTGTTGCACCAACGTGGAACGGTGCGCCGTACTGCTTTCCGTCAGAACCCTTGTAAGCATCGAGTCTGGATGTCAGCATGTCTGCTGCATAAGGTGCCATAGCATCGTCGAGAGGCTGAAGCCATGTATCAAGTCCTTCGTAGATATTCGGAACCTGACCCATCTCAACGTCGCAGAGATCCGGAGCACCCTCGCCGCCCTGAAGTGACATCAGGAGTTTCTGATGCATATCAGCATAAGGATATGTAGTAAATGTGATCTCGATCGTTCTGTCCGGGTTCTGCTCATTCCACTTCTGCAGCATCTTTGCATAGAAAGTATTGTGAGCTTCAACGAATGACCACATCTCCATGTGTGTACCATTCGGATCACCCTCTGTTGTAACAGCTTCTGCAGAAGCCTCAGCCTCTGTTGCTGCTTCTCCGTCCTCGGATGTGGGAGCTGCTTCGCTGTCTGTAGCTGCTGCGCTTGCACATCCTGTCAGCATTGAAGCTGCCAGCACGCCTGCCATAAGCGTACTAAGTAATTTTCTTTTCATAATGTACCCTCCTTAAGAGTCTTCACGATGTATTTTAGTTTCTTTTGAAATTATTTAGTCTTATTTACTTTTATCGATAATCATTCGGATCAACTCCGAAACAACTATACAACATGACTATGATTTCTTGGAAACCCTTGCATCTCATAGACATAATATACAGTCAATGACAAGTAGTGTCAATATTTATTTTAGTTTTATCGAATTTAGTTTTGATTTTTCTAAAATAATGTGATAAAAATAAGATAGGTGTTTACAACTTGGCATTGAACATGATTCTTAGTAAAGTTGTATGTAACAACAATCGATCGAGGGGGAATGGAGAAAAATGCTTCATATCAACACTGTCAGAGAGGGACTTGAGATATTCAAGGCATTAGGTTCCGATGTCCGGGTACGTATCATAGAAATCCTGCTGGAGAACAACAACCGGATGAATATGAACGAACTTGCATCACAGCTGAATATCACAAACGGAGCTCTTACTGCACATATAAAGAAACTGGAAGACTGCGGGATCATCGGAACAGCGACCGAACCCTCAGGACATGGCAATCAGAAGATATGCTCTGTGAATCAGGACAAGATCCTGATCGAGCTTAACCTTCCGAACAGAAGCAGCAACGTATATCACACTTCCGTTAAAGTAGGTCACTATTCCGATTGGGATGTGTTCCCGACCTGCGGTCTTGCAAGCTCCGCTCATGTGATAGGTGAAGTTGACGATAATAGATATTTCGCTTCTAATGAAAGATTCGATGCAGATATACTGTGGTTTACCAAAGGATACGTGGAATATCCGATTCCGAACTTTATCCCTTACGGTAATAAAGTGGATGAGCTTACTCTCTCATTCGAGATCTCAAGCGAAGCTCCGGGCTTTAACGAGAACTGGCCTTCTGATATTTACTTTTATCTAAATAATAAGGAAGTAGCTACCTGGACAAGCCCCGGCGACTTCGGCATAGTACAGGGCGCACTTACACCGGACTGGTGGTTTAGAAACTGGAATCAGTATGGTCTCCTGAAGATGCTCCAGATAAATAAGAGAGGAACATTTATTGACGGACTCAAAAAATCAGACATCACGATAGACGATTTTAATCTGACGGATAAGAGTTTATTAAAATTCAAGATCGCTGTTCCGGATCACGCCGAGCACATAGGCGGTCTTACGATTTTCGGACGCTCATTCGGCAACTACAATCAGGACATCGATGTAATGATAAACTACAGTCCTGTTTCCCTTAATCCATCTGAGACAGAAAACGAGTCACGCCGCCAGTATAACGAGCAGTCAAGGAATACAGGAAACTGACTGTCTCTATTGATCAGGAATACTTTCGAAAAATCAGCAAACGGAGAATAACATGAATCAGCATAATTATAAAAAGACTACATATAATGATCCCTTTATCTTCCAAAGGGCAGATCCATACGTGACGAGAGATGACGAGGGGCGCTACCTTTTCACAGCTTCTGTGCCGGAATATGACAGAATAGCCCTTCGCAGGAGTGATTCCCTTGACAGATTAAAGACCGCATCAGAAAAAACAATATGGGTAAAACATGAGAAAGGTATCATGAGCCAGCATATCTGGGCTCCTGAGATCCATAAGATCTTCGATGAATGGTATATCTACTTTGCTGCAAGTGATGTTGATGATATATGGGCTCTCCGCCCTTACGTCCTTCACTGCAAGGGCTCAGACCCAATGAATGACGAGTGGGAAGAATGCGGTCAGATGCAGAGATGTGATGAAGATGATTTTTCCTTTAATGACTTCTCTCTTGATATGACTGTTTTTGAAAACAAGGGTCACTGGTATGCGATCTGGGCAGAAAAAGTAAACATCGGAAAGAAGATCTCTAACCTCTACATCGCAGAGATGGAATCTGCAACAAGATTAAAGACTCCCCAGACTTTGCTCACCGCTCCCGACTTCGACTGGGAACGCATCGGTTTCTGGGTTAATGAAGGTCCCGGAATATTAAAGCATGATGGAAGGATATTTATGACCTATTCTGCAAGTTCCACAGGTGTATGCTATGCCGTAGGTCTCCTGTCCATATCCGAAGATGACGAGATACTTGATCCGCACGCATGGATAAAATCACGTCTTCCTGTGCTCAGCACAGATATGGATCTCGGTATCCTCGGTCCCGGTCATAATTCATTTACCACTATCACAGAAGACGATGGCAGTGAAACAGACGTTGTGATCTATCACGCACGACAGTACGACGAGATCGAGGGCGATCCGCTCTATGATCCTAACCGTCATACTTACCGCATGGAGATCCACTGGGATAAGTACGGCTATCCTATCTTTGATATTCACAATAATTTCTAAGATGTCAGGGTCAAAAGGTCAAAATCCGATTGTGCTTGCACAAAGAGGATTGAGACCTTGGGACCCGCAAAACACGAGCAAGTAGCGTTATTACGCGGAATGCGAGTGTTTTAGGATTGCGGGAATTGCGTAGCAATGAAGCTATCCGTGACATCAGTAAGGGGCAAAATTTACTTTTGACCCTTACATCATTTCTAATCCCTATGCAGAAAAAGGGATCACCTTTCCGCAAAAGGCAATCCCTTTTTCATATAAATCAATATCCTCCCTTTGCAGGCTTGCATCGGTACCGCATACCGGTGTTTTGCCTGCAAAACTTTTATGGGGAGTTTATTGATCTCTTTTTACTCTGCTTTCCAGCTTCCGCTGAATCTTCCGCTGAATGAAAGCTCTGTTGCTGTTCCGGAATATTCCTTTTTCTTAAGCTTTATTCCGTTTACTGTTACAGACTTGATCTTTCCATTCTTCTTTGCCTTGACCACTACCTTATCAGCCTTTGTTACTTCATAAGCCTTGATAGTAACTTCAAACTTCTTGTTCTTCACAAGCTTTGCGGCCTTCTTGTCTGTGATAGCAGGCTTCACGATCTTGAAGGTTGTCTTTCCTACCTTTGTATCCTTCGAGATCTTTATGCTCTTGTAAGATACTTCATGTCCTTCTGCATCTGTGATCTTTACATCGCCTGATGCAAATGCTGCCTTCTTTCCTGTGCTGAATGTGATTTCTGCAGGATAGGATACTGTGTATTCTCCAACAGATACCTTCTCAGCCTTTACTTCCGGAACTGCAGGAGTCTCGGGAGTTGTCGGATTTGACGGCTCAACAGGTACGTCCGGTTTCGTCGGCTCATCCGGTGTTGTGGGTTCGTCCGGTGTTGTAGGTTCGTCCGGTGTCGGATTTTCAGGTTCTTCGACAACAAGATCTCCTGAGTAAACTGCCTTAGCAGAAAGTGCAGCTACTTCTGTATCTGTAAGTGCTCTGTTGAAGAGATTGATATCATCTACCATACCTGAGTAAATCTTATCCCAGATATTTACACCAAAGTACAGCTTACCGTCCTCCTGAAGCATGATATCGCGGGCAACATTGCCTTCTTGGATCAGCTTACCGTTCAGGTACAGACGACCATTCGCATAATCATTGCCTGCTTCATCCTGATCAACAGTGAGTACGAGATTCTGCCACTCACCCTTCTTGTAAGCACCTGTTCCGTCGTTATTTACATATCCCTTGTTGTCATGTGACCAGATCCTGCCGTTTGTGGTCAGGTTGAGCCAATACTCAGGTCTGAATGTACCGCCTGCAAAAATCGGATCATACTGTGCGCCAACAGAGTCAGGGCTAATCCATGCGCTGATACTGTAATCTGTACCAAGTTCAGACGCATCATTAAGGATCTCAAGACCCCAGTTTCCATCCATCTTCAGAGCCTTATCAAAGATACCATCCTTATAAACATAGTTAGGATTTTCATACTCAGCCATTGACTTCAGGACAGCTTTCGGTGCTTCGCCGTCAAATGTAACTGACTTTACAAGACTGTCTTCCAGATCTACTCCTGCGAAATCCTTTGTAAGTCTCAGAGTATAGTCTGTGTAAGTCTCGAAATCTTCCGCATATACACGAACACTGTACTCAGTAAGTCCGCCGTTTGCCTGAAGCTTCCTCTCTTCCTTCTCATCAAAAGCTTTTCCATCAAGCTCGATATATCCTGCTTCATCTTCAATATCAAACTTTGCTGAAACATCGCCATCCTTCGTAACTACGGTAATTACATTCTTCTCATCAGGCTTATACTGCTTTCCGTTGATGGTGACAGCTTTGAGCTCATTCTTTGCATTATATGCTTTGTAAAGATCAAGCCTCTTAGCGATCTTTGCTGACCAGTCATCCTTCGGTGCGCTGAATGTCACATCGATCACAGAAATTGTCTTAGCATTTCCGTTTTCATCGATCTCGATATCGCGTGCATTCTTATCTACAGCACTCTTCGGGATAGTGTAAAGAACCTGATAATAATCTTTCTGATCAACCTCGGCAAGCGTCCGGTTAGTAACCTTTGCCTTTGCCGAATCAAGCTTCTCAGAAGCGATCTCTGTATCGCCTACAGATATCCTGATGGACTTTCCGTCCTCGCTCTTAGGATAGGTTACAAGCAGATAATTGTCTTCACCCTTAGCTGCTTCCAGGATATATCCGAAGGAATCACCTGCGGCTGCCTTTCTTGTGAGGTTGGGGGCATCCTCACCTACGGAAGTACCATTCTTGTCAATGAGACCGCATGCCTTGCCATCCTTCAATACATACTGGTTCTCATACTGACCGCGTCCGATCTGAGCAACTCCACTGATACGTGCTCTCTTCTCTCTGTCATCTTTCTTCTGGGAAACAACTTCCTCAGAAGCGCGTCCGTCTGCATCTACAAAATATGTCCAATAGATACCGTAACTCTGCTCATCCTGTGTATAGTGAGGGGTGAATGTATAGGATACAGAAGTTCCCTTAAGTGTGAAGCTCAGAGAATCTTCATCCTTTACAAGATACTTATCAATATTTTCGATAAAGTCATTTACGGATTCTGCTGCGGTGATACCTATTGAATCACTTGTTACAGCCTTCTCTGTCGGAACCTTTACGTTCATTCCGTGTCCGCCGGTAGCAGTGTCTGATGCTCCGAGTCCTGCACTGAGTACGAAAGGACCATACTTGAAAGCATATGTATTCTCGCCGTCCGGAAGGTTATATGATGCAAGGTGCATAGGAAGTGTAACAGTAAACTCTGTACCATCATTAAGATCACTCTTCGGGATCACGATATAGCCATTTTCTGACTTAAATGAATATTTCTTGTCTCCGAAGCTGACCTTAACTTCCTTTTTGTCTGTCCAGTCAGGAATACGCAGACGAAGACCACCCTTTATCTTACCGTCAACCTTGAAGGTCATTGTCTCACCGTCTGCAAGACTGCCCTTCTGTGTCAGTGTATAACCGTCACCCTTCATCTCAGATGCAAGATACAGATTTACGATGACATCATCACCGTCAAGGAAGTAAATGCTGTCCTCAAGCTTGGTGAAATTCTCATATCCTGTACCTGTGCAGCACCAGAAATGCTGATCAAGAGAGCTGTACACTTTTCTGTAACCTGTAGCCATCGGCTGGAAGTACATTGTCATTCCATCCTTGTGCTCCTGTGAAGACATGATCGCATTGATAAGAGTATTCTCATAGTAATCAGCATACTTCTTGTCGCCTGTGATCCTGAAAAGCTTACGGCTGAGCTTCAGCATGTTGTAAGTATTGCAAGTCTCGTTATTGCAATTTGTACGCTCTTTATTCAGAACGCTGTCCGCACCGAAATGCTCGTCTTCACTGTTACCGCCTGTGATATAGGTGTGTTTATCAACAACCATCTGCCAGAATGCTTCTGCATATTCCAGATATTCTGTCTCGCCGTTGTCTACCTCATAGCGGTTAAGCGCGCCGAGGAACTTCGGGATAGTCGTATTGGCATGCTTGCCATTAAGTATATTTGTTCTGTCTTCTTTTACTGCATCGAAAAGATCAACCTGATCAAACTGATGGGCAGCTGTCTTGATATCCTCGCGGTTATCAGCATTGGAATACTTGTACAGTTCGTAGAGAACGTCATTCATTCCGCCATACTCGATGCTTAATACAGTACGCTTCGTGCCATCACTCCATTTATTGGCTCTTTTTGCTACCCACGTGCCCAGATTTTCTGCAACTTCAAGCGCTTCCTCATTTCCTTCAAACTTATATGCGTCCACAAGTCCCGCAAGGATCTTGTGCATTGTGTACCACGGCACCCATGCCTGATCGAAGATACCTGCTCTGCCATGCTCAACATTGTCAAACTGCAGATCAAGATCTTTCTTGAAGTTATCATTCGGAAGTGCTGCACCAAAGATATAACCTTCGTACTCAGTTCCCTTTGTCAGATCCTGACATTCCTTCAGAGACGTTACGATATAATCAAGCCTTTCACGAACCTTTGCTCTCTCAGACTCATCAAGTCCGGGATTTACAGAAGCTGTAGCAAGAGCTGACATATAGTGACCAAGTGTATGTCCTCCGATCAGTCCATTCTCCCAGCTGCCGCCGTAACGCTCCTTATTCTTCATGAAAGCTTTGATCTTTGATGTATCTGTTTCTCCTGATGCATATTCTGCGGTCTCGCGGAATCCTGCAAGGAGTCTGTCAGCATCGATCTTAAGCATATTTCTGACATCAAGCTCAAGCGCTTCGTCAAAGTATTCATCCGTAACAGTTACTTTATCAAGTGCAGTTTCTGTATAACCTGCCTCTGCACCTGCTGCCGGAACAGTTACATCGAACTCTTTTGTGACCGTCTTACCTTCATAGGTAAGAGTAGCCGTAAGTGTAATGTGCTTATCAACGTCACTTCTTGTAACTTTTCCGTCAGAAGTGATCACATCTTCAGCAGCAGACTTCCATGTGATCTCTGAGCCCGCTTCTCCTTTTGAAGGAAGTGTGATATCTGAATATGCTACGCTCGGAAGCTTAATAGCAGCCGCATCTGCCTCAAGAACCGAATCGATATCCCCCTTCTTTATGGAGATGTAAGTCATATTAATGGCTTTATTGCTTTCGCCTTCACCAACGGCATCTATAGTAAGATTACCATCAGTAACTTCTACATTTGCAGTGACGCTTGTTTCTCCGCCAGCTACATTTATATCTTTCTTGATAAGAACCTCATCCTCCTGTCCTTTATTTGCATAAAGAGTAGGCGACTGAGAACATCTCCACGGATCCGTAAATCCCACTTCTACAAGATAATCACCATTTTCAACCTCGAACCCATATGACAAATGACGAGTCTCGATCTTGCTTTCATACTGGTTTTTAGTATATCTGTTTGTAGAAGTTCTAGAGGTCTGATCTGTCTTCGCATATTCATACGGCCATGTCCATGCGGTCGAAACACCTCCAGCACTGCATTTTCCGTTATTGGAACCATCTCCTACTTCCTTGTCAAGGATTCCCCAGCTGTATCCGGTCTTTTCATCCTTGCCATAGATCTGGTCTGTCACAGAATTTCTGGTTCCAAGCGGTCCATCAGTCGGCGCCGTAGTCGGATCGATATCTCCGCAATCTACGTTATAGATCACGTTAGAATTCGTTTTCTCCGTTTCAGTTGCCATGACAGGCGTTCCCGGAATCGATGTTGCGACCATAGCTGCACTTAAAAGCAGCGTCGCCGCTCTTCTTTTCTTGTAACTCCTTTTGCGCATTTGCAATACCCTCCCTAAGGTAAATTTGTTTGTTACAAGTTTAAATATAAATACATTTTGAACAAACTAGTATATGCTCAGGTTCTTTTTTGTTTAAAAAGGTTGTGGGAATCGGTTCGAAAGATTGTGAAAAGGTTTGTTTTGTATCGAAGATGTATGTTATTTTATGTACAACATGACCACAATGAAATATAATATTGTCATATACATGTGCAATATGCTCGACAGATTGTACGAAGGAGATGACTTTAAGCCACATGAACTACGCCGAATTTGACTCAGATCAAAATTTTGTATCCTCCATTGTCGGTAAATTCATTGCTCCGAACCGCGAATGGATCCATATGTCAAGAATGCTCCTTGATTTTGAATTCATCGTAATGACAAAGGGGACTCTATATATCGCAGAAAACAACAAAAAATATGAACTTCATGAGGGTGAATGGATGCTGTGCTGTCCGCCTTGTCACCAGTACGGATACAAGACGTCCTTATGTGAATTTTACTGGTTTCACTTTTCATATAATGACAACCAAAATGATCCCATAATCTACAATGACAACACAAAGCCGCATCTCCCGTTTGATATCGGTTCAAAAAAATTTGTACTGCCCAAATATGGAAAGGTACCATCATTGGATCGCATACTAATACTTATGAAACAATTATTGGATTGCGACAGGCGCTACCGGAATATCAATCTCAACAGCTGCTACATCAACCTGATCTTGAATGAACTTTATTCACAGCTTTATCTTACAGAAACAGATATTTCAAAAGATCAGGGAAACGATCAGCTCTATACCGATATACTGGACTATGTCTCCTGGCGTATCCATGATAATCTAAAAGTAAATGAGATAGCCGACCACCTTGGATTCAATGCAAAATATATCACGACATTCTTTAAGCATAGAAGCGGATTACCGATAAAGCAGTACATAATGAGAGAAAAAATGAATCTTGCCAAGGCCAGACTCTCCGAAAGTGATACCCCCGTAGGTGTAATAGCTATGGAACTTGGATTTTCCGACAGTCAGGGATTCTCCAATACATTCAGAAAATTCACAGGTCAGAGCCCGTCGGCATACCGCAATACGTACGGTCTTAACAGGGAATATCATGTTTAAAAACAATGATGATTTTTCTAACAAAACATTAAGCCGGATATTATTATTTTTTCGCTTTATCTACAATTTTTCTTTATTTTTTTCATCTATAATCTCTTTGGTTGAAACTTGATGTAATTTCACCTCAAATTTATTCCATTAAAGTATGTACAACCATCAATTTTTTGCCGATATTCTATTTGGCTTAATAGATGTTGTTATGGTGAATTGTGTTGTGAATATTAAGTTTCAAAAACTATCACTTCCGGGGAGATTACCATGAACAGACGATCCGCATTTTTATCAACTAAATTTGCATTTTTACTGCTATTGATCGCTGCAGTTGTCATCTGCACCGCCATTCCAATGGTACTGGCAGATAAAAAATCGCGTATGGCGACCACTTCCATGAACGACCGCCTTCTTGATGAGATAAACGACCTTCGTAAATCAAAGGGATTAAAGGAACTCACCATTGATTCCACCCTTACAACCATCGCAGATACACGATCTACTGAAGCCTCAAAAAAGTGGAGTCACGAGCGTCCGAACGGCGAGCAGGGAACTGAAATGATAAGTTCAGACCTCTGGAGAGGCGAAAACCTGTCATGTGTCACCTATCCCGGTTACAAAGGAAGTGAGAAGGATCAGGAAAAAGCAGCCGATACTATGTTTGATAATCTGGTCGCATCTCCTGCTCACTATGACAACATGGTATTCAAGAATTATACGAAGATAGGCATTTCCTCAGAGCTTACAGAAACGTCTGACGGAACCAAGATCACAGTTGCATATATGTTTTCAAATTAATGAACATAAAAAAGGTGGTGTCACGTATGATATGACACCACCTTTTATTATGTTTATTTTTTTGTATCAGCCCTTTACCGCACCTGCCATCATGCCCTTTACGAGCTTCTCCTGCATGAAGATAAAGAGGATGATCATCGGGAGTACTGAAAGCGTCAGGCACGCCATGATCATTGCTGTATTTGATGAATACTGTCCCTGATAGTTCCAAAGTGCCAGAGGCAGTGTCCTGTTTTCCTCAGACTGGGTAAGTGTGAAAGCAAAGATAAATTCATTCCATACATTTACACCGTTGTAGATCGCAAGTGTTGAAAGTCCCGGTGTAGAAAGAGGAAGTATTATCTTGAAAAATCTTCCAAATCGTCCACATCCGTCGATATCCGCAGACTCCTCAAGTTCCCTTGGGATACCCTGCATGAATCCTGTAAGGATAAATACTGATATCGGTGTTGCAAATGCGACATTTGTGGGAACAAGCGCCCATATCGTATCATAAAGCCCCATATTTATAGTCATATTAAATACAGGAATAAGTGTAACGTGCATCGGTACTGACATCGCAGCTACTATCAGGAAATATATAGGTCCTCTGAGACGGAACTTAAATCTTGATAATGGATAAGCTGCACATGCTGAGAAGAACAGCAATATAATGAGCGAAAGTATCAGTACGATAACACTGTTTTTGAAGTAATTCCAGAATGTCGGGTCTGTGATGATGTCCCTGTAGTTATCCGGGAAAAACTTCTCCGGCATGTGAAATGCGCCGTACATGATGGTCTCTATCTTTTGCTTAAAGCCTGTGATCACCATGAACATGAACGGGATGAACGCAACTACAAGCCAGAATAAAGCAAGTATGATGGCTGCGATCCATGCGCCGTAATTTTTCTTTCCGGACTCTCCGGCCATTTTTGTCTTTGCCATATCAGTCCTCCTTATTTCTGTTCATAACAAAGATAGTGGCACCTGCTATCAGAGTGATCAGTATAAACATACCGCCTGCGATAGCTGAGCCGTAACCCATGTTGTACTTGGTAAATGACTCTTTATACATGTAAGTCGCCATGAGTTCTGTTGACTCGCCGGGACCACCGCCTGTCATTACGTATACGAGATCGAAATATTTTAGAGAACCTGTTATGGAAAGAACGACTGCGCTCTTTATAGTAGGCACCAGCATAGGAAGCGCGATCTTTGTAACGTACTGCCCTCTGGTAGCTCCGTCAACCACCGCTGCCTCGTAGAGAGACTCATCGATGCTGGAATATCCTGCCATATAGTAAACCATATAGAAAGGTATGAACTGCCAGCAGATAACTCCTATTACGGCATAAAGCGCTGTTCCCTGATTGCCGAGGAGATCCACTTTGCCGCCGCCTAAAAGCTCTGATATAGCAGTGAAAATTCCGCTGTTAGTAGCGAGTGCATAGTGGAACAGATAACCTACTGCAACCGAACTCATAAGGAGCGGCAGAAACCATATGACCTTGAAAAAATTGAATTTCTTTCCGCCAGCATCGAGAAATGTTGCAAGCAGTATGCCGATCGGCATCTGAACTATAAGGGAAATCGCCATTACTTTGATGTTATTTCCGAATGCCTTCCAGAACTTTGTGTCATGGATCAGCTTATTCCAGTTATAACCGCCCACAAAAGCCTTGGTTGGTGAAATTCCATTCCACTGGGTAAGACTGTTCAGGAAAGTGGCAATTATCGGATAAACAAAGTAGACGAGCATCAATATGATAACAGGAGCCAGAAAAACAGCTGCGCAGATAGAAACTGCTCTCTGTCTTCTTTTTGCAAGCGTTGTACTACCTTTCATCCTACACCTCTTCTAAAATCAGAACCACCCGTCCAACGGGTGGTTTGCACTAGGGCTATAAGCCCTTGATACTAGGCCA
>FUZG01000008.1 GCA_900168235.1 Lachnospiraceae bacterium | reverse complement strand
CTCAACGCCTTTATAACTACACAGTTGCTTGATGATATCTCTTATATCCACCTTGTATTGATTGTAAATTATTTTTCGCCTATACTTCGGAGTGAAGACGATATGATACTTGCACATCCATTTAGTATGCGCGAGCGAATATTCTTTCTTCGCCATAGCTACCTTTCCTTTCCGCAATATTGCCTGAACAACTTTATTGTCGGCGGAAAGGTAGCTTTTTTGTATAACACCTGACTCGCACCCGCATAGCGGGTGGTTTATTGATTCGGTGCTTTCCATTTTTGATTCGCAAAAACTCCAAGCCCCGAATCAGGCTAAAGCCCATAAAAAGAAGCGGCGGCTAACTCACGACTAAAGTCACGAGAATGCGCCGCCGCAGTTATTCAACTTGAGATTCCGCAATCCATCCGATCTCTGTTATTCCCTGTTCATTGGATCCGTCGAGTTGAGATGTTCCCTCGGGATGCCAGTAAGCTACTTTCAGCCACTTGTTACCCTTTTTATCCGTGGCGGTCTCGCGATATACCTCCATGGAATCTCCGGTCGGTATCTGACATATCACATCATACTCGGTGCCCGGACCTGTGCGGAGGTTTGCATATCCGTCAGGTGATATTACATAGATAAAATACTCCGGTATGGTATGATCCTCCGAGGTTTCCTCATGCTGTTTTTCATCAGAATCGGTCTCAATCTCTTCCCATGAACCATTATGCCACGCCAATAATGCATAATATTTTACCGAGACATCTGCACTTTCCTTTTGATACGTGGTCACATCAAGCGCATACTTAGGATACCCTTCTTTATCCAGCGGTTTGATCATCATATCCGCAACATCATCAGTTAATTCGGGGATATCTCCCATAGGAGAGATATCTTCAATGTTACCATCTACAAGCTTAAAGACATAGACAATGTTATACTCAGCCGCAGTATTTGAAAAATACTGATTAATAACGATCTCATCCTCGCCGTCACCGTCTATATCAACTTCCTCTTTTCCATCCACATAATATCCGAGAGGAACCTGTTTTGTGATGGTCTCACCATTACTCAGCGTGAAATACACTTCTGTTACATCCGAATCAGCTTCAATGAACTCCTCGTAACTCCCATGATTCCATGATACATCCGTTATTGTCACGTCCTCTTTGGAAGACTTTTCTGCCTTGCTTACACTTATCGCTGTTATCGCCATACCATACTTTGATCTATCGTTTGCCTCAAGCGTATATGTTACAACATAGTTCGAGTAACCGGGCTTTTGTTCCAGTTCGCCCCAATATCCCCAGAACATGTTGACTTCGCCAATGTATTTACCGTCTTCTTCCGTGATCGTGCATTCATGATTTTCGAGTGCGATTTCCGTATCAACTTCCTGATCGACCTGAAGAGCGTGTGTACCGTCTTCATCGGTATAGGAAACCGCATCGAACAGGTCGCATACCGGTTTTTCCGGAAGAGCATCCCAGTCAGCTTCTTCCCCGAATAGGTCAAGGCAGTTCTCTTCCACTCTTTTATCAGGAACAGACATCCCGTGAAATCCGTCACTGTCCGGCCCGGTCTCGGCATTCTTATCCTCTACGAGTTCTCCCTTTTTCAAGCTAAAATAACCGTCGATAACACCATCCGTCTCTGACGCCAGCACGGCTGCTCTGATCTTATCGGAATCAGAAAGTTTAAGATCCACACTTTCTCCGAGATTGAAAACATCGCCCTCAGATTCCGTCATCAGAGCAACCCACAGGTAACTGACCATGGCATCGCTCATTTCCTTCAGGTTCTTCTCAGTCTGCTTTACATCAAGGGTAGTTGCATTTTCCTCCTCATTCTCATTTTCTTCCGCATCCTCCCTGATGTTCTCGAGCCTGTCCGTCAGGCTGCTGTCATCGGACTTCCCACAGCCTGCAAGAAGCATAGCACTGATTAAGCAAATGATAATTGTAGCAAATGATTTTCTCTTCATTATTTGTATTCCTCTATCCCAAGTCGCTATTTGTTAATAAGCCCAGTCTTTGTCCGTAACCTTGCCCTTTTTAAACTGACCTGTTTTGCTGTCATATATAAGCTCTGTTATCAGATACCTGTGACCGTCGGTAAAATCATCGGTCAGAGTGTAGAACCTACCCTGCTCGTTCCGATAGAAGCCCTCCGTCTCCATTGACAGATCAAGTTCGTAAGGTTCTCCGTTCCTGACACCGAAGATGAACGTCAGCCATCCGCTTCCGTATCCTCCGCATTCTCCGGTAAAGAACCCCACATTCTCGTCAGAATACTGCTCGTAATAACCGCTCTCATCAGAGTACATGGACAGATCGTTAAAATCATCCCGCATCATTTTTCCTTTTTCGTCACTACCTATGAACCAGATGGATTCAAGAATATATCCGCCCATATCGTCATCCTTGCCTATTGCAGCAAATGCTTCATTGCGTCCGTCTCCGTCATAATCGTGATACTCAAGAGCGCATACTTTTCCGTCTGCAACCATTCGGGCAATCTCATATGCATCATCCTTCGTCAGTGACACTCCTGTGCTTCCTTCGTTGTCGGATATCTTTTTACCGGATTCTTCTGATGCATCGTCCTTTGTACTTTTCACAGTCATCGTACCATCTGTATCTATGCTCAGATACTGCGTTTTTGCATCCTCTTCCGTTGTTTTCTCTGTTGCTTCATTCCTAGCTTCTTCCAGCCTGTCCCTCAGATCGCTGTCATCCGACTTCCCACAGCCTGCAAGAAGCATGGTGCTGATAAGGAAGATGATAATTGTTGCAAATGGTTTTCTCTTCATTCTAAACTCCTATATTAATCCAAGGACGCTCGCCCATTAGAATCGCTTCGCAAATGGGCCCTCAGTCCCACCAGTAGCTTCCGTAATATGTCGTGATCTTATTATTATCAAGGCCGACCTCAAATATGCCGGAAAGGGCCGGACCGTTCATCAGATACTCATCAGGATCATCGTTCATGAGTTTGTAGTTCCTGACTATCCATTCATATGGCGTGTCTCCCTTTTCGTAGTTACCGAAAGCTTCAAAATCAGCGGATCTGTCAAATATTGTATCCTTAGTTACGAGCAGATCGGCATCTATAGGTTCACCGTCTGTAGAATATGGTATCGCAAGGGACACGCCGCGAATCATTACGCCATCCGATAACACATCAATCTTCTCGCCGCCATACATCGTATACCAATATCTGTCTCCGGTATAAGAGCCCGCATACTTCACATAAGCATCCTTAAAGCCCGCCGCTTTCGCTTCGGAAAGGGCTTCCCTGGCGTCGCTTTCGGATGAGTATAATCCCATTGTCACAACATAGTATGGTTCAGGGTTAAGCTCCGAAAAATCGGGTGTATATACAGCAAAGCTCCTGAAGATGCCTGCTTCCTCAAGCTTATCTATGGTCAGCGTGCAGCCTTCCGGTGATTTTGCCGATGACACGAACACTCCGTAATAATCCTGTTCTCTAAGCGTATCGTAGCTTAGATAGCCTCCGGACATTCCGAGTGAATCGGAGGAGAGCTCCACTTCATTCATTGTAGTGACATGAACCCTGCCGTCACCAATCCTCTCATATTTCCCGTTTTCCGGAATCTGCTCCGGTACGTCACCATCAGTGATCTTAAGCGTCAGGGTGTCACCGTCCACCTTATAATCGCACGAGAACTCAAAAGGCTGCCCGCCGTCATCTATAAAATTTGCCATACAGTCAAATGAGCCGTCATGACAGTCACACCCACCTGCTGCATAGAACACTTCCGAGCCCGGGTCTTTGCAGTAAATATACATGTCAGAACCGTCAAACCGTATATAGAGGTCGGCTCTCATACGGTCAAGTATCCACACGCCTTCAAGCTCGTTATTTCCTTTACCGCCCATGGTGTAGGAGAATGCTTCCTCTACCCGGTCATCCCTTGCAAATTCTCTGCTTCCTCCACCATCCTCCGTAAGAAAATCGTCATCGAATCCTTCAAAGATGAGTCCGTCGTCCGTAAGAGTGACCGTACCCTTGCAGCCTGCGTCCCAGTATTTGCCCGCATTGGACATAATGGAAAAGCGCAGTTCGTTGACTGTCGTCGTATCCCCGTCCGTACTTGTAACCTCATCCGCATCATACGGAATAAACTCGCTCGTCCAAAAAGTGTATGCTTCAAAGCTGTCGGAATCATCCGCCATGGCTCGTCCGCAAAACGCATAAAGATTATCACCGAACGGAACGACATCCATAATATACAGCTCATCGTCACTGTATTGGTAGCTGTACTTTCCCGTCATGCGCTGTGCAAGGGACTTACCGATGGCGGCTGCCTTCTCGTCATTCTCTTCCTTTTTTTCAGGCTCTTCTACGGTTTCGCTGTCATTTTCCGCATCTTTCTTTTCAGCGGACTCATCCACATTTTCCGGTTTGTCACTCATAGTACTATCAGAAGCTCCGGTGTTATTTCCGCAGCCGGCAAGAAGCATAGTACTGATTAAGCAAATGATAATTGTTACAAATGTTTTTCTCTTCATTTCTCGAAACCTCCCGCGCCTGCTTATTACTCAGAAACGTATCGTATTTCCCCTTAATCTCCTGAGCATCCGTTACAACGGTAAATGCATTATTCCTGTACATTTCTCCGTCTGCATCAGGCTCGGAATACCATATTATATATGTTTATTTTCGGAACTAATTCAGATTAAAACGAGAGAAAATCTGCCTGAATAGGCAAAAGTGGTTGAAAGCCCTTAAAAATCATGCTTTCAACCACTTAATAACTAAAAACTGTTTCCACCTATGGCTCATGGATCGGTCCCATTATCCATCTGTAAAATGTTCCACCATATCCGCAGTTAGGATATTTTCGTCCCACTTCAACCATGGTTTCAACTAGATCTTTTCCTTCCACAAATGCTTTCTTAACAGCTAGTGTCATTACTGTATCATCCGTGAATCCCATAGGAAGACCGCTGATCAGTGGTACATTCCTCCAATCCAGATCTTCAGGTCTGGTAAACTCATACTGCGAACCTAAAATATCTCCTAAAATTGCTCCTTTAACTGCCATATCAATTATCTCCTTCCTCTGTTTCCACGTCTACGGTAATCTTCGTTAATTTCATCACACCATTCACTATCAGCAAGATCTCTAGCAACAGTCTCCGCACTTTCAGATTTCATTACGGAGCATACAGTACGTGTCACACCTGCAAAAACACCGGCTGTTCCAATTCCATCACATGGGCTTTAATATAAACAGTGAACAAAAAATAAGAATATCTTTAAGCAGACACGCAAGAGATATAATACAAAATGATATGATTATGTTTAATAATGATAAATTGACTTCTTTTATCAATACTATATTTGAAAATTTTAAATATGAGGCACAATCATCCATCGCAATTTACTCGTATACGTAAAAAACGCATGCGAAAAATCGCATGCGTCTAAAAATCCTATTTTTACAGGCAGACCTATAAGCCGGGTTCTGTATTTGGTGATCATCTTTCTAGGACGTATGTTGCCATACGCCTCAAGCAACCTACCTGAAAGCAGATCGGGCAAATCTAACGCTTTCTGTTTGGTCTTGCTTCGGATAGGGCTTGCAATGCGCCTCCTGTTACCAGTCGACCGGTAGTCTCTTACACTGCCATTTCGCTATGACCTGTGACGGCAAGCCGTCCATCGGCTACATGTTTTCTGTTGCGCTATCCCGTGGGTTACCCCAGCCGGCCGTTAGCCGGTATCCTGCCCTGCGAAGCCCGGACTTTCCTCCCGCGGGTAAACCCGCCGGCGATCACCTGGCCTGCCTGAATTTCAATTCTATAACTTTTATGTATGCAATGTCAACCGCTAGTTCATCCAACCTCAAAATAACTTCCGCCTACAAACTCACGTACAAGCGAATTTTTCGGAAGATCTTCCGTGCTGATACCCAGGAAATACTGCAGGAATTTAAGGAGCCTTACTGCTTCCTGATACCCGGGATCACTGGGTTCTATACTGAAAAGAAGAGGTTCTGCATACTGTTTTAATACCGAAAGCTCGTATATCAGTGCAGAGTTGAACATGGCATCCGCTTCTTCCTGGAACGGGAATATATTTGTTTCTTCTCCCCGTCTCACACTTCCCCACATACCAAGCGTCCTTGACGCGGATGCTCCGCGTGTCCTGTAGTCTCTCACTATCCTTCGGATAAGACGTCCGTCCGTTGTTGGGATCCTGTTATGCTCATCCACATTTAAGGTTGTAAGCGCTGAAATATAGATCTTGTACTTGCTCTCTCTCGGCAGTGAATACGAAAGCCTGTCATTAAGTCCGTGGATACCCTCTATAACGAGAACATCCTCTTTCCCCATCTCAAGGAAATCGCCCTTATATTCACGTTCACCGGTGATAAAATTGTACTTCGGCATCTCGACACGTTTTCCGTTTAAGAGCGCGTTCATGTGCTCATTAAAGATCTCGATATCAAGAGCCTCCAGGCACTCATAATCCTTTTTACCATCTGCATCGAGAGGCGTATTTTCTCTATTTACAAAATAATCATCGAGACCGATGGTATGCGGTTTCATGCCGTGGGCTGCGAGCTGTATCGCAAGCCTGTGGGAAAATGTAGTTTTTCCGGAGGATGACGGTCCCGCTATCATCACAAACTTTTTATTTTTACGGATAACGTCTTCTGCAATACTCGCGATCCTGCTCTCCATCAGAGCTTCCTGTACGAGGATCAGCTGATTCATCTTTCCGGAACTTATGGCATCATTCAGATCACCCACAGTTTCTATACCCATGACAGCGTTCCATCTGGTGGCTTCCATCATGGTATTGAATAAATGAGGCATATTCTTTATAGGAGGAACCTCAAGTGGTGCTTTTCTTTCAGGCATCTGCACCAGAAGCCCGTCTTCATAGTGCTGCAGATCAAAATACTTTAAGTACCCTGTAGACGGCACCATGAAGCCATAGTAATAGTCCTTGAAATCATTTATAGAATAAAGATTTACAGTAGAACTCATACGGTAATGGAAAAGCCTGCTCTTATCTGTCATTCTGGATTCTTCGCAGAATTTACGAACCTCATCCATAGGGTATGTTTTCTTGTTGATCGGCAGATCCTTTTCAACAAGCTCCTTCATTCGTGCTCTTACCTTATCGGTAAGCTCATCGGTAAGTTCAAAATTGCCACGGACTGTACAGTAATAACCTGCACCGATGGAAAACTCTACCTTGAATTTCTCCATCTTTTCTCCGCCCACAACATCATAAAATGATTTTATGAGCAGAAGGCATATGCTTCTCTTATATGCCTTGTGGCCCGCAGAATCCGATAAAGTCTTAAATTCCAGCTCGGAACCATCTTCGACCTTATGAAAAAGTTCCCTGAGTTTCCCGTTTTCTTCTGCAAGAACGATAGGATATTCATAATTCTTCTGAAACTCCTCTGCAACCTTTAGAAGAGTCGTTCCCTCAGGATATTCCACTTTCTCACCACGATAAGTAACAGTAACCTTTTTATCCATGCCGTATCCTCCTTGTATAGCAAACGGCAATTTTTTGCCCCTTACTATAGAATCCTAAAAGGAATTTCCGCCGATTCCGAACGAACAGCCATCTCTGGCATGTTTTTCCGGAAATAGTTCTGCATATACTCCATGAAAATTTTTTCGATACCGTAATGACCCGCGTCGATTATGGAAAGCCCCTGCATATTTGCATCGAGACCCTCGTGGTGGCTGATGTCTCCTGTAACATATACATCTGCATCATGAGCCAGCGCACATGATATCTCCGATCCGCCGGAACCCGGAAGGATCGCCACTGTCTCTACTTCATCATCAGGATTTCCAAAAACCTTTACGTGCTGCAGGTTAAAGAGCTTTTTTACGAGCTCTGCACATTCGGAAAGAGACATTATCCTTGGGAGCGAACCCACTCTTCCGAGACCCTCGCGAACAAGTTCTGTTTCATGAGTCACTTCCAACACTTCAGTGTCATTAAGTCCGAGTCTGTCTGCCGCAGCTTCTGCCATGCAGGCAATGTCGAAATTTGTGTGGAGCGCAATATATGAAATATCATTTCTTATAAGCTCCAGCGCACGGCGACCGATAAAATCATCTCCCGTAATCTTTTTCATCGGCTTAAAGATCATAGGGTGGTGTGTAAGGAGCAGATCTGCTCCGAAAGCTTCTGCATGCTCTATCACATCATCCGTCGCATCCACTGCGAGATAAATCCTTCTGATCTCTTTTTCCGGTCTTCCTATGAGAAGACCTACGTTATCCCAGTCCTCTGCCAGCTCCACCGGTGCAAGTTCAAAAAGTTGCCCTAGAACCTCACTGCATTTCATAATAATGCAACGCTCCTTCCGTAACAGCTTTTTTATATTCTATTTCCTGTCTTCTCTTTTCCGGCAAAGAATCCGACGAAAGTATCCCTTCCGCATGCTTTAAATCCTTTTCCAAAAGCTCATGCAATACAGGATCTTTTTTGGATAAAAGCGATAAACCATACGTATCCGCAATGTCCTGCGCCAGCTTATCCTCTGATGCAGTCTCTGCGTCTCCCGGTGTCACTTTCATCACAAAATAGTATTTTCCTTCGTCCTTAAGGACTCTTTCCTCTATTATACAATATGAATTTTCTCTGAGCCTCTGCCTGAATTCTTTGATCTCAGACTGCGGAGAAACTATCCATGTTTTTATTTCGCTTTTTACAGCAGGGGGGCACTGTTCCATGATCCTGGTTACAAGTGCCCCTCCCATTCCCGCTATCACAACGGTATCTACTTCGCCTGATGGCATCTTCAGTAGTCCGTCTGATCTAAGGAAATTAATATTATCCTGTAGATTTTCTGCACCTGCGTGCTCTCTTGCCCGATTAAGCGGTCCTTCATTGATATCGAGACACCAAGATGCGGCTATCTTTCCTGTCTGAAGCAGGTTTATTGAAAGATAGCCATGGTCACATCCCACGTCTGCAAGTCTGGCGCCCTCCGGCACGAGATCCGCAATGCATGAAAGTCTTTCTGACAGTTTTATCATAATTAGTCGAGATAATCCTTTAACTTTCTGCTGCGGCTCGGGTGTCTGAGCTTTCTCAGAGCCTTTGCCTCGATCTGACGGATACGCTCACGGGTAACGTTGAACTCACGTCCAACCTCTTCCAGAGTACGTGCACGTCCGTCATCAAGTCCGAAACGGAGACGAAGCACCTTCTGCTCACGGTCTGTAAGTGTTGAAAGTACTTCCTGGAGCTGCTCCTTAAGAAGGGTAAATGCAGCTGCATCTGCCGGTACAGGAACCTGATCATCCTGAATGAAATCACCAAGATGGCTGTCTTCCTCTTCACCGATAGGAGTTTCGAGAGATACCGGTTCCTGTGATATCTTCAGGATCTCACGTACTCTCTCAACAGGCATGTTCATTTCCTTTGCAATTTCATCCGGGGTTGGTTCACGACCAAGCTCCTGGAGCAGCTGTCTGGAAACACGGATGAGTTTGTTGATAGTCTCAACCATGTGTACCGGGATACGGATAGTACGTGCCTGGTCCGCGATAGCTCTGGTTATAGCCTGACGGATCCACCATGTTGCGTATGTGGAGAACTTATATCCCTTTGTATAGTCAAACTTTTCTACAGCCTTGATAAGACCGAGATTTCCTTCCTGAATAAGGTCCAGGAAGAGCATTCCACGTCCTACATATCTCTTTGCGATACTTACAACAAGTCGAAGGTTAGCTTCTGCAAGCTTCTTCTTTGCCTCTTCCTTAGTCTCTTCATCACCGCTCTCCATCTGCTGAGCAAGCTCAACCTCTTCCTCTGCTGAGAGAAGCGGTACTTTACCGATTTCTTTCAGGTACATACGTACCGGGTCTTCAATGGATACAGAATCCGGAACAGAGAGATCCAGATTCTCAACATCAGAATCATCCTCAGGATTATCTTCCTCGTTATCTTCCTCTTCATCCTCAGTCTCGTTGATCTTCAGAATGTCGATACCATTCTGCTCAAGTGTCTCAAGGATCCTGTCGTACTGATCTTCTCCAACTTCCATGTTGCCGAAAAATTCTGTGATCTCATGATCCTCAAGGACTCCCCTTCTCTTTTTTCCGAGATCAACCAGTTCCTTCAGTCTTGCCTCAAATTTTTCCAATGCCTTTTCGTCCATCTTGTACTCTTGTCTCCATTCTGAACTTAAACAATGCCATAGCTGTCATTAATTGTGTCTGCTACAACATTCTTACATATTAACGGGTAGGATCATAATGAGATCCTGATAGTCTGCAGCTTTTCCATGATCTTCTTTTCCTGAACCATGCGCTCGATAAGATCCGCACCACTGTTCATTCTGCCAAGACTTGTACGCTTTATCCGGATCACCAGATCTGTCAGAGCTTTTTCACGCTCCGCAACACTCAACCCCTCGTCAAGCTTGGTATTAAAGATCTCTGCCACAGCTTTTTGTTGTTCCGGCTCATCAAACATGCTGATGATAGCTGCCGGTCTGAAATCGTCTGCTTCGAGCTGCTTAAAAAGGTTTTCCGCAGCCATCCTGCTGAGTCCTTCAGAAAAATCCTCTGCTGAAACATAGGGCTTTACTGCCTTATATACAGCAGGATCATCCGTAATGTAGGTTAGGAGCAGTTTTTCTGCCTTTGTGAGACCGTCCTCTGTCTTCTTTTTCTGATCCGGACGTCTTTCCTGAGTTTTTACGGTATTTACCGCGCTGTCCGCCACGGGATGTCCATCTGCGGACACACTCATGACCCTCGCCTGCTCCACTGCCCTCTTCAGAACATCCGAAGGAATGGAATACTCAGTGGCAACTGCTTCTGTGTAATTTGCCCTCTCAAGTTCATCCTCGATGAGAGCCAGGCGTCTTGCCATCGCCTGTTCAAATTTTGTCCTGCCGTCAGGCTTTCCTATGTCATAATTTCTCCGCATCACATGCAGCTCAAACAGCAGACTGTCCTCGGCATTATCGATGCGCTTCTGAAATTCCTGCGGACCAAGATTTTTTATAAATTCATCCGGATCCTTATATGGTTCCAGATGGATTATACTTGTTGATATTCCTACTTTTTTAAGTATGGGAATGGCTCTCATTGCAGCCTTGACTCCTGCATTATCGGAATCATAGGTAAGCCTCACATCATCTGTATATTTTTTAAGAACCCGCGCGTGATTTTCTGTAAAAGCAGTTCCGAGAGACGCCACAGCCTCCGTAAATCCTGCCTGATGCATGGAAATCACATCCATATATCCTTCACACGCGATCATATAGCCTTTTCTCGACTTTTTTGCGACATTGAGACCGTACAGGTTCCGTCCTTTATCGAAAACAGGGGTTTCCGGTGAGTTCAGATACTTCGGCTCTCCGTCACCCATGACTCTTCCGCCGAATCCGATAACACGGTTATTTACGTCCATTATCGGGAACATTACCCGGTTCCAGAATCGGTCAGTCATTCCTCGCTTTTCATCGACACGGGCAAGTCCGGCTTTTATGATCTCCTGATCGGAATAACCTTTTTCCTTCAGATACCTGCACACTGCACTATTCTTACCTGCGTAACCCAGACCAAATGAATGAAGTGTTTCCTTCTGGAGCTTTCTCTTTCGGAAATAATCCATTCCTATCTGTCCGTCAGGGCTTCTCAGCATCTTGTAGTAAAATGCCGCCGCATCCTTATTCAGAGCCAGAAGTCTTGCTCTTTCACCGGCTTTTTTCTTCGCTTCCTCGCTCATGGATTCTTCCGGAAGCTCTATCCCGGCACGGTCTGCCAGCACCTTTATAGCTTCCTGGAATGACATGTTCTCGTAATTCATAAGGAAGCTCACTACATTTCCGCCTGCGCCGCATCCAAAACAGTAATACATCTGCTTACTTGCAGACACCGAAAAGGAAGGAGATTTTTCATTATGAAAAGGGCACAATCCAAAATAGTTTGCCCCTTTTTTTGTCAGATGCACATATTGTCCAATGACATCCACGATGTCATTCCGGGATCGCACCTCTTCAACTACTTCTTCCGGATAATACATCGTTTACTTCGCTTTCCACGGATTTGGTATAAATAGTTCCTCATACAGACCGATCGCATATCTGTCCGTCATGGAAGAAACAAAATCTGCAGCAACCCGTTCTATCTTTTCTTCTCTTTCTGACATGAGATGCCTGTACTCTTCCGGAAGTCTGTCCGGACGGTTCAGGTAATAGAGATAAAGCGTTTCTACCAGGTTTTCTGCTTTTCCTTCCTGACTCTTTGCTGTTTTATTTGTATAAACTTCGTGAAACATCCATCGCCTGAGTGACACCATGGCATCATAGACCGGATTGCTCATCCAGATCTTGTCTTTACCCATGCTGTTTTCAATGACGTCCCGGACCAAGCTGTCCAGCCTCTCTCCTGTCGTTTCACCAATGACCTTTGCTATCGAATCCGGCACATAGTCATTTTTCAATATACCGGCTCTCACCGCATCATCCATATCGTGATGTATATATGCCACTTTATCAGAGAGACGTACTACCTGTCCTTCGAGAGTCGCCGGCCTGCATTCCATGCCATGATTTCTGATCCCGTCACGTACTTCCCATGTGAGGTTCAGACCCTCACCGTTTTTCTCCAGACAATCTACTACACGTACAGACTGCTCCGCATGATCAAAGCCATTTGGGCAGACACGTTCCAACGCACGCTCTCCGGCATGTCCAAAGGGCGTGTGTCCCAGATCATGACCAAGTGCTATTGCTTCGGTCAGATCCTCATTTAGTCTGAGCGAACGGGAAATAGTGCGCGCGATCTGCGCAACTTCAAGAGTATGAGTGAGCCGCGTTCTGTAATGATCGCCTTCCGGCGTCAAAAAAACCTGCGTTTTATCCTTAAGGCGTCGAAACGCCTTACAATGAATGATCCTGTCCCGATCTCTCTGGTAGACAGGCCGCAGATCGTCCTGCTCTTCCGGGCGTAAGCGCCCTTTTGAATTCATGGATAGCTGTGCTGCAGGGGAAAGAGTCTCTTTCTCCAGGCACTCAATTTCTTCTCTGATGGTCATCACAATAGTATTATTCGCTATGTTTATCGAAAATCCTTTTTATTTTTTAATTTTTTTCAAAACAGATATCTGCCGTACAGTTTTATAAGCCATCCTACTGTCAGCACCAGTGCCGAAAGTACAGGGATGACTATAAACGGCCAAAGGACAGTCTTTTCAAATGCAATAGCCCGCGCTTCACCGCACCCACGACGATATACTGCATAATCCGATATGTTTGAGATCAAAAAAGCTAAATATGGATGCCAGAAAAAGAATGCAGAGTTCTCCTGTCCGCTATAGCGCAGCACTACAACCGCAATTTCCACCAACACAAAAATTGCGAAATAGGGAACTCTGAGCTCCGGTCTTTTTTTTGAAATGAGTCCCAGAAAGAGCGATGCCATTATCCCCTCTCCGAGTGCAGCTCCCCAGTTAAACATCCTTTCAGCCTCCGTTCATTGATCGTTCGTCTACAAAAACAGGGCCCGTCTTTTTGTCGACGAACCCTGCCTCAATTAATTCGATATATGTTCGGTAAGAATTACTTGCCCTGAGCTGCTGCAGCTGCCTTAGCAACCTCTGCTGCGTAATCCTCTTCCTCTTTTTCCATACCTTCGCCAGTCTCGAAACGAACTACGTTCTTGATAACGATCTTAGCGCCGTTTGCCTTAGCAACCTCATCGATGTACTTCTGAACGGACTGCTTTCCGTCATCAGCCTTAACGTATGCCTGATCAGCAAGGCAGATTTCCTTGTACTGCTTGGAAACACGACCCTGAACAAGTCCAGCGAAGATCTTGTTCTCAGAGATCTGAGCCTTATCAGCGATAGCAAGCTCAGCAAGCTTAGCTGCTGCTTCCTTAGAAAGGAAGTTGAAGAGGTAGTTCATATTGCTCTTCTTCTCTTCGTAGATAGCGATATCCTCATCGCTCCAAAGCTTCTCTGTTACAGCCTTCTCGATAAGAGCATTAAGGATCGGCTTCGGAAGGGAAGCAGGATCATTTAATGCGCTGTCAACTGTAAGAGACTTAAGGTGAGCCTTCTCCTCATCAGAGATATCGTTCTCGCTGATGTACTGAGGATTCATAGCTGCAACCTGCATAGCTACGTTCTTACCCATTTCCTTAACAGCATCGTTTACAACATCAGCCTCGATGTCAACAATAACACCGATCTTACCGCCAGCGTGTACGTAAGCTGCTACAAAACCGTTCTGCTCCTCAAGCTGAGCGAAACGACGGATCTTGATGTTCTCTCTGATCTTCTGACCAACCTGGATAGCAACCTCATCAGCTACTGTCTCAGAAGGATCCTTGATCCACTTCTCAGCGAGAAGTCCATCAACATCTGCTGCATCGGAAGCAAGAGCCTGAGCTGCTACGTTAGCAACGAACTCCTTGAATGCGTCAGAACCTGCTGCGAAGTCTGTCTCACAGTTTACTTCAACAACAGCTGCCTTCTTTCCATCCTCAGATACTGCTGTAACGGAAAGACCTTCTACTGCTGTACGGCCAGCCTTCTTCTGAGCGCCTGCAAGTCCCTTCTCACGAAGGAACTCAACTGCCTTCTCCATATCGCCGTCAGTCTCGTTAAGAGCCTTCTTGCAGTCCATCATGCCTGCGCCGGTCATTTCTCTAAGCTCTTTTACCTGCTTTGCTGTAATAGCCATTTTACACGTCTCCTTATTTTATATTTTTAAAAGATGAAAGAGGGGGACAGGGTTTTCGAATCGCCCGTCCCCCTGTATTTTTCAAATTTAGTTACTAATGAGATTACTCTGCATCAGCTGCTGCAGACTCAGCCTCTTCGGGAGTAGCTGCTGTCTGACCCTGGTTAGCCTCGATAACTGCGTCAGCCATCTTGGAAACGATAAGCTTAACGGCTCTGATAGCGTCATCATTACCAGGAATTACATAATCAAGTTCCTCAGGATCGCAGTTTGTATCAGCGATACCGATAAGAGTGATTCCGAGTGCGTGAGCCTCCTGTACACAGATGTGCTCCTTCTTAGGATCTACTACGAAGATAGCATCCGGGATTCTCTTCATGTTCTTGATTCCGCCAAGATTCTTCTCAAGCTTTGCCCACTCCTTCTGAAGAAGAGCAACTTCCTTCTTAGGAAGAACATCGAAAGTGCCGTCCTGAGACATTGCCTCGATCTCCTTGAGCTTCTTGATTCTGGACTGGATGGTCTTGAAGTTTGTAAGCATACCACCAAGCCATCTCTCATTTACATAGTACATTCCGCAACGCTCAGCCTCAGCCTTGATAGCGTCCTGTGCCTGCTTCTTTGTACCAACGAAAAGAATTGTGCCGCCGTCAGCAACGATGTCGCCTACTGCATTGTAAGCCTCATCAACCTTGCCTACAGACTTCTGAAGATCAATGATGTAGATACCATTTCTCTCTGTGTAGATGTACGGAGCCATCTTAGGGTTCCATCTTCTTGTCTGATGTCCGAAGTGTACACCTGCCTCAAGCAGCTGCTTCATAGAAATTACGCTCATTTGATTACCTCCTGCGGTTTAAGCGTTGATATCCTTCGACTTCACGGGTTACCGCCTGTGCGTCACCGTCCGCGAATCCAGATATCTGTTTATTTGTTCTGACTGTGCGTTCTTCCACACAGACCAAAACAGTGTATCATATAGTCCTGCGCTGTGCAAGACAATTTCTCATAATTATTCAGTGGGGGATGTGATGATCTTTGCTATCTCTTCCGGACCGGAACCTGTGGGGATTCGGTGTTCGCCCACCACGAGCTTTCTGTCATATCCGCCGGAACAGAGATAGGAATCATAGGCTGCCGCGTCCGTGACAAGACCTGCAGATGCAAGCGCTTTGGCAACTGCAGTGGAACTGGAGCCTTTTGAAATAGTGATAGTTGTAAAAGATCCCGTAGCCTTCACATCCTCTGTTCCGTCTGACGCAGCTTCTTCCGCTGCGTCAGACAGGAGCTCGGATTTGGTCTTTCCAAGATCTTTTTTTGAAGTGTCTATTTTCTCAGTGAGGTTTTTTTTTGCTTCCGCAGTACTTTTATCCTCTTTCTGAGCATCTTTCTGATCTGCTTTTTTATCGTCTTCTTTTTCTTCTTTGTCTGCTTTTTCGTCTTTCTGATCTTTATCAGCAGACTCTTCCGAAGGCGCTGCTTCATCAGCTATCTCATTCTGAGATGCCTTCGCGCCGTGAAGGGCAAGATTTTTTGCGTCAGCAAGCAAGAGGTCATCTTCTCTTACCATGCCAAGTTTAGCTGCTCTCTCCATGATCTCTGAATCAGACATGGTTGTTTTGTGAGTTCCTCCTGCGATGGACAAGATGACCGCAGTGACGAACATTCCGATACCAATGCCTCTCATATAATATCTAAGCTTCATGCCAGATCCTCCTGATCAGATTCATAGAGGTCGATTATGAGATTGACTTCTCCTACTCCCATTCCAAGAGTCTTTGCGATGTCAACGTTGGCTGCGCCGTCCCTGTGCATGGCACGGACTTTCTCATTGCGGCTCATTGCCGGATTCACCTCTTCAGGTGCAGTTTCCTGAACACTGTTATCTTCCTCTGCGATATTTACAGGAGCGATCACCTCTTGAACAGGTGTCTCTTCTGCTTTTACTTCAGGAACAGGTATCACAGAAACTCTTTTTTCCTCAGGCATCTCTACCTGCGGTTTTACAGGTTCAACAGGCGGAAGCACTTGCTCGGCAACTTTACGGAGCGAATCCGCCTGTGTTTCAGTTTTCTTTACCGAAGCCGGTGCAGGTGCCGGCGCAGGTGCTGCAACAGCTGCGTTCATCCTGCCGCGTAGACGGTCCATTCCCGAAACACGCGCAGGACTTCCGGGTGCAGATGACATCTGAGCCGGAGGAACTGCAGCAGAAAATCCCGACCGCGGTGCACTCTGCGTACGTCCAACGCTGTCAGCTTTTCGAATGGTATTTTTAAGATCTGCAGACTTGTGGTCCAGCATGTCATAGAGGAACATTACTTCCTTATGGTTCTTCTCGATATCATCCATGACCACCTTGGAGTAATCATTAACCGCCATGATTTTTTCATTGGATATTCTTTCCAGTTCGCGTCTGGTATCATCCTCAGCCTGTTCCCTGGTCTCATCCACGATATCACGGATACGGTTTCTGATCTCATCCTCACGGTCTCTGATGATACGGTCGATCCGTTCCTCTGCTTTTTTACCCTCTTCACCTTTTCCGGATACAGATTCCGGAACAATAAACCCTAGTGCAAAAATCAGTGCTCCTCCAAGGAGGAGCACAATCTCGATCGTTGTCATATCTGAATATCTATCCCGCCTTCTCTGCTTTTTTTGATGATTCTTCCTTCAGTGAACTTTTTCTTCCTGTTCTGTCCGCCGTCACCCGTATATTCATTGTCACCTTTTTCGGATGCATCAAACTGGCGCAGCTCATTATCAACGTCGTCGCCTTTACGGACACGTTCCAGTTTTTCTTCAGCCTGATGCTCGATTTCCTGAAACGCATTGCCCTGCAGGATGTTGCCTTTATTGTCATCATGAGCCTTCATCGCTGAAACATCCTGCGATGCGTTGATCGTGCCGTTAAAAAAGACCGGATTAATCGACATAGTAACTTCCTTTCTCCTACTTCGGAAGCATGCTGACGTCTCCTCCCTGTCTTACAAAACGACAGTGCTGATACGGCGTTTTGAGTATCATAGGAGATTCTGCGATGACAAGCTTTGTTCCGGCATATGCCTTGTCAGAAACTTCTATCACCGCATCAAGGCTTTCTTTCATCTTTTCCTGCAGTTCCTGTATCTCAGCAAGATTTGCACCCAGCTGTTTCTGCGCATTTACGAACTGCTCTGAAAGTAACCTCGTCTGCTCTACCTTGTCAGGACTAAACTTTTCACCAGCGATACGTCTCTTCTCAATCGCCAGAAGTACGGGCTGGATACGCTTTATGGTCTGATTCAGCGCCTCATTCTGCTTCATGAGCTCGGTAAGACGAGCCTTAAGTTCCGGATCTGTACCTACCTCCAAAACTGTGTCACTTCCCATCTCGGAGCCGATCACCTTTGCAGTGATCTTTTGTCCTGCACGGACGTGACTTCCGGAAATAAGTCCCTTTTTACCTTCTACCGTAATGGTGGTCTTTGCTGTAACATCACTGTTCAGTATCGTTTCTGCCTGAACATAGTTACCTGCTTCGATACGTGCATTTTCCACGTATTTCACAATGACATTGGTACCTGCTTTCACAAGACCGCGTCCCATTCCATTGACGCCTCTTGCTACGGTGATCTGACCGCTCGCTGTAACTGTTGCACCTTCTACAACTCCACGGATCTCGATATCACCATTTGCATGAACGGAAAAACCTGAAGTAACGTTTCCCTTGATCAGAAGATTCCCCTCATAATTATCGATGTTTCCGGTGGATGTGTCAATATTTTCCAGTTCCAAAACACCTGATACGAATACGGTATCTCCGGTAAGATTTACGTGTCCGTCAATATCACAGATAAGTGTGAGTCCGTCTTCGGATACGTGCATATTTTTGCCGTATTTCAGCTGGACTTTTTTTACTTCTCTCGGGATGACCGCTTCACCCAGAACATTCCGCCCCGGCTTGCCCACGACTTCTTTTCTCATCTTTGCAAGTTCCTGCCCCTTCGTGCAGGCACAGATAGTGTTCAGATGATAGAAGTCTACGGAACCGTCTTCTTTTACGGTAGGCTTTGTGGAAAGATCTGTGTTAAAGAGGTATGTGATCTCACCGTCAACACCTTCAACAGGCGGTTCGCCCTTTGCAAAAACATAGTCCGTGCAATACTGCCTGTTTGATGCAAACATCTGGAAAGCTCCCGGCAGGATCTCTGCCCTTACTCCCTGGGCTTTCATATCGCCTGCGATCTCTCTTTCATCTACAAGCGTACCGCCCTCGCTCGGAGGATAAAACCGGCAGATGAGCATCATCTTGTCTTCGCTGGTGCGCATGGCTATTTCCTCATTAACACGGAAATAAGCCTTCTTATTCAGTTCGATCACTTTGTGTTCTTTTGAATCGACTGCACTGCGAAGGCTCACCAGATTATATTCAATTTTCTTTGCGTCCAGATAGGACTGTACCTCCTTGAAGTTAAGGGCTCTGCCCCCCTCCTCAGGAGGAAACAGTTCCAGTCCGGTACTGTTATCTCCGATCACCAGTCGAAAATAACCATTCTTATTCCCCATGCTCCTCCCATCTCTGATGATCACACCTGGTCTGTCAGCAGTCCGAGATATTTACCCAGTTTCTGCTTCATCTTCTGAAGAGCCCGTACATGAAGCTGTGAAACACGTGATTCTGATACTTCAAGGACATTGCTGATCTCTTTCAGCGTCAGTTCCTCATAGTAATAAAGCAGGATCACTTTTCTTTCCTTCTCTGTTAAAAGCTCCAGTGAATCAGCCAGTGTTTTCTTCAGTTCGTCCTTCTCTACAGAATCCTCGGGTCCAAGAACCTTGACCTGTGATACTTCCTTCACAGGAGCCTCGGTTCCCTGTTCGATAAATTCATTCAGCGACACGACATTTGTCACAGCCATCTGAGCCTGCCAGTCAGCATACTCATCCTCTGTGATGCCGAGATGACCTGCGATCTGGGCACTGGACGCACTTTTCCCTGATTTTGCCTCCACTTCCTTTATCGCGAGATCTATCTTTTTCTGACGCTGTCTTATCGTCCGCGGGATCCAGTCCATCTTTCGGATCTGATCGAGGATAGCCCCTCGGATACGCAGAGACGCATAGGTCTCGAATTTGACATCTTTTGTAATGTCAAATTTATCGATGGCATCGATCAGCCCAAATACACCGTATCCCACAAGATCATCATACTCAACGTTGTAGCCCAGGTACATGCTGAGACGTCCTGCCACAACTTTTACGAGCGGTGCATACTCCACGATGATCTTTTCTCTCGAATCCGGCGAACCGGTTCTGGAATATTCATCCCAGAGATTCTTTCTTGCCTCTTCATCCATAGTCGATACTTTCCCTCACATTTTTCAGATCTGATCCCATTCCCCTGCGGTTTCCCGCTGGAATCAGACGCCACCCTTATCTTTTTTCTGCTGTACCCTTCACAGCATCAGCATTCTCCTGCTGCCCGATGTCCTCGAGCACTTCCGCTGCCGCCTCTTTGTGTTCTTTGATCACGATCTTATCCAGAATGATCTTTACAATGCCTCCGATCACCCAGAAAAAGAATAATGAACCGAAAACACGGACAAGAAACGATAGCAGATCCATATGATACATAAAACACATCACCGCCGTCGCAAGCCCCCCTAAAAGCATTACAACGGCAGGGATGGTCTTAGTTTTCAGATGTTTTTCTTCTGCGGCTATCGGAATGATTCCTTCTTCCGGCGGCACACCGAAAGGTTCTTCCGCAGTACCAGGAGTGTTTTCCCTTTCTTCAAGAACAGGTTCCATCCTGCTTTCATCTTCATTACTCATATCGTTTTCACCGGTTTTCCGACCGCCTTGATGACGAAATCTCCTGTTTCAGGAAAAAATTCAACGGTTCGTCCGAAGTTTAATCCGGTATCCTGGGCCAGAATAGGTATCTTCAGTTCAGCAAGTACTTTCTTAACTGCTTCTACATTCCTGTCTCCCACATTGACGAGCGATGAATTATTCTGAAATGCGAACATCTTGGCGCCACCAGCGATCTTGGCTGTCATATGGCTTCTTTTGGCCCCTTTGGCCTCCATCTGCTTTACCAGTTCCCTTACACCGGTATCGGCAAATTTTGCAATATTCGTATTATTACGGATGGCAGTACTGTCGGGAAGCATTACGTGAGCTAACCCGCCGTCCTTAGTAGTCGTATCCCTAATGGCAACACCTACACAGGATCCTAATCCCAGTGTAGTTATTCCCTGGCCTTTGGGACACAGCTTTAGGTCTGCCATTCCTACTTTGATCAACATTCCCATAGCCTTCCCCTTTCAATCCAATGATGCTCACTGCATTACGCCCAGTGCTTTAAGCAACGTATTGTAAGAAGGAAGGTCAGGAACCAGAAGGAAATAACCGTTCAGCTCCTCATCATCCGTAAAATTACTCTGTATCATCAGCATTTTATCGCCGACCATACCAAACTCGATAGCGGGAACGCTAAGGATAGCTCCTGCCATATCAACCGTCAGATCCGGAACAGACTCTGTAATAGTTAGGTTTGTAAGTGAAGAAAGTGAATTAAGGTAAGCGCCGGTTATGATATTTCCGATCTCCTTCAGAGCTGACTGCTCCATCTCGTTCATATCATCTCCTTCGGTAGCCATTCCCATCATGAGCTTACGTACAAGCGACTTTGCTGACTTCTGCTCCATGAGGAACATCATGCTTCCTGTGATATCACCCTGAACAAGTACGTAGATACCTGCCATTATCTGTTCTTCACCGCCGATCGCCTCACCGATCTGATCAAAATCAAGAAGTTCGACCCTCGGCACTTTCATATCAACCTTTGTCTGGAGGATCTGTGCCAGACTGCTGGCTGCATTTCCCGCTCCAATGTTTCCGATCTCTTTCAGAACATCGAAATACATATTATCGACATGCTCAAGATTAAAATCCGCCATGAATAAAACCCCTTTTCACCGGGGACCGGTTTCCCGGTCCCCGTGCATTAATTCTTTACTGCTGCGGTTCATCAATAATGGTAGACAGATCGAGTAAGGAAATGAGTCCTCCCTCAACCTTACCTACGCCATTGATGTATGTAGGCACGCCGCTCTTTGAATCACGGGTCTTGTGTTCTATCTGGCTGTCACCGATAGTCACAACCTTCTTTACTTCATCCACAAGGACTCCAATACTTCCGCTGGCTTCGAGCTTAAGGATGATGATCCTGCTCTTTCCGGTGATCTCATCTGTGTCGAGACCCATCTTTATACGAAGGCTCATTACCGGAACAACTTCACCACGGAGGTTGATAACACCGCGGAAATACTCGGCACTCTTCGGAACACGGGTAATGCTCTGCATCCTTACGATATTATCAATGTACTTTATATCAATTCCATACTGCTCATTTCCGAGACTTACGACAATGTACTGAATGGAATTTTCGGTTGACAGTTCTTCTTTACCTAATGGTGTTAATTCATTTGCCATTTTCTAAGTCCCCCTTCTCAGAATAATGCGTTGGAATCAAGGATCAGAGCAACTTCACCATTACCGAGGATAGTTGCACCACTGATGATCCTGCTCGTCTTAATATATCCACCAAGGGACTTGATAACTACTTCCTGCTGGCCATCAAGTTCATCAACAACGATACCTGCCAGGCTGTCTCCCTTCTTTACAATAACAATGATAAGATTGTCATCCGGATTCTTTGTAGACGGTGCATCCAGAACTTCGGATAATCTGATGATCGGGATAACGGATCCGCGAAGCTGTATAACTTCCCTGTTCTCAACAAGGCGAACATCGGTTACAGGAATATCCTCGATAGTCTGGATATTTCCAAGTGCTATAGCGTACTTTTCGCCGCCGACCATAACCATGAGCGCCTGGATGATAGCAAGTGTCAGAGGCAGACGGATAACGAAAGTAGAACCTTCATGAAGCTTTGTCTTAACTTCTACGTCACCGCCGAGCTGCTCAATATTGGACTTAACAACGTCAAGACCAACGCCTCGTCCGGAAATATCGGTAACCTTCTTCGCCATGGAGAATCCGGGATCGAAAAGGGCATCGATAACTTCTTTGTCTGTCATCTGTACAGCCTGTTCTTCAGGTGCATAACCTCTCTCGATGATCTTTGCACGAACAGCTTCTACGTCTACACCGTTACCATCATCACCAACTTCGATGACAACGTTATTACCTTCCTGATAAGCATTGAGGAAGATAGTACCTGTTTCCGGCTTTCCTCTCTCACTTCTTACATCAGGAGTCTCAAGACCGTGGTCTGCACTGTTTCTTAAGAGATGCATCAGAGGATCACCGATCTGATCCACAACAGTACGGTCCATTTCTGTCTCTTCACCGGTGATGGTGAGGTTCATCTTCTTACCAAGCTTCTTTTCAAGATCTCGGATCATTCTCGGGAATCTCTGGAGAGCTGATTCAATAGGAACCATTCGAACCTTCATAACTGATTCATGAAGATTTGTGGTAACACTCTCAAGATATTCAACCTGCTCTGAGATCGCCTGATCTCTTGCGCTGTCTCCGCCTGAGCTCTGTGAAGCTGCAGATACGAGAGAGTTCTTTGCGATGATAAGCTCGGATACCAGGTTCATGAGAACATCGAGTTTTTCGATATCTACACGGACTGTCTGGCTCGCTACAGGCTTCTTCGGTGCCGGCTTCTTTGCTGCCGGTTTCTTTGCCTCTGATTCGGGTGCTGCTGCCGCCGGTGCAGGTGCTGCGGGTGCTGCTTCGGGCGCAGGCGCAGGTGCAGGCTCCGGTGCGGGAGCGGGTTCCGGTGCAGGTGCAGGCTCCGGTTCCTTACCGTTATTCTCTATAGCCTTTTCATTGTAGTCTTCACCGATAACGTCAGAGATTTCGGAAACGCTCTTGATCGCGGTCACTACCGGATCCATTTCCTCATCTGTGATAACAAAGATACTGAAGCTGTTTTCAAACTTCTCATCTTCGATATCCTGGGATGAAGGACTGGAAACAACGATCTCACCGATCTCCTCTATTGCCTTAAATACAAGGAATGCACGTGCTGCTTTCAGCATGCATCCTTCTTCGATAAATACAGTAAAACCGTAAACATGCTTGCTGGCTACTACTGCATCCTTTAATACATCTCTCTGAGAATCGTCAAATACGATCTTCTTATAAGCTGCTCTCTCATCTGCCGGAGCTGCTGCAGGTGTTGCCTCTGCTGCGGGTGCTGCCGCCGGTGCAGGTGCTGCCTCTGCTGCGGGCGCTGCTGCCGCCGGTGCGGGTGCTGCCGCTGCCGGAGCTCCGCCGCCCTTGCCTGTTGCTTCTGACAAAATTTTGTTCAGTTCGGCGATGATCGCTTCGTTATCGTCATCACCTTCGTCTGATGAGTCACGGATAGTGTCTACATATCCCTGGATAGCATCAAGCGCCTGGAAAAGGATATCGATAAGGTTTGATGTAACCTTCATCTGACCCGCACGGATCGCGGAGAAAACATCCTCTGTATCATGCGTAAGATGCTGCAGACGCTTATAGCCCATTGTACCTGCCATACCCTTCAGGGAATGGGCTGCACGGAATATCTCGTTAATGGAATCTTCATTCTCCGGATCCTGCTCCAGAGTCAGAAGGTTATCGTTGAGCGCCTGAATGTGTTCCTGAGATTCGTCGAGGAAAATACCTAAATACTGACCTACATCCATTTAATTTACCCCCACACTTCTTTCAATTGCATCTGCCACCTTTTCTAATGACACGATCTCATTGACAAGTCCTGTCAACGCTATCGCCTTGGGCATTCCGTATACTGCACTGGTCGCTTCATCCTGTGCGATCACATAGATGTTTTTCTTTCCCTCGAGGTTCTTGATCCCGGCGGTGCCGTCTGCACCCATTCCGGTAAGAACTACACAGCATATCTCTGCGTAAGGACTGTCGATAAGCGACTCATACATATAGTTCGCTGCGGGTTTCACGCCTTCGCGCGCAGGTTCGTCGGAATAATAAATCTTCATTCCATTACCGCTGCGGCTGACTTTCATGTGTTTTCCGCCCTCTGCTATGTATACGGTACCTTTTTTAATGAGTTCCCCGTCTACTGCTTCCTTTACGTGCACTTTACTAAGTGAATCGAGTCGTTCAGCAAGAGACTTTGTAAAACCTGCCGGCATATGCTGTACAAGCAAGACCGGTGCGTTAATGTTTGACGGAAGCAGCGGGATAACTTTCTGAAGAGCCTTGGGCCCACCCGTAGAGCATGCAATGGCGATCACCTTATCGCCCGATACTCTGCCTGTACTCTTCCTAAGCGTAATAGACTTCTCCGAAGTTGACACCCGGGTAAAAGACGATGCCGACCTTGGAGCAGGCTTATTATCGCCAGATGGCTTTTGTGTGAAAGTACCAACTCCGCCAACCAGACTAGCCTTCGCTGTGATCGCAAGAAGGTCGAGAAACTTAGTCTTAAATTTCTCTTCCTTTACAGCCATAAGACTATCCGGTTTCTGAATGAAATCAATAGCACCAAGCTCAAGGGCTTCTATTGTCTCCTTTGTTCCTTCTCCTGTAGTTGAGGAAAACATAAGAACTCTTACATTAATCCTTTCCCGTTGAAGTTCACGAAGAAGATCAAGCCCATTCATCTTAGGCATATTTACATCCAGAACCACGGCGTCAAACTGGTTCTTTCTGATAAGTTCCAGTGCTTCCTGGCCATCACGCGCAGTTCCCTCCACGTGATACCTGTTGTCACTGTTGATTATATCACCGGCAACTCTTCTCATGAGTGAAGAGTCATCTACAACTAGTATTTTTTTCTGTACCATCTGCTTTTTGCCTCATTCTTGAGATTTATGACGGATCTTACGCTGTTCTTCAAAAATATATCGGATAATACTTTCTCTATCCTTACCATCGATGTTTACGAACTGTACACGCACTTCATATTTTCCATCCTGTCCATCAAGAGGATTTGAACAGACCACCCTGCCCATAAGCGAATAATTTCTCGGTATCCTGTCGATCTCCAGTGTAAACTTGAAAAGTATCCGATCCTGCGTGTCATACGTAATATCGGAGATAAATCTTGCTCCGCCGCCGCTTATATCTACTATCAGACCATCCTCGAGGGTGAAATCCGTATTCATAAATTCCACCGGAAGGTCTTCCATTACTTTCTCTTCTTCCTGTGTCAGTTTCCTGCATTTCATCTCCAGGACACAGTTCAGACGATAGTATTCTCTCCTCTGGAACTTCCTTAAGTTGGTCTTCAGGTTCATGACCAGGATAAAGAAGTTATTTGACTTAAACCTGTCTATAACAGTGGCATAGCACTGATACAGACCTTTTCTGGAATAGAAACACAGGTCATATTCCCCTCCCACAGGGAGCATCTGGAGCGTACCGTGATCGAGCGGCATCTCGATCTCGATCTCATCCTCAGTCCGGATATCATGGATCCTTGTCCTGTAGACCTTCCTTTCTGTTCCCTGCATCTGTTCCGCTATATTTATTCCTGTCATGTCATGAACTGCTGTGAGTTCCAGTCTGTCGCCCGGAACAATATATTCACTCAACATGCCTTAAACACGCTTCCTTCCTGTTAAGAAACTGGAGAAGAAACCAGTCATACCTCTCCTTCCAAACCGCTCTGTGTGTGGTATATCCATAAGCGTATCCGCCACATCTTCAAATGCCCTGGCAACTTTCGCCTGAGGCGATGAAAGAGATACCGGACTCTGCTGCATAACTGCTTTTAACAGCGCATTGTCATAGGGAACGTATCCCAGATATTCCATATTCAGCTTCAGGTATCTCTGTACTACGACCCTGAGCTTGTTATAAAGCTGACGCCCCTCTTCCTCATTTTCAACTTTATTTGCTATTACCTTTATCAGTGCCTCATCCTTCTGAAATGCCGGATTACTGTTAAGCGCCTTTAACAGTGAATATGAATCCGTTATGGATGTGGGCTCAGGTGTCGTGACGAGCAGTATCTCGTTACTTGCCACAAGGAACTCGATAACAGCATCGGATATTCCCGCTGCCGTGTCGATTATGATCACATCCGCAAGCGAATCCAGCTGTGAGATATTGCGGACGAGATAATCCAGGTTGTCTTTTCCCAGATTATTCATTCCCACAATTCCGGAGCCGCCGGATATGAATCCGATCCCCATAGGTCCCCATGTGATGACCTCACGGATCTCCATCCCCTGATAAATAAGGTCAGCAAGCGAATGTTTGGGAACTGCCCCAAACATAACTTCGATATTGGCAAGTCCGAAGTCAGCATCAAATATGATCACTCTCTTGCCTCTGGAACGGAACTGGCAAGCAAGATTGATCGCCACATTGGACTTTCCGACACCGCCCTTTCCACTGGTAACGGTTATAACTCGCGCACTGAGCTTGGGGACGACCTGGTTTTTCTTTATGATATTTCGTAATTTTTCTGCCTGATCCACTGTGTAACCCCTCGTTAATCTGTTTCCCCGCCTAGATCATCAGATCACTTCTTTCCCTCCGAGAAGCACTCTGACGATATTCTGTGGATTAAATACTTCTATATCCTCCGGAACATCCTGTCCGTTCGTGATATAGGCCACCGCGGAACCTGTCCTTAGTTTCAGATTAAGCATATTTCCCAGCGAAGTCGTTTCATCGAGCTTTGTAAAGATCAGCTGGTATCTCACCATGCGTGAGTAATTCTCTGCAATGTTTAAGAGATCTCTGTACTTTGTTGTAACAGAAAGCACCAGATAGACTTTTATCTTTAATACTTCCTTTGCAACATCTATGAACTGTCTCTGTGTCTCGATCCGCTCATCATTCTTCGGCGAATGACCTGCGGTATCTACCAGGATAAAATCAAAATTTTTCAGTTCCTCTACCGCAGCCTTCATATCATCAAGCACATATACGATCTTGAAAGGTATATTCAGGATATCCGCATATGTACGGAGCTGATCCGCAGCCTTTACCCTGTATGTGTCCGTTGTGATGAGCGCTACCCTCTTTTTCTGCTGGACACAGAGCCTTGATGCTATCTTTGCTATGGTAGTGGTCTTTCCGACTCCTGTGGGACCGAGGAAAAATATGATCTCTGCAAGGTCATTTTCCTTTTCGATCCTGTCTGTCTGACCGAATTTCAGGATGAGTTTCTGATAAATGCTTGAAAGCATGTAGTCGATGGAAATGCCGGGCTTACGGAGCTTACTCGCTTCATCCATGACTTCATCCACGTACTCTTCTTCCACATCATTATCGAGAAGCGTTTTCCTTATGAGTTTCAGGAACTTTGTGATCTCGTCATCTTCCTCAGGTTCTTCAGTCTCCTCACCGTCCTGATCCTCGTGTTTCTGCTTCTCTTCAGCGATCCTTGTTTCCCGCTTCATCTGCTGCTCGATCATGGTGTGGATGCTGTCGAGCTTTTCCTCTATCGCTTTCTCATCCCGTGTCTTTTCTTTATTTCCCTCTTCCTTATCATCTTGAATGATATCTGATTTTTTCCAGTCCTCGACCCTTCTCGCAGGTCTTGCTGACCTTAAGATATCTTTTTCCGGAGAAGCCTCTGTATTCTGAAGCTGTGCTGCAAAAGGTTTTGGCAGGTGCTGAGGAATGGTTACCGGATTGTTATTTGATACGTTACCGTCATTTACCTCTTCTACCGCCGCCGTAACCTCGACCTGCGGTGCTTTGAAGATCCCGAATAATCCGCCCTTTTTCAGCGTTTTCACATTCATTATGACTACGCTGTTGCCAAGTTCCTTCTTCGCAAGGGCTGTAGCATCTTCCTCATTTTTCCCCGTGAATTTCTTGATGATCATACCGTGTCTCTCCTGTCTGTCATGCTGTGATCATTCCAACGGACTGCAGTTCTACCGAGCTTTCTATTTCGTTATATGAGATAACCACTAATTCTCTGAAATAATCCTCTGACAGTTTTTTGAAATAGATCCGGACAATCGGGGATGTGATCACAATAGGATTCTTTCCCACATCCTCCAGCTTTTTGATCTCTTTCTCTGTAGACTGAATGATAGCCTTGGTCCTGTCAGGCTGCAGAGTAAGATATGCTCCCTGTTCCGTCTGCTTTACAGATCCCATTATCTCCTGTTCCACCTTCGGATCCAGAGTAACGACACTCGCCGCCTCCCCTCCGGGGAAATATTTTGCACTGATGGCACGCTTTAACGCCTGTCTCGAATATTCCGTAAGGATATCCGTATCCCTTGTTGAAGGCGCGTAATCCGCAAGTGTCTCGAAAATAGTAAGCAGATCTCTTATGCTGATTTCCTCCCTTAGGAGATTCTGCAGAACCTTCTGTATCTCGCCGATGCCGAGAAGCTTCGGTGTGAGCTCGTCCACAACCTGCGGATTGGATTCCTTCAGGTTGTTTATGAGGTTCTGTGTATCCTGTCTTGTAAGGAGCTCGCTTATGTGATTCCGGATAACCTCTGTAAGGTGTGTCGCAATGATGGACGGCGGATCTACAACCGTATAACCTAAGGACTCCGCTCTTTCCCTCTGGCTCTCTGTGATCCAGATAGCCGGCAGATGGAAGGAAGGCTCAAAGGTCGGGATACCTGTTATCTCTTCCTCGACATATCCCGGATTCATTGCCATATAGTGGTCAAAAAGTATCTCACCTTCCGCCACTTGTATACCCTTGATCTTTATGATGTACTGGTTTGGATTAAGCTGGATATTGTCCCTGAGTCTTATGATAGGAACTATAGTACCAAGCTCCAGCGCCACCTGACGCCTTATCATCACAACTCTGTCAAGAAGATCTCCTCCCTGATTTACATCAGCAAGAGGAATGATTCCATAACCAAATTCCAATTCGATAGGGTCAACATTAAGGAGAGACACAACATTTTCAGGTTTACGTATCTCCTCCGCTCCTGCTGTTTCCTCTTCTGCCTGAGTCTGGGCTTCTACACTCTTTATCTCAAGCTGGTTCTGCATCACACGTCCGCCGACTATAAAAATGGCGCCCATTGTGACGAAGATCACAGGATTCAGCGGTGTAACGATTCCTAAAAATGCGATTACCGCACCTGAAAGGTACATAACCTTCGGAGTACTGAGAATCTGACGCACCAGAGTCGGTCCGAAGTCCGCTTCCTTTGCACCCTTTGTTACAAGGATACCTGTTGAAAGAGAGATAAGAAGTGACGGGATCTCACCTACAAGTCCATCACCGATGGTAAGGATAGTAATGGTAGAAAGCGCATCCTGAAATGTCATTCCGCGCCTCAAAACTCCCATGGCTATACCGCCGATGATATTTATACCGGTGATAAGAAGACCCGCTGCAGTGTCTCCCTTAACGTACTTAGTCGCACCATCCATGGAACCAAAGAAGGATGATTCCTGCTGGATCTTTTCTCTTCTTTTCTTTGCTTCTTTATCATCGATAACTCCGGTATTCAGATCGGCATCGATAGCCATCTGTTTACCGGGCATAGCATCCAGCGTGAAACGTGCTGTTACTTCTGATACTCGCTCAGAACCTTTATTGATGACAACAAGCTGTACTATAAGGAGAATAATGAAAACGATAGTTCCTACGATAAGATCATTTCCGCCGACGAACTGTCCAAAGGTCCTTACTACGTTTCCGGGATCGCCGGTGGTAAGGATAAGCTTTGTAGATGAGACATTCAGCGAAATACGGAATATCGTTGTGAACAGAAGGATAGTCGGATAGTATGACATATCCAGGACTTCTTTTACAAATAACGTATTAAAAAGGACCGCGAACGCTATTGCCATGTTAAAGCAGAGACAGATGTCCAGCAGAAACGGCGGCAGCGTAATGATCATGAAAACGAAGGCCGACAGCAGATAGAGTGCCACTCCCACGTCGAATATATTAAAAACTTTTGTCTTCGTATTTACAGGCATACGCTATTCCCCTCTTAAGCCTCATGAAACCTGTATCGTCTGTCGTATACCGGAACCGCGTCCTGCGCCGTTCTTTTCTTCCCTGAGACTGTAAACAAATGCGATGACTTCCGCTACAGCCTGATAAAGCTCCGGCGGGATCAGTTCCCCTATCTCAACATTGTGATAAAGCATCCTTGCAAGGGGTTTATTTTCTACTATCTCTACCCCGTTTTCCCTTGCAACGTCTTTTATCTTCTGCGCCATAAAATCTGCGCCTTTTGCCGTGACTATCGGAGCGGCAGCGACACTCTGATCGTACCTCAGAGCCACTGCATAGTGAGTCGGGTTTGTGATGACAACGTCTGCTTTCGGAACCGCATCCATCATTCTCCGGCGGCTTGCTTCCTGCATCTTCTGTCTGATCTTTCCCTTGATCTGAGGATCTCCCTCACTATTCTTCCACTCGTCCTTTACTTCCTGTTTCGTCATCTTCATATCCTGATGGAATTTCCATCTGTTATAGATGTAATCTGCGATGCCGAAAACAAAATACAGGATACTTATCCTGAACCCCACATCAACTACTGTCTCAAGGACCAGTCCAAAGCCGCCCATCAGAGACATTCCCGACAGCAGCATGATCATTCCGAATCTGTTTCTAAGAGCTGAATATGCAACTCCTACGATTATGGCGATCTTTATCACGGATTTCAGAAGCTCTACCAGTTTCTGTACCGAAAAGAGTCTCTTTATACCGCTGAGCGGGCTGATCTTATTTAACTTTGGTCTTAACGGTTTTAAGGTCGGCTGCCACTTTACCTGAAGCACGTTTGAGACAAACAATGCAATACATGCAACTGCTATTACAGGAAGCATGATGAGAAGTATCTTCACAAGCGTGAAATTCAGCATCACCGTGTAATCATGGACCGTGATCTTTCCATTGGTGAGACGGCAGTACGCCGGAATATCGTTATAGATCCAGTTAAAAACATCCAGAAAGTTCTGTGCGATGTATGAACCTGCAAATCTCAGTACCAGGAACAGTGTTATCAACGCCACTGCACTGTTCATTTCCTGACTCTTTGCTACCTGACCTTCCTTACGGGCGTCAGAGAGCTTTTTCGAGGTCGGTTCCTCGGTCTTTTCACCGCCGGGACCTTCCTTTGCAAAGAACTGCAGGTCAAGAGGAAGGCGAAGCGTGTTCATTTTTTTGCAGTCATCGCTCTTCCATGTGCTTATCAATGCATAACCTCCACCACTGACCTCACCATGGTCTTCATCTGCGAAAAAATGAGATCCGACATCACGGGGAGAAGCCCCGCCGTAAGTATCAGTGCAGAAAATCCAACTATCATTTTAAGCTGAACACCGACAGCAAACATATTTAACTGCGGTGCTACTTTTGCAAGTATTCCGAGGATCGAGTTCAGGAGCATCATAACGGCAAATATCGGAAGATAGATACGAAATGCTACTATAAATGCATTTGTGATAAAGCCTCCGATCACAGTTAATATGCCTTCCGTATGGATATTCACCCGTCCCACAGGTATCATCGAAAAAGCATCTACAAAAGCTCTAAGAAGCCAGTGATGCATATTTGTCCCGATCAGCATTAAAAGCACTCCGTACTGGTACAGGGTTCCCGTGAAACCCGTCTGCTGCCTTGTGACCGGATCAAACATATTTACCATGGAAAGACCGATATCCATATCGATCCTGCTTCCTGCGAGCATCAGTGCCGACATGCAGACATTTGCCGCATAACCTATGGCAAGACCGCACGCCGCCTCTGATATCACAAGTGACGCATAGCCTATGACTGTACTGTAATCAAGCCTGTAATGAGGTATCACAAATTTGTACAGCACCATTGCCACAAAAAGCGATAATCCTATCTTTACCCTCTTTGGCACATTGGATGTACTGAAAAAGGGCGCCGTATGAACAAAACAGGAAATCCTCGTTAATAAAAGAAGAAAATACTCAAGATCACGGACCGAAAAATTGTAGGTAAACAGAGATGATCACCTCATCTTTCCGGCTTTTCAGCGGATATACACTGAAAAATCCGACCATAAGCTGATCATAAAATTAACCATGTTGTTCAGCATCCAGTGACCGAGAAGCATGATTCCGATAAAAATACTCAAAACCTTGGGAACGAACGTCAAAGTCTGCTCCTGAATAGAAGTAACTGTCTGAAAAACCGAGACGGTCAGACCGACCGTAAGAGATATTAAAAGAAGAGGAGCTGCCGTAGTCAGAATGACATACAATGTCTCCTTCGTAAGATCTGTAACTGCCCCTATATCCATACTCTCCACTCCTTTCATACTTCCCGCGGGTTCCCCGTTCCCATCAGAAAGATGTCCCCTAATAAAACGTCCTGACAAGCGATCCTATAACAAGATTCCATCCGTCTGCAAGCACAAACAGCAGGATCTTGAACGGCATCGAGATCGTTGTAGGAGGCAGCATCATCATACCCATACTCATAAGGGTGGATGCGACGACCATATCGATTACGATAAACGGTATGTAGATCAGGAAACCGATAATAAACGCTGTCCTGAGTTCCGAAATGATGTATGAAGGTATCAGTACATAACTCGGAATATCCTCAAGGTCATTTACCTCGATATCATCAAGATCCGCTATATCCAGGAAAAGCTGGACATCCTTTATCTGGGTCTGACCATACATGAAAGTCCTGATAGGCTTCATCGCCGTATCGATGAACTCTGTCTGGGTCATGCGCCCCGCTTCAAAAGGTTTTACCGCTTCCGCATTTATCTGCGTGATCGTCGGCTGCATGATAAAAAATGTTAAAAATAAAGTCAACCCCACAAGTACCTGATTCGGCGGTGCAGTCTGTGTTCCAAGAGCCGCCCTTGTAAAGTGCAGAACTACCAATATCCGGGTAAAGGAGGTCAACATGATGATCAGCGTCGGCGCCAGCGCTATCAGCGTCAGCGTGATGAGGATCCGGAGAGATCCGGAAAGATTCCCGCGTCCGTCGCTGTATGTAATATTCAGATTATTCCCCACATTCAGCGAAGCCAGATCATCTTCATCCTCGCTTGTTCCGGGTTCACGGATAACTGTTCCTGAATTGTATCCTTTTTCCTCAAAACCAAGCTGATTGTAATTAGGTGATCTTTCTCCTTCTACGGGAGTCGTACGGCTCTCATACGAAGATCCCGCTGTAGTGGTTCCTGTAAAACCGGCGGCAGAACCCGATGTATCCGCCCCAGAATACTCTTCCGCCCGGACCGGCTTTGAAAAAAAGAACAGGATAAAGGCCGCAAGCAGAATTACCAGAAGCGCTGCTCTGCCTTTTCCCTGACAGATCATACTCATTCCCCTCATTTTTTATTGCCGCCCCTGCTTAATATAGTTTTAGCCTGTTTTAATATAGCCTGAAAATCTTCTGTGTGGTGATCCCCTTCACCTATGAGTTCCAGGCCGTCCGGATCGACCTCTGATAAAAAAGTGATCTGATCCCGGCTCACTCCGATCGCAAGAAACTTACTGCCTACTCTCACGATCTGCAGATATTTGGATGTACTGATCCTGCATGTGTCGATAACCTCTATATTGCGCCCACGCAGTTTCTGCTTTTCATACGACCCGACAAAGCGGGTCGTAAAATATGTTATGAAAAGCACGAATAGAAATATCGCTATCACGGTCAGCAGCTGGGAGATATCCTCCCAGCCTGCCAGCAGGCACCATGCCATTTATCCCACAACTTTCTTTACCGCTTCCAGAACACGTTCAGCCTGGAACGGTTTTACGATAAAGTCCTTTGCTCCTGCCTGAATAGCCTCGATAACCATCGCCTGCTGACCCATTGCAGAGCACATGATGATCATTGCGGAAGGATCTGTTGACTTGATCTTTTTTAATGCCTGGATTCCATCCATCTCAGGCATTGTGATATCCATAAGTACCAGATCCGGCTTAAGTTCATTGTACTTTTCAACTGCCTTTGCACCGTTTTCTGCTTCGCCTGCTACATTATAGCCATTCTTTGTCAGGATATCCTTGATCATCATCCGCATGAAAGCTGCATCATCACAAATTAAAATATTCTTTGCCATAGTAATCTCCTAATCTTATTTTATGATTTCAGTAACTCTAACGCCGAAACTTTCTTCAATGACAACTACTTCGCCCTTGGCAACGTATTTTCCGTTTACCAGAACGTCTATAGGTTCTCCGGCGATCTTATCCAACTCAATGATCGTACCAGGAGCAAAGTCCAGGATCTCATTAATGGATTTGTGTGTCCTTCCCAGTTCGACGGTTACATCAAGCGGAACATCTTTGATAAGTTCGATGTTCTCCTGACTCTGCAAGGGGTTTATATCCCCGGCGAAGTTTTGGAATGCGGCAGGCTGTACATTTACCGGCGGCATACCCATACCCATCATCTGAGGGGCATAACCCATTGGCATTCCCATCTGTGGCTGCATCATAGGCATTCCCATCTGCGGCTGCATGCCCATTCCCATCTGCTGCATCGAAGGATCCATTCCCATCTGCGGCTGCATCTGAGGTGCTGCCTGCGGTGCAGGTTCCGGTGCCGGTGCGGGCTCCGGTTCCGCCTGGGATGTTGTACCTGTCTCTTTGAAATGACTGTACAGTTCCTTCGCGAAATCGATCGGGTAGAGCTGCATGATCGTACTGTCTACAAGATCCTCACCGATCTGCATCCTGAAAGATATCTTACAGAAGGTTCCTCCAAGGAAATCTGCGATATCTTCCGGTTTGCCAAACTCATCAAGGTTTACCAGCGACGCTTCCGGAGGACTGATATCTATCATCTTTCCAAGCATCGAGGAAAGTGATGTGGCTGCGGATCCCATCATCTGGTTCATGGCTTCTGAAATAGCCGACAGATGAAGCTCTCCCAGTTCTCCGTCTGTATTTGATCCGTCGCCTCCCATCATGAGGTCGGTGATGACCTTAACATCGTGTTCTTTCAGTACCAGGATATTAGTACCGTCAAGACCTACTTTGTAGTGGATCTGAACGAATACGCAGGGCCTTTCATAGTCCTTTATCATCGTATCCCAGGTAACTGTATCCACAACCGGGGTTGTGATATTAACCTTCATGTTGACCAGCGAATAGAGAGTCGTTGCTGAACTCCCCATGCTTATATTGGCGACCTCCCCAACCGCATCTTTCTCTTCACTAGTCAGTAAATCTTCTCCTGCCGTCCCGTCTCCCTCGGGTGCAGGAGCGGCATCTCCATCCGGAGCGCTTCCGCTCAGGAGCGAATTGATCTCATCCTGAGATAACATTCCATCCATTTGCTCACTCCCCCTCTCTCACTATCGACGTTACCCGAACGGCATATTTTTTCTTGATCGCGCCAGGCAAAGCGGTAAATTTTCGGATATTCCCCACATAAATATTTAGTTCCTCAGCTACCCTTGTATCCAGTCGGATAATATCTCCTATCTGCAGATTTACAAAATCAGAAACAGAAATGACGCTGTTTCCGAGTACTGCCTTAACCGGCATAGGAACATGATTGATGATGTCTTCGATGTGTTCGTGATAGTCTTCATCCGATCCGTTCTGCATAGTGGAGAACCAGAACTTAGTGTTCAGCTTGTCCATAATGCTTTCCATTGTAAAGAACGGAAGACAGACATTCATGAGACCTTCTACTTCGCCGACCTTCATGTTCAATGTCACGATAGAGATCATTTCAGTAGGTGCAATGATCATCGCATACTGCGGATTTGTCTCAACCCTCTCTAGGACAGGTGACAGATCCACAACGTTTTTCCAAGGTTCGCGTAAGAGCCGAACGCATATGACCATGATCTTTTCAAGGATCGAAAGCTCGATCTCTGAAAATTCCCTGATCTTTTCCAGAGGATCGCCCTGACCTCCAAGCATTCGGTCAATGATGGCAAATCCAAGGTTCGATGCAAGCTCAATCATAATATCGCCATTTAACGGCAAAAAGTTTACTATTCCCAGAATTACGGGATTAGGTAACGAGTTTGTAAATTCAGAGAAAGTCAGTGCCTCAGAGTTTACAACCGATACCTGTACGCTCTTTCTCAGATAAACCGGAAGGTTTGTGGAAAGCAGTCGTCCAAAATGTTCAAAGATAATCTCAAGTGTTCTTAAATGTTCTTTAGAGAACTTCGCGGGACGTTTGAAGTCATAGTCTTTAACAGGCCGTTCGTCCACATCCTTCATATCGTCCGCATCAATTTCTCCGGAACTTAGACCCGCCAGCAGGGCGTCTATTTCGTCTTGCGAGAGTACATCTGCCATACGGTTCTTCCTCCTTTCCTCCGGTTTCGATGCCTGAAACGATCAGGATAAACTACGGGCCCCCGTATGAGCCTTTTCTGCATATGACCACCTTACTGCAGCAGCCACTTGCTGAATGAAACTCCGCAGATAAACTTGGAGTTATACGCTGTCTGAAGCTCTTCAAGGATCTTTGCCTGAATGTCAGAAGTATTTGCTGAACTTGCTTCTGCATACGTATATGATCCGATAACGCCTATGATCTTGTCCTTTATAAGACCTTCCTGTGTAGCAATAGCCTCACTGTATGCCTTATAGTCATCGTCCTTTGTATTAAGAGAAAGCGTAACACCTACTACTGCGTAGTGGTCTCCTGTATCACCATTCTCCGAATCGTTCTTGAGCTTAATTGTAAGCTCTTCTGTAAGGTTATAGGGTGCAATGTCCGCGATCGCAACATTATTTGTCGCCGTTTCGACAGTTCCGCTTCCTGCGATACCGAGATCCAGCTGGATCGCTGCGGCTATATCCCCTACAAGCGCCATAGTCTTCTGATTGGCAGGGATGACAACGAACATCATTATTCCTGTCATAACAGTATTAACGACCAGTACTGCGAGTATGATTACAGCTATCAGATTTTTTTTCATTTGAAGCCCCCTCAATATATGCTAACGATGCTTCTTCAGCTTGCATCACTAAGCCCGTTATAGATCTTTACTTCTACCCGACGATTTTTCGCCCTTCCCTCTGGTGTAGAATTATCTGCAACAGGTATATACTCTCCTCTTCCTGAATGTTTTATGACCGCAGGATCGAGGCTGGTATTATCCACCAGATACTCGAATACGCTGAGCGCTCTCGCTCCCGACAGTTCATCGTTACTCTTAAAAGCAGATCTGGAACTAACCGGAACATTATCCGTATGTCCCTCGATCTCTATTGTGCTTTCTGCATATCTCTCAAGGATCTTTCCTATCTTATTTACGAAAGGCTCCGATTCATCCTTGATGGACGCGCGTCCCGAATCAAAGAGCAGTGCACCGTTCATGGTGAGCAGCACATATTGACTGTTGTAGTCAACATCCACATTCGCTGCTATACGCTCATCTTCCAGCGCTTCTTCGATCTTTTCTGCCAGTTCCTCGCTGGCTTTCAGCTGAGCCTCTTCCAGAGTCCTCTGGGCTTCGGCTACTGCCTCATTCTCAGATACCGATTCTCCGGTTCCTCCGCTCGCTTCTTTATCCTTCGCGTCCTTGGAATTTTCTTCTATCTCGTTATCACTCTTTCCTGAATCCTGCCTACCCATTGAACTAAAGTAAACACTGAGCTCTGAAAGCTGTGATACACCGTTACTTACAAGTACACCATCACCTACGGAAGATCCGCCTCCGGTAAATACACTGAACGTGCTCGCAAATGAATTTGCAACTTCTTCAAACTTCGCCGCATCCGTACTGGACATGGAGAAAAGCAAAACGAAGAAGCAGAGGAGCAGATTCATCAGATCGGAGAAAGTCGCCATCCACGCAGGCGACCCCGGCGGCGGGGCGTCCTCTTTCTTCTTCCCCATCAGCCGCCACCTCCTTCTTCACCGCCTCCTTCGGATGAAACAGCTGCTGCATCCTTAGGTGACAGGTAGGATTTAAGCTTTTCCTCTATTACACGAGGGTTTTCACCCGCCTGAATGGAAAGCAGGCCTTCAACCTGGATTCCCTTTATCATCATCTCATCACCATTCTTTGACTGGAGCTTCTTCGCAACCGGAGTACAGATCCAGTTTGAAAGAACCGAGCCGTAGAATGTTGTAAGAAGGGCTACCGCCATAGCAGGTCCGATAGCTGCAGAATCGGAAAGGTTCTTCAGCATGTTTACGAGACCGATCAGTGTACCGATCATACCCCAGGCAGGGCCCATGGCTCCGAGATCTTCCCAGAAGCCTGAGTTCATCTTATGCCTTCCCTCGATGGCATCCATTTCTGTCTCCATGATGGCACGTACCAGTTCAGGATCGGTACCATCGACTACGAGCATGATGCCTTTTTTCAGGAATGCATCCTCAATATTGCCTGCAGCTTCTTCCAGTGACAGAAGGCCTTCTTTTCTGGCAACATTAGAAAGATCAATGATCTGCTTTATCACATCTGCAGCCTTGACCGTACTTGTTTTAAAAATTGCACTAAAGGATTTTAAGCCGGCGACATACTGGTCCATAGATTTGCTGGCTAAGGTTGCCATGAACGCACCGCCGAATGTGATAATAACAGACGCAACATCAATAAATGATCCAAGGGATGCAAAACCGATACCAAAGACCATTAGTCCGACGCATACTACAAGACCAACAATGGAAGCTATGTCCATACCCTTTTCCCCTCTCCTCAGTTACCTTTGTCTGAACGAATTAATAAGCGAAAGAATATCCTGCCGACCTTCCTTGACCAGGATCTTCTGTCCATTATTAAAAGTAATGACCGTATCCGGAGTTTCCTCCACTATCAGGATATAATCCTCATTGACAAGTACCCTCGTCTCGTCAAATTTTGTAAGTTCGATCATATAAACCCCTATCGTTCAGATCACATCCTGCCGTTCCCTTCACGCTTCCCACGGCGCACTCGACAAAATGTCCTATAAATCCGAATGAAAATCACGATTATTATACCATACAAAAAAATCCTGACGATGGTTTTAACCCACAAAAAAAGCTTGTTTGCAATTTTATACACCTTGATGTTTTTAGGTGCGTACATTAATTTGCACTTCGCTGACAGCAAGGCAGAGGACCTCCTGGTTCTCTGCCCTGTACTGCCGATTTTTCTGTATTTACTTACTTTTTAACCTTATCTCTTAAGGTTGATAAGTTCCTCAAGAAGTGTATCGGATACAGTGATGATACGGCTGTTTGCCTGGAAACCTCTCTGGGTTGTGATCATTGAAGTGAACTCACTTGAAAGATCTACATTACTCATTTCCAGAGCGCCTGTTGTGAAGGATCCGCCGTTTGCATCAACAGTATTGATATTTGCATCACCTGAGTTCTGTGTTGCGGAGTAAAGGTTTTCACCTTCCTTCTGCAGACCGGATGCATTTGAGAAGGTTGCAGTTGCGATCTGTCCAAGGAGTGCTGTCTGACCGTTTGTGTATGATCCTGTAACCTTTCCGTCCTTACCGATACTGATGGCACTGAGTGTACCAACTCTCCAACCTGCACCTGCTGTGGTCTTCAGTCCGCCGTTGGAACCGTTGATGGTTGATGTTCCCTTATTATCAACGTTCTTTACTGTTGAGATATCTGTTTCGATTTCTTTTGTAAATGCCGCGATGCCCTTGCTCTTAAGCTGAGTCAGATCAACGCCCGTAACACCATTACTTCCGGTACCTGTTGCCAGTGCGTTTATATTAAGAGTAAATCCTGCTCCGGAAGATGAATTTGTGACATCAGTCTGGCCTGAGATATACGGTCCGCTGACTTTACCGTTTGAGTTATCAAAAGTGACAACAACCGGTGAATCAATAGCTGCCTGCTCTGAATTTCCGTCAGCATCTGTACTTGTTAAGAGCTGTGTAAAGTAAGTTTCTTTTGCTGTAGCATATGCTGCATCAGTCTCATTATTTGCCGTATCCTGGGCACGGAATATGGTATCGCCCTCAGAATCAACGATATCAGAAATCGTCATGTTGTATGATCCCTTGATCGTATCTCCGTTTGTATCCTTTGCCGGAAGGATCTTATACTTTACAGTATATGTATAACCTTCGTTGTCATAAATCTGTACATTTACTGACTGACCGTTGTCAGTAGAAAGTGCATCAGAATTTTCATCAAGGATACCTGTGAAGTATGCCTTACTTGTGGCATCTGCAGGTGACGTCTGGTTATCTTCACTGTTGATCGGCAGTGTCTGAAGTGAACTTGTATCGATTACGATCTCTCCTGCCGTATTTGTGGTTGTCCTGTAACCCATTACCGGATAACCGTTTGCAGTCATTGCAAGAGTTCCCTTGGCATCAACCGTGAATGCTCCGGCTCTTGTATAAAACTGATTGCTTCCGTCAGTTACGATAAAGAATGAGTTACCGTTTATCATGATATCAAAGGGGTTTCCTGTTGTTTCTGTAGAACCGCCCGCTGTGATATTGGAATATATCGTACCGTTTGTAACACCGAGACCGATCTGCTTTGCATTGATACCCGCACGTCCGGTAGCTTCATTTGCCCCGGTCGCAGCCTGGGTAGTCTGATACAGAAGATCCTGGAATGTAACCTGTGCAGATTTATAACCAACAGTATTTACGTTGGCAATATTATTACCGATTACATCCATTTTCGTCTGGTGTGTCTTCAGGCCTGCAACACCTGAAAAAAGTGATCTCATCATAAGCTAAATCCTCCTAAGCTATGACCGCTCCGTCTATATTCGAAAAGACCTGGGTCTTTGCGTCTTTTGAATCCATGGCGGTAACCACTTTCTTACTTCCTGTATTTACGATGAAAGCTAAGTTATCCACCATAACAAGTGAATCGTTTATACCCTTCTCATTGGCTTTTCTGACTCCTTCATTAAGCCTTTCAAGCTGACTCTCACTCAAAGCGATCTTTCTGTCTGACAGTCTCTCTGCCGCATGCTTTGAGAATGTGACACCCTGCTTTTCAGTAAGGATATCCGCGAATGATCTGGTCTCCGCGGCTTTGCTCTCAGGAACTCTGTTTACGCCGGGAGTACCGTTAAGATATCGTTGTGTCAGCTCCTCTATGGAAGGATATGTTCCGTTATTAATCTTCATATCGGTTCAGCTCCTTCTGTCCCAATGTCGTAAGATCAAGTATCAAAAGTGTATCCGTACTTCTTCATCTGCTCGATGTATGCCTTAAGACCGTCTGAAACTTCCTTAGAGATGAAGGACTGCTGGTACAGTGACATAGCGTTATACACTTTATTAAGATCATCAATGGTCTTATAGTAGTTTGCAGCATTTGATGCAGTGATATTAAGTACACCGGGCAGTTTCTGATACTCAGATATGAATATCTGGGCATTTTTTACTGCATTCGCATACTCTGCATCCCAGACCTGAACAACATCATCAAGGTCATAGAGCTCATCATTTACTGCAACCTTTACACGTGATCCGGACATTGTCACATAATCAACTTTTCCTGATACCTCACTCTGTGCTCCGGTTGTAGGATTGGTGTAATTGATCGTTACCATATTTCCAACCAGACCTGTAGCTCTCTGCATCTCGCTTGTTGCGCTGATGTTCTGCATCTGCTCAAGTTCTGAGAATGTTGCGAGCTGAGAAACATATTCTGTATTGTCCATGGGCTCCAGAGGATCCTGATACTTCATCTGTGCCACCAGGAGCTGCAGAAACTGTTCTTTACTTACTGAAGAGTTGTTGTTTTTTGTATTTTCTGTCTCGTTTGTAAGATTTACGATCTTGCCATCTCTTACTATCGCGCTTGTTGCCATATCGATCTATCCTTTCATGAACTGAAGACGGTCAGGCGGTGAAGTCTATACTGTTTCCGTTTTCCCGCATGATCTTACGGGCAAGCTCCTCGCCTTCGTCAATCTCTCCGATGGCTGTTTCATCACCATCTTCGGCGCCGTTAAGATTTATCCTTCTAAGTCTGGCACTCTTACGTGCTTCTTCAGTTCCTTCTGAATTTTGACCCGGATGCTGGTCTCCCATGAGATTCTTTTCAAATTCATGGCTTGCCAGCGTGACTTCCACATTCTCTACCTTAAGTCCCTGTGACTGGAGCGTTTCCTTTAGCTCAACTATCTGCGCCTCGAGTGCTGATCTTACTGTTGCTGACTGTGCGATAAACTGAGCTGTTATAGCGCCTGCTTTTGATTCGATATGAAGCGCCAGTTTTCCGAGAGATGCGGGATTAAGCTGCATTTCCATTGATGTGGACTCAGAATTGAGATTGATCCTTATATTGCTCTCTATCTGATTCATGATGTCCCTTATCTGCTCGTAGGAATTTGTATAGGATACTGTGGTCTCAGATGCAGTTTCACTTACTGCACTGTTAAGATTCTGTTCGAAAAGATTTGATGTACCTGAACCCGCCTGATTAAATCCCTGCTCAGAGAAATCTTTCTTTCCTGAGCGATCCTCAGCTTTTGTTCCTTCCGGTACTGCAAAGCGGTTCTCCGTTACGGCTTCGTCCTCTGTTTCGATATCTACGTTCCTCTCCGGCAGTCTGTCCGGTCTGAGGTTTTCCGAGGATGTATTTACGGTTTCCGCTGGGGTCCTTGCCGTTTCTTTATCCTCTGTAGAAATTACAGGTTTTTCCGCCTCATTGCTCTTTTCGTTCCGGGGATTTTGAATCTTGTTGTCGTCCGTGTCTTTTTCAGGTACTTCCATGTGCCTGTTGTCGATGACTTCCACAGGGATTTCTTTCTCTGTAGGAAGTTCAAATTTAGGCTGATCGTCGTTTGTTACTTCTTCGTTTTCTGCAGGAGTTGTGTTGTTAAGTCCATTTTCTGCCAGTTCCTTCATCATTCCCTCAAACTCTTCTATCGTGAGGTTGAGTTCCTGTAAAAGATCTGTTGTTACATCTCTCTGTACCGCCTGAAGATCCATAACTTTTGTATAAAGGTCTTCATCTGTCAGCACTGCTGCCATGTCTGATCCGGTAAGTTCTGCTACGAGTGCTGCCATATTCTCAGGCTTCAAAAGGTCCAGTGCCGTGAGTCCGAGGACTTCCATTGCGTTCTCGATATCTTCTTCCGAAACACCGAGTTCTTCCGCGATAGCTTTTTCTATCTCATCTATCGCATTTCTTACGGCGTCGCGGACTTCATCGGGAATTTCTTCGTCCGGCAGCTGTTCATTTGAAACAGAGTCAGCGGTCTTTCTTGTCACATCGGCTGTTTTATCTGCATTTCTGCGGTAAGCACTGTTGTTGTCTGCTCTTGTCTTCTCAATGGCTTTATTCTTGTCTCCGGCCTGTGCTGCACTTAACTTGTCCAGCGAACCGTTACTGTCAGTGGATGGTTTCAGAGATGAGGTGAGGACTGATCCGGTATTTCCGGATGCTGTACCCTTAAGGATATCCCCAAAGGATGCTCCCTGCTCCCTTTCAACATTTCCGCCAATCTGAGGGACAGCAGACACATCTGCCGCTCTTTGCAGAGTCTGCAGCCTGACATTTGCTGTTGTCATCTGTTTCCTCCTTTCTATGAAATTTTGAAGGTACAAGTAAAACACATTGCTTTACTGCTTTCTTTATCGGCTGTTCTGACACGAATCTGAACCCTGATAATATTTTTTGGGCAAGTTACGCTAGGCTCGACAAAACCTCGCCAAGCGAACTTGCATAACACGCACTAAGCTCGAAACTACCTCGCTAAGTGCTCCGAAAATACAAAAGACCGGAAGCCATCGCCTCCGGTCTTGAAAAATTTTTTAATTTACGCTGTTTTCACTCGTTGTCGATGCACTTGTGAGCGGAACTCCGCTGCTCGAACCACTCGTGCTTGATGATGTGTCAGGCTCCATGATCTTTGTGACCTGCGCCGCAACCTCAGCATCCATTGCACCGAGGATCGAACCTCTCGCATCCGTTCCCATGTTCTCAAGTATCTTTGCAACAAGAGTCAGATTATTCGTCATCTTGTCAAAGATTCCCGCAGCTTCCTTTGCCTTCATGGAGGAATATGCTTTTGCATAGTCCTGAAGTTCCTGATCCGCCGCCTGCTTCTTCACAGCTTCTTTGTAAAGGATCTGTGCATTCGTCGGATCTATCTGCTCATAGTACTTCGTGTATTCCGATACATCAGGCGCATTGTCGTTAAAGACAACTTCTTTATAAAATTCATCCTTTATCTTCTCAAACTCGACCTGATTATTTTCAAAAGTACGAAGACGGGCGATTTCTGCCTGCAGATCCTGTATCGTCTGATTCTGCTGATTTGATACTTTCTGCGCATCAGAAATCTGATTTTCGAGCTCTTTTATGCGGGCTACGGCCTGATCCAGATCCTCATATCCTGCTGTTTCGGATTCCTCTCCTTCGATCCCGTTCTCGCTGACTCCATACCCCGGAAGTATCTTATTTACTACCGGAACATCCTTTAAGACGGGTGTCAGAACTCCGGAACCAAAGCCTCCTACGTCGAGCTTCACAAGGAGCGCAAGGATAGCAAGCCATATAAGGACGATAAAAATAGTTACAAGGACTACCGACAACGCACCACTTTCGTCATCTTCTTCCTCTTCAGGCGCATTAGGATCCCCATTCTTTTTTAATTTTTTATCTTCCTTCTTTTTTGATTTCTTCTTGTTATCTTCTCCGTTTTCAGGAGCGTTATTCTTATCTGCCATTACACTCTTCCCCTATTTTAGCCTTTGCCGTCACGATTTCCGTTACGCGCCCTGCTGCCGTATGTAAAGCTTGTAAGTTCATCTATCGCCTTGCTTTCAGCCGCTGCCTCTTCCTGAAGGAATTCACGAAACGCATGCTCTCTGAGTTTCTCCTGCGCTTTCCTCTCCTTCATGACCTTCTCTAAGGCTGCTCTCCTTTTTTCCAGTTCCTCTTCTTCCCGTGCAACGACTTCCTGCTGATCAAGGATCATGTCCTCCATACCCACGATGCCGTGGTCCATTGCACGCATATCTCTTACACAGAGCTTATCTTTCCTGAGTTCTGTGGCTTCTCTTTCAAGCTCCTCCCTCTCGTTTATAAGGAACTGTTCTCTCTCCTGCTCTTTTGTAAGGACTTTCCTCTGCACGGCATAGTCCATCTTTGCCTGAGTTTCCAGTTTTTCTTTTAATTCCAGGATATTCTGCATCCTGTAGCGAAATCTGCCCATTTACATCTCATCTTCCTCTTCTGTCTCAAAGACCTTTTTAAGCAGAGTCATTACCTCGTCAAAGCTGTATCTCGCCTCCACATCCTGCTGAAGAAAATCATTTATCTTTCCGATCATGTCGATCGCATAATCGATCTTCTGATTTGAACCTTTCTGATAAGCACCGATATTGATGAGATCCTCTGCTTCCTTATAGGTCGCCATGACAGATTTCATCTTTCCTGCTATCTGTTTATGTTCCTTTGCTGAGATCTGGCTCATGCATCGGGAAATACTCTGCAGGACGTCTATCGCAGGGTAATGATTCTGCTGTGCCAATGCCCGGTTCAGCATTATATGTCCGTCAAGGATGGATCTCGCAGTATCGGTTATAGGCTCATTAAAATCATCACCATCTACAAGTACCGTATACAGTCCTGTTATAGATCCTTTTGCCCCGTTTCCCGCTCTTTCAAGGAGTCTCGGCATCTCAGAGTAGACTGAGGGCGGATATCCTCTCGTAACGGGCGGTTCTCCGCTGGCAAGTCCTATTTCACGCTGTGCCATGGAAAAACGTGTAAGGGAGTCCATCATGAGAAGTACGTCTCTTCCCTGATCCCTGAAATATTCCGCAACTGCTGTCGCAGTCTTTGCTGCCTTGTTTCTAACGAGCGCCGGCCTGTCTGATGTAGCAACGACTACTACCGACCTCTTCATGCCCTCCGGTCCAAGGTCACGCTCTACAAATTCACGAACTTCACGTCCGCGCTCTCCGATAAGAGCGATAACATTGACATCAGCCTTTGTATTTCTGGCAAACATACCCATCAGAGTACTTTTTCCAACACCGGAACCTGCAAATATACCGACACGCTGTCCCTTTCCAACAGTCATTAGACCGTCAACAGCCTTTACTCCAAGGGGCAGTACCTCGTTTATTATCACTCGGTCCATGGGATCCGGCGGCGGTGCCTCAACAGGATACTCTTTTCCTGAGAGGAGCTCAGTCCCGTCAGTTGGTCTTCCCAGGCCGTCCAGTGTTTTTCCGAGGAGCTCTTCTCCAACCATTACGGTAAGAGGATGTCCCAGATTTTCAACTGTACATCCGGCTCCGATACCTTCTGTATCTTCATAAGGCATCAAAAGGGTCTTGCTGTCCTTAAATCCTACAACTTCCGCCAGGATAGGCTTCTTCGTCTCATCGTCAGGCATTATCTGACAAAGATCCGCAAGCTTTGCATCAGGTCCCAGAGACTCGATAGTAAGTCCCACCACATTGACCACTTTTCCCAGTTTTTTATAGAAAGTCATTTCTTTGACCTTCACATATTTCTGAAAATCAATGGAATGCTGGATCATCCTCGCCTCCTGTGATCACCTTTCCCCCGAAGTATCATCATTCCTGGAATAGGACAATAGTCTGAGTTCTCTCTTTAATCCCGCGAGCTGTGTTTCAAGTGAACAGTCAAAGATACCGCCTCCGGTCTCGATGAAACACTCATTTGGTTTCAAAGTCATGTCTTCCACTATCTCTGCACCATCAGCCGCGGATACTCCTGCAAGGAGCTCCTTTTTCTGCATGGACACAAATCCATAGTCTTCCTTAGACACATGGATGATAAAGCTGGCGTTTCCTTCAACTTTTCTCACTGCATCCTGTATGAGGTAAAAAATAACATTCTTGGTATCGCCGAACCTGACATGAAAAATATGTTCATAAATATCTGTAAGGGTATCTATGAACATTGGTTCCAGCTCTTCGATTTTTTTCTGAAATTCATTTTCCAGCTGTTTTTCTTTTTCCTGAACTTCAAGGCGCATGGACTCCACTTCAGCCATTCCTGCGGCATAACCTTCGCTGTGTCCCGCTTCACGCCCTTCGTTCTCTGCAGCTGCCCTGATTTCGGATGCCTCAGCCTGAGCCTCGGATATTATACGCTCTGCTTCCTCGTTTGCATTGCGCAGGATCTCATCGGCATCAGCCTGAACAGCCGCAATGGTCTCAGCCGCTCCGGCGGGGATCACAGTCGGCATTTCATCCGGATCGCCCTCTCCGCCTTCTTCATCATCCTGAGTCAAAAGTTCGACCTTCTCCGCGTTGAGTCCCAGCGAAAAGCCGTCAGCATCCACTGATTCTTCTTCCAGGGCGGCTGCAAGATCCTGGATCCTGTCAGCCACCTGCTGGTTAGAATCAATAATGCGTCTCTCGGGAGAATCGACCATTACATATCTGCTTTTCAGTAAGTTATTAGACAACTATCTCGTCTCCTCCACCTCTGGAAATAACGATCTCTGCAGAATCTTCGAGCTTTCTTATGATATTTACGATCTTCTGCTGAGCTTCTTCTACATCCTTCATACGTACAGGACCCATGAAATCCATATCTTCCTTGATCATGGCTGCCAGACGCTTTGAAAGGTTCTTGAAGATAGCAGCCTGCACGTCTTCGTTTGAACCCTTGAGTGCCAGCGCGAGATCGTTGTTGTCCACGTCTCGGAGCACTCTCTGAATAGCACGGTCGTCCAGGAGCAGTACGTCCTCGAATACGAACATCTTCTTTCTGATCTCGTCCGCAAGTTCGGGCTCGTCGATCTCGAGGGTCTCCATGATGTGCTTTTCAGTTGTTCTGTCAACAGTATTTAGGATCTCAACGATGGCATCAACACCACCAACGATCGTGTAATCCTGATTAACAAGAGATGACAGCTTAGATTCCAATGCCTTCTCCACTTCCTTGATAACATCAGGACTCGTACGGTCCATCTTTGCGATACGCTTCGCAACCTCTGCCTGCTTATCAGGCGGCAGCGCACCGATTGTCATCGCAGACTGTCCGGGTGACAGATAGGACAGGATAAGGGCGATGGTCTGCGGGTGCTCTTCCTGAATAAAGTTCAGCAGCTGTGAAGGATCTGTCTTTCTGATAAATTCGAAAGGCTTAACCTGCAGAGATGCTGTAAGTTTGGAAATAACATCCACAGCCTTCTCTGAACCGAGTGCCTGTTCCAGAAGCTCTTTCGCATATCCGATACCGCCTTCGGCGATATACTGCTGAGCAAGGCAGACCTGATAAAACTCATTTATCACGCCTTCCTTTACCTGCGGTGTGATGGATCTGGTATTTGCGATCTCAAGTGTAAGCTCTTCGATCTCATCTTCTTTTAAGTGTTTAAAAATCTTTGATGATTTCTCCGGACCCAGAGCGATCAGCAAAACAGCAGCCTTCTGCAATCCGGATAGATTCGCTGCAGGATTTTTCCCCGAAGAAGGAGCTCCCCCTTTTGCGGCCTGTTCAGGCGCTTCATTTGCCTCTGCTGGCATACTCAATTACCCCCAATCCTCGTTCAGCCAGTTCCTTAAAAGGCTCGCGGCTGCTTCCGGGTTTTCATCTACAAACTTCTCTATCAGAACTCTTGCTTCAGACTTCTGCTCTTCAAGATCAATGTCTTCCAATGCTGCCTCCTGAGAACTCTGGAGCAGATCGTTAAGCTGGATCTCCTCCTGAGGCTGCTCTGATGCCTTGTCCGCACGCATGGCGCTGATCACTACAAATGCAAGGAGACCAAGGATCAGAACGATAAGTCCGATCATCAGGATGGTCTGCCATGAAACTGCATTTCCTTCGCTCTCGATGAATACCGGTTCATCATATGCGACAATCTGGATATTCGCTACCGGTATACCTGTTGCCTTGGAAACTACATTGCTCACATCCTCATCAACATCAGTCTTGATCCTGTCGCCGTTCTGAGCTTTAAACTCGTCGAAGGTCATTCCGTCAAGCTGACCCTGTGCTTTCAGATCATCCTCGTTATATATCACATAGTGGATCGCTGTGATACCGATAGAGGATGAATCGTACTGGATCGCGCCTCCGGCTTCCTTCGTCTGTCTGATGGTCTCATTCGGGAGATAATCTCTCGATGTTTCATCAGTGGTAGTTGTTGACGAACCGTTGTCTGCATAAACGTAAGTGTTGTCCCCGTTTGTATCAGTTCCCGGCACCTGACCGCTGGCATTTTCAGCAGTCTGGCTGTAGGTATCCTGATGGGAAAGAACACCCTGATCCTGTCCGTCAGCCGGTGTGTACGTATGCTCTGTAGTCTCTATATTGCTCCAGTTAAGATCAAGATTCGGAACAACCTGAACGTTGTCATAGATCTTTGCGCCGACCAGCGCGTCCCTTATCTCACTCTTTACCAGATTATCGTACTTCTTTTTGTAAGAAAGCCTGTTTGATGCACTTCCGGAAGATGTACCGTCATCTTCACCAATAAAAAGCATCCCGCCGTCCTGGTCCATGATGACCACGTTGGTGGTAGAGGAATTGCCTATAGCAGTTGCGATAAACTTTGCAAGTCCGGACGCAACATCATCAGTCATTGCTGTCTTGTCAGCTACCGTAAGCATTACGCTGGCATATGACTCCTGTCTCTCGTTTAAGAGAGTTCCGTCATTTTCAGGAATACTTAAGTTTACTGTAGCGCGGTTGATATTGTCCTGAGTCTCAAGGTCTTCTGCGATGTGCTTTTCGAGATAAACCTTGTACTTTTTCTCTTTATCAGACTCAGTTGTTGAGAATCCGCCGCTGAAGACAGAATCGATCTCATATCCCCTTGAGGTAATGTTATTTGAACCTAAAAGGATATTCGCATTCGACAACTGCTTTTTATTGATCTTTATAGTGAGCCCGTCCTCAGATATCCTGTAATCCATCTTCTCGTCTTCGAGAAGTTCCTTTATCTCCGATGTTTCCTTCGGAGTCTCCGCAACGGCAAGGACCACATACTGAGGTGATGAGAATGCCCACACAAAGACTGTAATGGCAACAACAACTGCTGCAGCCACCGACACTATCAGCGTTTTCTGCTTCGTGGTGAATTTATTCCACCACTCCTTCAATCTCTCCAATAACTTATTCAAACGTTCCTGCATCAGAAAGCCCCCGATTCCAATACTCAACCTGTCAGGATCCGCATTCCGGCTTCCCTACCCCCAGAAAGCCTTCAAAAAAGCATACGGCTCACATATCATACCTGCATCTGCATGATCTCACGATATGCGTCAAGGAATTTATCCCTGAGCGCCGTTGTGTAATTTACTGCTGCTGCTGCTTTTGCCTGTGCGATAGCAAGATCATGGGTATTGTCTGTGAGCCCCAGCGCGAGCTTGATCTCCTCATCTTCCTGATCCTGCAGATAAGAATTAGTTTCATTGACCTGATTCACAGCCGCCTGCAGGAACGAATTGAAATTTCCGCTGTCTGCGATCTTTGTATTGGCAGGTGCTGCGTTTTTGATAGCTTCTGAAGAAATGTTATATAATTTTGTTATATCCATTTTTTCTCCCCTCAATAAATAGATATACGATCCCCTTCTGTTTTATATCTCTACCCCATTAAGCCTGTCCAATGGTAAGCCCCTTCTGTGCAATGTTCTTGCTGGCAGTAAATGCTGTAGCATTTGACTCATATGCACGGCTCGCATCGATCAGGTTCGTCATCTCCGTAATGGTATTAACATTCGGATAATGAACATAACCGTTCTCATCAGCATCAGGATGAGACGGATCATAAACCATCTTATAGTCAGTATGCGTGTCCTGATACACACCGCCGACCTTAACGCCCGCCATACCGGTACGGTTATACTTACTCATATTCGATGTAAGGATAGCATTAAAAGTGGCATGAGGATCATTTTTCTCCTCAAATGTCACTACCTTTCTCGTATATGGTCCGCCGTTACCTGTTCTCGTAGTATTGGCGTTCGCGATGTTCTCAGAAATTATATCCATCCGGAAGCGTTCCGCAGTAAGACCGGAGGCATTGATACCAAATACATCAAAAACTCCCATAATTGTCCCCTCACTTTACATCTACCCTAAAGATCTACCCTGTTTTAGATACAATTACTTTGTAACAGCCTTTAAATTATTAAATTCTGCATTTATACTCTGCGTGAGTCCGTTATAGAGAATAGTATTAGACGCAAGATGTGCGCTCTCTGTATCTATATCGACATTATTTCCGTCCAGTCTATAGGAATAATTCTCGTGATCTGTAAAAACTGTCCCCTTCAGATGATCCAGCCTCACGGAACCTACTTTCTGATCCAGACTCCTGTATTTTGAATGTCGGAGCGCCTTCTCGAGATTTGAAGCAAAAGAAACGTCCTGGCGCTTATAGCCGGGCGTATTGATATTCGCCATATTGTTCGCAATAGCCTTATTGCGAAGATATGACGCATCTGCAGCCCTGTCCAGGACATTGATATAATCATAGATGTCTGTATTAAACATAAGCTCACCCCCCGACTCCCTGCAGAAAATCTGAAGTAATGAATGCATTCCCCAGTGCATACTACCCTTACTTCAGAGTCTCAAGAATAATTATAAAGATTTCAGGGTAAAAGTCAACGAAGTGAGCCGTTGCACCTCATATAGAACAAAAGGGTGAAAGTTATCAGCCCATTTCTGACTGCCAGGAATGAGCCTCATCATAGATATCATCGTTGATGATCTTGATGTTTGTACCGCGCATACCGGCGGAACGTGTCTCGATGATACCTGCACTCTCGAGCTTCTTCATGGCATTCACGATGATAGAACGTGTGATGCCGATGTTTTCAGCGATCCTTGAAGCTACGATGGTTCCCTCTCTGCTCTCAAGGCTGTCAAGAACGTGAACAACAGCCTTTGCCTCAGAGTATGAAAGTGATGCGAATGCGGAACGGACAACCTTTTCCTTGCGGTTCTCCTCAGCATCCTCTTCGCTTAAGGATCTGAGCATCTCAAGACCTACAACTGTTGTGCCGTACTCGCATACAATGATATCTTCGATAGAATACATATCAGCAGAGCGGCTGACGATCAGTGTACCGAGACGTCTTCCCGCGATAAAGATGGGAGACACCAGAACATGGTACTTACATGCAGTTTCCTGATCAAAACCAAGGGTCTCAAGATTGACATTTTCCTGCATTGAGAGTATTCCGAGAAGACGGTCATTCAATGCGCTGTTAAGGAATGAACCTACCTTAACCTCCGGAAGCAGACAATTCTCTTCCGCTGTTTCTGCATCTTCTCCGAGAACCTTACCCTTACGGCTTATCACCATAACATTGGCAGACAGAAGATGATGCAGTACACCACAGATATCTGAAAAAGCAACCTTTCCTTTTTTATTCTGATGCAGGAGAACATTTACATTTCTGATCCTGTCCAGCAATTCAACACTACTCATATTATCCTTTCAATTTACGATTCCTGATCCTTCCGGTCCAGGACTTTCTTACACTCATCATTGGAACAAACAAGACGGCTGCCCTTTTCAACCATCATAGATCCGCAAACAGGACACTTAACAGCACTCGGCTTCGGCCAGCTCATGAAATCGCAGTCCGGATAGCCTACGCAGCCGTAGTATCTCCTGCCCTTACGGGTCATTTTCATAACGATGTCATTGCCGCACTTCGGGCAGGCAACACCGATCTTTTCAAAATAGGGCTTGGTATTTCTGCATTCCGGGAATCCGGGACATGCAAGGAACTTACCGTGAGGCCCGTATTTGATGACCATGTGGCGTCCGCAGTTTTCGCATACCACATCAGTCTCCTCATCCTGGATCTTTACTTCCGCGATCTCTTTTTCAGCCTTCTTAACGGCTTCATCAAGATCCGGATAGAAATTACGGATGATGGTCTTCCACTGTACCTTACCATCTTCCACTCCGTCAAGAAGTGTTTCAAAGTTTGCAGTGAAATTAACATCTACGATACTCGGGAACGCATCCTTAAGGATGTTATCGACCGCGCGTCCGATCTCAGTCACGAACAGGTTTTTCTGTTCCTTTGTGACATAACGGCGGGCAAGGATGGTCGTGATCGTAGGTGCATATGTACTCGGTCGTCCGATACCGAGCTCTTCAAGCGTCTTTACGAGGGAAGCCTCTGTATAATGTGCCGGAGGCTGGGTAAAGTGCTGCTTTTCCTCCATATCCTTGAGGGTCAGCTTACTTTCCTTTGTGATATCTCCGACGATCACATTTGCATCTTCCTTTTCCTCATCCTTAACTGTGTAAACGGACATGAAACCGTTGAACTTGAGCTTGGATGCGGAAACGGTGAATACATACTTTTCACCGGCTTCGATCTTTACGCTGATGGTACCGTACTTTGCAGGAGCCATCTGGCTTGCAGCAAAGCGCTTCCAAATAAGCTGATACAGTCTGTACTGGTCTCTTGAGAGGCTGTCCTTTACATCAAAAGGTGTCCTGTTGATGTCTGTGGGACGAATCGCCTCATGAGCATCCTGAATCCTTTCCGGATTCTTCTTAGTCTTTGCAGGAGCTGCAAGGAACTCCTCGCCGTAATTATCCTTAATGTACTGAGCTGCAGACTCTGTAGCTTCCTCTGACACACGGGTTGAATCCGTACGGAGGTAAGAGATCATACCAACCGTACCGCTGCCCTTAAGGTCGATTCCTTCATAGAGCTGCTGAGCGATCCTCATTGTCTTCTGTGTAGAGAAATTCAGCACGGATGACGCTTCCTGCTGAAGCGTACTTGTTGTGAAAGGAAGCGGAGCCTTACGTACGCGCTCGCCTCTCTTTACATCGGAAACAGCATATGAAGCCTTTTCACAGAAAGCACGGATCTCATCCGCTTCCTGCTTATTATGGATAACGATCTTTCCGTTTCTGTCGCCTGAGAACTTTGCTGTAAGCGGCTTCTTTTCGCCGTCTACATTAAGGATGGCATCCATTGTCCAGTATTCATCAGGAATGAATGCTTCGATCTCATCCTCTCTCTCACATATTATACGAAGAGCGACAGACTGAACTCTTCCGGCAGAAAGGCCGCGCTTAACCTTTGCCCAGAGCAAAGGCGAAATGCCGTAACCTACCATACGGTCAAGAACACGGCGTGCCTGCTGGGCATCCACGAGATTCATATCCAGTTCACGAGGAGCCTTCAGTGAGTTTTTCACTGCGGTCTTCGTGATCTCGTTGAAAGTGATCCTTTCAACCTTCTTGTCTGTGGAATCCGGTTCCAGCTTCAGAGCCTTCATCAGATGCCATGAAATAGCTTCTCCCTCACGGTCCGGGTCAGTTGCGAGAAAGATCTTGTCAGCCTTTTTCACTTCCTTACGAAGTGAAGCGAGCAGCTCGCCCTTGCCCCTGATCGTGATATACTTCGGCTCAAAGTCCTGCTCAATATCGATACCCATCTGGCTTTTGGGCAGATCTCTCACATGACCCATAGATGCCACAACCTGATAAGTGCTTCCTAAAAACTTTTTGATGGTCTTCACCTTGGCAGGTGACTCCACGATAACGAGATTCTTTGCCATTTACCCCTGACTCTTTCTGTAATAATTATTCTTCCCTGCTTCAGCCACCAGACCCTTCATCATCAACTGAAGCAATACCGGCAGGAGCTTCTGCACACTGAGATCTGTGATGCATACAAGCTCATCCAACGTTTTGGGATACAAATCCAAGAAACTATACACCATTTTTTCATCCTTTGCAAGACGGACTCTTTTATCATTTTCTCTCACACCGCCCGAGATCAGCGAAGTTCCGGGGACATTTTCTGGGTAAATCCCAAGCGCTTCAAGGATTACATCAGGTGACAGTGCTGTTCCGGCTCCGTCTGCGATAAGTCTGTTGCATCCTGCACTCAATGGATCTGTGATGCGCCCGGGGACAGCATATACATCCCGCCCCTGTTCCAGCGCCCGCCTTACCGTTATCCCTGTGCCGGATTTTATCCGCGCTTCCACAACAAGGAGTATATCCGATAATCCCGATATTATCCTGTTTCTTGAGGGAAAAAATTTTGCAACGGGCTGGGTTCCGGGCGGAAATTCACTGATAAGCCCGCCCCGCTCCGGTATCCTCATGAAAAGATCCCTGTTTTCCTTTGGATAAAGCACATCCACACCGCATCCGAGGATCCCGAAGGTTGGATGGCCGGCTTCCATTGCGGTCCTCTGGCTTACTCCGTCTATCCCACGCGCCATGCCGCTTATTATCTGCACCCCTGCGTCAGACAGGCATGAAGCGAAGTGCCTCGCCATGTTAAGCCCGTACTGTGATGCATTCCGGCTTCCTATTATACCTACCGTTGGGCGCTTCGGATCAGGAAGTTTCCCTCTTATATAAAGCACGTTCGGGCAGTCAGGTATATCTCGCAGTCTGTCAGGAAAATCCATATCCAGCGGAGTCACACATTTTATCGTATGACAATTATTCTGCTCCACCCCAGTACCTCCTGTCTATTGCTCTGTAGCCCACGGCTTCCGCGATGTGGTCGGTGCTTATCTTGTCCTTATGATCCAGATCCGCAATGGTACGGGCGCATTTCAGTATCCTGTGATATGCCCTTGCGCTGAGCCCCAGCTTATGAAAGGCTTTTTCCATGAAGTGCTCTTCTTTCACTCCTATCGCACAGTACTTCCTGATATCTGAAGGTCTGATGTCCGCATTAAATCTAAGATTACTGCCCTCAAAACGCTTTTTCTGTATCTTTACCGCGTCTTCTACACGTCCTCGAATGGATTCTGAGGATTCAGGTTCAGGCATGCGGTCTGCATGAGCAAGCTCCGCAAAGCTCACTTCACGGGCTTCCACACAGATATCTATCCTGTCTAAAAGCGGTCTGCTTATCCGCGAGAGATAATTATGAACTTCATTCTCTGAGCAGGTGCACCTGTTTCTGTCAGGATAATACCCGCATTTACAGGGATTTAGCGCTGTTGCTAAAAGAAAATCCGCAGGAAATGTATAAGTCCCGTTCGCTCTTGCTATGCATATCTTCCTGTCTTCCAGAGGCTGTCGCAGTATTTCGATGGTCTGACGGTCAAATTCCGGAAGCTCATCCAGAAAAAGTACTCCTCTGTGGGCAAGGCTTATCTGACCGGGTCTCGCGTTTTTCCCTCCTCCGCTCAAGGACACGGCTGATGCAGTGTGATGGGGGCTTATAAAGGGTCTCTCCGTCTTTAATCCGTCCTTTCCGAGAAGACCTGAAACACTGTAAATCTCTGATATTTCAAGACATTCTTCCGGTGACAATGGCGGAAGTATTGATGGCAGGCACTTTGCCATCATGCTTTTTCCGCTGCCCGGCGGCCCTATCATCATGATATTGTGCATGCCGCTCACCGCGACTTCCATGGCGCGTCTTACCGCAGCCTGCCCCTGTATTGACGAAAAGTCATCTGCTGTATCAGACCTGTTCCCAAGCCTTTCCTCTACGGAAAACACAGTGGATTCCACTTTTTCGGATCCTGTGAGATAATCCACCATCTGCTTAAGTCCCGAAAGTCCTATGACTTCGATCCCTTCAACTGCTCCGCCTTCCATTGCGTTGTCTTTCGGCACGATAAAGCGCTTATATCCTGCATCTCTCGCCTTTCTCGCCATTGGAAGGATGCCGTTCACCCGCCTCACTTCACCTGAGAGACTGAGCTCACCCGCGATGACCGTATCCTCAAGCTCTTTCTGGTCTATGATACCCATTGCGCAGAGAAGGGATGCAGCCACCGCCAGATCAAATGATGTACCGCTCTTCCTCACATCTGCCGGAGAAAGGTTCACGGTGATCCTTCTCGGCGGCAGCAAAAAACCGCTGTTTTTCAGGGCAGTCCTGATACGTTCTCTTGACTCCCTGACTTCACTTCCAAGGAAACCGACCATTTCAAATACCGGAAGTCCTCCTTCCGAAAGATCGGTCTCAGCCTGGATTTCCTGCACTGCCATACCGTTAATGGACATGGTATGAATACTGCTAAACAAAAAATCACTCCTATCACTTTTATTTTTTCAAAAAAAGAATTTCCCGGCGGAAATGCCGGTAACAGACGATACAGAGCGGAATCCCTGCCGTCTTTACAGAAAATATCGCGGAAGCCGTATCTGACTTCCGCGAATAACCTTACCCTTGTTTGATTTTTCTGTCAAGTGCTCTGACTATTTCTCTGAATCTATAGCAAGTGTCATGGCTTCCTGATCAGCTGACGCCTGTATAGCCTCGGCACGGCTTATCTTTCCGCTCTTATAGAGCTTAAATACCGACTCGTCCATGGTTATCATTCCCTTTGCATGATTTTTCTTCATGAGTTCATGAAGGGAATATATATCACCGTGACGGATGATCTCTCTTACATGATTATCTACAAAAAGTATCTCGTATGCCGGTATCCGCTCACCGTTCGTCGATACCAGAAGCTGCCTTGAAATAGTGGCTTTCAGCGCATTGGCGAGCCTATTCCTTACCTGTATCCTCTGCTGCTGCGGAAAAAGGTCTATAAGGTTCTCAACGGTCTCAACTGCGCTCATGGTGTACATAGAAGTAAATACCAGACGTCCTGTTTCCGCTGCCATGAGAGCCTGACGTACCTCAGTATCCGTATTAAGATGGCTTACTTCCAGCACATCGGGATCCTGCCTCAGAGCCGCAGCCATGGCTGTTTCGTAGTCCTTTACATCCAGTCCTATCTCTCTCTGGTTTACAATGGACATTTTATGGGCATGGAGATACTCGATAGGATCCTCAAGGGTTATGATATTGCAGGATCTTGTCGCATTTATCCTGTCCACCATGGATGCAATGACCGTAGACTTTCCGGAGCCTGACGGCCCTGTGACCAGTATCAGCCCCCTCTTTTCATTGCAGAGCTCCATTATCTCATTTGAAATGTTCAGCATCTCCGCATCAGGGATCTTCATGTCCACGAGACGGAGCGTCAGAGAGATACTTCCCCTCTGTTTATAAGCGTTTACGCGGAATCTGCCTGCATCAGGGATTGAAACAGACAGATCTATCTCACCATTTTCTTCAAACTGTTCCCGCTGCTCCGGGTTCATGAGGTTAAGCATGACTTCCAGAGTGTCCGACGGCGTCATTTTCTGAAAATTCGTATTGACCAGCTCGCCGTGGATCCTGAACCTGGGAGTCGCACCTACACTAATATGTACATCAGACGCATGCTCTACAGACGCCTGATGAAGCAGTGCGTATATGTCAAGCATACCTGCGTCCTATCCTTTCCTGAAAAATCCTGCTTCCTCCAGCGTTTCATGATCGATGATGCATCTGTTGTCCATGGTCTTCATTACGTCCTTTATGCCGAGTTTTCCAACCTTTTTGCCAAGGGACAGATCGACCACGGAATTATCCGAAAACTTAAGGACTACAGGTTTCAGGATATCTTCCTCGTTTTCTGCTATGACAAGACCCTTTTCACCATCTGTGAGCTCTATCGCAGCTCCGGGCACAAGGATATTTATGCTCTTCACAAGACCGTCCGTTGCCGTCGCATCATACTGGTGCGGGCTGTCGATAAGGTGTCTTATGGCGCTTATCTCAGAGCTTGGCTCCCTGTAATCATTCATGGCGGTCATCATGTCAAATGTGTCCGCTACCATCAGTACCTTTGCCGCATTTACGATCTTTGTTGCAGGATCGAGCTTGCCCTTTCTGATGTCATTAAGGGCACGGTAGCTCTGCTGGCATATCCTCTTGATATTCGGAGACGAGGAATAAACCGCATCAAGAAGCTTGATTCCTGATGCTTCGTACTTTGCAATCTTATCCTGTCCGCTCTCCTCTTTTGCCGCGTCTCCCTGCAGTTCCGGCGGTATATCGAGCTTACCCACATCGTGCACAAGCGCCGCTGTTACAAGATCATTCGTTTCAGCAGCCTTGAGCTGCATCTGGTTTGCGATGAGCGCACTTAAGATAGCCACATTCAGGGCATGTTTATACCATGTGTCTTCCATGCTCCTAAGTGACTGGACAAAATTGATCTTGTGGTCAAGACGTCCGTAATTTTTGATTATCTGGCTCACAAGCGATGCGATAGACGTCGGCTGCTGGCCTTTCCTTATTGCATCCCATTCATCCTTTATGATAAATGTGGACATCATCTGGAAACGCTCAAATTCTATATCCTCTTCGGATATAGGCGGAACGGGCTCAGCAGGCTCCAGGATATAAAGACCTATGATACCAAAATTATGTACACTCTCTATACCCTGATGGGTGAGCTTTGAATTTCTGTCATAGAGCAATACACCCTTCCTGTCGTATATTGGCTTTGCAAGCCTCATCCCTGTCTTTAACTTATCCTGTTTTACAAAGATCATATATCGATACCCCTTCTTTCCCCTCTTGCAATTCTCCTGATAACACCCCTTCATCAGTCATCAAAAGATTTGTCCAGCATTTTCCTAAATTCATCCTTCGGTATCGGTTTTGAATAAAAATATCCCTGACCCACGTCACAATTTACAGACTTCAGGAAATCAGCCTGTTCCTTAGTCTCTATTCCCTCTGCAACAACTTCCATTCCGAGCTGCTTTGACATGGTTATGGTATTCTCGATTATTATCCGTCCGCGCTTTGTTGACATTATCTCATCAACAAAATAGCGGTCGATCTTTATCACATCAACAGGTGCTTCTCTCAGCATATTGAGCGATGAATAGCCTGATCCAAAGTCATCCATCTCAATGACAAACCCAAGATCCTTAAGTTCTCCCATCGTCCTGTAGAGCTCGTTCACATCCGCAGTGAAGAGTGACTCTGTGATTTCCAGTTGAAGAAGGTGATTGTCTATTCCGTACTTATTCGTAAGACCTATAAGGACCTCCAGAAGATCCGTATGATTCACATGAAATCTTGAGATATTAACGGAGATCGGAAGCTCTATGCCGTCTTTCTGGAGCTCGGAAATGTATTCCGCCGCTCTCTCCCACATGTATTCATCAAGCTTTTTTATAAATCCGTTATTCTCAAACTGTGGCAGAAATTCATTAGGAAATACAAGTCCCCTTGTCGGATGCTGCCAGCGGACAAGGGCTTCTGCACTGCATATCTTACCTGTATTCAGGTCCACTTTGGGCTGAAGGAACATGACAAATTCGTGCTCCGTGAGCGCTCTCTGCATCTCACTCTCCATCTGGGCGATCTTCACCTGACGGAGTCGTACACTGTCATCATAAACAGCTACATTTAAGAGCTTATTCCCCTTGATCTCACGTTTAGCAAGACGTGCTCTGTCGCACATTAAGCGCACCGGGATATCCAGATCATCAACTTTATATACACCAAAGCTCAGACTTGAACCGCAAAGTTTTGCATCCTCATACTGGAACTGCTCTGAAAGTCCCTTTACATAATCCATGATGTCATCATCACTCTCGTACTCAAAGAGGATCACAAACATGTCAGCTTCATATCTGCATGCAATGTCATCTCTCTCTAATGATGACTGGATGAGCTTTCCTACATACTCAAGACATCCGTTTCCGGCATCTATACCGAATCTGTCATTTATTATGCGGAAGTGCTCGATATCCGCAGCAATGACGGCATAATCCCGCTCCGGATACAGCGATAATATTTCAGCTGCTTTTCCACAGAAAGCCTCTGAATTGTAGAGTCTTGTAAGCTCATCATAATCCGCTCTGAATTCCAGCTCTCTCTTTACTTCCATCTCTGCGTTTACATCCTGCAGGATGCCTGTCACGCGTGTGAGCTGATTATTCAAGCCATTAAGCGTCTGGACTGTTATCTTGAACCAGCGTGGCACATTGAAGCGGTTCATGAGCCTAAGCACTACTTCATGCGTATCCTGTCCGCTCTTTACCTCTCTTATAAATTTTAAGTATCTGTCCCTAAATTCCGGTTCCGGCTTCAGTCCGCAGAGCATCGACCATTCATTTTCTTTCATCTCCGGAGTGACTGCAAACATATCCTCAAATGTTGTACAAATATAATAATCTTTCTTCAGCGCATCATACTCAAAAACATAGGTTCCGGTCAGTTCATTAACATGCTCATAACGCTCATTATCCCGGGCAAGCTCGCTCATAAAGGTACTGTTGTCAAGCATCGCCCTGTATCTTAGTTCTATAAGCTGGTTCCGGTCCTGACTGCGCTTCATCTGATCGATGTCCATGGCTATAAGGAAGATTTTTTCGATCTCGCCTTCATCTTCACGCGGTTTACGTACCGCCATACAGATACTGTACCAGTGCCAGTTTCCATCACGATGCATAAACCTTATGTGCTTACAGACCTGCTGTCCTCCCTTATGCACGGTTTCTCTTAAAAACCCCGGATCTGTGAGATACAGAAATTCCTCTCTGTCCCTGCGGAACACGACATGATCCAGAAAATACTTTCGAAGTCCTTCATAATCATCGACAAAAAGCCTTGATCTTATGGACATGACATTATTTTCCTGCAGTCGTACACAGGTATTATCCGTAATATTTATCTCCCAGACAAAGTCCTCAAGCTGGGTTACTGTTTCATGAAAATTGCTCCAGCTCTTTTCAAGCTCTATCCTTTCTATATCAGGGTCGATCTTCATTATAACGACAACCCAGAACTTCTCATCCTGATCTTTTATCCCATATACTTTGGCAGATCTTGTGATGCCCGTTTCAGGAAAAATGACGTTTGCTTCTAATTCCCGTATTTCTTCCGGATCTTCAAGAGACATCCAGGAATCATCATCTTCTCCGTTTACCTTAAGCTTTATGTCATCAATGCCATGATAGTTCTTCTCACGCATCGCAGGATTCACGTACGTTATATTTCCGGAAGCATCCATCGCAAATGCTTCTGATTCGATAGAATCCATTGTCTTCTTTACAAAATCCTTGTTGCTGACTTCCGCAAATCTCGACCAAAGTTCCTCCTGTGAACTTATCTCCACATCATATACAGAAAACGTATCTTTTCCATTTTTGATCGCATGCAAAAGCGCTACTTCCGCTTTTTTATGCATAGACTCATATTCCGGTGTCATTCCGTTCGGCAAAACAGCTATACCTATATTCACGGTAGATGTTTCCGTCATTCGGTAATTGACCCAGAGATTGCTCACTGCCATTATGAGATATGCCGCTTTGTCATAGATGATCCCGCGGTCCTTCACATTTCGCATACAGACAACAAGCCTGTTCTCCGCTTCCCGTCCTATGACATCGTATGAACGGAGAGACCTTCTGAGTATCCTTGCGATCTCAAGCATTGCCTGTTCTGCAACGCCCCGTCCGATCTTTTCCTTCAGATTGTCATAGTCCGAAAGCTCTATCATCATAAGGTTATATACGTGGATCATCGTACTGTCTGCGTAAATTTCCCTTATCTTCTGTCCTGCATTATCAATGCTGTCCAGTGCGGTGATCTCGTCCGCCAAAGCACGTATTTCGCGTATTTCCTCTTCTTTATCGACATCTATCTTTGTATAGGTTCCGTAAAGAAGCGCGGGACGGTTTTTCTCATCAAGAACAGTCCTGCCGACAACAGAGTACCAGCAGAACTTTCCTTCAAAATCCATGCAACGGAAATATTCCTGTATTTCATTTGTACCATAGGAAATCGGGCGAAAGAACATGATCGCCCGCTTAAGATCGTCAGGGCATATCTTGCCCGCAAGCTCAAGTGACTGACTGAAATCCATTATCCGCACCTGACACGGAATAAATTTCACTATATTTCTTGAAAAATTCATGACATCAGTCTGAATGTCATACTCAAATACAACCGCTTCCATGAACATCCCTCTCATGATCACACTGTTCATTAGCAAAGTGCACACACTCCCACCAAAACGCTCAGATTATATTCCTCCATTTGACTGTACCCTAGTCAGCGTTTTGGATCGATTTTGCGATTATAATTCGGCTTTGCCGAACGCAAAATCGTTGCACAACTCGGGATTTTGCAAAGCAAAACCCTCGCGGAACGGTTTAAAACGTTACGTATAATCACAAAATGTGTGCACATTTTTGTATTTATTCTAACAAGTCAACTGTTTTTTAACAATAGAATGACAGCTTGCACTCCAAAACATACACTGTCACGCAAATATTTCAATACATTTTTAACAGGATTTTATTCAAGAAACTCGCTCATCAGAACGTTTGAGACATCCATACCGGCTTCGGTATAGTAAAAATGGCTATTCTCATGAACGAGAAGACCTTTATTTACCTGGTCTTTTATAACGTCACCAAATTCTTCGGTAATTTCTTTACCAAATTTTAGCCGAAATTTCTCCTCTGAAACTCCTGCGCAGGTCCTGAGCCCCAGAAACATAAACTCTTCCATCGCTTCACGGAGTGTGAGCGTAAAGTCCTCTTCTTTCTCACCCCCGGGAGCTTTCATATACTCCACATAGTCCCTTGTATTTGTAAAACGGTGTCTTCCCATAAGGGATGCGGCTCCGGGGCCAAAGCCCCTGTAATCTCCGTGCTGCCAGTAAACAAGGTTATGACGGCACTCATAACCCTCTCTCGCATAATTTGATATCTCGTATCTCTTATACCCTTTTTCAGCCACTACGCGCCTCACCATGCGGTCGGTTTCAAGAACCATATCTTCTGACGGCAGATCCAGTTCTCCCTTTTCATAAAGGGTATAAAACGGTGTCCCGGGCTCTATTATGAGCGAATACACCGAGATATGCTCCGGAGAGAGCTCCAGCACGCCTTCAAGGGATCTTCTGAACTTTTCCGCAGTCTGCCCCGGAATTGATGACATTAGATCCACGTTTATATTATCGAATCCTGCATCCCTCACTGCCTTAAAGGTAGTCATGAACTCCTCTGACGTGTGGATACGTCCAAGCACCTTTAATTCCTCATCATCAAGGGACTGGCAGCCTATACTTATCCTGTTTATCCCTGCTGAACGGTATATTTCCAGCGCACCATCTTTCAGAGTCCCCGGGTTCATTTCCATGGAGATCTCTGCATCAGGCGCAAATTCATATTTTATCCGAAGCGCATCCAGAATTTCTGCAAGCAAACAAGGCGAAACCCACGATGGGGTTCCGCCTCCGATATAAACAGTCTGCACTTCATACTGCGCGCTGCCCTCTGCTTCCGAGATTTCCCGAAGGAGAGCATCTCTGTATCTCTCCATCTCTTCAGGAGTCGATGCAAAGGACATAAAATCGCAGTAACTGCACTTTTTCACGCAAAATGGAATGTGCACATAAATTGATAATGGAGACTTGCTCATTTTATCCTCAATTATCCGAATCAAGCTTCAGGACGCTAAGGAATGCTTCCTTCGGTACCTCAACTGTTCCGATGGAGCGCATCTTCTTCTTTCCTTCCTTCTGCTTTTCGAGAAGCTTCTTCTTTCGGGAAATATCACCGCCGTAGCACTTTGCAAGCACGTCCTTACGAACCGCGCGTACAGTTTCACGGGCAATTACTTTTCCGCTGACTGCTGCCTGGATCGGGATCTCGAAGAGATGTCTCGGGATCTCATCCTTCAGCTTTTCGCACATCTTTCTTCCGCGCTCGTAAGCACTGTCCTTAAATACGATGAATGACAGGGCATCAACGTACTCTTTATTTATAAGGATATCGAGCTTAACAAGCTGTGATGTCTGGTATCCCTTCATCTCGTAATCGAAGGACGCATATCCTCTTGATCTGCTCTTTAATGCATCAAAGAAATCGTAGATGATCTCATTTAAGGGCAGGTCATACTTTAAGAGAACTCGGGTGGTTTCGATGTAATCCATTCCGGTCTGGATACCGCGTCTCTCCTGACAGAGTCCGATAATGGCGCCAAGGTACTCGGTATTTACCATGATCTCTGCAGACACGATAGGCTCTTCCATGTGCTCGATCTCTGAAGGATCAGGGAGATTTGCCGGGTTTGTGAGATCCATTTCTGTTCCGTCTGTCTTAAACACCTTGTATACTACGCCCGGTGCTGTTGTGACAAGATCCAGATCATACTCTCTCTCAAGACGCTCCTGAATGATATCAAGGTGCAGGAGTCCAAGGAATCCGCATCGGAAACCAAAGCCAAGTGCCGCTGATGTCTCAGGTTCAAATGTAAGGGATGCATCATTGAGCTGAAGCTTTTCCAGTGCATCACGGAGATCCGGATAACGCGCTGAATCAGCAGGATAGATTCCGCAGTATACCATGGAATTTACCTTACGATAGCCGGGAAGCGCCTCTGCGCAGGGATTTACCGCATTGGTAACAGTATCACCTACACGAGTCTCCTTCAGGTCCTTAATGGATGCAGTGAGGTATCCTACCATTCCTGCTTCCAGACAGTCACAGGGAATGAATCTACCTGCGCCGAAATATCCTACTTCTACAACTTCATCCTCGCAGCCCGTAGCCATGAAGCGGATCTTATCGCCCTTCTTTACTGTTCCGTCCATGACACGCATAAATACGATGACTCCGCGGTAAGGATCATAAAGTGAGTCAAAGATCAGTGCTTTAAGGGGTGCTGATGAATCTCCTGTGGGCGCCGGAACCTTTGTCACGATATCTTCCAGAACATCCTCTATTCCAATGCCGTTCTTTGCGGAGATCCTGGGGGCATCCATTGCCTCGATACCGATAACGTCTTCTATTTCCTGTGCTACTCTGTCAGGCTCTGCACTGGGAAGATCGATCTTGTTAATGACCGGGAATACATCAAGCTCGTGATCCAGCGCAAGATAAACATTTGCAAGAGTCTGGGCTTCGATACCCTGCGCTGAGTCTACTACAAGGATAGCTCCGTCACACGCCGCAAGAGCTCTTGAAACCTCATAGTTAAAGTCCACGTGACCCGGAGTATCGATCAGGTTAAAGATATACTCCTCGCCGTTTTTTGCATGATATACGGTTCTTACAGCCTGTGACTTGATAGTGATACCACGTTCTCTCTCAAGATCCATGTTGTCCAGAACCTGTTCCTGCATCTCACGTTCCGTAAGGAGTCCAGTCTTCTCAATAATACGGTCTGCAAGTGTTGACTTACCGTGATCGATATGTGCTATGATACAAAAATTTCTGATGTGGTCCTGCTGCATCCTTCTACTCCTTATTCCGCAAATTCAACGGTTACGTACCATCCGCCACCGTCTCCCACGCGGACATTTTTTACCGTTCCGTGAAAATCCTTAAGTGCTTCCTGCTTTCTGAAATTGCCTGACATGGCGATAGCAGGAATGATAGTGTAATAAACGACCAATCCGCCCTGAAGCTCAGACTGTTCCACCTTTACCTCAGCTCCGGGCTTGATGTGCTCATACTCTATCTCCATTTTGAATTCCATTTCTCTCATGGTCCAACTCCTTAAGTCATTCATCGGTAGAATATATGTATAGAAAAAGGCTTTAACGGTATAGAGGGATACCGCCAAAGCCTTTTGTTTACCCATGCATTCTGAAAATGACTTACGCCATCTTGTTTACTGCCTTTGTAAGACGGGAAACCTTTCTGGAAGCTGTACACTTGTGATAAACTCCCTTGGAACCAGCCTTCTCAATAGCAGAGATTGCATTGTTAAGAGCTGCTGCTGCAGCTGCTTTATCGTTAGAGTCGATAGCTGCGTAAACCTTCTTTACAGCGGTCTTTACGCTAGACTTCTCAGCCTTATTAAGCTCTGCTCTCTTTGCACTTGTAAGAACTCTCTTTTTAGCGGATTTGATGTTTGCCAATTCGATTACCTCCTATCCTCAGAATTTTTTTATTCACGTTGCTTTTTCCGAGGCCTGACACTTGGCACAGGGTTTATGCATACTTGCAAAGTATAATTTGATTTTTAAAATCTGTCAATACTTTTTTATACAGCAATGTGAAGCAGGTGTATCGCAAACTGGAAATATATAGTAAGCGTTACTGCATCAATAATAGTTGTAAGCATGGGAGACGCCATGACTGCGGGGTCAAATCCCAACTTTCTTGCACACATAGGGAGCGCGCATCCTACGAGGTTTGCAGACATTACTGCACCGATCATTGTGAGGCAGACAACTGCGGCAACTGTCGCAGAGATCTTGTCTACAACCTGAAGCTTTACAAAGTTTGCAAGCGCCAGCGTGATACCGCATATAAGCGCTGTTACAAACTCTTTTCCCAATACCTTTCCTATATCGCGGAACTCGATCTCACGAAGAGAAAGCGCACGGATTACGGTTGTGGATGCCTGTGATCCGCAGTTTCCGCCTGTATCCATGAGCATCGGGATATATGCTGTGAGCACCAGATATGAACCAAGAGCTGATTCATAGCTTGTGATGATCCTTCCGGTAAATGTAGCTGACACCATGAGGAGCAGGAGCCATCCTATCCTCTTCTTAAAGAGCTTCGGAGGCGTCATCTTGTCATATGGCTCATCCGTAGGGATGATAGCAGCCATCTTCTGGATATCCTCTGTAGCCTCTTCCTGAATGATGTCCACAACGTCATCGACGGTGATGATACCGACCAGCCGGTTTTCGGAATCAACTACCGGTATGGAACCAAAGTCATATTTACTGATGACCTGTGCCACATCTTCCTGGTCAGTAAGGGTCTCAACGGAAATGACATTTTCTTCCATGATATCCCGGATAAGTGTCTCAGGCTTACTGAGGATCAATGCACGGAGCGCCACGATTCCGATGAGCTTTCTCTGACTGTCAAGGACATAGCAGGTATTGATGGTCTCTTTATCGATACCTGTCTTTCGGATTTTATCCAGAGCATCTGCGACCGTCAGATTTTCTCTTAAGTCAACGAACTCCACCGTCATTACAGATCCCGCAGAATCCTCCGGGAACTTCAGCAGATGGTTTACATCACGTCTTGTCTCTGCGCTGGCATTTGACAGGAGCTTCTTTACAACTGATGCAGGCATCTCTTCCATAAGGTCTGTCGCATCATCCGCCATCAAGTTATTGATGATGTTTGTTGCCTCGGCATCAGTAAGTGATGTGATGATCTCCTGCTCAACATCAGTAGACAGATAAGCAAAAACGTCAGCTGCCATATCCTTAGGCAGGAGACGGAACACTCTGAGCTGGTTTTCTCTCGGGAGTTCCTCTAAAAGTGACGCAATATCCGCTTCATTCAGATCCTGCAGTCTCACCCTGAGTTCGTTGTATCTTTTTTCGTCAATAAGTACCTGTGCTTCTTCTGGTTTCATAACAGGTCCCTCCCTCTCCACCTGCAGGCAGAAGGAAGCCGGACCAGCCGTTTTTTATTTGCTAATCCTGCAGGTGGTATTCATATTCAAATTTTTGTTGTTATAAACTTTTTCCCACGATCGTTCAGGAACATCTGACATGAATGACCACCTCCTTTCAAAGCTTATTAAATGTCACTTCAGAAAAATACTGTAAGAGACAGAGTCTTAAGAGCGAAAGAGCTTCAGTAACAGCCTGCTCACGTATCTCCTGTCTGTCTCCGTTAAAATTAAATTCTTTAACGACTGTCTTTTTATGAACACAGCAGGAAATAAATACAAGTCCCACAGGCTCTGTTCCGGAGCCGTCATCAGGTCCTGCATATCCTGTGATAGCGACGCTGCAGTCAGCCTTAGCTGCCGCACAAGCGCCCTTCGCCATTTCCTTTGCTGTCTCTTCACTTACAGCCGTGAATTTCTCAAGTGTCCTTCTGTGGACACCGAGATATTTTCTCTTTGCCCTGTCCGAATATGTGATAAATCCTTCTTTCAGGATATCCGAAGTACCCGGAACATTTACAAGGCGTCCGGTAAAGAGACCTCCCGTACAGCTCTCTGCCGTAGTGATAGTGAAATGATTTTCCCTAAGGAGACGCACAACGGAATTTTCAAGATTCTCATTTTCATCCGTTGTATAGATCATTTCACCGAGGCGGGCTTTTATCTCTTTAACCACCGGCTTTAATATCTTCTTAGCACTCTTTTCTTCTGTAGCCTCAGCCAGAAGCTTAAGACGTGCTTCACCGTTCTTCTCGCTGATCTCAACAGTGGGATTTCCGTCCGCGATCAGATCTTTGATACTGTCATAGATCTTTTCATGGTCTATCCCGACAAGTTTCATTAACGCTTCTGCATTCTTCTCTTCCTGTTTTTTCTCGTCAGCCATATTATATGCTCCTTATCAGTCCGCGTCTTTCATGATCTCCCTGTTCTGATAGAGATAAACACCGAGAGAAATGATAGTAAGAACTACAGCGATCCACTTAAAAGCCTCTGTAATGATCTGCATTACAGGAATCTGGATATCTGCGACAACAAGGCAGATCATGACCATCTGTGCTGCTGTCTTGAACTTGCCCCAGTAATTAGCTGCGATGACTTTTCCCTGTTCTACAGCCACCAGGCGGAATCCGCTGATAGTGAAATCACGTGCAACAATAACAATTACCATCCATGCAGGGATCTTTCCCATTGCTGTTAAGCAGATAAGCGCAGAGCACACGAGCATCTTATCTGCCAGCGGGTCCATGAATTTTCCGAAATTCGTGACCAGGTTATACTTACGGGCGATCTTTCCGTCAAGCATGTCTGTAAGGCTTGCAACGATAAAGATTGCAAGAGCCACCCACTTTGATGCAGCTCCTATACAGTTTGTCATAAGGACTGCGATAAAGAACGGGATGAGTATAACCCTGAATACAGTCAGCTTATTTGGTAAATTCATTTTTTTGTGTCCTCCCTTAATCTGATATTGGCTCTCCAATAAGATCATACTCATTTGAACCTGTGATCTTTACTTTGATAAAGTCACCTGTCATGAGCTCTCCTTTGATCTTTTCATCATTTACAAATACATATCCGTCAACACCCGGGCAGTCTCTGTAGCTTCTGCCGATGTAGATATGCTCTTCCGGTATCCTGCCTTCGATAAGGATATCCATGGTCTTTCCGATCTCATCCTCAGCATTTTCAAAGGCAATCTCCTGCTGGAGCTGCATGATCTCGTCTCTTCTGCGTGCCTTTACGTCCTCATCCACCTGATCCGGGAAATTAACGGCAGGTGTGCCTTCTTCCGGTGAGTATGTAAAGTCTCCAAGGCGGTCAAAACGCATCTCTTCCACAAATTCCAAAAGCTCCTGATGCTCTTCCTCAGTTTCACCCGGGAATCCGGAGATCAGAGTAGTTCTCAATGCAATATCAGGAATCTCTTTCCTGAGAGTAGTGATGATACGCACAAGGTCATCATGGGAAGTTCTGCGTCCCATGGACTTCAGCACGCGGTCTGATGCATGCTGGATAGGAAGATCCAGATAATGACAGATCTTCGGCTCTTCCTTCATGACCTGAATAAGCTCAGGGGTGATCTCTTCCGGATAGCAGTAAAGAATACGTATCCAGCGAAGTCCGTCGATAGCACAGAGCTTGCGGAGAAGATCCGGAAGTGCCTTTCGGCCATACAGATCTGTTCCGTAAAGGGTTGTTTCCTGCGCTACGAGGATAAGCTCCTTTACGCCCTTTTCTGCAAGTTCCTCAGCATCTCTTACGAGATCCTCCATTGGAATACTTCTGAAGGAACCGCGGACATAGGGGATAACGCAGTAAGTGCAGCGCTTATCGCATCCCTCTGCGATCTTCAGATACTCATAGTCTCCCTCTGTAGTGATACTGCGCTCTACCTTCGGAAAAGCAAGACGGTTGATATCATCGCGGATATCATAACCCTTGCCCTCAAGGACGCTGTCTACCACATCGGTGATCTTGTCAAAAGAAGTTGTTCCGACGATAGCATCAACTTCCGGAAGTTCGCTGTGGATCTCATCGGCGTAACGCTGTGCGAGACAGCCTGCAACAACGAGGCACTTAAGCTTTCCTGTCTTCTTAAGCTCAGCAGTCTCGATTATGGTGTCGATGCTCTCCTGCTTTGCATCGCCTACGAAACAGCAGGAATTGATGACCGCAACATCAGCATCATTCTCATCATCAGTAAATTCATAGCCCTTATCGCGTAAAAGAGCTATCATCTGCTCCGAATCAACAAGATTCTTGTCACAGCCAAGTGAAATAAAGAAAATTTTCAACTCTTACCTCTATTCATTTTGCGGATCATTCCGTGCTTTTCAAAATGATATCAAGCCCAACTTCACCGCAACATATAAAGGAGAAACAGTATAAAACTGTCTCTCCCTTCATTCCCTGTATCATCCGGGAAAGCTATCATCAATCCTCTTCGTCCTCATCCTTGCTCACGATCTTGAGATCTCCCTTATAGAGCTCATCGATAGCAACAGAAAGAGGCTTTCTTCCCCTCGGATTAACCATAGGCTCGCTTCCGCCGATAAGCTGACGCGCTCTCTTTGCAGTAGCCAGCACGATCGAGTAACGGCTGTTTACGATCGGTGCTTCTCCTTCCTGAACCTCTGAATTAACAACTTCCATCAGATCACTATAGGACGGATGTAACATATTTGCCTCACTTTCTATATGTTAAAAAAACTCATTACACGGTCATCAGATCTCTCTGAGTCCCGCACGTACCTCATTTATGAAATCGGACTGTCTGGACGGTGCAAAACGTGATGCCTCGATCATTCCATTAAGCCGTTTCGTACACTCTTTTATATCGTCATTAACAACGATAAAATCGTAGTTCTCGATGCCTTCGGATTCCTGAACCGCGCGCTTCATGCGCTTATCGATGACTTCAGGAGTCTCTGTTCCGCGTCCTACAAGACGACGCTTTAATTCAGCCGCACTGGGGGGCATGATGAATACCAGAAGTGCCTCCGGGAACTTTTTCTTTATCTGCATGGCTCCCTGGATTTCGATCTCCAGGATGACATTTTTTCCTTCCTGAAGCTTTTCCTCTACGAAAGCCCTCGGTGTACCGTAATAATTTCCTACGTACTCCGCGTACTCCACCAGCTCATCCTTGCTGATCATTTCCTCAAATTCCTCGCGGGTCTTGAAGAAATAGTTCACTCCGTCAACCTCTCCCGGTCTGGGATTTCTGGATGTGGCGGAAACGGAAAGTGCATAGTTGTCATAGTCTGACACAAGCTGTTTCATGATAGTTCCCTTGCCTGCTCCGGCAAAACCGGAAACTACCACAAGAATACCTTTCTGATCCAAAATAACTCCTTACTATTGCTGCTCATCTGTCTTATCTCTGAACCGCTCGAGAAGAGTCTCGGGGGTCAGCGCTGAGAAAACAAGCTGACTGTTTTCCAAAATAATACAAGCCTTTATCTTTCTGCCGTGTGTCGCATCTATCGCCATGCCGTTTTTCTTGGCATTCTGCATGAGACGCTTTGCCGGCGCCGAATCAGGCATTATGATCGCTGTTATCTTTTCGGCATTTACAATATTGCCGAAACCGATATTAAATAGTTTACTCAATATTCTGTATCTGCTCTCTGACCTTTTCGATTCCGGTCTTAAGATCGATGGCTGCGTCACTTACTGCAAGATCATTTGCTTTACTGAGTGTGGTATTTGCCTCACGGTTCATTTCCTGAGCGATGAAGTCAAGCCTGCGGCCGATAGTACCGCCGTTAGTAATAGCTTTTCTCATGCTGTCGATATGGCTCTTGAGTCTTACGATCTCTTCATCAACACAGATCCTGTCAGCAAATATGGTAACTTCCTGAATAAGACGCGCTTCATCAACCTGCGCATCTCCAAGGAGAGCCTCAACCTTTTCCCTGAGCTTACGTCTGTACTCTTCCACAACCTCAGGAGATCTCTGCTCTACGAAAGCCACCTGTTCCTTCATCTCATCAAGCTTTGCGATGAGATCACGGCTCAGGTTTTCACCCTCTGCCTTTCTGGTGCGGACAACCTGCTCACATGCCTTACGGATGCACTTCTGCAGTTCCTTCCAGATAGTGTCCTCGTCGATCTCCACTGCCTCAGCAGTAAATACATCAGGATAACGGGAAAGTCCTGAGATCCTTACATCATTTTCAAGCCCAAATTCGTCAGCCATCTGCTGCAGGTAACGGAAATACTCGTGTGCTACAACACTATTATAACGCACAGCCGACGTATTGCTGTCCACGCTCTCAAATGAAATAAAGATATCAACCTTGCCTCGTTCCATGTACTCTTTAAGAAGTGTACGGATAGAACCTTCAAACGGTGCCAGTACCTTTGGCATCTTGATATTGACTTCAAGATAACGGTGGTTCACAGTCTTTATCTCTACTGAATAACGACGTCCTTCACCCTCTGTTTCGGCCCTTCCGAAACCGGTCATACTCTTTATCAATTCTCAGAATCCTTTCTTCCCCTCAGGATCTTTACGAATGAAAATATACGGAAACGAACAGGCCATGGATACATTCCACAGCCTGTTCATTTACACAGTTCATTTAATTATAAACAATACACGTCGCTACTGCAAGTAGGTTTATGTCTTAGACCGCTCAACGCTTGGAATTGCGGTACTGCACGGGTGTCATGCCGTATCTCTTCTTAAACTGACGGTTGAAGTGCTCTACACTCGGGTAACCGACATTTTCAGCGACCTTTTCAACCTTCATGTTTCCGTTGCGGAGAAGCGTGCATGCCTTCTTTAATCGGATCTTCTGTACATTCTCACTGAATGTGGCACCGCTCTTTTCCTTGATATATTTGGAAAGATACGGTTTTGACAGGAAGAACTCACGGGACAGATCATCAAGTGTTACAGACAGATAATTTTCCTGAATGTAATTAACGATCTCAGTGATCCTCTGATCCTTGTCATTTTTATTGTCACGGATAGCTTCCATCTGGTTCACTGCGACTATCAGAGCATGGATGGATGATGTGATGATATCCTCGTCAATTCCAACGCCCCAGTAATGCTTTCCGTTTGCAGTGATTCCTACGTATGTGCACGCCTTACTGGATGAACCATGGCTCAAAGCGTGCTCTTCGTATGTTGTGAGCTCGTAGCTGATGTCAAAATATGACTTGATAGCATTGCTCACGGCATCCAGACGACCATTACCGTTTGCAGCTACGACTACATCCTTGCCGTTTCTCGTGATGGTAGCTTTTACAAGGATACCGTCAACCTGCTCGAAATGGCACTCTTTTATAGTAAATACGCCTTCATTATGGATGTATTTATCTTCAAAAATATGATATACGCGATCAGGTGACAGCTCAGCATGCTCTCTGTCTGAGATGCCCTTTACTGTATATCCTACATCCTCCTGCATGATCTTCGGGATCTGGAGACCATAGTTCTGCTTCAGGATAAAGCTTACGCCGCCCTTTCCGGACTGGGAATTGATACGGATGACATCCCCGTCGTACTCCCTGCCAAGATCTTTCGGATCGACAGGAAGGTAAGGAACACTCCAGGGACGGTCCAGGTGAGCTTTGCGCCATGCAAATCCTTTTGCGATCGCATCCTGATGAGATCCTGAGAAAGCTGTAAATACCAGCTGTCCTGCATATGGCTGTCTGGCAGGGATCTCCATTCTTGTCAGACGCTCGAAAACATTTCCTATCTCATTTATATGTGAAAAATCAAGCTTGGAATCAACTCCGTGAGTGAACATATTCATGGCAAGAGTGATGATGTCCACATTTCCTGTTCTCTCACCGTTTCCGAAAAGAGTACCCTCGATTCTGTCCGCTCCTGCAAGGAGTCCGAGCTCTGCATCGGAAACACCGCATCCTCTGTCGTTATGCGGGTGAAGTGAAAGTGTAACTGCTTCACGATATTTCAGATTGTTGCTGATGCACTCTACCTGAGTCGCAAAAACATGAGGCATTGCATTCTCTACTGTAGTAGGAATGTTGATGATGACCTTTTTGTCCGGCTTCGGCTTCCATACATCAAGAACCGCGTTGCAGACATCTATGGCATACTCAACTTCTGTTCCGGGGAAGCTTTCAGGTGAGTACTCAAAAGAGAAATTACCCTTTGTCTCATCTGCGAGCTGCTTTAAGAGCTTAGCACCCTCAACAGCAATATTCTTTATATCTTCTTTATTCTTCTTGAACACCTGCTCTCTCTGAGCCACAGATGTTGAATTATAAAGATGGATGATGGCATGGGGTGCACCCTTTACTGCCTCAAATGTCTTTCGGATGATATGCTCTCTTGCCTGTGTCAGAACCTGGAGAGTCACATCTTCCGGAACCATGTTTCTCTCGATAAGAGTTCGTGCAAACTGATACTCTGTATCAGATGCCGCAGGGAATCCGATCTCGATCTCCTTGAAACCGATATCAACCAGCATCTGGAAAAATTCCAGCTTCTCATCAAGTCCCATGGGTTCGATAAGAGCCTGGTTTCCGTCTCTTAAATCCACACTGCACCATATAGGAGCCTTTGTGATATGGTCCTTCTTTACCCAGTTATATGTTGGCTTCTCCGGCATGAAATACTGAATAGCATATTTATTTCCATCATACATAACTGCATCAACCTCCGAACGCTTTTCCAAATACCCTTCTATTATCGTCCAAAAAAATCGGAAACATTACACGATTCGTCAACTTTTTTGATGAAAGTTATGATAACACTTTAACAGCGTAAAGTGTAGGGACGATTTTAATGTATTGTGTTGATTAATTTTATTCTTTATTTGGTTTATATATAGATTCGGCGCCAAAAAAGTCACGTATTTTAGGGTTTCTTTATAAACAATTCAATTTTTTGAACATGCTTTTTTCATCATTCAAAATATTAATGATATAAGCAAAAAGAGCACCCGCTCCCGGGTGCTCCTGAAAGATCTTATTGAATTTTATCTTCTGCCTTTGAAAAGTGTTCCCACTTTTTTACCATCCACGATGTCATACAGCGCTTCCGGTCTGGTGCCGTTTGTCACGATAACGCTTATTCCCTGTCCTGTTGCAAGGTCAGCCGCCTGGATCTTTGTCCTCATGCCGCCTGTGCCCCTGCGGGAACCTGCACCGCCTGCAAGCTCATAAAGGCTGTCATTTATCTCATCGATACGATCAATGAGCTTCGCATCTTTATAAAGTCTCGGATCTTTATCAAAGAATCCGTCAATATCTGAAAAAATAACCAGAATATCTGCCTGGCATAAAACCGATACCACTGCAGAAAGCATATCATTATCACCGAATAAACGGTCAGCAGACTCGATCTCCGTATAGCTTACAGAGTCATTTTCATTAACGATCGGTATTATCCCCTGCTCTAAAAGGGCATTGAAGGTATTTGTAAGATTTTCCTTCTTTTCTTCCTGTCTGATATCCTCTGCGTTTAACAGTATCTGGGCTACAGTCTTATCATAGTAGCCAAAAAACTTGTCATAGAGGAACATATTCTCGCACTGACCAACAGCCGCTGCCGCCTGCTTCATCCTCATAGTCGTAGGACGCTCAGGAAGCCTCATCTTATGCGCTCCAACTGCAATGGCTCCTGATGATACCAGAACTACCTCATTCCCCATATTCTGTATGTCAGAGAGCACCAGCGCAAGCTTCTCCATTCTGCGAAGATTACTGTGTCCCAATTCATTTGTCAGTGTTGATGTGCCAACTTTTACTACAATACGTCTTCTCTTAAGTCCCATTTTTCATGCCTTCCTGCATCAGTAAACAGCAACGGGTTCATTATAGCACAGCAGACGTACTTTACTATTGATTCATTTTCACTGAAGTCTCTTCATTTTCTGCTCTTCAAAAAATGCTCTTATCTGCTGAAGGAGCTCATCGCGGGTCATGGATTTCAATAAATATCCGTCAGGTTTCAGCCCAACTACCTTCAAAACACTCTCCCGGTCACTTTTTCCTGTGAGGAACATGACAGGGATCGCATTAGTCGTAGCTTCATCCCTGATCATCTGGAGCACCTGGGGACCATTGGTGACAGGCATCTCATAATCAAGGAGGATCAGGTCAGGCGTATTATTTGCAAGATAAGTAATGGCTCTCATACCGGAATTAGCCATAGTCACGCGGTAAGGACCGGACAGCCATTCCTTCATGAGCTTAAGGAACATAACATCATCATCCACTATCATGATGGATTTCTTTCTGTCATCATCCGAATTGACCTCGATCACATCATTAAGCTTTTCGATAAGGTCCCTGACATTTAACGGGCGCAGGAACCTGCTGGTGTCGATCTGATCCGGTACTTTCCTGTCAAATTCAAAAAATTCATCATTACTTCCTATGATGAAAAGGAGCTTTCTCTCTTCCAGCACCAGCTCTTTTAAATAAGCCAGAGTTTCCGGAATCTCCTCAATATAGTCTCCCAGATAGAAAACGATCATATCGACCTGATCCTTCTTTTCCGAAAGATCCTCTATCTGCGGCAGTGCCGGAAGCACCTCATAACCTGCTTCCTCCAGATTGGAGGTGATCGCGCTCACCATGAAGGTCGAACCCTTGCTTATAAGGATTATCTTCTTCTCCATTGCCTGCTCCTTCCCCTTTATTGCTTCAGAAGCTCTTCAACAGTGTCCCAGTCAAATTCCGCGATACTCTTCCTGAGACCTGCTATCTTCTGCTGCTCCTCTTTCGGTATGCGATATTTCATAAGTGACTGTATCAAAAATTCGATACTGTCATAATCAAGTGCATCCACACATTCTATGATCGATCCATAGGCTTCATCCAGTGCCTGTTTTTCTATCTCAGGCTTTGACGGATCGTTCATTTCCTTCATCCATTCTTCTGTGTCATCCGTGATCAACGGGGACAATATCTCCAAATATTTTTCATAACGCGCGAGAAGCTCCGGTGTCTTCTCCCCGATCTCTGCTTCATCCACCGAGCCTTCAACGCTGACATTTTCCAGGTGTTCCGCCATCTCGGACAATTCCTTAGCTCCGATCATCCTGGCAGAACTCTTTAACGAATGCACTTTTATATTATAATTCTGAAAATCGCTCCTCTCATAAAATAATCGGATTTTTTTCAGATTTTCTGAAATGTTATCTGCAAAAAGTTGCAGTGCTTTCATAAAATCTTCTGCGGAACCGGTATTCCGTATACCTGTATCAATGTCCATTCCCTCTGCCTCTCGAACCCAGTCAGGAAGGGCACTCAGGTCCTCTTCAGACTCCTCTTCCGCCCTCACGATCTCAACCTTATCCTCCGGCAAAAAATTGATCATCGTTCTTTCTAGTCTGGCACTGTCGATAGGTTTCGTCATGTAATCCGAAAAACCTGCACTGATATATTTTTCCCTTGCTCCAGAAATCGCATTAGCTGTGAGAGCCACCACAGGCGTATCCTGATTTTTGTGGGTGAGATCCGCTTTCATGAGTTCCAGCGTCTCTACACCGTCAAGCTCCGGCATCCTGTGATCGAGGAAGATAATGTCATACTTCTTCTCAGCGATCTTTTCAAGGCACTGCCTTCCGCTCGTGACTGTATCGATCTTTACTCCGGTCTTCTTAAGGAGTCCGCGTACAACGGTAAGGTTCATTTCCGTATCATCAACCACCAGGATATGTGCTTCCGGCGCACGGAAGGTCTCCTGATACCTGGGCTGTTCGCCAAGGGCTTTCTCGAAATTCACCGAAATATCTCCCACAGGTTCCCAGCTGTTTACGATCTGAGGCACCGCAAAGTGGAAGTCCGAACCTTCTCCGTACACGCTGTCCAGCTCCAGCTTACTGTCCATCAGGTTCAGGAGCTTCTGGGTTATGCTCATTCCGAGTCCTGTACCTTCTATAGTACGGTTCTTATTTTCATCTATTCTTTCAAAAGGCGCAAAAAGCTTCTCTATATCCTCTTCCCTGATACCGGAGCCTGTGTCCTTGACAGATACCATGAGATCCACGTTTTTCTCATTGATCTTCCGATATCCTATGGACAAAGTAACGCTTCCTTTTTCCGTGTATTTTACTGCATTTGTAAGGATGTTGAGCACGACCTGCTTTAACCTGATCTCATCACCTCTGAATAAATGAGGCATCTGGGCATCAACATTTACGACCAGATCCAGTTTCTTTGCGTCAGCCTTGCTCCTAATCATGTTTACAAGGTCATTTACTACAGAGCTCAGCTCGTAATCCACCGGGATGATCTCCATTTTTCCGGCTTCGATCTTGGAGAAATCAAGGATATCATTAATAAGACCCAGCAGTGTTTTTCCGGCGCTCTGGATATTTTTCGCGTAACGCAGTATAGTCTGGTCCTCAGATTCACGAAGGATCATTTCATCCATTCCGAGGACAGCATTTATAGGCGTTCTGATCTCATGCGACATACTGGATAAAAAGCTGGTCTTTGCGTCATTTGCGGCTTTTGCGACCTTAAGCTCATTTTCCAGCGCCACCTGTTTTTCTTTATTCGCAAGATAGGCAAGGAGCTCTGAAGCCGTCTTATCTATAGCATGATAAAGCGACTCTATCTCATCACCTGTCTGTACCTCAAGCGCATGTATCTTTGCAAGGCTCTCCCGCCGTTCCTCATCACTGTTATAAGCTAGCTGATCCATCGCTGATGCTACCCGGAGTATCGGAATAACGATCTTTCTCTGGGCATAGGAATCCATCACAAGGACCAGACACATCTCAACCATGAGGAGCGAAAAGATCATCTGGAGATAAAAATAGAACTGATCCTTCAGCATCCTTAAAAATGCGTCAGACTCGTTGGAATCTGCATTTTTTTGTGCATCATTCTGATTTATGGTCTTCCTTATATCAGAAAGGCGGCTTCTTACCTCTGCATTCATTCCGGTCGGCATGTTCTGCAATGCGTCGATCTTTTTCAGAGTCTCTTCCTTGATTTTTTGGAAATTTTTAGACTCATCAGGCGTTCCCGCTGATCCTACCGAACCCAGTTTTCCTACCGTTGTCGGATATTTGCCGTTAAAATCCAGCTTTAGGGAAACTGAACCGTTCATGGTATTTGCGATCAGGATATTTACAAATATCACTGAAGATATCATCATTACTGTCGCTGTGAGAAGAATGATCTTTGATATCTTTCCCCTGAGCGATCTGGTAGAATCATCAAATATGCTCTTCTCGATATGCTCCCTAAGTTCCCTATCCTTCAGATAGTGCTGGCTGTTCCCGAAGAACAACAGGATACGGTCCGGAATAAACTTATAAAAAAGGATTATGATCGCAACCGCCAGCAATACTCCCGGCACTATGCGCCCGGCCGAATGGAGTATTCCCCTTACGACCGAATCCATCCCTTTATTTTCCATATATGCGTCTGTCAGATAGACCACAAGCATATACAGCTCTTCCGTCACTGAAATCGATATGATATAGAAAACAGTCCCATGTATCGTCTTAAAGCACCCTCTGGATGTAAAAACAGACGCCATGAGACAGATGAGCAGCAGAAAAACACCCTTTCCTACCCCTGCTCCGGTCGTAACCGCGAGAATGAAATAAGAAACGAGTGTAACAACAGCCCCCGGAAATCCGCCGCAAATAGAAGATGCAAGCAGCGTACCTGTAAACTGCACCTTTAATAATCCATAATTCTGGAACATAAATACCAGATTAAGGAAAAGGCTCAACAAACAGATCACGATCATCCAAAAGGTTCTGCCGGTATCATATTTTATCCAGTCTCCAACCTTCGGTCTTTTCATCTATAAAATAACCCCTGATAATTATTTCAACGCTATACTGGTATACATATCGGCAGGTTTATCCATCAAAAGAATACAGTCTGCATAGATTAATCATTGTTCAAAGAAATGTACATACGCCCCTGTTTGTGCACAATTACCATTTTAAAGTTAGGGACACCTTAAGTAATATTCACTATTAACTTTTTAGACACTTTGTTGTTCGATTGTGCAATTATATCTTATTTTTATGCTTTTTATATGCTTTATATTGCATTTTTACTAATTGTATGATAAGGTATACACAGTTATATGAATTGCCACCTTAGACGAGAGAACATGGCAACTACGCAGCAATATGGCTGCTGTTTACAAGCTGCTGTGTTCTTTTATTTTGTCTCACGGCATAAAAATACTGGAGGCTTTTATGGCAAAGTATGTTATGGCTCTGGATGCCGGAACTACCAGCAATCGTTGTATCCTGTTCAACGAAAAGGGCGAGATGTGCTCCGTTGCACAGAAGGAATTTACACAGTACTTCCCTCAGCCCGGCTGGGTTGAGCATGATGCAAGCGAGATCTGGCAGACACAGCTTCAGGTAGCCCGTGAGGCTATGAAGAAAGTCGGCGCATCAGCATCTGATATCGCAGCTATCGGTATCACCAACCAGCGTGAGACCGTTATCGTGTGGGACAGAGCAACAGGCCAGCCAATTTTCCATGCTATCGTATGGCAGTGCCGTCGTACTGCTGACTTTGCAGAGCAGATGAAGGGCCGTGTACCGGGCATCGTTGAGAAATTCCAGACAAAGACCGGTCTTAAATTCGATCCGTATTTCTCAGGAACAAAGATCCGCTGGATCCTTGATAACGTACCTGGTGCCAGAAAAAAGGCAGAAAAAGGCGAGCTCGCTTTCGGTACAGTTGATTCCTGGCTTATCTATAAGCTCACAAAGGGAAAGGTTCATGTAACCGATTATTCAAATGCTTCCAGAACTCTCCTCTTCAATATCAATACTCTTGAGTGGGATGAAGAGCTCTGCCAGATCCTTGAGATCCCTATGAGCATGCTCCCTGACGTAAAGCCTTCAAGCTTTATCTACGGCGAGTCCGACGCTGAGTTCTTCGGCGGTCCTATCAAGATCGCAGGCGCAGCAGGCGACCAGCAGGCAGCTCTCTTCGGACAGACATGCTTCAACGAAGGCGAAGCAAAGAACACATACGGCACAGGATGCTTCATGCTGATGAACACAGGCGAAAAGCCTATTTTCAGTAAGAACGACCTCCTAACCACCATCGCATGGGGACTTGACGGCAAGGTAACATACGCCCTTGAGGGATCTGTTTACGTTGCCGGCGCTGCTATCCAGTGGCTCCGCGACCAGATCCATATGGTGGATACTTCACCGGATTCAGAATATTTTGCTACTAAGGTAAGCGACACCAACGGATGCTACGTTGTACCTGCTTTTACAGGACTCGGCGCTCCATATTGGGATCCTTACGCCCGGGGTGCCATCGTCGGCCTTACCCGCGGTGTAAATAAATATCACATAATCCGTGCAACTCTTGAGTCGCTTGCGTTCCAGACATACGATGTTCTGCACGCAATGGAGCTTGACTCCGGAAAAAAGCTTTCTTCCTTAAAGGTTGACGGAGGAGCTTCCAACAATAACTTCCTGATGCAGTTCCAGTCTGACATCATCAACACTTCCGTAAGACGTCCTGCATGCGTTGAGACTACCGCTATGGGTGCTTCTTACCTCGCAGGTCTTGCTGTAGGCTACTGGTCAAGCAAGGAAGACGTTATCAAGAACTGGGCTATCGACCGCGAGTTCAAGCCCGAGATGGCTGATGACGTTCGTGAAAAGGAACTTAAGGGCTGGTCAAGAGCTGTGAAGTCAACACTCGGCTGGGCTAAAGACTGAATCTGTACAGATTTTTGATCTTATCCAAGGCTACACCGTGCTTTGCAGGCGGGAAACTCCAAAGCGCGATTAGCATATACTGCACTATTATCTGAAAAAAATTGGGTATTTCTAAGAATAATATAAGGGTTTCGTACATTTACAAACAGGGTATAGTTTCATAAATAAAAAGGATAATGATGCAGAGACGGAGTCATCGATCAACGCGTGGGGACGCGTCTGGACGATGCCTCCGTTTTTATATCATCACTACTGAAAAGAAAGGACAACTACAATGACATACGATGTGATAATCATAGGTGCAGGCGTCAGCGGAGCTGCTTCTGCAAGAGAGCTCTCAAAATATAAACTGAATGTCTGTGTCCTGGAAAAAGCTGAAGATGTTTGCTCCGGCACGAGTAAAGCCAACAGCGCGATAATCCACGCAGGATTTGACGCACCGGAAGGCTCGCTCATGGCAAAACTGAATGTAGAAGGTAACCAGATGATGGACCGTCTTGCTGAGGATCTCGATATTCCTTTCAAGAGAAACGGTTCCCTCGTAGTCTGTATCCATAAAGAAGAACTTGGGGTTCTTAAAGACCTCTATGACAGGGGGGTTGCTAACGGTGTAGAGGGGTTAAAGATATTGTCCCGTGAAGAAGCACTCGCCCTGGAGCCAAACCTCTCGGATAACGTAGAAGGCGCACTCTACGCTCCTACAGGCGGTATCGTATGTCCATTTATACTGAATATCGCCATGGCAGAAAATGCCAACACAAACGGTGTCGACTTCCGCTTTAATACAGAAGTTGAGCACCTTTCACGGGATGATGACGGTATCTGGCACATCCGCACAAATAACGGCGAATATACCGCAAAGTACGTAGTTAACGCAGCCGGAGTCCATGCTGACATTTTCCACAACATGGTGTCGTCAAACAAGATCCATATCACACCGAGAAGAGGCGACTACTGCCTGCTCGATAAGGAAATGGGCGGTCATGTTTCCCACACCATCTTCCCTCAGCCCACAAAGTACGGCAAGGGCGTGCTGGTATCTCCTACCGTTCACGGAAACCTGATCGTTGGCCCCACTGCCATTGATATCGAGGATAAGGAAGCTACCGCCACAACTCAGGAAGGTATCGACAGCCTTATCGAAAAAGCATCCATGAACGTAAAGGATCTTCCTGTCGGACGCAAGGTCATCACAAGCTTTGCCGGTCTCCGCGCCCACGAAGAGCATCACGAATTCATCATAAAGGAGCTCCCTGACGCACCTCATTTTATCGACTGCGCAGGAATCGAATCTCCGGGTCTCACCTCCTGCCCCGCCATCGGAAAAATGGTTGCAGACATCATTTGTGATCTGGAAAAGCCGGAAAAGAAGACCGACTGGAACGGGAAGAGGAAAGGCATCATAGATCCAAATGCCCTGACCCTCGAAGAGAGAAACGAACTCATCAAGAAAAATCCCGCGTACGGCAATATTGTATGCCGCTGCGAATCCATTTCAGAAGGCGAGATACTGGATGCTATCCACCGTCCCCTCGGCGCACGCTCACTTGACGGCGTTAAGCGAAGGACCCGTGCAGGAATGGGCAGATGCCAGGCAGGTTTCTGCAGTCCGCGTGTCATGGAGATCATTAACCGCGAACTCGGCATCCCTATGGAAAAGATCACAAAGAGCGGCGGCAGATCCAACATTGTGCTCGAGCGTTCAAAAGCCGTGAAAGGAGACGAATAATGTTAGCATACGATATTGTCATCATAGGAGGCGGTCCCGCAGGACTCGCCGCTGCAGCCTCAGCAAAAAAAGCAGACACCGACAGCATCCTCATCCTCGAGCGCGACCATGAGCTTGGCGGTATCCTGAACCAGTGTATCCATAACGGTTTCGGTCTCCACACCTTTAAGGAAGAGCTTACAGGTCCTGAGTACGCTTACCGTTTTGAAAAAGAAGTATACGACCTCGGTATCGAGTACAAGCTGAACACAATGGTCATGGATATTTCACCTGACCGTGTAGTCACAGCTATGAACCGTACCGACGGAATGATCCAGATAAAAGCAGGCGCAGTTATCCTCGCCATGGGATGCAGAGAGAGACCCAGAGGCGCCCTGAACACTCCGGGTTACCGTCCCGCGGGCATCTTTTCCGCAGGTACAGCGCAGCGTCTCGTAAATATCGAGGGCTATCTCCCGGGACGTGAAGTCGTTATCTTAGGTTCCGGCGACATCGGACTCATCATGGCACGCCGAATGACTCTGGAGGGCGCAAAAGTAAAAGTAGTCGCAGAAGTCATGCCCTATTCCGGCGGATTAAAGCGAAATATCGTCCAGTGTCTCGATGACTACGGTATCCCGCTGAAGCTCTCCCACACTGTCATCGATATAGAGGGAAAAGAAAGAGTCACTGCGGTAACTATCGCAGAAGTAGGCCCTGACCGTAAGCCGGTTCCGGGTACAGAAGAACGCTATACCTGCGACACTCTCCTGCTCTCCGTAGGTCTGATACCTGAGAACGAGCTTTCAAGAAGCGCAGGCGTTGAAATGAGCCCCATCACAAACGGTCCTGTCGTGAATGAGAGCCTTGAAACAAGCATCCCCGGCGTATTTGCCTGCGGAAACGTGCTTCACGTTCATGACCTTGTGGACTATGTTTCAGAGGAAGCAAAGCGCGCCGGCGAAAATGCTGCAAAGTATGTGCAGTCCAAGGGTGAAGAGATCTCAGGCGACGTGATAAAGCTCGTTGCAACGGACGGCGCCCGCTACACTGTTCCTTCGACCATAAATGTAAACCGCATGGACGACCTCTTAACAGTCCGCTTCCGCGTAGGCGCAGTTTATCAGGATGCGTATGTGAGCGTTTACTTTAATGACGAACGCGTGATGCACAATAAAAAGAGAGTTCTGGCTCCCGGTGAAATGGAAAACGTTATCCTACAGAAAGCAAAGATCGCTTCATTCCCGGATCTCAAGACCATAACCGTAAAGATCGAGAAGGAATAAGCCGTAAGGGAAAGGAGATATACCATGGAAACAAGAGAATTAACGTGTATCGGCTGCCCTATGGGCTGCCTCCTCACAGTTGAGATCGATAAGGGTGAAGTCACGAGCGTTGCAGGAAACACCTGTCCTAACGGTGAACGCTACGCTAAAAAAGAAGTCACAAACCCGACAAGGATCGTTACAAGTACTGTCGTGATAAAGAACGGCGACAAGCCGAGACTCTCAGTAAAGACAAAATCTGATATTCCAAAAGACAAGATCTTTCAGGTAATGAAAGAGATCGATGCTGTACGGATAGATGCACCGAAGCATATTGGCGACATAATAATCGAAAATGTTGCCGATACGGGAGTGCCGGTAATTGCTACGCGGAATGTTGAATCAATATGACTTTACTACATAGTCACGTGGCGCACGGATACATATATCCTTCAACGGCTCGGACAGTACTAAGCTCACGCACTGTCCTCATAAACACGGTAATTCAGGCTAAACTCGACGCTTCGCGTCTCAAACAGTTATCCTGAATTACCTATTCGGACAGCGTGTTCACTAAGTACTGCCGGCTGATTGTTTCAGGATATATGTATACGCACGCCACTGATATATAATCACTGAACAGATGTAAATATTTAACAATTCCATAAGAGGGGAATATAAAACGCCGGTCCTTGCTCCGCGCATTTTGCGGTGCTAGTACCGCTGCGTTTTATCTTTCAGCGAGAGCGTCCCTCGTTGGAATGTTCAATATTTACATCGTCACTACTACACTTCAACACATTAAAATTCATCAAATCGCACAAAAAACTCTTAATAAAAAATTCATATTTATACTTTCCTTTTTGAAGATTTTGTATTAGAATCTCTCAAGAAGTACGGCAGGCATCCGAGGATGGACAGAATCAAATCTTCGTTTAGCCTGCCAGTATTATGCCATAAAGGCATATACAACCCGTTTTAACCTAAGGAGGAAAATATGAATCTGAAAAAGAAAGGCAACATCACAGTTGGTGAACAGCCGATCTATGATGCAACAGTTCTCGGCGCCGGACGAATGGCGACCCTTGGTATCCAGCACATGTTTGCCATGTTTGGTTCCACTGTTCTCGTTCCCGTGCTGACCGGTCTTTCCGTTTCAACAACACTGCTTTTTGCCGGAATCGGTACCCTGTTATTCCATCTCATTTCTAAACGCAAGGTTCCCGCATTCCTTGGTTCGTCATTTGCATTTCTTGCAGGATATGCTGCTATTGCTCCCAATAAAGAACCTGAACTTCTCCCTTATGCCTGCTTCGGTGTTGCTGTTGCCGGTATTCTTTATCTCCTGTTAGCTGCTCTCTTCAAAGCATTCGGTGCTAACAGAGTCATGCGTTATTTCCCTCCGGTAGTTACCGGTCCTATCATTATTGCTATTGGTCTTAATCTTTCCCAGTCAGCCGTTGATAATTGTTCCACTCATTGGTGGGTTGCTCTCGTAGCCATCGTTATAATCGTAGTCTGCAATATCTGGGGACGCGGTATGGTAAAGATCATCCCTATCATCTGTGGTGTAGTTGGTTCCTATCTCGCAGCAGCTGCTGCAGGTATCATTGATTTCACACCTGTTGCCGAGGCAGCATGGATCGGAAGTCCTCTTGATATGAACCGCACAGTATTCTCCATTTTTACAAACGGTAATACAAATACTGCTCTTCTTATCACATCAGTATTTACTATCGTTCCTATCGCATTCGCAACAATGATGGAGCATATCGGTGATATTTCCGCTATCTCTTCTACTGTAGGTCAGAACTTCATCAAGGATCCCGGTCTTCACAGAACTCTGACAGGTGACGGTGTTGCTACTGCAGTTGCTTCACTCTTCGGCGCTCCTGCAAATACAACATACGGTGAAAACACAGGTGTCCTCACACTTACACGTGTTTACGATCCGAAGGTTATCCGCCTCGCTGCAGGCTTCGCGATCCTTATGTCCTTCTGCCCGAAGTTCTCTGCGATCATCGAGGTTATGCCCGCTGCCACAATGGGCGGTATCTCACTGGTACTCTACGGAATGATCTCCGCAGTAGGTGTTCGTAACGTAGTAGAAAACAAGGTTGATTTCAGCAAGAGCCGTAACGTTATCATCGCAGCTCTGATCCTTGTTCTTTCCATCGGTATCAACTTCTCCGCAGCAGGAAATATCTCATTTGCTATCGGAGGAACTACCATCAGCCTTTCCGGTCTCGCTATCGGATCACTTGTTGGTATCCTTATGAACGCTATCCTTCCCGGCAAGGACTACGACTTCGCAAACGAACAGCCTGTTGATACAGGAGTTGAGTTCGAGATCGTTCAGGGTAAGACTCTCACAGAAGAAAGCGTTGAGAGATACGGTTCACCTGTAATGGCTGCCGTAAACTCCGCTCTTTCCGATAAAGAGATCACTTCCGAACTTTCTAAGGATATGACTTCTGAAAAGGAAGCAACATCAAATAACTGATAAACGGATCTATAGATTCTAAAAGCCGTGTGATGCAGAAATGTGTCACACGGCTTTTTTGCGGTAATGAATACAAAATGATAGTGCTGAAATGAGGTATAATCATAATAATGATGTCAGGGTCAAAGCGATTCGTGACATCATTGATTAAAACATATCCACAAGGGGGACGCATGAAAAAACTACGCAGCCTATTCACCGTATTTCTCTGCACGACCTTGGTTTCAGGGCTTCTTTTGACATCCAACCTGTCCGAAAGAGCCTACGGCGCAGTTGTGCGGAATACCACATTCACCTCAGCTTCTGATATGAAATCAAAGCTCGGAACAACGGATGCCGGCATGTGGAATCCGTCTTATCTGACCGAAGTCGAGAATACCTACTGGAGTTTTGCTCCGTCAAACATGATCGGCAAAACAGAGATAACTCTCGACATGGCAAAAAACAATTACCGCAATCTGGAAATGCTCTTAGATAACGGCTATACCATGAGCTATTCCACCCTGTCCGACTACTGCGACGAATATCTCGCAAAAAAGAACGGCGAACCGGATTCTTTCTACAACATTCTCCACAGCTGTCTCGGAAATCCCTATCTTACAGGCCGTCCCGCAGCTTCTGTTACCGCTACTACCTATAACGGCAGAGATTATTCCAAAGTATTTGATGCAACCTACTATCTCGCTGCTCACCCTGAACTTGCAGGTTCCGTGGGTAATAACCCGGCTGAGCTCCTCCGTTACTTCGTAGAAACAGGTATCGCTCAGGGTCACTCAGGAAATGCTTCATTTAATGTAGCAACATACGCTGCAGGCATAGATGCTTCTGTGCTGAATAACCAGCTCGCATCTTCATCCTACAAGGCTTTAGGAAACGGAAAACCTGCTCCCACAGGAAAGTACAGCTACTCATGGGCTAATTACTACGGAAAGTACTTAGGTCACTATACAGCCGGCGCACTCACTCAGAGCAGTACAGCACCCGCTGCCTCAGCTTCTGCAAAAACACCTACCGAATCTGATGATATCGATTCCCTGATGCTTGACGGAGCAGAGGATAATTCCGCTGCTGTCCCGAAAACCGTTACAGGAACCTATAAAGAGACCAGCACAAAGAGCGTCTACACAAACGAAGCTGTTACAAGCGCTCAGGCAAATCAGAGACCCCTTGCGGTAATGATGCCTACAGATAAGGCTGCACAGCCTTCCTACGGCATAAGCCGTGCTGACATCCTCTACGAGATCATGGAAGAAGGCGGTATCTCCCGTCAGATGGCGATCATCCCTAACTGGACCGATCTTTCAAGGATCGGTAACTTAAGAAGCTGCAGACTTTACTATATTTCTGCCGCAAAGGAATGGGATCCGATCTTAATCCACTTCGGCGGTGTTGCCTACATGAAGGGCGTCATCAATGCTCCTGACGTAAACAATATCTCCGGAACATACGAGTACGGCGTAGGCGGAAAAGCTCCGGGTGCCGGAAACTTCTTCCGAAGCAGTGACAGGACCGCTCCTCACAACGCTTATATCTCAGCGTCAGGTATCCAGAAAGCCTGCATGCAGCAGGGATACTTAACAAACCTCAGAGCAGGTTATTATAATTCAAAGCACTTCACATTTGCTGACGGAGTAAATGACCTGTCAGGAGCTCCGGGCGTACAGAATGCCACAAATATCGACCTCTCTGATATCTTCCCTTACAGTAAGAGTAAGTTCACTTACAATGCATCACAGGGAGTTTATTACAAGAGTATCCACGGCGGTGCCCAGACAGATGCCATAAACGGCAAGCAGATCTCCTTTGCAAATGTCATCGTCCAGAACACCAAGTGGAAGCAGCTGGATAAAAAGGGCTATCTTGGCTTCACAATGGTCGATACCACAGAGGACGGCTACTACTTCACCAAGGGTAAGTGCATCCACATCACATGGAAAAAGACCGGTGACTACGTTCCTACAAAGTACTATGACGACGCAGGAAACGAGATCAAGTTAAACACAGGAAAGACTTATATCGGTATCGCTCAGAAGGGCAGATCACCGAAATTCAATTAAAAAGATTCCATACTAAAATCCCCTGCTGGCCGGATATCAACCGACCCGCAGGGGATTTTCTTTAATGATATTTTTTCTCAGTTATCTTTCTTATCAGATATTACCCTTATTATGCTCGTTTATAAGAGATTTAAGATCTGCAAGAGGAACCTGGCTCATGATAGCCTCTGCATTTCCTGTGTAAGCCCACTGGCTTAAGAGCCACTGCCACTCAGCACTTGTGAAGTTTGCTCTGAGGTTTGATGAAGCTGCTCCTGCTGCTGTTGCTGTAACTGCTGTAGATGCTGCTACGGGAGAAACATCGAGGCTTCCGTTCATAAGTGCCTGACCTGTACCGCTTGCAAGAAATGCCTTGATACCTGCTGCATCAGCGTGTGCGAATGCCGCTGTTCCCTTGCTGTCAAGGATGGATCTGTCATACGGATTATCAAGGAAGCAGTGCTCTACGATGATAGTCGGTACGCCAAGAGAAACACCGTAACGGATAACTCCGTAATAATCACCCTGTGAACCGCTTCTGGTCTTTACGCCCTTGCTTGAAAGACCAAGTGCTGAAATATTGGAAAGGATCTGGCTTCCGCACTCTGCACCAACCTTATAGTGATTGCCGTACATGGAAGACCATACTTCTGTACCTGTCTTATCATGCGGGCCTGATGCATTGAAGTGGATGCTGACCATGAGCTTTGCGCCTGCACCCTTTGCCTTATTTGCTCTTTCAGGAAGAGATACTGCTGCATCAGAAGTTCTTGTCATTGTTGTGGAGATACCTGATGCATTGAGCTCATCACAAAGCTTTGTAGCTACATCAAGTGTCAGTGCCTTTTCAACATAAGGCGCATAGATCGCACCGGATCCCTCTGTTCCTGCTCCGCCGTGACCCGGATCGATCACTACAGTAGCGGCATTGGCTGTTACTCCTATTCCAAATACGCAGAGCGCCAGTGTGACAAAAAAAGTCTTTAAGTGTTTCATCATTCTCTCCTTTATAAATAGATATTCTCGCTTCCCCTTACAACCAACATCATTGGTCATTGTTCACGATTTCATACAATATTTAGTTTATCTTATATAAGGGTGCAAACACAAGGAGAAAATTTTTTATTTCCATTTCTATCCGAAATATGTTACCATGTGGTAACGCATTTTAACGCTTTAACACACTAAATTTTCGATTCATCTACATTTCCCGGAGGTAAAAATGATCAGAGAGATTAAAAACGGACGACTCTATTTTGACGGATGCGACACAGTAGAGCTTGCCAAGAAGTATGGCACTCCTGTTTATGTCGTATCTCAGACCGACATTGAAAGCCGTTTTGATGAGCTTAAAAGGGATTTCACAGATAAGTATCCTAATACAAGAGTTGCCTATGCTTCAAAGGCATTCTGTACTGTTGGAATGTACAAGATCTGTGATAAGGCAGGTGTCAGCATCGACGTCGTATCCCTCGGTGAGCTTATCGCTGCTGAAAAAGCCGGATTCCCTGCTGAAAGGATCGAATTTAACGGAAATAATAAGCTTCCTGCTGAGATCGACGAAGCTGTCCGCTACGGTGTAGGACGTTTCATCGTTGACGGCCTTCAGGAGCTTCCTCTTATCGAAGCTGCTGCAGAGAAGTATCAGAAGAAAGTAAATGTGATCATCCGTATCACTCCGGGTGTTGCAGCAAGTACTCATGATTACATCGTGACAGGCAAAAAGGATTCTAAGTTCGGAATCCCCCTCGATGATGAGATCTTCCTTCCGGTTGTTAAGCAGGCGATCGACTCTCCATGGATCGAGTTCCTTGGTCTCCACATGCACATCGGTTCACAGCTTTTTGAAAACGATGCATTTGTAAAGGCTCTGGATGCTGTAATGGACCGCGCAGCTCAGATCAAGAAAGAGTTTAACGCTGATGTCCGCGAAGTAAACTTCGGCGGCGGTTTCGGAGTAAAGTATATCGATGAGGTCCGTAAGCCTTACAGCTTCTTCCTTGATCCTCTCATGAAGCGCCTTGAGGAGCGTGCAGCTGAGATCGGAATCGAGCGCCCGGCTGCAGTTATCGAGCCCGGCAGAAGCATCGTTGCAGAGGCAGGCATCACCCTTTATACCGTAGGTCAGATAAAGGAGATCCCGGGTCTTCGTAAGTACGTCTCCATCGACGGCGGTATGGGCGACAATATCCGTGTAGCGCTCTATCAGGCTGAGTACGACGGAGTCATCGCAAACAAGGCTGATGCAGAAGCAACAGACACTGTTACAGTCTGCGGAAAGTGCTGTGAATCCGGAGATATCATCTTAAAGGATTTCAAGATCCCCGCAGGAGTTGAAGCAGGCGATATCCTCGCTACCTTCTCCACCGGCGCATACGGCTACTCCATGGCATCTAACTACAATAATAACCCGATCCCGGGTGTTGTCCTCGTAAAGGACGGCCAGAGCGGATGGCTCGTAAAGCCTCAGACAGTTGAACAGATTATCCAGAACAATGTAATTCCTGATTTCATCTAAAGTATTTAAGGGACATGACCGATATTACTTGTCGGGCATGCCCCTTTTCCATTGTGCGGAATATTATTAGAGCAGCAAATTGCACATTGCATACAATTAATTTTAAAAAATTTATTAATTAATCAATTTTCCTCTTCATTTTTTTCCAGAAATAGACGATAATTAATATGCGCACATTTGGGTTACAGATTAGGGTTGCTGGGGAGCCCGTGCGAAAGTATAAGTATAATTAATTTGGGGAGACTAAAAAAATGACAAAGAATCTGATTAATTTTCAGAATCGAATGTCATCAGAGATGTTTACTGATGTGATCAGTATGGCTCGAAGCATTGGCTTCAAAGCACGTCACTATCACAACAGCGAAGGACGGCTGCACGATATCGAAAAGAATCGTGATGCTCTGATGATTTCAAAGAAACTGAAAAAGCGCCTTGCGTAAAATAACGCAGGTTAACGGGAACTGCCGCATCATCGCGGCAGTTTTTCTTTTACAGCAAAAATCCCACCGCCGTATAAAAAACGGCGATGGGATTTCTTTTTCGAGATCACCCGTATTGTGTCAGGTTTGTTATTTACTGGAAGTTTGTAACCAGTGCTGCGATACGAAGTGCAAAGAGCACGAATACGATCCACATGATCGGGCTGATGTCCTTTGCCTTTCCTTCAAATACCTTTACAACTACCCAGAAAAGGATAGCGAACATGATACCTGTTGCGATTGAGTAGCAAAGAGGCATCATGAGCATAGCCATGTAAGCACCAACTGTATCAGCTACATCACCATCAAAGTCAATCTGCTTTGCGCTGGATACCATCAGCATACCAACATAAAGAAGTGCCGGAGCTGTTGCGAATCCGGGGATTGCAAGGAAGATAGGTGAAAGAACGATGGATACGAGGAACATGATACCTGTAACACAAGCTGTAAGACCTGTTCTTCCGCCTGCAGCAACACCTGCTGATGACTCAACGAAGGATGTAATAGTGGATGTACCAAGGCATGCACCTGCTACAGTACCGATAGCATCAGAAAGAAGTACTCTTCCTACGCGGGGAAGCTTTCCCTCTTTATCAAGGAGTCCTGCCTTGTCAGCAACAGCAACTACTGTTCCTACTGTATCGAAAAGATCTACATACAGGAATGAGAACACGATAGCGATGAACTGAACAAAGTGACCCGGTGCAAGTGCCCATGCAAAGTTAAACTTGAAAGCTGTGTTTGCAAGGCCTGAAAGCTGCATTCCTGCAGAGAAATTCGGGATAAGGCTGTATACGCCTGCGTCAGGATTTACTACATACCAGCCGATCTGCTCTGCTGCGATACCCATGAGCCATGTTGCTACGATACCGATGAGAACTGCACCCTTGATGCGAAACTTTACAAGTGCAACGATAAGTGCGAATCCGATAAGTGCAAGTGCAACTTCCGGTCTTGCAAAGCTTCCGAGTCCGATAGTTGTGGAACCGTCATCACCATGAGTGAATGTAACGATGCCAGCGCCCTGAAGAGCGATATAAGCAACGAAAAGACCGATACCTGCAGAGATACCATTTTTCAGATTCTGCGGGATACCATTTACCATGGCTTCACGTACTCTGAAAATGGAAAGAATGATGAAAATGATACCTTCACAAAGAACTGCTGTAAGTGCGATAGTGAAAGGATCAGCTTCTCCTGCAAGCTCGCCAAGACATACTGTATAAGCAAAATAAGCATTAAGTCCGAGTCCGGCTGAAAGTGCGATAGGATAATTGGCAAGGAATGCCATTACAAATGTAGCGAGTGCAGAGGCAAGTGCTGTTGCCATGAATACACCGCCGCGGTCCATTACTGAACCCAAGATGTTAGGGTTTACGGCCAGAATATAGGCCATTGTGAGGAAGGTTGTGAGTCCGGCAATTACTTCACGTCTTACGTCTGTGCCGTGCTCCTGAAGCTTAAAACATTTCTCCAGCATTAATATTCTCCAATCCGGAACGTCTCTGGGTTCCGTTATCTGCGGCGTTCCGGCACAGATAACGTGTTTCTTGTATCAGTTACAATACAATACATCAATATTATGCTGATACCATATGTTAGTGTCAAGAAAAAATGTTTACAGTATAGATACTACCGGTATGCACGAAAAAGCGTACTTGAAATATGAAGCAAGTAGGAAGTATGATAAGTTGTCGAAATTTGTTGCTGCTCGTATTTTGGCAGGACAATTCAAAATATAGACACTTTTGGAGCTTATAATGGAACATATCAAGTTGACAGAGGACCTTCCGATCGGATTTATGGATTCAGGTCTTGGCGGACTCAGCGTACTCCAGCAGGCTGTCCGCATGATGCCGTCGGAGGACTTTATTTATTATGGTGATTCGGCTAACGCGCCGTATGGAACGAAACCGCAGGAAGAAATAAGAAGACTTACATTTAATGTAGTTGAGAAACTTTTAGATATGGGGATAAAGGGGCTGGCAGTTGCCTGCAATACGGCGACCAGCGCAGCGGTGAGGCTCCTTAGAGAAAAGTATCCCGAACTTCCGATCGTTGGAATCGAACCCGCGATAAAGCCGGCAGTTGAAGACAATCACGGCGGAGAGATCGTTGTAATGGCAACCCCCATGACGATCGCTCAGGAAAAGTATCACCGGCTTCTTGATAAATATAGAGGAGATAAGGAAATCATCTCTGTTCCCTGTGCAGGACTTATGGAATTTGTAGAAGAAGGGGACCTGAACGGCGATGATCTGGACAGATATTTTGAAGAACATCTGTCACCCTATCTTTCAGATAAGACAGAGACCATAGTTCTCGGTTGCACACATTATCCTTTTATCAGACCGCATTTAAGGGCGTTTCTAAATAATCCTTCCGTGAACATTATTGACGGAAGCGAAGGGACCAGCCGTGAACTCATGAGACGGCTCGGCGAAAAGGATCTCTTAAGAAAGCAGCCCGACCGAAAAGGTTCAGTCACTATCATAAATTCAACAGGTTCAGATGAAATGATCCGTCGAAGCGAGAAATTACTCCAAATGCCGGTCGACTGAACAGGAGCACTTTATATGGAAGAAAACGGAATCTACGGCGGATACACAGGAGCACTTCAATACGTGCTTGATGATCTTACACAAAAGATCACTGAGTATTCAGAAAAAGAGAAGCAGGAAACAGGCATAAAGCTTGTCGAACACCTTATCGCACGTATCAAGGAAGAAGACAGCATGCGGGAAAAATGCCGGCGGCGTGAAATCCCGGAAACACCTTACTCTGCTCTCAGAGAACTTAATGATGCTATTGGTATCCGCGTTGTTTGTGGATTTCAGGATGACATATACAGAAATGTCGAATTAATAAAATCGTTACCCGGTGTCGAAGTAGTAAAAGAAAAAGATTATGTGAAAAATGTTAAGCCAAACGGTTACAGAAGCTATCACATGATCCTTTTGGTAGAAGCTCCTTTTAAGGATATTGACGGAAATAACCCGGGTAAATTTTTTGCAGAGATCCAGCTTAGAACCATCGCCATGGATTCCTGGGCAGCGCTGGAACATCAGTTAAGATACAAAAAGAACATAGGAAATAATGCACTCATCGAGGCAGAGCTGAAACGTTGTGCCGATGAAATGGCATCAACGGATGTATCGATGCAGACGATACGGGATCTGATCCGGGAGGACAGCTAAGAAATGAAGTTATTACTGGCAGAAGATGAACAGGATCTGGCAAGGGCGCTGGCTGCGGTCATAACCCTTCAGGGGTATGATGTTACTCAGGTTTTTGACGGAGAAAAGGCAACCGCAGAGCTTAGAGCTCATGCATTTGATATCGCAGTACTCGACATCATGATGCCAAAGAAAGATGGTCTTGAGGTACTCCGTGACATGCGAAAAGAGGGCGATAATACTCCTGTCCTCATGCTCACGGCAAAGGCAGAGGTAGAGAATCGCGTAGAAGGTCTTGATGCAGGAGCAAATGATTATCTCACAAAGCCCTTCGCAATGAAGGAACTTCTGGCGCGTCTTCGCGTTCTCACAAGAAATACCGAAAAATCACATGAAGCCCTGACTCTCGGAAATGTGAAGCTTGATATAGAAAATCAGGAGCTGTCCGGCACAAGTTCAATAAGACTTGCAAGTAAAGAAGTAGAGCTTATGAGCTATTTTCTTCGTAATGCCGGAAAAGAACTTGCCACCAGTCTGATATACGAACATATCTGGAAAGACGATCCGGATGTAACAGAGGAAGTGGTATGGATGTATGTGTCATTTTTACGTAAAAAGCTCGAATCAGTAAGTGCCGATATAGAAATTGCAGGTGAAAAAAACGGCACATTTACATTGCTTGAAAAAAAGAAATAAAAGTAATCTCTTCTTAATAAAGGAGTGATGCGTATGATTCAAAAGCTTCAGCGAAAGTTTATAATCATAGCAATGGGTTCGCTTCTGGCGGTAATGCTGGTTGTTTTGGGACTTATAAACCTTATCTCGGTGTATCAGATGACAGATGAGATCAGGGTAAAGCTCGATATGATCAGCGCAAACAGCGGTCAGCTTCCATCCTATGAAGATATAGAGAATAGCAAGCATCTGTATTTTACGGCTGAGTTTCCGTATGAGACCCGATATTTTAGTGTGGTACTAAATGAAGAGGGCAAGGTTCTGGATATGGAAATGAGCCATATTTCCTCTGTGGACACGCTTGGTGCATCGGAATACGCAAATGTAGCCATATCCTCAAATCATCCTATAGGCTATATCAGAGCTGATGACAATGATTCTATAGCTTACGGGATTTTTGAGAGGAAACGTCTCGCAAAGGATAAGCGTAAATTCTGGAGCATGAGCTATGCTTATAAGGTTACAAAACAGGAAGACGAAAATTATCTGGTAGTTTTTCTGGATTACACCCGCGAGCATGAAAAGGTTCAGAACATCATGAAGCTTTCTGCGGGTATCGGTCTTGCGGCATATTTTGTAGTGTTCGTACTTGTGGCAGTGCTTTCCAGACGTGCGATCGCTCCTGTCATTCAGAGCTTTGAAAAACAGCGGCAGTTCGTAACAAATGCCGGACACGAATTAAAAACTCCCCTCGCCATTATTTCTGCAAATACAGAAATAATCCAAATGATGAATGGCGACAATGAATGGACTACCAGCACATTAAATCAGATAAAGCGTCTGACACTTCTGGTAAACAACCTTATCCGCCTTGCCCGTATGGAAGAAAATGACGAGAATATCGTCATTGAAAAGGTGATAATCTCTGATTTATTTAAAGAGACTACAGAATCCTTTGGATCGATCCTTGAAAAAGATGGTAAAAAACTTGTACTCAGCATTGAACCCGGTCTTGAGATCATGACGGATAAAAATCTTGTGCAGGAACTTATTTCCATTATGATGGATAATGCTGTAAAATATTGCGATGAAAACGGTGAGGTACGGGCAGTACTTTCTCACCGTGGTAAACGTGTAAAACTTAGATTTCTTAATAACTATGCCGCAGGAGCGGGTGCAGACTACTCCCGTTTCTTTGATCGTTTTTACAGAGCGGATCAATCCCACAACAGTGCAAAGAAAGGCTTCGGTATCGGACTTTCTATGGCACAGGAGATCGTATCCACGCTTAAGGGAAAGATTTCCGTTGGATGGAAGGATGGCATAGTCATGTTTACCATCATTTTATGACCTTTTGAGGGACAGAGAGGAGCAGTTTTAAATGATTTACACAGTGACACTTAATCCGTCATTGGACTACGTGGTATCAGTTGGTGACTTTAAGGAGCGCTCGCTGAACAGAACAGACCGCGAAGTCATTATGCCGGGCGGAAAAGGAATCAATGTATCCATTGTTTTGAAGCGATTTGGCGTTAAGAGCACAGCGCTTGGATTCCTTGCAGGATTTACCGGTGAAGAAATAAGGCGCAGGCTTAAGAATGAAGGTGTCGCTAATGATTTTATCGACCTGAAGGGAGGATGCTCACGTATCAATGTAAAGGTACTTGCTAATAACGGTGAGACCGAGATCAACGGTCAGGGCCCTTCTATGTCCGTAAAGGAACTGGATCTCCTCATTGATAAGATCCGTGATCTTCCGGCGACAGATACACTGGTCCTTTCAGGAAGTATCCCTGCCTCAATGCCAAGAGACAGCTACAGAAGGATTCTTGATGCATTGTCAGGCGGTAACGGATGCCGCACAGTACTTGATACAGGCGGTGCATTTCTTCGTGAACTGCTCCCCTACAGACCGTTCCTTATCAAACCCAATAAAGAAGAACTTCAGGAGCTTTTCAGGGTAAAGATAAATGGACGTGATGAAGCTCTGAAATATGCAAAGGAACTGCAGAAGGCAGGTGCAAGAAATGTTCTGGTATCTCTTGGAGGAGAGGGCGCTGTTCTCGTGACCGAGACCGGAGAAGAATACTCCATGGCAGCACCTGAAGGAAATGTGGTTAATACCGTAGGTTCAGGCGATTCTATGGTGGCAGGCTTCTTAACAGGACTGTCCGGAGACGAAACCAACTACCACAGAGCTTTCCTTATGGGAATCGCAGCAGGAAGCGCATCCGCTTTCTCCATGGGAACAGCCGACAGGATCCGCACAGAAGCACTGCTCATGGGTCTCAGAGAGCAGGAAGAAAAAGAAAACGAATAAAGAATGATCATAGGTCCAAAATTATGCACATAATGAAAGCATAATTTTGGACCTATATTAATTATCCCTATTATTACGGCTCGATGTTATATTTTTTTGCAAGCTTTTCAAGTTCTTCGTATGAAGCATTTAGAAGAAATTCATAGTCTTTGGTATTGGGCTGAATTTTACGAAGCAATTTCTGAAAAAGTTGAGTTGCCGTTGTTTTTCCCTCTGCAAGACCTTCGGCTCTATTCATATTATCTCTCATTAAAAGTGTCATATACTCAGTCCTCCATTCCTTATTTAACTTAGCTTTTTTTACTGCGGACAAGAGGCTTTCTGTAAATTTATCTTCAGACTTTCCACTGTGAACAAATTTTAGGAACTTATGCAGCTTTGTATTATTTAATTTGGAACTTGACGCATTTAGCACTATTTTATATGCTTCATCGCTCAGCGGTAAATCATGCTCTCTGCAATAGTTTTCAAATCTATATACAGGCTCGTCCAACCCAAAAATATCCTTCGTACAAATAAAAATTACATAACTCTTCCTTAATTCGTTATAATCAGCACCTTTTTCTATAAGATTAAGATCAATCATCCCCTGATAATATCTTGTTCTCTTGGGAATATTCGGCGGAACTGTAGTCTGCATTTCAATGTCATATACTGTTCCGGCATCATCATCAATGTAAACATCAAGCCTTACACTTTTACCATCATAAGTAATATCGATAGTTTTTTGCTTTTCTGGATAGCTTATATCCTTAATTTTTATGCCAAGAATGATCTCTAAAAGTTGTTTACAAAGCTTCTTATCATTCATAACTTTTGCAAACATAAAATCATCCGAAAACGTTAATTCATCGTAAGATTTTTGAACACTCATCGGTTCTCTCCTTGTAATAAAAAAATTATCAGAAAGAATCGGTATGCTCACAAAGCTAAAAAACGACTAATATATAACATATTATCATAGCCTATTTGAGCACAACCGAAATAATTGAAAAAAATGTGATTTTGCAGAAACTGCGAAAAGAAATGGTGTCAGATAAATAATCAATTAATTGAAATGTATACAGAACATCGTGACATAGGATACGTCATAAAAAAATCTAAGTCAAGAATTAATTTTTCAATATCGTGCATATTAAGGAATTATCGTTACTGTTCACTCGCTTACAGCTCGCTCCAGTAACGGATTTTGCCAACTAAATCGCCTCTGGCGATGGGCAAAATCCAATGGCTCGCCTTCGTTATTGGGGCATAACTGCGCAGCGTAGTGCGCAGTTTGCCTCTGAACAGTAACGAATTATCCCATAACCAAGAAGCACAGCAAAAAGGCGCAGTTTCCTGCGCCTTCTGCTTTCGCTGTAAAAAATGGTTTATCAAGGAGTCTTAAAATCGTATCAAAGTTTACCGCGGGCGATGATCTCTCCGTCGGGCTCGTATTTCTGAACGCCGAAGCTTTCAAAAATGCACTTGCGTGCTTCCTGAAGCGTTGTGAAATCTCCTGCCTGTATCATCTGCGCTACGATGTTGCCGATACCTGTGGCTTCGCCGGGACCCGCAACTACTGTTTTTCCTGTCTTTCTGGCTGTGAGGCTGTTGATGAACGGATTCATGGAACCGCCTCCTACTATATGGATATCTGCAAATCTCCTGCCTGACAGATCCTCCAGTTCATCGATAGTCCTTGCATAAGCATCCACAAGACTCTGGTAAACAACACTCGCAACCTGCTCCAGCTTTTCAGGAACCTGCTGGCCTGTTCTGCGGCAGTAGTCACGGATTTCCTCTGTCATGTTCTCAGGAGCAAGGAAGCAGTTATCATCAACATTTACTCTGGAAGGGAAATCAAGATTAGCATATGCCATCTTGGAAAGCTCGTCCCAGGTATAAGCATCTCCGGTCTCATGACGCACAGACTGGATCATCCAGAGACCCATGATGTTCTTCAGATAGCGGAATCTGTAATCATATCCGCCCTCGTTCGTAAAGTTTGCTTTCTGGCTTTCCGGTGTGCAGATAGCTTCCATATTTTCTACGCCCATGAGAGACCATGTGCCGGAGCTGATATAGAGGTTGTCATCCTCCTTTAGGATAGGAACTGACATTACCGCCGAAGCTGTATCATGGCTTGCAGCCTTTACAACTACGCAGTCGAAACCAACCTCTTCCTGAATCTCCTTTGAAAGATGACCAACGATGGTTCCCGGCATCTTAAGCTCCCGGAAAATGCTCTTCTTGAAGCCGAGCTTTTCGATGAGCTCATAATCCCACTGATGGGTCACAGGACTCACAAGATTAGAAGTGGTGGCCTCTGTGTACTCACTCATCGGAACACCTGTCAAAAGATACTGGAAATAGTCAGGAAGCATGAGCAGAGTCTCTGCTTTTTCGAGAATCTCAGGCTGTGTCTTTTTAACAGCCATGAGCTGATAGATCGTGTTGAAGATAGCGTACTGAATACCCGTACGCGCATAGAGTTCCTTTTCAGGGATGATCTTGTAGACCTCTTCATCCATCCCCTTTGTACGTGAATCGCGGTAGCTCACCGTATCACCGAGGAGTTTTCCATCCTTATCTAAAAGAACGAAATCAACTCCCCATGTGTCGATAGCAAGGTAATCCGGGATGTTTCCTGTCTCCTTGCACTTTTTTAATCCCTTCACGATCTCACCGAAGAGATACTCAACATCCCAGCAGAGATGTCCGTTTTTCTTTTTCGGACCGTTATCAAAACGATGAACCTCTTCCAGTGATATCTTTCCCTGATCCAGTTTTCCGATTATATGACGTCCGCTGGACGCGCCAAAATCAATCGCAAGATACTTTTTCATGATTTACACTCCTTAACTCCGCTTTATTCCTCAGGATAGATGCAGCTGATGCCCAGATCCCTGAAAACATCCAGCCATTTATCCGAAGGCTTTTCATCCGTCACTACGATATTTGCATTGCTCACGTTACAAATTTTTGAAAAAGCGATCTTATCAAACTTTGAGTGATCCACTGCAACGATGCACTGACCTGCCGACTGGATCATGGTACGCTTTGTCTCCGAGAAAAGCTCACTGCCGTCGGTGATACCCTTTCCCATGTCGATACCTTTACAGCTGATGATCGCTTTATCCGCATTAAAGATACCAAGACCCTCAACAGCTCTCGGTCCCGTAAGGGCCAGGGAACCTTCCTGCATCGTACCTCCGGATGATATGATGTTCCAGTCTGAAACATCCGAAAGCTCGATCATAACTTCTATTGAATTTGTGATTATCGTAAGATTCTTTTTATCCTTAAGAGCCCTTGCTATAAAAACTCCTGTCGTAGAGGGATCAAGAATGATATGATCTCCGTCCTCGATAAGATCCTTTATAAGAGCTGCAATTTTCTGCTTTGCCGGAATATTCTTTTTCTTCCGCACATTGAAGGGCATATCTATGCTGGCATTTTCATTCAGAACCGCTCCGCCATAGCCCTTGATCGCATATCCGTCCTTATCAAGTTTATCAAGATCCCGACGTATCGTTTCTTCTGATACGTTAAAATTTTTGGACAGTTCGGATACTACTACCTTCCGCTTTGTCTGCAGTTCTTCCAGAATCAGATTTCGTCTTTCTGCTGCTAACATAAATTTGTGTTCCTCCTAAAAACGTCATCCGGCACAGAATATCAGAGAATGGAACGGCATATCTGCTCATCGGGATTCGCGATAACGGATGATGAAAGATACATTCCATTATCCGAAACAGACTCCCGTGCTTTATCGACAGCAGCCTGCACTGCCGCCACTTCTCCTGTAAGAAACATGTAGGATTTTCCGCACATGCCCTTTGCTATACGGATCTCTATGAGGTTCACGATCGCTGTCTTTGCAGCCACATCAGCTGCAACCAGGATCGATGCCACATCATAGGTCTCCAGTATTCCAAGGGCATTTACATCCTTAACCTCAGTCGTGCCGTAGATCGCAGGAAAAATGCTCTCATGAGGATTTCCAAGGACCATGCTGTCAATAAGCTCATCCGGGAAGTCCTTCTCCGCTGCCTCAACAGCGGCTTTCACTGCACTTAAATCTCCTGCTATTATCGCAATATATTTGCCGGGACAAACTGTCTCCGCCTCAATAAGTTCCACATTTGAGGTCTTGACCATACGATCCGCAGCCGTGACACCCTGTGATACTGTTCTAAATTCTATCATTCCTACGGCTCTGCTCATCAGTCTGCGCCTCCGTTAATCATAACATATTGATCCGTAACTTCCATAACTCTTCCGGAAACAGGGGCGTGTATCCTGACACTAAGAGCCTTTTCCGGCGGAAGTGCAACTGCGTCACCTGTATTCACATATTCGCCTGCCTGAACACATGCAGCTGCCGGAGCGCCGATGTGCTGAGAAAGAAGGACTTTCACCTTTCTGACTCTTCTCACCGCATCATCAAGCGGTGCTTCCTTTTCATACTTTGTAACCCCTAACCTTGCTGCGAGACGGGATTCCGGTGCTTTTCTGCCGTCTCTTGCAGGACTTACTCTACCGATTTCTACGTCAGACGGAGCCTTAACTCCATTTTTCCTGAGCCCGTTTTTATATTCCGTGATAAGTGTTCTGGGCTGCAGTCCCTGCGGACAGGAATAATGTTCGCAAAGCCCGCATCCGCTGCAAAAAAATGTATTTAAGAAAGGATGCAGATCTGTGAAATCACGATTTGCCGCAGCCCGCATAAAGAGGTGCGGTTCTATAGGATGTCCAAGCGCGTGTCTCGGACAGAGATCCGTACACATCTGACACTGGCAGCATATGGATGCCGCCCGCTTCAGACCTGCTGACGGTTCAGTTTTCTTTTTTAAAATAAGCTTATGATCCTTCGGCAGTACCAGTATCGCATTTGTCGTCTTTGTGACACTTGCATTTTCATCCTGAATCCTTCCCATCATGGGACCGCCTACAAAGTAGACCGGGTCCTTAGTGGTGAGGCTTCCTGCCATCGAAACAGTTTCCCGTAAACTTGTTCCAAGGGGAACACGGACTGTTACCGGATCACTTACTTCACCTACGAGAGTCACCAGCTTATCTGTCACGGGATGGTTTTCAAATACAGCACGATAAATGTTGTACATGGTCTCCACGTTGAAAACAGCAACTCCCTGCTCTATCGGGAGTCCTCCCGGACGCACGGTCTTTCCTGTCGCCTCATAAATAAGGACAACTTCATCTCCCATAGGATAGCTGGATGAAAGCTTGTGAATGGAAAGAGACGGGTATTTATCGATATATTCCTCAAGTGCGCGGATAGTCGCTTCATACTCAGCCTTTATGCCGATAATGCCCTCTTTTGCATGAACAGTTTCTCTTACAAGCTCAAAAGCCTTTAAGATTTCTTCCGCATGCACTTTCAGGCACTGCCTGTGAAGCATGAGCAACGGCTCACACTCCGCACAGTTAAGTAAAATTGTATCCGCTCTCTCATCCAGTTTTGCATAGGACGGGAATCCGGCACCGCCTGCACCGACAACTCCCGCATCCTGCAAAACCACTTTTAATTCATCGATAGTCATTACTCCAGCCCAGTCCCTTCATCGATGATACCGACGATCGCAGCATCTACCGGAGCAGTATCATTGTCTGTTCCGATACGCGCTGCCGATCCTGTTGCCACAAGGACGTACTCTCCTATACCTGCTCCGATATTGTCTATCGCAACGATATGAGCCGTACTTCCCTGCATGCTCTTAACAAGCTCTACTATCATGAACTTGTTTCCGATAAGTTTTTCGCATTTTCTGGTGGAAACCACGTTTCCAAGCACTTTTCCTACTAACATGGCTGACCCCCATGTATGATACGTACTTCGTCATCCTGCTTTATGCCAGAAGCATTCGCTTCATCTGTATCTATGTGCATTTCCAGCGTAAAGGATGGATCTACACGTATCAAAACGTTATCAAAAGTCGTTCCGCGTTCGTTTTCACATCGAACCGAAACTACATCCTTATCATGCACTCCTGCCGCATTTGCATCTGCCGGGGACATATGGATATGTCTCGCTGCGACTATACAGCCTTCATGCAGATAAATGGCGCCCTTCGGACCTACCACAGCGATAGGTGCGCTGCCCTTTATATCTCCTGAGTTTCTGACCGGTGCATTTATGCCAAGCTTTAATGCATCAGTCTTTGATATCTCAACCTGAGATTCCTTACGGACAGGTCCAAGTATCCTGACATTTTCTATCGCCCTGAGTTTCAGTCCGACTATAGTGACCCGTTCGTTTGATGCAAACTGACCGCCCATCAGATCTTTCTTCTTGGTAAGCTGATACCCTTTTCCAAAAAGAGCTTCTACATGCTCCTGAGTCAGATGGATATGGCGCGCAGACACGCCGACAGGAACGAGATAACCCTTTTTGCTGTATCCTGCTTCTCTCTGCTTCACCGTTTCGAGAACCATTCTGGTGATCAGCGCTATGTCTTTCTCTTCCATTTTTTTCTCCCAAGGCCGTCTTCCAAAATAGTCAGGATCGAGCAGGAGAAAACCGTCCCCTGCCCGATCTTTTTAGACGTTATCTCTTACTTGATCTTTGGAAGAATAGCCTCAACATCATTATGAGGACGAGGAATTACGTGAGTAGCTACGAGCTCACCCAGTCTTGATGCATTTGCTGCACCTGCTTCTACAGAAGACTTAACAGCGCCTACATCTCCTCTTACCATTACTGTTACCAGTCCGGAACCGATCTTCTCTGTTCCTACAAGTGTTACATTTGCAGCCTTGCACATTGCATCTGCTGCTTCGATAGCTGCTACGAGACCTCTTGTCTCAACCATTCCAAGTGCTTCCTGTGCCATTTTTTGTCCTCCTCTATAAACCCGTGTTTATATCTTACTATACTTCCTGAAGATACTTCTGATCTTCAGGCTCATCGCCCTCCGGCGGTGTTTTCTTCCAGCGCTTCTGACTAAGCTCCACAAGTTTTACGATCTCCGGATGGGGATTTGCGATCACGCCATGGGACGCGACCGGTTTCAGGGGATTTCTCATTGCGGCACTTACCGCTGCCTCACAGTCGGAAATATCACCTTCGACCACGAGTGTTACAAGTCTGCCGCCGAGCTTTCTTTCCCACGTTGCCAGGGTGACATTTGCCGCCTTGCACATCGCATCCAGTGCGACCGTCGCCGGAACTACACCCTGGATCTCAATAAAGCCATAAGCTTTCCCCATTGTCCTAAATCCTTTCTAAAAGCATTACCCGATCTTCGGAAGAATACCCTCAACATCATTGTGCGGACGAGGAATTACGTGAGAAGCAACCAGCTCTCCGAGACGGCTTGCTGCTGCCGCACCTGTCTCAACTGCTGCCTTAACAGCGCCTACATCTCCTCTTACCATTACTGTTACCAGTCCGGAACCGATCTTCTCAGTTCCGATGAGAGTAACCTCTGCAGCCTTTGTCATCTGATCTGCTGCCTCGATAGCTGCTGTAAGACCTCTTGTCTCAACCATTCCAAGTGCTTCCTGTGACATATTATCTTCCTTTCTGTCTGCATCTCATTGCAGAACACTGTAAGCAAATTTAGTTTTTATCAAAACAGTTAATTTTCAGCATTTTGTCAGTGTCTTCGGTTGGTCTTGCAATTATGTGCTTCTGCACGACTCCTGTAAGACTCTGTGCAACCCGTTCTCCGGCTTCCATCGCAGCCTCTACATCGGATACAGATCCTCTGAATTTGACCGTGACCAGAAGCGGGACCGGAAGGGTATCCGCATTTGCCGGCTTATTTTTATCAAAAGGCTCCAGCCAGACGTTTCCGGCTTTGCATCCGGCATCCGCAGCCATGAAGGCTGTCACGAGTCCGAATACCTCCAGCAGTCCGACTGCTTCACCTGATGATCCCTGCATGACCGCTTCCTCCTTTTTTATCCATGATCATTTTTTTGTATCAGTTCTTTATTCGCACATAACTGCGATCTTCAGACCCTTCTGCGCCAGATTTGTTTCCAGTGCTTCGTTGATGTCCTTAAGTGCAAATTTATGTGTGATGAGCTTGTTCATCGGGATGCCATCCCTCTTTGCTGCCTTCAGGAACTCAAATGTTGTTCCGTAATCACGAAGGGTGTAAACCCATGAGCCTACGGTCGTGATCTCCTTTGAGCAGATGTCAAAGTGAGGATTGATAGTCGCATCACCGCCGTTTATAAAGAAGCCAAGCTCGCAAAGTCCTCCGCCGTTTCGGATGAACTTATAAACGTTGCTGTGACCTGCGGGTGATCCTGTACACTGGAATGCGAAATCAGCAAGCTTTCCGCCGAACTCAGCCTTAACTGCTTCTGTAAGAGCTTCGATTCCCTTATGGTTCATGAAGTTTACATGACCTGTTGCACCCATCTCATGAGAAAACTCAAGTCTCTGATCATTTCCGTCCACCGTTACGATATTTGTGATACCCATTGTACGGAGAACAGCTACGCAGATAAGACCGATGGGACCGCATCCCTGAACTACGACTCTTGAATTGAATCTGAGGATTCCTGTGGTCTTCGCTCTCTCAACCGCATGGATCAAAACCGCACAAGGCTCGATAAGTATTCTGGAATCCAGATCCATATCGCTTACGTTAAAGAACGTGGAGCCTTTGCGGATAAGGATGTAATCCGAAAACCATCCGGAAAGCGCCTGCTCGTAACCCGGAATCAGTCCATAAACATCAGCTCCGCCTACGTTCTGCTTATTCAGGTCGTACATCGTGATATCAGGATCGTCATGGAATATCATGCATGTTACGATCTTGTCGCCAACGCCGATAGGCTTTCCTGCGGAATCAACTTTTACGTTCTTTCCGACTTTTACAACTGTTCCTGTTCCCTCATGTCCAAGATTTACCGGAATATACTTAAAGGGATCAACCTTAAATTCGTGTGCGTCTGTTCCGCAGACACCGCATCCCTCGACTTTTACGAGAATGTCATCATCTCCTAATTCAGGGATCGGAACTTCCTTTATCTCAAAATGCTTCAGCTCTGTAAGGAATGCACAGTGTGCTGTCTTTGGAATGTTATATGTGCTGCCTCCTGATGAGGCTGACGGATTTACCGAAACTGCACTTCCGTTCATGCTCGAAAGCACCTGACGGACAATGGCTTCGATATCCTGTGTATTTGCTGCCATATTTACTCCTTATCCTTTTACCTGATGCAAAGACTGTCTACCATTACGCATCTTCTCTTTTTTGTGAATGACCTTGCGCTTGTCAGACCTTCTCCTGTACGGCTCGCGATCGTAAATGTGCAGTAGCCTTCTCCTCCGAATCCCAATGCGGAATATGAAGGACCGTTCTTTACGAGGATCGCTGTATCGACCGCTCTTGCAAACGTTGTGATGTGCTCTACATTTTTTGAATGGATGTGAGCCGAGTGCCTGTTTCCGTGTTCCAGCCAAACTGCCTTTTCTACAGCATCCTCAAAGTCTTTTGCTCTTACGATACCGAGTATGGGCATCATCAGCTCTGTGGAAATGAGCGGATCTTCTTTTTCTCCAAAGAATGTGATGCACCGGATGTTATCCGGAACGCTTACTCCGATCTTTGAAAGGAGATCTTTTGCGCTTCTTCCTACGCAGTCACGGTTCGGTGCACCTTTTTTATCAATACACACCTGTTCAAGTGCTCTCTGCTCTTCCGGTGTCGCCCTGTAGCATCCCTGCTCAGTCACCATATAGGACATGAGCTCGTCTGCGATGCTGTCTACCGCAACTATTTCTTTCTCTGCTATGCAGGGAAGATTATTGTCAAATGTACATCCGTTTACAATGGATTCTGCAGCATGACGGACATCTGCTGTTTCGTCTACGAGCGCCGGCGGGTTTCCTGCACCTGCACCGATGCCTCGTTTTCCACTCTGCAGCACAGCCGTTACGACTCCCGGACCGCCTGTTGCGGACAACAGCGCTATATCAGGATGATGCATCATGATGTCGCTGGTCTCCATTGTCGGCTTCTCGCATGTACATGCGATATTGTCCGGTCCGCCTGCTTCTATCGAAGCTTCATTGCAAAGGTTTATAGCAAATATTGATGTTTTGATGGCTCTGGGGTGCGGATTGAATACTACTGTATTTCCTGCCGCAAGCATCCCCATCGTATTGCACAGAACTGTTTCAGAGGGGTTTGTACATGGTGTGATCGCTCCGATGACTCCGAAGGGTCCCATTTCTGTGAGCGTCAGACCTCTGTCTCCGCTGAATGCTTCTGTTTTTATATCTTCTGTTCCCGGGCATTTGTCAGCTACAAGATGATGCTTCAGGATCTTGTCACCGACATTTCCCATTCCTGTTTCATCAACGCCCATCCTTGCGAGGGTCTCGGCATTTTCTCGAATTTTCCGGCGTATGATGGAAATGATCTTTTCTCTCTGATCCATGGACATGATACGTACATTTTTCTGCGCTTCTTTTGCTGCAGCTATGGCTTCGTTCATATCCTGAAAGACACCGTGCATACCTGATGCCGGTTCGGAAATCTGCATTTTTGCGACGATCTCCTGCACGATATCTCTGACCATACTCTCATCTAATGCTGCCATTGATCTGCTCCCTTTTTATCTTCCAAGCTGCTCCATGACTTTCTTTGTGATCTCAGCGATAAGTGCAGGATCTGCATTTACTTCGCTTGTTCCGTTTGTTGATACGCTTCCGCATCCGTTTGCACAGTTGTGGCAGTTTTCATGGCCCTTATTCTGGCAGAGGTTTGCAGGATGCTTACCCGGAAGTCCCATCTTTCTGCGGATCTCATAGAGCTTCATTACTGTGTTATGATCAAATTCCTTCGGTCCGCCGAGTGCCTTTGCTTTATAAAGAAGGTTTGCATAGAACTCGAGTGACTCCATCTTGTAATAAGCCTGTGTCAGATCTACGCTGTAGGACAGTGCGCCGTGGCTCTCAAGAAGGACTGCATCGAAGTAAGGAAGATATTCTTCTACTGCATCCGGAATCTCTTCTGTTGACGGTGTTCCATACTTTGCGATAGGAACACATCCGAGGGAGATAACAGCTTCCGGCATGATCGGCTGTGTAAGCGGGATTCCTGCAATAGCAAATGCTGTTGCATATGTGGGATGTGCATGTACTACTGCTCCAACATCCGGTCTCTTCTCATAAACTCTCAAGTGCATCTTGATCTCGGATGACGGACGGTAAGGTGCTGTTGCCTGGAGCACATTTCCTTTTTCATCGATCTTACAGATCATCTCAGGTGTCATGAATCCTTTTGACACGCCTGTCGGTGTGCAGAGAAATTCATGGTCATTGAGCTTTACGGAGATGTTTCCATCGTTTGCTGCAACCATTCCGCGGTTATAGATTCTTTTTCCGATCTCACATATCTGCTTCTTTACTTCATACTCGTTCAGCATAACCTACATAGCCTCCTTAAAAAGTGATGCTTATTTTTTCACCGCCTCATGAACCAAATGTGGGATGGTCGGTTCTCTCGGCATTGTCGTGTGGTATTCTGTTGCTTTTATGTTGATTATAGAACTCAATACCACAACTGTCAACATTTTAACAGTGTGATTTTCGGCAGTTTGGCGGTTGTTTTTGTATACTTTTTAGATTTTGTATGCATGTTTTTGGGTTTGTGCTGTGTTTTTAGGTTTATGCAATGTGAGATTGTGGCAGAATTGGTTGGTGATAGTTATTGGCATACCCATACGTGCAGCTATATATGTACTTACACTATGGCTTCGGCAAGACCGTTCGCAGCGTAAATTTTCGTTTCGGGCTGAGCGAAGCAACAGCCCGAGGGTGAACATTGACCTGAGTCAGCATTTGGAGGCGCTTGGGATTTGACGGATACACTGTCCGCTGTACTTCGTGAGCGCGATTCTAAGCGCGAAGGATTAGTACAGCGTGACCGGGATTCGGAAAATCCCGCCGAGCTGATGAAGGTCAATGTTCATCCTCGGGCGTCCCCCTCCACACCAACACACAAAAAGAGCCACCACATAAAACTCATGTGATGACTCTGCCTTTAGCATCATATTATCCGCCTATAACACAGTTAAGCCCCGTACTCTCAACAATAGCTTTGAACCGCAGCATCTTTTCTTTTGCAGGCGGTTCCAGGTCTCCCATGGGATAAGGTCTTCCCAGTCCCACATACTTGTCATAGCCAAGTCTGTGATATGGCAGCAGGTGAATCTCTGTGACTCCCGGGAGCGAAGCCGTAAATTCTGCTATTGATCTTATCTCTTCATCCGTGTCATTAAACGTCGGGATGACCGGAGTTCTGATTATCAGTTCTGTCTGTCCCGACTCGGCGACCTTCCTTGCGTTTTCCAACATCAGAGAATTTTCTTTTCCGGTAAACTCCTTGTGTTTTTGTGGATTTGTGTGTTTTATATCCATTAGATATTGGTCGAGATACGGTAAGACTGCTTCGATCTTGCAGTACTCGGCACATGCCATGCTCTCAAGTGCTGTACTAAAACCCGACGCCTTTGCGCCATGCAGAAGGTCTCTTGCAAATTCGTACTGCACCAGACTTTCTCCACCGGAAAGTGTGAGCCCTCCGCCGGAACGGTAGAAGTACCGCCTGTCTTTTTCGAGGATATCCAGCGCATCCTGTACCGTGATATCCTCTCCTACAGTTTTGGTCTTTCCATTCTGGACCATCTGCTGGATCGCGTATTCCTGTGATTCGGGATTGCAGCACCACTTACAGCGGAGCACACATCCTTTCAGGAATACGATAGTCCTTATCCCTTTTCCGTCATGGACCGAATATCTCTGGATATCAAAAATCCGTCCTCTTGTATTCAGATACTCTTCCATAGCCTGTCCTTAGTATTCAAATCCCTGCTCCGTGCGGGAGATGATGTCATCCTGAAGGCTCTTTGAGAGCGATGTGAAAAGTGCTGAGTATCCTGCCACTCTTACCACGAGGCTCTTATATTTTTCAGGATGAACCTGGGCATCAAGGAGTGTTTCCTTATCAACCACATTGAACTGCATGTGCATGCCCTTTTCATCAAAATATGTACGGATCAGATTTTCAAAATTATTTAATCCTGTTTCTCCTGCAAGCGCCGACGGATGGAACTTCTGATTGAGAAGTGTTCCGTTTGATGCTATGCCGTGATCGATCCTCGCTACGGAATTAGCTGTCGCCGTAGGACCCGAGTTATCTCTGCCATGCATGGGGCCTATACCGTCCGCGATAGGCGTATGGGCGAGTCTTCCGTCCGGTGTTGCTCCTGTCTGCTCTCCAAGGGGAACATTTGCAGATACCGGGTACACGCCTGCCTGATATTTTCCGCCTCTGGGATTTGTGTATTCCTTTAACGGTTTCGTGTAGAGATAAGCGCACTCTCTTGCAAAATAATCAACTTCTTCGATGTCATTTCCGTACTTCGGAAGAGCGTCTATTTCGTCGAGAAGTTCCTGATATTTCTGCTTTTCCGCCGTTGGAAGCTCTGTAGTTTTTACTGCTGTGACTATTGCTGCGACATCCTCTGCCGTAACAGTTCTTCCGCTGTTCTGGAGCTGTTCTGCGATAGTCTTCACAATTTTTTCTACAGAGATATCATCAAGTCCCTGACCGAAGTTTGCATCGATCGCTTTTTTATACTCCTGAAGTGTGAGCTTATGCTGTTCGTAAACAAGCGTCTTTATCGCCCACAATGAATCTGCCGTGTTAGCGATTCCAAAGCACTGGGGACCTGTGAAATTGTAAACAGCTCCGCCCTGCTCTGTTGTGAGTCCACGGCTGATGCAGTCGTCCACGAGGCAGGAAAGCCACGGGAGCGGAACTCTTTCCGCATGGGCTGCGTCTATGCTGTTATCCGCATTTACCAATAGAGATATTTGGTACTCCATCTGCTTTTTATATGCATTCCAGAAATCATCAAATGTCTTTAGTTCTGACAGTTCTCCGGTCTGGATACTGATTCTCTCACCGTTTTCATAACCGTTTGAGAATACGAGCTCTAGCGGTCTGCACATATTGAAAAATGCAGCATCATGCCAGCCCATAGTCTTTCCGCCGATCTGGGGTTCTACGCATCCGATGATGCCGTAGTTACGGGCTTCTTCCAGTGTTAATCCCATGCTCATGAGTGACGGGATTATGACTTCATCATTGTAGTAAGCAGGCATGCCCATTCCTGTACGGGTGAGCTTGCATGCTTCATTCATAACCGCGTGAGGTGTGAGATTCCAAACCCGAAGCGAGAGCGATGGTGCCGGGAGATGAACGTGGTCTTCTGCCCAGATGCACATGAGCGTCAGATCATTACTTGCATCTACGCCGTATGTATCCTGACCGCCGACTGTGAGATTCTGAAACAGTGAGTATCCCGCAAAACCCTTTGCGCTTGCTTCGTCCCTGCATTTATTGAGGTCGTTGAATTTAACCCATACGCAGTCCAGATATTCCTGTGCTTCGTCACGGGTGATCTTTCCTGCATCGAGATCTTTTTTATAGTACGGATACATATACTGGTCAAAGCGTCCCGGAGATATGGAGTGACCGCTGGACTCCAGCTGCAGAAGCTGCTGGATGAACCAGAAAGTCTGGCATGCTTCGTAAAAGCTTCCTGCCGGACGACGAGGGACATTTCGGCAGTTTTCTGCGATTTTACGCAGTTCTCCTGCTCTTTTCTGATCAACAGTTTCTCTCGCCATTTTTTCTGCAAGCTCCGCATAACGCTCTGCGTAGCGGATGACAGCTTTACAGCTTATTATCATGGCTTCGAGAAGTGTATGCTTTCTCGCGTAATCACCGTCTCCGATTTTTTCTTTTTCCATTTCGGCTTCGATCTTTTTTATAATTCCTTCAAAGCCGATTTCCAGAACTTCCCAGTATTTGACAGTTATATGTCCTACACCGTTATAGAAATAGTTACCGGGCGTGAAGACAGCGTGATCTATAGCCTTTTTGGTTTCTTCCGTCATATAGTATGACGCGAGATCACTGCTGGTCTTTCCTTTCCAATAAGGATGCACCCTGAGCAGCTTTGTTTTCGTTTCTTCTGAAATATAAAAGGGATCTGCTTCTCTTGACGCGACAGTTTCGAATTCCGGTTCCAGCCACTCGTATGAAAATTCGGGATAGGTCTGACATCCGCGTGGAGCGATAGTTGTTGAACCTACTATCAGTTCGTTATCACGGATTATGATCGGGATGTTGTCGAGAATGTGCTCAAACGCATGTGCGCGGCGCATTACGATGGGTTCGTTTTCTGTCCGCTTATAGCTTTCCGTCAGCAGTTCCGCACGTGATGCCTCTATTTCAGGCATTTTTGCATAGAGATTGTCTATGAGCTTTTGTATGCGGTCCGATTTTGCGGTCGGCATCGTATTTAGTTTCACCAAAACAGTACCTCCTGAATGGTACTTTGTTTCTGTCTTTTCGACAGGACCTATGGTTCCTGCTGTATTCTGTCCCACCAGGATACAGCGTCTACGATTTTTTAAAAGCAACAGAATTTTGAATTGGTTTATTAGATGATTTTATGATTTGTTGTGTGGTTTGTCAAGGGTTTGTTGTGTGGTTTTTGTTGGTGTTTTGGTCGATAACATAGTGACGTCCCTGCACGGGGTATCATCATACACGCGAACCGTCGCTTCGTTGTCAGCGCTCCGCCGCCTATACGCAGGCGATTCCGCAACTCGGGCACTTTGCACCTATGACCTCCGGTCGGTGCTCAAAGTGCTCTCAAACAGTGCTTCATTCGCCTGCGCTATACTCGCGCTTCCTGCCTCCGCTTCCAAATGGTTCGCTTAGTATGATGATACCCCGTGCAGGGACTGGTTTTCGTTTTTTCACTTCAAATTTTTACTACTCGTTACAATGTTAAGGTAAGTTTTGCCCCCTTGCTACGATTACATTTCCAGCATAATGTTTGCAGATTATTTTCCTTCGTCAGTCCTCCCTTTGACATCGGAATACAGCTACAAAATAACACCTGTCCAAGATCACTTATACTGTCTCAATACAGATTGAACTAATCACGCCCAAAACTTATTTATGTAATATTACATAAATAAGTTTACATCGAACTTGTTTATGTAATATTATATAAACAAGTTATAAGGCGGTGAATTATGAATTATAAGTTTTCTGATGACTTAAGAGCTATACGAGAAATTCTCGGACTAACACAGACAGAAATGGCATCAAAACTAGGTGTCCAGCAGGCTACTTTATCCCGAAATGAATCCGGTGCAACAAGTGCTTCCGATAAGCTTTTAGAAAAGGTTTACAGCTTCGCTTTTGCTCAAAATATCAAACTTGGTCGGTTAAAAGAAATGTTGTGGTTAGAAGATCTTAAAGCGGGACATAAACTTCTCTTTCATGGCGCTAAAAGTATTATCGATGGTGATATCAGTGTCGCCAAAAGTCGGACAAATAATGATTTTGGCTCAGGTTTTTATTGCGGCGAAAGCTATTCTCAGGCTATTTCATTTGTCTCCGGTTTTGATAAATCTTCCGTATACTTTCTTGATTTTGACACTGAACATCTCAGATTTCGAAAATATGATGTCGATCGTGACTGGATGCTCACTATTGCATATTACAGAGGGCGATTAGACGAGTACAAGAATCACCCTCTTGTTGAGACATTGATTCAGAAATCCAGAGATTGCGATTATATTATCGCTCCCATTGCTGATAACCGAATGTTTCAGATAATTAATTCTTTTATTGATGGGGAAATAACAGATGAGCAGTGCAAACACTGTCTTGCAGCTACCAATCTTGGTAATCAATACGTATTCATAACCGAAAAAGCATGCCAAAACCTAAAAATTTTAGAACGCTGCTACATCCCCGTCAACGAGCGAACATACTATAAAGAAATACGAAACGAGGATTCAAAACTCGGAGCTGATAAAGTAAAGCTTGCACGCAGACAATACAGAGGAAAAGGACAATACATAGACGAACTGCTTAACTGAGATAATAGGAGAATCACTGTATGAAAAAAATGAGTAAAGACGGTTTGATATTATGCGACATTCAGGCAAAAACTTTTGAACTCTCTCTTTCAGAACAGGATACAAGCTCAGAAATATTCATCAGACGATTTATGAACAGTTCCATAGCTAAAGATTTTGACAACGAAGTTTTACTCCAAAACAATCTTCAACCCAAAGATATCTTAGATCGTCTCGATGAAGAGTATGGAAAATCAGATTACGGTTCCTTAAAGTACACAGCAAATGAATTATACTGGATTGGATATATATATCGCTATTATGCGTATACGTATGAGAAAACCTCAACTCAAGTATACCGTACAGTTAAACCTAAGGAATTACGCCAACTATTTTTGCCATACCACACTATGGATCCAGCGCAAGCCATAGATAGAATCCTTGAAGCCAAGGTAATGACCTCTGGCTGTTTAAACGAGGAGGAACGCCAATATAATATTTATAAAAAAATCCGCATGTCCGATGAAAACCTATGATATAGCGACCATGCTTTCAAAAAGAAGTCTCTCAAGGATACAAAAGGATCTTTCATGAAAAAATCATTGCTCACAACAACACTAATCTGTTTATGTTTTTTATCTTCCTGTTCTTTCGCTGAAAAACAGGGTAATAAAGATAACGCGCCTGAATATATCGCTTATAACAAACTCTTATTCGGTGATATGAGTCTCCTTGATGAATCTAAAGAACAATTTTTTGTTCCTGACTTTTCTGATGGAGATTTTGATTACGAATACACTTTCTTGGATTTAGACGGTGACAAAGCTGATGAACTGATAGTCCAGATGGAGAATGATCCTGGCGGATATAATGCAGTATTTCATTTTGAAAATGATCACATTACCTGTTGGTTCAGTGACAGTGTTGAAATGACTTGTTTTGATTATCCTCTTCAAAATGGGCTGATGGTCGAAGAATACGACTATGGCGGTTCAATCTCATATCATATATTCCGCTATCTTTCTACGGGTAGATCAGAGACAGTGAAAACCCTATATATTCGGGAAGAACCGTTAAATCAGGATACTTCTTTGGCCACCCCTATATATGAAGTTGATGATAAGGAAGTCAGTAAGGAAGCTTTTGAGAAAGAATTAAATGAATCCATCATTGAAAATCGATTGGACACAACAGCCTGGAAGAAACTACAAAAATGAGCCTATGAGAGTTAAGAGCTTTTCCTCACCTGTATCGGCATATTTTTATCATACAAATAATCGATCAGTTTCAGATAGTGCTTATATTCATGATAGTTGATCTTTTCTTTTAGAAAGATCTCCTTCATATTCCTGTCATAAAAACTGAGTTCTTCTGTATAGTACGACGCGCCCCTTGATCTGTGAACATACGTTGTTTTTCTGCGAATCTCTGCGACCTCCGAAAGATCCATACTGTTCACGACCATTCCAAAGCGCACCGCATCTATCCTGCCATCCATGACACGGATCTTTGTAGAATAGCTTATGATCATTAAAACTGAAATTATGATCATAAGCAGTATCATCGCCCAAAAGAGTACCTGATAGACAAACTTCTCATATGCAATATCATCTATACAATTACTCAATATAAATACACTGGTAACTAGCATAAAAAGGCTCAGACCATACATGGTAAACCTGTCCTTTTTAGCCATTACAAAATTATCGTATGGTAAAAAATTTGTACCATGTGTCCTCACACCCGGAACTAATGAACATGTCCTCTCATCATCACGAAAACCATATCTTCGCAGCGAACTTTTTATATATTCTTCTGCTCCGCTCTCAAGATAATGAAGATTGACGATATTTTCCTTTCTCTTACTCAGGATGATCAGCATTTTCCCGCAATTACAGACTTTTTCTATATCTCTGTACCAGATCTTCTTTCTAAATAAGCCTGTCTGCTTAACAATATATTCATCCGTAACTACAAAGGATATTTCAGCCAATACACATATAATACTTATAATCCCCCACATGGTCAGACACAATGCTATGCTCATCCCAACATCTTCAAATGTTCCGTCTGCTGCTGCAAATCCAATAATTACCCCACCTATCAAAAATATGAAAAAAAGCATCATGTACAGGCCCCGGGTCCTGTTATCCTTAAGTATTATCTTTCCGTCCTTAAATCTGGTTTCATACCTTTTTCCAAAGAACTTAAACATCCTCACAAAATCTCCCGTTAATCCAGCAGCTTCTTTTCTTCATCTCCCGTGACCACGCGCTTTCCTCCTTTTTCAAGAGCTTTCCTCGCTAATTTATATGGGTCATTCGGATCTGCCTTGTCTTCCTCTATATCTTTGTTGTCTTTATCCACGATATGGATCGAGTAAAATGGATCGGTATTATTTCTGTCAGATGAATGTTCATCTATATATAATCCGATTCCGGTCCCGATATACTGATCATTATAGTAAAGATCACCATCCTCACCAATATTATATCCGTCTTCTGTTGATACCTCACTCAGATCATAGCTGCCTTCTGCATCAATATATCCCTTTTCATAGCCGTGGGAATCATTATCTACAGAGTAAAAATAATTTACTTCTCCTGAGTACGTAACATTCGTGCTGCCGAACCTGGTTGAATCTCCCACAAAGCATATTTTCAGGTTTCCGGCGTTGTTTTTAATGACAAATGTCGCGCAGTTATCAGCACCGCCTATATCCAGTTTCAGTTCATATGTACCATCAAGACCGGCATCAATGTAGCTCTCACTAATGCAATCCGTATAAACACCTGCATCACCAAGTTTTTCCTTAATCTCATCTAAACTATAATCCCCGCCATCTTCCAGATCATCCTTCAAATATAAAAATCTGCCTATATCAGCTTCTGCAGAATATTCTGCTTTATCCTTACCTTCAATAAATCCGTCATACAATTCTTCAGATTGAGAATCCAGATTGATTTCGTCTTTTGATTTAGGTGAATCGGATTCATCATATTCTTCGTTGCTCTGATCACTATTCTCTGTATCTGATGAATCATCTTCAGGCATTTCTCCTGTGCTGAAACTTTCCTCTGTCTCTTCTGTACTTACGTTTTCATCAGTTTCTACGCTCTGATCATTACTCTCCGTGATAACATCGCCATCGCTCCCGCAGCCGATCATCAAAGCAGCCGCAGCAAGAATCACCATACAAAATTTTGAACTCTTCATTATCTGTTTCTTCATAGCAGTTTTATTCTTAATTTTTAATCCTCCAAAAATCTCTATTAATAGTACATTTTTTTGAAGAATTATGATTTAAGATTCATTTAAGATTTACAAATATCACTAGGCTCGATAAGACCTCGCCAAGTGAATTTGCATGGCACGCACTAAGCTCGAAAAAACCTCGCTAAGTGCTCCGCACAAAAATAAGCACCATCCATTTCCCATTAACGGGATTGGATGGTGCTTATCTCAGACCATTACCATGAAATGGTGTCACACCAATCAGATCATCCTCTGAAAACTTCAAAAATCCATTTGCAAGAAGTATCTCAATTATTTCTTTTTCATTTGGACCTTCACACATTATAAGGAGTTTCATTTTTTCAACTCCTTTTTTAGATTCATCAGATCTTCGTAATTTACACTTGTTTGAAAAACATTATTATAAAATTGTCTGCTCTTAAGCAATTCCGGTCTTACATTAAATCCTCTGTACATATTTGTGAGATAAACTTTATCTTCGGCTCTTGCTATATAAATATTGTCCTGTCGATTAAATAAATCTAGTATTTCACAGTAATGCGTGGTAAAAATGAGAGTCGAATTTTTTTTATTAGTTTTCTTATCCTTATAAAGTGTAATCATATTCTCAACGAGCGTCTTGTGAAAATGATTCTCCACCTCATCTATGATCAGATCAAACCCGTTCTGTAGTGACGCAACCATGAGAATATAAAGCAGCATACCTTTTGTTGTACCGCTTGACAGTTTATACAGCAGTTCCTTATCAGAGACAATATATTTGCTTCCACTATAATTCAGGCTGAAATTATGTTCATCAAGCATCTGCAGATCAGATACATTTTCGTCAAATATGGTTATTATGCGTATCAAAATATCTGCCGGAATAGAATAGTCCTTCATTGCGGCGAATATAAGCCTGTATGTATCCTTTCCATTTCCATAGCTGTCAAAATAGACCGCATGTGTTTCTTTCTTTTTTAATACAAAGAAAAGGCTTGATGTATCATCAGGCAGCTCTCCTTTTACCTTAACATCCTTAAATTCTGAATCTACATATATGCTTTTGATCTTGCTCTTATAATATTTTTTTCTTCTAATTCTCTGCTCTGTGAATATCGCTCTGGTTCCGATACTGTCTGAATTTTTTAGAACTGTTTCATATCTGTAAATATAACCCTCATAATAAAAATCTATAAGAAGGCTTACATTATCAAAATCGTAGTTTCTATTCTCAAGTCTGAAATTCCCTAATATGGAATAACATGCATCAAGAAGCTCAACAGCTGTGGTTTTACCGGAGGCATTTTTTCCGACAAATGCAAGCGTGCTGTAAGTAAACAGACCTTCTGCAATTTCCTGAAGTTCGTATTCTCTATCCTCCGCTGTCTTCTTTGATACAGCCACAAAGTCTATTTCAAAATTATCCCTGCAGTTTTTAAAATTACTTGCAACTAAACGTAATAATTTCATAGTTTTTGCTCCTTTTCATATATTATATCAGATTACGACGATTAGAACATAATTTTTGTTCTATTTTCTCTGTACTAGATTTTCTTTCCAAATAAGCCTGACCGAAAAAATAAGCACCATCCATTTCCCATTAACTGGATTGGATGGTGCTTATCTCAGTCGAACCATGGACGTCTTTATGATCCTGTGAAGTCATTGCTTTCAACTGTGATGAACTTTGTCTTGCTGTCGTTCTTAATTGCTATTACAGGCGATAACAGGTATACTTTTGAAGTACAAGTATTTCAAAATATCTATTTTTATTAAAACAACGGCGTTTTGATGTATCAAGTGCATCAGAGCGCTTTTTTGCTTTATACATGAAAAGGGGTTATGAATACACATGGTAGCATTGAACGATTATTTATATAATGGCGACACAGTCCTGAAGATCATAAGGAACTATTCTTCCGATCTTAGAAAATCAGCGATAGAAACAGGAAACAGCATGGATCTTTTCCACTGCAATTTTTTGCTGCAGCTGGAGGAAATCCTGGAACACAACGATTTCCTAACCTCCCAGTCACAGAGACTCAAGGAATTCTACAAATTCATGGCGGTAAACTACCCTTTTCTTGCTTTTACCTTTAAGGGCAGGATCAAGTCTCTGATCCGTGCCGAGGAAAAATTCAACGGGTATATCGTAGAAATGGTCTATGATCACTATAAAAAGCACAAGGAGTATCCTGACCCTGTGGAAGTAAAAAAGCGCATACGATATTTCCGCGATCTCATAGCGTACAGAATCGTTATCGCACTTCCGAAATGTCATATTGAAAATGATGCAGAGAGAAGGGCAAAAGAACAGGAATATCTGTATGAGATTGCGGCTTCTCTTCCCGATTTTCTGGAACAGCGCGGCTTCAGTGCAGAGCTTTCTGCAGGGGATGTTTCCGACAGGCTCTCCCCGGATGTGAAAATGTATTTCAGAGACTATATCCAGCATCCGAGCTACGGCTACCAGTCTCTTCATATCACGCTTTTTGATAATGAAACAAGGAGTTATGTGGAAGTCCAGCTCCGGACAAAGGAGATGGATGATTTCGCAGAGATAGGACCTGCAAACCACCTGGGATATGAAAAACGACAGATGCAGGACCGAACACGACGTGAGAGCATCCCCGAGGGAGAATGTCTTTATTTCGACGAGTCCTATAAAAGAGGTGTATTGCTTCAAAACCTTGAATTATCCAAGGTTGATGTAAATATGTTCAGCGCCGCAAATAACAATCTGATAAACGATGGATGCGGTTTATACAGAGGCAGGCTCATCCTGCCATACGAGCATCTTTCACGTTTTCAGAATGATATCATCGACTAAAAACACGTCTGACACGGATTCAGTGCTTCTGCATCGGAGGATACAGCTTTTCTACGTCAAACTGCTCTTTGAAGAAAAAGTGGTAGGACTCTGTCAGAAGCTTTGTCGGTCTGCTGTTCTTTCCAAAAAACTGCTTATTTCCTATGTATCTCAGATGCATGATGGTCTTGTTTTCAGCCGGTTCAAGAGTAATCTGAAATGTATGACCGAAATCATTATTTCCCCTTCCGAGAGTCGTATAATTCAGATCACCGAAACATATCGTGCCCTCCGTATCCGAGACCGGCGTAAATTCCCACTTCCTGATATATTTACTGTTCCATGCCGTCTTCAGTTTATACATGACATAGGCATTATCATCCCTGATAAGATATGCTGCGCCGTCCAAAGAAGAAATGTCGTCTTCCTTATTTTTAGGGTTCCTGACCCTTGAATTATTCACCGCAACAACTATAAACATAGGAATAAAGATTATATAAAACAGAATAAAAAATACCGCCAACTTCATACTCTCCTTTATGGCATTTGACCTTCCTGCAAAAATAAATTCCCCGCCACATTCTGCCCAAACATCCCCATTATACACCATTGACAGAAGTATATAGAAGTATATAATCGTATTAGAAGTATATAAAAGTATATAAGCAATCTAAAAGTATATAGAAGTATATAAAAAGCATCAAAACATTAGCTCTAAAGTGAGGGTATTTATGAGAAATCCTTTTACTCTTAATTTTGGGAAAGTTCCTACTCAGTATATTGATCGTGAATTTCTGATTGACGAACTTGTTGAGGAACTAACCTCTGATGATATCCAGAATCAGTGCTTTATGCTGTCTGGAACACGCGGAAGCGGAAAAACCGTTACCATGACCGCTCTTGAAAAAAGAATAGCTGATGATGACAACTGGATAATCGTTCGATTAAATCCGACCAGAGATATGATCAGCAGTCTGGTTGCTAAACTCTACGACAGCCGTGACTTTCTTACACGTTTCATTAATGCTACTGTCAATCTTTCCAAATTTGGAATCGGTGTGGAGCTGACATCTGTGCCTCCTGTTGCCGACATAGAATCTGCGCTTGAGATCATTCTTAAAGAAATAAAGAAAAGAAAAAAACGTCTGCTCGTCACCATTGACGAAGTTTCAAAAACACAGTTTATGCGAGAGTTTGCAAGCTGTCTTCAAATAATGATTCGTGAGGACCTTCCTATTTTTCTTGTTATGGCAGGACTATATGAGAATGTTCGCGAGCTAAAGGATGATAAAGCTCTTACCTTTCTTTACCGCTCTCCTCAATATGATATGGAACCGTTAAACCGTACGCTCATCGCCGATAAATACATGAAGATTTTTGGTATTTCTCAGGAAAAGGCTTACGATATGGCTGTGATGACAAAGGGTTATCCATTTGCTTATCAGGCATTGGGAAAGTATGTCTGGGATGAAAAAGACCATGAAATGACTAGTTCAGTCCTTGCTAAATTTGATGAAGCTCTAAGCCACTATGTGTATGAAAAAATATGGAAAGAGCTTTCTCCAAAAGACCAGTGGAACATGTCCTTTATAGTAAAGAAGGAATCTATAACCACGGCTGAATTGCTTGAATTGTCAGGTCAGAAAAAAAACGAGTTTTCTCAATATCGTGCGAGACTTAGAGACAAAGGACTCATCAATGTTTCAACACGCGGCGTTATCAGCTACACACTGCCAAGATTTGATGTCTTTATTGAGTCACAGCAGTATTGAAAAATAACAGAAAGGATCATCGCGGTAATACCGCGCATAGGATTTGATATGAGATTTGTGATACAGGTCTGCAGTCATGCAGATGTAAAAGTTGATGGTGAAGTTAAGGGTGAGATCGGACAGGGATTTCTGGTCCTCGTTGGTATCGGACAGAATGATACGAAAGAGATCGCCGATAAAATGGTGAAAAAGCTTATCGGTCTTCGTATTTTTCCCGATGAAAATGACAAGACGAATCTTTCTCTTAAGGATGTAAACGGCGAGCTCCTGCTCATTTCCCAGTTTACCCTGTATGCTGACTGCCACAAGGGAAACCGCCCGAATTTCCTCAATGCAGGCGCGCCTGACATGGCTAATGATATGTATGAATATATCCTTGATAAGTGCAGGGAATCAGTACCCGTTGTCGAGAAAGGTGTCTTTGGTGCAGAAATGAAGGTGAGCCTCACAAACGAAGGTCCGTTCACCATCATTCTTGATTCTGACGAGATTTTTAGATAAATAATTTTTCGCGCGGAAAGGAGTCCAATATGCGTTTATATATCGTACGTCACGGTGAAACACGATTAAATAAGGAGAAACGTCTGCAGGGACGGGTAAACGAACCCTTAAACCAGAGCGGTGTTGACCTCGCTCTCGTAACCGGGCAGGGACTTAGCGATATCCATTTTGATGCTGCGATATCCAGCCCCCTGGTCCGCGCCTATGATACCGCGCGTCTCATTCTTTCTCAGAATAAAACGTCATCTAATCTCACAATTTCCGTAGATCCGAGGCTCGTGGAGATCGATTGGGGAAGCTGGGATTACCTTACATGCCGCGGTGACGAGTACAATGTTCCAATAAGCAAAGAGGAATTTGATAAGTTTTACTATGACTCCTTTAATTTCCGCGGAGCACCTGATACCGAAACGATCCCCCAGGTCTGCGAACGTACTGCATCGTTCCTTCAGGAACTGATCCATAAAAAGGACATGCAGGATAAGACTATCCTAATCGCCATGCACGGATGCGCAATGCGAGCACTCCTCAATCCGCTCTACGATGATCCGTCTGATTTCTGGCAGGGAAATGTTCCCATGAACTGCGCCGTAAATATCGTAGATGCAGAAAACGGAAAAGCAGTCCTTGTTGAAAAGGACAAAATTTTGTACGATGCATCACTCGCTGTCGATTCATACACATCAGGTCCGAAATAAACATAAAAGAGCTTTCTGCTGTCCTGTCGCACTTCAAAAAAGTGAACATGAGCAGAAAGCTCTTTTTTTCATCAGTTTAATACACTGTAAAATGAATCGATATTTTCCTCCGGCAGAGTCACCGGATCCCAGCCGTAATCCCTGTATGCCGTGATAGAAAGATTATTTGCCGCAACATAATTTGCAATAATCTGCGCTCTGATCTTTTCTGTTTTCTCTGTATCTCCGATCTCCTTTATGAAATCTTCGTAGTACTCACCAAAGATCTTCTTTGCTGTGGGATCATAATTGCTTCCATCCTCTACCGCGTCCATTCCGGTCACTTCATAGCCTTCATCGGTAGCCTTCAGATGGATGCATCCCGGGTGTGAACCGCCGGAAGTATTCACCAGTGTATCCCCATCCAGATCATAGTTATATATCCAAAAATCGCCATAAACCCGAATGTCTTCTTTGTTGCTCTCATCCTCATGGATGATCACAGGACACGGGATGCAGACATCGGCAGGTTCATACCACTGTCCGAGCTCATCGATCAAATATTTGTACAGTACAGAGTAAAAAAGTTCCGGTCCCGGGTATTCGTACGCCGGAAGTGTCTCCGCTGCGACAACATTTTCCTCTGTGGCTTCCGATGCTTCTGTTTCATCTGTCTCAGTCTCCTCGATTGTTTCCGCAGCGCTTTCAGATGTTTCTGCTGTTTCCGTATTTGACGCCAATTCCTCTGAAATAACTTCATTTAATACTTCATCAGTTTTTTCCTTCTTTACACCACAGGATACTAAAGTCACCACCATTGAAGAAATCAGCACAGAAACAACAATTTTTCTTACATCCACCACTTTTACTCTCCTCCTTATCTGCTTATCCTCTTCTTTCCGGGCGTTATGGCACGCTCCGGACAAACGAGTACACATAGATGACATCCCACACATTTTTTACCGTTTAAGACAGGCTTACGGTTTTCATCCAGACGTATTGCCTGATGTCCGCCGTCATCACAGGAAATCCTGCACCGTCCGCACCCTATACAGCGTTCTGTATCAAACTTCGGGAAAAGCACGGTATCGCGTTCCAGCGTATCGGTCGTGTCACTCAGTGTATCAAGTCCCTGTCCTATCACATCTTTTACACCGGAAAATCCTTTTTCTTTAAGGTAAAGATTAAGACCTGATTTCAGATCATCAATGATCCTGTATCCGTACTGCATGACTGCTGTTGTGATCTGGATCGAACCGCCTCCGAGAAGCAGAAATTCCAGCGCATCCTGCCATGTTTCGATTCCGCCCATAGCTGACAGATGCATGCCTGAAAGCTCGGGATTCTGCGCCAGTTCCGAAATAAATCTCAAGGCGATCGGCTTCACTGCGTTTCCGCTGTATCCGCCAACGGCGCTGTGTCCATGCACTGCCGGTGCTGCTACAAATGTGTGTATATTTACGCCCGTCACAGACTTAATTGTATTTATAGCCGCTATACCATCGGCTCCGCCCCGCTTTGCTGCTTCGCCCGCGGGACTCATTGCTGCCACATTCGGTGTGAGCTTTGCCAAAACAGGTATACTGCACGCGTTTTTTGCAGCTCTCGTGAACCGCTCCACCAGCTCCGGCACCTGACCTATGTCACTTCCAAGTCCGCCCTCAGCCATATTCGGACACGAGAAATTCAGCTCGACAGCATCTGCGCCATTTTCTTCGCAGAGCCGTGCCAGCTCTCCCCATTCTTTTTCATTCTGTCCCATTATGGACGCCAGTATGAATTTCCCGGGGTAATTTGCCTTGAGCCTACGAAAGATCTCCATATTTTCGGCAACACTGTGATCTGAAAGCTGTTCTATATTTTTGAATCCTACGATACTGCCGTCATTTCCCGTTATCGCCGAAAATCTGGGAGATGCTTCGTGAATATCCAGAGAACAGATAGTCTTAAAGCACACACCTGCCCAGCCTGCTTCAAATGCACGGGCGCACATATCATAAGTGCTCGCCACTACCGACGATGACAGCAGGAAAGGATTTTCAAGCGGTATGCCGCACAGATCACACTTTAACAGATCCTCATCATCAGGTATCTGTGTCTCACAATGCGGTCTGATCTCGCTGTACAAGCGGTCTATGAGCTTCTTTACAGGAACCTCTCCCGCTCTCACGCAGTCATGTTCACAAGGCGCCGTACAGCCTGTACAGGGATTTTCCTTAGGAAGACTCTGTGCGGCAGTCTGCTCATTCTTAAACCAGATGCTCCGCAGGATTTTGGCAGGATCTATTATTTCACAGGCGCGGTCACACGGCGCATCATCACACAGCGTACACCGTATCATATCCGCTCTGACTATTTCAGACTCTTTCCCGATCATTTTCTCCTCCTTATAAACATCCCCATTTGCCTATAAAGAGTATATCGGTCCAGTATTCAAAAAATTGAACATCAAAAATCTTTATACAGTCGTCGCTCCTTCAAAATATGAGTAGACTTTTTCTTTATTCAGTTCTTCTCCGATGACTATGAGTATCGCCTGACCTGACTCAACTTCCTTTATTATCTCGGTTTCTTTTGTGATGTTGAGTTCGTACCACTTTTCTTCCGGCGTCTGCAGGTAGCCCTTTACTCTGAGCACATGACCTGCATCCTGATCCTGAAAAAGCCTGCGTATCTTTTCCCTGAAATCTTCCTCTTCCATGATCACATTCATATAAAAAAGTGACTGGAAACCGTTGTCATCCATGGTGGTTATCTTTACATGATCCGCCCCCACATACTCCACCCGTGACAGCTTATCGAAGTCTTCCGTTGTTATACTGTCTATTTCTTTTGCGAAAAGATTTTCAGGTTTGAAGCGCCGCTTACACTTAAACTGCTCCATGACACGGTTCAGGTGGTCTGCAATTTTTTGCTCCTGTCCGGGATTTGTGTCCACGTGGCTCAGCACGATTTTTCCCGCATTTGCAGCCTGCGCCATAAAAAAGTATTCTGCTTCCTCAGACATTTCATCCGGGATACCTGCATCTACAATGGTGAGCACGCTTCCGATCCTGTACCAGCTGTCTATAGGATCTTCATGCAAAATATCAAAAAATTCGTCCGTGTCAAAAACTCCAGAGGGCTCGACTATTATCCTGTCATAGCCCGACATTCCCATTGAAATAAGCTTTGACTTAAAACGTCTTCTGTGGCAGTCGTAATCGCATCCGCCGCTCACCATCTCAAGCTCGCACTTATCGCTTCTAAGGTCTGAGAGCAGTGTCATATCCACATTTACCGCACCGTAATCATTTTCCAGGATACCTATACGCATCCCTTTATCCATTAGATACTGCGCATATTTTCTGATGAATGTGGTCTTCCCGGAACCAAGAAAACCCGTGATTAGATCTATGACCGGCATCTATAAAATCTCCTTACTTCTTACCGTTTATAGTACTTTGGACATCATACCACTTATATGCACGCGGCAACAACAAGTTACGCCAGGCTCGACAAAACCTCGCCAAGCGAACTGGCATAACACGCACAGCTCTGCATAGCTTCAATCACGCAAATCAATAGATTTGCTATTTCAGCCATAAGCTCGAAAATACCTCGCTAAGTGCTCCGAAAACAAAAGAAAGCCGCCTCGGATTTACCACTTCCGAAACGGCCTTCTTTTACTTTTCATCCTGCATAGGAGTGCATTTTTTTGTCAACATCTATCCTGTTATCTCTGATAACTCTCAGGATGCTCTTGCCGGAAATAACCTCCCGCATCATTTTTTCAGTTATGACATCATAGCTCTCAAAGCGTTCTGCCGCTGCCTCGGGATCAGAATAAACCTTCCAATATCCATTAAGGAGAAAGTTTCTTCCGTTCTGTTCTATATATCCGATCACGTCTTCAAACGGATATCCCAAAAACAATCCCAACTCATCCGGGAATCCCGCTTTTCCGTCCATACACGCCCTGTAACGGGAAGCTGCTTCCATCATCACTCTCTGCAGAGGACCGGATGGATATCCGCGCTTTTTCAGAAATGAAACATTCCGTTTCTCACGAAGGACACGTCTGAGTTCATCCTCATGAAATACGATGAATGTGATCTTCTTTTCATTTCTGTACAGCACATAAAAGGAAAGTCCAACCGACCTTATGATCATCAGTGCTGCCGCCACTATTTCACGATCCAGGATGAGCAGATTACTCATTTTCAATCCTGATAGCACCGGTGCGCACTGATAAATCAACGAGTGCTCCACCTCACGAAAATCTATGATATCGTATACATCCCTGCTCATGCATTCACAAGAGCTTTGCCAAGTGCTTCACACTCAGCAAGTGCTCCGTCGTCCGGTGCATTGTTTGCCATTACACCTTCTCCATTTACAACTGTTGCACCGTCGGATGATACTCTGTCCTGCCAAGAAGACATCCACTCACCGGATCCCCATCCGTATGAGCCAAAAAGTGCTACCTTTTTGCCGGCAAGAAGGTTATCCAGCTCTGTCATGAAAGGCTCTACTTCGCCCTCTTCGAGAACTTCAGCTCCCATAGCGGGGCATCCTAAAGCAAACTTGCTGTCCTTTGCAAGCTCTGCTGCTGAGATCTCACTGAAACCAAGTACATTTGCTGTTGCGCCTGCGGACTGGATTCCCTTTGCTACTGCCTCTGCCATAGCCTGTGTATTTCCTGTTCCGCTCCAATATACAACCTTTATCTCTGCCATCTTCTTTATGTCCTTTCGAAACTTTTGTTAGTCTATTCTAACTATTTAGATATTAGCACAGACTAACAGACAGAACAAGTGCGTTTTTGATCTTCAATTATCAATAAAGAAGTGGCATTTGATTTATAGGGATTTTTATTTAAGTGAGATCATTGTCATCACTTTTCCGACTGCTGTATGTATCGGTGATGATAATGCAAAGTACAGAGCAGAAACCGCCATTCCACCTGCCATCAGCAGGCTGTTCACTGTACCATGTGATGAGCAGAGTCTGAAACTAAAACCTTTTTTATAGGGCCACAACAATTTCTCTCCTTTTTTATTGAATACATCCACCAGCAGATGGGATGCAAAACCGATCGCAAAGTAGGGTGCCACTGCCGGGAAAACTATCCCCACGCAGGCAGTCAGAAGCGCCATCGCCAGAAATGAATGCATAAATGCCCGATGGGGCTGCTGCATACCAAATGCACACACCAGTATAAATGCCATCAGACCTATCAGGATTCTGGCAATATTGCTGTCTCTTTCCAGTCTGTTATAAATACCAAGGTGAAAGAAGTACTCCAATACGATTACTGCACCGATGATAAATACCGATACGGCTATGATCTTATCCGCGTCTTTATGAGCCACTGATGTTCCCGAATCTACGTCACTTATAACGCCGCCAAGCGCTGCAGCTCCTGTTCCTGCGACCATTATCGGCAGCGTCCTCGGTTCCATCACCACAAGTGCCGCCGCTGTACCTACAAAAAAATGTGTTTTTCCAAGCATGAATCATTATGTCTCCTATCATTTTTTCGGACTATATAATAACGTACCCTTCCATAAAACGTCAAAAAAACAGCCGCGGTTGGCTCGACCGCGGCTGTATTCTGAATAGGAGAAATCTAAAGTTTACTACGTTAGTTTTTGCTAACAAGGTTATATTAGCACAAGCTAACACCATCGTCAATGCTTCTTATCGATCAATCATTCTCACTTACTTCTGCGCTTAATCACTCCTTTTTGTCCCGTGATGCGTTGGAAACAACACGCTCAGCTTCCGTCAATATCTGTTTCACACATTCTGTCTTCCACTGACCCGAGGCTCCACATCGTCAAACCGCATCTCCATCACAGCGGCAACCTTTCTCGGTTCTTCTTTCTTGGGCTTTTCGCTTGTCAGCGCTCCGGCGTCGAGATCAGCGATTCCCTTTTCCTCGTGCTCGTGAAGAGTTTCCGTTATCCTGAAGTCTTCCCTCTTTTTCCATCTCTTCATCCATGATGCGCCGTATTTCAGAAGGTTCTCGATGAGGAACAGGAGACAGATGCTGAGTATCGATATGAGATTCTGCGTGGGTGATGTGTCTTCGATGATCATATGACGGGCAATCAGGAATATCAGCACCTCTACGACACTTGTCATATCCGGTTTCAGCAAGAGTTTCAGAAATTCAATGGCTATCACGATCACAAATATTATCGCCAAAACCTCATTTAACTCTGCCTTATCCGCCCCTTCCCTCAGCAGATACATTATCCTCGGCACAAAAGTAAATAAAGAAACGACAATAGCTACACCCACGCATACTGCCATTGCCGTTTCCATCATTTCCGCAAATCGATACAACTGCTTCTGAAAAAATTCGTTCATACATCCTCCTCCACAACGTATGACTTTTGAAATAGGTAATACTTCCCATCTAAAAATTGCCCATTTCTGTTCAGTAAAAACAATATCGACCTTGAACTTGTACTTTTTCAATTAACCCCGACATCATTTTAATACATCTCTGCTGAAATGAGAATATTTTATCAGATTGTTTAAATAAAAAACAGCAATTCTCTGACATCTGCAAAGAATTGCTGTTTTTGTAGTGATAATTTTTTATCAGTTTTTATTCGATAAGATCTGTCATGCTGTGAAGGGACACACCTACGGTCGATGCATTATGCAGTACTGCTGACACAGCAGGCGGCAGAACTCCAAAAACTCCGAGCACTATCAGTCCAAAGTTAAAGCCGATAACAAAACGATAATTCGTCTCAATCCTCTTCATAAGGAAATCACTGATATTTCTAAGCGTCACAAGTTCAAAAAGCGTATCCGCAGAAACCGTAATATCAGCTACTTCCCTTGCGATCTGCGCACCTTCGCTGATAGCAATGCCCGCATCCGATGCGCTGAGTGCCGGTGAATCATTGATTCCATCGCCGACCATTATAACCTTGCGGCCTTCTGCATGTTCTCTGTCGATAAATGCAGCTTTGTCCTCAGGAAGAACTTCTGCGTAGTATTCATCTACGCCAACCTGCTTCGCAATGGCTTCAGCCGTGCGTTCGCTGTCACCTGTCATCATAACGATCTTTTCGATCCCCATCTTATGAAGAGTAGTTATAACCGCACTTGCTTCTTCACGGATAGGATCACTGATATAAATGACAGCAGCAAGTTTTCCTCCGATAGCGAGATAGAGGTGGGAATACTGAAGTTCCAGACTGTCAAACTTCTCTTTCTCACCATCAGGTATCTGTGTTTTCTCATCCTCGAAAACAAAGTGATAACTTCCTATCACCACGTCCTGACCGTCAACGGAACTCGCTATACCGTGAGCCACAATATACTTTACTTCCGAGTGCATTTCCTCATGTGCAAGATTTTGCTCAAGAGCTTTATTCACGACCGCATTTGCGATGGAATGAGGGAAATGCTCTTCAAGGCACGCAGCCAGACGCAGCATCTCATTCTTATCATTTCCGCCAAAAGGAATCACATCCGCAACAGTCGGATCTGCTTTTGTAAGCGTTCCTGTCTTATCAAATACGATAGTACTTGCACTTGAAACAGCTTCCAGATATTTTCCGCCTTTGACCGTGATCTTGTAACTTCCGGCTTCACGCATGGCAGAGATCACCGCTATCGGCATAGCAAGCTTCAGCGCACAGGAGAAATCTACCATCAGGACCGAAAGTGCTCTCGTCACATTTCTCGTAAAGAGATATGTTAGTATCGTTCCGGCAAAACTGTAAGGCACCAAATGATCTGCAAGAGACGATGCCCTTGTTTCAAGCTCACTCTTAAGTTTTTCAGATTCTTCGATCATCCGGACGATCTTTTCGTAACGCGTTCCGCCTGATTCGGCTGTGACCCTTATTTCTAATTCGCCATCTTCTATGACTGTTCCGGCATAGACGGTCACGCCTTCGTTTTTTCTTACCGAAACCGCTTCCCCCGTCATTGATGCCTGATTTACCATGGCTTCACCTGATGAAACCACACCGTCAAGCGGTATCATATTTCCTGCACGGACTATGATGATATCATTCTCATTCACATCCGTTACGCGAACTCTGACTTCCTCACCGTCTCCGGTCTTTTTCCAGACATGAGCTACATTGAGAGCCATGCTCCTTGCCAGATCACTTACAGATTTCTTATGTGTCCAGTCCTCAAGAAGCGCTCCCACACTCAAAAGGAACATGATCGAACCTGCGGTATCAATGTCACTTCTAAGCATCGACACCGTAACCGCCGTAGCATCCAGTGCCTCTACCTTGAGCTTTCCACCCTTAAGGCTCTTTACGCCCTTTACGAGATAACGAAGGGCGTTTGCTCCGGTGAGAACAGCCCTTACAGGCGCAGGTGTAAGCGTTTTCATCAAGATTCTTCCGCAGATTATCCAGAAAAGCCTGTCTTCATACTCACGATCAAGTGCCCGTCCTGTATTTTCAGGCACGAGCTCTTCATTTTTATCATCATTAAAGTCAAATGCGAGCAGCGTATCTATAATATCCTGCCTGTCATTCTTATATTTGATCATGACAGAGGACGTTCTCTCATGCACAACCACATTCTTGATATTGGGATTCTGTATGAGGTAATACTGGAGAAGATCCGCCTCGTGTACAGTCATTTTGCCGTATACATGTGCACGGATACGCATCTGACCATCGTTCTCATGCAAAACTGTAAAATTCATACTTCTCCATCCGAAATATTATTTCATGTTACCGTTCGCTCGCCTTAAGCTCGCTCACACAACAACATTAAACCTCAAGACCGGCTGCTTCTGCCGCACATTTTTTTGCCTTTAAGAGCTCTTCAGCTTCTCTGTACTCTCTTTCACGACGCTCCTGATCTCTCTTCTCATTAATGCTCTTTGCATCAGCATAAATATCAGCGCAGTTCTCTGTGAGAATATCCTTCTTCTCAAGAGTATAGTCCTTCATACGAAGAACAGCAGCAGTGCACTCTGTATAAGCCTTCTTTGCATCCTGGCTGCTGAGGATCTTGATACCTGCTGTTCCGAAAAGAACACCACCTGCAAACAGACCAACCTTTTTCCACGCTACTTTTGATAAACACTCAAGAATCATATTTTTTCTCCTTTCAAACCACGTTCAAAAGCAAAATGATCTAGGACCTCCTATATCATTTCGCCAGAATTTACGTGCACTTTAATTGATTGTATGTCCAAAAAATAGTCAAAAACAAGGGAACTTATTGATAAATATTTTCAATAGAACACAAAAGAAGCCTGCCGGTCCCTTTCGTTCTTAATAGAAAGTCCCGGCATGGCTGTCAGAAACGCATAAGATTAACATTTAAAAACAGAATGATATTCATTATCAATTATGATATTAGTACAGTTTAACCTATAAAACAATTTTCTTACTGAGCATTTTTTCTCAATAACCGGTTACCGTGGAGTTTTCGCGCGCTTTTATCCCGCCCACATGATGCCTCTTACGAAAGTTCATCCAATGTATTACCGTATGGTGGTAGAAATTCCTCCAGAAAATCCTTCACCTCCGGCATATCCTCTGACATCCGGTATACCGAATCACGGATAGTTTTTTCCGCAGTACGGAACTCAGAATTTCCTGCCTGCCGTTCTTCCATGCACTTGATAAGCGCAGAAAGCTTATCCGCTGCTTTTACGAGCCGTCTCATGTACTTTTCTTCCGGATCATCCGAACCGTCTTCATTCTTCTTTTCCTTAAAGATCCGCTCGTATTCAGGTTTTAGATCATCAGGAAGCTTGCTTATGAGCCTATCCTCCGCCATTGACTCGATCTGCTTATATGCAGTTCTGATATCCCTATTGAAATATTTCACAGGGGTAGGCATGTCGCCTGTAATGATCTCAGACGCATCATGATAAAGTCCTACAAGCGCCGCTTTCTCCGCATCTATATCATGTCCGTACCTGACCTTTGACATGACTGCGAGCACGTGTGCGATCATTGCTACATCGAGGCAGTGCTCCGACAGAGTCTCTGCTCTTGCGTTTCTCATAAGTGCCCAGCGCTCTATATATTTCATTCTGGATATTGCCGCAAAAAAATTGTAAGTCATTTAACTATCTCCACTTTTCTTCTAATCTTTTATCACTATCTCAGAAATGCTGTCTATATCTATAGTTTTTCCTCCGGTCATGACCAACACGCCTTCAATCACATCAATTTTATGTACAGTGCCTTCTAATGTTACGTATGCACCGCCCTTTTTATTCTGATCGGGAACAAAGTGTGTCACGGAGATCTCCGGGTGTTCCGAAAAGCGTGCCTGTATCTCGCACATTTTTATGTCCAGTTCTTCCCTGACGTCTTCTGCAAGATCTCTTTGCGATTCAGTAAGTCTCGCTGTTTCACGGATCTCATCATCATATCCCGTGAGTGCTGCAAAAGGTGAAAACTGCGCAGCCCTCACATCCGGCTTTGCCTTTAGATGGTTTCTCACACCATCCCACTTTGTATTAAGTATATCACCATACTTTCTGATAACTTCAGGATCTCCCCGCAGTTCCTCTTCCGAAACGCCTCTTACATTATGCCAGGAATTTTCAAATCTATCCTTTGTCATATCAGGCTCTATGACCTCCGATCTGCTTATTGCGCTCTAGCGTATTTGCGCCTTCCTGAAGGTCGGTTCCTTTCAGAACCGCGTTTTTTCCAAACTTTTTTCTGAGTTCCAGCGTTGCGAGCTGCATCCTTTTTTCTCTCTGAAGCTCCTTTTCTTCTTTCTCCCGTTCAGCTTCCAGTGCTCCGTAATCTGTAAAGAGGTCGAGCTGTTCATATACCGGTTCTTCCCTGACTTCGTTTTCCCTTCTCGTATGATTAGCCGTTATATAAACCCGTCTGGTGAGTAAATCCGGCTCAATGATGCTGTCAAAAAGCTTTAGAGATGCTTCTGCGATCTTTTTTACAGAGCACGTCCACCTGTCAAGATTTATACTTCCGTGTGCACTTTTCGGAACCTTTCTTCCATAATGATCAGTCTTTATCACACCTTTATAGTTCTGCATGACTGATGGATTTCTTAGGTTTTCAATGTCATATCCAACAGTGATCACTATCTGGTCTGTCACCAGTCCTTTTGACAGGAGATCCATAGCGAGGTTTTCTGCCATCTCCCGTATAATGATCCTTGTTTTTTCGACAGTATATGGTTGACTCAAAACCTGACCTGCGCCTGTGCTGGTAGACTGGGGCTTATATGCCTTTATGTCTGCTATGGTCGTATTTTCCACTCCAAAAGCATGATCTATGAGATACTCTGCATTTACGCCAAACATCTTGAAAAGCATATCTTCGCTTTCAAGCGCGCATCTAGCAATATCCCCCATGGTAAACATACCTTTGGATTCCAGTTTCCTTGCATAACCTGTCCCGACTCTCCAAAAATCCGTAAGCGGGCGGTGATTCCATAGGATACGCCTGTAACTCATCTCATCAAGTTCCGCTATCCGCACGCCTTCTTTATCCGCCGGGATATGCTTTGCAACGATATCCATAGCCGCCTTACAAAGATAGAGATTTGGCGCGATCCCTGCTGTCGCGGTTATCCCTGTTTCCTCAAAAACTTCATGTATCATTTTTACCGCAAGTTCCCGCGCAGAGAGGCCATAAGTCCTGAGATACCCCGTGACATCCATAAATACCTCATCTATAGAATACACATGAATATCCTCGGGTGCTATATATCTTAAATAGATAGAATATATCTTTGCACTGATCTCTTCATATTTTTTCATCTGGGGACGCGCAGCGATGAAGTCAAGCTCCAGTGCAGGATTTTCCCGTAATTCTTCAATATCATCGGACTTTCCCTGAAAAGCCTTGCCCTTAAGTGCTCTGAGACGGGCTCTGTTTATTTCCTTTATAGCCTGTTTTACTTCAAAAAGCCGCGGACGTCCGGGGATTCCAAAAGCTTTTAATGCAGGTGATACCGCAAGGCATATGGTTTTATCCGTCCGTGAAGCATCAGCAACCACAAGATTTGTCGTAAACGGGTCCTTTTTTCTCGCACGGCACTCCACCGAGGCGTAGAAAGACTTCAGATCTATCGCTATGTAAACACGTTCTTTCATACTGCCTCCTTTCCCGCGCGTATTACGAACGTATATTCTGATATATTATACAAAATAAGTTGCAGCCAATCAAGTGTTCGGTTGATTCCAAAAATATTTTTACCCGCACAACACTAAGGCTCGGAAATACTTCGCTAAGTGCTCCACAAATGCAAAAGCCCTCCAAACCGAAATGTTATAAATCCGGTTCAGAGGGCTTTTAACTACATATTTACTTTGCAAGATAACCCTTATACTCTGAAGTATTGAGTATCTTATCTGCCTTTTCTACATCTGACTTATCAGCTGCATCGAGGTCTTTTAACGGGAAGTCGATCCCGAGCTTTTCATACTTGGGTATCATCATGTTGTGATACGGAAGTATTTCAAATCTCTGTACTGTCTTAAGTGTCTTTACGAAGTCTGAGAGTCCCTGCAGGTCTTCCTCGAAATCATTCACACCCGGTACGAGTACATGGCGGATCCACATATTCTTGCCGTGGTCTGAAAGGTATTTTGCCATCTCAAGGATATTGGAGTTATCCCATGCTGTGAGGTCCTTATGTCTCTCAGGATTGATCTCTTTGATATCTAATAAGAAGAGATCTGTCACCTCAAGAAGCGCTTCAAACTTCTTCATGAACTCAGGATCTGCGGAATTAAAGGGATTTGCAGATGTATCCAGCGCAGTATTTACCCCTTTTTCATGAGCGATCTTAAAAAGCTCTGTTACGAATTCTATCTGAAGCAGGGGCTCACCACCGCTTACTGTGATACCTCCGCCGTTATTCCAGTAATTTTTGTATCTATATGCCTTTTTGAAAGCATCTTCCGGTGTGTAAAGTTCACCGCCGTCATCTGTCTTCCATGTCTCGGGATTGTGACAATATTTGCATCTCATTCTGCATCCCTGCATAAAGAATATAAATCTTACGCCAGGGCCATCCACTGAGCCAAAAGACTCTATGGAATTTACGCGTCCGAGAATTTCCTCAGCCATTTCTTTCTCCTATCTACTCATAACTACCGTTGTAAATTAAAATATATCAGCTACATAAATTATGCCATATATTTTAAAAGAGCCCTGCGGCAAAATGTCACAGGGCTCTCTCTTCTAGCTTTATTCAGTTACTACCGGACTTGAGAGCCCATGCAGTTTTTGAATCATTCAATCAAAGCTTCTCGTGGAATGTTCTGGAGATAACATCCATCTGCTGCTCACGAGTAAGATCGATGAACTTAACAGCATAACCAGATACACGGATAGTGAAGTTAGCGTACTCAGGCTTCTCAGGATGCTCCATAGCGTCCTTGAGCTTCTCCTTACCAAATACGTTTACGTTCAGGTGATGTGAACCCTGGCTGAAGTAACCGTCAAGTACGTTAACAAGGTTATTCTTTCTCTCCTCATCATCGTGACCAAGAGCTGACGGGTTCATTGTCTGAGTATTGGAAATACCATCAAGAGCCCACTCATACGGCATCTTAGCTACAGAGTTAAGGGAAGCAAGAAGACCATTCTGCTCTGCGCCGTAGCTCGGGTTTGCACCAGGAGCGAACGGTGTCCAAGCTCTTCTTCCATCCGGAAGGTTACCTGTGTACTTACCATATACAACGTTAGAAGTAATAGTAAGGATAGAAGTTGTAGGCTCAGAATTTCTGTAAGTATGTCTCTTCTTGATCTTTGTCAGGAAGCTGTGAAGAACCTCAACACCGATGTTATCAGCGCGGTCATCATCGTTACCATACTTCGGGAAATCGCCCTCTACTTCGTAGTCAACTACGAGACCTGTCTCAGGATCACGTACAGTCTTAACCTTTGCATACTTGATAGCAGAAAGGGAATCGATTACGTGTGAGAAGCCTGCGATACCTGTAGCGAATGTACGACGTACATCAGTATCGATAAGAGCCATCTCAGCTGCCTCATAGTAGTACTTGTCGTGCATGTACTGGATGAGGTTAAGTACGTTTACATAGAGGCCTGCAAGCCAGTCAAGCATACGATCATATGAAGCATAAACTTCATCGAAGTCAAGGTACTCGGAAGTGATCGGTCTGTAAGCAGGTCCAACCTGAACACCGCTCTTCTCATCGATACCGCCATTGATAGCGTAGTTAAGAGCCTTAGCAAGGTTTGCACGAGCTCCGAAGAACTGCATCTCCTTACCTGTCTGTGTAGCAGATACACAGCAGCAGATGGAGTAATCATCGCCCCAGATCGGCTTCATAACATCATCGTTCTCATACTGGATGGAAGATGTTGTTACAGAGATCTTTGCAGCGTACTTCTTGAAGTTCTCAGGAAGTGCAGGAGAGTAAAGAACTGTAAGGTTCGGCTCCGGAGAAGGACCCATGTTCTCCAGTGTGTGGAGGAATCTGTAGTCGTTCTTTGTAACCATGCTGCGGCCATCCATGCCGATACCACCAACTTCAAGAGTTGCCCAAACCGGATCTCCGGAGAACAGCTCGTTGTAAGAAGTGATACGAGCAAACTTAACCATACGGAACTTCATTGTCATATGGTCGATGAGCTCCTGAGCCTGAGCCTCTGTAAGAGTACCGTTCTTGAGGTCTCTCTGCATGTAGATATCAAGGAATGTGGAGATACGTCCAACGGACATAGCTGCACCGTTCTGTGTCTTAACAGCTGCAAGGTAGCCGAAGTACAGCCACTGAACTGCTTCTCTTGCGTTCTTAGCAGGAGCAGAGATGTCGAAGCCGTAAGCCTGAGCCATAGCCTTCATTCCGTTAAGAGCCTTGATCTGCTCAGCAAGCTCTTCTCTCTGACGGATAACATCATCTGTCATTGTGCCATCGCCACAGTTCTTCTTGTCTTCGTTCTTCCAAGCGATGAGCTGGTCGATACCGTAAAGAGCTACTCTTCTGTAGTCGCCTACGATACGTCCACGGCCGTATGTATCAGGAAGACCTGTTACGATGTGGCTGCGGCGAGCTGCTCTCATCTCGTCTGTATATGCATCAAATACTGCCTGGTTGTGTGTCTTATGATAATCATTGAAGATCTTGTGGAACTTCGGGTTCGGAGTGTAGCCGTAGTTCTGGCAGGACTCCTCAGCCATCTTGATACCACCGAAAGGCATGAATGCTCTCTTAAGCGGCTTATCTGTCTGAAGACCTACTACTGTCTCAAGATCCTTCATGGACTCGTCGATGTAGCCCGGGCCATAAGCTGTAAGGCTGGAAACTACCTCTGTCTCCATATCAAGAACGCCGCCCTTTGCGCGCTCTTCCTTCTGAAGCTCCTGAAGTCTGCCCCAGAGCTTGTTTGTAGCATCTGTAGCGTCTGCGAGGAAGCTCTCGTCTCCGTCATACGGCTCATAGTTATTCTGGATGAAATCGCGTACGTTGCACTCTTCCTTCCAAAGGCGGCCTTCAAAGCCTTTCCATTCTTCGTTCTGTAACAACATTGTGAAACCTCCTTACTGGTCTCCTGTGTATTTTAGTTAGCTTTGGTTAACAATCTTGTCATTCCAAAATCCAAGTTAGAATACTATCAGACTTTTGTTAAAAAATCAACAACCTCGGAACAACTTTATAAAAGGCTGTTTAAAGTGTATAAAAACAAGAACAAAAGCCCAAATTTATACTGCAAAATCATGTATTTTCAACTTTGTTCAACCTGCCAACAAACTTGATTATTCAAGTTTTTTTATTGTGCATTTATTTACATTATGAAATGAGCCTGCCGTGATGGCTGGGCACGGCAGGCCAAGGTAAGAGAAATCTGAAAGTTGTACAAAATTCATGCGCATGAACCTGTACTTTTGCGGTAGTTAGCTTCAACTAACAATGTTAATTTAGCACCAGCTAACACATCTGTCAATAATTTTTATAAATTTATTTTATTATCCGCACGATTCCGAGTCTGACAGAAATTTAGCAAAGGCCGTGAACCCAAGACTCCTGTCCCAAGGTTCACAGCTTTGAAAAATTCTCCGATTTTTCACAGATTTTCATGCTTGACCGTTCTTATCATCTTTCCGTCTGCTTCTTCACAGAACTCAAAATGAAAACGGTATTCCGCATCTTCTCTGTCCATTATTGTAAAAGGCTGTTCTTCTATCACGAGTACACGGATATTTCCCCGCTGAAATTCAGGATACGTTCCCTCATAACCGGAGGCTGTCAGGCGGTCTGTGATCTCCTCTCTTTTTCTAAGGATCTGTTCCTCAAGAAGCGGATCATATCTCCGCTCTTCGTAGGATGACGAGCCCTTGACGATCCTTTTCTGAAGACATTCCATCATCCTGTCTCCATCATTGCCGGATAAATATCTTGCAAGGACATTCCGTATCTCAGGCGACTCAGTGTACTGGTCTATCATCCAGAGAAATCTCTCATCCCCCGCCTCCCGGGCGAGTTCCCTCATAACTTCCGTTCCCGCAGCGGAATTATGGTACCAGTCATCCATCGTCTCATCTATAGGAGACCAGTATCTGAAGGGCGCAAACTCTATCAAATGATAATAGGATAACTCTGTCTCGTTGCAGTAATCCCGTCCCATGAACTCTACCTTGTCATGGACCGTTCCTACCATATAGACGAGACGTCTCAGGAACTCATTTCCTTCCACCCAGTAGTGACCTGTCCTGTGATACTGATACAGGGTGATCCGCTGGATCGCACTGCTGCACTCAATCCTTAGTTCCCGTTCGTCAGGTGCACAGAAAAAGATCCTCAGCATATATCCGTCAGAGCTTATACGAATAGAAGTACCCACTTCAAATTCTTCTTCAAGAACGCCGAAAACACTGCATCCCCGGAGCTCTATATAATTCTCCACGGCATCACTCATCATATACGGAATCCTGATGCACGTGTCATCGAGCGCATCCCGCACAAACTCCAGCGAATCCGTTTCTATGAGATCCTTGAGCAGCTTCAGAAGCTCCTTTGGATAAAGCATTTTTTCACTGTGACCTTTCAAACATATCCTCCTAAAAGCACCTGTCACGCAGGTTTAATCCCCCGCCAAATACTCCGCATAATACTAAAAGCTGTACCTCATTATGAAGTACAGCTTTTAAAAAATCCATTTCTTTATTCGAAAATATCAGCCCTGAACCAAAAGATGCTGCTTTTTATATGCCTGCATAACTTCGGAAACATTACTGTCGTCTCCGATGAGGCTTACGTAGATCGGCTTCAGAAGCTTTAATGTAAGAAGTCCCATGATGGACTTTCCGTCAATGTAACTTCTTCCGCTCCTGACATCAACCTGGCATCCTGATCTGGTGTTGATCTGAACAAACTCTTCAATCTGTTCTTTGCTGCTGAGCTTTACTGCTACGTCTGTCATATTTATCTCCCCTTTCTTCTAATATCTGTCGGCAGTTCCCTTCTACCGCAGGCGATACATATTCCGTCAGTTAAACAATATGTTCAAAACTACGAACATTCCCCTCTAGTTTATATCGCTATTCATAATCCTACACTTTTTATATTTTAAATCAATAGCACAAATAAATATTCTACACAATTTCTTAAAACGTCTAAATTAATCACCTGTTTTTGTGCATTTCATCATATGACAACATAATCAATTAAATAAGTCTAAATTTACAAAAAATTTGCTGTCAGATGTAAATATTTTGTGAATTTAGCAACAAAGCATTGCATTATTTTAGTGCAAAGGATATACTAAATGAGGTTTGTTAAGTTATTAACATTTTTTCAGGAGGATTCTAAAATGGCACGTTTTACTTTACCCAGAGACCTGTACCACGGCAAAGGCGCACTTGAAAACCTTAAAACTCTTAAGGGCAAGAAGGCTATCATCTGTGTAGGCGGTGGTTCTATGAAGCGCGGCGGATTCCTGCAGAGAGCTGAGGGTTACCTCAAGGAAGCAGGAATGGAAGTTAAGATCTTTGAAGGTATCGAGTCTGACCCTTCCGTTGAGACTGTTATGAAGGGTGCTGAAGTAATGCAGGAGTTCGGACCGGACTGGATCGTAGCTATCGGCGGCGGTTCACCTATCGATGCTGCAAAGGCTATGTGGATCAAGTACGAGTATCCTGAGTGCACATTCGAGGATATGTGCAAGGTATTCGGTATCCCGGAGCTTCGTAAGAAGGCTCATTTCTGCGCTATTTCTTCTACATCAGGTACAGCTACAGAGGTTACTGCATTCTCTATCATCACTGACTACTCAAAGGGTATCAAGTATCCTATCGCTGACTTTGAGATTACTCCTGATATCGCTATCGTTGATCCTGAGCTCGCTGAGACAATGCCTAAAAAGCTTGTTGCTCACACAGGTATGGACGCTATCACACATGCTATTGAGGCATATGTTTCTACAGCTAACAGTGCTTACGCTGATTCCCTCGCTATCCATGCGATCGAGCTCATTCAGGCAAATCTCGTTAAGTCCTATAACGAGGATATGGAAGCTCGTGACATCATGCACGATGCTCAGTGTCTTGCAGGTATGGCATTCTCCAACGCTCTGCTTGGTATCGTTCACTCAATGGCTCACAAGACAGGTGCCGTATTCGCAGATCAGGGCGCACACATCATCCACGGTGCTGCTAATGCTATGTACCTTCCGAAGGTTATCGCATTCAACGCTAAGGATCCCGCTGCTAAGAAGCGTTACGGTGTCATCGCTGATTACATGCATCTCGGCGGAAGCAACGACGACGAGAAGGTTGCTCTCCTCATCAAGTATCTCCGCGGCATGAACGACGACCTTAATATTCCTCACTGCATCAAGAATTATGGCGCAGATTCCTTCCCGACAGAGAACGGTTTCGTTCCGGAAGAGATCTACAAAGAGAGACGTCATGATATCGCAGCTAATGCTATCCTTGATGCATGTACAGGTTCTAACCCTCGTCAGCCGTCTCAGGAAGAGATGGAGAAGCTGCTTGACTGCTGCTACTACGATCTCGAGGTAGACTTCTAAATAAGGCTTTAAGCGGGTTTATACTGATAAAGACTGAGAGCGATGCCAAACGGCACCGCTCTCTTTTTTATCCCTTAAGGATGACATATCGTATCACGTAATACAGCAGGACTATCCCGCAGTAAATAAGCAGGAGCTGATACTTGCCCAAAGGTATCTTTACCTTTTTCCAGTCCTTCTTTTCTTTTTCTGTATTCCCGGTTCTTTCTTTTTCTTCCATAGGCATCCCCCCTTCTTATAAAAACTCCCTGCACCCTTATTTAAAAATAAAACACCCGCCGTGAAACATCAACCTTTCACGGCGGGTAAAATGGTCATATTTTTGTACAAAACAAGGAGTATTTATCAGACTCCGCTTGCACCGTAGTTTGCAAGGACCCTTGCTGAAGGATCGTTTACGTTGCATCCCGGCCACTCTTTGTTCGGCATCCAGAAGTCTGGGATCATAGCAGACTGACCCGGGTAATACTTTTCAAAGATTTCTCGGTACAGGAGGCTCTCCTTAGTGAACGGAGTCGCATGCTCATACTTTGAAGCTATAGCCTGCCACTCATCATCTGCATACTTTGACTCAGCATATTCCTTCAGATCGTCTACCATGGAATGGCCTACCGCATCGGAGAAAGCAGCCTTCTCACGCTGTACGATGGACTCAGGGAGCCACTCACCCTTATCGAAAGCATGGCGGAGCAGGTACTTGCCCTTTCCGTAAGTATTGATCTTTACCTCCGGTGTAAGGCTCATTACGTACTCTACCAGATCCAGATCACCGAAAGGCACACGTGCCTCGATAGAGTTCACTGCGATACAGCGGTCCGCACGGAGAACATCATAGTAGTGAAGCTCTCTGATACGCTTCATAGCCTCTTTCTGGAACTCAGCAGGTGACGGAGCGAAATCTGTATATTTATATCCAAACATCTCATCAGAGATCTCACCTGTTAAGAGCACGCGGATATCTGTGTTTTCGTGGATATATTTGCACACAAGGTACATTCCGATACTTGCACGGATAGTAGTGATATCAAAGGTTCCGAGAGTCGCGATGACAGGCTCAAGTGCCTCGATGACATCATCTCTTGAAATGATCACCTCTGTATGCTCAGAGCCGATGAAATCAGCCACTTCACGGGCATATTTCAGGTCGATCGCATCAACATCCATTCCGATCGCAAATGTACGGATCTTCTTTCTCGGGTTGATGCGCTGTGCGATAGCACAAACAAGAGAAGAATCCAATCCTCCTGACAGAAGGAATCCTACCGGAGCATCTGCATCAAGACGCTTGGCAACGCCTGCTACAAGCTTCTCACGGATCTTCTCGGATGCTGTATCAGCATCGTCTACGATATAATGATGAACCGCTGCGGGATCAGCGTATCTGATAAATGCGCCGTCCTTATAATAGCAGCCGGGAGGGAAAGGAAATACCTCCTTAACTACCGGTATCAGGTTCTTTGCTTCACTTGCGAATGCAATGGAACCATCATCCACGTAGCCATAGAAAAGCGGACGGATTCCGATAGGATCACGTGCTGCGATAAATTTATCCGCTTCTCCGTCATAAATGATCATTGCAAATTCGGCATCCAGTTTGTCAAACATGGCAACGCCGTACTCTTCGTACATGGGAAGGATGATCTCACAGTCAGAGTTACTGATGAACTTGTGACCTTTACCGATCATATCCGCTCTCTGGGCGCGGAAGCCAAAAAGCTCACCGTTGCACACAACCATGCTTTTTCCTGAATGGAAGGGCTGCATACCGTATTCTGTAAGACCCATTATGGCAAGACGGTTAAATCCAAGCCAGCCCTGACCTGCTTCCTCGAAACGGGTCATATCAGGGCCTCTGGATATTGTAAGCTCAAGACATTTTTTTGCTGTTTCCTCGGGGATGCTTCTTTTTTCAAAACCAATGATCGAACACATAGTTATACCTCACCTTTTTAGCAGCATAGTCGCTGCCTGCATTTTAATCACGAGGTTACTGTTCACAAACCACTTAATCTCCTTATGTTAAGTGTTGTCTAGGGAAAAAAGACCGAAATACCAGTCATCTAATTTTCCCTCTGTGAAAAATAACCTAGACAACGGAACAGTACGGGTCATCGCAGCAGTTCAGATGATTCCTCAAAGAGTCTGGAATCTCTCAACTGCCGCTTTGGTATTCTCGTGATTTCCAAATGCAGTAAGGCGGAAGTATCCTTCTCCCGAAGGTCCGAATCCCGAACCCGGAGTACCTACGATACCTGCTTTTTCAAGAAGATGATCAAAAAATTGCCAGCTTGTCATATTGTCAGGTGTCTTGAGCCAGATATAAGGCGCATTTACACCACCGTAAACTGTATATCCGGCGTTAGTAAGACCCTCGCGGATCATGCGCGCATTTTCCATGTAGTAGGAAACAAGTTCACGAACTTCCTTCTGACCTGCTTCAGAATAAACCGCTTCTCCTGCTCTCTGCTGGATGTAAGGAGCACCGTTAAACTTGGTTCCGTGACGACGCGTCCAAAGACTGTGGATCGACACTCCGTTTGCATCCTTAAGCGCCTTCGGAACAACAGTGTATCCCAGACGAACACCTGTAAATCCTGCATTTTTAGAGAAAGAATGAATCTCAATAGCACAAGTCTCAGCACCTCTGCACTCATAAACAGAGTGAGGTACATCCTCTTCTGTGATGTATGCTTCGTATGCAGCATCAAAAATGATGACAGATCCATGCTCATTTGCATAATCTACCCACTTCTGAAGCTCGTCTTTTTTAAGCGCGGATCCTGTCGGATTATTAGGTGAACAGATATAGATCAGATCCGGTGTCTCAGCAGGAAATTCCGGTACAAAACCGTTTTCAGCAGTGCAGGGCATATAGATGATGTTGCTCCACTGCTCACGGGCCTCATCAAATACACCTGCGCGTCCGCCCATTACGTTTGTATCCACGTAAACGGGGTAAACAGGGTCACATACGGCTACACGTACCTTGTCAGAAAAAATCTCCTGAATATTTCCGGAATCACTCTTTGCGCCATCGGAAACAAAGATCTCATCAGCCTCGATCTTGCAGCCGCGCGCCTTGTAATCGTGCTCAGCGATAGCATTTCTAAGGAAATCATATCCGAGATCAGGGGTATAACCTCTGAAAGTCTCAGCATGAGCCTGCTCTTCTACTGCGTCTTTAAGCGCTTTTACGATAGTGGGCGTAAGAGGCTCAGTAACATCACCGATACCGAGACGGATGATAGTCCTGTCAGGGTTTGCGGTTGTAAAGGCTGACACCTTTTTTGCGATATCTGAAAAGAGATATGAACCTCTGAGTTTCAGATAGTTTTCATTTACTGTAAGCATGAATTCTCCATTTCACCCTCAAAGACCGTAACTGCCGGTCCTGTCAGGTATACTTTATTTTCTTCTCTGTCCCAGCGGACCTTTAATGTACCGCCGAGCAGTTTTATCTCAACCTCATCATCAGCAAGTCCGTTAAGTACTGCCGCTACAAGGGATGCACAGGCACCTGTTCCGCAGGCGAGAGTTTCTCCTGTTCCTCTCTCCCACACTCTCATCACAAGGTGCTTTCTGTCCTTAACATAGATAAATTCTGTATTGGTCCTGTTCGGAAAATCTTCATGATTTTCAAACTGAGGACCGATCTTCGGAAGATCGAGATTTACAGGATCCTCGTCAACAAAGATCACTGCGTGAGGATTTCCCATGGAAACACAAGTCATCTCATAATCTTTATCAAGTACTCGTATCGGAACCTTCACTGCCGACTCTGCCTTAGGATCAAGCCCCTCTGCCTTTACGGGAATAAGTTCCGGTGTAAGTATCGGAGAACTCATATCAACAGTGATCTCATAGGCCTTTCCGTCAGCCACTTTTAGATCCAGAGTTTTCACTCCTGCAAGAGTATCTACAGTAAAGTGTGTTTTATCTGTAAGACCATGATCATATACATACTTTCCGACGCAACGCATGCCGTTGCCGCACATTTCTGATCTGGAGCCGTCGGAATTGTACATTTCCATCTCAAAATCAGCATTTTCCGACGGATTAATAAAGATCAAGCCGTCAGAACCAACACCGAAATTTCGATTGCTTAAGAAAATAGCTGCCTTGCTGTGATCCGCAATTTTTTCGGCAAACCCGTTTATATATACGTAATCATTTCCGCAGCCCTGCATTTTCGTAAATTTCATTATGCTTCTGCTCCTTGAAACCTCAAAGCTCTTTTATTTAAACGTAAAAAGAGCGAGAGATAGCCAATAAAAAAGCTCCCTTGCTCTTTCTGAGTGAAATTATAAATCAGTCCGATTTTTTATGTCAAGAAAAATTACATCAAATTAACGCTTTACCACACTAAATAACTCCTTATTTCCGACCATTCTCCTGCAGATATTTCATAATGGCATCATGATCCTTTTCATATCCGTGGAAATGCCATCCATTGATACCTAATTCTTCTGCCGCCTTGATATTCGCTTCTGTATCATCGATAAAGAGACATTCCTCCGGCTTTTTCTTATAGGTATCAAGGAAAAGTCTGTAGATCTCACTGTCCGGTTTTACCATCTTCACCCTGCATGAAAATATTCCGCCAAGGAGGAGCGGAAGGAAATCCATCGCATGAGTACTGTGGTCCAGCACATGCTCCGAATAATTGGACAGGAAATATGTCTCAAATCCTGCTTTCTTTACCTCTCTGATCCAGGGAATGGCATAGTCGACACGGTGAATACACTCATTCACTCTGCCAAAAGCCTCTTTGATTTCTTTTTCATATTCCGGTGCACGCTCTATAAAGCCGCCAACGATCTCTTCATCAGAGAAGACTCCGCGGTCAAGCTCATTCCACCATTTTCCGCCAAACATGGCATCCGCCACTATTTCAGCTGTCTTTTCATCAAATAGTCTCTTAAGAAAATCCCCTCCGTCAAAACCTATAAGGACATTTCCTATATCAAATATTACTGTTGTTATCTCTGCCATTACTACCATTCAGTCACAAGATCTCTTCAAAAAGCTCCATCGTGTCGGACTCTTTATCTTTCTTTGAGATCTCAGCCTTATGCCTTTCTAAACGATCTTCATTTTCTGCCTTCCGCTTTTCTATCTCTTCCTCGATGGACTCGCGGATACCTTCCTGGATACGGTCAAAACGGCGCATCATCTTGTCCCACTCTTTTACCGTAAAGGACTGCCCGCCGATTGGAATACTTTCCTCCGTATCTCCGTTCTTTACCTTATCATATATTTCCTGAACTGCGGCAGAAAATTCGGATCTTAAGTCCTGATTTTTTTCTGTGCTGCTGTTCTGCCATGCATTTACTGTATTCTGATCAAGTCCGTTCATCTGTACTGCCATAAAAAACTCCTTCCGTTAAGCCGCAACAAAACCTGTCAGCTCTTATATCGACGCTTTTTACTGAATACATTAACCTTTCAAAATTTGATGTTTTTTATTTCAAAAAACTGATTGACAATATTTAATCATGCTCTTATAATTTTTCCGTTAAAAAACGCGCGAAAACAATGAATGTTTTTAGTGAGCGAAGCAGAAGAGGCAAAGGCGTCCCTTTCTACGGGGTCTTTGTCTCTTTTTTTATGGAAAATGCAGTTCGAAAGGAGAAATTCATGCCAGTAAAATATGTGTTTGTTACAGGAGGTGTTGTATCCGGTCTCGGTAAGGGTATCACCGCAGCTTCTCTTGGAAGACTTATGAAAGAGCGCGGTTACAAAGTAACCATGCAGAAATTTGACCCCTACATCAATATCGATCCCGGTACAATGAACCCGATCCAGCACGGTGAGGTTTTTGTAACCGACGATGGAACAGAGACTGACCTCGACCTCGGTCATTACGAGCGTTTCATCGATGAGAGTCTGGACAAGCGCTCTAATGTAACAACAGGTAAGGTTTACTGGTCTGTTCTTTCTAAGGAGAGACGCGGAGATTTCGGCGGAGGCACAGTTCAGGTAATCCCTCACATCACAAACGAGATCAAGAGCCGTTTCTACAGAAATGACGGTTCTAACGAGACACATATCGCTATCATCGAGGTCGGCGGAACCGTAGGCGACATCGAAAGCCAGCCTTTCATCGAGTCTATCCGTCAGTTCCAGCATGATATCGGACATGAAAACGCTATCCTTATCCACGTAACACTGGTTCCTTATCTCCACGCATCAGAGGAGCTTAAGACTAAGCCTACACAGGCAAGCGTACGCGAGCTTCAGGCACTTGGTATCCAGCCTGACATCGTTGTATGCCGTACTGAGAAGCCTCTTGATGAGAATATCAAGGAAAAGATTTCTCTTTTCTGTAACGTTCCAAAGAAGAATGTTATCCAGAACCTGAACCTTCCTACTGTTTACGCTGCACCGCTCGCTATGGAAGAGGAGCACCTTGCTGATGATGTCTGCGATCTCCTTCACCTTGAGAACCAGAAGCCTGACCTCACTGAGTGGGCATCCATGGTAAATAAGCTTCTTAACCCGAAGAAGACTGCTCATCTGGCACTCGTCGGAAAGTATGTTGCTCTTCACGATGCTTATATCAGCGTTGTTGAGGCATTAAAGCACGGTGCTATCGCACACGAAGCTGATATTGATATTAAGTGGCTTTCTTCTGAGGATATCACTCCGGATAATGTTGAAGAGATGCTTGGCGATGTAGACGGTATCATCGTTCCCGGTGGTTTCGGCCAGCGCGGTATCGACGGTATGCTGACTTCTATCCGCTATGCACGTGAAAACGGTGTTCCTTACCTTGGTCTCTGCCTCGGTATGCAGCTTTCTATCGTTGAATTTGCAAGAGATGTTCTTGGATATTCTGATGCGAACAGCACAGAGCAGGATCCTGAGACTACTCATCCTGTTATCCACATCATGCCGGACAAGGATGGTATCGAAGACATCGGCGGAACTCTCCGTCTTGGTTCTTATCCCTGCCATCTTGAGAAAGGTTCCAAGGCTCATGAGCTCTACGGCGAGGATGTGATATATGAGCGTCACCGTCATCGTTATGAGGTTAATAACTACTACAGAGATGACCTCACCAAAGCCGGCATGAAGCTCAGCGGCCTTTCACCTGACGGACACATCGTTGAGATGGTAGAGCTTCCGGATCACCCCTGGTTCGTTGCTACACAGGCTCATCCTGAGTTTAAATCCCGCCCGAACCGTCCGCACCCTCTGTTCCGCGGATTCATCGAAGCGATCCTTAAGCACGCTGAAGCATAAAAAAGATAAAATCAACGGGGAGAACCCTCTCAGGCTCTCCCCGTTATTTTTCTCTATTTAGTTTATCGATATGATTCAGGGATATCCAACCCCTTCCGCCGATATGACCTGAATTTTTCGTAAAATCTTCGGATTCCTTCAGCGCCTAGTACAAGGAAAAAGTTAATAACTACAAATCCTATGCCCGATAGGGCCGCGTCAGCAATACTGTCCATATGTTTTTGTATTATCCTCCTTTATAAATCGAAAGGTTACTCCCAAACCCAGGATTTGTCAAATTGTATAGGAATAAGGTCAAAATGTTCCAACCGTTTCCTGTTTTTCTGTATCTACGCTCTTTATGTACTTTTTGATACCGCGAAATGTTGACTCGCTTATGACATGCTCTATACGGCATGCGTCTGCTTCAGCAGTTTTTTCCGATACACTCGCGGTCTCCATCAGAAATCTCGTGAGCGTCCTGTGACGGTCATAGACTCCTGTAGCTTTTTTTCTTCCCTTTTCAGTGAGCTCCAGTTCACCGCTTTCATCCATTGTGAGATATCCATCCCTCTTAAGGATACCTACAGCACGTGAAACACTGGGTCTTGAAAAACCTAGTTCTTTCGCCACATCAACGGAACGGACTGAGCCGTTCTTTTTCTTCAGGCGATAGATGGTCTCGATATAATCCTCTCCTGATTCCTGCATACTCTTACCTCTGCCCCTTTTCTTCCGCAGCTTTTGCTGCGCGTATCTCATCCAATTTCTTACGCTCTGCCTGTTCCGCAGCATAATGAGCGCAGTTATGACTGCATTTTCCTTCACCGCATCCAATGCAGGTTCCGCTTTTCTTTGCCTGCCAGATATAATGCATCGCTCCTGCACAGGCAATCAGTAAGAGCAGAAGAACAATAAGTGATGCCATATAAAAAGCCTCCTAAATTACTAATCAAATCACACTACCAGCGTGCTTTCACCGACTATCATGTTAGCAGATTCTAACACCCTTTGCAAGTACACTAATACATACAATAGAGTGCTTCTGCTGTGTTGATGTAGGTGACGAAAGCGCTTACTTCGGTTCTTTGCCGTCTTTGAAGAGGCACATCATTTCGTTGGTGAGGGAGAAGTCGTCCGGCTGGGGGATGACCTCTTCGCGGCTGAGCCATACGGCTTCCTTGAGTTCGGATGCGTCCATGTGTATCTCTCTGCTGCCTTTTACGTGGCAGAAGAAGCCTATCATCAGGTCATCCACGATGCCCCAGGGCTGTGACTTGTAGTAGCGGATGTCTGTGATCTCCAGTCCTGTTTCCTCGCGGACCTCACGAATGGCAGTTTCCTCAAGTGTTTCACCTATCTCTGTGAAGCCTGCCACCAGCGCGTAGTATGGATATGCTCCACGGGAGCCTGCGTACTTTGTGAGGAGGATCTTGTCTGTCTCGGTGTCGATGATGGCGACTACTACTGCCGGTGCGATCTTTGGATATTCCCGCTGCCCGCAGTTCGGACATACTATCGCCCTCTCCTTACCTGAGCGCCTGGTCTCCGTGCCGCAGGAACCGCAGAAACGGTGGACACTGTACCAGTGTGAAAGCTGATAAGCGGTGACTGCCATAAACATAAAGTGCTTCGGCGCACCGCCTGTCTTTCTGATGACCCAGATATCACGATAAGCAAATCCGTTTCCTGCATCAGGTGTATCGAGAGGCATAAAACAATGCTTGCCGTCAAATTCAAAAAGATAGACCGCTTCCTTTATTTCCGGAAAGTCCGATGCATGGGGGAGAAGTATCTCATCATCCTCTCTCCTGCATAAAAGCTCTCGTCCCCGAAAAAAAAATAAAATGCTGTCCTGATCTATAACGGCATCAGGATCATATTGATTATTCAGCGCGTGAGGCGCGATCTCATGAAGCATGGCTCTCCTTTCAATTCTAAAACGGTGTCACGAACCGCTTTCCTGCTCAACCATATTTAGTACCATTTTTAGCACATCACCAAACAAATTTCAATTCAATAATAATTCCATATTTTCTCTAAATGTGTATAAAAAATACAGTTTTTCCGCCGATATAAAGATTGAATAATGTGCGGAAATCTGTACTTATAAAAATACAGATTTAATGCAAGAAGGGGGCTTCATAATGAGTGAATCCACAAAAAAACGTACCGGTAAGACAACAAAAAAACGCGGGAGCATACGAAATAAACTGCTCGTATGTATCATGCCTGTTGTCGTATTGACTATCATCATCATCATATTTCTGTCTACGACTCTGTCAAAAAAGTATCTGACATCCATGGCAAAACAGGCTCTGGACTCTTCCATCACGAATCAGGCAGACAATATCCAGTCATGGCTCGATTCAAATATGGAATTTTTCTCAACTACCAAGAACATCATCGAGACAACAAAGCCAGACGACGCCGAGCTGCAGACCATACTTGACAGCTGCTACGGCTTTAATACCAATGCACCAAACGGGCTCTTTATCGGAACTGCTTCGGGCAATTTCTATAAGGCTCAGGACTCAGAAGATAATGTAAGCGATCCTGCTTCCACCGAATGGTTCAGGCAGGGAATCACGCGTGTGAAGATGGACTACGGAAAAGCCTATAAAGATGATGCCGGCGATTACGTAGTAAGTGCAACAGGAATACTTGACGACGGAAGCGGCGAACTCAAGGTTATCGGTGCAGATGTGCCGTTAAACCGCATAAGTATCATCGTTAATTCCGGCGTTAAAATGACTGATGCAAGTTCATTCCTTGTAGACACAGCCGATGGTACGATACTTGCCCACCGTGACAGTAATAAAATATCATCTACGATCTCCGAAAGTGACCCCGACAAGCTTATGAGCGGAGTTGCATCTGTGATCAGAGAAAGAAATTACGAGTCCCAGATAATCGGCGATTATATGGTTGATTTTGCTGAAATCGGGTCAACCGGCTGGGTTCTGGTTTCCTCTATAAAGACAGATATCATCCTTTCTGACGTTATCGCACTCGGGAATTTACTTATCCTCATTGGTGTGGTCTCTGTCATACTGATAGTTCTGATAATCCTCTACGTGATAAACAGAGTAATTGCCCCTCTTTCAGATATCACGAAGCACATTATCGATATGTCATCGGGTGATTTCACTATTGACGTAATCTCCAACAGCAACGATGAGATCGGTCTCATGGGTTCCCGCATCCACACATTCATTTTGAACATGCGGAATATGATATCCTCCATCAGCAACGAATCCGAGAAACTCGGCAGACAGGCAGACAGCAGTGCAACCGTTTCAAGAGATATGTATGATGCGTCACAGTCTCAGGCACTTGCAATGCAAAATCTGAATGAGACTGTTGACCAGCTTGCTAATGCGGTTAATGAAATTGCTCAAAACGCCACTGTTCTCGCCGGTGTTGTATCTGACACCAAGTCTAACAGTGACAATGCAAACAGCCGCATGCAGGCTACTGTTGAAATATCACGAAACGGCCGTTCCGGAATGCAGAGGCTCAGCGCTGCCATGTCAGGTATCGAAGATGCCAATATCGAGCTGGTAGATTCTATAAACAAGGTTGGTGAAGCATCCGGTAAGATCACGAATATCGTAAGTCTTATCGGCGAAATCTCCGAGGAGACGAATCTATTGTCACTCAACGCTTCTATAGAAGCCGCCCGTGCCGGTGAAGTTGGTAAAGGCTTTGCTGTAGTTGCAACAGAGATCGGCAAACTGGCTCAGACCAGTTCTGAAAGCGCACAGAGGATAACCGATCTGATCACAGAGGTTAATAACCTGATACGCGATTCCGTAAACAAAGCAAATGAAAGCTCCGCAAGCATCAAGGCAAATACAGAGCTTATAAATTCTGCAGTAGAGACCTTTGACCAGATTTATGAAAATATCCAGGCAACTAATGTCGAAGTTTCATCTATGATAGAGAACATCAATAAGGTTGACGATGTTGCAACAAACGTAGCAGCCATATCCGAAGAGCAGGCAGCGAGTGCAGACGAGATCCTTGAAGCAAGTCAGAAGATGGTCGATCAGGCACGCGGCATCACGGAAAGCAGTCAGGATGTTTCCAATAATGCCCGTGACCTTGAAAAGACGTCCGAAACACTTGCATCCTATGTGGAGCAATTCCGCGTATGAGTTCTCTGAGATTCTAAAAGAAAGGTTGGTTGCCATGAATAATAATCTTATTACAAAGATCTTAAGCGTGCTGCTGGTATGTGTCCTGACCGGCGCACTGATCGCAGGATGCGGTTCCTCCGGAGGAGCATCTGCCGGAAATATAAAGATCCTCTATACCATTGATAATAATGATGACACCTTCAGGGCCGCTCTCGTAGAGAGTATGCAGTCTACCGCGAAAGCAAAGGGTTATACTCTGGATGTGAAGCTCTGCGGCGCTGATGTTCAGAATCAGGTAAATGACATTAAGAACGCAGCTTCAAGCGGCTATAATGCCATAATATGCAGACCAAATGACGCATCTACTGCGCTTCAGCTTGAGGCTGCGACGACTCTTCCGATCGTATTTGTTAATAACTCACCGTCAATAGACGTTCTAAAGGCTGACAAATACGTATTCGCAGGTTCTAATGAAGGAGACGCGGGAACTATGCAGGCTGAGTACATACTAAAAAAGCTCGGAAATAAACCCTCACTGAACATTATCATAATAATGGGCGATAAGGGTCACTCCGCTGCAGTAGGCCGTACGAAGGCTTTAAAGTACGCCCTTCAGGATTCAGGGATCGATTACAATATAGTCTTTTCAGACTATGGTACAGGCTGGAACGAAGAAGCTGCAGAAAGATTGATGGAAGCTTTTTTCAAAACAGAACAGTCTGTTGACGCAATTTTCTGCAATAACGATTCTCTTGCACTCGGAGCTATTAAATCCATGAAAGCTCACAACATTGATCCGGCATCTATTCCGGTATGCGGCGTTGATGCCACTGCTGAAGGCTGTGCATCGATCGCAGCAGGCGAAATGAGTTTCACTGTTTTGCAGAGTGCCAAGGGTCAGGGTGAATCTGCCGTTAATGCCGCTGCCCTTATGGCGCAGGGTAAATCACTCTCATCTCTTGAATGGATCACCAAAGACCATCGAAACGTATTCGTACCATTCGAACCTGTCGATGCATCAAATGTAAAAAAATACCAGTAACATAAATAATCCCCGTCCGGAAGTCAGAACCGATCCGGACGGGGAAATTTTACTGTTAATGAATCCTTATATCTGTGATAGCACACTGGTCACCGGTAAGTGCCACATAGACTTTGTCGGTATTATCCCGGATTGTCGTAGTATTACGAATATAGACACCCAGATTCTCCGTAGTAGTTACTATACGGTCGCCTCTGTTTTTTATATAAACCTTGCACTCCAGACCTTTTTTATTTATTTCTTTCCATTTCTCCCAGCCTGGGAATTTGTCATTTCTCTTCATGACAAATTTGTTTTCAGCAAGATCTCCTGCAACTTCATTTTCTCCATTCAGCTTTATAAGGGCATACTCCCTGTAATCCGGTCCATTGACCTGTCCGTCAGCCGAGTAGAATAAAAGTATATACGGGCAGTGCCATACCAGATTCGCGCTCGGAAGACTCATAGTGTGAAAAATTATGTTCATCCTGTCTTTTAATTCCACGCCCTCTGTAGAAGCTGATCTCGTCCTGTCTATCTGGACATTCTTTATGTCAGACTCCATGTGATCGATATAGCTGATCGCATCCTCGATCCTCGGCATATCCGCAGGATTCACCTTTTCTTCGGATTTTTCTGCGATTATGTTCTTTATAATACAGTTTTCACCCGTGAGTCCTATAAATGCATCCTTTGTCTCATCAGGAAGCGCTACCACAACTTCGTTTCTGAATCCCGGACCAACGAGCTCCATCCTGATATGATCTCTCGACCGAACCGCCGTTATATTATAACTTGAGGATTCTCCTGACGGCTTCTCTCCGTCCAGATTGGTGATCCTTATATTCCGCGCAGCAGTGACTATACTGTGCTTGTCAAACCATATTTCTCCGTATTCCAGATACTTGTATGCCTCTATGGCTTTCTTATCCACATGAACCCGTCCATCGTATGAATCAAAAAGTATCATTGACGGCGCGCTGAACTTGTCCTCTCCGTCCTTTAACTCTTCACATTCAAAAGAAATATGGACATAATTGGTTTCTATAATGATACCTGCAGAAACAGTTTTCCTGTACTCTTTGCACTGAAGTTCCTTCTCTATGTGCGACAGATCATCCACACTTCTTTCCCCCGTCTTTGAATCAATGAGCTTTACCATCAGGTTTGCGTACTTCGGATCAAACTCTGCTCCGCTTCCCTTTACAAATGCTTCCCGGACCATGAACGCCGGTCTTGCATCACGAAATCTTTTTTTGGTCGACATGGTGTCAAATGCATCCGCTACGGCAACGATACGCGCGATCTCAGGTATCTCCTCGCCTTTTAATCCTTCCGGATAACCTGAACCATCGTATCTTTCATGACTGTAATATGCCCCCTGACTGAGGTATGGGTATTCTGTAATATTCGAAAGAATTTCTCTTGCTATAACAGGTTTCTGTCTTATTGCTTCATAATCCCACTTTTCGGGATCTGCTTCATTCTTTATAACACTATCCGGCACGCCGATAAGTCCCACATCATGAAGGAGCGCTGTGTAGTAGACCCTGTTGCACTCATCCTCATCCTTACCGCCCATCTCAGCGATCTTTTTTGCGATCTCTGCGACTCTCACAGAATGCCCCTCTGTGAAATCATCCTTCTTTTCAACAGCCGTAACAAATGCTGTAGCAGTCTGATCAAAAAGCCTCCTCATGCTCTTCTTCTCTTCCAGAAGATTATTCATCTCGATCTTATGAGCTCTCTCAACCTCATTATTGATATCGAGATAAGCAAAAATATACAGAGATATGGAAACCAAGACCATAGACATATTTACAATGGATATTCCGTACGCAAAAATCTGAACAATGCCGCAAATTATAGGCAAAAAAATGTACAGCACCAGCGATGTATATATAAGCGATGTAAACGATTTTCTGTATTGCTGAATCACTGTAAACTGTATCAGCGGGCACAAAACAGGAACGATATATGCTGCAAGAAATAAACTGCCCCTATGATATACATTATATCCGTCGAAGTAATAATACCATCCTGTAAACGCTGATACGATGACAAATAACATCCCTACGACTGACAGCGCCGAAACGACCTTGAGCCGGAGCGGCACAGTGTCCCTACCGCCCTCATGCCTCATCAAGTCTATAATATACAAGTTTAAGCCAAGCACTATAGCTGATGTCAGGAAAAATACAAAGAAATTGCTGACCCGTACCATGATATAGCCAATAGTTTCAGTATTTCCTGAATAGACATACGCCAGCCTGTCAAACCACAGCAGGAAAAAAGCTATAGTCTCCATGAGGATCAGCACATATTTCCTGCTTTTTGACATAAACCTGGTGATCACAAGGAGAAACGCCAGCGTACCACAGGCACCGCATAAAAGCAGCATGATATTTAATTGATTCTCCCTGATAAAGTCATACATTTACCTGCTTCTCCTCTTTTACTTATGAAGGATAAAAAATTCGTTAAGCTTTTCCAGCAATTCATCTTTTTGGATATTTTTCAGGAAATATCCTTCAGGCTTTAATGCTACTACCTGCATAACACTTTCCTTGTCCCCCTTTCCTGTAAGGAACATTACAGGTATAGACTCCGTTTCCGAGTCACTCCTCAGCATTTCCAGAACTTTCGGTCCGCTTGTCACAGGCATTTCATGATCAAGGAGGATCAGGTCTACCTTGTTTTTTCCAAGCCACTTTATCGCCTGCAGACCCGAATTAGCCATAAAGACCTTGTAGGTATCTTTAAGCCACTCACGCACAAGTCCCAGATAATTCGGATCATCATCCACCACGAGAATACTCTTCCTGAATTCACCTGAGTTCAATTTTTTGTAATAATCCTGAAGAGTCCTTACGAACTGGTCATTATCCACCGGCCTTGTGAATTTTTTGAAGATAAGCCGCGACGGTATCTTCCCGCCCATAATATCCAGATCATTTTTTTCACCGATAAGGATCATTTCAAGACCTTTTTCATCCATCGCATCAAGTAGGAAATGCAGTACCTCATCAGAAGGTCCCGCAGCATCATCCATGTACAGCGTGATAAGCGGATTGTCGTCAAGCTTTCCGTTTATATCATCAACATTACATGGAACAAACTCGCAGTCTATCCCCGCCCCTTTTGCTTTATTCATAAGGACCCGCACGATAAATGTCTCTTTTTCACTTATCACTATCAAACGATCACTCATTCTTTTACCCTCCGGTCTTCATCATTTCATGAGCTCTTCCATACCGCTCCAGTCAAAAAGCTTGAGGCTCTTTTCGAGTTTACCGACCCTTTCCTTTTCCTCATCAGGAAGCCTGTATTCCCGCAGCTGTTCCAGTATCATTTCTACCGAATCATAATCCATCTGCGGGATAACATCCCTAAGTGCCCCGTAAGCATCCTCCAGTACATCTTCCGGGATCATCTCCTTACCCTCATCAGAACTTTCCGGGTTAGAAAGGCGTCTAAGCTTTTCCTTATAAGCCGTATAGTCCGAAAGAAGCTGATCCGTATTTTTATCAATAAACTCCATATCATTCTTATTTCCGGCATCCTCAAGTTCCGCTGCAAGAACCGATAATCCCTTTGCACCGATTATACGAGCAGAGCTTTTCAGTGCATGAACCTTTATGGTATAGAGGCGGATATCTCCCGCTTCATACGAATCACTTATGATCTTTGAATTTCCGTCAATAGTTTCAAGGAACAGTTTCAGAGAGAAAATGTAGGACGGAACACCGCCGGAATTAGTGATACCTTCTTCTACATCAATGTCTTCTACATCGTAGATCCACTTAAGTTCTTCCGGTATCTCCTGTATTTCCTCTTCTTCCTCTGCTTTTTCGGGTTTCAGCATCATTTCTTCCGGCAGATGCCGCATGATCGCATTTTCGAGCGCCAGACTGTCAACCGGTTTTGCCAGATACCCTGTGAATCCTTTCTGTATATAAAAATCTTCTCCTGATGTAACATTTGCAGTAAGCGCATATACCGGAATATCCGGATCTTTTTCACGTATCCTCGCTACTGTCTCGATACCATCCATTCCCGGCATCATGTGATCCAGGAGAACTACGTTAAATCTGGTAGATTTCATCTTTTCCAGACACTCTTCTCCGCTTGATGCAGTTGTTATGAATATCCTTGTAGCTTTTAAAAGTGATCTTATGACATTTAAGTTCATAGGATTGTCGTCTACTACAAGAACATCCGCATCCGGCGCTATAAACTTCGGTACGTAAGGACCCTTTTCCGAATTGTCCTCATGTTCCGAGAAAAGTCCGATAGGCGTGCTGTCAATGATACGCTGGTCTATGGTCAGCTCAAATTCCGAACCTTCTCCGTAAACACTCCTGCACACAAGACTTCCGCCCATAAGCTCAGCAAATTTTCTCGAAATATCAAGGCCCAGTCCTGTTCCCTGTATAGCACTGTTCTTTTCTTCATCGAGACGCTCATAGGCAGTGAAAAGCTTTTCCATATCCTCTTCTTTAACACCTATTCCGGTATCTTTTACGAGGAAACTTAAAGTGATCTTTTCGTCAATCCGCTCTTTTATGGACACACTCAGGACAAAGCCGCCCTTCTCCGTGTACTTGACCGCATTTGTCAGCAGGTTCAGAACTATCTGCTTTATCTTTCCTGCATCTCCGTACATCCTTACAGGCAGTATCTCATCTACCACAACGTCAAACATTAGATCTTTTTCTATGCTTTTTACACGGATCATGGATACGATCGACCTCAGCATCTCCGCCAGATCATATTCCTGTTCAACGACATGCATCTTGCCCGATTCTATCTTTGACATGTCAAGGAGATCGTTAATGAGTCCGAGAAGAGTTTCTGTCGCATTTTTTATATCAAATGCATAGTTCATCATGGACATAAAATAGCCCTTCGGAACATCCTTCGCGTCTTCTCTCATTATCATCTCATTCATGCCCATGATGGTATTTATAGGCGTTCGTATTTCATGGGACATATTTGCAAGAAAACGGGTCTTTGCCGTATTTGCACGTTCTGCCTCTTCCTTTGCCTGCCGTATTTCCTCAAGCTGTCTGCTGATGACCGTATTTTTCATGATACGCCATACGATAAAACCCGCTGCCATCGCTGTAAACAAAAACAGCAAGACCCTTACTAAGAGAAGTTCTGAAAGTTTGGGTTCTTTAACTATGGTAAATACATTATCCAAAACAATCTTTTTTTCATCACTGTCAAGGATCTGGATATGAAGTATATGCTCGCCGTACTTCATTCCGGTATACTCAAGAGGCGGGAGCAGGTCCCTTTTTACTTCTATGCCGTCATTTTCTTCCCCTTCCATAAAAATCCGGACCGTAGGATTTGCCAACGAATAATCCATCACAGATGCCGTGATCTTTACACGCCATGCAGATGAAGGTATCACATATTTGCCATATTTATCAGGCATTATCTTTTTATCATCGATCTGCACATTTTTTATAGCGGCTTTTACAATAACTTTTTCTTTGAAAAAGTTATTGATATTTACTCCGCATACACCGGCTCTTCCTGCGATGAACAGATTACCCTCATCATCCAGATAGCTGTATCCGTTTGTAGTCGGAATACTGGTAACACCATTTGCCACGGTATAAAGTCTGTATTCTCCGACGGCGTCATTTAACATATCTTCTACATTAACGACATATACGCCGTATGATGATATGATCCACATGTCATCACTATCATCACTCCAGAAAACATCGTAGTTATTATTGTACGGAAATGATGTTACCTCGTTTATAACCCCATCCTTCATATACTGAATGGAATTAGATGTGACTATCCAGTATAAACCTCTTTTTTCATCCTTCTTTATCCTTATTATCACATCACTGGTAAGTCCGTCATCACGCCCTATCTTTTTTATATCGGCATCTTCGATGACATATATTCCATCGCCGTCCGATCCTGCGTAAATTTCACCGTTTTCGCCTTCCGCAACGGTCAGGATCACTGTATTCAGGACACCATTCTGGGCATTTAAAGTTTTCGCTACCTTCCCGTTTTGTATGATCGCTAGTCCCGCATTTGTCCCTACGATTATCGAACCGTCTGATGCTTCCGCGGTACACCTGATCTCATTTCCGGGCATACCGTCATCAACTGTATATGACGTTATCCCCCCGTTCTTTGAGTAACAGATAAGTCCAAGATCATTGGTGAACGTTGATATCCAGAGATTTCCCTTACCATCAACGGTAAAGCATCTGACCCTTGCTCCACCTATATATCTTGTGAGTCTGTTATTCAGAACCCATCCTTTTCTATTCAGTATACGGAGCCCCTTGTCCGTACCTATATAAAGATTATCATCGATAACACATGTCGCGTTTGCGACTTCATCAAGCTGGTCATTTACCTGAGCCATGTTCACAAAACTATTTTCGACAACTTTCATGACTCCCTGAGTAGATGACGCAAACCACATATTCCCCTGATAATCAGACGTCATCATCTCTATTCCGCTGTTCATCGGAAGATCATCAACCTCATGGAACTGATCGTTTTCATCAAGATATCCGATCACATGATTTGACGCCAGCCAGACTCTTCCGCAGTCATAGCTTATCCAATGAGTATTTTCCAGCGGCGCGACTGTTATCTGTTTTAAGTCTTTTGCCCTCGCTCCAAACTTTCCGCGATAGATAATATTTTTATCTGTGCAAAGGTAGACTTCATTACTTTTCCTGGGATCTGCAAGGATCGTTGTGATATTGCCTATCCCAAGGTTCACTCCGTAATAGAGTTCGGATATTTTTTTATGATCTATCGCAAAAACTATGCCACTCTTTGTCTGGCCAAAGATCCTGCCATTTTTGTCAGCATTGAGCTTCAATACCCGTTCATTATTTATCCTGGTATCGTCGATAATGTGGATATTCATATCATTATCTACATAGCAGACTCCCGAAGTTGTACCAATGTATATATTTCCTTCACGGTCTTCTTCAAAAATCCTTATCGATGACGAAGGCAATCCATCCTTATAGGTTAAGTGCAAACTTTTTTCACCGCTGATCACGACGACGCCGTTGTCATTTGTTCCGACCCATATCCTGCCTTTACTGTCTTCAAATAAGCCTCTTCCGTTGGTCAGTCCATCTCCTGTGTCCAGCCTGTCAAAAGAAGTTCCATCGTATTTTATTATTCCACTGTAACTGCCGATCCATACATATCCGTCCCGGGATCCAAGTATATAATTTGCATCTGAGGTGAGGAGTCCGTTCGCTGCATCATAAATTTCCGCAGTATATCCTGAATTTTCCATTTGCCCGGTAACAGCATATCCACCACCGACAAGCTCAGGGTGCATCACTTCTTCAACCGGCTCAGGCATTTCCTCTGCCGGAACCTGCTTTGATAACCCTGCAGTAATAAAAAAGATAAGTGAAGCCGATGCGATCATGTATTTTAATGTACTTTTTTTCATATACATGATCACCTCTCTTTCATGCTGCGGCTGAATCTCTTCAATACCATTTTTACTTCCGGAAGTGAATCCATAAATGCCTCGACACATTTTGGATCAAACCGGCTTCCGGCGCCCTCTTCCAGCATCGCTACCGCTTCATCAACAGAAAAAGCCTCTTTATATACTCTTGGTGATGTCAGTGCATCGAAAACATCGGCAACTGCCATTATACGTGCCGATAAAGGTATTACCTCTCCATGGAGCCCTTCGGGATAACCTGTTCCGTCCCATCTTTCATGATGATATGCCGCCATATTCCGCGCTTCTTTCAGATAATTTTCTCCCCGCACAGTACTGATAGCGTTTTCCATTATCTTTTTACCCACAGTTGTATGAGTCTTCATGATCTCATATTCATCATCCGTGAGTTCTCCGGGCTTATTTAATATGCGATCCGAGATATTTATCTTTCCGATATCATGAAGCGGCGCTGAGCTCACTACATCAGACTCAAACTTCGGCGTGATCTTTTCTGTGTAGTACCCCTTTTTCTTTAATCCATCTAATATGATCTTTACATACGCCGCAGTTTTCTGAATATGGGCACCTGTATCCGAATCACGGTTTTCGACCATATCTGCCATGGTAATAATGAGTCCGTCCTGCATCTTTACCGTAATGTCTGTAAGATGCCGAAGTTCCCTGACCTGCTCAGACAGATTAAGAGTCATTTCGCATATCGAGTGATACAGCATTTCTACTTCGTCACCTGTATGGATATCGAGACGCCTTATACTCCTTACATTTTCATCAAGCTGCTCCTGGTCATAGCCTAATTCCGTAAATCCATCGATACACTTAGCCATGCTTCTTATGGGATAAACTATAGCAGTATTCGAAACTGCCATACCCTGAGCGAAAACGAGTATAAAAAATCCCATGAGAACAAGGACTGATCTTATGATAAAAATCCTCATATAATCAGTCATATAGGTTATGGAGATATCTGCAACCGCGTAACAGATACACTTTCCATCTTTATCTCTTATAGGGAAATAAACCGATCGCATCAGTCCCGAGATGTCGCTATGCTCTATCGGCTCGATATCTTTACCGGCAATAAGTCTGCTTTTATAAGCCTCCATTTTTCCGGTATATTCCACCCTGTCATTTGATCCAAGCCCCTCATCCGATATGTCAAAAATGATATATCCGCCGTTCATCTCAAACCTGATAAGGCGCATTTTTTCTACTGCTCCGACATTTTCTTTTATATGCTTCAGTAATATTTCAGTCTCTTTATATCCCGGTGCAGTATCACCAAACACCATAAATTTTCTAAGCTTTTCTGGTTCTACTACTTCCGAAACCAGCCTGAGCATATTTTGTGCATCAGTCGTTTTTTCCTTGTCCAGATTGTTGAAATACAGCGACACCCCTATAAAACCCGTAACTACTACGAGCAGGATAGATACTGAAAGTATGGTGATGGTGATCTTTTTACGTATATCGAGGCGTATATTTTTTCCCCATCCTTCAAGCTCAGCTATTTCTTCCGCCGAAAGTGGTCTCTGTCCCCAGCTTTTTTCCTTTATTTCTTCAAGTTTTTTATGTGGAATGATCCTTAAGAGAAGTATTACAACACCAATCGAGATCCCTTTATCAATAAGATTCATGATCATACCGACAATGAAGCTGCCGAGAATAACAGGGATATGAACCGATGATGCGAATGAGAGCACAGTATCAGAATAAATCGAGCTTTGAACTCCATCCAGCAGAAACCAGTGGATAAGGAAACTCACACTTCCGGTGATTAAAGAGATGATCAGGATAAATGAAATAACGTCCTTTACTTTCTTAAGAGAACGCTTTTTTAAGAACCAGTGGAAACTGATAGCCACAAAGGCATTTAAGAATCCAAAATAGATGGCATGTTTATCAAATGCCGTACAGATGACATTAGTAAAGACCGCAGTAAAAATACCGGGCAGAACCCCGCCCACTGCGGTTACACAAACTGTTCCTATTGTATCAAAAAATAAGAGAAAACCTACTTTGTTTGTAATAAATGCAAGTAGCACATTAACGGCTATACCCAGTACAGCCAATAACATTCTCTGGGAACTACCCATATTCCCGCGGTCACGTTCAACCTTTAACCGCCTTTTATAACCCCCCATATATATCCCCTCTTTATCTGTTCAGAGCTTACCGTTTTCTGAACAGCTGATTTATTTTTTTAGATAAGCAAGAGATACCGGAAATTCGAAATACGTGTCCGGATAAGGCTCATTATCCAGATAGAAATGCCACCATTCGCAGTCTATCGTCCTGAAACCGTTACGTACCATCACACTCCGGAGTTTCATCCGGTTTTCATACTGCTCATCCGTGATTCCCCTATAATCCGGATGTGATACTTCACTGAAAAGATCGAATGGTCCGCCCATATCTACTTCTTTTCCGGTCTTCATATCGACAAGCGTCAGGTCAACAGCACTTCCCCTGCTGTGGCTTGACTTCTTTGCTATATATCCTTCAGAAAATAACGCCTGCTTCTCGAGGTCAGGATAAAAATACGGTTTCATCCTGATATCCTGATCTTCTATCCCCCATAAAACAAAATGCTTTACCGCGCACGCAGGGCGATAGGCATCAAATACTTTCAGGCGGTATCCCTGAACCATGAACTCATTAGCCGCACCCTTAAGCGCCCTTGCCGCTTCTACCGTAAGCAGTGCACAGGGATCTTCGTATCCGTCTATCCTATCTCCGATAAAATTATATGTCGAATGATATCTGATTTCCTGAATGATCTGCGGTACAAAGTCACCGAGCACTACAAAATCCGACGGATCCATCAGCTCATTTTTATATTCTGCCTTCATTTTTTATACTGTTCCTTTATATTTTTTCGACAATCGTTGATTAAATCTTTATCGCTTAAATGCTATTCATAACCTATGGCACAAATTGCTCCACTGTTGATACAGTTCTATGTAAATTATACCTAAATATGCGCATAAGAAGAAATTTTTTCACCATCACGATACAACTTTTTATGATTAAAATAATTTCTTTTCATCCGCGCGTAATCCGCTCCCACACCGAATGTGTGCGCTACAGCATCATGTACAGCTGTGTCATGACAGGCATGGTCACGATACATGATAAGGTTGTGACCGCATTTATAGAACCTGAATATTCTGCATCACTATTGTATAACTGTGCCATCTGGGTCACTGCCATTGCCGCCGGTGCTATCAGTGCAAGTATACTGATAAAACCTATCATTTTTCCATCTGTGGTGAGCGAATACAGACCTGACAGCTTCATTATGAACATCACCAATGCAGGTACGATTATCATTTTTAAAAGGCACACTAAATATATCCTTTTTTGACACAGGATTGCTTCGATCTTTATACCGGCGAGCATTATCCCAAGCATTATCATGCTCATGGGGCCGATGGTCGCCGATAATCCTTTCAGCGTATCCATTACCACACCCGGCAATTTTATATTAAATATCAATAGGGAAAAACCAAGGATCACGGCGATGAGATTTATATTTGTGATCACCTTTTTGAACGAAAAAACTTCTTCTCCTTTTATCAGCGACTGGCAATGGGTCCATAGGAATACCATCTGCACACACATAAATGCACTTGCATATATAACCCATTCTTCTCCAAGAACTGCCGTAACAAGAGGAACTATCAGATTTCCTGCATTTGAATATATGATGGATGCTCTTTCTATCCTGTTTAAGTTTAGGATTTTTCCGACAACAGCAGTCAGGATAAACAGTAAGATATGTATCACCACCGCCGATATAAGGGCTATTATGAATCCGCTTCTGATACTGTCTGTAAACTCCACCTGAAATGCTTTTACTATCACGCAGGGCATTATCAGGTAAACTACCACCACCGACAGACTTCTGCTGTCTTCCGGCTTTAAGAGGCGCACACGCACTAATAGGTATCCGCACGCCATCATAAGGAACATTACAAATATCTGTTTCAGCAAAAGCCAGGTCAGCATGGTGGTCTTCTCCCTTGTTGGTTGAGGTCTTCGATAGATTTATTAGCCACATTATAGCTCAAAGTGACAATTTTTTGTTGCGTTGACATATGCTTTATTCGCCATTATTATCTGGCTTAAGTTTTTTTATTTTTGCTTCTGTTTTTTACTATTTCGCAGGAACATTATGGAAGAACTCCACAAGAAACTATTCACAATCCCTGATACATATTTTGACTCTGTCATCGGAATCATGAGCTATGCCAAGAAAAAGCCGTCGATGCATATTTCATCATCGAAGGCTTCACCCGCTGCAGGTGGTGCTTTGCGGTTTAGAATATCTGCCCCGGGAGCTTCAGCTTTTCTTTGCAGCTTACTTCCGGACATGATCAATTCTTAAACTGCATATCATACAGCCCACGATATATTCCGTTTTGCTCTATCAGTTCATCGTGGGTTCCCTGCTCTTCTATTCCATTATCCGTAAGAACCAGTATCTTCTGCGCATTTCTGATCGTGGAAAGTCTGTGCGCTATAACTATCGTTGTCCTGTTCGCTGCGAGAGTCTCAAGGCTTTCCTGCACCACTTTTTCGGATTCATTATCCAATGCGGATGTTGCCTCATCAAAGATAAGTATAGGCGGATTTTTCAGAAAAACTCTTGCTATGGATATTCTCTGCTTCTGACCGCCGGACAGTTTCACACCTCTCTGCCCGATATCAGTATCATATCCGTCAGGCATACTCATAATGAAATCATGAGCATTGGCATTTTTTGCCGCTTCTATCACTTCTTCCCTTGATGCATCAGGTCGCCCATACAGAATATTTTCGATAATAGTTCCGGCAAAAAGATAAACGTCCTGCTGTACTATTCCGATCTGATTCCGAAGACTCTTAAGCTTCACATCCCTAATATCAACTCCGTCAATGGAGATCGCTCCCTTTGTGACATCATAGAATCTGGGAATCAACGAACAAAGAGTACTTTTTCCTGCTCCTGATGATCCTACGAGCGCATAGTATGCCCCCGCAGGAACTGTAAGATTTACATTCGACAGAACTGCATCATTGGCATCCTCATACCTGAAAAACACATCCGAAAATGTGATCTCACCCTTTTTGATCTCAAAATTCACCGCATCCTTTTTGTCCTTGATATCAGGTATGGTTTCCATGATCTCTCGAAATCTTTCGAACCCTGTATATCCATTCTGAAACTGCTCAGTAAAGGTTATGAGTGTATTTATCGGCTCAGTCAGGACACTGATATACAGCATGAAAGTTATAAGATCCGAAGCCTCCACGCTTCCGCCTGCTATCAGAATGATTCCGGAGATGATCACAACGCATTGTATTATCATTGTGAAGGTGCCGACGCCGGCCTGGAAAGTTCCCATGTAAAAATAGCTGTTCTTTTTCGCGCTTAAAAATCCCATATTTCCGACTTTAAATTTCTCATTTTCTATATCTTCATTCGCAAAGGATTTTACCACCCGGATACCTGACAGATTGTCCTCTATCTGTCCATTGATCACAGCAATCTTTTCCCTGTTCCGTTTAAAGGCTCTGCGCATTTTTTTGTTCATTGCAAATGCAAAGGTAAACATGAACGGAAGCACGACTATAGCCGCAAGAGCAAGTTTCAGATTGATAGAAATGAGTATCACAATGGCTCCTGCGATCTTTATTACGGAAAGTATGATATTTTCCGGTCCATGATGCATAAGCTCCGTTATGTCAAAGAGATCTGTGGTGATCCTTGACATCAGCGCGCCGACTTTCTGATTGTCATAGAAAGCAAATGACAGCTTCTGCAGATGATCGAATACTTCTGCACGCATGTCATACTCAATCCTGCTGCCCATCACGTGACCTACATTCGAAATGTAAAATTTACATCCAAATTCAACCAGTATCATAATGATGAGCCCGACTGCGATCCATTTACCCTGTGAGAGGATCACAGCGGGTGTTTCATATATCAGCTTTGTTGTCACATACCGCACGATAAGCGGGATTATCAATACTATCGCCGCCGACAATGCGGCAAGGAAAAGATCCAGCCAAAATACTACCCTGTATTTTCCATAATACGAGACCATCGTCTTCAAATTTCTAATCATTTTATTCCTATCCTTAGTTTCTTAATCTCGAATCCATTCGAAAAACACGGCTGTCAGGCTGACTATGAGAATTACTCAAACTTGCGCTCTGCAATCTTTATGATGGCAGGAAACAGAAATGTGATATAGAACATCTGGATGAAGCACGTGATCACTGTACCTGCAAATCCTGCCGCTGATGCCTTGATGATCGGGTTGATGATCAGAGAAACTGCATAATAACTCAGCAGTCCTCCGGTCAGACGCAAGAAGCGCTGCTGCGTGGTCACTTCTGTTGTAAAGCCCACAAACTGCCGTTCCAGAAACCATCCCGCAAGAAACGCACTGCTCCAGCCCACTGCCTTAAAAGTATCATTCGACATCTTAAGCCCGAGCCCTCCAAAAAGAGACGATGCGGTTCCCGGACCATCCCATCAGCAGATACGTCCCGATCTCCTTGCTGGCACACCAGTAGATCAGCCCCGCAATGATCAAAACGGTGTTCATCTCACCGAACCATGTCATCTTGAAAATCTGTAAAAACAGCTCCCACGCCTTCACGAAATGATTGCAGAATCAGCAAAATATTGATATCCATATTCTTACCCCTCTAGAATCTTCCGAAACCCCTTCATCGAATTTGTGTATATTATTTTTATCGGAAGCTTATTACAAAATGCCTCCAGCCTGGTCAAGAAGGATCCTGTTTTGCCTTATATCATAGTATAGCATGAAGATCACCCGGCTTTTTCTATATCGTCCCTTGCTCAGTAAAATTATGCAGTCCGACCACTAATTAATGAAAACGGGATTCCAACAAACTCCTCTATTCAGGAGTAGTCTATCGGAATCCCTGTATTTAAGCCACTGTCCGTTTGCTTGCTCTTCTTCATAAATCTCAACCTTTTCAATGAACTATGTCAGGAACTCTCTGCGTTCCGCTTCATTCATTGGCTCATACATTTTGTCAAAAAAGATTAGAGCTTTGTAGATATTATGTTTTTGTAAAATCTGTGTAAAATTATTATTCAATCTAACCCGGATAGGCAATTTCATCAGCTCTGTCTTTAAGCGCTGACTTAATGCCATCTGGATCATATATTAAATATCCTGCATCTTTTAATCGAAACTATGTATAAGACTTATATAAGAGACGATATGTACTTTATAGGCAGCAACATGAATTAATTTTCGCATATTTTATGGGGACTCAGTATGAGCACATCGAAGTATTCCACTAAGCAAATATGTCAGATCTTCAATGTCACGAGAGAGACTCTGCGCCATTATGAGAGGCTTGGACTGCTTCGTCCGCACATCAACCCGGCTAATGGCTACAGAGAATATAGTTACTGGGATGTGAGCACGATCATTGACATCCTTAAATATCGCTCATTAGGTTTTACGCTTTCCAACACAAAAGATGCTATTTTTGATATGGATTTTCCAAAAATAGTCGATATGCTCGAAGATCATACCGATTATTTTACGAACGTTATAAAGCAATATGAACTCCTGCTTGAAAAAACACGGCGGGATTTTGCCTATCTTCGCGGCGCCATGGATCATATCGAAGATATTTCGGAAACAGACATGATAGATCTGTTTTTTATTCCATATACCACTGATCATACCAATGAATACTTCTCTGCCATGCAGTATGCTTTTAACAATTCGCAGTTTTTTTCTACTGCGCTTACAATTGATGGTCATCATCACAATATGGAATGCTTTGGCTTAATTACCGAGAAATCCTATGCTGATTTTCTTAAGATAAATAAGGGCATCGTCATAGAAAAATCTCATGTTGTCAGCCAGATTATTGATGTGATCGGAAGAATCCCGATTAACGAAACCATAGTTGATGATTTCAAAGCATCCATAACAAAAAAGTATTCCAGAGAATTTCATACAATTTACGCTATCCTTATTTCCCGATTTTTTGATGCAGAAAAGAGGTATCACCATTACTTCTTTCTTTTTTCGAAGCTTGAATGATACCTCTTTTAATATGTTTTTATTTGAAGAACTGCATTTCTTCGTTAAGTTTCTCAGCAATGTCCTTAAGAGCTGTCGCTGATTCCGCAAGTGTCGTTACAGTTGCGGACAACTCCTCAACAGAAGCACCGGTTGTCTCTGTTGCAGCTGCATTTTCTTCAGAAATAGCTGATAGAGATGCCATAGAATTAGATACATTCTTGTTGGAATTTACACATGTATCTGTCTCACCGGATATCTGAGCAACACTTTCAACTGTCTTTTCGATATCTCCAAGCATTCCCTTTACTGCATCTATTGTTTCTGCCAAAGCCTTCTGCTGTGATCTATTCTCTTCAATGATTTCATTAGCCGCGTTAACAGCTGATCTTGACTCGTCAAGAAGTGTCTCCATGACACTATGAATCTCGCTTGCCAAGGTCTCAGAATCATCTGCAAGCTTTCTGATCTCATCTGCTACTACTGCAAATCCCCTACCTGCATCTCCTGCTCTTGCAGCCTCGATCGATGCATTAAGTGACAGAAGATTTGTCTGTGCAGCGATTCCGGATATTCCTTCTACTCTTGCATTAATATCTGCTACAGCATTCTGTGTATCCGAGATTTTTTCTGCGATGTCTACAATCTTATGAGCCATTACTTCACTTGACTCACGGAAGTTTGCAAGAGACTTACCTGATGTCTCAGAAGCAGTTCTCATGCGACCTGCAAGAACGTTAAGACCATTTGCAGATCCCTGTACATTCTCAATAGCCTCAGTGATCATGCTTGCGTTATTAACAGAGTTCTGAACTTCTTTTGCCTGCTCTGAAGCACCTGATGCAATGTCCTGTACTGCCTCTGCAACACTCTCTGTTGTAGAAGCTATCTGGTTTGCCATCTCAGATAACTCTTCTGAAGATGCATTTACTGTGCCCGATGATTGCTTAATATGATCTACAATACTCTGAAGCTTATCGACAACAGCATTTGAATTGTTTATCATATGTCCGAATTCATCGCTTCTATTTGTAAATTTATCTATTTTTATAAATTCACCATTTGCCAATGCCGAAAGAAGATTATTTACTTCGAGCATAGGACTGGTGAAGCTGTTCGCAATAAAGAATGAAAGAACAAGAACCATAAGTATCAGTATCAGTCCAACAAAAATGATGCTATTAGCACTGCTTGCAGCTGCTTTAAGAACATTTTTCTCACTTACCGCTGCACATATGGTATAACCGGACAATTCATTCTTGGCATAGCACAGATATACCGGATATCCCTTCGAGTTACTGATGTAAAATCCTGTTGTATCATTTGAAGTCATATACGGTGATGATGAAAAATTCTGTGCTTCATCATCTGCATTAATTTCTAACTGTGAATGTGCTACCATGTCAGCATTTTTATCAACAAGAAATGCTTCATCTGCTTCTTCCCGAAGCATTTCATGAATATCATTAGGATCAAATGTTTTGTGAACAACACCCAAAACCTTCTTTGTTGCTGAATCAACAACCGGAACCGCTATACATATATTTCTTGTCTTTGTAACAGAACTTACAAATACATTGGAAACAAATGGCTTACCTGCAACAGCATTTTGGAAATAGTCTCTCTCAGCAATACTTTTTAATTCTCCGTTATCGCTTCTGAGAACCATCATTCCTTCAGTGTTAGACATAACAATAGTATTATCATCATCGAATGCTTCATTTATATCGATCATCTGCTGTTTTATCGCAGCAGAATCAGTAAGTTCTCCTTTAAGAAAAGCTACCGTCTGCGGAGATGATGCAAAACTTGTAAGAGCTGTAAGACTGTTATTAAACATCTTATCAACTTCCGATTCAATGAATTTCGCCTGCCATTCGATCGTTTCTTTTGCTGACTGCTTGGAACTTGCAGTTGAGCTTGAATAGCTGATGGTAACTGCTACTGTCAGTGGTATGATAGCTATTAACAGCATAAGAGCTATCAATTTCACTTTCACACTGCCTTTAAGCCTGTTGAGCTTAGGTAATTTCATTGTTTCCTCCTAAATTCTTATCTACGTTTATCAATCTTTAATTTTTGTGTACACGATTTTATAAACCCGGTTGTTACCACCAGGTCAACAAATTTAGTTTTAACAAAAAATAAACTTTATAAACGTTATATGAAGAAAATAATGAAATTATAAATTTGTATTTGAAAGTAAACACTTTTTTATCTGCATGCTACTTCACAAAGAGCGTTACTGTTCACTCGCTTCCGGCTCGCTCACGTAACGGATTTTGCCAATTTTCTTTTCTGTCTTGCGTCTACCATAAGCGATCTTGCCCATATATACAGGATTATCAAGAACCCTCTTTACAAAGGAAGTTGAAAATCCTGCTATCGTATTGTTCTGCCTGAGCTTTTTGGTATAGCCATGATTATTAAGATAAGCAGCTACTCCATTAATTCCAGAGTTTGTGTGAATGTAGCGATTATAAATCATTTTAATTATATCCACTTCATCCTCAGCTATGACAAGTTCACCATTTTCAAGTTTATATCCATATGGAGCAAAGCCGCCATTCCATCTACCTTCACGGGCTTTTTGCTCACGCCTTCCCTGTATGTTTTTACCAGAAAAGCCTTCATCAGAATACTCATGAGCAATCTCCATTTCCTGATACTCTGCATATCTGCGAAGTTTTTCCTTCTGAGCATCAAGACTATAACCATCGACCTGTATAGCAGGCTGTACAGACCGGACTCGTTGATCACAACGAACGACTGCTTTCCGCCAGTGGTGACCATTTCGTTCACCCCTTTGTCTTCATCATCAACATGATCCCTGACAGCTTTCTGCGGATTTGCGTACCCTAAGAGCAATATCCTTCGCGATAAAATACGGCTCACAATTTACCATAAGGCTGCGGACAGAGCCAAATTCCGTATTGTTGAAAATCTGTAACTCACTCATGAATTACCCTCCTTTGAAATGAGATTTTGTGAAGGGCCAGTTCCCCTCAAATCCCAGTCAAAGAAAGAGGGATCTTTTAAACCCCTCTCAGAGAAAAAAGCAAAAAATAAGACCCAGAAGATTTAACTCTTCTGAGCCTTATGCTCTGATTTTATAAACCGGATTCAATTATTATGGATCATGATGCTTTATCAAGCATGTCATGGATATATGTCCGAAGACCGTCCTCCGTGTCTATGCCGTATTTCTGGTTTATAAGGATATAATACTTCATGATCCGTTCTTTCGGCAGAAGCTCACTGGAAGGAATGCTGTCTCCATATCCTTTTCTCGCTTCCATCCACGGATCCTCATTATGTGTGATCCTCTCCAGTACCTTTCCGCCATACATCCCAAACGTATTCACAACAAGGTCAATTACACGTTTCTCGTCATCCGTCAGGGCATCCTCTGTCCCTTCCAGAAGCGCGAACCGCGCATCATCGATCGGATTATATTTGAAATCCCGGAACAGCTCATATACCTCCGGATAGACCGGACCGTGTACCCAAGCCCTGCAATCCTCTTCAAAGATTGGTCTTCCATATAATGCGGAATACACTCCCTGGATAAAGTAAAGCAGCTTCTGAAGCATGAGGGGCGTTACCTCCTCCAGCTTTTCAAAGATATATGCGATCACCCGGAGCATCTTATCTGATACGGAAAACAGGCTTTCTATGCTTTCTGCCGCGGTAAAAGCTTTCCTGTATGCCGCATCCGTCAGCTTCTCCCTGTTCTCCATGAGCTTCTGCTTCATGTATGCCGGAGATGAAAGCGCTGCTTTCATGATATCCGAATACTCTTTGGAAGGCACCTGTCCTTCCAGGTATCTCGGAATCGTCACCTCTCCGAACCCAAGCGCCAGGGACAACGGAGCCTTTCCAATCTTATAGATCTTCATCAGCCTTTCGATATCATCAATCGATACAAGCCCCTCTGCCGTCCTGTACTGCTCATCGATTTCCTGAACATTCTTATCAATAAGACCCGGAATACTCATTTCTTCCCCGCATTCTGTGCAGACAGCCACAGTAATTGCAAAGGTATATTCCTTATCCCTTATATTCTTCACGATGTCCTTCTTCTGCAAAAGGTACTCGGTCTCTTTCCTGCACTCTATGCAGAAATCTCTTCTTCCCTTCTCTGTCATAATGGTCACCTCCGATTTGCCTCCTGATTATCTGAAATAGTATGTAAGCGGATATTTCTGTTCATGGAACGAAATTACGATCACGAAGCAGTTCTCCAGCTTGTTAAACTTGATATACAGAGATACTGTTTTTTCTTCTGTTCCATTCCTCTCCAAAAGGATTACATCCTTGCCAAATACATACAGCTTTTCATGTTCATAACCTTTATGCTCATTCTGCAGGATCTCCGAAAAATCCATTGCAGTAAGGCTCAATATTATATCTTTGGCTTTTGCCTCGTCGATAACATAATCCAGAAACAGATTGATGTTATCCTGACGTCTGGCGTTTCGATCTAGCCGGTAATTATCCTTTTCAACAGCTTCCTTCACCTCGGAAAGATACTGCTCTATGTCTTTCTGATCTATGTTCAATACTTCATCCTCCGCAGAGTATATGATATTATTTTTAATTTATTCCATCATCATCGTAGCAGTATGATTGCTTTTTGTCAATATCCTATCATCAGAACTACCCGTCCAACGGGTGGTTTACACTCAGTTTATCCATGGCTATATCGTGCTTTTCCTGTTCCTGAATGTTCTTTCTTATTGTGGCTTCATTCAATCCTACCGTACTTACATAGTATCCTTCTGCCCAAAAGTGACGATTTCCAAACTTATATTTCAAGTTTGCATGTCTATCGAATATCATAAGCGCACTTTTACCCTTCAGATATCCCATAAACGACGATACACTCATCTTCGGTGGAATGCTCACCAACATGTGTATATGATCCGGCATTAAATGTCCCTCTATTATCTCAACGCCTTTATAACTACACAGTTGCTTGATGATATCTCTTATATCCACCTTGTATTGATTGTAAATTATTTTTCGC
>FUZG01000028.1 GCA_900168235.1 Lachnospiraceae bacterium | reverse complement strand
TGAGGTGACCCCCAAAAGTTAGACTTTATTAGCGAGACAGCTACGGCTGCCTCGCTATTTTTATGCAGCCATAAGGGAGAGCCTGTATTGAACAGGGCTCTTCCAGCCTAGTTTCTCTTTGATTCTACGTTCATTGTAGTATTTTATATATCGCTCAATTTCAGCCTTCAGTTCTTCGTAACTATAGTAGACAACGCCATAGTAGATTTCTTGTTTCAATAAGCCAAAGAAGTTTTCCATGACTGAGTTATCATGACAGTTACCTTTTCGTGACATACTCTGGAAGATGTTTTCCTGTCTTAGATTGTATGTGTATGCCTTCATCTGGTAAGCCCACCCCTGATCAGAGTGGAATGTTCTACGATACGGGCAATCTGAGGTTATTCTGATCGCCTTAATCTGTGCATCTAATATATTTTTGGCTGAAGGATGTTTATCTATGCCATAACTTATGATTTCACCATTGAACATGTCCATGAACGGATCAAGATAAAGCTTATGCATTGTCATACGTCCTTTGTCATCTACCTCATAATACTTGAACTCTGTCGTATCAGTGGTGATTTTCTGATGAGGTATGCAGGTATTAAAGCGTCTACGTATTCTGTTAGGGGCAACAGTTCCAACTTTGCCCTTGTATGAACTGTATTTTCGACTCTTGTGGCTAAAGGACTTGACCTGTAAACCTAGTTTCTGCATGATACGCTGAACTTTTTTCTTATTAACAGTATATCCTTTGTTCTTAAGTTCACCGGTCATTCTTCGATAACCATAGTCCTTATTCTGTTCACGAATCTCCAATATCTTATTTTCGAGCTTCTGATCCGGATTTTCACGATCAAATCTTTTCTGCCAGTACATATAGGTTGCCTTTGGCATCTTGGCATATGAGAGAAGGTCTTTCAGTTTGAACTGTCTTCGGAGACTGAAGATGATCCGTGCGCATCTCTCATTTTTGCTTCGTCCTCTAAACGCAGCCTCCTCAGTTCTTTTAAAAAAGCATTTTCAATACGGAGCTTAAGAAGTTCATTTTCCAACTCCTGGACATGCTCTACACTCGTATCAACCTTGGTATCCTGTATTTTCTGAACTGGCTTAGAATCTATTGATTTGTCCAACGTTTTCTTTCGACCTTTCTTATGCGCTCTCAACGCATCAGGTCCGGCAACTTTAAATTCATTGACCCATCGAACGATTATAGATGGATTGCTAATCCCGTTTCTAAGAGCCAGTTCCTGATATGAGAGTTCACTTGTTAAGTAAGACTCTACTATAGATAGCTTCTCTTCGAAAGAGTAAACCGTCCGATTGCGTGATCTTTTTAGCCCGTCATCACCAAATTTGTTATAAACAGCAACCCATTGTCTTAATGATTTTTTATCAGACAAACCATGTCTTTGTGCAAGAACACCATAGCTACCATGACCATCCAAATATTCTGTCACCAACTTTTTCTTGAATTCATAACTGTATTTCGCCATAAAAAAACCGACCTCCCAATCGTTAGATTTTTGGTCTAACTTTTGGGGGTCGGTACA
>FUZG01000018.1 GCA_900168235.1 Lachnospiraceae bacterium | reverse complement strand
AGGACCGGGATGGACGGATCACTGGTGCACCTGCTGGAAACCAATTCCACAACAGGGTAGCCAAATCCGGATCGGATAAACGCTGAAGGCATCTAAGCGTGAAGCCGACCTCAAGATGAGATATCCAAGGATTCATGAGATCCGCGAGACCCCCTGAAGAGTACAGGGTAGATAGGATGGAGGTGGAAGCACCGTGAGGTGTGCAGCTGACCATTACTAATAGGTCGAGTGCTTGTCCAAGATAAATCGGGAAGTTATTCCAGGATGAAAATTTGATTCGAGATTCGGTTTTTGGTGTACATAACATCAATATTCCTCGATAGCTCAATGGTAGAGCACTCGGCTGTTAACCGAGTTGTTGCAGGTTCGAGCCCTGCTCGGGGAGCTTTGGCCCGGTGGTCAAGCGGTTAAGACATCGCCCTTTCACGGCGGTAACACGGGTTCGATTCCCGTCCGGGTCACTTAATCGCGCTTCGCGCAGTATAGAGCGCGAGGTGCTTTTTTATCACAATACAATATTACATACGGAGCTTTAGCTCAGTTGGTTAGAGCAGACGGCTCATAACCGTCCGGTCCCGGGTTCGAGTCCCTGAAGCTCCACTCTTATCATCCCTTAGGTCAGTTGATATGTCCTAAGGGATTTTTTGCGTGCATTTTTATATATAGATCCGGATTGCGAGCGATGAGGAAACGTATCAGGCGTAAGCCAGGCTGATATGTAAAGTTTACAAATATACATGTGATAAAACTATAAGGACAAATGTGTACATGTATGGTACAAGTGCTCATATACAAGGTGTAAAAGATCAGAATTTGTATACATAAGACACAAATGGGGTGAAAAGTCGACTAACTGATCAGATTGACGGCAAATTTTAAGTTGTGTTCGGAAAAATATACAAAAACAACAACTTAAAACTAGTACAACCTACAAATTTGCAATACATTGTTGACTATTGGTATGTTTTGGTCCATACTTGTACATAGAAATTGACAATACCATTTGCAAGGAAATGAGTTGTACATGTTATATAATTGTATGGTCAACCAAACAGGTTGAACGACTTGTACAAGCTCAGGAGATTTTAGGAAAGATCGGGAAGGAAGCATGACGGGACAGGAACCCAAGTATCAGAGGGTAATTACTTGGATCAAAGATAATATTGAATCAGGTAATCTTAAATACGGCGAGAGGATTCAGTCAGAGAATGAACTCAGCGAGATGTTCGGACTCAGCAGACAGACCATCCGTCGTGCAACAGCTGAATTAGAAAGCCAGCATATCCTCACAAGGGTTCAGGGAAGCGGTACTTATATCGGTGATCGAATCTCAGCTATAAAGAGAGAACGTCACATGAACGTAGCAGTAATGAGTACATATCTTGACGGATATATATTCCCGCCCACGTTAAAAGGTATTGAGACAACTTTGGCGAAGTCAGGATATACCACACAGCTTTCATTCACAGATGACAGGATAATGCATGAAGCAGATATTCTTGAAAGTCTGTTGGAGAAAGGCGATATAGATGGACTTATCGCAGAACCGTCAAAGAGTGCATTACCTAATCCGAACCTGAGGCTCTATAAGGAGTTTGCCAGGAGAAACATACCGGTCCTTTTCTTTAATGCATCTTACCCATCGCTTCATATGCCGTGCGTGCGTATAGATGATGAAGGCATTGCCAAGTCTGCAACTGATCTTTTGATAAGAAACGGACATAAAAAGATCGGTGGTATCTTCAAATGTGACGATGGACAGGGTCAGCTTAGATATTACGGTTACACACAGGCTCTCCTGAAATCCAGGATCAAGACCAATTCAAATTACATCATTTGGGTTGATAACTGTGCACTTGAGGATCTTACGATCCTTGAAGACTATATATTTGAAAGACTGAAAGAATGTTCCGCGGTTGTATGTTACAACGATGAAGCTGCTTTCCAGCTCATAGGAATGGCTCTTAAAAAGGGACTCAGAGTTCCTGAGGATCTGTCTATTGTAAGTTTTGATGATTCGGAGCTTGCAAGGATCAGTCAGGTTCCGTTCACCTCATTCGCACATCCGAAAGAACTGCTCGGCAGAAAGACAGCTGAGAATCTGATAAGGATGATTGAAGAACCGGGATTTGACGGCAATTACTTATTTAAGAGCGAACCGGTTTTCAGAAATTCCATAAGGGATATGGATCTTCCGGATCCGGAGATATCACTTAGGAAGTATTGATCTATATAAAGTTAAAAACCGGTAATCCGGTTTGAATAATATTAAGGAGCACAAAATGGGAGCAAAAGAACTGATTGAAAGTGGAAAGACCGCTCTTGGTATTGAGTTCGGTTCCACTAACATCAAGGCAGTGCTGATCGACCTCAAGGGCAATGTTCTTGCTAAGGGTTCACATCGCTGGGAAAATTCACTGGTTGATGGGATCTGGACATACGGTATCGATGAGATCACCGAGGGTGTTCAGGACTGTTACGCAAAGATGGCAGCAAGTGTCAAAGAGCAGTACGGCGTGACTATCACAACATTCGGTGCTATGGGTATCAGTGCTATGATGCACGGATATATGGCATTCGATAAGAGCGGAAAGCTTCTCACACCGTTCCAGACCTGGAGAAACAGTAATACTCAGGCTGCTGCTGACAAGCTTACTGATCTTTTCAATTTCAACGTACCTTTAAGATGGACTATATCACATCTTTATCAGTGTATTCTGGATCATGAAGATCACGTTAAGGATCTTGATTTTGTAACAACTCTTGATTCTTACGCTACATGGAAGCTTACAGGAGAGAAGACAACAGGTGTTGGCGATGCTTCCGGTATCTTCCCGATCGACTCAAATACAAATGACTACGATCAGACAATGATGGATAAGTTCGAAGAGCTCATCGCTTCTGAGAATTATCCCTGGAAGACAAAGGACATTCTTCCGAAGGTTCTGGTTGCCGGTGAAAAGGCAGGAACACTTACTGAAGAAGGTGCTAAGTGGCTCGATCCTACAGGAAATCTTAAGGCAGGTATCCCGCTCGCTCCTTCAGAAGGTGATGCAGGAACCGGAATGGTAGCAACAAATGCAGTTGCTCCGAGAACAGGTAATGTATCAGCAGGAACATCAACATTCGCAATGCTGGTAGTTGAAAAGCCTCTCTCAAAGGTTTACAGAGAGATCGATATGGTTACAACACCGACAGGTCTCCCCGTAGCAATGTCTCATGCAAATAATGGTACTACTCATATAAATGCATGGGTTGGTCTTTTCAAAGAGTTTACCGAAAAAGCAGGCGTCGCAGTAAGCGAGCAGAAGGTATTTGAAACACTGTTCTTTAACTCTCTTGAGGGTGATAAGGATTGTGGCGGACTTCTTTCATACGGATATTATTCAGGAGAAGGTGTTACACATCTGAATGAGGGCCGTCCGCTCTTCACATATATGCCGGACAGCAAGTTCAATCTTGCAAACTTTATGAGATCTCATCTTTACACAGCATTCGGTGCAGTAAAGATCGGTATGGATATTCTTCTTAAGCAGGAGCAGGCAAAGGTTGACAGGATCACAGGTCACGGAGGACTCTTCACACAGAAGGGTGTTTGCCAGAATTATCTTGCAGCAGCTGTAAATGCACCGGTAACCGTTATGGATACAGCAAGTGAGGGTGGTCCTTGGGGAATGGCTCTTCTTGCAGCTTACATGATCGAAGGTAACGGAGCAAAGCTTGAAGATTATCTTGAGAAGGAGATCTTTGCAGAACTTAAGGGTTCAACAGTTCAGCCTGATCCTGCAGAAGTAGAAGGATATGAGAAATTTATCCAGAACTACAAGGATGCCATCGATGTAGAGGCAAAGGCTATCGAGACAATGCACTGGTAAGGAGAAGACCACTGTATAGTTGTTATTAACATAGTACAAACCGTGTAAATACACGTTTGTAAATACAAAACATACTTATTTATGTAAGGGAGGATTAACACAATGAAACGTAAAGTAGTTAGCGTACTCTTAAGCACAGCAATGGCAGCAACAATGCTCGCAGGTTGCGGCGGAAGCGCACCGGCTCCGGCAGCAGCTTCTTCTGAGGCAGCATCTGAGGCAGCTTCTCAGGCAGCAGAGACAGTTGCATCCGCTGAGGAGGCAGCATCTGAGATCGCTTCTGAGGCAGGCGCTGATGCAGCATCAGGTGAGACAATCTCCGTTGGTTTCGCACAGGTTGGTCACGAGTCTGACTGGCGTACAGCAGCTACAAAGTCTGTACAGGATGCTTTCTCAGCAGAGAACGGCTTCGACCTTCAGTTCGTAGACTGCGATAACGATTCCGCAGCTCAGCTTGAGGCAGTACGTAACTTCATTCAGCAGGATGTTGATTACATCGTAATCGACCCGATCGTATCAACAGGTTGGGATACAGTTCTTCAGGAGTGTGAGGACGCTGGTATTCCGGTAATCGTAATCGACCGTACAATCGATGACTCCGATAAGTACACTGCATGGGTTGGTTCCCAGTTCAAGAACGAGGGTATCGCAGCAGGTGCTTGGCTTAAGGATTACGCAGCAGCTAAGGGCATCGAGGAGCTTAACATCCTTGTAATCTCCGGTACAACAGGTGCTTCTGCACAGCTTGGACGTTCTGAGGGATTTGATCAGTATGTTGATTCTGAAGGCTGGAACAAGCTTGATGAGCAGACTGGTGACTTCACACAGGAAGGCGGCCAGGAAGTTATGGAGTCTTACTGCAAGTCTTACAACGGCAAGTTCAACGTTGTAGTTTGCCAGAACGATAACGAGGCATTTGGTGCTCAGCAGGCTATGGATGCAGCTGGTGTATCCTACGGTGTTGACGGTGATGTAATCCTTATCTCCTTCGATGCATGTACTGCAGGTCTTCAGCAGGTACTTGAAGGAAAGATCAACGCTGACTTCCAGTGCAACCCTCTTTCCGGTCCGGACTGCGCAAAGATCGTTCAGTCTCTGCAGGCAGGCGAGGAAGTTCAGAAGGAAACATTCATGGCTGAGCCTTGGTATGTTGCTGAGTCTGATCTGAAGTCCATCACATACACAAATGCAAGCGGTGAGGAAGTTACTGAGGATCTTATCCCTGTAACTCAGGAGATCGTTGACGCTGCATACTAATTCACAGTGACAAACGGTTTAAGTTTTAATCTTTGTTTCAAAATGCTGGTATAGGCAGTTTTGAGGGGCGGCCTCCGGTAAGGGGTCGCCCCATTTTTAAAAAATCGCAGTAACTTTTGGTTAATTAAGGGAGAAAAACAATGGCGGAAGAAAATGTTCTGATTACAATGCGGGACATCGTTAAGACATTCCCAGGTGTCGTTGCGCTGGATCATGCACAGCTGACACTTAGAAAGGGCGAAATCCACGCGCTCATGGGAGAGAACGGTGCCGGCAAATCGACCATCATTAAGTGTCTGACCGGTGTGTATCATCGGGACAGCGGTGAAGTTCACATGGAAGGTGTTGAAGGAAATGTCTTTAACAGAAATACCATGGATGCACAGAATATCGGTATAGCTACAGTTTATCAGGAGGTAAATCTCTGTCCTAATCTCAGCGTTGCAGAGAATCTGTTCATCGGACGTGAGCCGCGAACAGCAATCAGAACGATAGACTGGCGTAAGATGAATAAACAGGCTCAGAAACTTATGGATGACCTGGATATTCAGGTGGATGTTACCCAGAGTCTGGAAAATTATTCCATCGCCATTCAGCAGATGATCGCCATTGCAAGAGCAGTGGATATGGAGTGTAAGGCACTTATTCTTGATGAGCCTACATCTTCACTTGATGATAAGGAAGTTGAGAAGCTCTTTAAGCTTATGCGTCAGCTTAAGGCTAAGGGAGTTGGTATCATCTTCGTAACTCATTTCCTGGAGCAGGTATATGAGGTCTGTGATCGTATCACAGTTATGAGAAACGGTACATTTGTTGGAGAATATAAGATTGAAGAACTTCCGAGAGTAAAGCTGGTTGCAGCTATGCTCGGTAAGGATGTCGATGATCTGGCTGCTATTGAGAAGTCAGAGATCGAGCCGGGTAAGGCAGAGACACTTCTTAAGGCAAAGGGACTTAGCCATAAGGGAACAATTCATCCGTTTGATTTCGAGATCGAAAAGGGTGAAGTTGTTGGACTTGCAGGTCTTCTGGGAAGTGGACGAAGCGAACTTGTTCGCTGCCTCTATGGAGCAGATATTGCTCAGACCGGTACAGAGTCTATAGATGGAAAAGAACTGAAGATAAAGACACCGCTTGATTCTATCAAGGCTGGTATGGCTTACCTTCCGGATGACCGTAAGGCAGACGGATGTATCGCAGGTCTTTCCGTAAGAGAGAATATAATCATTGCCCTTCAGGCAAGATACGGCCTTTTCAAGAAGATTCCTATGGCGAAGCAGATTGAAATCGCTGATAAATATATCAAGGAACTGAACGTAAAGACAGCTTCCAGAGAAACACTCTTAGGACAGCTCTCCGGTGGTAACCAGCAGAAGGTTATCCTTGGCCGCTGGCTGGCAACAGATCCTAAGCTGCTTATCCTTGATGAGCCTACACGTGGTATCGATATCGGTACCAAGACTGAGATCCAGAAGAAAGTCATTGAGCTTGCAAAGAAGGGAATGAGCGTAATCTTCATTTCCTCTGAGCTGGATGAGATGATCCGTACCTGTACAAGAATGCTTATCATGCGTGACGGTAAGAAGGTAGGAGAGCTCACAAGTTCTGAGACTGAGCTGACTCAGGGCGTCATCATGAATGCAATAGCTGGAGGTGAAAAGAAATGAAAGAAAAGTGGGAGAAGATCAGAAAAAGCCCATTATTCCTGCCTATCGTAAGCATGGTGCTCGTGCTTCTGATCAACCTTTTTAAGGATGCCGGATTCTTTGCTATCGGTATCAATAACGGAATTATTTCCGGCCGTCTGATCGACGTTCTGAACCGTGGTTCAGAAATTGCAATCCTGGCAGTTGGAATGACACTGGTTGTCGCTGTTTCAGCAGGAACAGATATCTCTGTTGGATCAGTTATGGCACTTTCTGCATGCGGATGCTGTTCACTGCTTGCAGGTTACGGAGTAACTTCAGTAACAGTTCTGAAGTACCCGATGATCGTAGGTATGCTCTTTGGTGTACTTCTCGGAGCAATCTGCGGTGGATTTAACGGATTCCTTGTAGCGAAGCTCAAGATTCAGCCTATGGTCGCTACACTTATCCTGTTTACGGCTGCCCGTGCTATCGGACTTCTCGTAAACGCAAACATGATCGTTTATGTAAGATATAAGCCTTACTCTTATCTCGGTAACTTCATTCCGGGATGCCCGCTTCCGACACCGATCTTTGCAGCTATCGCAGTTATCGTTATCGTAGCTCTGTTCTTAAAGAACACAGCAATGGGCACATTTATCCAGGCAGTTGGTATCAACAGCCGTGCAGCACGTATCGCAGGTATCAATTCCACAGTAATCTGCTGGAGCTGCTATCTTGTATGCGGCATCTGCGCAGGTATCGCAGGTATCGTAGCTTCTTCCAGAATCTACTCTGCTGACTCTGCTAATATCGGTCTTAACTACGAGATGGATGCTATCCTCTCTGTAGCTCTTGGCGGTAACAGCCTTGGTGGTGGTAAGTTCAACCTTGCAGGTTCCATCATCGGTGCTTACACAATTCAGGCTATCACAACAACCCTTCTGGCTATGGGTGTTTCCACAGACCAGGCACCGGTTGTAAAGGCTATCATCGTTGTACTTATCGTTGTGATCCAGTCTCCTATCTTCAAGGAGTGGTTTGCAGCTCATAAGGCAAAGAAAGTATCTGCAGGCAAGGAGGTAGCAGCATAATGGCTAAGAAATTAAACGGAAATAATATTCTGCTGCTTATCACATTTGTACTTTTCGTTGTAATGTACGGTGTTGGATGCGCAATTTACGCAGATAAAGGTTTCACACATTTACAGACATTTTTGAACATTCTCATTACTAATGCAGGTCTTATCTGTGTTGCCTGCGGTATGACATGCGTAATGCTTACAGGCGGTATCGATATTTCAGTTGGTTCCCTGATCGCTATGGACTGCATGATCCTTGCAGACGGTATGTCAAATAAGCACATGGGTGCAGTTCCGTTAGTAATCCTGGTACTCGTTATCGGTCTTGTATTTGGTACAGTTCAGGGTGTACTGGTAAGTTACTTTGATATCCAGCCCTTCATCGTATCCATGGCAGGTATGTTCTTTGGACGTGGTATGACAGCGGTTATCAACACAAGCCAGATTTCTATCACACAGGACATCAACCCTCTTTTCTATGGATGGGCAAATGCAAAGATCAACCTTCCTGCATTCCTTGGCTACATGAACAAGAAGGGAAAGATGATCGCACCGTTTATTCGTCCTTCAGTTGTTGTTGCTCTTCTCGTACTTGTTGTAGTATTCTGCATGCTGAAGTACACAAAGTTCGGCCGTGTCCTTTACGCTGTAGGTGGTAACGAGACATCCGCTACAATGATGGGGCTTAACGTAAAGAAGACAAAGATGTTTGCTTACATCCTTTCTTCATTCCTTTGCTCCATCGGTGGTGTTCTGTACTGCCTGAACACAATGTCAGGTTCCGTACAGCAGGCGCGTGGATTTGAGATGGATGCTATCGCATCTGCCGTTATCGGTGGTACGCTTCTTACAGGTGGTGTAGGTAACGTTATCGGTTCCTTCGTAGGAGTGCTCATCAACGGTACTATCACACAGCTTGTTACTACAAACGGTAAACTCCTCTCTAGCTGGGCAAACATTGCAACAGCAGCACTTCTCTGCTTCTTCATCATCCTGCAGAGTATCTTCGCACTGATCAAGGAGAGAAGTAAGTAAGATCAATACATGGAAAGTCCTCTGCTTTCCGTGAGCATACAAAATTAGAAACTGTGCTGAAAGGCGGTCCGTGAAAACGGACCGCTTTTTCTGTGCAAAAAATTGGTTATATATTTTATCGATAACACGTAATAAAAAATGACTATGACCGGATTTGTTGACAATGCGGCATATAGTGATAAAATGTCGACAAAACCTATTAAGCAGATAGAGAAAGTATGGATAGTACAAAAATGAGGTGTCGGTCATGGGATTTTTATCAAGCGCAGCAGGAGGATTGATTCGTTGTTGATACAGATAACGGAGTGAATAAAACATATGACTTTTGAAATGCAGACATTCCAAAAGCCATGAAATGGGCAATGCTTCGCATTTAAAAATTGCCCATTTCTGCGCAGTAAAAACTTTCATACGAAACACGCAGTAAATGCGTGTTTCTGATTATTAGTTTCAAAAACTATACTTTTTGAGAGGAAAAATTATGAAAAAGAAATTGATCAATCTGGTGATGGTGTCTGCTCTTGCTGTGTCTATGCTTGCAGGATGCGGTTCGGCAAAGGAAACAAATGTAAGTGCAGCAGAAAGTGCTTCAGAAAGCGCTTCAGTGGCTGAATCTTCTGAAACAGCACAGGCATCTGCTGAAAGCAAGGATGAGTTGGAGGTTCACATTGGTGATCAGCCTTCATTTTTTATCCTGAAGGTAGCTGAAGAAAACGGATATTTTGATGAGGAATTCAAGGATACAGGTATCAAGATCGTTGTAGATAATTTTGTAAATCAGGGTTCTGCGATCGTTGAAGCAATGAATGCAGGTGATGTTGATCTAGGAGTTCTCGGAACGATGCCTCTTGTAACTGCAGATGCTAATGACAGCCATTTTGTTGCTATCTCAAGCGTAAATCTTTCTGAAGATGGATTTAAGCTCTATGCCGGAGCCGGAACAGGAATCACATCAGTAGATCAGTTTAAGGGGAAGAAGATCGGTGTAAAGTTCTCATCTAACGAGCACGAGATGCTTCTTACACTTATAGCCAATGCAGGTCTTTCTGATACAGATGTGGAGATCGTGAATCTGTCAGCAGAAGACAGCCTTAACTCACTGATATCAGGAGATGTAGACGGTGCTATCTTAAAGGGCGATCAGTTAAATGCAGCAAACGATGCGGGCGCTGTGATCGTTGCAGATAATAGTGAATCAGGTATCATAGAAAATCTTCTGATCGGTCGTGAGGAGTTTGTAAAAGAGCATCCGGAAGTTGTGACAGGCGTTCTTAAGGTTTTAGAGAAAACAAAGCAGTGGATCGATGAAAATCCTGAAGAAACTGTAGATACTTTTGTAAAGCTTACAGGAACAGATAAGGAGGTCGCTAAAGTAAGTTTCGAGTCAAGAACCCGTTCGATCAGTATAGATGAGGATAAGTTTGTTGCTCCTATTCAGAGAACTCTTGATTTCCTGAAGTCTCAGGGTACTATCGAGGATACGCTTACGATCGAAGACATTGTTGATACAAGTTATTACGAAAATTCAGGAGTTACAGAGTAAAAGTATTTAGTTATTGAAAGAAGGAGCATTAACCGCCATGTCAAAGATAAACAGCTTCGCAAAGAATCTGCGATGCCCTAAATGCGGAAGAGAGTACGAAATTAATGAGATCCATCAGCTTTGTGAGTGTGGATCACCACTTCTTGTAAGTTATGACTTAAAAGAGGCAGCAAAGCAGTTTAATAAGGAGAGCCTAAAGGGACGTGAAAAGAGTCTCTGGAGATACAGAGAACTTCTTCCGGTACAGGATGACGAAAATATCGTGAGTCTTGGGGAGGGATTTACACCTGTAATCCCCTTAAAGAAAGCAGGGGAAAAGAGTGGTATTTCCAAATTATTTATAAAGGATGAAGGAGTTATCCCGACCGGAACATTTAAGGCGAGAGGGGCTGCTGTTGGTGTATCAAGAGCAAAAGAACTGGGCGTAAAAGTACTTTCGATGCCGACTAACGGAAATGCAGGTGCTGCATGGTCGATCTACAGCGCGAGGGCAGGATTAAAAGCAGTTATCATCATGCCGGAGGATGCTCCTTCAATTACCAGAAATGAATGTGCTGCAGCAGGCGCAGATCTTTATCTAGTAAAGGGGTTGATAAGTGACTGCGGAAAGATCGTAGCGAGGTCAGTTAAGGAGAATGGGTGGTTCGACGCATCTACACTAAAGGAACCATATCGAATTGAAGGAAAAAAGACAATGGGTCTTGAGATCGCGGAACAGTTTGGGTGGAAAACACCCGATGTGATTCTGTACCCGACAGGAGGAGGAGTCGGCATCGTTGGAATCTATAAGGCGCTGACGGAGTTAAAAGAATTAGGTTTTATTGAAGGGAAGCTTCCGCGGCTTGTAGCCGTTCAGGCAGAGGGATGTTCTCCGATCGTAAAGGCTTACAATGAACGGAAAAATGAGTCTGAATTTTTTGAAGATTCAAAAACAGTTGCATTTGGAATAAACGTACCAAAGGCGTTGGGAGACTTTTTGGTACTGGAAGCTATCTATAAAACAGATGGCTGTGCGATCGCAGTTGATGATGAGAAGATTCTGAGCGCGCTAAAGGAACTGGCTCAGACAGAAGGAACCTTCGTGTGCCCGGAGGGAGCTGCTATCTATGCTGCGGCAAAGGAACTCAGGAAAGATAATTGGATCAAAGAAGGAGAAAGCGTGGTCCTCTTAAATACAGGCGCAGGGATAAAGTATCCGGATACACTTTCATTTGATGTTCCGTATCTTGAAAAAGATGCAGTTTTGCCCCTGAGATAAAAATTCTTTCGTGTGCATATTTTTGCATATATGGGTGTTGAAGGAGTCTGTAATGGAAAAGAAAGGAAAGAAATATACAGGGCTTCGTATATTATCGTGGGTGATACTTGTCGCTTTGTTTGTGTTGTGGGAATATGCGAGTGCTGAGCACATGATCAATCCGACGATAATGTCGAAGCCGACAAAAATTTTCGGCAAATTTTTGCTGATGCTAAGTGACAGGACAATTTTTTTCCATTTAATGGCAAGCCTTGGCAGGGTATTTAAGGGAGTATTAATAGGGGCAGGACTTGGATTGATACTGGGGCTTTTTATAGGTCTGAGTGAAAAAATGGCGGTCGTTTTTGATCTCTTCATAGGAATACTCAGACCTATACCGCCCATTGCCTGGATACCGTTATTGATACTGGCACTTGGAATAGGTGAAGGTTCTAAGGTTACTGTTATAGCGATCGGAAGTTTCTGGCCGATGCTTTTAGACACGATAAACGGCGTAAAAAGTACGGATAATGAATTGCTGGAACTTGGAAGAACATTGGAAAAGAACAGATTCACAGTGATCTTTAAGATAATACTGCCATCTGCCGTGCCGGGGATATTTACAGGATTAAGACAGTCTATAAGCAGAGCCTGGTCCTGCGTGGTTACAGCGGAAATGATAGCGGCAAGTATGGGAGTAGGTTATCTCATTCAATATGCGAGAGAATTATCCCAGCCGGCTCTTATGTTTGTAGGGGTTGTCGTAATAGGAATGGTAGGTCTGTTGATAGATCTCGTGACAAATATACTCGAAAAGAAGATAGTGTATTGGAATGAATAAAGGAAAATAAACGTATGCTTACAATAAAAGCACCGGAAACATATATTAATGAATACGGGATTCTTGCAGAGGCAGGAAAATATATTTCTGTATATGGGAAAAAGGCGCTTATCATAGCCGGGAAAACTGCATGGTCAAAAGTCGAAAAGGAGCTTGAAAAAAGTCTGGAAGAGTGGAATGTTATTTCGGAACTTATGATCATGGAAGGGTATCCTGTCTACGATAAGATACAAAAATATGCGTCATTTTCCGATGAGATGCAGTCGGATCTTGTAATTGGAATTGGAGGAGGAAAGATCTGCGATGCTGCAAAAGCGGTAGGAGACCTGAGAAATATTCCTGTAGTTATCATACCTACGATCGCAGCGACATGTGCGTGCTGGGCATCAAGATCGATCCTTTATAAAAATGACGGGAATTTTGATCTTGTTCATTGGAATAAAAAAAGTCCGGTGCTGATATTGTCTGACACACAGGTGCTGAAGGAGGCACCAAAAAGATATCTGGCATCCGGTATCATGGATACATTCGCAAAATGGTATGAGTTTGAGCCCCTGATCGAAAAATTTGGAAGCGATCTCACTTTGCTGCAAAATGTTGCAACAGCAAAAGTTGCTTTTGATCTGTTGAAAGAGTTGGGAACGGATTCATATTTTGGAAAAACTGAAGATGATCTGTTCAAGAAAGTTGTGGATGCGATTTTTTATCTGGCGGGCGCAAGCGGAAGCTTTTCAGACGGAAAACCCAAAAGAGGATTTGCGCATCCATATTATTTTGCTTCGACGAGGATCGCTGAAAGCAGACATATGCTCCACGGGGAAAAGGTTGCATTTGGATTGTTGGTCCAGTTTATCCTGAAAGGTAAGGACGACGACTATATTAATAAATATATAGACGAACTGCTCTTATATGGTCTGGTTGAAACACCGGAAGATTGGGAAAGTACGGATCCTGACCGGATGATCCTCAGACTATCGGAAATATTGATGGATGAATGGCCTGTTGTTGCGGAAAATGGTTTTGCATATTCAGACAGGGATATTGAAGAAGCTATTCATGAAGCGTGCAGACGGATAAGATCGGTAAGAGATGTAAAATGAGGTGGCTCGATGAATGACAAGGAAATAAAGGGCGAAAGTATTTCTGTTCGACATGTAAAAAAAGAATTTAAGATAGATAAAGAGCCGCTTGTTGTGCTGAAAGACATAAATCTTGAGATCGAATCCGGAGATATCGTGAGCATCATCGGAGGGAGCGGGTGCGGAAAGAGTACCCTGCTTCGTCTGATAGCAGGTCTTGATGTTCCGAATGAAGGGGAGATCCTGATCAACGGTAAACAGGTTCAGAAGCCGTCTGTTGATGTAGGTGTTTTGTTTCAGGAATCAAGATTGTTTCCGTGGGATAATACTGAAAAAAATATAGCATTTGGATTACCGGAAAGCACACCTAAAAAGACTAAAAAAGAGCTTGTACGTAAATACATGGATATGGTAGGTCTTTCAGGTTTTGGAAAAGCGCTTCCAAAACAGCTTTCAGGAGGAATGCAGAAACGAGTCGCTATTGCAAGGACCTTGATAAATCGTCCTCATATACTTCTTTTGGATGAACCTTTTGGTGCACTTGATGCGTTTACAAAGATGAATCTTCAGGAAGAAGTTGTGCGGATCTGGAAGGAAGAACGCATGACGACAGTTCTGGTAACTCATGATATTGATGAAGCAATATATATGGGAAATAAAATCATAATCATGTCTGCAAAACCGGGAGTGATAAAGAAAATAATAAATGTGGAACTGCCGGAACCCAGAAGCAGGACCAGTTATGATTTTGAACAGATACGGTTGAAAGTATATAAGGAATTTTTTGGAGAGGTTTCTGCACAGGAGGACTACGCGATATAAAGGAAAATATGTATACGAAAATAACAACTGCACAGTATATGGATCTTGGAAAAAGGATCTTCAAAGCACTTGGTTTTTCGGATGCTGACAGCAGACAGATCACGGATGTGCTTTTAACGGCGGATCTTTTCGGAGTGGAATCTCACGGTATTTCCAGGATAATGAAATATTACAATTTATTAAAAGAGAATATTGTAAATAAATATGCCGTACCGAAGACTGTATTTGAAACTCCTATATCCTCCGTGATAGACGCAGAGTCTGCAATGGGGCAGATAGTATCGGTCAGTGCCATGGATGAAGCAATACGAAAGGCGAAAGTCCACGGTATAGGTCTTGTCCAGGTCAGAAATTCAAATCATTATGGGATAGCGGGCTACTATGCTCTTATGGCTGCGAGGGAAGGTCTGATCGGCATAAGCATGACAAATACCGTAGCGATAATGGTTCCAACCTTTTCGGCAGAGGCAGTTCTGGGATCAAACCCGATCGCTGTAGCAGTTCCTTCGGATGGCGATGATCCGTTCCTGTTTGACGGAGCAACGACTGTAGTCACAAGAGGGAAGATCGAACTATATAAAAAGCTCGAAAAGAAACTTCCGAGTGAATGGGCTGTCGATGAAGAAGGAAGTGTATCCTATGATCCGATAAGGATACTTGAGTGTATAGGTGAAAAACGGGGCGGCGGAATACTTCCCGTCGGTGGTGACGGTGAGGAACAGTCCGGATACAAGGGATATGGTTTCTCTATGATCTGTGAGATAATGACCAGTGTTCTTTCCGGCGGAGCGGCATCAAAGCATAAGACAGACAAAGGTGATACAAGTCATTGCTTCTATGCGATAGATCCTGCATTATTTGGTGATCCTGATGGTGTAAAACAAAGAATGTCAGAAATGATCGATGAGATTCATAGTGCAAAGAAAGCGAAGGGGCAGGATCATATTTTTGTACCAGGCGAAAAGGAATTTTTGAAAGCTGAAGAAAGAAAACGGACAGGTATACCGATCAGCAATAAGACCATGAGTGAGATTGGTCAGATAATTAAAGAATTGGGAATAAACATGGCAGATGAAGATATCCTTTGTCAAAGTGTATCCTTATAGGTTATAGTGGAGTCTGAACCCGTTATAACAATATAGAAGGACAAAAAAATGAACTTTGATGAAATTGCCCGTTCCCAATTCAGGCTGGATACGAATTGCAGCCCGGAGACAGAGGAACTTTACAGGATCATGATAAATGAAAGAAAGGAACTTCCGGGAGCCAGAAGATATGCAGGTCTTTCGACTTTTTTCATGGGAGTTTTTTATAAAGGTGATGCATATATAATGGCAGATCCTGAGATCCTGCCCTGGATCAGGGAAAAATATGAAAAGGCGAAACCGGAGTGGTTCTGTAAATTTGAAAATCTCCGGATGCTTGATGAGGAACTGAAAAAGCATGGACATAAAATTGCAGATACCCATGTTTATTTTCTTCCTGATGAGAAAATTTTTTCAACAGTAAAAAAAGATGATATAAAGGAGATTCCTACAAGCAGGCAGGAAGCTTCAGAAATCTTTGGAGATGATGACCAGGATGAAATAGAGGGAACGGATCTGAAACTCATATGGTTTTATGATAAAGAGATAGCAGAATTCAGGATAGAACATCGTGGTGAGGGAAAGGACGGACTGTTCCCTCATTCACTTGTCTATTCAGAAACCCAGCCTGACAGGATTGCAGTGGCAGCGGTGGATAAAGGAAAGCTCGTTGCAATGACAGGTGCATCAGAAGACGGAAAGTACTTGTGGCAGATAGGCGTGGATATTGACCCCGAATACGAAGGCATGGGACTCGCAACCTACCTCACAGAAAAGATCGCGTCAAGGGTACTGACATTTGGAAAGCTTCCATTCTACGGAACAAGTGAGAGCCATTCCCTTTCGATGGACGTAGCAATACGGGCAGGCTTCATCCCCGCCTGGGCAGAAGTTGTTGCGAGCACTTAACGAGGTATTGTCGAGTATAGTGCGAGCCATGCCTGCACACTCAGCGAGGTATTATCGAGCATAGTGAGCAGGCGGTTGCGAGCACTTAACGAGGTATTATCGAGCATAGTGAGCAGGCGGTTGTGGCACTTAACGAGGTATTGTCGAGTTTAGTGCGAGCCATGCAAAAAAGGAGATTGGCGAAAGCCAATCTCCTTAAATATTATGCGTGCGACAGGATTCGAACCCACGACCTTCTGGTCCGTAGCCAGACGCTCTATCCAGCTGAGCTACGCACGCATGTTAAATATTTTGTTTTGCGACGCATCAAGATAAACATAAAATATGCGTGCGACAGGATTCGAACCCACGACCTTCTGGTCCGTAGCCAGACGCTCTATCCAGCTGAGCTACGCACGCATGTTATGCATTGTGTCTTGCGACGCAACATGATGTATTATAGACACAAAAAAACTCGATGTCAATATGAATTTTGAAAAAATTCACTTTATTTCAAAAGCCGTTATGTGAGCGGGCTGTAAGCGAATGAATGGTAGCGGTAACAGCACAAATTGCAAAAAGAAATAAGATTTTATATAATCTGTTTTTAGAATTGCGAGGTATTATTATGAACGATTATATGGTAAGAGCAATGTCAAAAAACGGCGATGTCCGTATTTTTGCGGCTACAACAAGAAATACAGTAGAAGAAGCAAGAAAGGCTCATAACACAAGTCCGGTGATCTCTGCGGCGCTGGGAAGACTCCTGACAGGCGGAGCAATGATGGGCGCAATGCTGAAAGGTGATGATATGATCACACTTCAGATCCGTGGTGACGGTCCGGTAAAAGGACTTACAGTAACAGCAGATGCCCGCGGTCATGTAAAAGGCTTTGCTCTTGAGCCGGAGGTTATCGTACCGATACGTGAATCAGACCATAAGCTTGATGTAGGTAAAGCAGTCGGACACGGAACACTTCAGATAATAAAAGATCTTGGATTAAAAGATCCATATATCGGACAGACGGCTCTCGTAAACGGTGAGATCGCAGAAGACCTTACCTATTACTTTGCATCCAGTGAGCAGGTTCCGTCAGCGGTAGGACTTGGTGTACTAATGAACCATGACAATACAGTCCGTGAGGCAGGCGGATTTATCGTTCAGATGCTTCCAGGTGCATCAGAAGAGTCAATCTCTGCGGTTGAAAAAAATGTGGCAAAGATCCACTCAGTAACAGATCTCTTAAAAGAAGGAAATAAGCCTGAGGATATCATCCGCCTTGTACTCGACGGACTTGAACCGAAGATATTTGATCCCATGCCTGTAGAATTTAAGTGTGACTGCGGTGTAGAAAAGGTATCAAGAGTTCTTATCAGTATCGGTGAAGCAGAGTTAAATAAGCTTATCGAAGAAGGCGAACCTGTTGAGATCAGATGCGAATTCTGCGGAAAAGCATATACTTTCAGCGTGGATGACGTAAAAGAGCTTTTGGCTGAGGCAAAGAAAACAGGTAATCTCAGAAAATAATATCGCGTGAGTGCGGAACGGAGATGGATTGATCATGAGAGATGGATATATCAGAGTAGCGGCGGCAACTCCAAAGGTTAAAGTCGCTGATCCTGCATGGAATGAAGAGCAGATGGAGCTTATTATTTCGGATGCATCCGCAAAGGGAGCAAAGATAATAGTTTTCCCTGAGCTTTCACTTTCAGGATATACATGCGGAGATTTGTTCCTTCAGAAAAGCCTTTTGGATGAGTGCAGAAAAAAGCTGACTGCGCTTGCTCACTTCACAAAAGATTTTGATTCACTGGTATTTGTGGGACTTCCGCTTGAGTGCAGAGGAAAGCTTTATAATGTGACGGCGGTACTTCATCGCGGTCTGGTGCTGGCATTTGTTCCAAAGACAAATATCCCGAATTACAACGAGTTTTATGAGGCAAGACATTTCACTCCGGGAAGCGCAGAAGTAGATATGATCCGCTTCGAGGGGCGTGACATTCCTTTCGGAACATCGATCCTTTTTGAAAATGAAACAAATCCGGAGTTCTCAGTTGCGGCTGAAATCTGTGAGGACGTGTGGGTTCCGTGCCCTCCGTCCATCGATCATGCGGCAGCGGGAGCATCCATCATCGTAAATCTGTCTGCAAGTGATGAAGTGATCGGAAAGGCAGATTACAGGAAAAACATGATCTCCGCCATTTCAGCACGCCTCGTGTGCGGTTACGTGTATGCCTGCGCAGGTGACGGCGAATCCAGTCAGGATCTGGTATTTGCAGGAGACAGCATGATCACAGAAAACGGAAAGATCGTGGCAGAAGCACCACTTTTCCGTAATTCCGTGATCTACGGCGATATCGATATAGAAAAGCTGCTTTCAGAACGGCGCAGGATGAACACCTTCCCGGCTGCGGACCAGTTCGACTATACTGTTATCCCGTTCCATCTGGATGAGACAGAAACAGAGCTTCTTTCCGTACCTGCAAGATTTCCCTTTGTTCCTGATGACATGGAGAGCAGGAACAGACGATGCGAGGAGATCCTCTCCATTCAGGCATGCGGTCTGAAAAAGAGACTTGAGCATATCAATGCAAAAAATGCAGTTATCGGTATTTCGGGCGGTCTGGATTCGACGCTTGCGCTTCTTGTAACAGTCCGTGCTTTTGATAGTCTCGGACTTGACCGTAAGGGTATCACAGCAGTGACAATGCCTGCTTTTGGAACCACTGACCGCACTTATAATAACGCAGTGACTCTTATCCGCTCACTTGGTGCGGAGTTTAAGGAAATAAATATCCTGAAGGCTGTCAGACAGCACTTTGAAGACATAGGACATGATGAGAGTATTCATGATGTTACCTATGAAAACAGCCAGGCAAGAGAGCGTACCCAGATCCTTATGGATGTTGCGAATAAAAACGGCGGTATAGTCATCGGAACAGGCGACCTGTCTGAGCTTGCGCTGGGATGGGCAACCTACAACGGTGATCACATGTCCATGTATGGTGTAAACAGCGGAGTTCCGAAGACTCTTGTGCGTCACCTTGTCCGCTACTATGCAGATACCTGCGGGGATAAGGAGCTGGAAGCCGTGCTTTCTGATGTCCTTGATACACCTGTGAGCCCTGAGCTCCTTCCGCCTGAGGATGGAAAGATCTCACAGCAGACGGAGGACCTTGTAGGACCTTACGAGCTTCATGATTATTTCCTGTATTACATGCTCCGGTTCGGATTCCGTCCGAGGAAGATCTATCGTCTTGCAAAAGCTACGTTTGACGGAATTTATGATACAGAGGTGATACTTAAGTGGCTGAAAACTTTCTATCGCAGATTCTTCCAGCAGCAGTTCAAGAGATCATGTCTGCCGGATGGCCCGAAGGTTGGTACAGTCGCAGTTTCTCCGAGAGGTGACCTGCGTATGCCGTCAGATGCCGGCGCAGCGCTCTGGATACAGGAAGTAGAGAGCCTAAAGGCGTGATATAATAAGGACATGTTGGAAAGGAGATCCGATATGTCCTTATTAAAGTTGATCCTCGGACCTTCAGGCAGCGGAAAAACAACTGCTGTTTTTGAAGATATGATCAAAAGATCCGAAGAGAATATGCACAAGAATTATATCGTAATAGTTCCTGAGCAGTTCTCTCACGCAGTTACACAAAAGATAATTTCCATGCATCCCCGTCATGGGATCATGAACATAGATGTCCTGTCGTTTGCCCGTCTTGCTCACAGAATTTTTGACAGTGCAGGCGGCGATACAGCAGAAATACTTGATGATACAGGTAAAAATCTTATTTTGACCCGTCTCGCAGCAGAGCACGAAAAAGAACTTGATGTTCTCGGCGGCAGTATAAGACGGCAGGGCTATATCAGTGAGATCAAATCAGTAATTTCAGAATTTATCCAGTACGAGATCACACCGGAAGAAGTTGATGAAATGTGTAAAGGTGACGCAGGACATCAATATCTTTCGGGAAAATTAAAGGATATAGGAGTACTTTACAGAGCGTTCCGTGACAGGATGGGTGATGAGTTTATCACAAAAGAAGAGCTTCTTGATCAGGCAGAGCTCGTGATGGACAAAGCCGGATTTCTAAAAGGCGCATCCATAATCCTGGACAGTTTCACAGGATTTACCCCTATCCAGTATCGTTTCCTGCAAAGCCTTATGAATCATATTTCAGATTGTACGGTCTGTCTTCCATACGATGGAAAGGACGGTGCTTTCTTTTCGCTGTCCGTTAAGACCATTGCAAATCTACGCATGATGGCGGAAAAAGCAGGCTGGGAAGTAGAAGGCGGTCGTGAAAATGATTCATTTTACAGTCGTCATGTAAGATGGGATGACAGCCATAAAGATCTGGTATTTCTCGAAGAAAATCTGTTTCGTAAGAGAGGCAAAAATCCACCGAAAATGACGCATGACGGCGCGGACAGCAGTATTCAGATCGTAGAAGCTGACATTCCTTCCACTGAGGCAGCTTTCGCAGCAGCAGAAGCACGCCGTCTGGTGCAGGAGGAAGGATACCGTTACAGAGAGATCGGTATAGTCATGAGTGATGTGAACCGTTACGGACGCTTTTTGACAAATGAAGCAGCCCGCTACGGTGTACCATGCTTTATCGATACGACTAATGAGCTTCTGCTGAATCCTTTTACGGAGTTCATAAGATCCGCTATCGAGATAGAAACAGAGAAGTACAGCTATGAATCGGTATTTCATTTTTTGAGGACCGGACTATCTGACTTTGACTCGGAGGATGTGGATCTTTTTGAAAATTATGTGAGAGCCATGAACATCCGGGGCAGGAAAAAATACAGACAGCGTTTTGCTATTCATACCCGCAGTATGAAAGAGGAAGAGTTAGAAAGGATTAACTCTGTGAGAGAGCGCTTTACAGCTATTCTCGAGCCTCTTGACGCAGTGATGACAAAGAGAAAGGTTACTGTAAAAGAGTATACGGATGCACTCCGTGCATTTATCGAGTCAGAAAATGTACCTGAAAAGATGGAGAAGATGGCACTCCGCTTTGAGGAGGAAGGCCGTCAGGAAGCTGCGGACCAGTACAGGCAGATAGACGGAAAGTTAAGTGAACTTTTCGACAGGATGGAAAATCTCATACCTGACGAAGTGATGCCTTTATCTGACTATCTCGATGTCTTAAATGCAGGGTTTGATGAGATTCGTATCGGTGTCATCCCGCCCGGAACAGATACGGTCACAGCGGGAGATATGACGAGAAGCCGTTTCTCCGGTATTCGTGCCCTTTTCTTCCTTGGGCTCAATGATGATGTGATCCCTGCCCAGAATAGCGGGTCAGGAATCCTATCAGATATGGACAGAGAGTACTTAAAAGATAGGCAGTATGAGCTTTCTCCCACCGCACGGGAAAAAGTCGGTCTGCAGAAATTATATTTTTATCTCTGCGTGACAAAGCCCTCGGAGAAGCTTTATCTCACACTTTCTGAGCGCAATATCGAGGGAAAAGGCATGCGTCCGTCCTGGTTCCTGAATACGGTGCAGAGGATGTTCCCTGATGTGAATAAGAGGGCCATATCGGATGCAGATATCAGAGAACAATTTTTTGCACCTGAAGACGCACTGGAAGTATTGAGTCAGAGTCTTCGGAAAGAACCTGACGAAAAGACGATGGAGCTCTACAGAAGCTCTGCGGTTATAGAGGATAGCCGTGGAAAGCTTGATATGATGCTTGATGCAGCATACAGGTCACACAGCGCGGACAAGATATCGGAAACAGTCGCAAAGGCGCTTTACGGAAAGTCCTTTGGTGCATCACCTTCAAGGCTTGAGAGATTTGCGGTCTGTGCCTGTGAGCACTTTATGCAGTACGGTCTGAGGCTCAGGGAAAGAGAAGACTTTGGATTTGAAAGGCGGGACCTCGGAACGATCCTTCATGGTGTGCTCCAGCTCGTATCGGAAGTCCTTTCTGAGCAGAAAAAGACCTTTGCAGATCTTTCCGCAGAGGAAGCAGAGACCATCACATCGGAAGCCCTGCACCGTTTCCTTACAGAAAACGAGAATGTGGTGCTCATGAGCAGTGAGCGGAACCGCTATTTTGTGACACGAATGGAACGGATACTTTTGACTACCGTAAAAAATCTCGGGGCTCAGGCAAAAGCCGGTTCATTCAGGGCGTCAGCCTTTGAGAAAGAGTTCAGTCTGGATGGTTTTTACGGACGTATAGACCGCATAGATACGACAGAAGAAGGTCATACTGTTTATCTGTCGGTAATCGACTACAAATCAGGCAACAAGGAATTTGATCTGTCCAGGATTTATTACGGTCTCGATCTTCAGCTCGTGATCTACATGAACGGCGCTATGGAGATAGAGCGTATAGAGCATCCTGATAAAGAAGTACGTCCGGCGGGAGTTTTTTACTATCACATAGATGATCCGGTGATCCCGGTATCCTCTGTGACTACAGGTGAAGAGGAAGAGATACAGACTCAGATACGTAAAAAACTGCGTCTCAGGGGTATCGTCAACTCTGATCCGCAGGTTGCAAGGTTATTTGACAAAGATCTATCCGACGGAAGTTCATTGGTCATTCCCGTCAGTGTGAAAAAAGACGGCAATTTTGACAGCCGTTCTGCGGTTGTGAGTGATGAAAACTTTAAGGTCGTATCAGACCATGTACGTCGTATGAGTGAGTACTTCCGCCGTGAGATAGCAGGCGGAAACGTGGATCCTGCACCTGCGGAATATGATAAGCAGAGAGAATGTGAGTGGTGCAGTTTCAGGGACTGCTGCGGATTTGATAAGGACGTGCCGGGCTATAACGTAAGGAAACTGCCGAAGATAAGCAGCGCGGATGACATACTGGATCTTATGAGAGAAGGGCTGCAGGGAGAGAAATGAATTTTACAGAAGATCAGACAAAAGTCATAGAGCATAGAGGAAAAAATATACTGGTAGCGGCAGCGGCGGGATCGGGAAAGACCGCAGTGCTGGTCGAACGTATAATACAGAGACTTTTAGACCCTGAAAAGCCTGTTGATATCGACAGGCTCCTGGTCGTTACCTTCACTAACGCAGCAGCTGCGGAGATGAGGGAACGTATCGGAAAAAGACTGGAAAAAGCGCAGGAAGAAGATCCTGATAATGAGCAGATAGAGAAACAGCTGAATCTCCTTCATGCATCCCATATCATGACCATCGATTCATTCTGCCGTCAGGTAATAAGGGACAATTTTGACAGGATAGATCTGGATCCGTCATTTAGGATCGGTGACGAGACTGAAATGGCGCTTCTTAGGGACGATGCCGTAAATGAAACACTGGACGAAGCTTATGAGGAGAAAAGGCAGGAATTTCTGGACTTTCTGGAGCAGTGTTCTGTTAAAAAGGATGATCAGGACATAAGGAAAGCGGTGCTGGATCTCTTTAACGCGGCAGGAAGCCGTGTAGACCCGGAAGGATGGCTCCAGGCACTTGCAGATCCCTATATAGAAGCTGAGACGAAGCCTATTGAAGAACAGCGCTGGTCAGGGGCAGCGGCAGATCTTGCCCATATCGTCTGCGGAGAAGTCCTGGACATGATGAAGAGAGCAGAAGCGATATGCGAAGAAGCTGACGGTCCGTACATATATCTTGATAACGTGCATCAGGATATGGACGCAGTGGAAGCAGTCATGGCGGCGAAGGATTACAGCAGTATCAGAGGTGCTGTGCAGAATCTCAGCTACGGACGGCTTTCATCAAAGAAGGATGAAAATATTAATCCTGACTTAAGAGAACAGGTTAAAAATATGCGGAAAACCTGGAAGGACAGGATGACAGGTCTTGGTGAAAAGCTCTTTTCCAGATCGGCGGAAGACGCTGTAGATGAGCTGATTTCATGCAGACAGAATGTGCAGGAGCTTTCAAGACTCACGCTTGCCTTTTCTGCGAAATTCATGGAAAAGAAGCAGAGGAGCAATATTCTGGACTTTTCGGATCTTGAGCACTATGCGCTAAAGATACTTATGACCCCTGCCAGCGATGCCTACAGAGAGTATTTTGAAGAAATAATGACTGATGAATATCAGGACAGTAATAACGTTCAGGAAGCGATCCTCACATCCATCGCAAGAGAGAATAACTATTTCTGTGTAGGTGATGTTAAGCAGAGTATTTACAGCTTCCGCCTTGCAGAACCGGGCATATTTATCGACCGCTCAGAACGATGCAAGACTGATGAAAAGAGCGAAGAGATAGTTCTGTCAAAAAATTTCCGATCCAGAAAAAGCGTGCTTGATTCCGTAAACACCGTATTCCGAGATATCATGCACAGTAACGTTGGAAACGTGGAATATGACAAGGATGCAGAGCTTTATTACGGAGCGTCATACTCTGATGACACCAGGGAACATACATCGGAGCTTATGCTCATCCGGTACGATACCAACGATGATATTGGCAGGCAGGAACTTGAAGCAAGAGAAACTGCTGTAAGGATAAAAAAACTCGTCGGTGAATTTGATGTCCAGAACCGTGATACAAAAGAAGTCCGTAAGGCAGGATACGGGGATATAGTCATACTTCTCAGATCCATGAGCGGCGGACTTGATGAGATATACAGAAAAGCGCTCACTGATGCGGGTATACCTGTATCGCTGGAGTCCAGGAGCGGATACTTTCAGACGGAAGAGATACGCACCATCATAAGCTATATAACTATCATAGATAATCCGAGGCAGGACATCCCGCTGGCGGCAGTTATGGGAAGCGTCATAGGCGGATTTTCTCCTGCTGAAATGGCTGAGATCAGGCTCTGCAGCCCGGAAGGCTCTTTTTATGACTGTGTATGCGCGGCAGCGGGCGAAATAGAGGATGAAGACGGTCAGAAGGCAAGCGCTGAACTGTCAGAAAAAGCGCAGAGATTTCTAAAGGATCTAAGGTATTACAGAGCACAGGTGCCTCATACACCGATCCATGAGCTCCTTCGCATGATGATAAGGGATACAGGTTTCGGTCTCTATGCTGCGGCTAAGGGCGGTATGGCATCTGCAAATCTGGAGCTTCTGATATCGAGAGCTGCTGATTATGAAAAGACCAGCTACAGAGGTCTGTTCCGCTTTGTCAGATATATCGAGAAGATCCGTAAGAACGACATTGAAATGGGCGAAGCATCGGAACAGGATCAGGAAAATGCTGTTCGCATCATGACCATTCATAAGTCAAAGGGACTTGAGTTTCCAATAGTATTTATTGGAAATCTGACCCATGAGTTTAATTTCAGTGACTCAAGAAATGATATAATCACGGATAAAGATCTGGGTATAGGAATGAATTTTACGGATCCGTCTCTCCGCCTGAAACACAGCTCTGTACTTAAAGACACCATAGCTGTTCGTAAAAAGATAAGCGCCATAGGCGAAGAGTTGCGTGTTTTTTACGTTGCTATGACACGAGCTCAGGAAAAGCTCATAATGACCGCGGCGGTAAAAGATACGGAAAAGTGGCTTGGCGAGGCAGGAAAGGGAATGTCAGGAACGTCCTCATATCTTGATTTCCTGCAATGCGCAAAGGATTCATTTTTAGAAGACGGAACCATCGTTATAAATGAAATTTCTCTTGAAAGTGCAGTAGAGGAAGAGGTCACAGAACAGACCGAGCGTCTTGAAAGGATGGCTTTATACAAGACGCTGGATACAGCGGAGATCTTTGATGATGAGATCCACAAAAAAATGCTCCGCTCTGCAGGATGGAAGTATGCCCATGAGGACACTTTTGCAGTTCCTGTAAAAGTATCCGTGTCGCAGTTAAAAAAGCGCGCCATGGAAGAAGGAGAGATTCCTGCAAAAGAGCTGTTTCCGGAAGTTGATGATGAGGCTGAAAAAAGTGAAGCCGATCTTGAGCAGGAACGGGAGCGGATGGCAGCGGCAGCAGAGCTCGGAACCGCGTACCACAAGGCATTTGAGCTGTTTCCTTTATCAGAAAAACCGGATGAAGATGGTGTAAAAAAATATCTTAACCGTCTTATGAAAGAAAAAAGGTTTTCTGTTGAGAGCCGCAGAAAGATGCGTGAAATAGACTTTGTGGAATTTGGCAGGTCTGAGCTTGCAGAACGAATGAGGATAGCTGATGAAGAGCAGAAGCTTTTCAGAGAACAGCCTTTTCTCATTGGCAGACCTGCATCAGAGCTTGATCCTGATTTTCCTTCCGATGAAATGATACAGATTCAGGGTATCATAGACGCATTTTTTGAAGAAGAAAAAGGTCTGGTGCTGGTAGATTACAAGACCGACAGAGTTTCAGATGAAGAGATACTTATTGACAGATACAGAGAACAGCTCCGGCTTTATGCTGAGGCTTTAGAGCAGCTCACAGGTAAAAAAGTTGTAGAAAAGCTTATTTATTCCGTGTCATTAAGAAGGGTGATCTCACTATGAAAAATCTCATTGAAAAAATATGCTCCCAGTCAAGGCTCCTGATCCTCATGATCCCTCTCGGGATCGCGGCAGCGGTCGCATTGAATCAGCTCGCAGCGCTTCTGCCTCTTGAAAGATGGATGCCTGAATATGCAGAAAATATACGCCCTTCAATGTTCCGGTATTCTCTGATCCAGGGGCTCCTGCTCTATGGAGTGGTGACACCTGTGCTGGAAGAGGTTCTTTTTCGATGGGTATTATTCGGCAGGTTAAAGGTGTATGTATCGGCGGTGGCAGCGGCTGTCGTTTCATCCATAATATTCGGTATGTACCATGGAAACGTGGTTCAGGGCGTGTATGCCTTTATATTCGGGCTTTTATTTTGTTTTGTATATTGGAGGACTGACCTAGTGCTGTCATCCGTTATCATGCACGGGGCGGCAAATGCGTTCATATATTCATCGGCTTTCATTCCTGCGATGGGACACTTAAATGAAGAGCCATGGCGTGTGATATCCATGAGTGCGTGCTTTCTCTTGTCCGGCTATATGCTGTACTGGCTGGCTAAAAAGGTTAAGGGAAAAAGCATTGAGCCCGTAAGACCTTTATTTCCGCGACACTGAAAAACTTAAAATTCGTTAATACGCAGAGAATCGTGCATATTAACGGTTTTTTGTGCTATGATAGCTGAGGTGCTGTCAAAATTGCATCGGAAAGGAAATTGAAATAAACATGAATGACGTTTATGTTGAATGGCTTGTTCCCGGTAAAAACAGTCCCGCAGCAGGTCTCATACGGGTTGCGGCGTATGCTGTGACCGCAATGTTGCTGATCGGCGGACTCATGGGAATACTGCTGCTGTTTGTTCCCGGTATCATCATGCTTGCTGTTGACTATTTCTGTCTGCCGATGCTGTCGGTTGAGTATGAGTACCTTTTTTGCGCAGGAGAGCTTCAGATCGACAGGATCTTTTCAAAAGAAAAGAGAAAAAAGGCAAAAAACTATGAACTTGCCAAGATGGAGGTTTTTGCTCCGGAGGGATCATCCAAGCTTGATCAGTTTAATAATGTAAGTACCAGGAACGTGGATTTTACATCAGGAGATACTTCTAAAACGAGATATGTCATGATCATCCATAACGGTGACGCAAAGGAGAGAGTATTACTCGAGCCCGGAGAGGAAATGTTAAAAGCTCTCAGGATGAGTTACCCCTCAAAGGTAACAATTTAAAAAAACGCACTGATCTGAATAATATATGAATTGACACCTAAAATCCTTTTTGCTAAACTCATGTGCAAAACCTGTACGCCCCCCGCGTACGCTGTATTGTAAGAAAAGGAGTCAGAATGAGTCAGATTATTGGTGATGGAATTACGTTTGATGATGTGCTGTTGGTACCCTCATATTCAGAGGTTACTCCTAATATGATCGATGTTTCAACGCACTTGACGAAAAAGATCAAGCTGAACATCCCGATGATGAGTGCCGGAATGGACACCGTTACCGAGAGTGCGATGGCGATCGCAATGGCAAGACAGGGTGGAATAGGTATTATCCACAAGAATATGTCTATCGAGCAGCAGGCTGATGAGGTCGATAAGGTAAAGCGTTCAGAGAATGGCGTCATCACAGATCCGTTCTATCTGTCTCCTGAGCATACACTTCAGGATGCTGACAATCTCATGGCAAAGTTTAGAATTTCAGGTGTGCCGATCACTGAGGGCAAGAAGCTCGTAGGTATCATCACAAACCGTGACCTGAAGTTCGAGACAGATTACAGCCGTAAGATCAAGGAGTGCATGACAAGCGAGGGACTCATCACTGCTCAGGAAGGTGTTACACTTGAAGAAGCAAAGATGATTCTTGCAAGATCCAAGAAAGAGAAGCTTCCTATCGTAGATAAGGACGGAAATCTCAAGGGTCTTATCACGATCAAGGATATCGAGAAGCAGATCAAGTATCCTCTTTCTGCAAAGGATGATCAGGGACGTCTTCTCTGCGGTGCTGCCATTGGTATCACAGATAACTTCCTTGAGAGAACACAGGCTCTTGTAAATGCACATGTTGACTGTGTAGTTCTTGACTCTGCACATGGCCATTCTGCAAACGTTCTTAAGGTTTGCCGCGAAGTAAAGAAGAACTTCCCTGAGCTTCAGGTTATCGTAGGTAATGTTGCAACAGCAGAGGCTGTAAAGGCTCTTGTTGAAGCAGGCGCTGACGCAGTTAAGGTTGGTATCGGACCCGGTTCTATCTGTACAACACGTGTAGTTGCAGGTATCGGTGTTCCGCAGATCACAGCTATCATGGACTGCTATGCAGCAGCTAAGGAGTCCGGTATCCCGATCATCGCAGACGGCGGTATCAAGTACTCCGGAGATATCACAAAGGCTATCGCAGCAGGCGGTTCCGTATGTATGATGGGTTCACTCTTTGCAGGCTGTGATGAGGCACCGGGTGAGTTCGAACTGTTCCAGGGAAGAAAGTACAAGGTTTACCGTGGAATGGGCTCCATCGCTGCTATGAACAACGGCAGTAAGGATCGTTATTTCCAGGTTGGCGCAAAGAAGCTTGTTCCGGAAGGTGTCGAGGGACGAGTTGCATATAAGGGATCAGTAGAAGATACTGTATTCCAGCTTATCGGCGGTCTTCGTTCCGGTATGGGTTACTGCGGAACAAAGACTATCGACGAGCTTCATGAGAACGGCAGATTCGTTAAGATTTCTTCTGCATCTCTTAAGGAAAGCCATCCTCATGATATTCATATTACAAAGGAAGCCCCGAACTACTCTGTTGATGAGTAATTGATCCACGTGGTCGATACGGTCGGGAAAAAGGCGGTATGCTATATTATATGAAAGCAGAGCTTAATAAGGCTCTGAAGAAAAAGTACACAAGATTTTATCTGGTTGGTATCATTCTTACAGCATTACTTGCAAACGGTGCAATGTCAGCGTTCCGTAGTATCTATTACGGAACGAATGACGGTACCTTTGCATATAATCTGATCATGTTTGCAAAGGGATTTTTCTGGATACCCTATTATGCATGCTGGTTTGCTGCAGATAATGTATTTGGTGATGAATATCCGAATCCGCTTATCCGTGATAAATCAACGATAGGATTATCTAGAACAAAGATGTACTTAGGAAAACTTATTGCATCAGAGATAATAATGTTCCTGTGCGCTATTTTCGCTACAGTAGCATTTCTCCTGATAACATGGGTATTTCAGGTGCATGACGGAACTATCGATCTTTCGGTGGTTCTTGACTTTGCAGAAGCGGTGCTCATTGCGATGCCTCTGTTTGTTACAGGAGTATCGATAAGCAATGCTTTCCTCTTTTCTGTTACACCAAAGAAAAGAGCGTTTATGTTTTTTGTGCTGGGAATCGTGATAATACCGAGGATACTTATATTCCTTGCAACAGAGAAGATTCACTTCCTGCCTGCAGTCTGGATCACAAATATCCTCATAACACCACAGTTCCAGACACTTCAGTTTTATGCTACGCGAGATGTTCCAAAGATCATTATCTCCAGTGTGATCTATACCGTACTTAGCTGCATCATTGGATGCACCAGATTCAAACGTAAAGCGTTTTGATATGGATCCGAAAATGAAAAGATCAATATTAAAAATTATGGCGGCCTTGCCGGCCGTCATTCTTATGTCCGCAATTTTTATTTTTTCATCAGCCGAGGCTTCGAGATCTTCCGAAAGCAGTATGTCTGTTTCGTATAGACTTGTTCAGGCTGCGGAATGGATAGGCGGCTTTGATCTAAGTTCCGCAGAAGCCAATCTTTCAGCGGAAGCTATAGAAGGCGCTGTGCGAAAACTTGCCCATATCACTGAATACACTATGCTGGCGGCTTCGGTGTACTTTATGTTTATTCTATGGACAAATCGCAGAATCCTGTTATACTTTGGGACGGTAGTGTTCAGTATAATATATGCGTGCAGTGACGAGGTCCATCAGTTGTTTGTACGAGGCAGGTCAGGAAGCTTTTCTGATGTATGCGTAGATGCGATCGGCGTTACGATAGGCGCAATGATGATGTTAGCGATTGATAACAGCTTTCTGAGAGACAGGAGCTGAGGATATGAGTTTAATAGGAATTGGAAGGAGACTTTTAATGCAGATAGGTAGAAACGATCCCTGCTGGTGTGGAAGCGGGAAAAAATACAAGAGCTGTCATTTAGCTTTTGATTCAAAGATCGAGGTGATCCGTGATCAGGGTCATATCGTACCTCCTCACAAGATCATTAAGACAAAGGAACAGATCGACGGTATCAGGGAGAGCGGTAAGAGAAATATCGCTATACTGGATTATGTAGCATCAAAGATCAAAGCCGGTGTGACAACACAGGAAATTGATGAATGGGTTGTAGAGAAGACAAAGGAATTTGGCGCTATTGCTGCACCCCTTAACTACGAGGGATTCCCGAAGAGTGTATGTACATCTATCAATGATCAGGTGTGCCACGGTATCCCCTCTGAAAATGACGTACTGAAAGACGGCGACATTATCAATGTTGACTGCTCTACCATATATAATGGATTCATTTCCGATTCATCCAGAATGTTCATGATCGGTGACGTAGATCCTGTTACCAAAAAGCTCGTTGAGGATGCGCATAAGGCGATCGACATAGGACTTGAGCAGGTAAAACCCTGGAGATTCCTTGGAGATATGGGATCTGCAATCAACGAATTTTGTAAGTCTCAGGGCTATTCGGTAGTTGAAGAGATCGGTGGTCACGGCTGTGGTATTGACTTCCATGAAGAGCCGTGGGTAAGCTACGTGTCAAAGCCGAATACAGAGATGCTCATGGTTCCGGGAATGTGCTTTACTATCGAGCCTATGATCAATCTCGGACGCAGAGAGATCTATGAAGATGCAGATAACGGCTGGACAATCTACACAGAGGACGGCAAACCGTCTGCTCAGTGGGAAGTACAGATCGTAGTGACCAATGATGGTTATGAAATACTTGCACATTGATATCCACTGTATTAAACTAATGATTTAGTGAGTGAAAGTGTTTTTGACTCAGATAAATCGAAAGGATAATATTATTCATGAGTATCAATATTCCGGAAAACTATCATACCGATATGGGTATAAGAGAAACTGAGATAGCTATCAAAGAGGTGAAGGATTTCTTTGAGCGTGCATTAGCTGGTGAGCTTAATCTTACACGTGTATCAGCACCGCTTTTTGTAACACCTGAATCCGGTCTTAATGATAATCTGAATGGAGTGGAAAGACCTGTAAGCTTTGGTCTTGGAGAGCAGAAAGACCGTACTGTAGAAATCGTACAGTCACTTGCAAAGTGGAAGAGATTTGCTCTGAAGCGTTATGGATTTAATGCTGGAGAGGGATTATATGTAGATATGTCCGCTATCCGCAGAGATGAAGAAACAGATAACCTTCATTCTATCTATGTTGATCAGTGGGATTGGGAAAGGATCATCGAGAAGAGCGAGAGAAATACAGACACTCTTACTATGATCGTAAATCACGTTTTCGAAGCTCTGAAAAAGACTGAGAAGTATCTTTCAGAAAAGTATGATTTTCTGGAGCCCATCCTTCCTGAAAAGATCACATTTGTAACAACTCAGGAACTTCTTGATGAGTTCCCGAATCTGACACCGAAGGAAAGAGAGTATGAGTACGCAAAGCGCTACGGCGCGATCTTCCTTTCACAGATCGGTGATAAGCTTTCAAACGGCGAGAAGCACGACGGACGTGCGCCGGATTATGATGACTGGAGCCTGAACGGTGATATCATCGTATATTATCCGGTTCTTGACTGTGCTCTTGAGCTTTCATCCATGGGTATCCGCGTATCGGAGGAGTCCCTTGCAGAACAGCTTACGAAAGCAGGCTGTGAAGAGAGAGCAGAGCTGATGTTCCAGAAGATGCTCCTTAACGGAGAACTTCCTTATACTATCGGCGGCGGTATCGGCCAGTCCAGAATCTGCCTTTACTTCCTTAGAAAGGCTCACATCGGTGAGGTTCAGTCTTCCATCTGGAAGGATGAGGATGCAGAAAAAGCAGAAGCAGCAGGAATCCATCTTCTTTGATCCTGATTATTACAGAAAAACATATATTATAGAAGAAAGAGGAATATCCTTCGGGATATTCCTTTTTTAGTGGTCTTGGTGAGGCTTACTAAACGGGGTGTTGGTAAAAAATATTTGTATCATTCAGAAAAACAGTTGGTGATATTGAGTTCAAATACATAAACATTTAATAAAAATATGTATATTATGTATACGAAAAAACAGTACAAGTTTAAAATATTTTTCGGAAATATACATTGTAAATTAATCCGTGCGTAGTATAATCTTTCTTCGGAATTCGAGATGAGGATCGTTGTTCCGGCTTTATTCAAAGCAAGTTTTAAGGGTATAAATTTAAAGGGTTCAAACTGAGACAAAGCTTTAGAGAGGTGTTATATATGAGAGAGCGTAAGATCAGACTGAAACCCGAACAGGTCAGAGAATTTGTTCGCACAAGCGGAAAGTGCGATTTCGACATCGACGTGTTCTATAATCACATTATCATTGATGCAAAATCAATCCTTGGAGTACTCGGACTCGATCTTAACAGAGATCTGACAGTTCAGTACAATGGATATGATCAGAACTTTGAGGCAATGGTCGATAAGTTCGCGATCGCCTGAGTATAGATTTCAGGAGAAATTAATATATACCGTATTTGGCTCAGTACGGTGCGTTGACTCCCTGTGGATGACAGTTTACACTGTTTCGCAGGGAGTTTTTAACTTATGGAAAAAACGAGGAACAGAATGAAAAAATGTTTTATCGTCGGCGCGGGAGACTTTTTTGGATTATCCCTCAGACCGGAAAGCGGAGACCTTGTGATAGCTGCAGACGGCGGGTACGATCACCTGAAAAGTGCAGGAGTCGAACCTGATATGGTAGTTGGTGACTTTGATTCTAGAGCCGGAGAAATCCCGGATCATCCCAATGTTATCTGCCTGAATGTACAAAAAGATGACACAGATATCGCCCATTCTGTGGGAATAGGATTAGAGCGGGGATATAAAGACTTCAGGATCTTCGGAGGAACCGGAGGCAGGGAAAGTCATACGATCGCAAATATCCAGACTTTGACCGGACTTGCAGAAAAAGGAGCAAGAGGCTGGCTTTACGGAAAAGATTCCGTGATGACGGTCATTCACAATGATACTCTTTGCATATCAGCAGAAGAGGAAGGAATGGTATCCATTTTTGCGCTGTCCGACAGAGCTGAAGGTGTCGATATCCTGAACATGAAGTACACCATGAAAAACGGTGTAATGACAAACAATATCACTCTCGGCGTCAGCAATATGCTGATAGGTGAAGAAGCGGAGATAACCGTAAGAAACGGATCGCTTCTCGTGATTCATGAGTGTAAAGAAAGAGAATTTGAAAGGAATTGAAGTATGGTCCGGATCGAGATAAGCCGGGAGGTTTTCAGAAATGATCTTTATGCGCTGGTAAAAGCGTTTTTGCCTGCAGAGGAGATCAGTATAAAAGTAGTGCCGGAGCTCTTAGAGCAGATTCTTTTAGATACGGGGCTTTTCACTGAGCCCGGAGAGCATGATGCAAAAAGATATGCATACCGTCTTTTCTTCAACGATGAAAGACTTGCATCTTTTCTGCTCGTAGACGTGTCTGATACAGAGAGGGTGGATATGAAAAACCGCCTGAAAAGAGATCTGTATCATGTACTCTCTAAAAGATTTGAAAAAGAACTGCCCTGGGGAACATTAAACGGAATCCGTCCTACAAATATGGCAAAAAAATGTCTGGAGTCAGGACTTTCTGCTGATGAGACCAAGGAATATATGAGGTCCACTTATCTTGTCAGTGATGAAAAAAATGACCTTGCAGTGGACATTGCAGAGAGAGAAATACGTATACTGTCAGGTTTCCGTCACAATGGATACAGCCTCTATATAGGCATACCTTTCTGCCCTACTACTTGTCTTTACTGCTCATTTACTTCGTACCCCATTGGTGCATGGGCGTCGAGAGTAGATCAGTATCTTGACTGCGTGGAAAAAGAGATCCGCTTCACGGCAGAAGCATTTAAGGATCAGACATTAGACACCATTTATGTAGGCGGCGGAACACCTACAACACTTACTCCGGATCAGTTTGAGAGACTTTTTACCTGTCTAGAAAAGGAGCTTGATCTCTCGCACTTAAAAGAATTTACCGTTGAGTCGGGAAGACCGGATTCCATCACGATAGAAAAGCTCCGGGTTATGAAAAAGCATGGGGTTACAAGGCTTTCCGTAAATCCGCAGACCATGAAGGATGAGACATTAAAGCTCATTGGCAGGCATCATTCTGTGGATGATGTACGAAGAGCATTTGTGGATGCGAGAGAAGTGGGATTCGACAACATAAATATGGACATGATCCTTGGACTTCCGGGAGAAACAGACGATGATGTGCGAAATACCGTCGAGGAGATAAAAAAGCTCGGACCGGATGATCTTACAGTTCACTCTCTTGCTATAAAGCGGGCATCAAGACTTGCAGAAGTTATCGACAAGATGGGATATGACTGCATCCATACGACCGACAACACCATGAAGATCGCGGAACAGGGAGCGAAAGACATGGGACTCGTGCCCTACTATCTCTATCGTCAGAAGAATATCAGCGGAAACTTTGAAAACACAGGATATTCCAGACCCGGAAAAGAAGGTTTATATAACATCCTCATGATGGAAGAGGTTCAGTCCATTGTGGCTATCGGTGCAGGAACTGTAACAAAGCGCCTTCTGGATGACGGAAATACGGTGCGGTGCGATACACATAAAGACGTTGAACTCTATATGAACGAAATAGACGAAATGGTTGCTCGGAAAAGAAAACTTTTTATGGATTGAATGTCGGAAAATAACCAATGTATACAAAAATTTTGGGAAAATCCACATAATCCCTAGAAAGTGTCTAGTATCTTTTGCTTGAAAATTGTTAAATCTGTGACTATACTAATGCAATGATTAAATCCGCCCCTGTGTTCAGCGGACGGATAGAGAAAATATATTTTACTTAAGCCCGTGCTCAAGCACAGAAAAGGGCGATGAAAGGAACATCATGAAGGAATTCACATTTACAGTAACTGATCCCGTAGGTATTCACGCACGTCCGGCTGGACTTCTCGTGAAGGAAGCAAAGAACTATGCAAGTTCTGTAACTGTAAAGAAGGATGATAAGTCCTGTGATATGAAGAAGCTTCTTGCTCTTATGGGAATGGGCATCAAGCAGGGCGAGACAATTACTGTTGCAGTTGAAGGTGATGACGAGGCTGCTGCAGCAGAAGCTATCGAGAAGTATCTTAAGGAAAATTTCTGAGTCAGGAGGGTTCACAGGTATGCAGGTAGGAACCGGAACCAGCGTCCTGAATCGGATCGCGATCGGTAAGATTCGCATTTTTAAGCCGAAGGAATACAACGTAACAGAAGAGACAGTTGCAGATCCTATTCCGGAGCTCGACCGCTTTGAAAAAGCAAGAGTTAAGGTACAGGAAGAGCAGAGAAGACTGTACGATAAGGCTGTTATCGCAGCAGGTGAAGAGACAGCAGCTATCTTTGAGTTTCATGCAGATATGCTCGATGATGATGATCTTCTTGATTCCGTAAAGTCTATCATCGCAGAGCAGAATCGCACTGCAGAGTATGCTGTCCGTCAGGGATTCGCAAACATGGCGCAGATGTTCAGTGACATGGATGATCCTTACTTCCAGGCAAGAAGCGCAGACGTTCTTGACGTTGGTAATTCTATGCTTGATGTACTGTTTGGCTATGATACAGTAGCAGATGACAAGGATGAGCCTTGCATCCTCGTAGCAGAGGATCTAGCTCCGTCTGAGACAGTAAAGCTTGATAAGTCTCTCCTTCTCGGTATGATCACACGCGAGGGAAGCACAAATTCACACACAGCTATCCTTGCAAGAAGCATGAACGTACCGGCACTCATCCAGTGTAAGCAGATCGATGAGAGCTGGGATGGAAAGTTAGCTATACTTGATGGCTACAACGCATGTGTTTATGTTGATCCTACAGAGGATCTCATCAAGTCACTTAAGGAGAAGCAGGCTGAGGACATCCGCAAGGAGTCACTTCTTCTTGACCTTAAGGGAAAGACAAATACAACCATCGATGGAAAGACCATCAAGGTTTACGCAAATATCGGAGGTCCTGACGACATGGGTGCCGTTCAGGCAAACGATGCCGAGGGTATCGGACTTTTCCGTTCAGAGTTTGTTTATCTCAACAGCCCTTCAGATCCGTCTGAGGAAACTCAGTTCCAGGCGTATAAGAGAGTAGTTGAGACAATGGCTCCGAAGCTTGTTGTCATCCGTACATGTGATATCGGTGCGGACAAGACTATCGACTACATGAAGCTTGCAGCAGAGGAAAATCCGGCACTTGGTTACAGAGCAGTAAGAATCTGCCTTACAAGAAAGGATTTCTTCAAGCGTCAGCTCCGTGCGATCCTCAGAGCATCTGCATTTGGTAATCTTGCAGTAATGTTCCCGATGATCACAAGCGTAAGAGAAGTTCGCGAGTGTAAGGAGATCCTTAACGAGTGCAAGCGTGAGCTTGAGAACGAGGGCGTAAAGATCGGAAGTCTTCAGGTTGGTATCATGATCGAGACTCCGGCTGCTGTTATGTGCGCAGACGAACTCGCAGAGGAAGTTGAATTCTTCTCACTTGGTACAAACGACCTCACACAGTACACTTGCGCTATCGACAGACAGAATGCTATGCTGGATCCTTTCATGGATACACATCATCCTGCTGTTCTTAAAGAGATCCAGATGACGATCGAAGCAGGTCATCGTCACGGATGCTGGGTAGGCATCTGCGGTGAGCTTGGTGCAGATCTGACTCTTACAGAGACATTCCTCAGAATGGGTGTTGATGAGCTGTCAGTAAACGCAAGCAGCGTGCTTCCGCTGAGAAAGCAGATCAGAAGCATCGATCTCAGCAAATAATTTAAATATGGCTGTTTTTCAGCAGGTCTTTCGGCTTGACTGAAAAACAGATAGCAGAGAGGGCAGGGATCCGTAGTACGGATAACTGCCTTTTCCTGTGCTATAATCATCGTGAAGACAAAAAAAGGAGAACAGGAATGGCAAAGGAAGCAAAGACCAATGCAATGAGGATCCTTGAGCGAAATAAAGTCGAATACAAAGTTGATACTTATGAAGCATCAGAGTTCACAGATGGTGTTCATAGTGCGGAAATTTTAGGACATGATGTTGATCGCTCGTTCAAGACACTTGTCGCAACAGGAAAGAGCGGAGAGCATTATGTGTTTGTTCTCCCGGTTGCGGCAGAAGTAGATTTTAAGGCTGCTGCAAAGGCGGTAGGCGAGAAAAACGTAGAACTCATTCACGTAAAAGAACTCACACCCCTTACCGGATATATCAGAGGCGGATGCAGTCCCCTTGGTATGAAAAAACAGTTTCGCACAGTTATTGATTCTACTGCAGAAACGTTCGATACAATCTATATAAGCGGAGGAAGAGTCGGATGCACCATAGAGCTTTCGCCGGCAGATCTAATTCGGGTTGTTAGAGCGGATGTAGCCGACATCGAGGCAAAATGACAGAAAAGAAAAAGATGTCAGAAGGTATGAAAAATGCCATATACGTCTGTGTACTTATCCTTCTGATAGGCATAACATTTACAATAATATTTTCAAGATTTGATTATAAAGAAACTATAGACGTACTCCGCAAGGCGGATATGAAATGGATCGCGGCAGCGGTGCTCATGAATCTTGGATTCGTTTCATTTGAAGCTTGGAACATAGGAAAAATATTGAAATCCATATCAGCTCCGGCATCTTTTCTGAGATGCATAAAGTACGTGCTGATAGAGATATATTTCAACGCAGTGACACCTTCTGCATCAGGAGGACAGCCCATGCAGATAGTAGAAATGAAAAAAGACGGTGTACCATTTTCTGCATCAGCCATAACACTTATGGTAATAGCCATTGCCTATAAAGGGGCTCTGCTCATTCTCATGGGCATAATGGCGGTTATGGGAAAGTGGAGCCTTATAGAAAATTTCGGCAGGCTGAAATGGCTCTTCTGGCTGGGACTGTTTCTTAACTCAGCGTCAGTACTGCTGATGTTCATAATCCTTGTTTTTGGAGGTATCCTTCATCAGACGATAGTGGCATTTTATGTGATCCTTGCTCACTTTCATATCATCAGAGATCTGGATTACAGAAAAAAGAAGCTGGAGTCCAGTATGAGGCATTATCGTGAAGGTTCTGCATATATTCTCCGTCATGCGCATATTTTTTACAGAGTTGTTTTATTCAGCGTATTTCAGAGGATATGCAGATTTGGTGTCACCTGGGTCGTGTTCCGTGCATTTGGATTAGAAGGCGCGGATTTTATGACAATCGTCCTGCTGGCGGCAGCGGTTTCTGTTGCAGCGGATATGATGCCGATACCCGGAGCGGTAGGTATCAATGAAACCTGCTACCTGCTTGCTTTTAGAAATATTTTTGGTGCAAAATTCCTGGCGCCGTCAATGCTCCTTTCAAGAACAATAAGCTTTTATGGGATGGTATTATTCTGTGCCGTATATCTTGTCGTGATGCAATTATACAGACTGTGTTCTGCCCGCCTTGACAAATCCTGACGCAGATTTTATCATGATAAAGTATGCAAACTGTGCATTTCTGCGCTTTTTTCGGGTTTACCGGGCAGGATGCCGGTATGAAAGGACATAACGAATCATGGCAAAAGAATTGGCAAAAACATACGATCCCAAAGGGATTGAGGACAGAATTTACTCAAAATGGCTCAGCAAAAAGTATTTTCATGCTGAGGTAGATAAAAGAAAGAAACCTTTCTCCATCGTCATGCCGCCGCCGAATATTACCGGTAAGCTCCATATGGGACATGCGCTGGATAACACAATGCAGGATATCCTTACAAGATTTAAGAGAATGCAGGGATATAACGCGCTTTGGCAGCCCGGTACAGACCACGCTTCCATCGCGACTGAGGTAAAGATCATTCAGAAGCTTAAGGAAGAAGGTACTTCCAAGGAAGATCTTGGAAGAGAGAAGTTCCTTGAGCGTGCCTGGGAATGGAAGAATGAGTACGGCGGAATCATCACATCCCAGCTTAAAAAGCTCGGTATCTCCTGTGATTGGGACCGTGAGCGCTTCACAATGGATGACGGCTGTTCAAATGCTGTAAATGAAGTATTTGTCGGCTTTTACAATAAAGGTCTTATCTACAAGGGCAATAAGATCGTAAACTGGTGCCCTGTATGTCAGACAACAATTTCTGATGCTGAGGTTGAGTATGAGTCACAGGATTCACACCTCTGGCATATCAAGTATCCGGTAGTAGGCGAAGAGGGACGTTTTATCGAATTTGCTACAACCCGTCCTGAGACAATGCTCGGTGATACTGCGGTTGCTGTAAATCCGGAAGATGATCGTTATAAGGATCTCATCGGCAAGACAGTAATGCTTCCGATCATGAACAGAGAGATCCCGATCGTTGCAGACGAATACGTTGATCTTGAGTTTGGTACAGGTGTTGTAAAGATCACACCGGCACATGATCCTAACGACTTTGAGGTAGGAAAGAGAAAGAACCTTCCTGTCATCAATATCATGAACGATGATGCTACCATTAACGAAAATGGCGGCAAGTATCAGGGCATGGACAGAATGGCTGCACGTGATGCCATCGTAAAGGAACTTGACAGAATGGGTCTTCTTGTCCGCATCGAAGATTATACACACGATGTTGGAACACATGACCGTTGTCATACAACTATCGAGCCTCTTGTAAAACAGCAGTGGTTCGTAAAGATGGATGAGCTTATCAAGCCGGCAGCAGAGGCTGTCAGAAACGGCGACATCAAGCTTATTCCTGACCGTATGAAGAAGACATACTTCAACTGGACTGACAATATCCGTGACTGGTGTATTTCCAGACAGCTCTGGTGGGGACACAGAATCCCGGCATATTACTGTGATGAGTGCGGTGAAGTAGTCGTTGCAAAGGAAATGCCTGATACATGTCCGAAATGCGGAGGAACACACTTCCATCAGGATTCCGATACACTTGATACATGGTTCTCTTCTGCACTGTGGCCTTTCTCAACACTTGGATGGCCGGAGAAGACACCTGAGCTTGATTATTTCTATCCGACAGACGTTCTTGTAACAGGTTATGACATCATCTTCTTCTGGGTTATCCGTATGATCTTCTCAGGCTTTGAGCAGATGAAGGACAAGCCGTTCAAGACAGTTCTGTTCCACGGTCTGGTACGTGATGAGCAGGGACGCAAGATGAGTAAGTCCCTCGGAAACGGTATCGATCCGCTGGATGTTATTGATAAATACGGCGCAGACGCTCTGAGATTTACACTTATCACCGGTAATGCACCCGGAAATGATATGCGTTTCTCATATGAGCGTGTTGAAGCAAGCCGTAACTTTGCAAATAAGATCTGGAATGCTTCACGTTTCATCCTCATGAACATGGATGGAAAGGTTATCACAGAGCCTGCACTTGATGAGCTCGAGAATGCAGACCGCTGGATACTCTGCCGTCTCAATGAGACAGTACGTGACGTTACCGAGAACATGGAAAAGTATGAGCTCGGTATCGCAGCACAGAAGATCAACGACTTCATCTGGGAGAGTCTCTGTGACTGGTACATCGAGATGGTTAAGCCGAGACTTTACAATACAGATGATGCAAAGAGCCAGAACGCAGCTCTTTGGACTCTTAGAGAAGTTCTTATCAGCTCTCTTGAGATGCTGCATCCGTTCATGCCTTTCGTAACAGAGGAGATCTACTGCACAGTACGTGAGGAGACCGGACTTGAAAGCCCTGAATCCGTAATGATCGCAGAGTGGCCAGTATTTGAGGATAAATATAACTTTGTACGCGAAGCTGCAGATGTTGACTGCATCCGTGAAGCCGTAAAGGGAATCAGAAACGTTCGTAACGAGATGAATGTTGCTCCTTCTAAGAGAGTAGATATGACAGTCGTTTCTGAGGCTGAGGATGTGCGTTCAGCATTTGAAAACGGAAAGCTCTTCTTCGCAGCTCTCGCAGGTGCTGAAGGTGTAAATGTTCAGGCAGATAAGAACGGTATAGCAGATGACGATGTTTCTGTAGTGACAAGTGTTGCTACTGTATTCATCCCGCTTAAGGAATTGGTTGATATAGGGGAAGAGATCAAGCGTCTGCAGAAAGAACAGAAGAAGCTCGAAGGCGAGCTGAAGCGCTCTCACAATATGCTTGCAAATGAGAAGTTCCTTTCAAAGGCTCCGGAAGCAAAGATCCAGGAGGAAAAGGATAAGCTTGCAAAGTACGAAAAAATGATGGAAGAGGTTCAGGAAAGACTGAAGGCTCTCCAGAAATAATATTAGTCAGAACTGGGGTATAAATATTTCATACAGGGGGTTACAGTTATGGCAGAAGAACGTGAAGAGCAGAAAAAACCGGAAAGCCGCGTTGTCATAAGAGACAGCGAAATGAAGGCGTATCTGACTCTTGTGCCTCCGGAAAAAGGCAAGGAGTATACCAAGGATGATCTTCTTGGACTCCTGGAGGAAGCGGGGATAACTGACGGCATAGACAGTTCCCGCCTTGCTGCGATGGCAAAGAAACATCTGTATAATCGGGAAGAGCTCGTTGCTGAAGGAAAGCCGGCTGTCCCGGGGCAGGATGGATACTATGAGTATTTTTTTGATACATCAGATCCCAAGACCCGCCGGCCGCAGATTCGTGAAGACGGATCTGTGGATTATACCAGTGTTAATGTCATTGAGTGTGTAAATAACGGTGACAAGCTCGCTGTTTATCACCCTGCGGTTCAGGGTGAGACAGGTATCACTGTAAAGGGTAAAGTGATACCGCCAAAGCGCGTAAAGGAACTAAGACCATTCCTTACGGCAGGATGCACATTCGATTCTGAAACACAGACCTATACTGCCACCATGGATGGCAGGATAGAGCGTACCAATACAAAGCTCAGTGTTATCGGATTAAAAGAGTACAATCAGGATATAAATAACGTCTTCGGCGACATTACGTTCAAGGGAGACGTTGTTATTCATGGTACCGTCCGTTCCGGAATCAATATCACGGCAACAAAGAGCGTGACTATTGATGGTATCTTTCACGGTGCATCGATAACAGCCGGAGAAGATATCATTGTAAAGGGCGGAATACTCGGAAACGGTACTGCTGTCGTAAAATGTAATGGTGACCTGCTTGCAGGATTTATCGAGTATACGACAGTAGAGGCAGGCGGAAACGTATCTGCCAACCATATAATCGCTTCAAAGCTTTTGGTCAACGGAATGGTAACTGCAACCGGTGGTTTCGGTGCCATAGTCGGCGGTCTGTGCCGTGCGATCCAGGGAATCGACAGCGTTTACCTTGGAAATGACGTAGGACTCCAGACCCGTATTTACGTTGGTATCAGCGATAATATGGAAAACCAGTATCAGGATCTGTGTAAACAGGAAAAAGAAATAAGCGACCGTCTGAAAGAAGTATCTACCAGACTGGATGAGATTGAACGTGATGTCCGAACGGGAATAGCAGATGAATTGACCATGGCAGAGCGCAAAAATCTCATGCGTGAAAAGATTGAAATAAAGGCAGAGGTTACAAATCTCCGTCAGAAGATCATGGATTTCGATGATCTGAGAGACCGTGCTGAAAATGTACGGGTCATCGCCCGGGGCAAAGCATATTCCGGAGTAATGATCTACATGGGAGATCAGCAGTACTTTGTTGATATAGACAGAACATCGGTGCAGTTCTTCATGGACGATAATGGAAATCTGCTCCCTCGTCCGTTCAATGAGCGATAAACAGAAAGGTCATTATGATAGATTTTGAAGAGGAACTTAAAAAATTTCATCCATCACTGGAAGTAGAAGACGCAGAAGAAGCAATTCACAATCATGATGTTACTGATATGATGGATCTTCTTTTTTCCATGCTTAGTGTTAAGTCAAAAGATAAAGATGATTAATAGTCAAAAATTCAGGATAACAGGTGATGACAGATGAAATGCTATAACTGCGGATGTACATTATCAGAGGATGATTTTTGCACAGCCTGCGGCGCAGATGTCGGGGTTTACAAGAGAATAATCCGACTTTCCAATACTTACTATAATGAAGGTCTGGAAAGAGCGAGGATCAGGGATCTTAGCGGCGCGGCAGAGTGCCTTCGTCAAAGTCTGAAATGTAATAAAAATAATATTCCGGCAAGAAATCTTCTGGGACTTGTTTATTTTGAGATGGGCGAAGTAGTGTCAGCTCTTTCGGAATGGATCATTTCCAAGAGCATCCGTCCCAGAAAAAATATTGCGGATGATTTCATTAATGACGTTCAGAACAATCAGACCCGTCTTAATTCAGTAAATCAGGCGGTAAAGAAATATAATCAGGCTCTTTCATATGCGAAAAGGGGAGATCTTGATCTTGCAGTGATCCAGCTTAAAAAAGTTCTCTCGCTTAACGGAAACCTGATGGTGGCTTACCAGCTTCTCGGACTCATTTATATCCACAATAAAGAGTACATGAAGGCAAAGAAGATACTTGAGCGTGCGATCCAGATAGACAGCGGAAATACTGCGGTACGTACATATCTTCAGGAAGCAAAGCAGGAGATTGCTGAAAGAGAAGCAAAGACAGGCAAACCTCTTAAAAAGCGTGAGGAAGCCATCACATATCAGAGCGGAAACGAGACCATAATCCAGCCGCTTAATGGTCCGGAGAGAACAGGCCGTCAGACCATCGTTAATATCCTTATAGGACTGGCGCTTGGAATAGCGGTTATGTGGTTCCTGGTCCTTCCCGCAAGGATACAGTCTGCAAAATCAGACATAAATGATCATCTGAAAAATGTTTCAGAAGAGCTTACCACAAAATCTGCGGATATGGATGATCTGAACCGTCAGATAGAATCCCTTCAGCAGTCAAATGATGAAGCACAGCTCTCTCTTGAGGAATATACAGGCTCAAGCGGTGTCATGCAGGATTATAATTACCTTCTGCAGGCAGCCCAGAGTTATATAAACGATCCGGAGGATGCGCTTACCGCAGCAAGTTATCTGGAACAGATCCAGACGACCAGCGGCAATCAGGTATCGGAGCAGTTCCTGGGACTGTATAAGTTCCTTGACAGCAATGTATCTGCGAAAGCGGCAGAGCAGTATCTGTCATCAGGTATCGATCAGTATAATGATGGTGATTACGCAGGAGCTATAGAAAATCTGACAAGAGCATATGATCTTGATCAGGAAAGCGATTCAGCACTTTACTATCTCGCTCAGAGTTATCTGAAGAGTGATAATAAAGATAAAGCAACAGAGTTGTTTAACCGTTTGATCTCGGATTTCCCGAACTCATCATTCAAGTCCAAGGCTCAGAGATTCCTGGATAAGGGTGAGGAAGACGATAGTAAGGCTTCTCCTGAAGAGGGAAATACTGCGGATACGACCGGTCAGAATAATGCAGCTGATGAAGCGGCGCAGCAGGCGGCACTTCAGGCAGCGCTTCAGGCGCAGGCACTTCAGCAGGCACAGGAAGCCGCAGCGGCTGCGGCAGCTCAGCAGCAACAACAGCAGGCTGCAGGACAGTGATATAATGAAACTCAGGGGGAACAGATCTGTTGAAAAGCGGATCTGTTTTCTTCCTTGTGACCAATGAATATATGGAGGCAATCAGATGAGAGTACTTGAAAATCTCGAACCAAAGAAAGTATTTCAGTTTTTCGAGGATATTACACAGATCCCTCACGGATCATATAATGAGAAAGCAATAAGCGATTACTGCGTAAAGTTCGCAAAGGACCGCGGACTTGAAGTAGAGCAGGACGATCTTTATGACGTTATCATCAAGTGTCCGGCAACTCCGGGTTATGAAAACGTTCCGGGAGTGATCCTTCAGGGACACCTGGACATGGTAAATGAAAAAGAAGACACATGCACTATCGATATGGATAAAGAAGGTCTTCAGCTTGAGATCGTTGGTGACAACGTTACAGCAAAGGGAACAACTCTTGGAGGAGATGACGGTATAGCTATAGCATATGCTCTGGCGATCATGGATTCTGATGATATCCCGCATCCTTCTATTGAGGCAGTCTTCACTGTTTCCGAAGAAACAGGAATGGAGGGCGCAAGCCACATTGATCTCTCCGGACTTAAAAACCGCCGTATGCTGAACATGGATTCCGAGGATGAAGGAATCTTCCTCACAAGCTGTGCCGGTGGCGGAAGAGTAGACAGCAAGCTCGAGATAAAGAGAGAAACAAAGAGCGGTGTAGCTGTTCATGTAGATCTCAAGGGCTTCACAGGCGGACATTCCGGCATCCAGATCATTCTTGGCGGCGCAAATGCAAATATCATGGCAGGAAGAGTTGCTGCAGCAGTTACAGAAAAGACAGGTGCAGCACTTATAGGAATGAAGGGCGGATCAAAGGATAATGCGATCCCGCGTGCGTCTGAGCTTGACTTCATCGTTCCTGCAGATCAGATTTCTGACTTCCGCGCTGCAGCCGAGGCAGAAGCAGAAAAGATAAAGGATGAATTTTCTGTACAGGATCCTTCCTTCAACATCGTTATTACAGAGAAGGGTGAGTCTTCAGCAGAAGTTCTCACAGCAGAATCCCTTGATTCAGCACTGTCACTCCTTTTCGCACTTCCCAACGGTGTTCAGGCAATGAGCGCTGATGTAGAAAACATGGTAGAGACAAGTCTTAATCTGGGTGTTATGGGCACTGAGGAAAAATTTGTACATTACCGTTATGCAGTAAGATCCAGTGTAAATTCAGCAAAAGAATTTCTTATCGGACGAATGAAGCGAATCATCGAGCATGAGGGCGCTGAGTATTCCTTTGAGGGTGCATATCCTGCATGGGAGTATAGAAAAGATTCTAAGCTTCGTGATGATATGGTTCGTATCTGGACAGAAATGTATGGCAAGACACCTATCGTACAGGGAATCCATGCAGGCGTAGAGTGCGGACTTTTCTCTGATAAGCTTGATGGCATCGATGCAGTATCTTTCGGACCGCAGATGTCAGGCGTTCATACACCGGAAGAAACACTCAGCATTTCTTCAACAAAGAGAGTATGGGACTTCATTCTGAAAGTACTCGCAGTAAAAGATTGAGAAATAAATAAGCAGCAATAAAAAGAACTGGTGCGTTTGTGTAAACAAACAGCGTCAGTTCTTTTAAATGTTCATATTATTAAATATATATGAGTCGTCCTCTTTCAAATCCCTTTATTCCCATTCCGGGTTCGTCGGAGACGGTGATCTCTTTTTCATTGAAAACAGCACCGCCGATTATCGGATCTTCTGAGCAGAGAACAGGTCCGTCCAGATCTATCCGTGTGATGATCTTTTTTGCACATGCAAGCTCGACAGCTGCATTTACGGAAACCTTGGCTTCGAGCATGCATCCCAGCATACATTCAACGCCGTAAACTTCCGCGGCAGATATGATCTTCAGAGCATTATAAAGTCCGCCGCACTTCATGAGCTTTATATTAATCATGTCAGCAGCGTGCATATGCATGATCTTTAGGGCATCCTCAGGAGAGAAAACTGATTCGTCCGCAAGTACAGGAACAGGACTGTTTTCGGTTACAAATTTTAGTCCATCAATATCTCCTGCCTTGACAGGCTGTTCCACAAGTTCGATATCAAGACCCCTGCTCCACATATTGCTGAGTATCCGTACAGCCTCCTTTGGAGACCATGCCTGATTTGCGTCGATCCTGATGCGTACGTCTTTTCCGACAGCGTAACGGACCTTGGACAGACGCTCAACATCAAGAGATGTATCTGCGCCGACTTTGACTTTAAGAGTATCATATCCGCGTTTTACCGCATCTGAAGCATCTATGGCCATGACATCAGGATCATTTACGCTGATGGTGATGTCCGTGCTGATAGACTTTCTCGCACCGCCGAAAAGCTTATAAACAGGAATATTGTAGTACTGGCCATAAAGATCATAAACTGCCATATCTACTGCAGCTTTTGCAGAAGAGTTATGAACGATGGATTTCTGGATCGTCTGGAGAACATCTTCAAGATCCAAAATATCGAGACCGGTGATCTTTGGAGCAATGTGATCGCGGATCGCGCCGACGATCGCGCCTATTGTGTCTCCGGTAATGACTCCGGTCGGAGGAGCTTCTCCGTATCCTTTGTGTCCGGTATCCGTGACGATCTCTACAATGATGTCTTCCACGCTGTCAACTCTTCTCAGAGCAGTCTTAAATGGAACACGGAGCGGGACAGAAATCCTGCCAAGTTTCACTTCAGTGATCTTCATGCATAACCCTCCCTGTAATTTTTTGTACATATCCTATGCAACAAGTTTACCATGATTCGTTGTAGGAACGTCAGTGTTATTGTATAATTTTAAAAACGATTTTAAGACTTCAACGTAAAGGAGTAGAGAAGTCCTGAGATCAAAACAATTAAAAAGGGGGTTTTTTATGATTACTGATGGTTTTACCTATGTAGCAGTCCTGATCTTTCTTGCGGCAGTGTTGGTGACGCTTGAAAAAAAGACAGGGTGGAAGATCTTCCGTTTTATTCCCGCAGTTGTACTTCTCTACCTTATATCCATGCTCCTCTGCACACTCAGTATATGGGATATGGAAGCAACGAAGCCGGCGTACAGTGCATTAAAAAATTCACTGACCTACGCAATGGTATTTACGATGCTCCTTCGATGTGACATTCGTAAAGTTATAAAGCTCGGTCCCAAAATGCTGATAGGATTCTTTTCAGCATCAGTAACGATAGTCATCGGATTTGTCGTTGCATTCATTATCATGAAAGGATTTATCGGAGCTGATGCGTGGATGGGACTCGGCGCACTTTGCGGTTCATGGCTCGGCGGTTCCGGAAATATGGTAGCTGTTCAGGCAGCGCTCAATATCTCCGAGGCTGACATGGGTTACGCGCTCGTTATCGACTCTATAGATTACTCGATCTGGGTAATGTTCCTGCTCTGGGCAATAAATCTCGCACCCAAGTTTAATAAGTGGACAAATGCAGACACAACGGTACTCGATGAAGTATCAAACCGTCTGGAAGATGAAGCAAAGCTCAATACAAGTCCTGTAACATTCCAGAGTCTGCTTCTTCTCATAGGTACTGCGCTTGTAGTATCCACTATCGGACAGAATGTCGGTGTGGCCATAAATGGTGCTGCACCTTTCCTTGATAAGGCAACCTGGACTATCCTTTTCATCACGATCCTTGGACTTATCGGAGCTGTATCACCTCTCGGAAAAACAGCCGGTTCCGCAGAAGTATCAAATCTCCTTCTGTACAGCGTAGTAGCACTTCTTGCATCCCGCGCATCCCTCTTAGAACTCGGCGATGCTCCTGCATGGATTCTTACAGGATTCATAATCCTCGCTATCCACTGCGTACTCATGCTCCTTCTCTCAAAGCTTCTGAAGATCGACATGTTTACAGCGGCAGTTGCATCCCTCGCAAATATCGGAGGAACCGCATCGGCTCCCGTACTTGCAGGAACATACTCAGGTTCCCTGATCCCGGTAGGTATCCTAATGGCGCTCTTAGGATATGTCATCGGAACACCTCTTGGAATCCTGACAGCGCACCTTATGCAGATTTTTGCATAGAGTAACAGAAAATTGTAATACAAAAAATTGCCGTGCAGATCGTAGCTGTCTGCACGGCAAATTTTTGCGCAAAAAACATAAATATGATTTGGATAAATCTAAAAAGAGTATAATAGAGAATAAAAGAGATAAACTAATAATAAAATGAGAATACAGATGATCCACACAGTTGATTCGATGACCAGATAAAAGTATTATATCAACTGTGATTAGCACTCGTGCTAAATGAGTGCTAGTAAAACAAAAAAGGCATTATTAAAGCAAACCATAGCACTGAAGGAGGCTTTTGAAATGAAGTTAAAACCGTTAGCAGACAGGGTAGTACTGAAGCCCATCGAAGCAGAAGAGACAACAGCATCCGGAATCGTACTTCCGGGTAAGGAAAAGGAAAAGCCCCAGCAGGCTGAGATCCTTGAAGTTGGTCCTGGTGGAGTTGTAGACGGCAAAGAGATCAAGATGGAAGTTAAGAAGGGCGAGAAGGTCATCTATTCCAAGTATGCAGGAACAGAGATCGAGCTTGATGACAAGACAAAGGTTATCATTGTTCGTCAGAGCGACATCCTTGCAGTGATCGACTGATCATATAGAAAACAATAAATCTGATACAGCAGATGGAGGAAAATAAAAATGGCAAAAGAGATTAAATACGGCACAGAAGCAAGAGCCGCTCTTCAGGCAGGTGTTGATAAGCTTGCTGATACAGTACGTGTAACAATCGGACCTAAGGGTCGTAACGTAGTTCTTGACAAGTCTTATGGTGCTCCGCTCATCACAAACGATGGTGTAACTATCGCAAAAGAGATCGAGCTTGAAGATCCCTTTGAGAACATGGGCGCACAGCTTGTAAAGGAAGTAGCTACAAAGACTAACGATGTAGCCGGTGATGGTACAACAACAGCAACTGTACTTGCTCAGGCAATGGTACAGGAAGGTGTTAAGAACCTCGAGGCAGGCGCAAACCCGATCATCCTTCGTAAGGGTATGAAGAAGGCTTGTGATACAGCAGTAGAGGCTCTTAAGAAGATGAGCTCCAAGGTTTCTTCCAAGGATCACATTGCTCGTGTAGCAGCAATCTCCGCTGGTGATGAAGAAGTAGGCCAGATGGTTGCTGATGCTATGGAAAAGGTTAGCAACGACGGTGTTATCACTATCGAAGAGAGCAAGACCATGCAGACAGAGCTTGACCTTGTAGAAGGTATGCAGTTCGATCGTGGTTATGTATCTGCTTACATGTGCACAGATATGGATAAGATGGAGGCATCTCTCGAGGATCCGTACATCCTTATCTATGACAAGAAGATCTCCACAGTTCAGGATATCCTTCCTCTTCTTGAGCAGATCGTAAAGAGCGGAAGAGCACTTCTCATCATCGCTGAGGATGTTGACGGTGAGGCTCTTACAACACTTATCGTAAATAAGCTTCGTGGTACATTTAACGTAGTAGCTGTAAAGGCTCCGGGCTACGGCGACAGAAGAAAGGATATGCTTGAGGATATCGCTGTTCTTACAGGCGGTCAGGTTATCTCTTCTGAGCTTGGCTTCGAGCTTAAGGATGCTACAGTTGATATGCTCGGTCACGCAAAGAGCGTAAAGATCACAAAGGACAACACAACTATCGTTGACGGTGCAGGCGCAAAGGATCAGATCGTAGCTCGTCAGAACCAGATCAAGGCTCAGATGGAGACAACAACATCTTCATTTGACAAAGAGAAGCTTCAGGAGAGACTTGCAAAGCTTTCAGGCGGTGTTGCAGTTATCCGTGTAGGTGCTGCTACTGAGACAGAGATGAAGGAAGCAAAGCTCAGAATGGAAGACGCTCTCAACGCTACACGTGCAGCAGTTGAAGAGGGTATCATCGCAGGCGGCGGTTCTGCATACATCCACGCTGAGAAGGAAGTTCAGAAGCTTGTAGATACACTTGACGGCGATGAGAAGACAGGTGCAAAGGTAGTTCTCAAGGCTCTTGAGGCTCCTCTTTACCACATCGCATCAAACGCAGGTCTTGAAGGCGCTGTTATCATCAACAAGGTTAAGGAGTCAGAGGTAGGCATGGGCTACAACGCTCTTAATGACGAGTATGTAGACATGGTTAAGACTGGTATCCTTGATCCTGTTAAGGTTACAAGAACAGCTCTTCAGAATGCTACATCCGTATCATCTACACTCCTTACAACAGAGTCTGTAGTTGCTACAAAGAAGGAGCCGGCTCCGGCAATGCCTGCAGCTCCGGCACCCGGCATGGGCTACTAAGAAATAAGCAGGTATTGATACCTGATAAATGGGATGTGAAAGGGCAGAAATGCCCTGCACATCCCATTTTTTCGATTGTTAGACGGCAGTATTTCTAACTGATTTAAAAAGTTTTGAAAAAAATGTAAAAAGGGTGTTGACACATAAAGTATAGGATGATAAGATATCACATGTCGCCGCGAGAGACACGAGCGAAACACCTCGAAAGTCTAGTAAACAAGCGGTCCGACAGAACTGAACCTTGACAAACAAACAGCAATGCAACCCTGAAAATTCAAAACGAAATTTCAGAAATGCAATAAAAACGAACCTGAAGATCAGAGCGATCTGGTCGACAGTAAATCGGTTAAAAAGAAACGCGAAGCGAAAAGCTAGCTGATCTTGAAACCGGATCAAACTTTTTTCGAGAGTTCGATCCTGGCTCAGGATGAACGCTGGCGGCGTGCCTAACACATGCAAGTCGAGCGGACCTTAGAGAGTGAACAGCTTG
>FUZG01000026.1 GCA_900168235.1 Lachnospiraceae bacterium | reverse complement strand
GCTGTTTTTGTTCGACTGAAAATGGTTGTTTCTTTCCGTCCCGAATTGGTTAATTCTTCCCGACACGGAGTGGTTGATTCAGCCCGACCCTAACAAAGGAGCATTTAACATGCGAACAATACCATATAAAGAAGATTTAACTACAGAATTTAAGAGTGATGTTAAAAGATATCCGGATAATGATTTAATAGATGAAATCGTAGGAATGGCTAATACTAAGGGTGGATCGTTATATCTTGGTGTTGAAGATGATGGTGAAATAACAGGTGTAAATAAGATACACAAAGATGCCATTGGTGTAACAGCTCTCATTGCTAATAATACGGTTCCATCATTATCTGTCAGAGCGGATATAATAACAGAGGAAGAAAAAGATGTACTAAAAATCGAGATTCCAATGAGCAGAACTGTGGTTTCAACTCGATCTGGTAAGATGCTTAAGCGAAGATTAAAAGCAGATGGTTCACCAGAAGTAATTCCGCTATATTCATACGAAATTGTAAGCAGACTATCGGAATTAGCACTGTTGGATTTTTCAGCAGGACCTCTTGCAGGCTCAAGTCTAGAAGATTTGGATCCAAACCTAAGGGTTAAGCTGCGAAATGTAATCCAGACAATGCCTGATGGAGAAAAGAATCTGCTTAGTCTTTCGGACGAAGAATTAGATAAAGCATTACGCCTTACAACTGAAATTGATGGAAAGGTATATCCTACAGTGACAGGTATGCTGTTAATTGGAAGAGAAAAAAGAATTTCTGAGCTTATGCCTACGGCTAAAGCATCATTTCAAGTTTTAGAAGGAACGAAAGTAAGAGTTAACACAGATTTATCTGCATCATTATTAGAAGTAATAGAAAAATTTGAAACGTATGCAAATGCGTGGAATCCTGAAAGAGAAGTTGATTATGGATTATTTAGATTCGCGATTCCGGAATTCGATAAAGCGGCATTCAGGGAAGGTCTGATTAATGCATTCTGTCATAGGGATTACACAATGTTGGGAACAGTGCGGGTGCTGATTGATGATGAAGGACTAACAATCAGCAGTCCGGGAGGATTTATTGATGGGGTTACATTGGAAAATCTTCTGACCGTAGAGCCACATGGGAAAAATCCTGCTTTAGCAGACGCATTGAAGCGAATCGGACTTGCTGAAAAAACTGGTCGTGGAATAGATCGTATTTATGAAGGATCTATAATTTATGGTAGGCCTTGGCCGGATTTTTCGGAAACAACGAGTACGAATGTGAAATTATTTATACAAAGGGCTAAGGCGGATAATCAGTTCACAAAATTTATCGCTGATGAACAGAATAGACTAGGAAGACCTTTGTCTATATATGCATTGATGATCCTGTCTTTATTAAAGAATGAAAAAAGACTTACAATAGCACGTATTGCAGAAATGACACATTTGGCTGAAGGAAAGTTAAGAGGCTCAATAGAAAATCTTATTGAGGACGGTTTGGTTGAAGGTGTTGGAAGCGGTAAGTCGAGATCATATCTTCTGTCGGAGAAGGTTTATAAAGAGAGTAATCAAAGTATTCAATATGTAAGGCAGACAGGAATAGATAAGGTATTGTATCCTGAACTCATTCTAAAGTTGGCGAAAACACAGGATGGATTTATAACAAAGCAGGATGTTATTGACTTATTAAAGGTAACACCAGCGAAAGCGTACTCGGAAATCAAAAATCTTGTTCGCGAAGGAAAATTATATAGATTCTGTGGAGGAAAATATACAAAGTATAAGGTAAAGTAATTTCTTATTACAGAATAAATTGTACAATTAGGAAAAAATAGAATATTGACAATTTTATTTGGGGGAAGGAATGTTTGTATCGGATTATTTTAAGTTAAATGAAGAACAGTATGAAAAATTTCGTGAAATGGGAGTGTTTGATGTCCTAATTGATAGGGACTCAAATTTTTTTATTAACATACTGCGATTAAAAGAGTCCACTGTCCCTGAATTTATAGAGGCGTATAGAAATCTAAATAAATTCTTTAGTGATATTGCAACTTTACTTGATGCTGCAGATGAACCGGATCCGAAGGATAAGATGTACAAATCGGCACAAAAAAAATTCAAGTTTCATGAAGTTAATGGAATTAATTTGGGATTTTCTTGCTCTAGTCATGGTTCAGGATGGGGAAGGGCATTAGCTGAACAGTTCCTGAAAGACGCATATCAAATTGTGAAAAAGGGGTCAAAGCAACCGGAAATTTTTCATCTTGCAAGTCTTTTTGAGGATAAGGTTGCTGGAGATCGTTTGAGTGATATGATAGCGACCATAATAGAACCGGAGATAAAAAAATATACGCTGAGAGTTATGAAGGAGTTAGGAATTGAAAAAGAAAAATATCCTAATTTTAACTATTACTCCGATGGATTGATTAAAAATCCGTATAAAAATGCACCGCTACTCTTATTGCCGATTGAAATTTTACATGAATTACCTATTGCACAGAATTGGGATGATATTGACAGGGTTGTATCAGAGAATAATACGATAAGAAATGAAATCAGTACTGAAGTAGGAGATAGGTGGAGTCGTTGGGCATCTGAAGAAAAAAAGAAATATTTGCTTAAGAATGTATTTATGAATCAAGAAGCCTGTAGAAGAGTCATTGATGGTTATAAAATGGAAAATCTTGGGGCATTGGATTTAAAGAACGATCCTGATTATCTTGCAGAGTTACTCTTTAGGAAAATGTTCCAGTCTATCGAGTTTTTATCTGAGAAGAAAGAACCCTCAAGTTTTGAGGCAATGATGAAAGTAATCGGCATTTTTAAGGATTGGGTTGAGAATAACCGAGGATGGGCAGAAATACAGGAAGCGCCAAGGAGAAGAAGAGAAAAAGCTGTTCAGAGATGCATACATCTAGGGGCAAAACACTATGTAGAAGTTAATAATTTGGCTATATCCTTTGAGCCGGATGCGGGTCGTGGACCAGTAGATATAAAAATGAGTCGGGGAAATGATGTAACGTTAGCAGAAATAAAGTTATCTTCAAATAGTCAATATATACACGGATACGAGGAACAAATACAGGAATATGGTGCAGCTGAACGTACGGATAGTCTGGTTTATGTACTGATAGATGTTGGCAATCCAAAGAGAGTTAGAGATATTAAATCACTTCATGAAAAAAATAAGGCATTAGGTATAAAATGCCCGGAACTTATTATAATTGACGCTAATGAAAGAAAAGCTGCAAGTACATATAAAGCAGAGGAGTCAAGTTTAGACTTTGAGTTAGATATTGAAGAAATGGATTTATCCGAGATGGATTTATTCGAGACAGGAATAGTGTGAGAATACATATGTAGTTTTGTAAAGCTTCGAATACCAATTCGAAATTGTAATACGAATAAATGTACATTATAATAAGGAAAGAATACGCTCGTTGTTCGATTGGTTGTCATTCTGTTGTCACAGTGACAACCAAATGACAACCAAAATGAGAGGAAATCTATATAATAGATACAGAAACGAACAAAAATGAACTGTTACTAACGAATATATGCAGATGATGCAGTGTAAGCCACTGAGCGTGTGAAGATTTTTCTGTAAATAGGACTTCCTATGAGGTTGATATGTGATCAGGACTACTTT
>FUZG01000015.1 GCA_900168235.1 Lachnospiraceae bacterium | reverse complement strand
TTTACCTGCTTCTGTTTATATCCGTTGCGATAATCATCTGACGCATATCGTTCTGACTTACTGTAACCTAGATGCTCGTCCATTTCGGATTCCATCATTTCTTTGATAGTACCGCCCAGAAGATCCTTCAGAGCATCCTGAATATCTTCTGCCGTCTGGATATCGTATTCTTGAAGAAGCTGTTGAATAATCTGACGTTTTCCGTCAGTCATTTGTACACGGTGTACAGGTTTCTTCTGTTTTCCCATCATTAAAGACCTCCTTTGAAAAGTGTATCTCACAGGAGGCCCTAGGTCATGTATTTTTTATATTTACAGAAAAAATGTCACAGTCTCAAGCCACTGCGGAACTACTGAACTCGAATAATTTTAAAGTGGTTGAAAACCTTGATTTTAAGGGGCTTTCAGCCACTTTTTATTTCCGGTGACAACCAAATGACAACCGGATTATTTTCGTACACCATTCCGATGAATAATTCCACGGTGGTCATCATTTATATCTATTGCCTAATCTGGCAGATTTTCTCTCGTTTTTATCCGAATCCGTTCCGGAAATAATTTCATATAGAAATGTTACAGATGTGTTTTGCAAAAATAATAAAACGAGGGGCGTGAACACAAATCAGGTGTTTTTGTGTTATGCTTTATTGCAAAGTGGATTTGTGGCCAAGATTTTTGACCGCAAAATATATTTATGGAGATTTATAAAGTGAGCACAAATAGATAAATAATGGTAGTTAATCAGGAAAACATTAAGGATAATCAAAAGAGATTTTGACGGGAATATTATCTCTGAAGAAATCGGATCGATACATCAGGCACCGGACGGAACTTATTGGATAGCCTAACTGTAATATATGACAGGGTAAGGATTTGTTTTTCAGATTTGAGAAATATATAAAACGAGATGAATAATAAGTAATCCGTTAGAAAGGAGCTGATAAATTAGTGACAATAGAAAAAATGAAAGAACTGCTTGGAAAAGATGAGAAAATTACAGTAGAGCAGGTTATGGCTGAGTTCGATATTTCAAGATCTACGGTATTTAGAGATTATGCGAAGATAAAGAAAATCACAGGTGCTGTCTATGATAAAAATGAGTCTTTGTGGAAATTATAATAGTTAGTCTCATCTTAGTCTCACGCAGTCTCAAGTAAAAATGAGACTATATGAGACTGGAAAAAGAGAAAAAGGCGTAAAAATGGGGTGTTTTATATTATAGTCTCATATTAGTCTCAAATGAAAATGAGACTACGTGAGACTGGCATGAGACTAAAATGAGACTGAGAAAATCGGATAGTTAGTATTGAAAAAACGCCGGGACCTGATCATTCAATCAAACCCCAGCTTCCATTGAGACCTATCTACAAAGTAGTATAACCGCACGAATTTCTTATAGCCCAAAACATCTATCTTGCATTCATAGATATTTGTGCCGCGTGAGACGTAGAGACAGTCTTTGGTCGTGTAGGCTCCGTCTACGAGCGCAGCCAGATTTGAAAAATCTGTTCAAAGGGGACTGGGGAAAATCTCCCCAACGAGCAAAGTTGTACAAGAGTACACTGCTCGCGAATTTGGATAAAGTAGTGAAGGTTGTGTTGGCCTCTGGGATCTTAGTGATGCTGGAGGCTTTTTTTATTGCATCATTTAAGGAGGGGATAACGTCATTTGGGTGAAAATGATGTTATCGGAATTGAAGAGTGAAAGATTTTAGATTTACGACATTATTTACGTCAAAATAATTAATGCTGTTTTATTTTTGGCATATAATAGTGTTTGAATACGTGAGTTACATCATCAAGAGAGGTGGACTTATTTCTATGAAATCAGTTGTATTACTATATGAGACATGTTGCATTTACGAAATTGTGATTACTAACTATTTTCTTCAGTGTACTGGACATGAAATAATATTTGCTACGTTGGATGGAAAGCCGGTAACTGCTCAAGAAAAGTTTTCAATAAATGCTACATGTGCGTTAAATGAAATTGATCCTAAAGAGGTTGAGCTTCTTTTAATTCCTGGTGGAGATATTTCAACTATTGACAATGAAGAAGTATATTCTTTCATACGTGCTGTTATGGATAACAAGCAGCTTGTTGCAGGTATATGTAATGGTGTAGATGAACTGGATAATGCAGGAATTCTGGAAGGGATAGAATCTACTCACTCTGTTGGGGATGCCTTGGTCGTAGGTGATTATGTAATCACTGCTAGAGCAAATATGTACGTTGATATGGCCATTGCTATTGGCAAGAAGATGGGGCTTTTTGTAGATGCGTCGGATTTGCAGGAGACCATCGATTTTTGGAAATATCATAAGACTTTTAATTAAAGAGATATATGAAAGTGTGGATGTTTAATTGTAGATTCCTATTTATGGTCATAGAGGAGGAAAAATGCCTGACAAATATATCCCACCATTTACAATGACAGACGAGATTACGAATCTCGTAATTGAGATAGCGGAGCTTACTGGTGCAATGACAGTATCGGAGCAGTTATCTAAAAATCCTAAGCTTAGAAGAGATAATCGTATTAAGTCTATTCATTCATCTTTGGCGATAGAACAAAATACATTGACTGAGGAACAGGTAAGTGACGTAATAGATGGAAAGCGTGTCTTGGGACCGCCTCAGGATATCAGAGAAGTTCAGAATGCTTATGAAGCATATGAGATTATGTCAAAGCTGAATCCTTATTCAGTTAAAGATCTTCTGAAGGCACATAAGATTTTGATGGATGACTTAGTAAAGGAGGCTGGTGTATTCAGAAGCAAAGGTGTAGGAGTTTATGCTGGAGAACAGTTGATACATGCTGGAACACCGGCCAATTATGTGCCAGATTTGGTAGGACAACTCTTCGATTGGTTGAAAAGATCAAAGTTGCATCCATTAGTAAAGGGGTGTATTTTCCATTATGAATTTGAGTTCATTCACCCTTTTGCAGATGGAAATGGAAGGACAGGAAGACTTTGGCATACTTTGATTCTTGCAAAGTGGCAGGAGTTTTTCTTATGGATTCCGATTGAGACTATTATTCATGAGCGGCAAAATGACTATTATAAGGCGCTAAATGCATCTAATACGGACGGGGAGTCAACGATATTTGTTCAGTTTATGTTGGAATTAATTAGAGATCTTCTAAAAGAATTGTCGCATAATGGCGTAATGAACAAAGCAAAAACGTTAGATGAAAAATTGCTGGATTTGTTGAAGGAAGATGGCAATCAATCAGCTGCTGGGCTTGCTGAGATAGTAGGTTCTTCTCAAAGAACTGTTCAGAGAGCCTTGAAGCGTCTGATGGACGAAGGCAAGATAGAACATGTAGGATCAAATCGATTTGGTCATTACGTCATAAAATAGGACTTGCAAAATGTCATAATAGATGACATAATAAATGTCGTAATAGAAGGATAACTTCCGGTTGCACTTTGGTTGCAAAAAGTCATAAAAAGCAAAAGAATTGACGGAAAAATTGTATTATTTATCTGAATTGTATCAGATGTTAAAAGGCAGTAGGTATTGTCCCTATTGCCTTTTTTGATTGAAATGTGAATAATTGCTGATGGTTGTGTTGTCATTTGGTTGTCAGAAGTAGCGGAAGGATAAAAATCTATGAATGAAGAGCAGTACTTATTGAGAATAAGTCAATTGGAAAAAGAAATTGAATATTTGCATGCGGCACAAGAATTGATGGAAATGACATTTGGATAACTAAATTTTTATCTGCCATTTATCTACCACTTGTGCTATAATGTGGTAGATAAATTGGTAGATAAAAGGATTTATAGATGCATGAAAAATGATAATTCTATTGTATTGGATTTGATATCGCGGGAAGATGAAGAAGAGTGGTTTGAGTTCAAAGAAAATTGGTTTGAAGCACATGAAATAGGAGAGTATATATCGGCCATGTCTAATGCAGCTGCTATGCATGGTGAAGATATGGCTTATTTTGTATGGGGCGTCAATAATGACACACATGAAATTGTCGGCACAACAATTAATTATCAGAAGGATTTTAAAAAGGAGCCTTTTCAGCATTACTTGGTCAGGCAGATGTCACCTGATATAGGTTTTACATTTCATGAACTTGAAATCAATGAAAAGAGAGTTGTTTTATTAAAAATTCCGGCGGCTGTAAAGGTGCCTACAGCCTTTGATGGAACAAGATATATTCGTATTGGTTCAAGTAAGGAGAATGTGGTTAAGTATCCTGAACGGGAAGCGCAATTATTTGATGTTCTAAAAAACGGGTTTCCTACTATCGAAAAGTTGGAATCAGAGTATCAAGAACTGACTTTTGAAAAGTTGTTTACCTATTATGCTGGTCGTGGAATAGAACTCAAACAAAAGACTTTTAAGAAGAATCTGGGTTTGCTTACAAAGAACGGAAAGTATAATATTATGGCTCAACTTCTGTCGGATGATAGTCATATACCCATTAGAGTATCAATTTTTAGAGGAGAAACAAAAGGTTCTCCGTTGTTTTCTGTTAAGGAATTTGGAAATACCTGTATTCTTCTTTCATTAGAAAAAATACTTGAATATGGAGATGTTATAAATATTATACAGGCGGATGAACGTAATCGTATAATGGAACGAAAAGAAGTCAGCTTGTTTGAACCCGATTCTTTTAGGGAGGCACTTATAAACTCATTTGTACATAATAAGTGGGTTGATGGTAACGCACCGATGATTACCGTATATAGCAATAGAATTGAAATTCTCTCTAGGGGAAGTCTTGCAATGGGACAGACAAAAGAGGGGTTCTATGCAGGTGAGTCCGTTCCTGTAAATCAAAAATTGTCAGATATTTTTTTACAATTACATATTAGTGAACGTTCCGGAAGAGGCGTGCCGAAAATCACGGAGGTTTATGGAGAAAAAGCATTTGAATTTCGAGAGAATTCCATAGTTGTGACTTTGCCGTTTAATTATCTTAATGGAGATGTGGCAGATAAAGTGGTATATAAACCGGTAGATAATTCATCATTAAATGTGACACAGCAGAGATTGTTACAGGAGTTGCGAAACAATCCGAATCTTACACAACCGCAGTTAGCTACTATTATGGGACTCGGAAAATCAGCTATTCAAAATAACATTTCGTTTTTAAAGAAGAATGGTTATATAGAACGTATCGGAGCAAATAAAAGAGGATATTGGAAAATCATAGAATAAGAAGAGTATGTTATTCGAATACCAATTCTAAATTGTAAAACAAATAAATGTACTCTATAATAATGAAAGATTACATGTGTTGTTCGATTGGTTGTCATTCTGTTGTCACAGTGACAACCAAATGACAACCAAATGACAACCAAAATGAGAGGAAATCTATATAATAGATACAGAAACGAACAAAAGTGAACTGTTATTTACGAATATAGGCAGATGATGCAGTGTAAGCCACTGCGGAACTACTGAGCTCGAGTAACGGAAAAATTGTATCATTTATCTGAGTTATATCAGATGTTAAAAGGCAGTAGGTATTGTTCCTATTGCCTTTATTTTAAATAAAAATGTGGGTATAAGGTAATAAAGAAATATAACTTCATGTTTGGAGGCTGTTGTATTATAAAAACATGGAAAAAATTATGTCGCAGGGATGAGCAGCAGATTGCATTATGAATTGCAAGGTGTCCCTTTGTATAGTGGGAAGGATTACAATGAATATTGGAGCTTGGATGTGTGGAGTACTAGTTATACCGTTTGCGATAGTTGGATTGCTGTTTGGATTATTGAAGGAAAAGGCAACTAAATTTGTTGCGGGGTTTAATTCTTTTTCAGAAAAAGAACAGGATTTATATGATAAAGCTGCTATTTCACGGGATATAAGAAATCAGTGCTATGCATGGTCAGCTTTAATGCTTGCAGGAATGGTTCTCTCATATGTTTTTACATCTTATATGGCGATTCCAACTTTTATTATCTGGTGTATTTTGTTTTTTAAGGATACACATATAGATGTTCATAAGGCTTTTGATAAGTATTTGCTGAAATGATTTAGTGAAACGATTAAAGTATCCAAGCCAGGGAGAATATTCATATGACGCAGTATGAAAGAATGGAAAAGGGATTGATTTATGATCCGGGTGATCCGGAGATCATGAATGAGCAGGTGCCATTTCAAGACAGGCTGTGGGAATTCAATCAGCTGAAACCCTCAGATTATGAAAAAAAGCAGGAATACATGCAAGAAGTTTTTGCGGAGTGTGGAGATAATTGCTACATTGAGCTGCCTCTTCGAGCGAACTGGGGCGGACATCATCTACATCTGGGATCCAACATCTATATCAATTCGAATTTTACCATTGTTGACGATGGTCATATCTATGTTGGTGATAAGGCCATGTTCGGCCCTAATGTGATCATCGCTACTGCGAATCATCCAGTGGATCCTGATCTTCGAGCCCGAGGATTACAATACAATAAGGATGTCTGGATTGGGGAAAATGCTTGGATCGGAGCAGGAGCAGTCATTGTCCCAGGGGTTCATGTAGGAAAAAATTCCGTGATCGGAGCAGGCAGCGTAGTCACACATGACATACCGGACAATGTGGTGGCAGTCGGTAATCCTTGTAAAGTTCTACGTGAAGTATCAGATCGAGATAAGAAGTATTTTTATAAAGAAGAATTGATTGATTGGGATTCCATGTAATAAAAGGAAAGAAATTTGTACTAGGAGGAAAGGTATGAACGCCAGGGAGTACTTGGAAATATTACATGTTGCGGAAAGATTAAAAGATACACCACGACATTGCACAACGACAAAACGCAGAACAGAAAGTGTGGCAGAGCATAGCTGGAGAATTTCATTGATGGCTTTTCTCTTAAGACATGAGTTTCCGGATATAGACATAAACAAGGTTGTCGATATGTGTCTTATTCATGATCTTGGTGAGTGTTTTACTGGTGATATTCCTACATTCTTGAAGACTGACGCAGATAGAGAAATTGAAGATAATTTTTTGGATCAATGGGTCAAATCTTTGCCGGCGGAATTATCCAGGGATTTTACAGATTTGTATAAAGAAATGGATGCGCAGGAAACGAAGGAAGCTAAGTTGTATAAATCACTGGATAAGCTTGAGGCATTGATCCAGCATAACGAATCGCCTATTGATACTTGGGCGGAAAATGAGTATGAACTTAATAAAACTTATGCTTTTGATGTGGTCGCATTTTCAACGTGGCTCACAGAATTGAGAGAGGCTATTTTAGACGAAACGATTCAGAAAATAGAAACGGAGGGTTAAACAATTTGGTTACTCCTCAACCCATTCCTTGAATCTTTTAATTATTACTTCCAGTTTTGATGGATCGCCAGCACCCTCAAAGCAGCCATCCTTTACACGGCAAAAAATCCAATCGGATTCATCATCATTGATTACCTGATAGAGATCATTAGATAATTTGTTCGCATATGTAATTAGCCGATTGATCATGTTATTGTCGGATTCCTTACATATGCGGATTAATTCAAATAGCTTTGGGTCATCTGCCTGAGATATGGTAAATGAGATGGGAGTTGGATCATCAGACTGATCCAATCTGTACCATCAAAGAACTAGGATCGATAAGCAATTTGAATACAATACTTATATTCGTGATTTCTTTGATGATAATAAAGGAAAGAGTATGGAAGAGGCAATTAATTGCTGGAAGTATAAGAAGAGCCTTCCCGGACATAATCGTTATGATAGGTCGGACACAATAATAAACAGTTTTGCGGAAAAATCGAAGGAAATCCTGCATGATAATCTGGTCGGGGTATATCTGCATGGATCTGCTGTTATGGGATGTTATAACCCGGAAAAGAGCGATATTGACCTAATCGTAGTAGTGAAGGATACCATGTCGGATGCGGTAAAAAGATCCTATATGGACATGGTAGTGGAATTAAATGGTAAGGGACCGGCAAAAGGAATAGAAATGAGCATTGTGAAACAAAGTGTTTGCAAGCCTTTTGTTTATCCGACTCCTTTTGAATTGCATTTTTCGGTAGCTCATCTTGAATGGTATGGAAAGAATCCGGATGATTATATTTTGAAGATGAAGGGCGAAGATAAAGACATTGCAGCGCATTTTACGATCATAACTCATAGGGGAAAGTGTATTTACGGTGCGCCGATCAAAGATGTTTTTGCTGATGTACCTGTACAGGATTATATTGATTCTATTTGGAATGATATCGCTGATGCGGAGAAAGGAATTCTAATTTTATGAGATCGTTTGATTATTCCAAATTATCAGAGAGGACCTGGGATAGTGAGATTATTTCATATATATCAAAGATTCATAAGTATTGAAAAGGCTATCGCTGAAACGAAAGAAGCTTATTATAATGCTCTTCAAAAAGCTGATCAGGGATGGCGTTTGGAACAAAATGATCCCAAGCCGTTTATAAAATATATGCTTGGAGTTATACTTTCGTGCTATCGAGAATTTGAAGAAAGACATTATATGCAAGAGCTGATTTTTAAGCGGACAATCGAATGGTAATTCGAAGATGTTAAAAGGCAGTAGGTATTATATCTACTGCCTTTATTATAATCGCTCTGTATACAAAATATTGGAGGAAAGAGTGTTATGCGAGATCCGGTTGAGAATATTACTTATCTGCAAAGACAGCTGAATGAATTACAGCTGGAAAATCAGATATTAAAAAGCATACTGGATCAGGCTGGTTTGCCATATTATCAGGAATTGAAGAAAATAAGATGTGTTGAACGGAGGGAGATCTTTGACCCAGAGCAAGGGAAAAGAATATTTAAACAAGAATAATGTGCTATTTAAGGACGGCAAAAAAGTTATAAGCGACGGAGCGCTTGTTGCACTCACATTAATGATAGCGGAATCAAGACCTGATGAAAAAGATATAATGACAGCGTTGGTAATGAATATCATATCGTTGTAAGATATTACGATAACGATAAAAACAATTCAAAGTCATGGAGGAGAAATGAAAAAAGGTATTTCTATCGGCATATATTTTATTGGTATCTGCATGGTTATATTTTTTGCGGCGAAAGCGCTTATTGGGGGAAATGCTGTGGTCAATCCTGAGGCGATGATCCCTTTCACGGAGTTTGAGAGAAACAGCATCTTTCTGGGGATTGGATTTATTCCTATGGTGCTTAGCTGCATTTTTTTGATCTATGCATGTGATATAAAGACAAAAATAAAGAGGATACTTGTCTTTACGCCGGGAATCATTACGGGAATACCGTTCGTGGTTGGTGCAGGAATGATAATAATCATGATGTTCCTTGGATTAAAAAATGCGATCTTAGGCTGATGGAAGAGGGCGTGCCGGTTGCATACGGCAAAGTGGATCTGAAACAGTTTCAGTGGGAAGGTCCCAAATAATGAATGTACAAAATCTTGACCATGTCTCGATTTTATGTATTCATAACACGTTGAATGGTAAAATTAATCTGTATTTGTATGTAAATTGTTGAGCTTTTTACAGAGGATGCAGATTGAAGAAAAGATATATCATTATCATTAATATTTTGATAGTAGGTTTGATTCTTTTCATTATCGTTAAATATGCCAACGACAGGGCAGGAGAATCAAACCGTGCTTCGATTGCGTCTTTTGAGAAAATGACGACCACAACAGAGCAGATCATTGCCAATTACCTGGAGGATGAGCAGCATCTCTGTGATATCTGGTCAAATTATATCAACAGGTCTGCGGAGGCGGGCACTCCGATGACCGTTGATGAGGCAATATCATACATTAGAAAAGCAAAGATATCTCCTGAAATCTCAGGTCATCTTATCTATATTGATGACGGATCTATGAAGGGCATTTCAACTTCTGCCAGTAATACAGATCCGTCGGATTATTCTGTAAATTATTCCCATATTCAAATTTTTGAAAATCTTGAGATCAGCAACGTGAATGGTGTGGTCAATCTGACAAGGGCTTATACCAACCCGCTTAACGGTGTCCAGTCCATAGCTTTTTTAAATAATGTAAAGGTTTTGGACAGTGAAACGGGCGCTATGCGGGATGGGCTTATCATCCGGGTCGTACCCGTAAGCCGTCTGGAGCAGAAGCTGGTTTTTTTGAAGGGAGAGTATGAAAATGTGGAAATATCCCTTATAGACTGGGATGGTGACTACATGATCCACGGTAAGTCCCTCAAAAACAGCAATTTCTTTGAATATTTCAAATCCTACAATCCTATGTCCACTCAGGAATTTAACAAGGTGGTGGATACGATCCGCACAGATATTGGGTCTATGCACATCAGAAATTCCAAGAAAGAGGACTGCGTAATCGCCTATACGCCGTTGAGCGGTTTGGAGTCATGGTTTTTAGTTGCGTATATTCCTGCAAGTGAGCTGACGATGAGCAGGTCCATTGACTGGTTTCTTTTAGGGATAGTATCAGTGGGGCTTATGATCCTGCTTCATTTCAATCTTTTTATACTCTTAAAATTTAATCGGGAGCTGGCGGTTGCAGCAGAGGCAGCAAAGCAGGCAAATGAAGCAAAATCCCATTTCCTATCTACAATGTCCCATGATATCAGGACTCCTATGAATGCTATAATCGGCATGAATGAAATGATCTTAAGAGACAGCCGTGATGAGGAAATCCTGATGTACTCTGAAAGCATCAGGACTGCAGGAAATACTCTTCTTGGAATCATCAATGATATTCTCGATTTTTCAAAGATCGAAGCGGGCAAGATGGAAATTATCGGGGTGGACTACAATTTTGTATCCCTCTTAAATGATCTTGTGAACATGGTCCAGCGCAGGGCAGAGGAAAAGGGGCTTAACTTTGAACTTGAGGTGGACAGAAATATACCCAGGATTTTGCACGGAGACGAAATAAGGATAAAGCAGGTTATCACAAATATCCTCTCAAACGCGGTTAAATATACGAAGGAAGGCAGTGTAATTTTTTCAATAACCGGAAGCAGGTGTGAGGATAATGATGATTACGTGGTACTTCATGTCAGTGTGAAGGATACGGGAATAGGAATCAAGGAAGAGGATCTTGATAAGTTATTTGTAGCTTTTGAGAGAATCGAGGAAAAAAGAAATCGGAATATTGAAGGCACCGGGCTTGGAATGGTCATTGCACAAAGCTTTCTTAATCTGATGGGCAGTAAGATTCAGGTAGAAAGCGAATATGGAAAAGGCTCCGTATTTTCTTTTGATCTGAAGCAAAAGGTAGTGAAGTGGGAACCGCTGGGTGAGTTTGATATAGCCTTCAAGCGTTTTCTCAGCGAAAGAAAGCGCTACAAGGTGCAGTTTGTGGCTCCGAAAGCAAGAATATTGGTGGTGGACGATACAGAAGTTAATCTTAAAGTTTTTGTAAGTCTTCTTGGGAAAACAGAGATGCAGATAGAAACGGCAGACAGCGGAGATGCCGGAATTGCTCTGTTTAAGCGCAATTTCTACAACGTGATATTTTTGGATCACATGATGCCGGACAAGGATGGTATCGAAACCATAAAGGAAATGAAGGAGTGCAAAGATACGCCAAACCAGAAGACTCCTATCATCTGCCTTACAGCCAATGCAGTTTCCGGGATGCGTGAAATGTATATAAATGCAGGTTTTGATGACTATCTGACAAAACCGATCGATACCGGAAGGCTCGAGAGCATGCTTCTAATGTATCTGCCGCCGGATCTGGTGGTGCGGACAGAGGATGTCACAGAGGAAGAGAAAAAAATTGAGATCATGCACAGTATTTTAGTGGTGGATGACGATATAAATATTTTACGGCAGGTTAAGGAGTGGCTGTCAGACCGATATAAAGTTGTAGTAGTTAAATCAGAGGAACAGGCTTTGGCATATTTGGAGAAGCATGAAGCTGATCTTATACTTATGGATGATGATATGCCGGGTCAAAGCAGGTTTGATACAGCAAAACTCATAAGAGGGCATTTCAAAGAAATTAGCCGTGACGAACTTGTTTTGCAGGTAAATAAGTTTTTTCACGACTGATATTGAAGGGAGAGGGCATGAGTAAACGCTTTAAGATTGTCGTTTCTGTGGTGATTACGGCAATGATGGTACTTGGAACGGTTGGATGCGGTCAGAGCCGGAAATCAGCTAAGGAGTTTTCTCCAAAATACTCAAAGGATACTGAGTATAAGTTGTCTGTGGTGGGGACCTACTCAAATTTTGAGTCGCTGGAAAGCGCGTTTGAGAGATTTTATGCGCACTATCCAAAGGGTGAGATTGAGTACACCTACCTTGATGATTACAGAAATACCATAGGTCAGGCTCTGGCAGGTCAGGAACCGCCGGATATCTACGTTGTTCAGCCGTGGATGTATGGAGATGAGCAGTATGCGCCTTTATTTGAGGGAGCGGAAGTTCTTTCAGATCCCAAGCTTGAGATCGATCTCGACTGCATACGATCGGGAGTCAGGTGGGAGCCGGATAATGGCGAGGTGCTGGCACTGCCTGTATTTGCCACATCCTACGGTATGCTTGTGAACAGGGATATTTTTGATAAGGAAAAACTTGAGGTCCCGAAGACTTTTGAGGAATTGAAAGAGACCTGCGAAAAGCTGAAGGCAGCGGGATATGATTCTCCGGTTATGGGCGCAAATACCACGACCACCCCGGGAATAGGCTATGCTTTTGCGTACCCGATGTTCGCAAAAACAGTGAAAGATGACAAAACAAAAGAGGCTGATCTCAATAATCTCGTGCCTTCCGCAGGGGAAGCGATGAGAGATTCTTTATCCAGGCTGAAAGAGTTTGTGGACTGCGGCTGCATAGATGTAAAAAAATGCACAGCAGAAATTGAGGATGATTACAATGCCGTTATCATGCGGTTTTTTGAAGGGGATGTACCTATGATGCTCTGCTCCGGAGACGTCGTTTCCGGAACAAAAAAGCGTGAGAGTAAGTCGGAAGCTTTTTCTGCGAATCCGTTCAAATATGACTTTTACGTAGCTCCTTCAGGAGATGAAGGCGGCTACTATATGGATTCTGTGTCACTGCTATTCAGCGTTAATAAGAATAGTGAAAGCCTTGATATGACTAATGAATTTATCAGGTTCCTTACCAGCGAAAAGGAACTGGGACTCATGGCTGAAGAAAAAAGGCTCATAACTCCTGCCAAGGATTATTCCCTTGATGAGGTTTATGCGTCTCTTTCAGGGTTCCCGGAGGACAGGGTCATCAGTTTCAGCGATACAGAAATCCTTGATACTGCGGTAAAACAGTTCAGGGCAGCGGCATATTCTGTCGTAAACGGCGAAATGACTGTTGATGAAGCAGTGGCGGGCTATGGAACAATACCCGTTGATTGAGCCTGTTCAGAAAAAATATGCTCCGCGGTAGCTTAGAGCTCGGAAAGTATCCGGTTTACCAGCTCTTTTGCCTCATCATAATCAAGGTTAGAAATGAGCTTGTCCAAGGATTCCAGCTTGTGTGCGAGGTCTTCACTGCAGTTATAGGAAAAGAGCTCTTTTGAGGTCTCTTCAGCAGTTCCGAGATCAAAGTCATCCAGTGCTGAAAGGAGCTTATTTAAGATAGCTGAAAAGTCATCCTTGCTAAAATTTTTTGAAGGAGCGTTGTTTTTTGAAGTAAAAGGCTCGAGGTAAGGCTTTAAGGATCTGAAAGAGCTTAAAACGTCTGGGGTAAGTTTTTCAATCTGCTCCAGATCGTTTTCCTTGCCAAGTTTTTCAAGAGTAAAAAAACTCTCGCCAATATCCATGGCACCGATCATTCGGCATGTAGTTTTAAGGGCATGAACCTGAATGGTGAAATTTTTCAGGTCGTTATTCTTTATATATGTTTCTACCAGAGCACTCTTTTCATCCATGAGTTTGTAAACATCACCAAGAAGCTCTGTGAAAAGCTCTTCTGAGCCGGAGTTTTTGATGGCTTTCTCTGTATCAATACCGGGGATATTAATGTTCATAGAAAGGTTCCTCCATGGGAATTGTGAGCATTTTTACATTTTGAGTATACTACGATTAATTTGATGGTTAAACAGTGTTGGGATAACATGAGGGCAAGGAGCTGCCCTTTTGGAGGTAAGAATGATTCCACAGATAATAGTTGTTGATGATGACCCTATAATTTTAAAAAGAGCCTGGAATACCCTTACAGATACAGGGGTTAAGGTCGTTGTGCTAAAGTCCGGGAAGGCTCTTTTGGAATATACGAAGGATAATCCGGCACCTGATCTTATCCTTATGGACATAAATATGCCGGATATGGACGGCTTTGAAGTTATAAAAGAGCTTAAAAAGAGCGAGGAAACCTGGAAAGATACGCCTGTGATCTTTTTGACTGCGAATGAAGACGAGGATACTGAGACAAAGGGACTTTCGCTTGGAGCCATGGACTTTATCAGAAAGCCGTTTGTGCCAAGTGTTCTTGTGCTCAGGGTAAAGCATGCGGTGGAACTCATACGGCTTCAGAGGGATCTCGAGAGCATGGTAGACGAGAAGACCCGTGAAAATGAGAATCTTTTTCTTCACGTGGTTGAGAGCCTTGCGGATGCCATTGATGCCAAGGATAACTATACAAAGGGTCATTCAGGAAGAGTGGCAGTTTATTCAAAAGAAATAGCGGGAAGGTACGGCTACGACGAGAAGAGGCAGGAGAAGATCTTTATGATGGGGCTGCTCCATGACGTGGGTAAGATAGGCGTGCCAGACGAAGTGATAAATAAGCCGGGAAGGCTCACGGATGAGGAGTTTGAGCGGATAAAAAAGCATCCGGAGATCGGAGGCAGGATCCTCAGTAATATCAAGGAGATGCCTGAGCTTTCAGCGGGAGCTAAATGGCACCATGAAAGGTTCGATGGCAAGGGATATCCACAGGGGCTTTCAGGGGATGATATCCCTGAAGAAGCTAGGATCATCGCCGTGGCTGATGCTTATGATGCCATGACAAGTAACCGAAGCTACAGAGGGTCTCTTCCTCAGGAAAAGGTCAGAGGTGAGATCGAAAAGGGCAAGGGAAATCAGTTCGATCCAAAGTTTGCAGATATCATGCTGGCAATGATCGATGATGACAAAGATTATCTTATGAGGGATAAACCTGGGGATGAGTGATCCGGGACATTTATAGGCGGGGAAGTTCCCCGTCTTTTTTTTCGGAGCACTTAGCGAGGTATTTTCGAGCCTGGTGTGATTGGTTAAAAAATGTCTGGAATCGTCCGAAATAATAGCATAGGAGGATTTTGATATGAGGAAGACTATATCTATGCTGATGGCGGTGTTGGTTGCATTTTCTCTGGTTGCCTGCGGTGGGAAGAGTGAGCCTGCTGAGCCGGTAAAAGAAGCTTCTCAGGAGGCAGCTGCAGAACCTGAGGAGAAAGAGGAAGAGCCGGAGAAGGAAACTGAGGAAGAAGTTACAGAAACAGAAGCATCAGAGACGGAGGCGGAAGAAGAACAGGAGGATTCTTCCGAGGAAGGCACTTCGTTTGTTGAAGAGCAGGTTCTTTTTGATGATGAATCGCTTGTGCTCACGGCTTCTAAACTTTTGATCGACAAGAATACAGGGCATGTTCTGATCGATCTCACGCTGGAAAATAACAGAAAAGAAAAAGTTATGATGACGGCAGATAAAGTGCTTGTAAACGGCACTGAGGTTAATGGTGCGGCGTATGTCAGCGCTGATGCAGGCGAAACCGGCGGGGGAAACGTAGCGATTTACGGCGATTCTCTTGAAGAAAAGGGAATAGATACGTTAGAAACCGTGGAATTTGAAATGTCTGCCATAAATAATGAAACATATGAGAATCTGTTTAAGACAGGTGCGCTCGTGATCGAGGTCACAAATGGCGGTGCTTCTGCACCGAAGGAAGGCAAAGCATCCGACAGCGAGGCTCAGGCAGAGGAGAACGGAGAGGGTACGACCTATAAGTATTTTGGTGTATTCGCGGATAATTTATACGTTGAAACACCTAATCAGAAAATGGCTTCATGGTATGTGACGCTCAATGACGACGGCAGCGGTTATCTGTATTTCGGAGACGAAAATAAGGGCGATATCACAGGCTGGAAGGGAGAAGGCGACGACTTTACCCTTGAAGCAGGCATTTCCAAATTTGAAGGAAACAGCTATAGAAAAGGCGATGTGCTGAGACTTGATTTCGATGAGTTCACTCTGGTATTTCTGGCAAATGGCGTGACAGGAGAGGACATTGACGCCATCAGTGCCGAGGAGTTTAAGAAGACGCATAAGTGACAGTAGAAACGTCGGATGAATATATATGTCACCGATAGTAATGTAAGAGAAGCTTAGAATACAAAGATTAAAGGAGCTATGACGAACATGTTTAAGTGTTCTTCATAGCTCCTTTTTTAATTTTCGGAGCACTTAGCGAGGTATTTTCGAGCTTAGTGCGTGTTATGCAAGTTCGCTTGGCGAGGTTTTGTCGAGCCTAGCGTAACTTGTTTTTCGGAGCACTTAGCGAGGTCTTATCGAGCCTAGTGATATTTGTAGGTCATTCTGTTAATGGAGTAAGGGTGATTTCCACACGTACAGCGGCTGTAAAGGTTTCGTCGTAGTCAGATACAGAGTCTGTCACAGTTCCTGATGCAAGGGGAGCAGCTTCGGATTTCTTGTCATAATCGGAAGAGGCAGCCGAAGTGTCTTTTTTATCAGTAAATGAATTTGGAACCTCTATCTTGAACTTATATTTAGCAGCTTTCTTTCCATCACCAAAAAATGCTGTGATCTTGGCTTTTCCGGAGCTGACTGCCGTGAGCATACCTGTTTCGCTGTCAACAGACACAACGGATGGCTTTGAAGATTTCCATGAAGTAGCTTTGGCATTAGTGATTCCGTCAAAGAAAGTGAGTCCGTTTGCGGTAGTTCCGGGATTCAGGATATTATTCTTTTTTGCAACAGGCTTCTCAATGTTGATGATAACGGTATCATCAAGTGCAGTATTGTATACAGAATACAATTTAGATAAAGCGCATCAGGTCCACAGAGAAGTGATGAACATGGGTGAGGACTCATCGCTCTTTTTAAATCCGCAGTTTGCGTAGAAATGAGCTTCGTCATCGTAGGCTATGACCGCGATACGGAGGTAATCTTTATAATGCTCTTTTGTCATCTCTACCAGTGTTCTGCCGATTGTCTGATCGTGGTATGCGGGGTTCACCAGGAGATAGTGGACATAGGCGTTCATGATGCCGTCATCCATGGAACAGATCATGCCGACAAGCTTGTCGCCGTCCCAGGCGGAGTAGACGGTCTTAAAGTTTTTCATGGCGATGACGAGCTTTTCCGGAAAATGTCCTGATGACCATTCAACAGAAAGAAACAGATCCTGCAGGTCTTCTTTTGTAAAGTCATGAGTTTCTTTGTATTCGATCATAATGAGCCCTCCATGTACAAATTTTCGGACATTGTAACATAACTCGGGATATGTTGCACGTGCACATAGAGGTTTTTTGGATAGAATACCGAAAACAAGGGTTTTCAGCGCGGAAAAAAATGTCGAAAAGTATATTGTGATAATTATTAAAAAATCATAAACTTGAAAGTTGTTTCATATAGTAAAGGAGAAAAGATAACTCATGAATACAGACAGGCTGAAACCTATGCTTTTTTCCGTAATGAAGAGCTATTCAAAAGAACAGTTCATGAAAGATCTCATTGCGGGTATCATTGTTGCGATCATCGCGCTTCCGCTTTCCATCGCGCTGGCGCTTGCTTCAGGAGTTGGTCCTGAGGAAGGTATTTATACAGCGATCATCGCAGGATTTCTGATCTCATTCTTCGGCGGAAGCCGTGTGCAGATAGCGGGACCTACAGCAGCATTTGCAACGATCGTTGCAGGAATCGTGGCATCCAATGGAATGGACGGACTTATGATGGCGACTATTTTTGCCGGAATACTCCTGATCATTATGGGTGTGTTGAGACTTGGAAGCTTGATTCATTTTATCCCGTATACCATTACAACAGGATTTACAGCAGGTATCGCTGTGACCATTCTTATCGGTCAGCTGAAGGATTTCTTCGGTTTAACATATCCGAAGGGCACAGTTACCATCGAAACAATGGAAAAGGTGAAGGCTGTTGCGGAGAATTTTTCGACACTCAATACACAGGCACTCATTGTTGGTGCAGTATGTCTCGTTGTTCTCATCCTGTGGCCGAAGGTTCCTGTGATCGGTGAAAAGATCCCGGGTTCACTTATCGCAGTATTTGCAGGAATTGGCATGGTAAAGGGGCTTCACATGCAGGTAAATACCATCGGAGACCTCTACACCATCAGCAATAAGCTTCCGACCCTTCATATACCCGCATTTTCATGGGATGCGGCAAGAAGCGCCATGACAAACGGATTTACTATCGCGGTCCTCGCAGCGATCGAGTCACTTCTGTCCTGCGTAGTTGCAGATAGTATGGTAAATTCTCATCATAGATCAAATATGGAGCTCGTGGCTCAGGGTATCGGAAATATCGGCTCCGCACTTTTCGGCGGAATCCCGGCAACAGGTGCTATCGCAAGAACTGCAGCGAATATCAAAAACGGCGGACGTACACCTATCGCAGGTATCGTTCACTCACTGGTTCTCGTCCTTGTGCTTGTGGTTCTGATGCCGTATGCAGCACTGATCCCCATGCCGACTATCGCAGCCATTCTTTTCCTGGTGGCTTACAATATGTGCGGTTGGAAAACTTTTGTACATCTCTGCAAAACAGCACCGAAGAGCGATATCTTCGTACTTGTGGCAACATTTACACTTACAGTATGCTTTGACCTTGTAATTGCTATCGGTGTCGGCATGGTACTTGCATGCGTTCTCCTCATGAAACGTATGGCTGATGAAGCGCAGGTTAAGGGATGGAAGGAATTTGATCCCGAGACTGATCCGGACAGCATCGAGCTCCGTCAGGTTCCGAAGCATGTTCGTGTATATGAGGTCAGCGGACCGATGTTCTTCGGCGCAGCAGACCGTATCGCAGAGATCTCCGTTGAGGATCACACCCGTGTTATCGTTATGCGTATGAGAAGCGTTCCGGCACTGGATGCGACAGCAATGCACGCTATCGAAGGTCTTGCAGACAGATGCGAGAAGAAAAATATCCAGCTCATTTTCTCACACGTTAATAACCAGCCCATGAAGACCATGGAAAAGGACGATTTCGTAAATAGAATCGGAAGAGAGAATTTCTGCCCGCATATCGACGATGCACTTAAGAGAGCAGCAGAGCTGTAAATAGTAATAAAAATTAATCCCCCGTATCCCAGGTGACAAATTTTTGTGACTTGGGTGCGGGGGATTTTCTATGCTATATATGACGGTTGGCAGTGAGAGAGCAGATATGAGCTAAGTGATTAACAGAGGACATAGATTATTTGATTAAAGTATGAGTAAGATGTGAATTGGAGATAATATGCTCTGATCCACGTTATCTTTTAAAAACAGATATGAATAGTAAACAAATGAGCATTATAATGTAATAGTATAATTGTCGACAGCATCTATAGAACTGTTTGAATTATTACCAAGAAGGTTCAAATTAAACCTTTAAATAGAATAGCAGGAGTGTTGATTAATGGGTATATTTGAGGGTATCACGCATTCAGAAGAGATACAGGAATTATTAAATGATGCACAGTCGAAATACGATAGTGCAAAGAATATGTTGGAAAGTCAAAAGAGAAGTACAACAAAAAGTCTCGAAAAACTTGGGAGAGATAAGGTTCATGCCTGGTCAAAAGACATGAATAAATTCCTTGAATCATTTGGATCATTTAGTAATGTTCAAATGGTTTGCAAGTTTAATGAAAATTATGATTTCTTAGGTAAAAATGAAACGCCGAATGAACTCATGGTCAATATGCAGAATGCTACATATAATGCTAATGAAATTATAAAAGCAGGGGCTTTATCTGTTGGTACAGGCGCAATAGTGGGAATTGCTACATATGGTGGTGTAGCTATGTTTGCAAATGCTTCTACTGGAACGGCTATAGCTGCGTTAAAAGGTATTGCCAAAAAGAATGCGACATTAGCATGGCTTGGAGGTGGATCAATTGCATCTGGCGGTGCAGGTATAGCCGGTGGCACAGTGGTTTTAGGCGGAGTTGTAGTAGGAGCTATCGCTGTGGCTGGTGGGTTAATAGCCGGAGCTCAGGGAAATGCAAAGTTGGCTGAGGCAAAAAGAGTTCATGCGGAAGCTGAAGCGGCTGTATCTAAAATGAATGTTGTTATTACAGGAATGAAGGGCATAGAAAGTGTTTCAAATAATTACAGGGATTTTATTTCAAAGCTTTCCAGACTTTTTACTCCATATTTAAGAGAGATGGACAGTATAGCTTGCAAATATGAAAGGGGAAGTGACGGAAAAGTAGATTATAATAAGCTCTCAGAAGTAGAACAAAAGACGATGCATCTTTCGTGGCTTCTGGCACAGTTGTATTATCATATTTTGTCAGTGCCTCTGCTGAATGATCAGGGAGAAATTGATCCATCATCCAGGCAGCTATTACAAAAAGCACAGCAGGACTATGCTCAGCTTTCGGGACAGGCAACAGAACTTGAAAAAGAAAAGAGAACTATAAAAGAACTATTAGCAACCGCTATAAAAGAGTTTTCGGATGCGTCAAATAAATACTATAAAAAGAAGCAAAGCACCAGTAATGAATTGATAAATATTGGAAAGAAACGAATTGATTTGTGGGAAAGATCATTTTCGCCATTTATGGATCAATTATCAAACTTTGAAAATATTAGTGTGAGCAATACATATTCATGTAATGTTACCGATTTTCCTATTGAGTTTATTTTTGAGAGTTGCGATTCAGTACTTTCATATATTAAACGACTGAAAAGCAATGGGATAGAAAAATTGGGAAATACTGGATTTGTGGAAGTCGCATTGTTTGGAGGAGAAGATTTCCTGAGTGAATTATCACAGCTTGAGGATGAACATGGAGTAATGAGCCGTGTTCACAGGCATGACATGTCTCTATGGTTTACCGGAGAATTGGATCCTGCTATTTCTGACAATGTTCCTTTTGGGGAAGTGTCTGACTATTACATTTCTGCTGTAAGGCAAACAGTAGATGGAATATCAGGAAGAGAAAACCTTGCTCAGGCTACTGAAATTAGCCAGGAGGTTAAAAAAATATCAGGCAAAATAAAATCTGCAATATCTGATTTCGATGCGACAACAAAGAAAGTTAAACGCATCGAGTTGGCGCTGAAGAAATATAATAAGATTCAAGCAAGCTTTCTTCAAAAAATTGACGGTATTAGAGAGAAATATCAAACTGCTGGTGAAGCGGTACAATATGATTTACTTTCTGAGGCAGAAAGACGTGTGTTTGAAATGTCATTCGTTATAGCAAAGATACAGTATACGATACTGGCATCATGTATTTTGTCTCAGAGCAATGGTGGAGATGCGGATGAGTCTATCATTGTCATAGACGCTGCTAATACCGCTTATAAGACTGTAATGAAGGAAACATTCAAAATGAATGAGGAAGAAGACCTGGAAACTGCCAATATTATTTGGGAGGAAAATGCGAATCGTGCATTAGTTGCGGGATATGCAATATCAGCATTTTGTATTGTTATGATGATTGCGCAATTGGTATCAAAAAATATGATTGGCCTGATTGGTATTGCCGGTGGAGCATTAGCATTCCCAATGTTTTTCTACTATAAAAATCTTTCTCAAAGCAAGTTGTTTATGTGGAGATGTATCAGGATCATAGCTTCTGTTATCGTTGTATCAGGAGCAGAAATACTAGGATTGGTGGTGTGATATATGTCTGTTTTTAAAAGAACCGCAGAAGATGCTGCAAAAGAAGCAGGTATATTGATTGGTAATATGGTGTCGCAGAATGTTCAAAATGCCACAAATGCAGCTATAAATGGAATGGATTATTTTAGAGCAAAAGTATCCAGTCCGATTATCCAAAATGGAGTTTTTGAGCAAGGGAAAGGCAATTTATTCGAATACATAGAAGCTGCAAAATTTAATGTTGACGCAGCAGCTAAGGGTTCTAAACTGACAGCATATGTTACGGATATAGAAGATCCTCATGCAGCTGCCGATATTCTTATTCATGAAAATAAAAAAGTTGTGAGAGAAGTTCAGGCAAAATTCAGTGCTTCGAAGCATGCAGCTGCCGATTCTGTCACGATGCAGCGTAAAGATAAATATATAGGAATGCAGCGCCTGATCAGAAAAGAGGACCATTATATTGATGAGGCGACGGGAAAAGAAACTACTTTGCTAAATAAAGCCAAAGATATAGCAAAGAATCGTTCTGAAATAGACGGAAATATTTATCAGAAACAATATCAGGATACGTATGAAAATCTAACAGATGAACTTCATCATGAAAATGTTTCATCTGGTGGAACAACTTTAGAAGAAGTAAAAAATGCTTATGATTCACCGGATAAATATGCCAGGCAGTTTGAAAAGAAGGTTGTAAAAGCTGAAATGAAGGCTAATGCTGTTAATATGGCGAAGGCTTCTTTTGTAACAACCGGAATAGTATCAGGTATCAGTAACATGGCAGCAGTTTTTACGGATCAGAAAACGTTGGGTGAAGCAATAAAGTCCGTAAATTCTGATGTAATAAAAGGAACTGCCAGAGGAGCGGCAACAGGTGCTGTGAGTACAGCAATCAGATATGAAGGGATAAAAGCCGGAAGTAAACTTTTAAGTGATGCAACCGCATCAACAGTTATGGCAGGAGGTCTAATTGATGGAGGAGTTGCTCTTTTATCTTATGCTAAGGGGGAAATAGATGAAACGGAATTAAAAGAGCAAATTATAGATACAACTGCGAAGTCTGCAACAACCATTTTTTTCTCCAGAGCAGTCTCTGGGATAATGGGGAAAAAAGTTAATCCGCTAGTCCCTTTTGCCGTTTACACTACAGCAAGTTATGTATTTACTGCAACAAGAGAGATAATAAAAAATGCTAAATTGGAAGCAGAAGAAAATGACAGGCTGACTGCGATCCTTGTTGAGAGTAAAAGGCAGATAGATGAATATGAGGCAAAACTAAAAGCTCAGATTGCACAAGTTGAACTGTCTCAGAAAAAAAATATGGAAGAGTTTCTGAACACATTCAATTATAATTTGAAAACAGGTGAGAATTATGATGAAGCCTTAACTGCGATCGTAAAGTTTGCTGATCAGGCTGGAATAGTTCTGCAACATGCTTCTTTTGAAGATTTCTCTGAGGCGATGAGAAGAAAAGATGTTTTTGTTTTAGAGTAATTCGTATATGTACAGATTTATTCGGATGATGTAAAGAAGAAATGGACGAGTTGTTTTCTTTTTGGTCCGCTTCAGATCCTAAATCGCATGATATTGCCCTATATTTGCATTTCATTTAATGATCGAAATGTTATCATCATTATACTAAGAATTATCATTCGGAGACACAGGGAGATGTTTCTGGCAGAGCCTGTCCTGGCTATAGACTGGATCAATGAAGATCACAGAAACTTGCTCCCAATCGGCATGGAAGTAAGTGAAAATGGTTTATCCCACTGGATCAAACGAAGGAGTATTCCTAAAAATCGTGCATATGTAAATTTATTTCTTTCAAAGTGCGGACTCAATGCCAACCGCCCCATGGATGTGATATCCATATGCAGGGGATTGTCGCTAAATGATTCATACTGGGTCACAGAAGATGGGTTTTATGGTCTTTATGAAAAGTACAATCTTTACGACAATAATCTCAGCAGAATACTTGGACTGATAGCGTTTACAGGAATAGGAAGCAGTGTGAGGAGTACATTTGCTTCATCTCCTGAATTTGGGGAACCGACATGAAGGTGAGAAAGATATCTCGTCTGTGCGTCTCTTTGCGGGATGCTTATGGAAAACAGTGTTCTCCGTTTCGTGATAACTGCAAGATGGAAAATAATAAAAAAAATTTAAAAATGTACTTGCATTAATACGAGATAGTGGCTATAATAATCTTCGTTGCGACACAAGGCAACAAACTAAATACGATTCATGCGGGTGTAGTTCAATGGTAGAACACCAGCCTTCCAAGCTGGATACGTGGGTTCGATTCCCATCACCCGCTCTTCTTATTTTAAAGTCGCCGTGAGGCGGCTTTTTTCTGTGTAGAATATCCTCTTCCTGCCACCGTCCCCAACGGCCAAAATACATCCCACAATGTTTCCCATCAACACAGTTGTACTAAAGCGCGAAAAACTGTACCATGTTACTAGGAAAGAAATCACTGAAAGGCGGTACAAACGTGTCAGTACAGATGGTTGGTATTGATTACGAAAAGGCAAATCTGGATGTAAGAGCGAAATTTTCATTTCAGGAAGACATCAGCGACGCATTAGATTCGCTGGTGTCCATAGAAGAAATAGATGGTGCGGTCATCCTGTCAACATGTAATCGGACAGAAATATATATAAGCGAAGAAACAGGGTGCGACCTGAAGACCATACTCTGCGAGCTGAAAGGATTGCCGGCAGAAGAATATGCAAAATACATGATCGTAAGGGACGAAAAAGAAACACTGGATCATCTCTTCCAGCTGTCCTGCGGTATGAAATCCAGAGTTTTCGGTGAAGACCAGATCATAACACAGGTAAAAAATGCGCTGAACCAGGCTCGTGAAGCGCAGGCAACAGACTATGAGCTTGAAAAAATGTTTGCCTATGCAATAGCTGTCGGCAAAAAAGTAAAGACTGAACTGCACCTTACAGCAGTAGAAACGTCAGTCGTGTCAGAAATGATGACCGCGCTGGAAGCAGAGCTCGGTGATCTGCATTACGTTCCCTGCATGGTAATAGGAAACGGAGAAATCGGACGGCTCGCCGCAAATGCGCTTCATAAAGCAGGCGCTGATGTCATGGTGACAATCAGAAACTATAAGACCAGACAGATCGAAATACCCGAAGGATGCAGGATCGTAGATTATAAAGACCGCTATGAGATCATGGGAAAATACGATGTCATCGTGAGTGCCACCACCAGTCCGCACCACACGGTAAAGTACGAAGACTGCCATGAAATATTTGAGGACGGAAAAAAGCGCGTGCTTGTGGATCTCGCTGTACCGAGGGACATTTCATCGGCGTTTGCATGCGCGGAAAATGTAAAGCTCTACAACATCGATAATCTCGGCGGGAAAAATATCGGCGCAGATAACGAAGAAATCGCGAAAGCGATGGAATTGATACTTGAGTATCAGGAAAAATACTGCCAGAGCGTCAAGACAAAGGCATTTGCCGACATGGTCCACACCATCGGTCAGGACGGCGGCGAGCTCACTTGCAGGAGAATAGGAAAAAGCCTGAAAAGCGCAGTAGAAGCTCAGGATATGGATGCAGTGGAGCGTCACATAAAAAACGGCGTAAGTAAAACAGTATCCGCCATGATGTTTGCTATCCAGAAAACTCTTCCTCAGGAAGACTGGATCAGGTGCATGGAAGCAATAGACGAAAGCATGCGGATCTATTAGAGGAGTCGATTAAAAATGATCAATTTTGTAGGAGCAGGACCGGGAGCCGCGGATCTAATAACAGTCCGTGGAAAAGAGCTTCTGGAACAGGCTGACATCATAATATACGCAGGATCACTGGTAAATCCTGACCTTTTGAAATATGCAAAAGAGGGGTGCGAGATATATAACAGCGCATCGATGACGCTGGAAGACGTGACAGGCACCATGATCCGCGGAGAAAAAGAAGGTAAAAAAGTTGTACGTCTTCATACCGGAGACCCCGCGATCTACGGCGCTATCAGAGAGCAGATGGATATCCTCGATGAGCACGGTATAAGCTATAAAGTGTGCCCCGGAGTAAGCTCTCTTTTTGGAACGGCTGCGGCTCTAAATGCAGAGTACACCCTTCCGAACGTGAGCCAGAGCGTCATAGTAACGAGGATGGCGGGAAGGACAGGTGTACCGGGAAAAGAAAGTATCGAATCCTTTGCGGCTCATCATGCAACCATGGTCATATTTTTGTCGACAGGGATGCTGGGAGAATTGTCGAAACGCCTGATAGATGGCGGATACTCGCCGGAAACTCCCGCAGCAATCGTCTACAAGGCGACATGGCCTGATGAAAAAGTAGTAAGGACCACAGTAAAAGACCTTGAACAGAGTGCAAAAGAAAATGGGATCACAAAGACCGCGCTGATAACAGTCGGTGATTTCCTTGGAGACCGTTACGAAAGGTCAAAGCTTTACGATCCTGCATTTACACATGAGTTCAGAATAGGCACGGACACAAAATAAAATGACAAAAATCAGTACGATCTCATTTACGGAAAATGGAGACAAACTGAATAAAGCCATAGCGGAGCGGCTGACAGGTAAGGCGGATATATCAGTGAGCCTTAAAGGCGCGCGTACGGAGGGCCTTGCAGAATGGACCGCGCGGGAGTTCAAAACGGCGGATGCGCTTATCTTTATCGGAGCGGCAGGCATCGCGGTGAGAGCCATCGCCCCTTTTATAGAGCGTAAGGATAAAGATCCGGCGGTCATTGTGTGCGATGAACTTGGGCGCTATGTGATACCTGTCCTTTCAGGGCATATCGGCGGTGCAAATGAGCTGGCATCCCGCCTGGCGGAGCTCATACACGCAGAGCCCGTGATCACGACTGCAACAGACATAAATAATATCTGGGCGGTGGACACATGGGCTGTGAAGCATGGATACGCCATCGAAAACATTGAGGCGATACGCTATGTTTCATCGGCGCTTTTGCGTCATGAAAAAGTCGGCATCAAAAGCGATATGCATGACGGCATAAGTGAGATTTTTAATGGAGAGGAAATACCCGCAGGTCTGGTTTATGGTGACACGGAAGCAGAGGCAGGCATCAGCATTTCTCCATATATAAAGGACACATGGAGTCACACACTGCATCTCATACCGAAGTGTCTCGTGATAGGCGCCGGGAGCAGAAAAGGCGCGGAAAGCGGAAACCTCGAAAAGCTCATAGAGCGTATTTTTAAGGAAAATGCTCTCAGCCTGAAAGCAGTATCAGACATCGCTACAATAGATATTAAAAAGGACGAAACCGCGATAATTGATCTCGCGGAGAAGCTTGAAGTACCGTTAAAAATCTACAGTGCAGAGGAATTAAATGCTCTGCCGGACAGATTTTCATTCGATGAGTCTGAGTTTGTAAGGAAAACCACGGGAACGGACAATGTGTGCGAGCGGAGCGCAGTAAAGTGTGCACTGGAGCGCGGTTCTGGACAGGACGCGGAGATCATCATAAATAAGACAAAGGGAGACGCTGTGACAGCAGCTCTTGCAAGATACAGGTGAGATAATGAAAAAGATTTTTGTAGTAGGACTCGGTCCCGGCGGGCGGGATCAGATGACAGGGCGGGCGCTCGATGCGATAAATGAGAGTCAGGTCATCACAGGATACAAGGTATATGTGGAGCTCATCCGCGATCTTATCGGAGATAAGGAAATCTATATCTCCAACATGAAGCAGGAAGTGGAGCGCTGCAGAAAAGCCATGGAGTATGCCCTTGAGGGCAAGACTACAGCCATGGTTTGCAGCGGAGATGCAGGCGTTTACGGAATGGCGGGTATCGTGTGCGAAGTCTGTAAGGATCACCCTGAGATTGAGATCGAAGTGGTGTCAGGAATCTCTGCATGCTGCAGCGGGGCGTCGGTTCTGGGAGCACCCCTTATCCATGACTTTGCGGTTATCAGCCTGAGCGACCTTCTGACACCTTGGGAAAAGATTGAGAAGAGGCTCAGCCTCGCATCAGAAGCGGATTTTGTGATATGTCTCTATAATCCGTCCAGCAAAAAAAGAGCGGATTACCTGAATAAAGCATGCAATATCATGATGCAGCACAAGGCACCGGAAACACCCTGCGGATACGTGAAAAACATAGGCCGTGACGGTGAGGAAAAGCATATCTGCACGCTTAAGGAACTTGCTGATGTGGAAGTAGACATGTTCACCACGGTTTTTATCGGAAACAGTCAGACACAGGTGATAAACGGCAGGATCGTAACACCCAGAGGATACAGAGAAGTACAGTAAAGCGCAGTTGCGCCATGGCATGGCTTGGACGGAGAATATAAAGTGAAGAAATTGAGAGTTGGCAGCAGGGAGAGTAAGCTTGCCGTGATACAGAGTGAACTCGTTATTGATATGATCAGGAAAAACTGTCCTGACATAGAGATAGAGCTCGTCGCACTGAAAACCACAGGTGACAAAATTTTGGACAGGACCCTTGATAAAGTAGGCGGAAAGGGACTTTTTGTAAAGGAACTTGACCGTGCGCTTTTAGATAAAGAGGTTGACATAACTGTACACTCCTTAAAGGATGTGCCCATGGAACTGAGTCCGGGGCTCCCCATCATCGCTTATACAAAGTGCGAATATCCAAATGATGTGCTGGTGCTCCCGAAGGGCGTCGATACGCTGGATCTTTCAAAGCCTGTGGGATCATCGAGCTTAAGGCGCAATCTCCAGTTCAGGAAGCTTTTCCCGGAAGCTGAGATAAAGCCTGTAAGGGGAAACGTGATCACAAGGCTTGAAAAGCTGGACCGCGGAGAGTTCGGTGCGCTGATACTCGCAAGAGCCGGGCTCACAAGACTCGGACTTCAGGACCGGATCAGCCGCGTATTTACAGCGGATGAGATCATACCGGCAGCGGGACAGGGTGTCATCGCAGTACAGGCGCGCGCCGGAGAAGAGTTTGATTTTACAAAGTTCATAGATGACCGTGAATCAAGGATCAGGGCAGAGGCAGAGAGAGCCTTTGTAACTGAGCTTGACGGCGGATGTTCATCGCCTATCGCAGCTCACGCGGAGCTTCATGGTGATGAGATCACGATCACGGGATTTTATGTAAACCCAGACGGAGAGGAAAGAATAGAAAAAATAAGCGGAAGTGTTTCAGAGCATATGGAGCTCGGACAGAAGCTTGCAAGAAGCATTAAATGCTGATAATAAGCACTCAGTAACCAATATTCGGATATAAAAAGGAGAGAGACATGACAGGAAAAGTGACTCTTATCGGAGCAGGCCCCGGAGATGCGGGACTTCTAACCATCAAAGGACAAAAGGCACTTTTGGAAGCAGAAGTCGTGGTATACGACAGGCTCGTGGGAGAGGATGTGCTGTCTCTCATTCCGAAAAATGCGGAAATGATCGATGTGGGAAAGGAAAGCTCAAACCACAAAGTATCGCAGGAACGAATAAATGAGATCCTTGCAGAAAAAGCTCTGGAAGGTAAAAACACCGTACGCTTAAAGGGCGGAGACTGCTTTTTATTCGGACGGGGCGGTGAAGAACTGGAGCTTTTAGCTGAGAAAAATATCCCATTTGAAGTGATACCCGGAATCACTTCAGCTCTTTCGGTCCCGGCTTATGCGGGAATCCCCGTGACCCACAGGGATTTTGTGTCATCGGTGCACATCATAACAGGTCATCAGAAGAAAAATGAACCCATAAAGATAGATTTTGAGAGCTGTGTAAAGTGCGGCGGAACTCTGGTATTCCTCATGGGTGTCGCAAATATGCCCCAGATCATGGAAGGGCTAATGGAATACGGAATGAACCCCGACATGCCCTGTGCTGTGATCGAAAACGGTACGAGACCTGAGCAGAGAAAGGTCACTGCGACTATCGGAACGATCGTTGATAAGGCAGAAAAGGCGGAGATAAAGAGCCCTGCCATCATCATTGTGGGAGAAGTATGCACCCTTAATGAAAGATTTGACTGGTTTACAAATCTGCCGCTAAAGGGGCGTAAAGTCATCGTCACAAGACCGAAGGAGCGTCAGGGAACTGTCAGTGAAAAGCTGAGTGCTCTCGGTGCATCTGTGGTGCAGTGTCCGTGCATCAAAACCGTGAGCCTCGTTGATAATGAAATGATGCTGAAGATACTTCAGGAGATCGGCAGTCATGACTGGATCGTGTTTACAAGTCCCGCAGGAGTTAAGGCTGTTTTTGATAAATTCAGGGAGAGCAGGCTCGATGCGAGAGCTTTGTCCGGCAGAAAGATAGCAGTTATCGGAAAAGCAACGGGTGAAGAGCTGGAGCAGTACGGAATCTACGCGGATCTCATGCCTGAAACCTATACAGGAAAAAATCTCGGAGAAATGCTGGCAGAAAAGGCAGAGCCGAATGAAAAAGTCCTTCTTTTAAGGGCTGTAAAAGGCGCTCCTGAGATTACGGCAGAGCTTGAAAAAGCAGGACTTTCCTATAATGATCTCGGTGTTTATGAGACAGTTTACAGTCTTAATGAAGAAGACGGCGAAAAAATAACATCCTTAGTGAACAGCAGTCAGATTGATTACGTGACATTTACGTCGGCATCCACTGTGATAGCATTTTCTGCGGTCACAGACTGCACAACAGGCAGATTTACTGCGGTCTGCATCGGCGAAAAGACCAGACAGTGCGCGGAAAAGCACGGCATGAAGACAATTACAGCGGGTGAAGCGACTGTGGATTCGCTGGTTCAGTGCATCGTGGATGACGCAGGGAAAAGAGGAAATTAATGCCTGAAATAAAGATAATTAAACCCATGGATATCGAAAAAAGAAGCTTTGAGATAATAACAGAGCGCCTTAACGGACGTACCTTCGGACCGGACAAAGACGATATCGTGAAAAGGGTCATACATACATCAGCGGACTTTGACTACGCAGACAATCTGGTTTTCTCGGAAAATGCAGTCGGGAAAGCGCTGGACGCCATAAAGAACGGCGCGACCATTGTTACGGACACCCAGATGGCGTGGTCAGGCATAAATAAAAAGATTCTGTCGAGCTTTGGCGGCGAAGCAGTCTGCTACATGTCGGACGAAGACGTGGCGGAGGAAGCGAAGAAGCGCGGCGTGACACGTGCCATAGTCAGCATGGAAAAAGCATGTAAAAATAAGGGTGAAGTGATATTTGCCATAGGAAATGCGCCCACAGCTCTCATCCGTATCCATGAGCTGGTGCAGGAAGGGAAGCTCAAGCCTTCGCTGGTGATAGGAGTTCCCGTTGGATTTGTAAATGTGGTTGAGTCAAAAGAACTTATAATAGAAAGTGACATACCACATATCGTGGCGAGGGGAAATAAGGGAGGCAGTAATGTCGCTGCAGCGATATGCAATGCGCTCCTCTATAAACTCAGACGTTAGGAGGCTTGCCGTATGGCAGAGCTTAGAAGCGGATATACCACCGGAACATGTGCGGCGATTGCGTCAAAAGCGGCGCTTCGGATGATCTTTGAGCAAAAAATTGTTGAAAAAGAAAGTGTCATGACGCCGAAGGGCGTGCTGATAACTACAGGAATAGAAGAAGCGGAGTTTCAGGAAAAAAGTGCGTCCTGCGCGGTTCGGAAAGATGCAGGGGACGATCCTGATGTAACGGATGGAACACTTATATTTTCTGCGGTAAAATTAAGAAAAGAACCCGGGATAGAGCTCGATGGCGGAAAGGGCGTCGGACGGGTCACAAAACCGGGACTGTGGCAGGAAATAGGCGAAGCCGCGATAAATAAAGTGCCGAGACAGATGATACGTGATGCTGCACAGGAAATGATCGAAGAGTATGGTTTCGACGGAGGTGCGAGCATCGTCATCAGTGTTCCTGATGGGGAAAAAATTGCACAGAAGACCTTTAATCCCCGTCTCGGAATAGTGGGAGGAATTTCAATTCTCGGAACTACGGGAATCGTGGAACCCATGAGTGAGCAGGCGCTTATCGACACCATAAAAGTAGAAATTGGCGTAAAGAAAGCGAATGAGGGCGAAAAGCTCATGATCGCTCCGGGAAATTACGGGCTGGATTTCATGAGGGAGCATATGGGGCTCGACCTGAATCGGGCGGTGAGGTGCAGTAATTTTGTGGGAGAAACACTGGACTTCGCAAAAAGCGCGGGATTCAGAAAGATACTCATGATAGGTCATATCGGAAAGTTTGTAAAGCTCGCCGCAGGGATCATGAACACCCACAGCCGCAATGCGGATGGCAGGATGGAGATAATCGCATCAAATGCGTCATTTGAAACAGAGGATATAACTGTGGTACGGCGTATCCTCGGATGTCTCACAACAGATGATGCGATAAAGATACTGAAAGAAGAGGGAATACTTGAGCCTGTAATGAAGCGTATCGTGGATAAGGCAATGTTTTATGTAAACCACAGACTTCAGGATGATATAGAGACAGGTATTATTATTTTTTCAAATGAGCACGGTCTTCTGGGAATGAGTGAAAACGCAGAAGCACTGGTTCAAGCTTTTAGATAAAGGGGAAACTACTAACAAAATTAATAAGGGGTGGAGAGCATGCGTATTTATCTTATTGGAATTGGCATGGGAAGTCCGGAAGCCTTAACTATCGAAGCCGGAAAAGCGATCCGTGATTCGGATGTGCTGATCGGTGCTGCCAGAATGATAGACCCTTTTAAGGAAGGGAAGAAAATCTATCATGACTACAAGGCAGAGGAGATAATTAAGGCGCTTCAGGTACAGGACAGCTCAAGCACAGTGTCGATCCTGATGTCAGGTGACGTGGGCTTCTACAGCGGAGCAAAGAAGCTCATAAAAGCTATCGAGAAGGCATCTTTCTATAAAGAGTCCGAGTTTACGGTCCTTCCGGGTATATCCTCTGTGGTGAGTTTCTGTGCAAAGCTCCATACGTCATGGGATGATGTGAAGCTCGTGAGCGCACACGGAAGGGAAGCAAACCTCATAGGATATGTGGAGCGTTATCCGAAGGTCTTTGCGCTGATGTACGGAAGGGAACAGCTTTCAGACCTGATAGAGAAGCTTCTTATTTATGGCATGGGGCATGTAAAGATCCATGTGGGTCAGAAGCTCACATATCCCGATGAATCGGTGTTTGAGATAGTCCCCGATGAGGAAAAGCCTCTTCCGAATATCGACCCGCTTTACGTGATCCTGATCGAAAATCCGAAGGCTTCCGATGACTCGCTGTATGGAATAGACGACGATGATTTTATCCGTACAAAGACACCTATGACAAAGAGCGATGTGCGGACCATAAGCATAGCAAAGCTAAAGCTGAAGCCGGATTCTGTGCTTTTTGATATCGGAGCAGGAACGGGTTCTATATCGATCGAGGCTTCAAAAAAGCTGATAGACGGAAGAGTTTATGCTATTGAGCGAAAGACGGAAGCGATCGAGCTCATAAATAAAAATATCAGGAAGTTTGCGGCGGATAACGTAAGTCCCATAGAGGGAAAAGCACCCTTAGTCCTTAAGAAACTTCCTGTTCCGACCCACGCATTTATCGGCGGAAGCGGCGGAAATATGGAAAAGATCATTGATTATCTATTAGAAGTAAATCCTGACATCCGCATAGTCATCAATGCGGCGGCGCTGAACACCATCGGAGAAGTGTCAGAGATCATCAGGAAAAAAGAGTGGGATGCGGACATTACGAGCATCTCCATCGCAAAAGGCCGTGAGGTTTCAGGCTATCAGATGATGATGGGGCAGAACCCTGTGTATATCGTTGCACTGGAACCCGGGAAAAAGCAGAGTAAATGATATTAAATAATTCCAGAATCCTGATAAGCGCCTGCGCCAGTGGAAGCGGAAAGACCACTGTTACCTGCGGGTTATTAAAGGCGCTGAAAAACAGAAATATCCGTGTATCATCCTGCAAATGCGGGCCGGATTATATCGATCCCATGTTTCATAAAAGGGTAATCGGGGTTCCGTCAGTGAATCTCGACCCCTTTTTTGAGGATGAAAAAATGATGCGGGGACTCTATGCCCGTCATGCCTCCGGATATGACATAAATATCATCGAAGGCGTGATGGGTTACTATGATGGTCTGGGATTTGACAGGACGGATGCATCTACGTATGAGGTTTCTAAAAATCTGAAAGCCCCGGTGATCCTCGTTGTAAATGCCAAAGGAATGGCGATGACCCTTATTGCTTTCCTAAAAGGCATCATAGATTTCAGGGCTGACAGCAACATCCGAGGTGTCATACTGAATCAGGTATCGGAAATGACCTACAGGAGCTTTGCGCCTGTGATCGAGGCGGAGCTTGGTATCGCGCCTTTGGGATACTTGCCCCCAAGTCCTGACACAGCAGTCGAGAGCCGTTATCTGGGACTCATGACACCGGATGTCATAGAGGATATCGGTGAAAAAATAGAAAAACTCGGAGAGCTTGCGGAAAAGTGTCTGGATATCGATCGTATTATCGGCATCGCAGGTGAAGCTGAGTCTATTGAGTACGAAGAGATAAAAACAAATTTTTGTATAGGTGCAGATTCTAAAAAGCTACGTATAGCAGTTGCAGAGGATGAAGCGTTTTCATTTTATTATGAAGATAACCTTGAACTCCTTCGGGAGTACGGATGCGAGCTGATACCATTTAGCCCGTTAAGTGACAGCAATCTTCCTGAAAATATCGACGGACTCCTGCTTGGCGGCGGATATCCTGAGCTTTATGGAAAGCAGTTAAGTGAAAACAGGTCGATGCTCACTGATATCAGGGAAAAGCTCGACGCAGGTCTCCCGTGCCTTGCTGAGTGCGGCGGATTTATGTATCTCCATGAATGGATGGAAGACGCAGAGCAGAAATCTTACGAGATGGTGGGATTTTTAAGAGGGCAGACATGTGTTAAGCGCGACAGACTGGTGAGGTTCGGGTATATCACGCTTTTTCCGAAGGGAGAGGACACACTGCTTCAGACAGAGGAAAGCATAAAAGCCCATGAATTTCATTACTGGGACAGCACGGACAACGGCTCATGCATGAGAGCTGTTAAGCCGTCAGGTAAGCGTGAGTGGGAATGTATGCAGAGAATAAAAAATACGATCTGCGGTTATCCGCATCTTTTTTATCACTCTGAGCCTAAGTTTGCAGAGAGATTTACGGAAATGTGCAGAGCGAGGGCAATAGAAAGGCAGGAATCATGAAAACAGCAATTCAGGCGTTTGTGATCGCGTTTTCAATGTACAGCAAGATCCCGATGCCCGTAATGAAATGGGAAGAAAAGGGCATGAAATACGCCATGTGCTTTTTTCCGCTGATAGGTGCTGTAGAAGGTCTGCTTTTTTATCTCCTTGGAAGGTTCCTTATCAGGATCGAGGTATCGGAACTGCTCTTTGGATGCATAATGGCGGTGCTTCCCATTTTGATAACCGGAGGGATCCACTTTGACGGATTCCTCGATACCATGGACGGGATAAATTCCTACGGAGACCATGAGAAGCGGCTTGAGATACTGAAAGACTCAAATTCCGGTGCATTTGCCATAATCGGCGGACTGGTTTACTTTGTGCTGTATGTGGGATTTTTAAGTGAGCTTACGGAAGAACTGCTTCCGATAGCGGCTGTAAATTTCTGTCTTTCGAGAGCACTGAGCGGTTCTGCCGTGGTGCTCTTTCCAAATGCCAGAAAGAAAGGGCTCTTAAAAACCTTTAGTCAGGCGTCGGAAAAGGGTGTGGTGCTTGCATCCATGATCCTGTATGCGGTAGTGTCGCTCATAGTTTCGTGGGTCTGGTCTCCGCTCGGGGCGCTGGTTCTCTTTACAGTGGGAGTTGTCACATATGCATATCATTACTACAACTGTATGCATAATTTCGGTGGTATAACAGGGGATCTTGCAGGGTATTTCCTGCAGATCAATGAACTCGCGGCAGTGATAGGGATTGTGGTGCTTCACTATATTTAACGGCACGGCATTAGCTTAAAAAGATAAGTGGTACATTAGATGATAAAAACTCATGGAGGAGATATTTACTCCTATGAAGGAAATATACTGGATTTCTCTGTAAATATAAGCCCGTTCGGCGTGGATAAAAGAATCCTCAGTGCGGCGGGAGCTTCTTTAGATAATCTTGAGCGGTATCCTGATGTGGAGTGCAGGAGGCTCAGGGAAGCGATCGGAGCAAAAGAGGGTGTCCCCCGGGAAAATATAATCTGCGGGAACGGCGCGGCAGAGCTCATTTTCAATGCAGTGCTCGCATGTAAGCCTAAAAAAGTGCTTCTCACGGCTCCTGCATTTGCGGAATATGAGCGTGCGGTAAACGTGACAGGTGCAGAGAAAAAGTATCATATTTTGTCTGAGGATACGGGGTTTCAGATAGGAGAAGATATCTTGCAGGATATCGACGAGGACGTGGATCTCGTATTTATCTGCAATCCAAATAACCCTACAGGCAGGGTGATAAGCCGTGAGCTCATGATGAAGATCGCGGACAGGTGCATGGAAAAAGGCGCACGCCTCATTATCGATGAGTGTTTTATTGATTTTGCGGAGAGTGTGTCAGACCTTACGATGGTGCCTTTTCTGCAAAAATATGCACATACAGCGATGGTCGTTAAAGCCTTTACAAAAATGTACGCAGTACCGGGGCTCCGTATCGGGTATGCCATGACCTATGACACAGAGCTTATCGATGCCATGCAGGATGTACGCCAGCCCTGGAGTGTTTCGGTGGTGGCAGAGGGAGCAGGCATCGCCGCCTGTGGGTGCAGTGATATCGAGGAAGAGACCCGGCGCTATGTGGCAGAGGAGCGGCGGTATCTGATGGATGAGCTCCGAAGCTTCCCTGATGAAAAGATAAAAGTTTTTGATACGGATGCAAATTACATTTTATTCAAGGCTTCGCTTATTAATGGTGAAAGCCTTGATAAGGCACTGCTTAAAGCAAATATACTGATCCGGAACTGCTCGGATTACAGGGGACTTGGCGAGGGTTTCTTCCGCATAGCGGTCAGGAAACATGAGGAAAATGAGATGCTTATCCGGGAACTGAAAAGGCTATGCGGACAGGCGGAGGAATAGATTAAGATGGCAAAAAAGATCATGGTTCAGGGGACTATGTCTAACGCAGGGAAAAGCCTGCTGGCAGCGGGACTCTGTCGGATATTTAAGCAGGACGGATACAGGGTCGCCCCTTTTAAGTCCCAGAACATGGCACTTAATTCATACATAACTGAAAATGGTCTGGAAATGGGCCGCGCACAGGTCATGCAGGCAGAAGCCGCGGGGATAGAGCCTGATGTGGCGATGAACCCGATCCTCTTAAAGCCCACGAATGACACCGGTTCACAGGTCATCGTGAACGGCGAAGTCATGGGAACTATGTCCGCAGTGGATTACTACAGGCGGAAGAAGGATTTTATCCCTGATATCATGAAGGCTTTTGAGAAGCTGGATAAAGAGTACGATATCATCGTGCTGGAAGGTGCGGGAAGTCCTGCGGAGATAAACCTGAAGGCTGACGATATCGTAAATATGGGCATGGCAAAGATGGCGGGGGCTCCGGTACTCCTTGTAGGTGACATTGACCGGGGCGGAGTATTCGCTCAGCTCATCGGAACCATGATGCTCCTTGAAGATGATGAAAAGGATTATGTAAAAGGGCTTGTCATAAATAAGTTCCGCGGAGACAAGAGTATTCTGGAACCCGGGCTTAAGATGCTGGAAGAGCGGGCAAAAGTTCCTGTAACGGGAGTCGTGCCCTATGTGAGACTGGATATCGACGATGAAGACAGCCTGACTGAGAGATTCCGTAAAAAAGATACGGTTGGGGCTGTGGACATCGCCGTGATACGGACTCCTAGAATCTCTAATTTTACGGATTTTAATGCACTTGAATGTATCGAAAGCGTGAGTGTGAGGTACGTTGACCGGGTGTCGGATATGGGAGACCCGGATATCATCATGCTCCCCGGCACAAAGAACACCATCGGGGATCTCCTGTGGCTTCGTGAAAACGGCATAGAAGCCAGAATAAAACAGCATGCGTCACGCGGCAAAGCTGTTTTCGGCATATGCGGAGGCTATCAGATGCTCGGCGAAAAAATTGTCGATCCTCTTGGGGCTGAGCACAAGGGAGAGGTAGCAGGTTTAGGGCTCCTTCCCATAACCACGGTTTTTGAAGAGGAGAAAACAAGGACACGTATTGAGGGCACATTTAAGGACGTGTCTGGTATTTTTAAGTGCCTTAATGGACAAAAATTTGCGGGCTATGAGATCCATATGGGAGTGTCATCTATTTTAGACGGAGCGCATCCCATGAATGAACTTAAGGAAATCACTGCCGGAGGAAGCGCAGACACGAAAGCTGACGGCGTATCATCAGGAAATGTCTACGGCACGTATGTCCATGGTATTTTTGACAGTGACAATGTTGCATCAGCCATAGTTTCTGCGATCCTTGAAAGCAAAGGACTTGACAGCACGCATGTAAAAAGTTTTAACATGAAGGAATATAAAGAGCGTCAGTACGATATTCTCGCTGATGCTGTCCGGGAAAATCTGGATATGGAAAGTATATACAGGATCCTTGACGAAGGAATCTGAACGGTAATGGAAGTACGGAAAGGAATCAAATATGAAGTATGAATTAACAGAGAGACCGAGAAGACTGCGGACAAAGCCCGTGCTCAGACGTATGGTAAGGGAGACACGGATGTCTGTGGACAGTCTCATTTATCCTTTTTTCGTGGTTGAGGGTGAAGGGATAAAGGAAGAGATAGAGACCATGCCGGGGCAGTACAGATGGAGTATTGACCGCCTGCCGGAGCTTCTCGATGAGCTTGAAGAGCACGAGGTTTATTCCGTACTTTTATTCGGCGTTCCGGATCACAAGGACGAGACTGGTTCAGGCGCCTATGATGACAACGGCATCATCCAGAAAGCTCTTAGATTTATCAAGAAAAAATATCCTGAAATGTTCTGCATCACGGATATCTGCATGTGCGAATACACTTCCCACGGTCACTGCGGTATCCTCTGCGGAGAGTACGTAGATAATGATAAAACGCTTGAGATGCTGAACAGGATCGCAGTCTCCCATGCAAAGGCAGGTGCAGATATGGTCGCTCCCTCAGACATGATGGACGGCAGGATAGGCGCCATGAGAGAAGCGCTTGATGAGGCAGGATTCGTGAATATCCCCATCATGTCCTATGCTGTGAAATATGCGTCCGCTTTTTACGGACCGTTCCGCGATGCGGCAGGCTCTGCGCCGTCCTTCGGTGACAGAAAGAGCTATCAGATGGACTTCCACAATGTCCGTGAAGCCATAAAGGAAGCTCAGCTCGATGTGGAAGAGGGAGCTGACATCCTTATGGTAAAGCCCGGAATGGCATATCTCGATGTGCTGACAAAGGTTAAGGAGTACACTGAACGACCGGTAGCACTCTACAGCGTGAGCGGTGAATACAGCATGATAAAGGCAGGAGCAAAGCTTGGTTTTATCGATGAAAAGAAGATAATAGGCGAGAGCGCAGTCTGCATGTTCAGGGCAGGCGCAGATATCCTTATCACATATTTTGCGTGTGAGATCGCAGACCTTATCAGAAAAGGAGAAATAGGATAATGTCCATGGAAATTGAAAAAAGTAAAGAGCTGTTTTCAAGAGCCGTGCAAGTGATACCGGGTGGTGTGAACAGCCCCGTAAGAGCTTTTTCTCCTGTAGGAGGACAGCCGAGATTCATTACAAAGGCAAAAGGCGAGTATCTCTGGGATGAGGACGGAAATAAGTACATAGACTACATCGGTTCATGGGGACCGATGATCCTCGGACATAATGACAGACGTGTTTTGGCGGCTGTTCATGAGCAGATAGATCAGGGAATGAGCTACGGCGCATGTGCGGATATCGAAGTCAAGATGGCTGAGCTCATCACAGAGATGGTTCCGGCAGTGGAAATGGTTCGTATGGTAAATTCAGGTACGGAAGCTGTCATGAGCGCAATCCGTGTGGCAAGAGGCTATACGGGCAGAAATAAGATCATAAAGTTTGCGGGTTGTTACCACGGACATGCAGATGCACTGCTGGTTTCGGCGGGTTCAGGACTAATGACCGCAGGTGTTCCCGGAAGTGCAGGCGTACCCGAGGGTGCAGTGCGGGACACTCTCACCGCAAGCTACAATGACCTCGTAAGCGTTGAACGGCTTTTCTCTGAAAATCCTGATGAGATCGCATGTGTGATAGTTGAGCCTGTTGCGGCAAATATGGGTGTGGTAGAGCCAAAGCCCGGATTCCTCGAAGGACTTCGTGACCTCTGCACATCAAACGGCGCGGTCCTGATATTCGATGAAGTCATCACAGGATTCAGACTGAAAGCAGATGGCGCGATCGGATATTACGGCGTGAAGCCTGATCTCGTGACCTATGGAAAGATCATCGGCGGCGGTATGCCTGTCGGTGCATACGGCGGAAAGAGAGCCATCATGGAGATGGCGGCTCCTGTGGGACGAGTTTATCAGGCGGGAACCCTCAGCGGAAATCCCGTGGCGATGAGAGCCGGATACGAGCAGCTCATGATACTCAGAAGAAATCCTACGATCTATGAAGAGCTTAACAAGATGGGAGAATTTTTCCGAAAGGGAATGAGACAGATACTGGAGAGCGCAGGTCTGCCTTACAAGGTAAACGGCGTGGGATCTCTCAGCTGTCTTTACTTTACAGATCAGGAAGTTACGGATTATGCATCTGCGCAGACCTCTGATACGGAGAAATTTGCGGATTATTTCCGATTCATGATCGATAAGGGCAATTATCTCGGACCCAGCCAGTTTGAGGCGATATTCCTTTCGGATGCACATACGATGAAAGACCTGAATCAGACTCTTTTTGATATGTGCGAATATTTCGGAGTCTGACGAAGGATATTGATGATGGATAATGAATTAAAGAGACTGCTGGACAGTGTGACAGGTCTTGATGAAAAGACAATGGAGATAAGTAAAAAGCACTGGCTCGCAGTCACAAAACCGCTTTTCAGCCTTGGAAAGCTGGAAAATGTCATTACAAGGATAGCAGGCATCAGATGCAGGGACGATTTTTCGCTTGAGAAAAAGGGTCTCATCATCATGTGCGCGGATAACGGTGTTGTTGAAGAGGGCATAAGCCAGTCAAAACAGCACATGACGGCGGTGGTGAGCAGCAATTTTTTGTCAGGTGACACCAGCGTATGCTATATGGCAAAGCGTGCGGGATGCGATATTTTTCCTGTGGATATAGGTGTCACGGAGGACGTGCCGGGACTTACTGATTCTGCGGTAAAGATCGCCCATGGAACACGGAACATGGCAAAAGAGCCTGCAATGACCCGCGAGGAAGCGGTGCGGGCGATACTTCTCGGAATAGAGAAGGTGAAGGAGCTTAAGGATAAAGGCTACGACATCATTGCAACGGGTGAGATGGGCATCGGAAATACCACGACAAGCAGTGCGATGACGGCAGTTCTCCTTAATAAGCCTGTGGAAGATGTGACAGGACGGGGCGCAGGACTCACCAGTGAAGGTCTGAAGCGAAAGATAGAAGTGATCGGAAAAGCGATAGATTTTCTGAAGCCTGACACAGATGATCCGATCGATGTACTGTCAAAGGTTGGAGGTCTTGATATCGCAGGGCTCACAGGAGTTTTCCTTGGAGGAGCCATATACCGCATACCTATCGTGATAGACGGTTTTATATCTGCGGTAAGCGCACTTACTGCGATAAGGATATGTCCGACAGCACGGGATTTTATCCTTGCATCACACGTATCAAAGGAGCCTGCGTCTCATATTCTCCTTGAAGAGCTGGGGTTGTCACCTGTCGTTACGGCAGATTTATGCTGCGGCGAGGGTACGGGAGCCATGACGCTTTTCCCGCTCCTTGATATGGTGCATGACGTATATGTAAATCTCGCTACATGGGACAACTGGAACGGTGACGAGACATACGAGGTTTTGAAGTAGGTATTTTATGAGGATTCTTATTTTTTCCGGTACAAGTGAGGGCAGAGCGCTTGCTTCGCTCCTAAGTGATGATCATATCGAGACCTGTGTGAGTGTCGCGACAGAATACGGTGAAATGGTGATGGATGAAGTGTTCCTTCCGCATGTGACGGTCCGTACGGGACGTCTCAATGTGTTCCAGATGGAGGAGCTTATCCGTGACTTTTCGCTGGTCGTGGATGCGACGCACCCTTATGCAGTGGATGTTACAAAAAATATAATCGAAGCCTGCGGAAGAGTCGGAAAAGAGTACATACGGCTTCTCCGGGCTGATACCAGTGACCCGGGTGACGCATATGACATGACTGCAGGAAGCGTGAGGGAAGCTGCGGAATATCTGGCGCGGCATGCTTCGGGCAGGATATTTGTATCGACCGGAAGTAAGGAGCTTCATGAATATACAGTGATACCGGATTACAGAAAGCGTCTCATTGCCAGAGTCCTTCCTGTTGATGATGCACGGTATAAATGTGAGAAGCTTGGCATCAGGCACGCGATATTTGAGCTCGGTCCATTTTCCTATGAACAAAATTTTGAAGCCTTCAAGACTTACGGCGCGGACTGGTTAGTTACGAAGAGTGCGGGAAAAATAGGCGGTTTTGAGGAAAAAATAAGGGCGGCAAGAGATCTTGGCATGAAGATACTGGTAATAAGGCGTCCGAACGAGAATGAGGACGGCTATTCCATGGAAGAAGTCCGGAGTATGATCCTTGAAAGGGCTGAAAAAGAGGATGCCTATCCGAGATTCCCGCTTTTTATCTCGCTTGCAGGAAAACGAGTGGTGGTCATAGGTGCAGGAGAGATAGGGTGCAGACGTATAAGGACTCTTCTAAAGTACGGAGCTGAGGTTACCGTGTTTTCTCCTGATACGGCAGAGCCTGAACTTATGAGATCAGTTAAGTGGGAACAGAGAGAGTACGCTGACGGCGATTGCAGAAATGCATATCTTGTGGTGGCGTCAACCAATAAGAGAGACGTAAATCACAGGATCTATGAATACTGTGCGTCGCACCATATCCTTGTCAGCACAGCCGATTGCAGAGAAGAGAGCAGTTTTTATTTTCCTGCGGTCTATACTGATGAAAAGACCAGCATAGGTATCGTTGGTGACGGAAAAGACCACGGATACGTAAAGCGGACAGCCGCCAGAATCCGTGAAATGATGGAAAAAGAAATATGATAGAGATCATTTTGCATGAAGAAAAAAATGTATCGCCGGATTTGAAAACTGCGCTTGCGCTGATGCAGTGCACGGAGGAAAATCCGGCGTTTTCCGAACTTTGCGATATTTATGAAGAGAATGAAGACGCAGTAAAGAGCTTAATTCACCCTAAGGGGGCGTTTGCTTTTGATAAGCTTAGGGTAAACGGGGGCAACGAGGATCTTTTTATCGGGCGCGATGTGGTCTATTCCATGGCGACATTGGGGCCGGAGATAGTGGAATATATCCGTAAGAAATCAGATGAAGATATGCTGGAAGGCATGATGGTCGATTTCATGGCGGACAGCTCACTATTTAACTACGGAGAGCTGCTCGCGGAAAATATAAGAGCTCACTGCATAGAAAAGGGACTCGGTATCCATCAGGGTTATGAGGCGCCGAATCTGATTCCCATGGAGGCCCAGAGGGATACGTGGGAGATACTTCAGGCGGAGAAAAATCTCGGGATCACCATCACGGATGGATATATGATCCGCCCGATCAAGTCAAACGGTCATATCTATACTATTTCAAATGATGTTGATGAATTTAATATAAAGCATGACTGTAAAAACTGCGGCATGATTAATTGTCCCATGCGCGGGATGAATATATAAGGATAGGTTATGAATATCAAAGATAAGGGAGCTGTTGAAGTAACAAAAAATTGCACCATCGGAGAGCTTTTATCTGAGAATGGTATATATATGCCTGCGCAGTGCGGGGGCAGAGGTGTATGCGGAAAATGCCGTATTAGAGTGCAGAATGGCAGTCTGCCTGTAACTGGTGCGGACAGAAACTGCCTCACGGATGCAGAGATTGAGGATGGCATACGTCTTGCCTGTATGGCAGAGGTCACGCCTGATGAAAATGAACTTCAGATAGAGCTTCTGTGGCAGGATGAGGAAAATATCCATGCCCTCGGAGACGAAAGCGCAGGAGAAATTCCGGATACAGCAGATCCGCAGCATGACTTTGGAATAGCGATAGACATAGGTTCTACCACGCTTGCACTGAGTCTGGTTGACATAACACTGAGGAACGCTATCGGTACAGTCACAGCCATAAATCATCAGAGGAGTTTTGGGGCTGATGTAGTGAGCCGTATACAGGCATCAAATGATGGTCACGGTGAGGAACTGCAGAGGATAATCCGTGATGACCTGAACCGCGGGATAGATGATCTTGTACAAAAATATGCTGTCCCGAAGGGGAAGATTCGCCGTATAACTGTCGCGGGGAACACTACCATGCAGCATCTCCTCATGGGCTACTCCTGCGAGACGCTCGGTGTATTTCCATTTGAAGCCGTGTCCCTAAAGCAGGAAGATTTCACGGCTGAAAAAGTTTTTAACAGGACAGACCTGGATTCGGCGGTAGTAACGATGCTCCCCGGAGTCACAACATATGTTGGTTCGGATATCGTATCGGGCATGTATGCCTGCGGAGTTTTTGACAGAGAGAAGCCTGTTTTACTCGTGGATCTGGGAACGAACGGGGAGATGGCGGTCGGAAATAAGGACAGGATACTTGTCACATCAACGGCGGCGGGCCCCGCTTTTGAAGGCGGAAATATCTCCTGCGGAACAGGAAGTATCGCAGGAGCCATATGCGGTGTGGAGATCGATAAGGATAGTAAGAGACCGCTGATAAAGACCATAGAGGATGCAGAACCCGTAGGAATCTGCGGAACAGGAGTCATCGAGACCACGGCTGAGCTTTTACGGACTGGGATCATGGATGATACCGGGATGCTTGATGAAGAATGGTTTGACGAGGGATACGAACTTGCTCCCGGGATAAGCTTTACAGAGCAGGACATCAGGGAGCTCCAGCTCGCAAAGAGCGCAGTCCGTGCAGGTATGGAAGTTCTGGTAAAGAGATACGGCATAAAGCCGGAAGAGCTTGAGACAGTCTATATAGCAGGTGGTTTCGGATTTTTTCTGAATATGGAAAAGGCGGCGGACATAGGGCTTATCCCGCGAGAGATACTTCCCATGGTAAAGCCGGCAGGTAATACATCCCTTAAGGGCGCAGTAATGGCACTTTTAGATGAGAATGCGAACCGCATCATGCCGGAAATCGCAAAAAAAGCAGAGGAGATCTCGCTCGCATCCGATACCATGTTCAGCGAATTGTATATGGAATATATGATGTTCGACGAGAAATGATTTTTTTGAACATTTCATAATAGAGTTTACGAGAGGCGTTCCGACACTGCTTTTCATTTACTTCTTTTTCCTGGTAGTCCCGCAGACAGGCATAAATCTGCCGTCCATATGGAGGATAGCGCTTCCTGTAGCCATTTCTGCATCGGGAGTCGTGGCTGAGGTTCTGCGTTCAGGCGTAAATGCTGTGCCGAAGGGTCAGAGAGAAGCTGCTCTTTCTATAGGAATGGGAGAAGTAAAGACTTTCACGAAGATCATTTTTCCGCAGGCTATGCACATGGTAGTCCCGGCACTGATAGCGGAGACTATTGATTCCGGCGTTGTAAAGATAGAGGGCGAGCCCCTTCCTGAAAGCGGAAAGGAACTTGCAAAGCTTCGTTCAAGAGTAGGAATGGTGTTCCAGTCCTTCAATCTTTTTGCGCACAAGACCATTCTTGAAAATGTGACCATGGGTCCGATCGAAGTTCTTCGTAAAAATAAAGAGGAGGCCCGTAAAGAGGCGATGGAACTTTTGAAGCGTGTGGGTGTGGATTCACAGGCAGAAAAGGTTCCGGCACAGCTTTCCGGCGGTCAGCAGCAGAGAGCGGCTATTGCGAGATCCCTTGCAATGAAACCGGTCGCCATGCTTTTTGACGAGCCTACCAGCGCCCTTGACCCGGAGATGATAAATGAGGTTCTGGAAGTAATGACAGAGCTTGCGCGGGAAGGCATGACCATGGTCGTGGTGACTCATGAGATGAATTTTGCCCGCCGTGTGGCAGACCGCGTAGTTTTCATGGCTGACGGAAAGATCGTTGAGGAAAATACGCCTGATGAATTTTTTGATCATCCGAAGACCCAGAGAGCGAAGGATTTTTTGAACTCTATCAAAACAAAGTGAAGTAAAGAAAGGACATCCTGCCCTGCGCGACTCAGAGCAGGATGTATTGATGTGAAAATGTCTGAGATAAAGATAGCTATTCCTGTTTTAGTTGATGAAGAAGAGAATTATAAAAAAGCGGTAAGTGCCCAGGGAGCGGTGCCTGTCATCGTGTCCTCTGCTGAGGATATCAGGGTTGAGGATTTTGATGCGCTCTTACTTCCCGGAGGCTGTGACGTGGACCCTGCCCGTTACCACAGGGAAAACACGGACTGCGGACCTCTGAAGCCCGACCTTTACAGCACAGGAGACAGCGGAGACCACCTTATCGAAGCTGCCCACCATGCGACACTTCCTATCTGGACAGTACAGTGGCACCCCGAGAGATGCCGCCCTACAGAGGATAGACCTGACGTGGTAGACGGATATGAGATATTTAAGTTTTTCATGAGAATGATCAAGGAAGCATGCGATAAAAACTCTGTTTGACACAAAGCAATACAAGTGCATATAATGTAAACATCTGTGTGAGTTTCGCACAGCAATCTGTTAAAGGCTATGACGAAGATATCACTTCCGAGCTGTGACTCTGAACGGCGTAGTGCGGTGCATCTGTATCGCATGAAACTCATTAAGTCAATCCGGTTGCATTCCCCGTTACAGGAATGGTGCATGATGTATGAATGTTCAATATTCGTTATTGTTTACGATCAGGAACGCTGAGTAACCAATAGCCGGGCGACCGGCTGGAAATTGTGCAGTCACGGTGCATATAGGTGGTATAACGGAAGAACACAAGGGTCCCCGTCCTATAGGCATAGGATGAGGACCCTTTTTAAATTTTTTGAAGTACCTGAAAGGAGCAGTACAAATGGCAGTTTACAGCAAAGTAAATCCCGACATGAACTTTGTAGAGCGTGAAAAAGCTATCGAGAAGTTCTGGAAAGATCACGACATCTTTACAAAGTCTATGGATTCAAGAAAAGAAGGCGAGACATACACTTTCTATGACGGACCGCCGACAGCAAACGGAAAGCCTCATATCGGACACGTTCTCACACGTGTAATCAAGGATATGATCCCGAGATACCGTACAATGAAGGGCTACTATGTACCGAGAAAAGCAGGCTGGGATACTCACGGTCTTCCGGTTGAGCTTGAGGTAGAGAAGAAGCTCGGTCTTGACGGAAAAGACCAGATCGAAAAGTACGGTCTTGCTCCTTTCATCAAAGAATGTAAAGAGTCCGTATGGAAGTATAAGGGAATGTGGGAGAAGTTCTCCGACCAGGTTGGTTTCTGGGCTGACATGGAGCATCCTTATGTAACTTATGAAGATAACTACATCGAGTCTGAGTGGTGGGCACTTAACGAGATCTGGAACAAGGGTCTTCTTTATAAGGGCTTCAAGGTAGTTCCGTACTGCCCTCGCTGCGGTACTCCGCTTTCCAGCCACGAGGTAGCTCAGGGCTATAAGGCTGTAAAAGAGCGCTCCGCTGTTGCACGTTTCAAGGTTAAGGATAAGGACGAGTACATCCTTGCATGGACAACAACACCCTGGACACTTCCCAGCAACCTTGCACTCTGTGTAAATCCGGAAGAGACATACGTTAAGGTAAAGACTGCTGACGGATATACATACACGCTTGCAAAGGCTCTCTGCGAGAAGGTTCTCGGCGGTGAAGATGCACCGACAGCTCCTTATGAGATCCTTGAGGAGTTTGATGGAAAGAGCCTTGAGCACACAGAGTACGAGCCTCTTTATGAGTGCGCTGCAAAGGATGCTGAGAAACAGCACAAGAAGGCTCATTTCGTAGTAGTTGATGATTATGTAACTATGGAAGATGGTACAGGTGTTGTACACATCGCTCCTGCATTCGGTGAAGACGATGCACGTGTAGGCCGTAAGTATGATCTGCCTCTCGTTCAGTTCGTAGATGACAAGGGCTGCATGAAGCCTGAGACACCTTTTGCCGGACTTTTCGTAAAGGACGCAGATCCTGAGGTTATCAAGGATCTTGACTCCCGCGGACTTCTTTTCTCTGCTCCGAAGTTTGAGCATGATTATCCGTTCTGCTGGAGATGCGATACTCCGCTCATCTACTATGCTCGTGAGTCATGGTTCATCAAGATGACAGAGGTTCGTGATGACCTTGTAAAGAATAATGAAGAGATCAACTGGATCCCTCAGACTATCGGAACAGGCCGTTTCGGTGAGTGGATCAGAAATATCCAGGACTGGGCTGTATCCCGTAACCGTTACTGGGGAACTCCGCTCAATATCTGGGAGTGCCCGGACTGTGGTGAGAGAATTTCTATCGGTTCCCGTGAGGATCTGTACAGACTTTCCGGAAACGAAAAGGCAAAGACAGTAGAGCTTCACCGTCCGTTCATCGATGAGATCACATGCAAGTGTGAGAAGTGCGGCGGCACAATGAAGAGAGTACCGGAAGTTATCGACTGCTGGTTCGATTCAGGAGCAATGCCTTTCGCTCAGCATCATTATCCTTTTGAAAATAAGGAGACATTTGAGCAGCAGTTCCCGGCAGCATTCATCTCTGAGGCTGTTGACCAGACACGTGGATGGTTCTATTCACTTCACGCTGAGTCTACACTGCTCTTCAACCGTCCGGCATACAAGAACGTAATCGTACTTGGTCTCGTTCTCGATGAAGACGGAAACAAGATGAGTAAGTCCAAGGGAAATGCAGTAGATCCTTTCGATGCTCTTGATAAGTTTGGTGCAGACGCTATCCGCTGGTACTTCTATGTAAACAGTGCACCGTGGCTTCCGAACAGATTCCACGACAAGGCTGTTATGGAAGGTCAGAGAAAGTTCATGGGAACACTCTGGAATACATACGCATTCTATGTACTGTACGCAAATATCGATGATTTTGATGCATCAAAGCACAATCTCGATAAGGATTCCTTAAGCATAATGGATAAGTGGATCCTGTCCCGCCTGCAGAGCACAGTTAAGCAGACAGATGAGTATCTCAATAACTACAGGATCACAGAGGCTGCAAAGACTCTCAGCAAGTTCGTTGATGAGCTCAGTAACTGGTATGTTCGTCTCGGACGTAAGAGATATTGGGCAAATGGCATGGAGCAGGACAAGATCAATGCTTACATGACACTTTATACCTGCCTTGTAACTATCTGTAAGGCAGCTGCGCCGATGATCCCGTTTATGACAGAGCAGATCTATCAGAACCTCGTCCTTTCTGTTAATAAGGAAGCTCCGGAGTCAATTCACCTCTGCGATTATCCGGTTGTAGACGAGAAGCTCGTTAATGAAAAGCTTGAGAAGGACATGGACGAAGTTCAGGATATCGTTGTTCTCGGCCGTGCGGCAAGAAATGAGAGCGGTATCAAGAATCGTCAGCCTATTGGCAATATGTACGTAAAAGCCGATGAAGTATCTGAGTTCTATGTTGATATCATCGCAGATGAGCTTAATGTAAAGAATGTTCAGTTCTCTGATGATGTAAGAGCATTTACAACATATACATTTAAGCCTCAGCTCAGAACAGTCGGACCGAAGTATGGAAAAGTCCTTGGAAAGATCAAGGAAGCTCTTTCTGCACTTGACGGCAATTCAGCAATGGATACGCTGAAAGCAGAAGGCTCCCTCAAGTTTGACTTTGATGGAACTGACGTTGTATTATCAGAAGAAGACCTGCTGATAGAGATGAGCAATAAGGAAGGTTTCGTAGAGCAGAGCGATGCAAAGATGACAGTCGTTCTTGACACAAATCTGACTCCGGAGCTTCTCGAAGAAGGCTATGTTCGTGAGCTTATCAGCAAGATTCAGACAATGCGTAAGGAAGCAGGATTTGAAGTCATGGACAAGATCGTGATCTCCATGAACGGAAATGACAAGCTTGAGAAATTCCTTACAAATAACGCTGATTTCGTTAAGGGTGAGACAATGGCAGAGACTATCGATCTCGCAGGTGCGTCAGGATATACCAAAGAATGGGATATCAACGGCGAGCATGTAACACTCGGTGTCAGCAAGATCTGAAAAGTTAAATAAGAATGAGCTTTACCCCTGCAGGGATCCGTTACCGGGGAGTGCGGACCTGCAGGTAACATGCAGACAACAGGATTGCAGATGCCGGTAGGGCGGCAGATGCCACAAAAACCAGGGGGTTTATTATGGTCAGCAAACCGAAATTCGACAAGGCAAAGTTCAAAGAAGCGATCGAGTCCAATTTAAGGATGCTTTTCCGTAAAACCGTACGGGAAGCTGATGAGCAGCAGATCTTTCAGGCTGTATGCTACACAGTAAAGGACACGATCATTGAAAAGTGGATGGAAACACAGGAAGTCTACGAGCAGGAAGACCCGAAGACGGTCTATTACCTTTCCATGGAATTCCTGATGGGCCGTGCACTTGGAAATAACCTCATTAATCTGTGTGAGTACAAGGAAGTAAAAGAAGCACTTGATGAGATGGGAATTGATCTGAATCTCGTTGAGGATCAGGAACCGGATGCAGCTCTTGGAAACGGCGGTCTTGGAAGACTTGCAGCTTGTTTCCTTGATTCCCTTGCTACTCTCGGATACAGCTCTTACGGCTGTGGTATCCGTTACCGCTATGGAATGTTCAAGCAGCAGATCCGTGATGGCTACCAGATAGAGATCCCTGATGACTGGCTTCGTGAAGGCAATCCTTTCGAGCTTCGCCGCAGAGAATACAAGAAGGAAGTCAAGTTTGGCGGTTTTGTAAAGGTTGAGACAGGATCAGACGGAAGAAATCACTTCGTTCAGGAAGGATATCAGTCTGTAATGGCGATCCCTTATGATATGCCGATCGTGGGCTACGGCAACGGTATCGTAAATACTTTAAGAGTATGGGATGCAGAGCCGGTAGAGTGCTTCCAGCTTGATTCTTTTGATAAGGGCGATTATAAGAAGGCAGTAGAGCAGGAGAATCTTGCAAGAAATATCGTTGAAGTGCTTTATCCCAATGATAACCACTATGCAGGTAAGGAGCTCCGCTTAAAGCAGCAGTACTTCTTCATTTCTGCATCCGTTCAGGAAGCGGTTGAAAAGTACATGCGTAAGCACGATGATATTCATCATTTTGCTGACAAAAATATCTTCCAGCTCAACGATACACACCCTACAGTTGCAGTACCGGAGCTGATGCGTGTTCTCATGGATGACTATGCGCTTTCATGGGATGAGGCGTGGGATGTGACCAAAAAGACATGCGCTTACACGAACCACACCATTATGTCAGAAGCACTTGAAAAGTGGCCTATCGAGCTGTTCTCAAGACTGCTTCCCAGAATCTACCAGATCGTGGAAGAGATCAACCGCAGATTCTGCCTGAGAATTCAGGAGAAATATCCGAACGATCAGGAAAAGATCAAGAACATGGCTATCATTTATGACGGTCAGATTCGTATGGCTTATCTTGCGATCTGTGCAGGCTTCTCAGTAAACGGTGTTGCAAGACTTCACACTGAGATCCTGAAAAAACGTGAGCTTAAGGATTTCTATGAGATGATGCCGAAGAAGTTCTACAACAAGACAAACGGTATCACTCAGAGAAGATTCCTGCTCCACGCAAATCCTCTCCTTGCGGATTGGGTTACCGATCATGTTGGTCCTGACTGGATCACAGATCTGCCGAAAATCCACGGAATAGAGGTTTATGCTGAGGATAAAAAGGCGCAGAATGAGTTCATGAACATCAAGTTCAAGAATAAGGAACGCCTTGCTAAATATATCCTGGATCATAACGGAGTCGAAGTAGATCCCAGATCTATCTTTGATGTACAGGTTAAGCGTCTCCATGAGTACAAGAGACAGCTCATGAACATCCTGCACGTTATGTATCTTTACAACAAGATCAAGCGCAACCCGAGCATGGAGTTCTATCCCAGAACATTCATCTTTGGTGCGAAGGCAGCAGCTGGATACAGAAATGCCAAGCTTACCATTAAGCTCATCAATTCCGTTGCTGACGTTATAAATAATGATCCGACTATCGACAACAAGCTCAAGGTAGTCTTTATCGAAGACTACAGGGTCTCCAATGCTGAGCTGATATTTGCGGCGGCAGATGTATCAGAACAGATCTCAACAGCTTCCAAGGAAGCATCCGGAACCGGCTGTATGAAATTTATGCTGAACGGCGCGCTTACTATTGGTACAATGGATGGTGCGAATGTTGAGATGGCTGAGGAAGTCGGCGAAGAGAACATGTTCATCTTTGGAATGTCCGCAGATGAAGTAATGGAGCACGAGCGGAACAGGGATTATAATCCTATGGATATCTTCAATACAGATCAGGAGATCCGCGATGTTCTGACACAGCTCATAAATGGGACATATGCGAAGGATGATCCGGAAAGATTCCGCGATCTCTACAATTCGCTCCTTAATACACTTAGTACCGATAGAGCAGATACTTACTTTATCCTGAAGGACTTCCGTTCCTATGCAGAAGCTCAGGAAAAGGTTGAGGAACAGTACCGTGACAAGAAGGGCTGGGCTAGGAAAGCCATCCTCAATGTAGCAGCTGTCGGAAAATTCTCATCAGACCGTACTATTCAGGAGTATGTTGATGAGATCTGGCATCTTGATAAGGTGGTTATACCAAAGAAGTCATCTTCATCAGGCCGTAAGTAAAGGTTTTACCGAGGGAGGCGATCCGTCGTCTCCCTTTTTTGGAACTATCGCGCTTTAACATTTTAATGTGAAAGAGTGCGGGATAAAAGATCATCTACAGGAGGAATCAAATGACAGATGCGGTAACAGTAAAAGGCAGCGGCGCATACTTGCTGAATGGCACAGAATGGGCATCTGAAGCCGGTGTATCAGCGGATGAAGCAAAAAAAGGTACTATCGCCTACGGTATCCTTTCATCCCATAATACGTCCGAAGACATGGACAGGCTGAAGATCAAATTTGACTGTATAACTTCTCACGATATCACATACGTTGGTATCATTCAGACTGCGAGAGCTTCAGGACTTCAGAAGTTCCCGATCCCTTATGTGCTCACAAACTGCCATAATTCCCTCTGCGCAGTTGGCGGTACTATTAATGAGGATGACCATGTATTTGGTCTCACTGCAGCTAGAAAGTACGGCGGAGCCTATGTTCCCCCTCATCAGGCAGTTATACATCAGTATGCCCGTGAGATGCTTGCCGGCTGCGGAAAAATGATCCTTGGTTCTGATTCACATACCCGTTATGGTGCCATCGGTACAATGGCAATGGGTGAGGGCGGACCGGAGCTCGTAAAGCAGCTTTTGTCCCAGACTTACGATATCGACTATCCGGGAGTTGTAGCGATCTACATGACAGGTGAGCCTCAGTTTGGCGTAGGTCCTCAGGATGTGGCTCTGGCTCTCATCGGAAAGCTTTTCAAAGACGGTATCGTAAAGAATCGTGTAATGGAGTTTGTTGGACCCAGCGTTTCAAAGCTTTCCATGGACTTCCGTATCGGTGTGGACGTAATGACAACAGAAACTACATGTCTTTCATCCATCTGGCAGACAGATGAAAAGACTGAGGAGTTCCTTGCAATTCACGGAAGAGCAGGTGACTACAGCGAGCTGAGACCGGCATCTGCTGCATACTATGACGAAGTGGTAACAGTTGATCTCTCGGCTATCAAGCCTATGATCGCCATGCCTTTCCACCCGTCAAACACTTACACTATCGAGGAAGTAAATGCAAACCTCTCAGACATCCTTGCAGATGTTGAGAAGCGTGCGCAGGTTTCTTTCGGCGACAAGGTTAAGTTTGATCTGCACAGCAAGATCCGTGACGGAAAGCTCCTTGTAGATCAGGGAATCATCGCAGGATGCGCAGGCGGTGGATTCGAGAACCTTTGCGCAGCAGCAGATATACTTGACGGAGCAGATATCGGAAATAATGAGTTCACCATGAGCGTATATCCTGCATCTACACCTATTTATGCAGAGCTCGTAAAGAATGGTGCAATGATGAAGTTCCTCGATGCCGGAGTAGTAGTAAAGACATGCTTCTGCGGACCGTGCTTCGGTGCAGGCGACACACCTGCAAATAATGCGTTCTCTATCCGTCATTCAACACGTAACTTCCCGAACCGCGAAGGTTCAAAGGTTCAGAACGGTCAGATTTCAAGTGTCGCTCTCATGGATGCGAGATCCATCGCGGCAACTGCTGCAAATAAGGGTATTCTTACACCTGCGACAGAGATGGATGTGGAGATCGGAAAGTATAAGTACTTCTTTGACAGCACTATTTACGAGAAGAGAGTATTTGATTCTCACGGAGAAGCAAAGCCCGATGAAGAGCTGGTACTTGGTCCAAACATCAAGGACTGGCCGAATATGTCAGAGCTTACAGACAATCTCCTGCTGAAGGTCGTATCAGAGATCCACGATCCTGTTACCACTACAGACGAGCTGATCCCTTCCGGAGAGACAAGCTCCTACCGTTCAAATCCTCTCGGACTTGCAGAGTTCACTCTTTCCAGAAAAGATCCGAAGTATGTCGGACGTGCAAAGGAAGTTCAGGCGTTTGAAAATGCCCGCGAAGACGGCGTAAACGCAATGCAGAAGGTTGTAGAAGCATCCTCTGAAATGCAGTCTGTCGTAAATACTATCCAGAAGCAGTTCGCAGATATGAATTGGGACAATACAGGTGTTGGTTCTACTATCTTTGCTGTAAAGCCCGGTGACGGTTCTGCCCGTGAGCAGGCGGCATCCTGTCAGAAAGTTCTCGGCGGATGGGCAAATATCGCAAATGAATATGCGACAAAGAGATACCGCAGCAACCTCATCAACTGGGGTATGCTTCCCTTCCTTATCGAGAAGGGCGAGCTTCCGTTCAAGAACCTGGATTACATCTTTGTACCGGGTATCCGCAAGGCAGTAGAAGAAAAGAAGAACGACATCAAGGCATATGCAGTAAAGGATGGAGCACTTAAGGAATTTAGCCTTTCTCTCGGCGATCTCACAGATAACGAGAGACAGATCATTCTCGACGGATGCCTCATAAACTTTAACCGTGTAGGATGAGTAAAAAATGGGCAATCTTTAATGCGAAGCATTGACCATTTCACAAGTATACAATTCTGAATGTTTATTTAAGATTTACTGCGGTCGGTGGAATTTCATTTGATGGTGTGCTATGATTTACACCGTTAAATACCATCAACCGCAGATATCTATATCATGCGGCTTATGAACGGAATACAATAAAAATTGTGGTCCCTGCATGGTCAAAACGCAGGAATTTCTGAAAGGAGCAACATGAAGAATTTTACTCTCTCTAAAATGGCATGTGCACTTGTAACAGCGGCAATGCTCGCTGCATCCCTTACAGGATGTGCGGCAGCAGCATCATCTGACTGGGTTGGATCATCTCCGGCAGTTCCGGCAGAAGAAGCAGAAAATGCAGGCGGATCCGTAGCAGACGAGGGTGCTGGAGCAAACGTTGATTCTGATACTGCTGAGGCAGAAGGCGAAGCGGTTGAGGAGGATGCTGAAGAGATTGATGAGGATACTTTAGAAGATGAGGATGATTCTGCAGAAGAAGAGTCCGGTGATATCAATCACGATGTAACAGCAGGTTCATTTGATGGCGATGAATGGACAGCTGAGGCATATATAGGTGATGGTGATGCGGTAAATGTTACAGTTTCTGCAACAAAGAGTGCTATCGTTAAGGAAAAGGTTGATTCCGCAGATGCTGCTTCCGATAAGGATGGAAAGCTCAAGGATGCAAGACTTAAGTGGCTCACAGCATATTACGAAGGCGATAAGGATTCCGCAAAGGAAGATATGGAGGACTTTGAAGGAATCGATTCTCCTACAGATGCTCAGCTCACAGAGATCAAGAAGTATGCTGATGACCTCGGAAAGCTCTTTGCACAGTTTGGTGTAACTGACTACGATCTCAGCACACCGGATGACAATTCCGACGGCGTGATCGAGTACGATGTATATACATCCACAGACAGCCAGTTCAAGCTCACATTCACATTTGATGATGAAACACTTTCCGCTATCGACTTTGCATTAGAAGAGATGTAAGTTCAGATTAATGTACATAAAAATGCCGTTCGGAGTTCTTTATCCTCCGGACGGCATTTTTTTAGCCTTTTATAAGATTTGCTTCACGATATACGTGTTATCATCATAAGAGGGAAATAAATCGGAACATCATTATGTAGTGACAGAGCGTACCTGCCATTATGAACAGATGAAAAATGGTGTGCGAATCAAAATAAAGATGGACCTCGTTAAATCTACGAAGTTTCAGTGAATAGATCACAGCACCCGCGGTATAAAGGATCCCGCCGGACACGAGCCAGAAGAAGGCTTCGCGGGGCAGGAGATGCCATAAAGGAACGATCGTAAATACGCAGAGCCATCCCATTAATAGGTAAAGCGCGGACGAAAAAATGTGGGGACAGCTGATCCAGAAAAGCTTTATCAAAATTCCGGCAACGGCAAGTGCCCAAATGGCGGCGAGAAGCGCATATCCGTGCGAATCCTTAAGGACAGTGAGACACACCGGGGTATATGAGCCTGCGATCATGACGGAGATCATGCCGTGATCGATCTTTCTGAAAATATCAGTTTCCTTTCTGCCTAGGACTACAGTGTGATACGTGGTGCTCGCTGCATAGAGAAGACTTGATGACAGGAGAAAGATCACCATTGAAAAGAGGGTGATAGGGGAACCAAAAAGCGAAGCACGCATAACAAGCGGGCCGAATCCCATGAGCAGCATGAGAAAAGCTGCAAAATGCGAGATAGCCGGACCGGGTTCGCGTATCGAAAGGGAAATGGTTGAAGGAAGTATACCAAATTTAGTCACATTTCCTCTGTGGGAATGTTTTCTCGTGGTGCGCTGCATAGCTTCCATGTGAAGTGGCCTCCTTACAAGCAAAATTGAATTGTGAGAGCTGCTTTTGAACCTTGTATCACGGTGATTCTGAATGTAGCTCAAATATCACATGACGTAGTTTTAAAAACTACATCATGTGATATGACTATACACCATCGTGCGTATATAAGCAATAGATGGATTTACAGTTCATACGTAAACGGAGCATTTACTGCGTAGTTTACGACCAATAACATTGAATAGCCATTGGATTTTGCTCATCGCCGTAGGCGATTTAATTGCAAAATCCGTTACGTGAGCGAGCTGTAAGCGAGTGAACAGTAACTAGATGGATTTTAATGTATCGGAATAAAGTGCGGAAAGTAGTTAAATCTTTCAGAGTATGTTATAATATTAACAATTTGAGCCCGAGGGCGAAAACAAAGGAACGGAGTATGATCTGCCTCATGGCGGATCGGGGATAAAATGGGTAATAACACAGGAAATTACGAAGGAGTCGACAGTTGGGAAACCATCATGCTCCTCTATAATTCTGCATTGAAGGAAATAGGAACGAAGCTTGAGATTCTTAACAATGAATTTCAGCATGTTCATCAGTATAATCCGATCGAGCACATAAAATCTCGAGTGAAGACGCCTGAAAGCATCGTAAAAAAGCTGAAGCGCAGGGGTTATGAATCCACGATCGAAAATATGGTAAAGTACGTAAATGATATAGCAGGTATCAGAGTTATCTGTTCATTTACTTCTGATATCTACAGGGTTGCTGAGATCCTTGCAAATCAGAGCGATATCAACGTGCTTTCGATAAAGGACTATATCAAGCACCCGAAGGAAAGCGGATACAAGAGCTATCACATGATAGTCACAGTACCCATCTTCCTGTCAGACGGTGTGGTAGATACGAAGGTTGAGATTCAGATCCGTACAGTTGCCATGGATTTCTGGGCAAGTCTTGAGCATAAGATAAAGTATAAATACGAAGGCTACGCTCCGGAGCACATAAAGAGAGAACTCTTTGAATGTGCGGAGATGGTATCCGATCTGGATGCCAAGATGATGTCTCTTAACGAAGAGATCCGCGGAGTTGCCGCAGAGCACGGCTCAGACGACCGGGAGAGAGAAAAGCAGAAGCGAGAGGCTGAACGTACTCTCCTCAAAGAGCGTTTTTACGGCGAAGCAGAATAAATGTTTACATAAAAAGAATCCGGCAATGCCGGATTCTTTTTATATTTATTTTCGGAGCACTTAGCGAGGTATTTTCGAGCTTAGTGCGTGTTATGCAAGTTCGCTTGGCGAGGTTTTGTCGAGCCTAGCGTAACTTGTTGTGCAATTTGTATAGCAGGTAAAAATTAAGAAATGGAATCTGCTGTGCTTTTAAAAGAGGAGTGCCCCGGGATCTTTCGACCCCAGGGCTTATTATGAAAAAATCATCTACATTTCTGTACGTCTTTCTTAAGACATTATTAATATAGCAATAATTTATTAACAAATTATGAACGCGGTGTTAATATATAGTAAATACCACCAATACATTCAAATAATCATCTATCATTTAGGTTAAACTGCACATATAGTTAAAAGTCCCTTAAATAAAATGAGTGGAAATCCTATATTTTTGGCAATTATTGCAGGCAATATTAAAAGGTGTTAGAATACCTTAGAATTGCTGTTATATGAGTAAAAGTTTGCGTAATTGTTCACATATATACGGAGTATAAGTCACCGGGGGAAAATCTCATGAACATATCCAAAATGGATAGCAGCGTATTGACAGGAGACGTTCGTAATGATAAATTATCGAACAGTCTGAATCTGGTTCCGATTCGTTCAGAAAAAATGGACGACATCATGCCGGATGACAGCATCCCTGACGAACAAGCGCCGGGAGCTGTATCAGACGACATTGCGAAGATGGAGCATGATCTTGAAGAGAAAATGGAACACCTCCGTGCTGAGGTTTTCACTCATGTCCATCATGAAAACGTTCGCTGTTATCGAAATACTCAGGCAGTGATCATTGAAAACACAGATAAGATTGTAAAGCAGGCAGAAAAGAATCAGAGGAGCCTTAAAGGGCTTATGACCGCAGTGTTGGTCTTCCTAATTCTGAATCTTGCGGCAACAGCCGCACTGGCTGTTTTCATGTTACGTTAATAGAAAAATATGAAACAATTCTGGAAGCCCGGAAATATGCTCTTCCCTGTACCTGCAGTGATGTTGAGCTGCGGACGGGAAAATGAAAAACCAAATATCATTACGCTCGCATGGGCAGGTAATGTCTGCTCAGACCCGCCGATGGTGTCCGTTTCCGTGCGCCGTTCACGTTATTCCTATGACATTATCAAGGAGACAGGTGAGTTCGTGCTCAATGTTACGACAGAGCAGCTTGCCCGCAAGGCAGATCTCTGTGGTGTAAAGAGCGGAAGAGACATAGATAAGTTTGCAGAAACAGGTCTCACACCGCAGCCTTCACAGAAGGTAAAAGCACCGGGGATCGCGGAAAGCCCCATTAATATAGAGTGCCGTGTAGAACAGATAATCCCGCTGGGGACACATGATCTGTTTCTCGCGAAGGTAGTCGGCGTAAATGTGGATGAGTCGCTCCTTAATAAGAAGGGAGCGCTTGACTTAAAGCGCGCAAATCTTGTGGCATGGAGTCATGGCGAATATATGGGACTTGGTAAAAAGATCGGCAAGTTCGGGTATTCTGTTCAAAAGAGGAAGTCTAAGAAAAAATGAAATCTAAAGTAGTTTCCATGGATCATTATGTAATTCGCGGCGGCAACCCGCTTTGCGGAGAGGTTGAGATCGGCGGTGCAAAAAACGCAGCACTGGCGATCCTTGCTGCTGCCATTATGACAGACGAGACTGTTACTATAGAGAATATGCCTGATGTCCGGGACACAAACGTGCTTCTGGATGCAATGGCCGGTATTGGTGTACATATTGACCGTGTAGATCGTCATACTGTAAAGATCAACGGATCAATGGTACAGAACGTTAATATAGAGTACGAACTTATAAAGAAGATCCGTGCATCTTACTATCTTATAGGTGCTCTTCTTGGTAAATACTGCGAAGCTGAGGTTCCGCTTCCGGGAGGATGCAATATCGGAAGCCGTCCTATAGACCAGCATTTAAAGGGCTTCCGTGCTATCGGCGCTGATGTAAAGATCGAGCATGGTGCTATTGTCGCATCTGCCGAAAAGCTTGTTGGCGCTCATATGTACATGGACGTAGTATCAGTAGGCGCTACCATCAATGTAATGATGGCTGCCAGCATGGCAGAGGGAAAGACTATCATTGAAAATGCGGCTAAGGAGCCTCATGTTGTTGACGTAGCAAACTTCCTGAACTCAATGGGGGCAGACATCAAGGGCGCAGGTACTGACGTTATCCGTATCCGCGGTGTTGAGAAGCTTCATGGAGCTACATATTCCATCATCCCTGACCAGATCGAGGCAGGAACATTTATGTTTGCTGCTGCTGTTACAAAGGGAGATATACTCGTAAAGAACGTTATCCCGAAGCATCTTGAGTCCATCACGGCAAAGATCCTTGAAATGGGATGCGAAGTAGAAGAACTTGATGATGCAGTACGCGTAAAATATACAGGCGAACTGCACAGCACACAGATAAAGACTCTGCCTTACCCGGGCTTCCCTACAGACATGCAGCCCCAGGCAGGTATCACACTCGTACTTTCCGAAGGTGTAAGCACCATCACGGAGAGTATTTTCGAGAACCGTTTCCGCTATGTGGATGAGATCATCCGTATGGGAGCAGATATCAAGGTTGAAGGAAATACAGCGATCATCACAGGTGTAAAGGGTCTTACAGGAGCACATATTACTTCTCCTGACTTAAGAGCCGGTGCAGCACTTGTTCTTGCTGCGCTTTCTGCTGACGGTGTATCCGTAGTAGACGATATCCACCTGATCGAAAGAGGATACGAGGACTTTGATGTAAAGCTCCGCAAGCTCGGAGGCATGATCGAGCGCGCATCAGATGACGAAGAGATCCAGAAATTCACTCTTCGCACAAAGGCTATCTGAAAAAACTTATCATTATAATAAAAAACACATCCTTTAGAATGACGCTGTTCAAAGGATGTGTTTTTCTGTTCATTAAAGAATTGCCTCTATATAAAGACCATGTTCGTGCGACAGGTCTATGTAGTGGCTTCCGCAGTGGACCATGGGGTGAGCGAGGTCCAGTTTGTTAATAAGGACGATGTCTCCCGTGAGACCGTTTGACAGGCGGACGCGGTTATTCATGTATGTATTTACGATGTATTCCAGGAATACGAGGATAAACTCGGGATCATATCTCTGTAGCCCTTCGGATTCAAAGATACTGATGACCTGGAACGGACAGAGCGGACCGCGGTAAACGCGGGGGCTTGTCATTGCATCATAAACATCCGCTATGGCAACGATCCTGGCATAGCGGTCGATACGCTTGGTTGTGAGACCGAGAGGATAACCTGTTCCGTCACAGCGCTCGTGATGCATGAGAGCAGCTCTTTTTACATGCTCATTTATAGGAAGGTCTTTCAAAATATTGTAACCTTCCATGGCATGGGATTTGACGGTAGTATACTCCTGATCCGTGAGCTTTGCGGGCTTGCTGATGATCTCGTTCGGTATCTTCAGCTTTCCGATGTCGTGAAGAAGTCCGGCGAGGGTCAGGATATCAACATCCGCATCCGACATTCCGAGCCACCTTCCGAATACATGACATATCAGTGATACGTTCAGCGAATGTGCATACGTAGGATCATCATACATACGCATATTGTGGAGCATATCAAAAATATGTATGCCTGACGGATTGTGAACGAGCAGTTTGCCGGGCTCTTGCAGGAGATTATCTGTATCGATCTTATTTTTTGAGATGATATCGTTCAGTGAATCCTCAACTTCGCTCAGAGTACTCTCGAAGTCCTGTTTAAAGACCTTGTACTCCTGAGAATTTCTTATTTTATCTGAATACGATATATCCGGCGGAGTCTCAGAGGGGATCGCCACGTTCGCCGTTTCATCCTTTACCTGAACAGAAAGGATAGAATAAAACTCGAGCTTGGTGATAGCCTTGTCAGTGAGCTCCATATCTCTTGGCAGGATCAGCTGGTTATTAAAAGAAATAACATCCTCGGCAGTTACCATGCCGGGGACCAGATCCTGAGTAGGAATCCTGGGCATATGATCTCCCTTTGACTTTGTTGTCAATGATTATTAAAAATTTACGTACGTTTCTCTATTATGTAAAAGTATATTAACTAATATAGTTTTCGTCAAACCTGTTTAAGTTCATGAGGGTTGACGATATAAAAAAAAGATAGTATTGTTATGCCGATAAGAAAATTCCATATTGTAAAACTTCTCTTATTAAGAGTGATGGAGATGCAAAGGATCTGTGAAGTCACGACAACCTCCGATTACGGAAGTCGGAAGGTGCCAACCTTGAGCGAGTTATGTTCGAACAATGAGAGGATTTGATTATCGATGTCGATCCACTCTATTTGTCAGAGTGGATTTTATTTTTTTATTTATACGCGGGTATTCCGCTGAAAGAGAGGAAAAATGGAAAAAAGATTATTTACATCTGAGTCCGTTACTGAGGGACATCCCGACAAAGTCTGCGATGCCATCTCTGATGCCATCCTTGACGAGTGCATCCGTCAGGATCCGATGAGCCGTGTAGCATGCGAGACAATGGCATGCACAGGTTTCGTAGTTGTAACAGGTGAGATCACAACAAAGGCATACGTTGACATTCAGAAGACTGTACGTGACACTGTTCGTGAGATCGGATACACAAAGTCCGAGTATGGTTTTGATGCTGACACATGTGCAGTATTCACTGCTATCGACGAGCAGTCTCCTGACATCGCTCAGGGTGTTGATAACGCTCTTGAGACAAAGGCAGACCTCAAGGCTCTTGAGAAGAACATGTCTGATGAAGAGATCGGTGCTATCGGTGCTGGCGATCAGGGTATGATGTTCGGTTACGCTACAAACGAGACACCTGAGTATCTTCCTTATCCTATCGACCTTGCTCACAAGCTCACTCGTCAGCTTACAAAGGTTAGAAAGGACGGCACACTCAGCTACCTTCGTCCGGATGGAAAGTCCCAGGTTTCTGTAGAGTATGATGAGGAAGGCAAGCCCCTTCGTCTCGAGGCTGTTGTTATCTCTACTCAGCATGATGAGGACGTTACACAGGAGCAGATCCACAAGGATATCAAGAAGTACGTATTCGATCCGGTTATCCCTGCAGGGCTTATCGATGATAAGACAAGAATCTACATCAATCCTACAGGCCGTTTCGTAATCGGCGGACCTCACGGTGATGCAGGTCTTACAGGACGTAAGATCATCGTAGACACCTACGGCGGATACGCTCGTCACGGCGGCGGAGCATTCTCCGGTAAGGACTGCACAAAGGTTGACCGTTCCGGTGCTTATGCAGCTCGTTACGTTGCAAAGAACCTCGTAGCAGCAGGACTTGCTGATCGCGCAGAGATCCAGCTTTCCTACGCTATCGGTGTTGCTGAGCCTACATCCATCATGGTAGACAGCTTCGGCACAGGTAAGGTTTCTGATGAGAAGCTTACTGAGATCGTTCGTGAGAACTTCGATCTCCGTCCGGCTGGAATCATCAAGATGCTTGACCTCAGACGTCCGATCTACAAGCAGACAGCAGCTTACGGCCACTTTGGAAGAACAGATATCGATCTTCCTTGGGAGAAGCTTGATAAGGTTGATGACCTTAAGAAGTATCTCTAAGCCGAAATAGACTGATAATGAGCCGCATCCCGGGGTAACCCGGGGTGCGGTTTTTACTATTTTTGTTGTGTTGCGCATTTGGAGCAATTAGCATATCATCGAATTGGTGTTTATTATTTTGGAAAAATGATCGTCACGATCTGATGACAGGTTAAAGTTTGAGGTTCTTATAAATGGCATTTGTTCATCTTCACACGCATACAGAGTACTCGCTGCTGGACGGCTCCAATAAGATAAAAGAGTACGTGGCAAGGGTAAAAGCCCTCGGCATGACAGCGGCAGCCATCACCGACCACGGTGTAATGTACGGCGTCATAGATTTTTATAAAGAATGTAGAGCACAGGGGATAAATCCGGTGCTCGGATGCGAGGTGTATGTAGCACCCGGTTCACGCTTTGATAAAGAAGCCGGCGCGGGAAATAACGACGACCGCTACTACCATCTGGTGCTCCTTGCGGAAAATAATACAGGTTATGAGAACCTCATGAAGATCGTGTCGATCGGTTTCACGGAAGGTTATTACTACAAGCCCCGTGTAGATCTTGAGGTTCTGGAAAAATATCACGAAGGCATCATATGTCTGTCAGCATGTCTTGCAGGTGAGATCCCGAGAAATATCGTGAGAGGCTTCCGCGAAGAGGCAGAAAAAGCAGCTCTCCGCTATCAGGAGATTTTCGGGGAAGGAAACTTTTTCCTGGAATTACAGGATCACGGCATCGGCGAGCAGAAGCTGGTGGATCAGACCCTTGTTTCCATGTCCAAAAAGCTGGGTATCCCGCTGGTCGCAACGAACGATATCCACTACACCTATAAGGAAGACGAAAAACCCCACGACATCCTGCTCTGTCTCCAGACCGGAAAGAAGCTCAGCGATGAAGACCGCATGAGATACACCGGAGGACAGTACTACGTAAAAACAGAGGAAGAGATGCGTTCGCTTTTCCCATATGTGCCGGAAGCTCTTGATAATACGCAGAAAATTGCCGATAGATGCCATGTGGAGATCGAGTTCCATAATACTAAGCTCCCGCATTTTGAAATACCGCGGGACTTTCGGGCATCCATTCATGAGGGAGAGGGGATCAACGTCCTGTCGGAGCAGTCAACTCCGGAAGATTCCTGGAAATACTTAAACTACCTCTGCGACAAGGGATTTAAGGAGCGCTATCCCGATGATGACGGCAAGCTCTATGAGCAGATGCAGTATGAGCTTTCTATCATTAAAAAGATGGGATACGTTGACTACTTCCTGATAGTGTGGGACTATATCAACTTTGCCAGAACCCATGGAATAGGCGTGGGACCGGGAAGAGGATCTGCGGCAGGCGCCATAGTTTCCTATGCGCTGAAGATCACGGATATCGACCCCGCAAAGTATGATCTGCTCTTTGAGCGGTTCCTGAACCCGGAACGAGTATCCATGCCCGATATCGACGAAGACTTCGCCTTTGAAGGCCGTCAGGAAGTCATTGATTACGTTGTGCAAAAATATGGACGTTCCAAGTGCGTTCAGATCGTGACATTCGGTACGCTTGCAGCAAAGGGTGTTATCCGCGATGTGGCAAGAGTCATGGATCTGCCCTATTCATTCGGAGATAATCTCGCAAAGATGATCCCGAATGCCCTGAATATGACTCTGAAAAGGGCGATGGAGGAAAATAATGACCTCCGGAAGCTCTATGAATCGGATGAGACGGTTCATGAACTGCTGGATATGTGCATGCGCCTTGAAGGTCTTCCGAGACACACATCAATGCATGCGGCGGGAGTACTGATCACACCGGAAGCAGCGGACAATTACGTCCCTCTGTCCCGTGGATCGAACGGAGAGATAACCACCCAGTTCACCATGACTACATTGGAAGAGCTGGGACTCCTGAAGATGGACTTCCTTGGACTCCGAACCCTGACAGTCATTCAGAATGCAGTGGACTTTGTAAATGAAAAGTTCCGCGTAGGACCCTGGGATCCCGAGAGATACCCATGGAGCGGTGCTCATGAAGATCCGGCGATCGCTGCGAGTGATCCCAGCAACAATCCGGGACGTGATCCTTATGCGATGTGCGATCCCGCGCTTGCAACAGGTGATCCTGCGGAAGTAGGACATGACGGAAAGTATCTTTCTATAGAAAAGATAGATTACGACGACCAGAAAGTCCTGAACTATATCGGAACCGGAGAAACAGACGGTGTGTTCCAGCTCGAGTCCGGGGGCATGCAGAGATTCATGAAGGATCTGCATCCGGAATCGCTGGAAGATGTAATCGCGGGAATAGCGCTTTACCGTCCGGGCCCGATGGATTTCATTCCGAAGTACATCGCAGGAAAGAAGGACAAAGCCAACGTAAAATTTGACTGTCCGGAACTCGAACCGATCCTGAAACCGACCCACGGCTGTATCGTATATCAGGAGCAGGTTATGCAGATAGTGCAGCAGCTCGGTGGATATACCCTCGGTCGTGCGGACCTCGTGCGTCGTGCCATGAGTAAGAAAAAACAGCACGTCATGGAAGAAGAGCAGGCAAACTTCGTATACGGAAACAGCGAGCAGAACGTGCCGGGATGTGTTTCCAAGGGAATACCGGAGGATGTGGCGAAAAAGATCTACGGCGATATGATGGATTTTGCAAAGTACGCCTTTAATAAATCCCATGCCGCCTGCTACGCATTCGTCACCATGCAGACAGCGTTCCTGAAATACTATTTCCCGGTGGAATTTATGGCGAGCCTCATGACAAGCGTGCTTGATAATCCGCCAAAGATGTCGGGATACATGCTTTCATGCAGATCAATGGGGATAAAGCTCCTTCCGCCTGACGTAAACGAAGGACATTCAGGATTTTCTCCTGCGGGGGACAAGCAGATCCGATACGGACTCTCTGCGATAAAATCCGTAGGAGTGCCTGTCATAAGGGCGCTTGAGAACGAGAGGTCAATGGGCGGAAAGTTCAGGGATTTCCGGGACTTCATCGACCGAATGACAGGAAATGAAGTAAATAAGAGAACTGTTGAAGCATTTATCAAGGCAGGTGCATTCGACTCGCTGGGAGGTACCAGAAAGCAGTTCATGTCGGTCTATCAGCAGATGATGGATTCGGCGGCAGACGAAAAGAAAAATACCATGGCAGGTCAGATGTCGATCTTTGACCTCATGGGAAGCAGTGCTGAGCAGTACCGTGTGACGAAGCTCCCTGATGTGGGAGAGTTTCCGAAGGAACTGCGTCTCGCATTCGAGAAGGAAGTCCTGGGTATCTATCTCTCAGGTCATCCGCTGGAAGAGTACGAAAACCTGATGGCAAAGCACAGTGATGCAAAGACCGTTGATTTTATCCTGAATCCGGAAACTAACGTCATAGGGCTTAACGAAGGACAGAAGGTCACTGTAGGCGGACTCATAGCTGCGATCCAGACAAAGCAGACGAAAAAGGGCGATACCATGGCGATAATCGCGCTGGAAGACCTTATCGGAACTGTGGAATGTATCGTGTGGCCGAAGCAGTATATGAAATACGCAAATGTGCTCCAGCAGGACAGCAAGGTGTTCCTCACCGGAAGAGTGAAGACCGATGATGAAAAAGACGGCCAGCTCATGGTGGATCAGGTAGAAACCTTTGCTGAGATACCGCGAAAGCTCTACATCCAGTTTGCGGATATGAAAGAGTATGAGGAAAAGTGGACAGGACTTTCCGAAGAGCTGAAAAACTCCGAAGGACGGGACAGGGTGATAATATACATACGTGCTGAAAAAAAACAGCGCGTCCTTCCGGGATATCAGAGTGTTTGTGCAGATCAGGCACTTATGGACAGGCTTGTTGAGCTTTATGGCGAAAAAAACGTAAAGCTCGTCCAGTAGATGTATTTAAATTTGCACAAAAATATTTGTGGATAGGGGCAAACTCCCTCAAACTCGCTCAAAACCGCGTACAATAAGTGATACAGGTTGAAATCGATAATTTTTTTTCGTATAATAGGTCGACAAGTTTTTGACGAACGAAGTGATAAGTAAATACGGCGCTTCCTTTTAGGATCGTAAGACCGGGTTCATGAAAGAGGTAGGAAAATGGCAAAATCCGAAAAAGAGATCAAAACGATTGGTGTTCTGACAAGCGGCGGCGACGCACCTGGTATGAATGCAGCAATCCGTGCCGTAACACGTAAGGCTATCAGAAACGGCCTTAAGGTTATGGGTATCGACAAGGGTTATCAGGGACTTCTTAATGAAGAGATCCGTCCCCTTACTGCTAAGGATGTTTCCAACTCCATTCAGAACGGTGGTACTATTCTGAGAACTGCACGTTCCGAAGAGTTCGGTACAGAAGAAGGAAAGATCAAAGGTGCAGAGATCCTCAAGAAGCATAATATCGATGCTCTTGTTGTAATCGGTGGTGACGGTTCTTATAAGGGAGCGCTTGGACTTTCTCACCATGGAATCGGTGTTATCGGTCTTCCGGGAACTATTGATCTGGATATTGCCTGCACAGATTACACGATCGGTTTCGATACAGCTGTAAATACAGCAATGGACGCTATCGATAAGGTTAGAGATACATCCAGCTCACATGAGAGATGTTCCATCATCGAGGTTATGGGACGTCGTGCAGGATACATCGCACTGTGGTGTGGTGTTGCCAGCGGTGCTGAGGAGATTCTTCTTCCTGAGGTTTATGATTACGATGAGCAGACGATCATCAACCACATCATCGAGGCAAGAAAGATCGGTAAGACTCACTTCCTTATCGTAAACGCTGAGGGTATCGGACATTCCGTATCTATGGCTCGCAGAATCGAAGCTGCAACAGGTATGGAGACACGTGCTACTATCCTCGGATACATGCAGCGTGGTGGTTCACCGACATGTAAGGATCGTTTCTATGCTTCCATCATGGGCGCAAAGGCAGCAGATCTTCTTGCAGAGGGTACTATCAACCGTGTTGTTTGCCATGCTAACGGTGAGTTCGTTGATTACGATATCGACGAGGCTCTTGCTATGACAAAGAAGGTTCCTGATTACTACGTAGAGGTTGCTAAGGCTCTCGCTCGTGGTTGATAGGACTTAAATACAGAAAGGAATGGCTGGAATGAAAGGGAACGGCACAGAAGTGCTTTCTTCTCTCTCAAATCCACGGCTCCGCAGGGTGCGTGAGCTGCTTGACCGTTCCCGGGCGCGCAGAAAGGAAGACGCCTTTGTCGTAGAGGGAATACGGATGTTCCGTGAGATCCCTGATGACAGGTTGGTCGAGACCTTCATATCAGAGAAGTTCCACGAGGAAAATCCTGATGTGCGCGGCTCTGTAGTAAAGAACGAGGTATTTCAGAAACTGAGTGATACAAGGACACCTCAGGGAGTTCTTGCAGTGGTCCGGCAGCGGCATTATACGCTTCCGGATCTTCTGCAGGGAGAGAAGGGTGTGTGGCTCGTCCTGGAAGGTATTCAGGACCCGGGCAACCTTGGCACGATGATTCGGACCGGAGAAGGTGCCGGAATATCGGGCATCATTATGGATCGGAATACGGCGGATTTTTATTCGCCGAAAACAGTCCGGTCGACAATGGGCGCGGTCTTCCGAGTACCTTTTTTCTATACAGAGGACCTTGCCGGAACAGTCAGAGAGATGAAGGAGTCAGGCATCACAACCTATGCGGCTCATCTCGATGGTAAAGAAATGTATCATGAGATCAGTTATGCTGATCGGACGGCATTTCTCATTGGAAATGAAGGTAACGGACTGAGCGATGAACTCACATCCCTTGCAGATGTAAAGCTCAGGATACCGATGAAAGGGCAGGTTGAGTCGCTGAATGCAGCGATCTCGGCATCACTGCTCATGTATAGATATATGACAGGAAAGTAAATAAGGAACACAGGCGGAGGAGAGAAAACCATGGCATCACTGAAGAACAGAAACTTTCTCACACTGAAGGACTTTACACCGGATGAGATCCGTGAATTTCTGGATCTCGCTGCTTATTTCAAAGAGCTGAAAAAAGCAGGAACCCCGCACGATAAGCTTCGCGGCAAGAACATTGCCCTGATCTTTGAAAAGACCAGTACCAGAACACGATGTGCCTTTGAAGTGGGCGCACATGATCTCGGTATCCAGACTACGTACCTCGATTCGACCGGTTCACAGATCGGAAAGAAAGAGAGTATCGCAGATACAGCATCTGTTCTCGGCCGTATGTTTGACGGTATAGAGTACCGCGGTTATGGGCAGGAGCGCGTAGAGGAGCTGGCTAAGTATGCCGAAGTTCCCACATGGAACGGACTCACAAACGAGTACCATCCGACACAGATCCTTGCTGATATGCTCACTATCCGCGAGCACCTCGGTTCTGAGAAGGGAAAGAAGTTCGTTTATATGGGTGATGCCCGTTACAATATGGGCAACTCTCTCATGATCGGATGCGCAAAGCTCGGTCTTCATTTCACAGCCTGTGCACCTGAGAAATATTTCCCGGATAAGGCTCTCGCAGATCAGTGCAGAGAGTGGGCAAAAGAATCCGGCGGAAGCATCTCCTTTACAACAGATCCTATGGAAGCTGTAAAGGATGCAAACGTGATCTATACAGACGTATGGGTATCCATGGGCGAAGCTGATGAAGTATGGGCAGAGCGAATTGCAGAGCTTTCTCCCTATAAGGTAACCATGGATCTCATGAATGCAGCAGCGCCTGGTGCTATCTTCATGCACTGTCTGCCGGCGTTCCACGATCACAAAACAACAGTCGGAAAAGAAATGGGCGAAAAGTTCGGCTTTGATGACATGGAAGTGACCGATGAAGTATTCCAGAAGTACAGAAATGTGCTCTTCGATGAAGCTGAGAACCGCATGCACACGATAAAGGCGGTCATGGCAGCAACTCTCGGTTACGAGAAATAAATGGAAGAAGCGAAGAAAAAGCCGGGAAAGCGCCATCCTATGTCTAACGAGCACCGGTTCAAGCTGGTGATAGATGCATGCAATCTTCTCATAGGTCTCGTGGTAACTGTTATGTCGATAATCTCAATGAGCATCGACACGGACCTTGGGAGGAGCTTGTATCCGATCCTTTTCTGGCTCGGCGCGGCGATGATGGCACTGAATAGTATCCGCTTTATAAGGAGCAAAAATTTGCTGCCGGTATTGTTTCTTCTGGTGGCAGTCGTCCTTACAGTGGTCGGCATATACGCATCATAAAAAATATGGCAGAGAATTTATTTGATTTTTTATCCGGAAGAGATGAATTTGTTTCCGGTCAGGAAATAGCGGACAGGCTCGGTATCTCTAGAAACGCAGTCTGGAAAGCTGTCCAAAAAGCGCGCAGGGAAGGTTATGATATAGAAGCTGTCCCGCGTAAAGGTTATCGGATAAGAAGTACCGCAGATGCATTCGGTGCAGAATCCATCCGTGCAGAGCTCAGGACAAAGTGGCTCGGAGCAGGAGACCGCCTGATCTATAAAAAAGAAACCGGATCAACAAACGAGGATATAAAGCAGAACGCGGAAAAAGGTGCGCCTGAAGGTCTTATGATCGTTGCAGACACGCAGACAGCAGGAAAAGGCAGGCGAGGCAGATCGTGGCAGACTCCGTCAGGGGTAAATATTGCCATGAGCTACCTTATGCGTCCTGATTTCGTGCCTGATCTCGCGCCTATGATGACTCTCGTAGTGGCACTTGCCGCAGCAGAGGGAATCAATAAAGCGACAGGTCTCGAGACCGGAATCAAATGGCCCAACGACATCGTGATAAACGGGAAAAAACTCGTAGGCATCCTTACAGAAATGTCCATCGAACCTGACTTCATAAATTACGTAGTCATCGGTACGGGCATCAATGTAAATCAGGAAGATTTTCCTGAAGAGATAAAGGCGACTGCCACATCTCTCATGCTGGAAACAGGAAGCAGAGTTTCCCGCTCAGCGGTTGTGGGAGCTGTGACTACGGCTTTTGAAAAATACTACGAGATCTTTCGTAAAAACGATGATCTCTCAGAGCTCGTTGAAGAATATGACAGGCTCTGCGTAAACGTGAATAATAAAGTACGGGTGCTGGACCCCAAGGGCGAATGGAACGGGACCGCATCCGGCATAAATGCCAGAGGCGAACTCTTAGTGACACGGGAGGACGGAACCGAGACCGCAGTATACGCGGGAGAAGTATCAGTCCGCGGTGTTTATGGCTATGTATGACAGTTTATGATCCATTATCTAAAAAGGAAAGGACAGACAGATGAGTGAAGTTAATGAGGTAGTGCTCTGCGCTGCCAATTCCTATGAAAGAAATTACTATCTGAACCCGGAGTTTGGAAAGCTTCCGGATGCGGTAAAGGATGAGCTCAAGGCTCTCAGCGCTCTCTTTGCAGAGCAGGTTGGCGGTATCTTTGAGATTCTCTTTGATGAAGAGGGCGAGTTACTCATGCGTACCGATCATGAACCCGGCGATTTCGGCTTTGATGAGATCGGAGCAGGACTCCTCGTAAATAAAGTCAGAAGAGATCACGCGCAGCTTTTTGAAGAACTGAGCCTTTTCTACCGTGTAGTATTCCTCGGTGAAAAGCTCGACTGACGGCAGTACTACGAAAGAAAGATTTATGCAGATAGGAAATGTAAAACTGGACAGCAACTTCATACTGGCACCGATGGCAGGGGTATCTGACCTGCCATTTCGTCTTATATGCCGTGAAATGGGCGCCGGAATGGTATGCACAGAGATGATCAGTGCAAAAGCGCTTCATTATAAAAACGTTGCTTCGAGAAAACTGATGGCGACACATCCCGGAGAACATCCCGTATCTCTTCAGATTTTTGGCTCAGAACCCGATATTATGGCAGAACAGGCAGCAGCTATCGAAGATGAGTCCTTTGAGATACTGGACATAAATATGGGATGCCCCATGCCGAAGATCGTAAATAACGGCGACGGCTCAGCACTTATGAAAGACCCGAAGCTCATCGGAGATATCGTAAGTGCGGTGTCGAAGGCAACAAAAAAGCCTGTTACTATAAAGATTCGCAGAGGCTTTGACGATGAACACATAAATGCCGTAGAGATCGCAAAGATCGCAGAGGCATCAGGTGCAGCCGCAGTTCAGGTACACGGACGTACGAGAGAACAGTATTACGAAGGAAAAGCAGACTGGGAGATCATCCGTCAGGTTAAGGAAGCAGTAAAGATCCCCGTCATCGGAAACGGCGATGTCACAGGCATCGAAAGTGCAAAGAAGATGATGGAGGAAACAGGATGTGACGGCATATCCATCGGTCGTGCAGCCAGAGGCAATCCTTGGATATTTAAGGAGCTGGTGAACGGAGAAAAGTATTACCCTACATTAGAAGAAAAGAAAGCAGTCATGAAGAGACATGTGGCGCTGGAAGTAGAGTGGAAAGGTGAGTACACAGCAGTACGCGAAATGCGTAAGCACGTAGCATGGTACACCACGGGAATGCCCCATTCGGCAAGGCTCAGAACCCAGTGCTGTTCCGTCGAGACCGCCGAGAGTTTGTACAGTCTCATAGATCTTCTCGGGTCCGAGTAAAAAGGCTTGACATCCCTATATCCTACCACTATAATTACGAACGTTACGGTGGACTTAGTATAGCTTTTAGTTAGAATTTATATAAGAGGTTAAAGAAAAATGGCAGACGAACATATCCCGGTAAAGAAAACCATTCTTACAAGAGAAGGTCTGAAGAAGCTTCAGGATGAGCTTGACGATCTGAAAATTAACAAGCGTAAAGAGGTTTCCATCGAGCTTAAGGAAGCAAGAGCACAGGGTGACCTTTCCGAGAACGCTGAGTACGATGCAGCAAAGGCTGCTAAGCAGCAGATCGAGGACAGAATCACTGAGATCGAGACTCTTCTGAAGCACGTAGAAGTAGTAGATGCAAGCGAAAATTCCAATGGTAAGATCGGTATCGGAAGCAAGGTAAAGATCCTTGACATGGAATTTGATGAAGAGATGGATTTCACAATCACAGGTTCTACTGAGGCAAATTCCCTTAAGGGAAAGATCAGCAATGAGTCTCCTGTTGGAAGAGCACTGCTCGGACACAAGGAAGGTGACACAGTTAAGGTTGAAACTCAGGCTGGTGAGCTGAAGTACAAGATCCTTACCGTTGCATAATCGATAATCAGGTAACAAAAAGGGCCGGGTTCTGTTCCATCGACAGGGAACGGGATCCGGCAGGTTTTATTTTTATAGAAAGAAGAGGTCTAGTATGCCGCAGGAAGATATACTACAGGTAAAAAGAGACAAGCTGAAGACACTGCAGAGTGAGGGTCGTGATCCTTTTCAGATCGTGAAATATGATGTGACACATCACTCCCAGGAAATCCGTGATAAGTTTGAGGAACTGGAAGGCAAGGAAGTCAGAGTTGCCGGCAGAATGATGTTTAAGCGTGTCATGGGTAAGGCATCTTTCTGCAACGTAATGGACCTTCAGGGCAAGATCCAGGTTTATGCTGCAAAGGATAATCTCGGTGATGACGACTATCAGGATTTCAAGAAGCTGATGGACGTAGGAGATATCATCGGTGTAGAGGGAACAGCTTTCCGCACAAAGACAGGCGAGATCTCTATCTCCGCAACAAAGATCACTATCCTTTCCAAGGCACTTGCTCCCCTTCCGGAGAAGTTCCACGGTCTGACAGATACTGACGTTCGTTACAGAGAAAGATATCTCGATCTCATCATGAACGAGGATGTAAAGACTACATTCATCAAGAGATCCAAGATCGTAAGCGCTATCCGTCACTTCCTTGATGATCAGGGATTCATGGAAGTTGAGACTCCGATGCTCGTTGAGAACGCAGGCGGTGCTGCAGCTCGTCCGTTCATCACACACTACAATGCACTTGGTGAGGATCGTAAGCTCCGTATCTCTCTTGAGCTTTACCTTAAGAGACTTATCATCGGCGGTATGGAAAAGGTTTACGAGATCGGTCGTGTTTTCCGTAACGAGGGTGTTGATACAAAGCACAATCCTGAGTTCACACTTATGGAGCTCTACCAGGCATACACAGATTACAACGGAATGATGGACCTCACAGAGAATATGTTCCGTCATCTCGCTGAGAAGGTTTGCGGTACAACAAAGATCTACTACGGTGACAAGGAAGCCGGCACAGGTGTTGAGATCGATCTTGGCAAGCCGTTCCGCCGTCTCACTATGGTAGATGCTATCAAGGAAAATACAGGCATTGACTTCGATCAGGTTACATCTGACGAAGAGGCGAAGAAGATCGCTGATGAGAAGAAGGTTGCATACGAGGCACACCACAAGAAGGGTGATATCGTAAACCTCTTCTTCGATGAGTTCTGTGAAGATAAGATGATCCAGCCTACATTCATCATGGATCACCCGATCGAGATCAGCCCGCTTACAAAGAAGAAGCCGAGCGATCCCAGCAAGGTTGAGCGTTTCGAGCTCTACATCAACGGATGGGAAATGTGTAACGCATATTCCGAGCTGAACGATCCTATCGATCAGAGAGAAAGATTCGCAGCTCAGGACGCACTGGCAGCAGGCGGCGATGAAGAAGCTCAGCACACAGATGAGGACTTCCTTCACGCTATGGAAATCGGTATGCCTCCGACGGGTGGTATCGGTTACGGTATCGACCGTCTCTGCATGCTCCTCACAAACGCACCGAGCATCCGTGATGTACTGCTTTTCCCGACACTGAAGTCCATCAGCAAGTCCAGCACAGAAGGACATGCAGCTGCTGAGGACAATACAGGTTTCTTTACACCGAACAATCAGATCGACTTCAGCAATGTTAAGATCGAGCCTCTTTTCGAGGAGACAGTTGATTTCGAGACATTCAGCAAGTCTGATTTCAGAGCTGTAAAGGTTAAAGACTGTGTCGCAGTACCTAAGTCCAAGAAGCTTCTTCAGTTTACACTGGATGACGGAACAGGCAAGGATCGTACTATTTTAAGTGGAATTCACGCTTTCTACGAGCCTGAAGAACTGATCGGAAAGACATTAGTTGCAATCACCAACCTTCCGCCCAGAGCAATGATGGGCATTGAGTCCTGCGGTATGCTGCTTAGTGCAGTAAACAATCTTAAGGATTCTGAGGATGAGGAACTTCACCTTCTCATGGTTGATAACCACATCCCGGCTGGTGCAAAGTTGTATTGACCATGCACGATTTCTGTAACAAAATAGGTGCCGAAAAGGTGTAACACAGGTCAAAATGTAACATTTTGACAACAAAAACCTTTTCGAACACGTTTTGTGACGACTCGTGACGTATTTGTTGCAGAGAATAAAAGAATCAAGTGATAACTCCAAAAGGAGTCGCTCTTCTTAAAAAACACTTTTAAGAGGCGCGGCTCCTTTTTGGCGTTTAAAGTTTGATATCACTTCTATCAAAAAACATGGAAAAGCATAGGAGAAGAACGATGGTGGATCAAAACGATGATTATTACAGCGTAGCAAGGCGTAAAGAAGTACGAGAAGAGTCAAAAAGGCTCAGGAAGAAATTTTTTCGCTACAAAGAGGCGGAGATAGTTTACAGCATTCAGCATAAGAAATTATTGGAACTTGCTGACAAAGCAGGTGCCCTATACAGGATTGATGGATATGTGCTGATAAATCGGGATATTTTTGAAGCGTATCTTGAACAGTTCCGACAACCACGAAATACAAAGGCAAAAGCTGCTCCAAAAGTTAGTAGGTGGGATAAGAAATGAGCGGAAAAATATGGATGTATTCTGATCAGATAGACGATTGGGATGTGTTGTTCGCGCAGAAGGCATTCATTACTTATCGTGAAGGATGTGATTACTACGATCTGACATCAAAAGTCATGATACGTTTAGCCCAGGAAGCTGGTGCAGTTTATAAGATTGGGAACAGATGCGTACGGATCAGACGAGATGTCTTTGAAGCGTATCTTCGTGAAAAATACAGAAAGGATTTAGTCGATGAGAGCAAGAATAGGTTATCAGGATGTAATGATGTTCATTCAGGAACAAGAGAAGGAAAAGAGAAAATTAGCAAGGAGTCAGGAGAAGAACATAGATATATCTGACAGAGTCAAACAGATGCGTGAAACAAGGATGAAGCAGAGTAAATATATGCGATACCGGGAAGCGAAAATATATTACTGTTTGGGATTATCTACGGTTAAAAAATTGGCAAAAGAGGCAGGAGCAACTATCCACGTTGGAAAGTGCGTGTTGATTGACACTGAGATATTTGAAAAGTATCTGGATACATTTCGTGATGAATAAGGGGGTATAGAGATGAGTAAGGTTATTGCTGTTGCAAATCAAAAAGGTGGAGTTGGAAAGACCACGACGGTGATGAACTTAGGCGCCGGACTTGCCGGAGAGGAAAAGAAAGTACTTATGATAGACCTGGATCCTCAGGCATCATTGACGTTAAGCATGGGATATAGGGAACCAGATAAACTGGAATATTCAGTTACAGATATTCTTATAAGGGAAGTGAATGATGAAGATATACCTGATGAACTTGGAATAATTCATATCACAGAATATTTGGATCTTCTTCCTTCAAATATCGATTTATCAGCGATTGAGGTTTCAATGGTCAATGCTATGAGTCGTGAGTTGGTTCTCCGTTCTTATATAGAAATTGTAAGGGAAAAATATGATTTCATTTTAATAGATTGCATGCCGTCACTTGGGATATTAACAGTGAATGCACTCGCATGTGCTGACAGTGTGCTTGTTCCGGTTCAGGCAGCATATCTTCCGGTAAAGGGATTACAGCAGCTAATACGGACGATCCACACTGTAAAGCGCAGATTAAACAGCAATCTGGAGTTTGAAGGAATACTGTTTACGATGGTTGACCGCAGGACATTATATGCCAAGAGTATCGTGACAAATGTTAATGAAGTCTATGGGAAATCTATTCCAGTGTTTCAAATTGAAATACCGATTTCGGTCAAAGCATCAGAAATTAGCATGGTAGCGAAGACTATATATGATTACGATCCAAAGGGAAAAGCTGCAAATGCATACACAGAACTGACGCGGGAGGTATTACGACATGGCTGTTAAGAGAGAAAAGATTCATTTTGAAACAGTGGAAGAACTTTTGGGTGCTCCAGTCGAGAAGGATATGACAACTGAGATAAAAATAGATCAGATTTTTCCTTTTGAGAATCATCCGTTTAAGGTTATTGATGATGATAAGATGCAGGATCTGATACAGAGCATTAAGGATAACGGAATCATTGTCCCAGTATTAGTTCGACCGGATGATGAAGGAACCTATGAGATGATATCAGGACATAGGAGAATGCATGCTGCAAGAATAGCAGGACTTGTTACGATACCCGCAATCATAAAACCTATGACAAACGACGAAGCTACGATAGCAATGGTTGATGCCAATATGCAAAGAGAAGAGATATTGCCTAGTGAAAGAGCATTTTCATTAAAAATGAAGATGGATGCGCTTCGAAGACAGGGAAGCAGAACGGATCTGAAAAATACTTCCGATACTGAGTATCGAAGGTTAAATTCGGCAGAAAAGGCTGGTGAAAACTGTGGATTAAAAGAGGCACAGGTCAGGAAATATGTGAGGCTGACAAATCTGATACCTGAATTTATGGATTACGTGGATCAAAAGAGAATCACGATACGTTTAGGGTATGAAATATCGGGGTTTGATAGAAATATTCAAAAATACTTTTATGAGTATTACAAACAGAATGGGATTCTGTATAAGGAACAGATGCTGGCGATAAAAGAACAGGATAATTTAGAAAATCTTACTCAGTACACAATAAATCAGTTAATGAGTGCGGCATGTCCGGAAGTGAAAGATTCCGGTAAAGTAAGTCTTTCACGCAAAACGCTGGATGGATTCTTTCCGAAAGGTTTTTCCGCTGATAAGAGGCGAGATATTATTCTTGAACTTCTGGAAAAGTGGAAAAATAGCAGGGAAGGATGAGAGTGATGTTTGATTATATCGTATCGGAGCAATCAAACCAGTTTGATTTTATACGGATACCACGAGCACTAATTACAGAGCGTTTCTTTTCAAACTTGTCATTACAGGCAAAAGTTTTATACGGAATACTGATGGACAGGATGGCACTTTCAAGCAGCAATAACTGGCTTGATCAGGAGGGACGAGTATTCATAGTATATCCGATAGATGAGATACAGATAGATACAGGTCTGTCAAAAAGAAAAATACTAGAGTACATGTCGGAATTGGAGAAACTCGGATTGATCGAGCGTAGGAAGCGTGGAAATGGAAAACCTAACTGTATCTATGTGAAGAATTTTATTATGGGAATCCGGTAGCAGAAGTGCAGAATCTGCACTTCTGATCAGGTAAAGAAAGGAGTGACAAAGAATGAGCAGTGCTATAGAATTCAGCTATTTCACAGGAAATGAATCTGAAATGCTCACCTTTTACCGGATACCTAAGCTCTTGGTAACAGATGAATATTTCAAAAAACTATCCAGTGACGCAAAACTATTATATGGATTAATGCTGGACAGGATGTCACTATCTGCGAAGAATGGCTGGATAGACAAGGAAAATCATGTCTATATCTACTTTTCCATAGAGGATGCCATGGAATTATTGGCTTGTGGTAAGAATAAAGCGGTTAAGACTATGGCTGAACTGGATAACAAAGACGGAATCGGATTGATTGAAAGAAGGAGGCAGGGGCAGGGAAAACCGACATTAATATATGTGATGAATTTTATATCCAGTGAGGTGAAAACAGATTCAGAAGTTTACAATTTAAACTTCAAGAAGTTTCAAAATCAAACTTCTAGAAGTCCAGAAAACAAACTTCAAGAAGTTTATAAAGAGAACCCTAATAATAATAAATATAATAATACTGAGTGTAGTAATAAATCTAATCTCATCAGATGGAAGGTGATAGACGAGGACATAAGGGGGGGTAGTTCAGATGTTGCTGGATATTCTGCTCTGGTTAAAGAGAATATTGAATATTCGTCATTGATTGAGCGGTTTCCTTATGAGCAGGATATGATCAACGAAATATATGAGTTGATCTTGGAGACAGTACTCTCACAAAAGGAGAATGTATATATAGCCAGAGACTGTTATCCGGCGGATCTTGTAAAATCAAGATTCTTGAAATTGAATTATAGTCATATCGAGTATGTGTTGGGATGCATGAAAGATAATACTTCCCGGATTCGTAATATCAAAAAATATATTCTTGCAGCATTGTTCAATGCTCCGGCAACAATGGGGAATTTCTATCAGGCAGAAGTAAATCATGATATGGAAAATAGAATTGTAAAGTTTACATAAATGATCAACATAAGTAACTCCGTCGCAGGAGAAAGCCTTTATATGTGGTCAAGCGTGTTACAAGAAAACAGGCCGGTTTATTTTACAGCCTGCCTGCTTTCTGCCTTATGCATACGCGTGGAATACGCATGTCAATCAGCTTTTTATAATAGCCCAGCCTTTCTAAAGCTATAAAAACCTTCTCGTCCTGCTCCGGCAACTATGATATGATCCACCATTTTCAAACCCATTATCTGTGATGCAATCATTACTTTTTCTGTCATTTCTATATCATTATTCGAAGGATCGACTACTCCACTCGGATGATTATGAACCAATGCGAATGCTTGCGCACCACACAATAAGGCACGCGTCATAATCTGGGCATTATCTACAAGTGCTTGATCGGCGAGTCCCTTACTAACTTCAAATATTCCTAATAACTGCAACTTAACATCAAAACATACTAAGTAAACACTTTCCTGCAGACTATGATTTACGTCAAAAACCATTCTTATCAGATTAGCTATTTTAATGGGTTGATTCCACTTTCGTCTATCTGTTAATGCGGTCTCTCCTACTGACTGCAGATACGGTATTCGGTTTTCATTTACTTTTAACTCATATTTTTTTACATTCATGATCCTTATATCCATAGATATATGCCGCGAAAGCCGCTTGAATCAAGGTTAAGTCCGTGCTATAAGCCCCACGAGGCAGGTCCGTGATTTTGAGGACCGCCCCTAATCCTGCCTAAGCACGGACGAGGGTTCCTGGAGTCAAGCGGATCGTGGAATATATCCTTATTCCTCTACTCTTTCAATCTGCTCTTTTCTAAATAGAAACGCCTTTGCCAGATAAAATTCACCATTGGAATCTTCCTCAGTTTCTACATCCTCTTTCTTCTTCCTTTTCTTCCATAATTTAGTTTCTAAGCCATGTTCACCCTTTTTAACTCGGAACGGACCTCGTGCAGCCCATCCTTTCATAGTATGGAGCGGAATATCCTCCCCGTTCTCAACCATGTCTGCAACCGCTTTCTCTCCATATATAGATATGGCGATATTAGCTATAATCTGCTTATTATTCACTAGTATTCTCCTTGTGCCCGTCAAGCCGATAGCCCAGCTACAATAATCATTCCGCTATTCTCAGACCCTCATCTCTTGAGTAAATATAAAGGTTGTCACTTAAACGATCTTCAAGATCAACCACATTGGCATTAACATCACAGATCATATTACGCATCGCGGCTATATCTAAGCCTTTAACCATTTTAATAATTATCGTTTCATGTATACTCGACGGAATTACGTAATAAGTGTCACCAATACGATCCGCTATCCTATTCAGGCTACCCTCATCAAGTAATGCTGCCGCGCCAAATGTACCACTTGTATTAGATAAGACATACATTCCCATCTCTGCATCATCAGGACTTCCAAATCCCAAAACCTCATTAAGTGACTTAAATTTGGTCCCTTCCTTTATCAGATTGGCTACAGCAACCTTATGCAGCTCTTCAGCAGATATATTCCATGAATTGAATAGATTATCCCTGATTGTGATTGATCCGCCTTCAGTAAGATGCAGATAATACACTATAGATAGATCTTCTATTGTCTTATGTGGCGTATCTGCCAAAAGCTCCTTATTAGATGCTGTATTTATCAACCGTGGCTTAATATGGTCACAGATCAGATCAAACTTAAGAAATGATTCCACATCGATTTTTCCAAACTCATGAGATACTTCACTTCTAATGATCAACCTTGAGATATTAGCCATTATCTCTTCTAGATTCGAACCATTCTTATAATCATCATAAGCTGAATCAATATAAACACAGGGAGCAATTACACAATCAGGTCTCTTTACGCTCAATCCTGTAAGTTTTCTGCCATTATTCTTTATTGTGGGACATACTGTCACCTTTGCATCCTTATACTGCTCCGGCAGATAATCTACTATTCCGTCCTTTATACATATTGCAAACTCATTTATATTCATGATTCCATCTCTCTTTCTATTACGATTTTTATCTCATTTATCTTATAGATCATTAAATTATTGGGACTGCGTACCGTATTCATATCGTTCTCCTATGTGCTGTTATGACTGCTTTTGGCGGGCGTCAGATGCCCTGATGAGATGTCAGTCATGGGTTCGTCAGAACACCGCACTGCCCATGACGGGCAGCGCAGCAGGGCATAGGCTGACATAAAGCAGTCATGCACACAGGAGCTCGATGTAAATACACGTAGTCCCAATTTATTGGTTATTCTTTATTTATCCTTACTTATCTCATCTCACTTTCTTACCTGTGCGCCGAAGGCGCACTTCATTTTGCGGCAAAAAAGGACCTCCGAAGAGGTCCTTTCCAGATGAGTTTTCTCATTGTTCTTTGAAATTTTCAGAAAGCGAAATTATACATCCGACCAGCTTATCAAGCTTCTCGCCGAGGCTCCGGGCAGTCTGGCATTTGCGCTGGGACTGACATACCTTATATAGATATTTGAGAGCGGCACCGCCGTACTCGTGACGATCAAAGACAAACCTGACTTTTTCCTCGTCCAGTTCCGCATAGAGGTCATCTGCTGTCAGCATGGTCTCAAGGTTTGTGCCCTCCAATGTGATTTCGTCTGCACTGATTGTTACTCCTGTTATTTCTACGATCATGTTTTTTTCTCCTTTTTGTTTTTTGCCTTGTGGCATGGTCTCGTATACGTGTCCGTTACATCAATTAGGCAATGGTCCGCAGGACAACGCTTGCCATTTCCGAATGGATGTGACGGACACACGATACCTTCGCCACAAGGCTAACAAAAAGGAGAAAAGATCGTAGAAATAACATGGTTACGATGCAGACGTAAATATAGAGAGGGCACAAACCGGAACCTGAATGGTGTCACAGATTACCGGAAGAAAGGACGAGGAAAATCAATATCTTGGTGTCACAGGTACGGCCGTACTGCTGCCAAAACATATATGGGATGCCATGACCAGCGCCAATGTCAGGCTGTCCAGAGCCTCGGCGGGAAGCTTGATATGCGTGACGAATGAAACGGTCTGAAATACAAACAATGAGAAAACGGAAAATGCAGCTCTTCGGAGGTCCTTTTTTGCCGCAGAAAATCATGGCAACTCCCATAGGAGTTGCTACCATCTCCCCTTGAGGGGAGGGGGTGATCTAATGACTCATTGTTCTGCACCGATTTAAGCAGATTGTTAGATCTGCAGGTGCAAGAGGCTGGGAGTCGGGCATGCCTGGCCGAGAAGGCCCGCAAGGAATGGTACAGTGACAATTATTATCTCGCCAAAAACTATTAAAAATAACATTCTTCAACATTGTTATGTTTTTTGCCGTAAGTAAGATATTCGCATGTAACTGCCTTTTTTAGAGCATTAACTAGCGCAGATATTCCGTTTTAAAACCGCTATTTTACGTCTTTTTTAGTCCCCAGTGAAAATGTTCATATTTTATATAGTGGTTTTTCTGTATGTATATGCAGATAATTCTATTTTTTGCATTACCAGCGGACATATTAGAAATGAAGCAATATTTAACTGTTGCTTTTTGATTACCACAAGCAGTAATCGCTGACTTATGAGCAACTTTATTTTATTGACCCAAAAACGCTCATATGACAGAAAGGATACTGCATAGAACGTATTAACTTTAAATTTTTGTATTTAATAGAAGGAGAACAAAATTTATGTTAAAAGCAAAAAAACTAAAAATTAAAAATGGAATATTGGTATTTGATGAGGATTTAATCTTAGTAAATCCCGAGGAAGCACATGAATGTGAATATGCATGTATTATCGAATGTCGCAACGGTCACAAATATGGTAACGATCACTTTGGAGTGCCTGTTCCACATTTTTTGTATCTCTGCAATGTAAAGTATGGATGTGATTATGATGATGCACTTATAGCGTCAATGCATAAGGCATGCACTGAAAAATGGCCTTATTTTAAAGACGTACTCAAACATCAGATAGCTCCAATTTACGATCCCGATAACTGTGGATATATGCTCAATAGTTTTGAATGGAACCAAGCACCAACAATAGGATACTTTGCGGTATACGAAGTGTTGGATCCTTTATTTAACTACAACTACATACCGTACTTTCCTGCCAAAATCATAAGATAAGACAGAAAAGGTACATTGTGAATGACTCTTCCAAAGAGGCGTTAGCCTTTTTAGTATCGACCGCAAGGGAGATTCGGCAGGGGGAAGATAGATCAATGAGAGCATGCGAGTTATCGAGCATGATTTCATCGATCTATTGTAGGGGGATGTGCCCACTCTTGCTTCTGAATTCACGAAGAAGCAAGGCAGGAATAGAAGACAAAAAGTATCTGACCGATAGGGAAGATATTTTTCGTCTTCGTAAGGGCGTGCCGCCCTTGATAAGTAGGGGAAGTTCCCGACTGGGGGAGTTTTTGACTCCACCGATAGGGCAAGATAAGCATGCCTTAGCATGCGGTACAAGATAATCTTTTGAGCCTCGCGAAAAAAGATATCTTGTATATCTTGTATGTAAGATACTTCTAAACGACGTATAGCTTGAGTCAGAAAGGTGGTGAATAAATGGCAAGCGTAGAGAAATTTACAACAGATGAAATATGTAACATGTTACGGCATAACAGTAGAACAATAAAGAATCCCTCGAACAGGGATATTGATCCGGCAAATTCTGTAAATAACTACTCATTCCCTATGGAGCATTATGGTATGACCGACTATGAGTATTACAAAAAGTTGGTTAGAAAAAACTATATATACGGACGTGGAACTATCCGTGAAAAAAAGGCAATTACCGGATGTGGTTGGGTTGTAACATTACCGAAAGAAATCTATGGAAATTCTGAAAAGGAACATATATTTTTTGCGGCAGTCTACGATTTTGTTGCAAAGCGTGTTGGTAAGGAGAATCTGATAAATAATGCAGTACATTACGATGAAAAAGGTCTGCCTCATATACATATTATTTTCGTTCCAATTACAAATCTAGATAAGGATGTTCTACATCATAAAACAAGAAAAACATCCCATGCAGTTAGGCTGGAATCAGGTCGATATGAATATTCTTATAAATTCATACTTGATGATAACGGTCAAAAAATAAAGTTAAAAAACTATGCGAAAATTGCAGACAAATATGAAAAAAAAATAGACTGTAACACAGTTTTAAATAAGTTTGAACTCCAGAATTTCCATAAAGATCTTCAACAATACCTTAAAGATAATGGAATAGAGGGCAGTGTTATTAATGGCACAACGGGTGGGGTTAATTTTGAAGTAAAAGAGTTGAAGGAATTTACAAAAACAACAGGGCTTCACCTTAATGATATTAAAGAAATACAGGGAAAGCATACTTTACTTGAAAGCCTTGTTGAAAGGAATGCAAAAGTGGCAGAACTTAATGAACTGTTGTTGGAGAAGGATGCTGTTATTAAGTCATTAGAAGAAAAAATTGAAGCAAAGAATAACATTATTGAGCTTAGGTCTCATGCGGACGAGATAATAATTCGCGAGGAAAAGAAGATCAGAGAATTATCACAAAAAAATATAGAGTGTGATCTTCATATTAATGCTTTAGTTGACCAGAACAACCAACTTCGCAAAACAGTGGAAGAGATGAATCGGAAGTTAAGCGAAAAACAGCAATTACTAGAGCAGGCAAGTATAAAAATCCAAAATTTTGAAAACGAGAAAGAATGGGGAAGTAACACTGAAACATGGGGGACGAGAGCAAGTTGGGGTGACCATAAAGACAGAATGGATGATTGGTCACATGGTTGGTGATACAGGAGGTTAGAAATTGATAAAAAGATATGGTTGGAAATACGTAATCAGATACTATTCGGTGATACCGTTCACAGTAATAGGGGTTTTGTTGATTATATTAAATCCCTTTATTCAGAAATATTGTTTTATTAATCTTGGAATTTCTGAATTTGATAAAAATTATGATACATATAGGCTGGTTATAGAAATGATTTCACTAGCGTTTTGGATCTATTTCGTTTTTTGCAATAGCCGAAATCAAAGATACAAGTATCTGACAGGACGAAGATATGGAAAGGACCATGCCAAATATAAGCGAAGTTATAGTGAGCTTGTGGAATACTTTAAAGATGCAGATCCATATAAGATTGATGAAAATAAATTAGAGAGGAAATCGTGGAGAGAAGCAGAAGGAATGATCTTGGGACAGACGAAAGAACATAAGCTAATCAATGTTGAAACTGAAAAAGACGGAAAGAATTATTTTATATTTGGCCTTCCGTCGTCAGGAAAAACAGCAGGACCTCTAATTTGCAGTATTTTACGGTTTGGGATGGATCATCCTTTAAGCGAAACAGATAAATCGTCTCGTGGTAGTGTTTTTTGTATAGATCTTAAAGGTGATATCTGGAAGGCTACACATAAATATCGAAATATCAAATCCTTTAACTTAATGGATCCGCAACATTCATGTCACTATAATCCTTTTGATGGAATAGATCAAATGACAATGGATGAGAGATGTAATTTCATAGAATCAATTGGATTTAATATCATTCCGACAGGAACCGGTGATGCCGGAAAATATTTTTCTGACACAGCATTAGATTATTGGTGTGGAATTGCACTATATTTACTGGCGAAAAATATTAATACAAGTTTTCCCGAAGTGATACAGGCAGTTTTAAGCGGAAATCCTATTGATTGGGTGAAAGAAATAGTATCAAGCGATTGTGTAGAAGCGAAGAGAAGACTGGCAAGTAAATATGGCGAGCAGGAGAGAAATTTGAGCGGTGCTTATGCAACATTGGCTCAAAACTGCCGAAGGTTTGCGAATGATACATTATATTTTCTTTTAGGTAACGATTCAAAATATGAATATATATCACCTCAGACTCTAGAAGATGGATCCGATTGTTATGTTCAGATTGATCAGGCGGAGATGGCAAACTATTCAGCGGTATTGAGCATGATTGTGCAGGGATTTTTGATGGGCTTTCTAAAAAGGGAGCGGAACCCAAAAGCAGGAAGATTATCTGATGGATCTTTAAGACCGTGTCTCTTATGTTTGGATGAATTTGCTCAGTTAACTACGCTTAAATATGATATTGTCGCGTCAGCGTTTATGACGCTTAGATCTAAAAATATAAGTATAGTATGTGCAATGCAGTCTAAATCATCAATTGCAGAAATGTTTCATTCTGAGAATGCATGCAATTCATTGATAGATTGTGTTACAACGTTCTGCTTTCTTTCTATTCAAGAGGTATCCACAAGAGAATGGGCTTCAAAGCTAATAGGGAATAGAAAAGTATTACGAATTTCAAACAGTTTAAGTACCGGATCTAAAAGCAGTAGAAATTCAGGAAAATCGGTGCAAGAAACAACGGAACCTATAATAGATCCGGCAGACTTTGGTAATCTGATTGATCGTGAGAACGGGAAAGATGAAATCGTAATTTATTCAAAAGGAAAATACATTATTGCGGACAAATTGTATTATTACAGATAAAAAATTTATGAAACGAAATCAAGGGATGATTAAGTTGATGGAATCATCCCTTTATATTTGCTTAATACAGTTTTTATAAAAATATGGAATTAATTTCTAAAAATTGCATTATTAAAAAACATATTAAAGGTGAAGGTCAGCGGAATGCCTAATTCATGATCTTGAAGAATAAATAGAAGATGATTAAACAAGTAGGAGGATTCAAATGAATAGTCGTAAAGAAGTGATTATGGCGAACTTAGGAAGAGCAAAAAGGTTTGTACGGTATAACGAAGGAGCAGAGTTATATAGCATCGGAGTGACAAAATTTAAGCAGTTGGCTCACGAGGCAAAAGCTGTATATAAAGTCGATAAAATTGCATTAGTAAATACGGATAAATTTGAGAAATATTTAGAAACATTTGCAGAATATTGATTTTTTGAAGAATAAGGAGCATATAAATGGCAAAAACACGGAAAGATGCGAGAGGAAGAGCTCTCAATAAAGGAGAAGTACAGCGGTCATCAGATGGAAGATATCTATATAACTACATTGATCCAATAGGTAAGCGTAAGTATATTTATGCAAATGATCTGGCGACTTTGCGACAGAAAGAGAGAGAACTGATAAGAAATCAATTGGATGGACTTGACTGTTATACAGCGGAAAAGGCGTCAGTTAATGATACATTTGACAGGTATATATCGACAAAGTACAACCTGCGAGATAATACCAGAAGCGGATATATCTATATGTATGATAGGTTCGTGCGTGAAGATTTAGGATGGAGAAAGCTGATTGATATCAAGTATTCGGATATATTGCGGTTTTATTACTATTTGATTAATGAAAAAAATCTTGCACTGGCAACGCTGGATTCTGTTCACTGTATCTTGCATCCGACGTTTCAGCTTGCCGTAAGAGACGATATCATCAGAAAGAATCCTACAGATGGAGTTATGGCAGAAATATGTAAAAAGACAGGTAGGCGTAGAAATATACGTCATGCACTTACGGTCGAGCAGCAGAGAGCTTTCATGGACTATATAGCAAATCATCCGGTATATGTTCATTGGTGGCCGCTTTTAACAGTACTGCTTGGCACTGGATGTAGAATTGGGGAATGTTTGGGGCTTCGGTGGCAGGATTTGGATTTTGATAAGGGAATCATAACGATTGATCATACGTTAACCTATTATAAATCAGTAGAGTCCGACAGATGCATCTTTCATATTTCAGAGCCGAAAACTGAAGCTGGAATCAGAACTATTCCGATGATGGAGGTTGTTAGAGAGGCGTTTCAAATCCTTCAAAATATTGAGTCAGAAATCGGATCGAATAAACAGATTATTGATGGTTACAGCGGATTTATATTCCAGAATCGTTTTGGCGAAGTACCAAATCCCGGTTCTATTAATCGAGCCATAAAACGGATTATCAAAAGCTACAATGCGGATGAATCTGTTAATGCAAAGAAAGAGAATAGAGAGGCATTGATTCTTCCGGATTTCTCATGTCATCACTTGCGGCATACTTTTGCAACGCGTCTTTGCGAGGCGGAGAGCAACCTGAAGGTAATTCAATCCGTAATGGGGCATAAGAATATTGAGACAACGATGGATATTTATGCAGAAGCGACCGAGCGTAAAAAACAAGAATCATTTGTAGCGCTCTCAGAAAAAATGGATAAACTGTTCTGATTCTGGAAAGGAGGTGACTAAAAATGGACTCTGAAATAGCAATCGAATATTTTGGTGGTTCGAATGTGAATAAATATGTATTTGGAAAATATCCCAAAAATATAATAAAAAATGAATACTTCAGCGAGTTATCGATCGCAGCCAAGTTATTATATATATTAATGATAGAGAGAGCGTCTGTATCACTAAAAAATAATTGGTTTGACGAGCAGAAACGAGTATATATATATTTCACGATTGAAAATATCATGAAGGAATTAAATGTTGGAAAAAATAAGGCGGTAAAAACAATAGCTGAACTTGATAGAGTCGGCCTTATTGAAAAGAAAAAACAGAAGCTGGGTAAACCCGATAAGATATATGTTAGGATTTATTTTTTTAAGAATGATCAATTAAGGCGTGGATATGCTGTTATGGGTAATTGCGCAGAAGAAAAACAAATACCTGGAGGGGATTATATGTCTGATTTCAAAAAGCCGAAAAAAGTTGATAAATTCAAGAACTTTGAGGAACGAGAGTATGATTATAAGGAGCTTGAAGAGCGCTATGCGAAAAACTAAGGGGCTAAATGGACGAATATGACATTGATGATTATACGGGTGAATGGCTTTTATTACAGATGCTGTTCACCCGCTTTTTTAGTTTACATCGGTTTTGCGCGGACTGGAGATTTCCATCAATAAGCAAAAGCGCATGCGGAATCACAGTGAACTGTTTGCCAGTACTATGCAGTGCTCAGAAAAGAACAGCATTTCAGCGGTCAAATCCCAATTTCCATTGCATATTGCGTGTGCAGAAGTAGAGCCGGACAAACTTCTTGTAACCGAGAACGTCAATCTTGCACTCGTATATTTTTGTTTCTTTCGTCACATAGACACAGTCCTTAGTTGTATAGGCGCCGTCAACCTCGTTCTCCCGATAGCCCTTGATCGTGAATCTCTGATAAGCTCCATCTTCATCAATTATCTGAAAACGTAAAGGTATGATCGTACCATCTGATTTGTGTTCGCAAATTACATCAACATTATTAATAAGCATATAGATTACCAAAAGAAAATATGTTCGTGACATAAATGATTATATACAGAAAATTTGTTTGGGTAAAGTTTAAAATATGGGACAGAGGAAAGTCTGACGTAGTATGAATTACGTAACTGAATCGGTCTGATGCGATAATCAAGAACGGGAATTTGGATATCTATATAACACAGAGTGTTCGGATCTGTGATAAGTAACAACTTAATGGGAGAAAATTAAAATGTGGTAATAAAATTTGTCTTGAACTTTGCGTGAAGTTTTAAAATATCAGGTCAACTTGTTGGTCAAAATGTCAACAAATAACAATAAACTGGATTATAATCACTAATGATAAATGCTATCATTATGCTGATGATAAATGTGGTTATAGATGTAGTGTAGCTGTAGTTTAGATGGCGAGGTAAATCTATGGAAACATTAAAGACGGAAAGATACATCAGTTTGGATGATGCGGCAGAATATCTGGGGATCAAACCGGTGACTCTGCGTAGTTGGATCAGGAATCCAAATAATGAAATTCCTGCTCATAAAATAGGGCGCTTTTGGAAATTTAAATGCTCAGAGATAGATGAATGGGTAAACAGTGGAAAAAGTGCAATCAATAGTTGATGTTAGTGAACTAGGTGCTGAAGAAGGAATATAAAAGGGAGTGATTGCTCATGGTTGAAGTTGGTAAATTTACATTAGAGTCACTTACAACGGGTATGTATTCTGACCCAAGGATAGTATATAGGGAGTATATTCAAAACGCCGTAGATTCTATTGAGGCTGCAATATCAGAAAAAACGATTTCTGAGAAAGAAGCTTTTATTAATGTTTTGATTGATTCGGAAAATGGCACTATCGCCATAGAAGATAACGGCAGGGGGGTATCAAGTAAAAATGCAGAAAGCGTATTACTTAGTATCGGAAAATCTACAAAGAGACAAGAAAATAACAGAGGTTTTCGAGGAATAGGTCGTCTAGGTGGTCTTTCTTATTGTGAAAAATTAGTGTTCATAACATCTTTTTATGGAGAATCGGTAGCAACGAAAATATCATTTGATTGCAAACAATTGAGGGAATTGCTGAGTCCTGATCATGATGAGGAGTTAGATCTTCAAAGTGTAATACAGCGCATTACGCATACAGAGTCTTTTCAAGAAGAAGCATATGAACATTATTTCAGAGTTGAAATGAGTGCTGTTGATATGTCTTCGGAACTTTTGAAACTTGATGTAATTCGCCAGTATTTGTCTGAAGTCGCGCCTGTCCCATATAACACAAGACAATTCTTGGTAGCTCCAGAGATAAGGCGTTTTTTGGATGGTAAAGGTTATAAACTTACAGAGTTCAATGTTTATGTGGGATATGACGAGGATCATTTGGAGCAAGTTTTTAAGCCTAACAAGTATCATTTTAAATCAGATAGAAATAAAAGGATGGATGATACTATTGATGAAGTTGTAACATTTTCGATTGACTTGGACGGTGAAGATTCTTTACTTGGATGGTATGGCAGATGTAATTGGAATGGTACTATTTCTGATGATGAACTATTGGGAATCAGAATGCGCCTAGGCAATATCCTTATTGGGGATAGAAGAACTATGGATGTTATGTTCAAAGAACATAGATTTAATGGTTGGGTTCAAGGTGAGATTTTTGTAAATACGAAAGGTCTTATTCCTAACGCACGACGAGATGACTTTGAACAGAACGATGTATATTACAAGATGATTAATGAGCTTCAGGAAAGAGTTGGAGACGTAATCATTAAAGAAATACGTGAGGCATCTAAGAATAGAAATAATCCAGATGTTAGATTACTCAAAGAGATAGATAAAACATCAGATAAAGTTGATAAACTTGTTGATGAAGGACTCTATTCGCAAAAGGATAAAGAGCAGTTGACGGATGAATTAAAAGAGGCTGAAAAGAAATTGGCACGTGTCTCGCAGAAGAATCCTCAGGTGGCCGAGAAAAGAAAGGAAATAGCTGAGAAGCTTGCAGATGTACAGGAAAAAGTTGGCAGCACAACAAATTATAAGATTAACAACGAGATTTCAGCCGAATTAGATAAAAAGCAGAAGAAGATTTTAAAGATAGTATTTGAATCCTTATCTGAATACTTAAGTAGAGAGATGGTAGAGATTATTTATAACGGGATAATGGATAATATAACTGGTAAAAAAAGGCAATAATTATGAAAATTCTTCCACAGAAGTATGACGAACTTAGCATAGAAAAATATGACAAACAGTTAATGGCACTACTGAAGAGCATATATCGCGATGATGATGCGATTTTTTTGTTGTGCTGCAATCCGACAAAGACAATGGATGGAGTAGTACATATTTTGATTGAGCCTAAGGGAGTCATTATGATTAACGTAAAGCCGGCTGTTGTTGACAGTGCGGCACTTATTACTGCGCTATTTTCAAGAATGGTTGCAAATAAAGATGAAATGGAAATACTAACAGACCGTTTTTCGCATCAAAGAAATTTAGTGAAAAACGGAAAAATTGTATTTCCATTCTCAATTGTTAATTTCTTTCCTGAAGCAGACAAACCGGATTTTTCATCAACTCCAGGAATGGAAATGCTTGAGAATTTTGTGGAAGAGTCATGTCTATTTAATGATTTCTGGAAACGAGTACGGAAGAGCAGGCAACTCTTGAGTGATATATGTTTTGGGACGGATGCGAAAAACGTAATAGGTAATGACCTTGTACCGGATATTATCAACAGGGTTGCTCCAGAGTATACTATCCCACAAATAAAAGCAGCAGTAGATGAAAAAAAGATGGATAAAAGGAAAATCCAGTATATTTCTGATAGCAAGCTGGGTGTCGCAGAGAGAGCTGCTGTTGCATATATGCTAGATGAAACACAGATAGATTACATTAATAAAATAAAGAAGGGTGATCAACTTATAGTTGCTTGTGCCGGCAGCGGAAAAAGCGTGATCCTGATATCAAAATGTTTTAAGGTTGCAGGATTAAATCCGGATAAACGTTTTTTAATTACGGGATATAACAGAAATCTTGTTAGTTATTTTAGGTGGTTAATAGATTCTGCTGGATTTTCGACTAATAATGTTGAGTGTTTAACCTATGATAGGCTTTGTGTAAAGCTTTTACAGGAGAATGGGCTGAAGGTTCCGAATGCTTTGGGCGGAGATTATACGAAAGTAAGAGATGCTTTTATACAGAATGTCAATATTGGAAGGATAAAGTCGCGATATTACGGTGTTTTCATAGATGAGGTTCAAATGTTTGAACCTGAATGGTATAAATCATGCTACCAGTTAGTTGAAAATAAAAAAACAGATGAACACTTTTTTGTTATTTGTGGAGACAAATCCCAAAGTGTAAAGAAATCGATAAAAAGTGGAAGGGCACCATGGCAGGGGCATGGTGACGATTACCCGAACTTTAGAGGAAAAAGTTTTCCGATTGAAATAAATTATAGAAACTCGATACAAATAAATAGTTTTATTAGGCGGTTTACTGATCATGCCTTAAAATTTGCAGAGAGGCTTAACATACCAGTTAATCAGGATGCAGATATATTTTTACGCGGAAAAAGCATAAGGGAAGGGCTTGATTTACAGTTTATTGAAGTTAACCAAGCATATAATGATTCTGATGCCGAGGCAATAACTGTTCTGAATCAGATAATTGACATACACGATAATTACCATATTCCATATGATTCTATAGCGGTTATTTGTTACAACCGTGGATATAGATATGTAAAGAATAGAGAAGAAAAGCATTATGCACCGATTGACAAATTGAAGGATTATCTGAATACTGCCAATATTCCTTACTCTTTGCTTAACAGCAGTGGCAGTGAGTACAGTGTTTCATATTCGGATATAGATGGAGTGCCTATTGTGACAATGGAGTCCTCTTTAGGATTGGATTTCAGAGCGGTTATTATATGTGGTTTGCTTCCATTAGGGCTTCATGATCACACCAAGGATTTAAATATGCTGAAAACATATTATGACAAAGAGGAAATTGTCAATGCTTTTAACAAGAATATTAACATTTTGTATATGTCTTGTGCGAGGGCGAAGGATATTTTAAGAATTGTGTCAGCAGAAACATCAGAACAATCTGTGTATGTAAATCTGTTGAAGGAAGCTTTTGTCGGGAGGGATTAGAGCTATGCGTTACAATGAGACGAATAGTGAGCAAGTTGGCGGAAGAAATATAATCGAGTATATAGAAGATGACAATACCATTATCGAAGTTAGCGCGCAGGTTATGTCAGATATTAGTGGAAAACTCCAAGCAAATTATGACTTGATTGTATATGGCAGTATTGATGTTGATTCACTTACAGTAATGGGAAGTTTAGTGTGCTTTGGAAACTGCAAAGCTGATAATATGAATGTACAGGGAAGATGCGATATATTCGGGGCTTTAGAAGTAAATGACGCACTTTTTTCGGATGACTTAAGAGTCCGTGAGATAGTTGCTGAAAGAATTGAAGTAACGGGAAAAGTGATTTGTGATTCAATTGATTGTCGCGAAAAGTTTATAGGTCATAATAGTATTCTTGTTTCAGAGGGGATAATGGGCGAAGGAAAGTGGGATAGTAATCTGATAATATGTGGCGAATATGCTTTCACAGAAGAAAAAAAGCATGTATTTGTTGTAAATGAAATTGATGAGCAAACGGAAAAACGGGATCCTGCTGTTTGCGTTGACCTTTCGATGGATGTCAGCGAGATGGATTGGAGTGAATGCGAGGATTATTTGAGAGATCTCTCAAGAGAAAAGCCTGACTATAGGGGTGATTATGAAGCGTATCTTGAATTGGTTAAATGGTCTGATAATACAAAGATTAAAAGCCTAAATCAGTATATATGCCTTGCCGAATTATTATGCAGGGAAGGTGAAAAATACAGAGAAAGTGATCTATATAATGTGATCAAGGAAGAGTTATTTGATAAAGCATACAATTACATTTTTGATATGCAAATCCGATCTCTGTCGCAAAAAGATTTTATTGGGTTGAATTATAAGTTATATGAAAGCAAGGATATTATACCAGATGATGTTTATAGATTTCTGAGAGAAGAGTTATATAGCAAGATAGGTTTGAAATACAATACTGTTGTGATGATGTTAGGAGAATGATTATATGGATGATCAAACTATTCACAGGTTATTTGCTGAAAGATTAACACAGGAATTTATAGAAAAATTAACGGGAGAGGGTATATCAAGAATTGAAGGTAAGGTACCAGAGGACCAGTTTGTGGTTGGACAGCTTTCTCCTTCATCTGAGAATATGGACAGTTTTATTTCGTCTAGGGTTGTTATTAACGGCGTAGGGGTAAACTTTAATATTCCCCAAATTGATCTTGACCACGCCGCATTGGAAGTAGAGCTTTGTGGAAACTGGTTTTATAGGGTTTATCCCACATATGAAGAGCAGAGCAATGCAGCGGTACGGCAGTATAATACTTTGTTTGGAAAAAAATATTCCACAATTCAGGAATTTGTAAATGATGTAGATGTCAAACAGAAATTGGCTGAGATTGATAGTAAAAAATCAAACAGCTATGATATTCCGCTTCTACAAATCTATAAAAGGGTATCTATTGAGAAGCATAATTTCAAGGTTAAAATCACTTTAAAGGAAATATATGATACGGAGACTGCAAGAGGGGTATTGGGTGATTTAGACCCAATAAACTTGGCTCTCAATGAAAAGGTGCAGGATGTAATAAAGAATGTAGTTCTTTCGGATCCACAGTATTATGCATACGACATTAAATCAAAATTAGCACTTACAAATCTTGTTACGGAGGATAGTTGGAAGGCCTTTCTGGAGTTAGAACACAAAGAGGTTAAAAATTTACCGAATTGGAATCTTGCAGTTACTGCAGATATAAAGCAGAACGGAGAACTGCTTGCTATTGGTCTTAAATATATAAATAAGGCTGAACAAGTTGGTTCGGAGCTGATGAAAAAAAGATATAAAGATCATATCAAAATATCAACAATCTTTAATGCACGTCTTAAGGTAAAGTTAATAGGAACAAAGTACGTACCGATTAAGCTGACACATTTCAAAGATGACTACAAGTACGACAAAGAACAGGCAGCTTTGGGATTCAACTGTAATATTGATTTCCTTGAATTAAAGGATTCAATGGACTATATCGTTACTACTAATGTGCCACTTTTCAAGCAGTATCGCTTAAAAACAAATGATGATATTCAGGCAAGATTTGCAGATCTGATTTCTGATCCTGTTCAGACATTGCTTGTAATACATTCTGGAATGAAACAAGAGTTATCAGAGTGGAAAAATAAGTATAAAGAATGCAGAATTTTATATTCTGAGAGTGCACAACATCAGATGAGGGATGAAATAGATGCCTTCAAACTTGAAATTGATCGGTTTGAAATAGGGATAGACTTAATTAGAGACTATTCTATTATCAAAGATGCTTTCGTGTTTATGAATCAGGCCTTTTCTAATTCTCCTAAGAGTTACGGGGGATGGAGACTGTTTCAGATAGTTTATATTGTTTCGGTTATTTTGGATATAGCTGTTTGCGAAGAACAATTGGCTCTTCCAGAGAGTATTAGGAGTAAGTCTACATTTGACGATGCAGATGTAATCTTTTTCCCGACTGGAGGCGGTAAAACGGAAGCATTTTTAGGAACTGTTATTTTCAATCTGTTTTTTGATAGACTTAGAAATAAAAACAGGGGAGTGACAGCGATTCTAAGATATCCTCTGAGGTTATTGGCGGCACAGCAGGCATCTCGTGTTTGCAATATTCTTGCTCAAGCAGAGTTGATAAGGCGGACAGATCCAAGAATGTGTGATTCTGATGAATTTGGCTTAGGATATTTATGTGGAGAAGGCAATACTCCTAATAAGCTTAACAAGTACAAGTTAGATGAAATAAATTCATTGCCAGATACTGAAAGAGATAGAAAATACCTAGTAGTAGAGAAATGTCCATTTTGTGGTGGAGATCTTCATATGATGGCAGATGTTGATCATATGAGGCTTGTTCACGTTTGTGGCAATAAAAAATGTAATGAAAATATTATACCTATCTATATTGTTGATAATGAAATATATCGATACCTTCCATCAGTTATTATCAGTACGGTAGATAAAATGTCTGCAATTGGATTTAATCGTAATTTCACCCAGTTGTTTAGAGGAACTAATCGAAAATGTCTTAAACATGGATATTGCGGTGTAGACGGTTGCATAGAGTACAAAGAATGTGATGAAGAGGTATTCCCGCAAGTAGATATGTATGATCCTGTTCCAACACTAATGATCCAGGATGAATTACATCTTATACGGGAGTCTCTTGGTACCTATGATTCTCATTATGAACTGATGATTGATTATTTTTGTAGAAACCATACTTCTTCTAAACGTGGAATGAAGATTATTGGTGCAACAGCAACAATATCAAATTACCAAAAGCAGATAAGTGAACTATTTTTAAAGAATGCGAGGAGGTTCCCATGCGAATCTATCAATCTGAAAAAGCATTTTTATTCATATATAGATAACGATGACCTAAATAGAATTATTATTGGTTATGCACCGTTTGGAAGGGCGATGATCAATGGTGTTGCGTATAGTCTAAAAGCATTACGAGAAGTGATTTGGAAGTATGTAGAAAATCATGAACTGATTAGGGAGATACCAGGTCTTGAAGATATAGAACTGAATCAAGCAAATAAGGTAATTCAAGATTACTGGCTGTCAATCGAGTACAACAATGTAAAAATAGATAGTACTAATGTTGTAGGTGCATTGAATAATCCTATAAATATTGAACTAGGAGATGCGGGTGTCAGAACATATTCTGCGGCCAAAATGACTGGTGATGATTCATTCCAAGATGTCAGGAAGATTTTAGCAGAAATAGAGACTGCGGATAATATCATAGATGATGTTGGATTTAACATGATTTCGGCTACAAGCATGATTTCGCATGGAGTTGATGCTGATCGTTTTAATGAAATTGTCTTCTTTGGAATGCCGGGAAGTACAGCGGAATACATACAGGCATATTCAAGAGCTGGAAGAAAGTATCCAGGTATTGTAGTTGATATTATAAGACCTTCGAGACCTACGGATCAGAGTTATTTAAGGTATTTTCAAAAATTCCATGAATATAAGGATATTCTTGTTGATCCGGTTCCGGTAAACAGATGGGCAAATAAAGCAATTGATGTTACTATGCCGGGGATATTTTGTGGGTTAATTCTTAGTGTTTATTATCCTATTTGTGGGCATAAAATATACATGATGCCAGAGTTAAAAAAGGCTGTGGAAAATAGTGAAATAAATAAAGAAGATGTAAGACATCAGATGTATGAAATTTACGGATGTATTATGGAAGATGGTCAGATTAGGAGTATTTCTAAGATATATAAAAAGAAAATTGACGAGTTTGTTGAAACTGTCTTTAGGAGAATTCTTGATAAGAGTGTTGGAGAAGAATACATAACTAGCGGTCTGAATAACCTTGGTTTCCATGTTATGAATAGCTTGAGAGATACGGAAAAAAATTTGATAGTTGAGGTAAATTGACATGGCTGATTTAAAAGAAAATCAAATGATGAGAAGCACGTCTCAAGCACTCTACAAGTATGTGCCTAAGAGATGGATTGACTTTTTCTTCTCGTCAAATAGAAGAGGATACACGGCTTTTGTAGATGGGTGGAGTAGTATCCCATTAGAAGATATAAACAAGAAAAGGCTGCTCAGGAAAGTAAGTGATGCTGTTAAGAGCTATCAGAAGCAGTGTGGGAATCTTATAGAAGGTGGCGAAACAAGATGTATTAAGGACTTTGCTAGTGAAATATCACCAGATACATATACGGTTTTAACACCGAGAATAAGTGAAAAGGATAGAGCAATCTCAGGATATATAAGCCCAAGTGTGTTTTTTTGCGAAAAGTGTCATCAGATAAGACGGTTTAAAAGAGAATCCCAGTATTCTTTCATCATGGATAAGAGATGTGCAAAACCTGGATGTGGTGGTAATCTTGTCCAGTTAAGAGACATATATTATTGCAGATGTGGATGGGCAGGTGAGGTTTCGATTGGTGATTGTGATAACCATAAAGGTGCACCTCTGATAATGCGTATTAAAGACCATAAGTATGAGTGCTCTGTATGCCATAGAACAACTCCGATTTTTCGAAAGTGTCCTTGGTGCGGAGAAAGAATATCACCGAATAACGTATTGGATTCCGCACAAAGTTTTGTTAAAACGTTGAGTGTTATAGATCTACTTGATGAAAAAATGGACAGTTTTTTGTCAGAAGAGAAAGATGGAGCTGCAATCATAACGGCCAATTATCTTGGAATTTTATCAGATGACGATTTTAAAAAGACGGTTAAATTTGGAAGGGAGAATCAACAGGAGTTGCAGAAGATGAACTATGATATGTTTTATAAACAGTTCATCGATAATAATATGCCGCCGGATATGGCAAAAATTGCGGCAGAATCTATGTGCAAGATGAATTCAAATGATCCCGTTTCAAACGCTGTAAAAAAAATAAATGGTTTGATTACATCTAGTGAAAGGATTGCAGAATTTGCAGAATCAGCATTGGAGTTTAATACTGTAAAGGAAAGTGAAGATGTAGTATTGCTGTCCGATGCAGTGGAAAGATCCAGAGAGTTAAATACCCATTCAAATCCTGACGAATACTTTGATTTGGCGGAACGCTATGGATTATCAAAAATTCAGGCTAGTGACAAGATTCCATTTATTCAATGCTCGTATGGTTATACAAGAGAATTTATGGATAATGCGTCTGCCCCAAAGGGTAACCCTGTTGTTTTGATGGGGTTTCCGGATGAATCACCTGAAAAGAAAACAGTTTATGCAACGAAGCTTAAAACAGAGGGGGTTTTGTTTGAAGTTGATAGAGTGAAAATTTTGAACTGGCTTGTAAAGAACGAAATCATAGAGGAAAGTGAGCTTCCGGTTGACTTGACTGATGAAACTGAGGTTAAAGCATGGTTTATCAATAATATTAATTCATCTTTAATAGAGCCGTTTTCTCTTTTAGATGAAGTAGAGGACCCAGTTACTTATTACGTTTATAGGCTAGTGCACACAATATCACACACACTAATCATCTCTGCTGCTGAAATTTGCGGACTTGATAAGAACTCTTTGTCGGAGTATATCTTTCCATCTATTCCGGCTACTTTTATATATTGTCAAAATACGCAAGGTTTTAATATGGGAGCATTATTCAGTATATTTGATATGTATTTTGATAAATGGTTGGATACAGCAGGTACAGTAGCAAGTGAATGTATTTTTGATCCGATATGTGTGGAGCATGAGGCTGCATGTGCCGGATGTGTATTTACCAATGAAATTTCTTGCCAGCATTTTAATCATGATTTAGATAGAACATTATTGATAGGTAAGTATGACAAGGAAGCTGATAAACGTTTCTGGGGGTTCTGGGAGGAATAGACATGGCAATAATGCATCCGCATAATTTAAGTAATTATGATCCGACAGAATCTGAAAGGGTCTTTTTTGAAGAATTGGAAAGGCAGTTAGATGATTCATTTCATGTTTTTTATTCAGTAAAGTGGTACGGGACAGATTTTCGTGGAGAACGAGTAAATAGTGAGTGCGATTTCTTAATTTTTTCTTCTAATTTTGGCTATTTGACCATTGAAGTAAAAGGTGGGAAAAGAATTGAAGTAAATGATAGACACTGGATTCTTTATTATACAAATTCTGAAGGCGAACAGGAAAGTCGCGATTTAGGGAAAGGACCATATCATCAAGCAGATAGAAGCATGTACTATTTCTTTGATTACTACAAGAAAGAGACATTTAGTAAGTTTCAGGGTTCTTATGGAATGGCAGTAGCTTTTCCTTTTTTTAATGTGGATGTAGCGCTAGAGAATGATGCGCCCAAAGAACTTACAATTCAACTAAGCGATATGGGTAACCTAAAAAAACGAATCAATGATTTGTTCCATTATTGGAGTAAACGAAATAAGGGAACATTTCTCTCTAATAGTCAAGCGACAAAGTTTGTTGGTTTAGTAAACAAAAGGGTTGCACTTTCTGTAGCTGCTGGTGCGTTGATTCCAATAACAGAACGTAAGCTTGAAACAATAAATGTTGTCCAGGATGCTGTAATTTCAATTTTGACTAATTACAACAGAATTCAAATTGTCGGAGGGGCTGGAACTGGAAAGACATGGATCGCAATAAAAAAGATTCAGCAACAAGTCTTGTGTGGAAAGAAGTGCTTGTATACCTGTTATAGCAGTTCGCTTTGTCAATATGTTGAAAAGCAGATTAATAATGAGCTTGTTGACTGCGTTCCAATAGAAACACTTTTTGCAAGAACAATAGGGAAAATTAATGCGGCAGATCTTCCTCAAGATGCGAGAGGGGATATCAAGTACTATGATGTGTTGGCAGGGATAAATAAAAAAAAATACGATTGTATTATGGTTGATGAGGCTCAAGATTTATCCGAAGATTGGGCAAGGAGTCTAAATCTGTATATAAGGCCAGATGGGATTTTTTGGGTATTTTTTGACGAAAACCAGAATATTTATAATCGCAGGTTTGGAAAGGGATTTGGTATTGATACGGAACCATATTTGTTGCTGAATAATATCAGAAATACAAGGAATATACACAGTTGGATTAAGGGGAATACACAGATAGGTGATCAGATCATTTCAAATGATATATGCGGTTGTGATCCGGAAATATATGATTATCATAATACACAACAGGTTGGAGTCTTTTTGAACAGTGTTTTAAATCAATTGATAACGGAGGAAAGTGTTCCTGCAAGTTCAGTTGTAGTTTTAGTAAATGATAATAGACTTTGTGAATGGAGCGAACAGAAGTTTGGGAGATATAAATTGAGCAAAGACAGCTTAGCAGAAGATGAGGTAAAGATATCAACTGTTTCTGATTTCAAGGGGTTGGAAGCGTGTATAGTTATTTATTTAAATGATTGGCCGAATGGTTTGACAAAGAACAAGGATTATTATAATCGGTTATATGTAGCTGGTACGAGGGCTAAGTACTATCTTTATGTTGTAAACTATTGATTTTATAAGTTCGTATAGAAAATACTATGTTAAAAGAACTTTGCAATTGACTTCTATCTTTATGAATTATCTTATAAAAGGTTGTCTAAATTTGAGGTTTCGGTTGTTGATGATAAATTTTTGTCAAATTGAGACAATGCTCGTATATCTTACAGACAGCGTTCACGAAATATGTTAAAGGAATGCTGACCAGAGGTTGTAATATAATCATTGTTGCTGAGAACCGAGATTTAATTTTAGTATGCGTGAAGCTCTTAGGGGGTAGTTAGAAATCATAAGAACGATGATATATTCTTATAGAACTAACTTGTATGAAAAAATACATGTGGATATAAGAAATGACCTATGACTCAGCGATCGACTTTTGCGAAAAAAATATATATAATATAAACAGTTCCATGTATGTGAGATTTGTGATATGTGGAACTGTTTATTTTTTTGGAGATTTATATGTCAGATATTTTATTAATAGAACCTAATTATAAGAGTACCTATCCACCAATTGGACTAATGAAAATAGCTTATTTTCATCGATACATGCAGGGAGACTACGTTAGATTTGCTAAGGGAAAACTTCCGGATGCATTAAGTAAGAAAAAATGGGATAGAGTATATGTAACCACACTATTTACTTTTGAATGGGATATTACAAAAGAAGCGTTGGAGTATGCGTTGAGAGTTGTAAAAGAAGGTGGACAAGTATATACAGGTGGTATTCTTGCAACACTCATGCCAGAACTGATTAGGGATAATTTTCCAGAAATAATTAATAATACGGGATTATTGAATCATAAAGGTACGTTGGGACTTCCTCATGATGAGTGTATTGATACATTACCTCTTGATTATGGAATACTTGAGGACGTTAAGGATGTTTGTACCTATCCTGCACACGATGCATATTTTACTTATATGACTCGTGGCTGTGGTATGAATTGTACATTTTGTGCAGTAAAAACTTTGGAACCTAGCTATCAGCCATATGTTTCAATTACAGATGATATTCATCGTATTGATAGAGAATTTGGACCTAAGAAGGATTTATTATTAATGGATAATAACGTTCTTCGGTCACCGAAGTTTGATCAAATTATAGATGAGATAATTGCCCTTGGATATGGGAAGGGTGCATCATTCAAGAATCCAAAGACGGGAAAAACTGTTCAGCGATATGTTGATTTTAATCAGGGATTAGATGCATTTTTAATGACTCCAGAGAAAGCAAAGAGACTTGGAGAATTGGCGATAAAACCGGCAAGAATAGCATTTGATCATATAGAAGATAAAGAAGCTTATGCAAGGGCCATAACACTATGCGCTGAAAATGGCGTGGACTATATGTCAAATTATCTTCTGTATAATGGTGAAGATTTTACAGGTAAGGGTCATACATATCACGCAGATACTCCAGAAGACTTGTATGAACGTATGAAAATTACAATGGAATTAAGTGAAAACCTTACGGCCCGATTAGGTAGAAAAATATCCATTTTCTCATTTCCGATGAGGTATATACCTCTTTCAAATCTTAGTAGAGGATTTATTGGAAAACATTGGAACGCAAAGTATTTGCGCGCTCTTCAATGTATGCTTATTCCGACACAAGGAAAGGGCGTTTCGGGAAGATCATTTTTTGAGGCTGATTTTGGAAAAGATGAGAAAGAGTTTGTTGAAACGTTAGCAATGCCGGAACGTCTTATTTCTAAAAGAGGTTTTTTTGTAAAACGTAAGGGAGAATCAGAAAAAGAAGAAAAGGCACGTTATGATATTTGGAATGAAAATCAGCATCTTATTAATACATGGAGAAAACTATATAGGAAGATAGATGCTACTAAATTTTTGGAATATATAGGATGCAATAGATTTGATGAAGTTCTCATTAACAAAATATCAAATGAGAATATGAAGAAACTATATTTTTTGTATTTTACTGAGGCCGGTATGATTCGGGTATTAGAGAATGCAGATGAGAACACAAAGAAAGCGCTCCTAATATTCATAAAGGAAGAGCTACCGATTTTATATTCTAGAATCATAACATATGCAGCAACCATCAATATTACAGCGAAGCAATTAAACGTGCTTGTTGACGTGTTTGGAGTAGAGAGTATTAAAGAGATCATAAAGAATAGAAATTTGTTTGATTCAAAAAATGTTCAATTTAATAATAGATTGCAGGCTACAGCGAGATCAAAGAATATTGGTTTTAATTTTTCATTATTAAACTATCTACCGTTGTTCGATTCAATGGGGGTTTTTGAACCAGCTGATAAGAATGAGGTAATTAATTCTGTATGCACATTTGACGAAAAAAAATTGAGAGAAAAACTCCTCGGAAAATTGGATGAGTTGAAAGATATTTTCATTATGAAGGCAGCAGATCAGCCTGGAAATGAAATGATACTAAGAGAAATTGAAGAGAGCATAAAGGGGGTCTATGAACAGTTGAGTCTGTTCTAAAAAAAATGAATCATAAATTGTTAGTCGGAAAGTATACATTAGAATCTTTAACAAGTGGAATGTATTTAACACCATTGGATCTGTATCGAGAGTACGTACAAAATGCAGCAGATTCTATAGATACTGCTTTGCATAAAAACCTTATAAATAGAAAAGATGCAAAGATTATTATAAGGATTCAGAGTTCACAGAATAACATTTCGATTGAAGATAATGGAACAGGGATTTTGGCAAAAGAAGCGCTCAGTACGTTAATAGATATAGGTAATTCAAAGAAAGACTACAAGAAGTCAAGGGGATTTAGAGGAATTGGGCGCTTATCAGGACTAGGGTATTGTAAGAGCCTTAGTTTTACAACCACTGCTTTTGGTGAGAACGTGGAGACGACAGTGAGATATGATTGTGAATTACTTCAAAAGCTGTTACTTCCACAAGAAGGACGAGAAGAGTCTATTTCAGAAGTGATGGATCAAGTGGTGTCATGTAGTAAAAAAAATGTTGATTCTAAGACACATTATTTCCGCGTAGATATGAGAAGTGTCAATAATGTGGATGGGCTTTTGATCAGAGACAAAGTTATTAATTATATGAAACAGAACCTTCCAGTTCCGTTTGATAGCAGTTTTGTTTGGGGGTCAGTGATCACTGAAAATCTTAAGGTAAATGGTCTTGTTATTCCAGAATACAATATATACCTAGATTATGATGGTGAAATTATAAAGATATGTAAACCATATTCTGACCGTATTTTGTCTGATCGAGTCCGACGTATTGAGGATCCGATTGAAGATATAAAGTTTAGAACATTCTCCGTAAATGGTGATGTTTGTGCAATTCTATGGTATTCGGAAAATAATTATTTTGGAACGATCTTAGATAACCAGGTTAAAGGAATTAGAGTACGTCATGGAAATATTCTTTTTGGGGATCAGAATTCACTAAGGAGTTATTTTAAGGAGGAAAGATTCAACGGTTGGCTTTGTGGTGAATTAAACATTTGCAGTGATAAAATTATTCCTAATTCTCGAAGAGATGATTTTGAGAAGAATGATATCTATTTAAGCGTATTAGAGCAGTTTAAGGAATGGACAGTCGAGATATCAAAAGAAATCAGAGCTCGTTCATATAAGAGAAGTCTTGATGAGAATTCACAGAAGATTGTTCAGACGGATATTAAAGATCATATTAATGAAGCAGACATTACAGATCGATTTGAAGAGATAAGAAGCGAAGATCAGTATGATGATATGGATGAATCGGATCAGCTTGCTTCTATGGATCTATTTGGAAAGCTTTCTATTTTGGCTAATATGCAGAAGTCTGTCACGAAATACAATGCATTAAATATTAGTACTAAGATTACTAATGAACAGAGAATGATTTATGCGAAAGTGTTTGATGCTGTTTTTGAAAGAATGAAGAAGAAGGAAGCTGAAGAAGTTATTCAAATTATTCTGGAAGAATGTGTTGGGTAACTTAATGTGTCTCTAGTATCTACGTTCTATTGACGGTTCCTCACCTTACAATTACCCGCTGGTGACGATATATGTCGCCAGTGGGTAATTGACAATATTTTTTGTCAATTTATCTTTTTTAGTTTCCTTGAATCATCTGTTTTTGTCCGTAATTTTTGGTCCATGGAATTGAGTATATTGATTCCATCATAAATGCAGGGGGGCGATACAGTGATTTCTAAATTTAAATGTAGTTATAGTCTTCATCATACATTGAGAAGTCAAACCCTTCCTTTGTACAATGGAATAATCCACCATATTCAACATGGGTTTCTCCACGTATTCCGCTGATTGAGGAAATTTTGGAACGCAATTTAGCATTGATGTCTCCTGCGTCAAAGCCCATCCAGGCCCTTTAGTCTTAGTATTATGCAAGCTTTATTCGATAGTGATAACTTTGGGTATAAAAACATGTGGTATCTGATATGGTAGGAATTTATCCAGTTGTAACATTATGATGTGAGGCACATTGATAAAGTATAGTAAGCAATGATAAAGCGAATAATTGAAGAATTTGCTTGAAAATGCTGTTTGTACGGGCGATAATAGATTAGTGATTTCAAACAGATGCCGTTATGTTTATTATGTCGCGTCTCTTTGTGAGATAGGAGGCAATAATGGCGAAGTCGAGAAAAGATGCTCGTGGAAGAGCTCTTCATAAGGGAGAGGTTCAGAGAGCATCGGACGGCAGATATCTATATAATTACACAGATCCTCTGGGTAAGCGGAAGTTTATCTATGCAAATGATCTGGTGACCCTTCGCGAGAAGGAAAGGAAGCTGATCAAAGATCAGCTCGATGGTCTTGACCGTTACGCTGCGGGAAAGGCTTCAGTCAATGATACGTTTGACAGGTACATTTCAACTAAATATAACCTGCGGGATAATACTAAGAGCGGATATATCTATATGTATGACCGCTTTGTGCGTGAAGACTTTGGAAAGCATAAGCTGATTGAGGTCAAGTACTCGGATATATTGAAGTTTTACTATTATTTGATAAACGAGAAGAATCTCGCACTAGCTACACTGGATTCGATTCACTGTATCCTGCATCCGACTTTTCAGTTAGCAGTCAGAGACGATATCATCAGAAAGAATCCTACTGATGGTGTTATGACTGAGATTTGCAAGAAGACAGGGATGCACCGGAATATCCGTCACGCTCTAACTGTTGAACAGCAAAGAGTTTTCATGGATTACATGGCAAATCACCCTGTGTATATTCATTGGTGGCCGATATTTACTATATTGCTAGGCACTGGATGCAGAATCGGAGAATGTCTGGGACTTCGTTGGCAGGACTTGGATTTTGAGAACAGAATCATTACTATTGATCATGCTCTTACCTATTATAAGTCAGCAGAGTCAGACAGTTGTGTTTTCCGAATTTCAGAACCGAAGACGGAGGCTGGAATTAGAACAATCCCGATGCTTGATGTTGTGATAGATGCATTTCGCATTCTTCAGGATGTCGAGGAAGAGATTGGTCCGAATATGCAGGTTATTGATGGGTACACCGGATTCATATTTCAGAATCGATTTGGTGAAGTACCTAATCCCGGTTCAGTCAATCGGGCGATTAAGCGTATTATTGCAAGTTACAATGCTGATGAAGTTATTAATGCAAAGAAAGAGAAGAGAGATGCACTTATTCTTCCGGATTTTTCGTGCCACCATCTGAGGCATACTTTTGCAACGAGACTTTGTGAAGCTGAGAGTAACCTGAAGGTTATTCAGTCTGTTATGGGACATAAGAGCGTTGAAACCACAATGGACATTTACGCGGAAGCTACTGACCGCAAGAAACAGGAAACATTTAATATATTAGCAAGTAAGTTGGATAACATTTTTTGAGAAGAGCGATTGGCTCTGTAACAAAAAATGGGATTACAACATTTATGCAACAAATATCTTTCGAGGTCGCCCGATGTCGACCGAAGATGATTTGGAGTGTTAGATACGAAATGGTACGGCACGTCCGGTGATGACCGGAGTCGGCCTGAACTCAAAAGTTGTCCCGACACTCAAGAGTGTTAACAAAGATAACACTCAAGTAGGTGCATCTGCATCTGATGATAGCAACGGTTTCTTTACACCTAACAACAAGATTGATTTCAGCAATGTAAAGATCGAGCCGCTGTTTGAGGAGTCCGTTGATTTCGAGACATTCTCTAAGTCAGATTTCAGAGCCGTAAAGGTAAAGGCATGTGAGGCAGTTCCGAAGAGCAAGAAGCTCCTTCAGTTCACACTGGATGACGGAACAGGCACAGACAGAACAATCCTTTCAGGTATCCACGGTTTCTATGAGCCGGAAGAACTTGTAGGAAAGACTCTGATCGCAATCACCAACCTTCCGCCTAGAGCAATGATGGGTATCGAGTCCTGCGGTATGCTGCTTTCAGCAGTAAACAACAAGAAGGACAGCGATGAGGAAGAACTTCATCTTCTCATGGTAGATAACCACATCCCGGCTGGTGCAAAGCTCTATTAATGACAGATTTTACTGCAACAAATTGTAACGATAGATAAAGTCTTGGACGTTGTACTACAACAAATCTGCAACAAATTTGTAAATTTTCATAAAGGCAGATAAATCCAGACATGTTGCAAGGCATTTTCATATGATAAAGCCGTAAGGCACCCTTTTAGAATTGAATTTCTAAGAGGGTGCCTTTTTTGCGTTTATGCGGAGCACTTAGCGAGGTATTTTCGAGCTTAGTGCGTGCTATGCAAGTACGCTTGGCGAGGTGTTTTCGAGCATAGCGTAACTTGCTATATCAAAAACCTGTAAACGGATTGGATTCGTGAGCTCAAGATATCATGTGTTGATTGATGAAAGGAGAAGGAGATGGGTATTAAGAAAGCCAGATGTTCTGATAAGGAGATTTTAATAATTGAGGACAGGGTCGAAATAACTGAAACAGAGAATTGTAATAATCAACCATATTAAGGAGCATATTCAACAATAAAGATCATTTTCCTTAGCATAATAATAGTGGTGAATTAAGCGTCAGTGTTAGGGTCGGGCTGAATCAACCACTCCGTGTCGGGAAGAATTAACCAATTCGGGACGGAAAGAAACAACCATTTTCAGTCGAACAAAAACAGCCATTGCTTTTTCGTTCATCGAGTCTAAACTGTTGTATGCCAATGCAGCAGCTAAATCGATTGATGAAAGGAAAAAACAATGACTTAACTGAAACAATAGCACAAGCTCTCAACGAAATAAAGCGCGAACTTGGTGATAAGTTCGATTTGGAGCATGTCAATCTCGCCGAACTTGAACGGCGAACTGGTATATCCAGGGCAAAACTCCGCCGGCTGAAGGAGCAT
>FUZG01000002.1 GCA_900168235.1 Lachnospiraceae bacterium | reverse complement strand
CAGTTTCAAGAGCGATAGACGGGATTCGAACCCGCGGTCTCCACCTTGGCAAGGTGGCGCTTTACCAGCTAAGCTACTATCGCATATTTTTGTGCGCATCTGATTTTTCAACGCGCACGTAATAATATACACGTATACCTAAATGTTGTCAACGCCTTTTGCATACTTTTTAAAACATTTTTGCCGAACCCAGTATTTACAATGGTTCGGCATATCATTTCTGCTTTTTACACTTCTAAAAGCTCTAAAAGATCTGCAAATTTATCTATCTCAGCCGCAGCTCCCTCCGTCTCGCCGAATCCATATCCCGCAAGGATAAAAGGTACTCCTGCTGTTTCAGATGCGATCCTGTCACCGTCTGTATCGCCTACGTAAACCGCATTTTTCAGGTGATTACGTTCTGCCACACTTTTTATATTATCTGCTTTTCCGTTTCCGGTATTTCCGTAGCACTCAATGTCAGTGATATAAGGCTCCAGCCCCAGCTTCTTTTCTACAAGCTCTATATATCCCGACTGGCAGTTGCTCACGATAAAAACAGGTACTTTTTCAGAAAGTTTCTTTATAGTATCTACGACACCCGGAAAATCTATGTGACACGGATCTGCTTCAAGCTCCCTATCCTCATAGATACAGCAGAGCTCCATGATCTTTTCCTTATTTTCTTTTGTCTCACCTCTGAAGAGGACGTCCGCGATCTCTTCCATTGTCTTTCCGAAAAGATTTTTCAGCATATCCGGTGTGATCTTCGCATCCTTCACACCGCCGTCCCGCGCCGCCTTTTCCCAGGCAACAGCAACGATTCCCGTAGAATCCCAAATCGTTCCGTCTACATCAAGTATCACTCCGTCTGTAAGCATGATCTTTCCTTTCCGCTAAAACCTCATATCAAAAAAACCGCGTAAATCATACCACAGACCATCTTAGGTATACAATACAAAGGCGTGCTTATGTCGGAGTCAGCAGTTAGCTCACCGTCGTGTCGGTTCCCCGAGATGTGTTGGAAACAGCGCACTCCGCTTCCTTCACTTTACTAAAAAAAGACATAGTTAAAGGACATCAAATGGAACCAACCACTTCACATTTGATGTCCTCTAGTACCGTGAATCATCTAAACATCCCATTGGACTGTACCTCCTACATCTGCTTCCATGATGCGGATCCTGTATTTCTCAGATTTGGGAACGGTTTTTCAACTTGTCTTCTCATATAAGACATATTTATCATTTGATTTTTCTCTCCGCCCATTATCTGCATCTGGAATGCTTCTATGATTATGAGATGAATGTAACTATTCAATTTTGGTGATAAGTACGTTCTGATCCAGGCCTATCGATCAGAATGTTGACTTGGAAATTAAAGTGTCCGGCGGTCTCAACTCCTTCTCATTTTGTGATACGAGTTTTTACTACACCTTTCATGTTAAACATTGGCTCACCTACGGGCGATTGCCCGTCCCTTTATTTAACCTGCCTCTCTTTCCTTGTTGATGAATGAAGTATATCGCAACCGTTTAAATGTGTCAATACAGTTTATAGTTTATTTATAATTTATCTGACATTTGTATTTATCGGCACTATTGTCTGACACCTATACAATTCAAAACAACATTTTTTGCATTTATGTCGATACGGTGACACGTGGCTTTTAGTACTACGTTGTTACAAACTCGTTTTTGTGCTAGAATCTTCCATCAGAAAGGAATCTTTTTAACATGAAAAAAGTTGCTATCGTTACTGATACTAATAGTGGAATGACCATTGCCGAGGGAGAGAAGAAAGGTATCTTCGTTCTTCCTATGCCTGTCATCATTAATGATAAGGAATATCTCGATAACGTCAATCTGACACATGATGAGTTCTATAATTTCCTCGCAGAGGATGCAGGCGTTCACACTTCACAGCCTGCTGCAGGCGATGTAATGGGTCTGTGGGACAAGATCCTTGAGGAAGGATATGACGAGATCGTTCACATTCCCATGTCCAGCGGACTTTCCGGTTCATGCGCAAATGCAAGCGTATATGCAAACGAGTATGAAGGAAAGGTTCATGTTGTAAACAATCAGCGTATCTCCGTTACAGAGCGTCAGTCCGTACTGGATGCAAAGGTTCTTGCTGATTCCGGCAAATCTGCGGAAGAGATCAAGAACATCCTTGAAGAGACAAAGTTCGACTCAAGTATCTACATCACTCTCGATACTCTTGAGTATCTTAAAAAGGGAGGACGTATCACTCCTGCCGCTGCCGCATTTGCAAAGATCCTGAACCTCAAGCCTATTCTTCAGATCCAGGGTGAAAAGCTCGATGCATTCTCAAAGTGCCGAGGCATCAAGCAGGCAAAGTCAATCATGATCAAAGCCGTTAAAAATGATATCGACACTCGTTTCGGCGGATATGATCCTGAGAATCCTAATGTATGGATCCAGATGGCTTACTCCCAGAACGAAGAAGCTGCTAATGAGTTTGCTGCAGAAGTACGTGAAGCATTCCCGAACTGCAAGCTTCATATCGATCGTCTGCCCCTCAGCATCGCATGCCACATCGGACCAGGTTCCCTTGCTCTTGCATGCTCAAAGGTTGTTCCGGGCGGCGTTACCTACGCTTCTTCAGAGGATTGATAAACAAAAAGATTTATATATGCAAAAGGAAGGACTCCCCATCGAGTCCTTCCTTTTTCGTTATCAGATATTATTTTAGATCCTGTCCTGTTTCCCAGCCTGCGTCACCGCCTGTAGAAGGCACTTCCGGGACCGCTGCAGGCACTTCCGGTGTCTGAACCGGATCCGGCGTCACAGGAGCCGTTACAGGGGCTGTCACAGAAGGCTGTACAGGTGCAGGTGTCTCTGCCGGTGCCTGTTCTGCTTCCTGCTTTTCTGTATCAGCTTCCTCAGCAGCCTTTTCAGACTCCTCATTGTCCGCCTGCTGTGCAGACTTTCCGACTGTTTCGCCCGTTACATAGGCTTTGTCTTCCTCGGATGCGATCACTGCGTGATCCTTGAGGAAATCCACCCATCTCTGCATATACTGCTGTTTGATGTGAACACCGTCAGATGTATATTCCGGCGGAAGCGCTCCCTCATCCTCAGAGAAAACCTGATTCACATTCAGATAAACCACATGCTCGTTATCTGCTATAGTCTTCAGGAGCTCATTTCTCGCATCGATATTTGCATTACTGTACAGAGGCGCCGACTCGCCCTTTGCCTTTGTCACGTGGATCACATCCTGAACGTAGATCACCGCATTAGGCTGATAGTACTTCAGCATATCTATCATCCTGTAATATGCGTTAGCGAACATTTCATCATTTCCCCAGCCCATTTCATTGAGGCCGAGCATGATATAGATCTTTCTGTAGCGGTCAGTGTCCGCCGCCATAGCCTCTTCCAGCGTAAGCTTTCCGAGAACCGTGTCTATAAACTTATCAGTGAAAACCTTATGTACAGCGTAGCCTTTTTCTGCATATACGTTTATGCCCTGAAGTCCTGAATAAAGCGCAAAGCCCTTAACTCTTGAGTCTCCGATAAAAAGTGCATCTCCCTTTGTGAGATAGCCTTCCTCGACCTGATAGAAGCCGTCATTGTTACCGCAGAAGGATGCATCATCCTCTGCCAGCACCATTTTTTCTCCTACAGGCTCTTTTTCCTCATTATCCTTTGACTTATCCTTGTCATCTGACTTGGCATCTTTATCGGTTTTACCGCTCTCGTCTGCCTTATCTGCATCATTTGATGACACATTTCCGGCAAGCTCCTTATCCGGCACATACTCAGTAGGCTTATATTCCGCAGAATAGTCCACCTCTTTTGTCTTCATGATAAGTGTATTAAGTCTTGCTTCCAGATCATGCACCGCTACTGCAACTTCGATATTGTCATTCCCTGCTGCCGCCGATGTAGTGCTGATGGTACCTGTTTTCAGCAGGATGCCATAGGTAAACACCGCCGCAACAGACAGCACCAGGATGATCAGATATGGATGCTTAAAAATATTTCTCATTTATACTTCTCTTTTCTGCCTGCAACACACTATCCCTGCACTATCCGTACTCAGAAACGAAAATAAAGGAACGGATTGAACATTTCCTCTGTAAGGAGATATACGGAATACCAGAATACCGCGATCATGAACAGCAGTACCACGATATTTCTCCTGTGCTTTTTGTACCAGTCCGAAAAGACAGGTGTGGCAAAAATAACTCCTCCTGCCAAAAGCAATGCATAATTCCGTGCATATTCCAGGAAATCGGTACCGGGGTTCAGTGTGAACATCCGTGAAAGATATATCACTGCTTCGTAAAGTGACGGAGCTGCAAAGAGCACCCATCCCACCATTACTGCGAGAAGCGTATATATCCTTGAAAAGAACTGGGACTGATCCAGTATTTTTTTCAGGAAAAGCCTCTCGATGGATAACAGTACAAAGTAATACAGACCCCAGAGGATAAAGTTCCAGTCCGCACCGTGCCAGAAACCTGTTATGAGCCATACGACGAACATATTGAAGTATGTACGTACCGCGCCCTTCCTGTTTCCGCCAAGGGGGATATAGATGTAGTTTCTGAACCAGTTTGTAAGCGTCATATGCCAGCGCTTCCAGAACTCAGAAACAGAATTTGCAGAATATGGGAAATTAAAGTTCTGAGGGAACTTAAATCCCATCATCTCTCCGAGACCTATCGCCATCAGAGAATAACCGCTGAAATCAAAGTAAAGCTGCATCGTATAGGCAGCTATTCCAAGCCACGCAAAAAGAGTAGAAATATTCTCATATCCTGCTTCACCGCAGGCATTCCATATATTTCCGAGATTGTTTGCAAGGATGACCTTTGAACCTAAGCCCAGTGTAAAAGTCATGAGTCCGTTCTCAACACCCTGAAGTGTGATCTCCCGCTCTTTCAGGGCGGCTGCCACGTCCTTGTACACCACGATGGGACCCGCGATCAGCTGCGGGAACATTACAAGATATGTGCCAAGATTCAGTATGGAATTTTCTACCTCTATCTCGCCTTTATACACGTCGATCACATAGGACATGATCTGAAACGTATAAAAACTGATTCCCAGAGGAAGCGTGATCTTTGGAACAGGGATATCCGTCCCCGCAAAAGTATTGATATTCGTAAGTATGAACCCCGTATATTTGAAAAAGAGGAGCATGCCTACATTGTAGAAAATAATGAAGAAAAGGCATATCCGCCTTTCACGTATCCTATATTCTCTGTCGTAAACTGACATAAATCTTGTGGCATAAAAATTTACCAGTATCGACATGAGCACAAGAACCGAATACCTCGGCTCGCCCCATGCGTAAAAAATAAGGCTTCCGATAAAGAGGACCAGATTTTTAACAGATTTCGGGGCTATATAATAAACCAGTAAAAATACCGGCAGAAAACGAAAAAGAAATATTAACGAACTAAAAACCATAGATTTCCTTTACTAAATGCACTTTCGTGCACGAAGAACGCATCACTCGTTTCGGATAGCCGCAAGAGGACTTAATTCCATCGCACGTTTTGAAGGGAAGTAACCCGCTGCCATACCAACAAATACAGCAAAACCAAATCCCATGAGCATGAGCCACACCGGTGTGACTGATGTTGTCTCCCCCGTTACAGCGTTTATGATAAACGAAGCCGCCACACTGAATATATCTCCGACAACTCCTCCGATAGCTCCGATTATGGTCGCTTCCAGAAGGAACATCCCCCTTATGTCGGACAGATTACATCCAAGCACTTTCATGACACCGATCTCCTTTGTACGTTCGTAGATCGACATCATCATCGTGTTCGCTATACCGATGGCAGCTACAAGAAGAGACACGCATCCGATACCGCCAAGCATTGCCTGCTGTGAACGTGCCTGTTTCTGTGTCTCTTCGATCCATTCATAATTACTCTCGACAGAATAACCCATATCTCCGATCTGTTTCTGCAGATCGAGTACATGCTCTACACTGTCGACACGGACATAGATCTCATTGTAAAACATTTTTTTATAAGGCGCTCCGTTTTTCTTAACAGGCTGACCCGGAATCGCCTTATTACGATACTCTTTTTTTAAAACCTTTTCCAGTGCTTCTATATCACAGTAGATACTCCAGCTGTAATTCCGATAGTCGTCATCTGTATTTCCATAGAGAACACCGGCTGTAGGGATCAGATATTTTTTTGGCGGAGCTGTATTTGTTGCTTCCGCTCCCCCCTCGCTGTCAGGGAGCTGATCATTATTTCCCTGAGTGGCATAGTAAGCCTCCGTATTAAATATCGTAAAAAGCGGAGATTTCATAAGGTCAATATCAGGAAGAACATTTGTCTCCCAGTAACCCTGTCCTGTCGAAGAATTTACAAAATTTTGCAGTGCCATATTTCCATACACGAACTTAAGGGGTTCTCCATCCTTTGGAAAATCCCCTTCGTTAAAGTCCCATTTCATGCTTCTAAGCGCTTCGAGAGTATATCCATAACCTTCATAACAGTTATAGACATACGAACCGCTCTTTATGACACATTCAAAAGTAAGTACAGGTGAAACTACTTCGACATGATCCATATTTCGGATCATATCAACGGTTTCATCAGATAATTTTCCGGCTGTCGGATCCTTTTTTTCATCCTTACCACCGCCCTTACCTGATGAATTATTTCCGTTGCCCTCTCTGACCTCGATGGTCGTGAGACCGCCGTACTGCTCGATCATTGCCATGGACTGTGCCCTGAGACCGAGTCCCAGGGACACCATGACAACGATGGACGCAATACCGATCACGACACCAAGTATCGTAAGTATTGTACGGAGTTTACGACGTACCAGAGATTTCCATGAATATCTGAAAAGATCAATGATTGTCATTCTTTTCGTCCTCTGCTGTCTCTTCCGCCAGCTCTCTGAGTTCCGCTTCTTCCTTTGCTTTCTTTCTCTTCTTCCTGATCTTGAAGAATACTACGAGGAATACTATCAGTGCGATGATCCCCGCTGCCGCGATGATGAGATTACGGACTGTAGGATTCATTCCTTCCTGTTCCTCTTCCTCACCTTCAAAGCCATAATCTTCTTCCATATATTCAGTTACGAAAAGGTTGATCTCCTTGGTAGTCTGGGTGACATTGCCTGCCTCGTCCTCATAAGAGATCACGCAGGGGATAGTGCCGTCGCCTTCTGTGGGAGCAACACCTGTCACCATCACATCAACGTTTCCTGTATTTCCGGAATCAATAGCTCCTACAAATGCAAGACATGGGTCGATGGAAGGATCGTTCATGCTCACTGTCACGTTGTAAAGCTTAGTCTTGCCCGTGTTGTAGATACTGAACATCACGTCAGACTGCTCACCCACATTTATGCTTGAAGGCTCTACTGTCGGTGAGCTTGTGTCAAAACGCGCCGGCTGATGAACCGGGATAGATACATTCGCTTCGCCCTCATAGGGGTTCGCTTCATCATCCTCGTAGTTCATTTTTATGTCCATTACATAGGGCTTCTGCTCCAGATCTGCCTTTGCGGTAAACTCCATGGAAAGCTCAGTCTCACCGCCTGCAGGAATGGAATTTACGTAAAAGCTGTTCGCACCGGAAGTAGGCAGGAATGCTGCATATGAGCTTGCCTCATCCTTTCCTGCCACTATTCCCGTAAGATCCAGCTCCATATTATCAACAGCTGTCCTCTTTGAAGTGTTCTTCATTGTGAGAGTGAGTAAAAACTTCTCACCTGCCTGAACCTCAGCGGGCTCTGTCTTGAAACCTGTAACGATAACACGGGGAGTTGAAAGCTTTGAATCTTTTTCATAGCCGTCAGTCGTTCCGTATTTCGGGAGACCTACTGTTTTTACATAGGTTGAAATCGTGCAGGTCTGGACCTCATTTAAGGGATCCGTATATGTGACCTGATAACTGAGCTTGTAATATCCGCTCTTTACGTTATCTCTGGTGCGGAAGGTCCATACACAATTTTGTACACGCTTATTTCTGTCCGGCTGCTCTTTTTCACCTACAAGTGTATCTATCTTCTGAGTGAAGCCTGTCGCATCGATTTCAAACGGAAATTCGTCTGTGCTGGTAGAGAGCTCCGGTGTAACGATCACATTATGAACATTATATTCAAACATGTTCACAAGAGGCAGCACCACATAAAGTGCCTCTCCATGGGTCGCAACGGGAGTAACCCATGTTGCCGCAGGAACGATATACGGATTCGTTGATGTAGCGCTTCCGTACTGACCTGATGAATCCGATGAACTTCCGGAATCGGAGGAACCGCTGTCCTGTGAACCCGATGAACCTGAATCTGATGAATCATTAGGAGTTTTTATAAGAACTCCCGGTGATGAACCGTGCTCTACCTCAGCATATGCACGCGTATTTCCTGTCAATCCGCCGGATACGATGACCGCTGTCATTACTGTACCAAGCGCGATCCTTAAAAATTTCTCCCTCATTTTCATTCTCATTTTTCAGTATCCTCTATTTTTCTGCCGTCTTTTATACGGATGATACGATCCGCATAGGAAGCCAGCTCATTATCGTGTGTGACCATCACAAGGGTCTGCTTCCTGTCATGCACAAGCTCCTGCATGAGTTTCAGCACTTCTCCCGTTGTAACAGAATCAAGATTTCCCGTCGGCTCATCCGCAAATATTATCTCCGGATTAACTACTAGCGCCCTGGCTATTCCGACTCGCTGCTGCTGACCACCGGACATTTCTGTTGGCTTATGGTCCAAAAATTTGGACAGACCAACTCTGTTCAATGTTTTTATGGCAGCCTTCCTGCGCGTTTCTTTTGAAACGCCCCGGAACACCAATGGAAATTCTGTATTTTCTATAGCGTTAAGTGTCGGCATGAGATTATATGCCTGAAAGATAAAACCGATATGTTCCCTTCTGAACCGTACCAGTTCCTGCTCATTATAGGACTCGATATGCTCTCCTGCGATGATGATCTCACCACGCGTGGGCTTTTCAAGACCTGCAAGCATGTTTAGAAGCGTTGATTTTCCGGATCCCGAGGTTCCGACGATCGCTACAAATTCCCCTCTGCGAATGTCAAAACTCACGCCGTTCAGCGCACGTACCCGTTCATCACCAAGCTTGTAAATTTTATAAAGATCCCGAACAGTGATAACTGTTTCACTCAATTTTAGTTTTCTCCCTGAATTGGTCACAAAATAGTATAGCCACGTACGCCGTGCAAAAAACCACTGTGCCAACGAAAAGTATAGCACAGTGGTTATTTTAGTGATACTGGAATTTACTTATGTTTTCTTAAGCTTTCCGTAAATCCGGAAAAAATTTTTCAGATGAGCGGATACTTATCTGTAAGTTCCTTTACGATAGCACGAGCTTCGGGAACTTTGTCCTTACCGCCGAGAACAACAAGTGAGATAGCCTCTGCAACCTTGTCGCAGTCCTCAGTGTTGAATCCGCGTGTTGTGATCGCAGGAGTTCCGAGACGGATACCGCTTGTTACGAACGGCTTCTGCGGATCATTCGGGATAGTATTCTTATTTGCAGTGATGTGAGCTTCATCAAGAAGTGCCTCTACTTCCTTACCTGTGAGTCCCTGAAGAACGAGGTTCAGGAGCATGAGGTGATTGTCTGTACCGCCGGAAACGATGGACAGACCGCGCTTGATAAGACCCTCACTCAGAGCCTTTGCATTCGCTACGACATTTTCGCCGTATTCCTTAAACTCAGGCTGGAGAGCTTCCTTCAGGCATACTGCCTTTGCTGCGATCACGTGCATGAGCGGGCCGCCCTGGATTCCCGGGAATACGCACTTATTGAACTTGAACTTATCAGCAGCTTCCTGGCTTGAAAGGATGAGTCCGCCTCTGGGGCCGCGGAGTGTCTTGTGTGTTGTAGTTGTCACAACATCCGCAATGCCGATCGGTGAAGGATGAACACCTGCAGCTACAAGGCCTGCGATATGAGCCATATCTACCATGAGATAAGCGCCTACTTCGTCTGCGATCTCACGGAACTTCTTGAAATCAATGGTACGTGCATATGCAGAAGCTCCTGCAATGATCATCTTCGGATGGCACTCATGAGCGATCTCACGGACCTTGTCATAATCGATGAAACCATTCTCATCAACGCCGTAAGGTACGCAGTTAAAATATGATCCTGAGAAATTAACCGGTGAACCATGAGACAGATGTCCGCCCTGATCAAGGTTCATTCCCATGTATGTGTCGCCCGGCTTCAGCATTGCGAAGAATACTGCCATATTTGCCTGAGCACCGGAATGGGGCTGTACATTTGCATATTCGCAGTGGAAGAGTTCCTTTGCTCTCTCACGTGCAAGCTCCTCAACAACGTCTACGCAGCCGCATCCGCCGTAGTATCTGTGTCCCGGATATCCCTCTGCATATTTATTTGTAAGGGGACTGCCCATAGCTGCCATGACAGCCTTACTTGTCCAGTTTTCAGACGCGATCAGCTCGATATGGCTGTTCTGTCTTTCCTCTTCCTTTACGATCGCATCAGCGATCTCAGGATCAACGGCTCTTATCTCGTCTAATGAGTACATGATCATCCTCCCAGATTGTCATTACATGAGCTTTCACTCATTACAACTTTAAACAGGTGAATTATACCACAAATTTTGAGTCCAGGTCAAAGCTTGAACTATTTTAAATGTTTTTTGTATTCATTATTATTTTCTGAACATTCTGCCATTCTATTGAAGTGCCTATTTTGATATGCTAAAATATCGAATCCAAGGAGAAAATTACACATGAAAGCTTTTATTAAAAGATATTCTCATGGTTTTCTGGTTCTTGGGTATCTGTTTTTTATCTATTTGCCCTGGTTTTCTCTTCTCGAAAATCATGTAACCCGGAACTACCATATTATTCATATGGCGGTGGACGATATCATCCCGTTCTGTGAAGTGTTTATCGTTCCGTATCTTCTCTGGTTCTTCTATGTATCCGGAGTTGTCGCCTATACGATCTTTACTAATAAAACTGATTACTACAAGACGGTCATATTCCTGTGTGTCGGTATGACATTATTCCTGCTGATATCCACGATATATCCCAACGGATGCCAGCTCCGTCCGGTAGTCTTCCCGAGGAACAACATCTTTACCCAGCTTGTTCTCAGGCTCTACCACACTGATACGCCGACGAACCTGTTCCCGAGTATCCACGTTTACAACTCTCTCGGAGCTCATTTCGCAGTTCTCCATTCAGAGAGACTAAGCCGTAAACCTGTCATCAGGAACAGCTCACTGATTCTCTGTATATCTATCATCCTTGCAACAATGCTCTTAAAACAGCACTCCATTTTCGATGTGGCAAGCGCATTTATCCTTGCAACGGTGATGTATCTCCTCGTATACGTGGTCGACTATCAGGCAGTTATCGAGCGTCTCCGCGTGCCTCGCCCGGAGCGTGCCGCCAACGAAGGCGAGATGGGATAAAAACTGAACATAATACAAGATCACCCGCCCAGTCCATTTCTGAACAGGGCGGGTGATTTTTTATCTTTATTTATTAATTAAATCCAACGAACCAGTGAGCGAGCTTGTATCCGCCTACTGTTATCTTTCTTCCGGATCTTCCCGGCAGGTTTACTGCACGTCCCAGAAGTCCGTGACGGATCTGTAAGTAAAGCACCAGATCCTTCTCTCTTAAATATTCCCAGAGAGCTGCTTTCTTCTCAAGTGCTTCAGGAGTTTCTGCGCGTATCAGCATGATGGACGATATTGTCATCATGATATCAAGATAGCTGCGCATATACTTTCTGAGCTTTCTATGCGGGATATTGCGTCCCGCTAAATAATCGATCATGAGCTTATTTACACGGATCTGCTGATCCACCCGTCCGATCATTACTTTCTCATTTACGGACTGATCATCTCTTCCGATAAAGTAGCGGTAGAAATTCACATTCAGGTAATAGATGGTGCGGACATAAGGAAGCGGTTCAAATACAAAGATATTGTCTACGTAGAATGTATGCTTCGGAAGCTCCAGACCACACTCTCTCAAGAGCTTTGTGCGGTAGATAACCGAATGCATGAGGAGATACTGTCCCTTATGGAAGTGTCTCACGCCGTCCCATGTGACCATTTCATTTGCAGGAAGTGCAAAACGATAGGTCATGACTTTACGGTGCTTTGCTCCCTGCTTTTCATATACGAAGTTGCATACCATAAGGTCAAGGACTGTGTCGCCTTTTACGATCTCGGAAAGAGTCTCGAGAACTCTCTTATATGCATCTCCGTCAACCCAGTCATCAGAATCCACAACCTTAAAATACATTCCCCTTGCATTGCGGATACCTGCGTTCACAGCCTCACCGTGACCGCCGTTTTCCTGATGGATTGCCCTGCATATTCCCGGATATTTTCTCTCGTACTCATCAGCGATCTCCGCTGTTTTATCAGTGGAACCATCATCAACGATAAGAATTTCTACGTCTTCACCTCCGGGCAGGAGTGAATCGATACAGTGACGCATATATGCCTCTGAATTGTAGCAGGGCACAGCAAATGACAATAATTTCATAACTCCGATAAAATCCTTTCCTCAGCTTCTAAGACGGCTGCCCTCAAAACGGACAGTCATGAGAAGATACTCTCTAAGTTCTGAATAGCGGTCCATGACATCTCCCTGCCGGATCTCCGTATCGAGCGAAACTGCTATCGCATCGATAGTTTCATCTGTGAGCTTTGTACGGATCTTTTCGAGAACATCCAGCTTTGCTTCCGGTCCGTCTGCTTCGAGGAATCTTAAAAGCTCAGGTGATATCTCATCATCACTTTCGGAATTGTCCTCATGAGCCTTAGGAGCATATCCTGTATCAAGAGATTCTTTATCCAAAACAACAGGTTCTGATATCCCGTTATCCGCATCCTTGATATCCTCGACTTTTTCAAAACAGTACTCTGCTTTTGTATTGGGATGCTTACTGCGGTCTACTCTCTTCATGAAATCCGTGAGCGGACAGGCAAGTGCTTTTCCCGCACCATCAGATGCTATATAAACCACCAGTTCCTCATACGTTTCTGTATGACGTGCTCTTGCAAGGATCTCGTATTCATTTCCCTCGATATCGCGGTAAAATTCGCCGCGCTTTGGAGTTTCTCGCATATCAGACCTCTCTTTCTAAATATGATCTCCCCAAGCAGGACTTTAACCTATTGCTTTCTGTCCCCCGGAGTATTTGACGATCAATAATTCTACGCTCAGTTTATCAGCGATCTTTCCCGTCTTTACATCTTCTTCCGCAGAGACGCAGTCTTTTAATGCCTGCCTGAGCTCTTCTGTTTTATATCTGGAAGAAGTTTCTATATATTTTCTTACAAAGTAAGGATTTATCTTTACCGCACCGGCAATTTCTTTATTGGATGCACGCCGTTCTGCCATGACCCGTGTCTGAAGCAGGAGATTAAATTCTCTCGCTATCATATAAAGTATCCTCATCGGCGGTTCTTTTAAGAGGAGCATGTCATAGTAAAGATCCAGCGCCTGCTTCTGTCTGCCGTTTGCGATGGCATCTACCATATCAAAGATCGCATTTGATATCTGAGGGGTACAGATGGCATCGATATCCGCGTCTTCTACCACATCACGGTCGCCTGTATAGGAAATGAGCTTCCATGCTTCGTTCTGCAGATTGTTCATGTCTGTTCCGCAGACAGCGATCATTCGCTCCAGCGTTGACCCTCTGACTTTTTTTCCTTCTGAATCAAGGAGCTTTGCGAGCCAGAGCTTCAGCGCTTTTTCGTCCTGTACGCCGCATTCTGCCACATGTCCATTTTTTTGGACAGCTTTATACATACGGCTTCGTTTATCTACTTCTGTCTCATTAAAAACAAAAACCGTATCTTCGGGAATGTTCGACATATAGTCTACAAACCGATCTTCGACAGCCCCTTTGAAGAGCCCGCTGCCATCCACAACAATAAGCCGCCTCGGCGCCATAAACGGCATCGTTTCTCCGAGGTCGATCAGAGAAGCGATGTTGATGTCCTTCCCGGAAAAGAAGGCAGTGTTCATGGTATCGCCCGGCGGCGTTACAGCATCGATCAGCTTTTTTCTATATAACTCTCGCAGATAGGCTTCTTCTCCGCAGAGAAGGTAGACTCTCTTAAAGTCTTGATTTTTTATGTCCTGTGCGACCTCATTCATAAACTTTATCTTCGCACAGCTTCAATTTATCGTCAAGCTTTAGTGTGCAGCTACTGCGCCGATATTTGTTTTTAATCAGTGACGGAGACGTAGGGCGTTGTTTCCAAAACATCATCATTTCGGCAGGCTAAGTATCTGCTTTTTGAGGAGGGTGAAGATGGACACTGATGCCAGCGCGAGGACTATGAGGAAGCCTACGATGATGCCTGATATCGGCTTTTCGTCTGCATGCGGGGCGGATGCTGCCTCGGATTGGTCGTTCATTTCTGCGAAGTATCTTTCGAGTGAGTCATTTTCTGCCTGGTCACGGTCTGTGATACCACGGTCTGCTCCGTTAAAGGATATGGCTTCATCGTTCGTGTCCTGATCATCGTCGGAATCATCCCAGGCTATGAACGGTACGTAATCCTCGGATACTGTGTCCTTCTCCTGCTTTTTCTCTGTAGTTTTATCTGATTTCTTTCCTGATCTATCCTTAGATGATGTCCCTTTTTTTGCATCTCTTAAGGTCTTGTCGGATTTATCGTGTGTTTTCTCAGGAATGGCACTCTCTTTTTTCGGTGCGGTGGCTGCTTCAGGGGCAGGTACTGTTGGAAGTTTATCCGGGATATCCGTAGTATCAGGACTGCTCTGAGTGGTATTACCTAAGCTTTCTCCCGAGTCAGCCTTTTTATCCTGCGGAGTATCCTTCACTTCCTCGCGTCTTTTAACCACTGTGACCCTCACTGACTGTGACGACCTGTTGCCTGCTCCGTCCTCTGCGAAAAAGGAATAGTCTCCATCCTTCTCTACGGTTACTTTCCGGTCCACAGAGTGCTGTCCATCACCTGACTCCATGATTCTCGCAGGAACGCATATATCATCATTCTGCCATGATAATGACACTATTCCTGTACCCGAGTCCTCCGCGTGGACAGAGATAGTTACTATCCCTCTTACCTCATCCGCTTCCTGACCTCTTATTGATATAGAAGGCGCATCATTATCCTTCGGTTTTTCACGCTCCTCATTCCTGTCCGAACTGTCTTCATCTCCCATCCCATGCTGAGACTGGTTTTGACTCACTGAATTATCATCAGCCATTACATTTGCAGGGAATAACATTCCCATTGCCATTACTCCGATCACTGCTCCTATCGCAGTTTTTTCAAATCTATTTCTGTTCCTCATAATCATCTCCTGTATCTATTTCTTCACGACTCAAAAAAGTTTTGAGCCTTATGTTTTTCCCGTCTGTTTTAATGGTGACGGCACCGCAGTCTATGGTCGTATAAATATCCGCATCTATGTCCCTTAACCGTTCCAATGTCTCTTTGTGCGGGTGCCCGTAGGAATTGTCCTTTCCTGCGGATATCAGCGCTATCCGGGGTTTTATATCTAAAAGCAATTCCGACGGTGTTGAATTTTTTGAACCATGATGGGCAACCTTTAATAGGTCAATCCTTCCCTCTTTTTCCAGTATCCGCGTCAGCTCTTTTTCGCCTTCCCCCTGAATATCTCCTGTGAAAAGCGCCTTAAATCCCTTGTATTTCAGCTCTAGCACCGTTGAGTATTCATTCACATCATCCGCTGTAAAGCCCTTCCCCGGGTGAAGACAGCTTATTTCCGTATCTCCGTCCTTAAAGACCTGCCCCCGTGATATCTTAAGCACCTTTGCTCCGGCTTTTTCTGCCGACTTTTCAAGCTCCGTATATGCCTTTTCAGGCTTACTCATAACAGGCATCACAAAAAAATGTACAGGAAGTCTCTCTGACGGATCCATTTCAAACATCTCTGTAAAGCCTGAGATATGATCCAGATCAGGATGGGTCATGATGCAGTAGTCGATATCCCGGAGGCCCATTGATCTCATCGCCGGAATCACACGGTACCGCGCGATATCCTTTTCTGTCGTGCTCCCGCAGTCGATGAGGTACGTGGTCCCCGCAGGACTTTTTATAAGTATGCTGTCTCCCTGACCGATATCCAGCATGGTTATCATGAGTCCGTCTGGCGGGCGGAAAGAAAGCACTATGAGCATAGGTATGATGATGCTGAGCTCCACAGCCTTCCGCCATGAAGCACGCTTTATCCTTCTTAAAAGCTTTTCTGCGGAGCCTGATACCAGAAACAACAGAACCGCATAGTAAAAAAATATCTGCACCGCTGAAGGACGCCCAAGTATCAGCGTCCCTCCGGGTATGGTGTCGCATAATCTGCACCCCTTTTCATAAATGAGCAGTATTGCCCTGCATGTGAAAACTAATGGAAAACCCGGAAACCAGAGCAGGTTCCCAAGAACCGCCAGCAAGATCGCTGACACTATGAGTACTCCCATAAATGGGATAAGTACGAGATTTAATGGAATTGAAAGTAACGGAATCTGATAAAAGAAATAAAGAACCACCGGAAGTGTAAATAACTGTATGGAAAGACTTACAGATATGGTTGAAAGTATTTCTCCTTTTCTCCCTTTTATTTTGGGTAAAAATCTCATGACCCAAGGATTAAGAAGAGCTATTCCAAGAACTGCTGTAAATGACAGCATAAATCCCGCGTCAAAAACCATGAGCGGATTACTGAGTAAAAGTATCAGAAGCGACACAGACAATGCGCTCAGCATATCGTAGGTCCTGCCGAAAATATCTGCGCCTATGCATATGATAAACATGAAAAGTGCTCTTAATACCGAAGTACTGCCGCCTGTCATCTGGGCATACGCTGAGATAAACACTATGGACACCACAGAAGAAATACCTGTTCCTGCACGCAGCTTTTTTAATACTCTGTACAGACCGTATCCGAGCATTGATATGTGAAGCCCGGAGATACTAAGCACATGGGCTATTCCATTCCTTTGGTAAAGCCCCCTCACTTCATCAGAAAGTGATGCTCTGTTCCCAAGGATCATCGCCTTTATGACACCTGCTTCATCCTCTGTGAGATGCCTGTCAAGAGAAGAACCCATCCATTCTTTGAGTCTCTGCAATAGTTCAGGCACAATCTTTCCGTGTCCTGATCTCCTGATTATCCGACAGTCAAAAAGCCGGAAGTTCACGCCTCTTAAATGATAATAGGTCCTTAGATCAAACTCACCGGGATTACGGGCTTCAGGAAAAAGCGACACCTTTCCCATGACTTCGATCTTTTCCCCGATCTCAGGCAGTTTCTCATATGAAGTATCCTTTACCCACAACTGGACTCCCTGATACGTTGTTTTATTTTCATTCGCAGATTTTTTGCCCGAATATGTGAGATCTGTCACATGGGCATCTGATAGATACAGAATAAAAGAATCGTTTTTTTGCTGTCTTTCATGCAGGGTTCCGACCAGAGTCACCTCTGAATCCGGAGGTTTTGGCGGCGGCGCCTCTCTTACGGGACGGAGCCGCATGAGAAAAAGGACCGGGATGAGGACAAGTATCCCCATCCATGCCATTGGTCTTTTCAAAGCTTATTTTCCTTTCTCTTTACGAGATCAGTATTTCTTGAGTACAGCTTATCCAGCGGAAATTCGCCTCTGAGCGTACCCTCATTTTTTCCGTTTACGGACACCTGAACTTCATGGATGCCGGGAAGCTCCGTAAGAGAATTGACTATAGAATACAGTACTACTTCCTCAGTTACATCAACAGGCTTATCTGCAACGCTCGAATCCAGACTCACGTAGCAGATTCCGTCCTTCACATTTATAGAATTGATCTTTGTATCAGGTGACATTGTAGGATACGCTGATTTATCAGTAGGTCCTGCTATCAGCTTTTCCATAACCAGTTTCTCCATGGAAACATTGGTGCTGTAGACCACTTCTTCATTTGTGCGGACCAGCAGTGTTCCTGTAGTATCCGCAAAATACAGATGGATATTTCCCTTATTGTAGGAATTGATCTCATCTCCCGCGTTATCGATAAATGTCCTGTCAGTCATGACTCCCACAGCATCCCCTGTGGAATTGAGGAGCGGGTCTCCTGCTACAAAAAAACGTACACCCGTCACACTGTCAAGCTGACACATGGTGTGGACTACCGCTGCCCTGAAGAGCACCTCAGTAGTCTTCGGCATGAGCATGTAATCCGTGTCAAAATTCAGTATCAGCTGACTCCTGTCCATCTGATAATTGAGTAACGTTGTATCTGCTCCCATGGTCCTTTTTAAACGGGCATCCGAAGGATCCTTCATGAGCTCGGTCAAAAGCTCTCCCACAGTCGCATTTTCCGATAATGACTTTCTGGTCTCACTCTGGATCTCCATACCATCCTGATCAAGGTAATAAACAGAGAATCCATCCGAAGGACCGCGCTTTTCCGAATCTCCCTTCCTAGTCCCGGAAACAACTAATCCCCCTATTATGAAAACGCACAGGAATATGAATAATATCAACGTATTCCTTATCCGTTTTGTTTCAATCTTTATGTTCTGCATCAGTTCTCTCCCCTTCACCCGATCACTGAACAAACTTTAACGGAATCCTTACTGTAAATGTTGTTCCCTCTCCTTCTATACTTGTAGCCTTGATGGAACCGCGATGAAGAAGGATGGCATTTCTGGTTATGGCAAGGCCGAGTCCTGTTCCGCCGATCTCCCTTGAGTGTGATTTATCCACTCTGTAGAACCTCTCGTAAATATGATCCAGAGACTCCTCAGGGATACCTATTCCGGAATCAGAAACGATGAGCGTGAAAAACTGATGGTCTGCATCCAGATTTACACGTACCCATCCGCCTGTCTTATTATATTTTATCGCGTTTTCAACAAGATTGCTTATTGCCAGTGAAAGCTTCATCTGATCCACTTCCGCGCTTACAGGTCTGGTACTCTCAAGGACGATATCCACCTGATTTTTGGACGCGATGGGACGAAGTCTTTTCAGGATCTTTTCCAGCATCTCATTAATATCAGTCATTTCCGCATTGGGAAGACCTGCGGTACGGTCCATCTTTACGAGAGACAGAAGATCCGTGATGATCTGATTCTCACGGTCAACTTCCTCTGTGATGTCACTCATAAATTCCTGATAGGTCTCGACAGGCACGTTCTCCGCACTCTGTATGGAATCAGCCAGTACCTTCATGGATGCGAGCGGTGTTTTCAGCTCATGTGACACATTTGACACAAATTCTTCCCGGGAATCATCGAGCTTTTTCAGCCTCTCCATCAGTCCGTTAAAAGCGTCCATGATAGCCTCTGTCTCTGTGTAGTCAGGGATAGATACAGCGTCAGAATCAAAGCCCTTCTGAACAGAGCTGATGGCTCTCGTGATCCTCTTAAAAGGACGAACGAGGAACGCGGACAAAAGAGCCGCCATCACAAATATCAGCACTGTGGCGGTTACGATGATGATCGTCGCTTTTCTCCTTAAAATATACACGCTGTCCATTATGGTATCTGTAGATGCACTGGCAAACATGACGCCGGATGTGACGCCATTCTCCGCATTTCTTACAGGCACCGTAAATTCGATGTACTGATTATCGTCATCATAGATCGCGGAACTTGCAGCGTTCATGTAGCAGTCGATGATCTCCCTTGAGATCATTGTCTTTCCTACAGACATTTTATAGGTATCCGAAATAACGCTGAAATCCTGGTCCATGACCATGATCCTGCCGTCATAAAAGCTGGAAAGCTGCTCTAATTCGGCATTCAGCGTTTCATCCTCCGGATTCAGCATATAGCCTGATGTATCGAGATGATCTGCCAGAATACGGCACTGATTGATGGCTTCTGTCGTCCTGACAGAAACCGCTCTGCTCCTGTAATTCAGAATGATACTCTCTGACAAGATGATGCAGGGGACGAGTCCCACAAGCATCAAAAGAATAAAGATACGAAACTGCAGGCTCTTTAAGAACCTGGACTGACTAATTATAAATGAGATAACCGTTTTCATATTTTATGCCTGGAAATAATATCCAACGCCCCACTTTGTGTGAACGTAGTGAGGATTACTGGGACTCTCTTCAATCTTTTCCCTGAGACGACGGATGTGTACGTCAACCGTACGCTCGTCACCGGGATAATCCTTGCCCCATATAATGTTCAGAAGGTCTTCTCTTGAATAAACCTTATTGGGATTCTGTGCAAGAAGCTCCAGCACATCAAATTCCTTTGCTGTAAGGTTGATCTCACGGGATGCGATATACGCACGTCTGCCCTCGAGATCCAGCTTCAGATCACCCTTTTCAATGATCCTCGGCTTTTCCTTCTTGTCAGCACTGCGCTCTGCACGGCGCATGATAGCCTTTATGCGGGCTTTTACTTCCAGAATGTTGAATGGCTTTGTGATGTAGTCATCAGCGCCATATTCCAGACCCAGAATTTTGTCCATATCATCGCCCTTGGCTGTGAGCATGATGATCGGGACATCAGAAAACTCGCGGATCTCCTGACAAGCCTCGAAACCCGTAAGCTTCGGCAGCATTACATCAAGAAGTATGATATCGTACTGGTTGTCACGTGCCAGGCGCACGGCTTCCTCGCCGTCATAAGCCGCATCAACGGACATATCGTCCTGCTTCAGGCTGAAAGCGATTCCCTTAACGATATTCTTTTCATCATCAACTACCAGTACTTTTCTTCCCATAAAGCAACTGCCCTTACTCAGGATACCCTGATGCTGTCCCTGATCCTGCTGAAGAGACCTTCTTTGATCCCGGTCACATTCTTTATGTCTTCAATGGTCTGAAAACTTCCGTGTTCTTCCCTCCAGGCGATTATCGCCCGTGCCCTTGAAGCACCGATGCCGCTTATCGTTGTAAGTTCAGCCTCATCCGCAGTGTTAATATTAACTCTTGGATCTGCCTTGTCTTCCGGTATAGTATCTCCGGGTGTGCTTTCCGCTTCATCCTGTGTCGGAACACGGATCTGCTGGCCGTCAGTGAGCTTTTCTGCCTGATTCAGGGAACTATCAGACGCATCGGCTCTCATCCCGCCCGCAAGTCTTAACACCTCAAAAAGCCGTGTCCCCTCGGGTACTTCATAAACCCCGGGATTCTGCACGGCTCCGCAGAGATACACATAGATCGTCTGCTCTGATCTTTCTTCCGCTTCTGCTGTTTCCTCCGAAGCCTCAGTGCTTTCCGAGACCTCGGTATCAACAGGATAAAGCACGTTTTCCTCGCTCCCGCATCCGCTGAAAAATACGCATAAAAGCAGGATAAGGATCCCTGTCATAACAGACTTTCCTGATTTTTCCATTAATAAACTCCTGACTGCATTTCCGTCAGGCGTCCCAAAGCAAAATTATTGTATACTCTTCGGGATTAAAACGCAACAGGGATTTAATACTTTTGTAAAATTTCCGTAAGAATACTTACAATGCTGTCAACATGCTCTTTTTCAATGATAAGAGGAGGTACAAGACGCAGTACATTTGTGCCTGCTGTAATAATAAGTGCTCCTTTTTCCTGCGCTTTTGTAACAATTTCACCAACAGGTCCGTCAAATTCCAGAGCCTGCATGAAGCCCTTTCCTCTGCGGTCGATGATATTAGGAAATTTCTCCTTTAATTCATCGAGCTTTGCTTCGAGATAAGGTGTTATCTCTTTTACGTGACCCACGATATCCTTTTCCTTATACTGACGGAGAACTTCAAGAACTGCCGCGCATGCAAAAGGATTTCCGCCGTAAGTGGAGCCGTGGTCTCCGGGAACCAGAGACTTTTCAGCAACACGCTCTGTCATGAGAAACGCACCTACAGGAACACCGCAACCCAGAGCCTTCGCAGTTGTCAGGATATCAGGCTTGATGCCGTAGTCCTCAAATGCAAACATAGAGCCTGTTCGTCCCATTCCGCACTGGATCTCATCAAGAATGAGAAGGATGTCATTTTCATCACAGATCTTACGGACACCCTTAAGGAACTCTTCGGATGCAGGATAGATACCGCCTTCACCCTGAACGGTTTCCATGATAATAGCGCATGTCTTGCTGTTGATCTTTGCTTTTACGCTCTCAAGATCATTATACTCAGCAAACTCGATATGACCGATTCCCTCTCCGAAAGCTTCTCTGTAATGAGCATTTCCCGTTACAGAAAGTGCTCCCATACTGCGTCCGTGGAAAGAGTGCTCCATCGCGATGATCTCATAATCGTCTGCGGGAGCCTTTGTATAAGCATATTTGAGCGCAGACTTTATAGCGCCCTCGATAGCTTCTGTACCGCTGTTTGTAAAGAATACGCGGTCCATTCCCGATACTGCGCAGAGCTCCTTTGCAGCCTCCACCGCAGGCACATTGTAGTAAAGATTGCTTGTATGGATTATCTTGTCGATCTGCTTTTTAAGGGCATCGTTATACTCCGGGTCATTGTAGCCCAGCGCAAAAACAGCGATTCCTGATGCAAAATCCAGATATTTCTTTCCGTCAACATCTGTGAGATATACCCCTTCACCGTGATCCAGCACGATAGGGAAACGATTATATGTATGGAGGAGATTCTTCTCTCCCTCTTCTATGTATTTTTCTGAAAGACTCATTTTTAATCCTCTTCTTTCACCATTGCCGTTCCGATACCTTTATCCGTAAAGATCTCAAGAAGCAGGCAGTGCAGCACACGGCCGTCAAGAATATGTACATTGTGAACTCCGCCGTGGATGGCATCTATGCAGTTTCCGAGCTTCGGGATCATTCCGCCTCCGATAAAGCCTTCATCCAAAAGCTTCTGCGCTTCGTTTGCAGTGATCCTGGATATAAAAGAAGACTTATCGTTAATATCCTTATATAGTCCCTCAATATCTGTAAGGAAAGCAAGCTTTTCAGCACTTACTGCCTTAGCGATCGCGCATGCAGCGTCATCGGCATTGATATTATATGTGTCAAAATTGTCATCCATTCCGATAGGTGCGACTATAGGAAGGAAATCCTTCTCAAGAAGGTCATGAAGGATGCTCGGATCAACGGATGTGATCTCTCCCACATATCCGATGTCCTCACCGCCGGAGAGCTTCTTTTTAACCTTTAAGAGCCCTCCGTCCTTTCCGCTGACACCGATAGCGCGTACTCCCAGAGACTCGACCAGCTGGACAAGTCCCTTATTTACCTTATTCAGGACCATCTCCGCGATCTCCATTGTGTCCTCGTCCGTTACACGGAGTCCGTTTATAAACTTCGGTTCCATTCCGGCTTTCTCCACCCAGCGGCTTATCTCCTTACCGCCGCCGTGAACGATGATGGGCTTGAAACCAACGAGCTTTAAGAGTGTCACGTCCTTAATGACATTTGCACGGAGCTCATCGCTTGTCATTGCAGATCCGCCGTACTTTACAACGATGATCTTTCTGTTAAATTTCTGAATATAAGGCAGTGCCTCGATGAGCACCCCTGCTTTATCCTGAATCTTCTGCATTGCGATATCCATTGTATTTCCACCTTTCATTACTTAATTAAGAACGGTAATCCGCATTGATCTTGATGTAATCGTATGTGAGATCGCATCCCCATGCTGTTGCGGATGCATCACCCATCTTCATATCAGCTGTCACATGTACAGTTTTTTCGGAAAGGATCTTTGTAGCCTCTTCCTCGCTGTAATCAACAGCTTTTCCATTCTTAAAAATAAGTATGCGTCCAGCATCACTGCCAAACCAGAGCTCGATATGGTCAGGATCGAATGTCACACCTGAGTAACCCAGCGCGCAGAGGATACGTCCCCAGTTTGCATCATGACCGTAGATCGCAGCCTTTGTAAGTGATGATGTGATAACGGACTTTGCAAGGATACGTGCGTGCTCCTTTGTGTCGGCATTTATTACTTCCACTTCAAAAAGTGCCGTAGCGCCTTCTCCGTCTCCTGCCATTGCCTTTGCAAGAGTTGTATTTACGTAATTCAGTGCCTTACGAAAAGCTTCATAGTCTTCATTTTTCTCAGTAACCTCCGGGTTTCCTGCCATTCCGTTTGCGAGACAGAGGAATGTATCATTTGTAGAAGTATCTCCGTCAACAGAGATCATATTGAAAGTGTCCGGAATATCGCCGGATACTGCTTCCCTTAAAAGCTCTGCGCTGATGTTCATATCTGTTGTGACGTAAGCCAGCATAGTGCACATGTTGGGATGGATCATTCCCGAACCCTTTGCCATGCCGCCTACAGTGACAGTCTTTCCTCCGGCTTCAAAGCTCACTGCGACCTGCTTTGAATGGGTATCCGTAGTCATGATCGCCTCTGCGGCTTCTGTACCTGCCTGAAGGCTGTCATCAAGGGCGGGCACCAGTTTTTCGATACCTGCCTTTATGCGGTCCATCTTGAGCTGCATACCAATGACTCCTGTGGATCCTACCAGCACGCTGTCATAGGGAATGTTCAAAATTTTGCCGGCAGTCTCAGCAGTCTCACGGCAGTATGCCATGCCTTCATCGCCTGTGCAGGCATTTGCGATACCGGAATTCACTACGACCGCCTGTGCAGTGCCTTTTCCGCGGACGATGTCCCTGTCCCATATTACAGGGGCTGCCTTTACCACATTCGTAGTGAAGGTACCCGCTGCCTTACAGGGCACTTCGGAATAGATCATTGCCATATCTTTTCTATTCTGATATTTGATTGCAGCCTCTGTTCCTGCTGCCTTAAATCCTTTTGCTGCCGTAACGCCGCCCTCGATGATCTTCATGCGCATATCCTTTCTAATACGCTTTATGCGTTAAAATTTTCTATATTTTCAGTGTTGAGTGTGAAATCGTAGTAGTTAAGGTCTGTTCTCTGGGTCCAGCCTATCCTTTTCCAGAAAGCATTTCCTATATCATTCTTTGTAAAAGCTATTAGCGCGACTTTTGTGATCTTTTCCTTTTTAAGCGCCTTCATCGCCATTACAACCATTTCTCTTCCTATACCGCGCATACGGTGATCTTCCCTTACGCATACGTGATAAAATGTGGCTCTTCTTCCATCATGGCCGCAGAGCAATGCTCCTACGATCTCTCCGTCTTCCTCTGCGACTATCGATGTTGCAGGATTTCTGTCGAGAAACTTCTGTACCCCTTCCCTGCTGTCATCTATGGAACGGATAGAAAATCCGTGTATTGTAAGCCAAAGATCGTGAACCCCCTCATAATCTTTGATGGTCATTGTCCTAATCATTTCTAACTTCTTTCTTACGGTACCATAGGCACGGACCTGAGTCCTTCTGCCTCATCAAATCCAAACATCAGGTTCATATTCTGTACAGCCTGTCCTGCCGCACCTTTCACCAGATTATCAAGTGCGCCCATCATTACTACTCTGTTGGTGCGCTCATCAACCTTGAAGTTCACATCAACGAAATTACTGCCTTCGGTAAATCTTGTTTCCGGTGTCTGACCGTCTGCAAGTACACGTACAAAAAATTCATCATTGTAATACTTCTCATACGCAGCCCTGATATCCTTTTCTGTCACGCCTTCCTTCAGAGTCGCTGTTTCTGTGGCAAGGATTCCCCTGTTCATAGGAACGAGATGAGGCGTGAAGTTTATCATGATCGGATCGCCGTATGCATAAGAGAGCTGTTCTTCGATCTCCGGTGTATGACGATGTGTTGTAACTCCATACGCCTTTGCGCTTTCATTTACTTCGCAGAAAAGATTCGCAACCTTCGCGCCTCTTCCTGCCCCCGATACTCCTGAAAGAGCATTTACGATAAGCGTATCCGGATCGATGAGATGCTCCTTCACCAGCGGATATGCTGTGAGAATGGAACATGTGGTGTAGCATCCCGGATTTGCGAGAAGTCTTGTTTTCTTTATATCTTCTCTGTTTACTTCGCAAAGTCCGTATACCGCCTCCCGGATAAGCTCCGGTGACTTGTGCTCGATGTGATACCACTTTTCATAAGTGGAAACATCCTTTATACGATAGTCAGCGGAGAGATCTATAAACTTTGCTTTCTCAAGTATTTCTTTTGTAAGAACGCTTGAAAGATATCCCTGAGGAGTCGCCGTGAATATCACATCTACACTGTCTGCAAGCTCTGAAAGCTCTTCTCCGCTGCACTCCATATCCAGAAGCTCAAAATAGTTTCTATATATATCAGCAAATTTCTGTCCTGCAAAACTTCGGGACACGAGCCACTTTATTTCTATATCCTTATGACTTAGAAGCAGACGTACTATTTCATTTCCTGCGTATCCGGTTGCACCGACTATCCCGACTTTTACCATAGCTGATTTCCTTTCGTTTCCTGTTTATTATTAAGAATAAACTCATTCTAGAGCCGATATCACTTCATTACAAGTGTAAAGCTTCACAGTGTTAAATTTTAAACCTTTACCCGCTTAATGAGGTATGTGCATAACTATACGCGTCATTTGTATATTATGCAATAGATTTATCGTATTTCTGCATATTTTATAAAATTTTATGCTTTAAAAGTGAATATTTATACTTGATTCATTTAAATATGCGGTGTATGATGATGTCAAAGCTAAGGGATCGGCGCACTGACCTGTGTCACCATCGCGGCCGTTCCTATATACAAAAATTTGCACCATTCATCAGATCGGAGAAATATTATGGCAGAAAAAGAAAAGGTAATCCTCGCTTATTCCGGCGGACTTGATACAACAACGATCATCCCCTGGCTCAAGGAAAACTACAATTATGATGTAGTCTGTGTTTGTGTTGACTGCGGACAGGAAGAGGAGCTCGACGGACTCGAAGAGCGCGCTAAGTCCTGCGGTGCAGCTAAGCTTTATATTGAAAATGTTATCGATGAGTTTGCAGATGAGTACATCGTTCCCTGTGTTCAGGCTCATGCAGTTTACGAGAATGAGTACCTTCTCGGTACATCCATGGCTCGTCCCCTCATCGCAAAGAAGCTGGTAGAGATCGCCCGCAAGGAAAATGCTGTCGCAATCTGCCACGGCGCTACAGGTAAGGGAAATGACCAGATCCGTTTTGAGCTTGGTATCAAGGCTCTTGCGCCTGATCTCCAGATCATCGCTGCATGGCGTGATCCTAACTGGGATATGGATTCCCGTGAGTCTGAGATCGCATACTGCGAGAAGCACGGCATCCACCTTCCTTTTGATCCCGAGTCCTCCTACAGCCGTGACCGTAACCTCTGGCACATCAGCCACGAGGGTCTCGAACTTGAGGATCCTTCAGCAGGACCGAACTACAAGCATGTCCTGATGCTCAGCAACCGTCCTGAGGATGCCCCGGATGAAGCCGAGGAAGTTACCATGACTTTTGAAAAAGGTGTTCCTACAAGCGTCAACGGTCAGGAGATGAAGGTTTCCGATATCATCCGTACACTTAACAAGCTCGGCGGAAAGCACGGTATCGGTATCATCGATATCGTTGAGAACCGTGTTGTCGGCATGAAGAGCCGCGGTGTTTATGAGACTCCCGGCGGAACTATCCTTTACGCCGCTCACCAGCAGCTTGAGGAGCTTATCCTTGACCGCGAGTGTGCAAGGGAGAAAAAGCGCATCAGCGATGAGCTCGCACAGCTTGTTTACGAAGGAAAGTGGTTCACACCGCTCTGCGAGGCACTCCGTGCATTTGTTTCCGTAACTCAGGAGTATGTAACAGGTGAAGTAAAGTTCCGTCTTTATAAGGGAAATATCATCAAAGCAGGTGAAACTTCTCCTTATTCCCTGTATAATGAAAGCCTGGCATCCTTTAAGACAGGTGATATGTATGATCACCATGACGCTCAGGGCTTTATCACTCTCTTTGGTCTTTCAACCAAGGTTCGTGCATTAAAGCAGCTTGAGATCAAAAAGAATCTTACGGATACCCAGACAAAATAAATCAAAGGGTAATGGGAACAATTAATGAAGGTATTTCTTACAGTGATCGTCGTTTATTTCATCGCAGTTAATCTCTGGGGTCTGATCCTCATGAGGATAGATAAGAAGCGTGCTGAGCGCAATTTCTGGCGGGTCAGCGAGTTCGGTCTTTTTATCCCTGCGTTTTTCGGCGGCACGATAGGCTGCATCCTTGGTATGCACATTTTTCATCATAAAACACGCCATCTGAAATTTACTGTTGGTATGCCTGTTGTTCTTGCCATTCAGATTGCTATTATCATCGGGGTTGTATTCTTTTCCCCGTACAGCATTACATTTATGTGATTTTTTAGGAGATCCCCCGGTTTTTTCGCCGGGGGATCTTGTGCATATCCATGCGTAACTCTCTGCATGGAATTTTCAAGTCCTGCACAACTTGTTTTTTAGGTATTTGGGTATTATCGGTTTTGGGAATTTTTGAGGTACAATATGGCACTTTATATCGCAGTGCTGGACGAAAATCCGGCAGACAGGAAGCAGGCGGAGCGTCTTCTTACCCGTGAATCAACACGTAGAAATGAGCTTGGCCAGGTTATTTACACAGATATTTACGGCAGTGAGGGCGCTATGATGCCTTTTGCCGAAAAATATGATCTATTTTTTATTGATGTTACTACTCCCCGTGACGGCATGATGGTGGCTGTAACTCTTCGTAAAAATAATATTTCAGCCCCTATAGTCCTCTGCTCCGGCACGATCCACTATGCGGAAAAATATCACAACAGTGAGGATATGCTTTACCGCACAAAGCCTCTTCAGGCGCGGGATTATGCGTCTATTATCGATCTCGCCATCGCCGCTAAGGAGAAGAAGCCGGAAAAGGTCGAGCTCAGAAACGAGAACGGCACTATCTATGTCCCGCCTGCTGAGATCCTTTACGGTCGTGAAAAGGACGGCTATGTGGCTGTAGCCCTTAAGGGGGACCGTTCTTTCCATTTCCTCGGGGACCTCATTGCTTTTGAAAATCTTATCGATTCTTCTACTGTTTCATTTCTCGAGACATCAAAAAACACCGTCATAAACATGGCGGAAGTGGTCTCCTCTCAGGGAAACAGCTTCCGCATGTCAGACGGTGCTATTATACGTTATTCACTTTTTAGAAAGGGCGCTATCCAAAAGATCTGGAAAAATTACGCCGAGGAGAAAATGCGGGAATGATCAGAATGTTACGATGATTCCGCCGTCTCCTGCATAAAGAGATGAGATTCCCGCCATGTCGATGAATCTTGTCTCTTTAAATCTTGCCTTTGCAATGTAGAGCGCTGCCACTTCTTCTGCGCGCTGTTTACAGTTGCAGTGAGATACGAAAAGTATCCTGTCTTCTGTAGATTCTACCTGCTCAAGGCTGTGTGATACCATCTTGTCGAGAGCTTTTTTCATGCCTCGTGCTACAGCTACCTGCTCGATAACGCCGTGGTTTCCGATACATACGGGCTTGATATTGAGGGCTGTTGCCGCAAGCGCCTTCATTGTGGAGAGACGTCCGTTCTTTCTCAGTGTCTCAAGGCTTTCCAGCACGAAATATGTCTTCAGGTCGTCGTATATGAATTTCTCTGTTTTCTCTACGATCTCTTCAAAGGGAAGTCCCTGCTCTGCGTAATATGCGGCCTTCATAAGCCCCTGCATCTCACCGCAGGATGCTGAGTATGAATTGAAGATATGGATCTTCTTATTCTCATCCGGGTGGTCTTCTTCGTAGAGCTGTTTTGCAAGTACTGCGGAATTATATGAACCGGAAAGTTCCCCTGAAAGGGTGGTTACAAATACCATATCCACGTCACCCTCGAACGACTTCATATACTGCTCGGGAGACGGGCATGATGACTTGGGGCACTTGGGATATGCCGCTACTTTCTTCAAAAAATCTGCCTGGTCAAAGGATGCATCGTCAATGATGACGTCATCTCCTACCATGATCGTGAGCGGGATATTTACGCAATCGTGCTCTTTCTTGAAATCCTCCGGAAATTCACAACAGCTGTCCCCTACATATCTGATCTTCATTAAACTCTCCTGTCCTATCAAGTAGTTTTTAATACCATGTATTATAGCATACGGTATCTATGGCTACAATACAAGAGAAATGTGGTAGAACAAGTTACGCCAGGCTCAAAAATACCTCGCTAAGTGCTCCGAAAACATAAAGGAGCCTCCGACAACCGGAGACTCCTAAGTTTTACTTTGCTATTTTTTTCATGATAAGACCGAATATGTTTCTCACTAACGGACCTGCGAAAAAGATCTGCCAGCAAAATGCCATGGGGAAGTTGAAGGCTGTTGTCTGAAGCCATACTGCGGGAAATTCTACGCCTGCGTTCTTGAAAAGGAGTGTTGCCGCGAAGCTCATGAGCGGGCACATGAGGCACACTGACATGGCAGAAATCGCGAGGATCATCATTATCATAGTGTCTTTTCCGGGAGTGACAAATCTGAATGCCAGTATCCGAGCAAGCTTGCCTACAAATAACAGCTCAAGTACTACCGCTATGGGCCACATGATGATCATTTCCTTAAATGCAGCAAGGAATACAAAATTCTGCAATCCTCCGACATTCAGTGAAATATTATAGATGATCATGGCATAGACCATTACGAACGCCATGAGGGCAGTAAAAAACACATCCTGTAATTTGCTCTGTGGTAACATTTGGTTTCCTCTCTTTCGACTTTTGGGAAGACCTCCGTGTTGTTCGTTATCACCCGGGCAGGATGTGCGTTTCCAATAATGACCTTGAAATCTTCTATAATTTGTTTTGCAGTTTGTGATTATATCAAAGACTGAAATTTTGTGTAAGTATTTTTTATAAAACAGTAATATATTGTCCGCACTGTGCTTTAGTTGTAAAATAGCCTCATGATCGCACTTACTATTAAAGATGTTAAAAAATTCATGAATCTTCTGTTCGCGTCCGAAACTCTGGACGACTGCTTTCTTGAAGAAGCAGCAATACGAACATTCACAACTTTCTCCATAGACGGAAAATTTGAGCCTGACTTCTACGGTGAAGAAGCCGAATCAATAGAGCCGCCAGAACTGGTTCGCTGGAAACTGGTCCGCCCTTCCTGCATGGCACTCATCAAGGGACACCATACTCCGCTCTATATGAAATTCGTATTCCACTATGATATAGAAAAAATCCCCGAACTCCCCGACAGAGATAATATAAAAGCTCTCCTCTTCATGGTGCAGTTTAGAGCAGGAGAACTTACCGTCACAACCGGAAGTTCCCAGAAGACCTTCTCTTTAGATAAAGACGCTGATAAATATTGGGATCAATATCTGAGAAATAAACTTATTGAATCTGAAATCAGCTTCGATGACTGAACTTTTTTGACTTTTCAAAGTACAGCGGTGCGGGACATGATGATGCCCCACGCCGCGTCACTTCCAAAACCATTTTCACCATAAAAAGGGTGTATCTCAAACCAATGAGATACACCCTTTAACACTCTTAAATCACAAACACTTACAGATTAAATCCCTTCAGCAGATCACCAAGAGAAGTAGTAACCGGAGCTGTCTCCGGGATCTCGATCTCCTCGTCCGCTGCCTCTGCCTCAGCATTATCATTAAGCGCCTTCATAGAAAGAGAAATCTTTCCGTCCTTGATATTCAGAACCTTGACCGTAACAGTCTGACCTTCCTTCAGAACCTCACCCGGTGTCTTGATCCTCTTGTCAGAAATCTGTGAAACATGGAGAAGACCTGTAAGACCATCACCAATATTCACGAAAGCACCATAAGGCTGAATAGTCTCAACAGTACCCTCTTTAACTGTGCCAGGCTTCAGTGCAGAAAGCTTCTCATCCTTCGCCTTCTTCTCAGCCTCTTTTAAGAGAGCTTTTGCAGAAAGCACCAGCTTCTTTCTGCCGGCATCAACAGTAATAACCTTAACCTTAAGGTCCTTTCCGAGCCACTCATCAAGATTCTCTACAAAACTCAGGGATATCTGAGAAGCAGGGATAAATCCTCTTAAATTGTCAATGTATGCGATAAGTCCGCCGTTTACGACGCCGCCAACCTTTACGTTGATAGCTTCACCGCTGTTTTTGAGCTCCTGAACCTTCGTCCATGCAAGATTAAGCTCAGCCTGGTCCTCGTTTTCAACCTTTCCGGACATCACATCGCCTTCTTCAAGCCTCTTGTAGGATTCATCAAGCTCCTTCTTAAGATCATCCATTGTTTCCATGTTTCCGGTTCTCCTCTCCGTTAGTTAAATTATATATTCACGAGCAAGCCCCGCGAAAATCATTTTGTGCCCGGCATACGATCCGTGTTGCATGTGAGATACACGATCTGGATACTGTCTGCCATTTTTTCAAGAGCATTAATGACCTTGTTTATGCGGTCATCATCAAGATTATTCAAAACATCATCAAGCACCATGCAGGGCTTTTCAGCAAAAAACAGTACATTTACAAGAGCAAATCTCATACAGAGATCAATCAGATCCTGCGTGCCGCGGCTCTGGGAATCAAGCTTTCGCATCTCACCAAGACCATCGACCGTAATGCTGAAATCATCCCCGATCACAACCTCCGGTCCGTCAGGATAAAGCACACTGTATATCTCAGAAAAGCTTCTCCTGAGCGGATCAAGATAATGCTGTGACATGGAATCGATAGCCTTGTTCATGGCTTCTTCCGTCTTTTCAATGAGACGAAGACGCCTTGAAACATAGGCAGCCTTTTCATCCTGCTCCGAATTTTTCTTTTGGATATCCTGCTCTCTGCCCTCATACGGCTCGAGCTCTGCGATCTCCTTTTTAAGCCGAGTCTTCCGCTCGCTGACCTCATCCCGTGACCGCCTCGCAGAATTTTCCCTGGTCACGAGAACCTCTTCATCATACTGCCTGTCACGAAGCCTTGAAGACCTGTTCACGATGAGCAGTATACCGACTATCAAAAGGACGATTCCCAAAACCTCCGCAGCAATACCATACTGAATATAGATCTTTATGATCCGTATCGCCAGAGCTCCGATAAATAAAAGAACAAAAGCTGTGATCAGCGCTAATATAGCAATGACCAGTTCTCCCGTGCGGTTTCCCTTGGAAGCCATACGGTTTCTGAAACTCTCCAGCTCTTCTTTCGCGTCGTTAAGCGCCTTTTCACGCTTTCCAAGCTCCCGCTCTGTGGATTTCAGCTGTTCCCGCTTTGTCCTTAAGTACTCAGCCTTCTTTATGACTTCATCAGAAGTAATATCAGGATTCTCTGCACGCTCTTCCTTTAGGAGCTTTGCAGCTTTCTCCTTCTCTCGAAGAGCTTCTGCTTCTTCCGAAAGTCCTTTCAGCGCCCGCTCGTAGCGTGACCTGTCACCTGATGAACCTGACAGTTCCCGAAGCCTCTGCTTTACGCTTTCTCCGTTTTCAAGCCTCAGATCATTTTGAAAAACAAAAGCACTGTTTCTGAATCCGTCTGAATCTATACCGAGAATCTCTTCTCCCGGATTCGTAAACTGATCCGTAATGTCCCGTCCCTCGGAATCCGTAACCTTGCAGGTATCCTGCTCCGGTGTCTCACCAAAGTATCGTGTTATGCTGAACCTTCCGTTTTCCGTTTCAAAAACAAGGCTTCCGCCGAATCTGCCGCCCTGCCAGGGCATGTACCGCGTACGGATATCTCCGATGTCCGCGATTTCTTTATTTGAAATGCCGTAGAGCATCGACAGGATAAACGCCGCAAATGTGGTCTTTCCCCATCCATTGCCCTCATTAAGTGCGTTTAACCCTTCTTTCAGGTCACAGCGCACATGATTCAGGGTTCCGAAATTTTCTATATTACATGAGAGGATCTTCATACTGACTCACCTCCAAGTGCATCCAGTCCGATACGAAGGATCTCCTCTTTATCTTCCTCCGTTTCGTCAGAATCATTCACTACCTTTATGAAGGCTTCTCTGAGCTGTCCATAGGTATCTTCTCTGACAACCGGAAATGTTTTTGAATAAGTTCTGATCTCTGGCTTCGGTTCGGTTTCGGGCTCAGACTCCGGCATCTCAACAGTTTCCGCCGCCGTCTCCTCGGCTTTTGCTAAAATATCCGCATCCAGCCTGAAATAATAAAAGCGTTCAGCAAAGGTCTCCCGTATATCATAAAGGGCTTCTTTGCTTATTCCGCTTCCCTTTAGGCGGACTTCCACAAGGTCAGAATCAGAAATCTCTGTTTCTTCAAGCTTCTCATTTATCTCTTCTTTTATGACCTGTGCATCGCTGCTCTCTGTCTCCAGATCGATCGTGAAGAGCATCCTTTTTGCCGCCTGTATAAATACGGGTTCGATTGTGTTATTGGAAATATCAAGACGGATAAACCCTTTCTGACCTGTTTCAAAAAAGCTTCTGCCTTCAAGGGTTCCGGAGTAGCAATATCTGCCGCGGTTTCCGAGCGCACCTTCATCAAGTGCCGCTACACCGCCCGATGCAAGATAGTCGATATGCAGGTCTTCCCAGTCCTGGGGATTGATAGTGCCGTAATGCATGACAATATTCAGATCCGATTCCGAAAGATCCAGTTCATCAGGTCTTCTCGCTGTCGAAATGACCACTTTATCTTCATAACGGACGGATTCCTGCGATTCACCGAGAACCTTAAAGTTCTGCGGGAAAGGTCTCATAGCCTCTGTAAATTCATCGCGCCCCCGCCGTCCGCTGATATACAGAAAATCAATGCCGGGGTTTCCCGTAATGCAGTCCTTCACAATGTGCAGGACATTTGTGGAGATATCTCCCGGGATAAAGAGATTTCCTGTGATAAGCACTGCATTTACCCTGTTACGGGCAGCATAACGCACCATTCGTACAAAAGTCAGCAGGATCTCGCTGTTACGCTCTTCTCCTTTTTCCTGACCAAAGGACATTTCCGGTGATGCATTCAGCCGTATATCCGCACAGTGAATTAATTTCATCGTACCCTCCAATCCCCTTTTATAAACTCATGACGTCGTATCAAATACCCTGCATATTCAAGGCAGTCCCAGCAGGAAATATACCCCTGCCGATGCACACCCGAATAATGCAAGGAGCGTCATTATCGCTATCGTTATGATCTTATTTCCCCTAAATTCTGTGATGAGAAGTCCCAGATACAGGCTCTCCGGAACGATGAGATATGCAACATATCTAAAATCCTCCGAGCTGAAATTCGGGACAGAAAAAGCAAGTCTCAGGTAAAAGATAAGTCCCACCGCATAAAATATCGCCCAGAAAATACGGATAACAGGATCCTTAAAAAGCTCCTCTTTTCCATCTGCACTCTTGCATGGACGGACTGTGTAAACGATCGTTGCGATAAATAAAATGCATGCAAGGATCACTCCTGTCACAAAAAGAACCCACGCAAAAGGCGTTATATAGCGGTTCACAGCACCGAAATCATACTCTCCCGTAAGAGAAGTCTTTATCATGGCTACGGGCACGTTAAATTCATCAAACGCATTTCCGTTTTTAACCATGCTCGAATAAGGCGATGTCACACGCACGTCAAAAATCCTTGAAAGCACGCTGTGACTGCCTACCGGTTCACCGACTTCCGGCATGTACATAAGCGGTACGCCAAACAGGATCAGATTTCTAAATGGGAAAAACAAACCGATCGGAAATGAAATGCAGCCAAACAGCACAAACTGTTTAAGATGTTCCACAGCTTCTTTTTTGCCGCCGCGGATAAGTTTTACCAGGAATAGAAAGGCGATAGCCGGAGCCGCTAAAAATCCGGACAACTTTGCCATCATCGCTCCGCCTATACATAATGCTGTTTTTACAATATTTCCATATCCACTATCATTATACCAATTTATTGCATAAAATACAGACATAATGAGAAGTGTCAGACAAAGCATGTCATTATTTACGGAGCCGGACATCAATATGAACGACGGATGAAGTGCCAGCATAAAAACTGCCGCCGCAAGAGGAAGCCCTGAAAGCCCCATCTTTTTAAATATCCTGTACCCGTAAAAAACAAGTATCATGCTGTAGATCAGCGTCAAAATCTGAATATTTTCGCAGGCTCTGTCGTAGGCGATGCCAAGAGCCGTGTTAATCTTCAGCCACGCTGCCGCGATCATATGATGGAGCAGGGGCTGGAAAAATCCCCATCTTTTTCTCGGATCAAAGTCCGGGAGCTTCATATTTTCTGCAAGCCACTCGATAAGAGCTGCCTGTCCTATGCCTTTTCCGTTATTAAAACCGATAACATCATGCTGACGCTCCCATGTGGGGGTATAAATGATGTAAAAGATCCTGAGGATAAGAGCGGTGACAAAGGTTCCGAATAAAACACCGTCTTTCTTCAATTTTTTGCTTATAAAAACTGCCGCACCGATGGTAAGCGCCATCAGAATAAGCACCAATAGTCCATATTCTCTTCTGGTCAGAGCCATTTCATTCTGTCCTCATTCTAAATATTATTCCCACGCCGCAGAGATACTTCCGTGCTCTCTGCCATAGCCCAGGAGGAGACCTACAACCTCGCTGTAGCTCACTTTTCCGCTCTCTATTCCGTTGATATTAAGAGCGGTATTGATGTATGTATCTGTCGCTTTTCTGACCGTATCTGATGACACGATCGCTTTTTTCTCAACCTGATCCCTTGTCTCTTCGGTTATGAAAACATTGTCCATTTTAACCTTTGACGCTATGGACGGATGCATCTTGTAGATCAGTCCTCTTCCGCCGCACGCCTTTATAAAGTCGCTCTCAACATAGTTCAGCACGCCAAGTATCCCGCTGTAGGTAAAAAACGGATCATCAGCCTTTAAGCATGCAAGGCACGCCACATAATTTGCCTCATCCTCACGGATATAACCTTTTGTATGGGATAATTCGTGACACATGGTGAAGGGATTATTTATCTCCGTCATCAGTGTATTGTAATTTGCTTCCATGGTGAAAGGGAAGTAATATCCGCACATATCCTGCTGGCAGAGAAGCCCTGATGCGTGCAGGGGCTTCGGTATCGAGTAATATCCCTTAAGGATCGGGTCGGTCTCAGCAAGCTCAGCCATTGCTTCCCTGGATCTCTGCTTTACGTCATTTTCATAATGGGGGATACCGTCCGCATCCCTTGTCACGACTTTTGAAAGCTCATTTGCCTTCGTCACGAGCTCATCCCGGAGATCTGCCAGTTCTTCAAAAGTATAATCCCTGCCGTAAACATTGTACAAGGTTCCGATCTGTGTGCAGTGGTATAAAACAAAGCAGTTCACCGTCATGATGAGCGCTGTCACCGCAAATCCCATTTCAAAGATCCTGTAAAGCCTGTCATAATGAGGGAATCTTGTGCGGAGACGCTCTGTAAGGCTCTTCTCTTTCTCACCTTTTTTACGCTTGCCGCGCAGTAGCCGATGTACAAAAATCCACCCATCACCGATCCACAATATCACATTCCACAGGATAAAAAGAAGTGCTGATAAGAGCAGGATCTCACCCACCGAAAATGGAAACAGATTACTTACGTGAGACATGATGAACTGAACCACTGGAAACAGGTTCAGCCGTATCCAGTCAGAAAAAGCCGCAGACTTCCACGAGACCACATTCAGTATCACCGTTAGGCACAGAAGTACTGTCAGAAGTCCTGTATAGAAAGTCAGCGGCTTTTTATTATTCATGTTTTTAGTCCTCTTCCCCAATAAATTTAGAAAGAGATTCCTTATATCAGGAGAAGTATACGACCTCGTCCTCTGCCGGCTCTGCTTCCTCTACAGATTTTGCGATAAGTATCGGAGCAGGCTTGTCGTAATTTTTGCTCATAGCAGACTGAACCTCTGCAGTTACAGTCACATATGACTTCTCCTTGAGTTTCTTTGCACCGTCAAACCGGCAAGGGAAGCCAACGAACTGGATATCAGCAGCACAGCATGTCATCGCAAAGCGTCCCGGAACGAATACGTCAGGATTTGCCCCCTTCGGATGATATACCTGTCCCTTAAACTTGACAGTCTTACCAATATAGCTGTCCATGTTATCAAAAGCATCCAGATACCAGATACCGAAATCATCGTCTTCGATCTGTATCTCAGGGGCATTGAGATCGTAAGGAAGTTCTTCCTTAACGTCATTATTCATAGTGCCGTCTGTCATTTCAAAAATAACCTGTGCACGTCTGTTTTTTGCCCTTGCTGTTCTCTTGAACATGGCAAGATCCATATCTTCTGTACAGCGGTTAAAAAGGATGAGATCCGCATACATGAACAGGTTGAGCATGGTCATCTTCATGTTGTTCAGGTATGTTTCATAAGTTCCCGCATTTACAGTGGCAATACCTTCTCCAAGAAGCCACTGGTCCGGAAGTGCATCAAGCACATGCTCCACATCCCACATACCGTTTGTCTCAATGAGTACACGGTCAGGACGAACGCTCTTATCGATCTTTGTGAGTGCCTCTTTTGTAAGGCTCTCCTCGTCCTCAAATGTGTAGACCTTGAACTTGTTCTTTTCAAGCATCTCTGAGTCTATCTCCTCCATACCCTCTTCACAGACGATATAGACTGTACGCATGCCATCCTCGAACTGTCCCTCTTTCATGGTCTCAATGATAAAACTGGTCTTACCGCTTTCCAGAAAACCGGTAAAAAGATAAACAGGAATTTCTCTTTTCTTAAACATATTTTACACCATTTCTACGCCTTACGGCATCACACTCCGAAGAGTTCCTCAAGACTTTTTTCATTTATTCCGGATCCGATAACACAGATACGTCCTGTGTAGTCTGCAGAACCGTGACGAACCTCGTATTCACCCGGTGTGAGATCAAAGTGGAGCCACTCTCCGCCTTCCGGTCTCGGAACATATCCCTTTGCACGGAGCACGATACCATACTCATCGTCATGACCTTCCTTCAGCTTATCAAGGATAGCCTTGAGCTCGTCCTCTGTGAACTTGTGTGATGTCTCAACGCCCCAGCTCTGGAATACTTCGTCTGCATCATGATCATGGTGATGATGGCAGCTGCAGTTCTCGTCATGGCAGTGCTCGTGGTCATGGTCATGCTCATGATCGTGGTCATGCTCATCATGGTCGTGGTGATGATGCTCATGCTCGTGATCGTGCTCATCATGGTCGTGGTGATGATGCTCATGCTCGTGATCGTGCTCATCATGGTCGTGGTGATGATGCTCATGCTCGTGGTCGTGCTCATCATGATCGTGGTGATGATGCTCATGCTCGTGGTCATGCTCATCGTGGTCGTGATGATGATGGTGGTGCTCCTCATGAGGATGTGACATGATCTCGCTGATAAGGGAATCTACAAGAGTGTGTCCCTTCTCCATAGCTGCAATGATCTGATCACCTGTGATCTCCTCCCAGGGAGTTGTGATGATAACAGACTCTTTATTATGCTCACGGATAAGTCCTGCAAGCTCATCCAGCTTTTCCTGCTTCATGTTCTGGGAACGGCTGATGATAACGGTTCCTGCTGTCTCAACCTGATTATTGAAAAACTCACCGAAGTTCTTCATGTACATCTTTGCCTTTGTTCCGTCAACAACTGTTACCATGCTGTTGATCTTGAGCTCGGAAGCATCCTCGGAATCCTCTACTGCGCGGGCAACGTCAGAAAGCTTGCCTACACCTGAAGGCTCGATGATGATGCGGTCAGGATGGTACTGGTCTACTACTTCCTTAAGAGCCTTACCGAAGTCACCTACAAGTGAGCAGCAGATGCAGCCTGAGTTCATCTCAGTTACGTTGATCCCTGCGTCTTTCAGGAAACCACCGTCGATACCGATCTCACCAAACTCGTTCTCGATAAGGACAACCTTCTGACCTGCAAAAGACTCAGCGATAAGCTTTTTAATAAGTGTTGTTTTTCCGGCACCAAGGAAACCGGAAATAATATCTACCTTTGTCATTTTTATTTTTCCTCCAGGATTTCATCCATAAGTGCATATATTTCATCTCTTCCTGCTTTTGATTTTGCAGAAAAAGGAATGATCGTAAGTGACTCATCTGCTCCGAGGTCTGCTCTGAGCCTTCCGTCTGCTTTTCTGAGCTCTGACTTATTGAGCTTGTCGGATTTTGTTGCGATGACGATGGGACGGAATCCCGCACTGACAATCCAGTTGTACATCATCATATCATCCTCTGACGGCTTTCTCCTGATATCGAGGAGCAGGAAGATCGCCCTGAGGGTCGGTGTATCCCTGAAATAGCCCTCGATCATCGGACCCCAGGAAGTACGGAAGTTGATCTTTACCTTCGCATATCCGTATCCCGGAAGGTCGACCAGATAGAACTCATTATTTATGTGATAAAAATTGATGGTCTGGGTCTTTCCCGGAACTTCCGAAACACGGGCATAATTCTTTCTGTTCATAAGTGCATTTATGAGAGAAGATTTACCTACGTTGCTTCGTCCTGCAAATGCGATCTCCGGCTGCCCTGTCCGTGGAAGTTTTTTTGTTGTTACGCCAACCACTGTTTCCAGGTCAACTGTCTTGATTACCATATATTTTCCTTTCGCAGTTACTTTTGTTTATTCTTTTTCTCGGGTATCTTTACGAGAGCTGAGCTCAGGACTTCTTTCATGTCTTTTACGCACTTTATCTCCATGCCCTCAGTGATCTCATCTGCGATCTCTTCCAGATCCGGCTTGTTTTTCTCAGGGATGAGAACTGTCTTCATACCCGCATTTTTTGCTGCAAGGAGCTTCTCTTTCAGTCCGCCGATAGGAAGCACTCTGCCTCTCAGGGTGATCTCACCTGTCATTGCAACATCGGCTCTGACCTCGCTCTTTGTAACAGCACTGAAAAGTGCGGTGGAAATAGTCACGCCTGCTGACGGTCCGTCCTTCGGAACAGCCCCTTCCGGAATGTGCAAATGAAAATCGTGCTTGCTGAAATACTCCGCACCGATCCCATACTCAGAGCATACGGAACGCACATAAGAAAGTGCCGCCTGCGCTGACTCTTTCATCACATCTCCAAGCTGTCCTGTAAGGATCATTCCGCCCTTTCCGGGCATGGTATTTACCTCTATCTCGAGAGTGACTCCTCCTACCGCAGTCCATGCAAGTCCGCGGACGATACCTACGGCGTTGTCTCCTGCTTTATCCTCCGGCAGATATTTCGGCTTTCCGAGATATTTCTCAAGGTTCTTCGGAGATACGCTGACAGATTTCTTTTCGCCTGTGTAAACGATACGTGCAGTCTTTCTGCATATCTCACCGATACGGCGCTCAAGCGAACGGACACCTGCTTCTCTGGTATATAATCCGACTATCTCTTTTAACGCATCATCCGAGATCTTTAAGTTCGCTGCCTTTAATCCGTTTTTCTTTATCTGCTTTTTTACCAGATGATCCTTTGCAATGTGAAACTTTTCATTATCCGTATAACTGGAAACCTCCACTACTTCCATTCGGTCAAGCAGTGGCGCAGGGATACTCTGGGTGGTATTTGCCGTTGCAATAAAAAGCACATCGGAAAGATCTATCGGTATCTCGATATAGTGATCCCTGAAATTTTTATTCTGCTCGGAGTCGAGGACTTCAAGGAGCGCTGATGCTGTTGCGCCCTGATATTCAGAGCTCACCTTATCCACCTCATCGAGGAGGATAAGCGGATTGCTGACACCTGAGTGCTGAAGCCCTGCTGCGATAACGCCCGGCATCGCTCCGACATAAGTTTTCCTGTGCCCTCTGATCTCCGCTTCATCACGGACACCGCCAAGGGCGATACGGATATACTTACGTCCAAGGGCCTTTGCGATGGATTTTGCGATACTGGTCTTTCCTGTTCCCGGCGGTCCTACGAGGAGTATTATAGGACTCTGACCGCTCGCAGTTAAGTTCTTTACCGCAAGGAACTCAAGCATACGTTCCTTGACCTTGTCGAGACCGTAGTGATCACGTTCCAGGATATCCTTTGCGTGCTCCAGAGACTTATTCTCCGTAGTCTTTTTATTCCACGGCATTTCTAACAGCGTCTCAATATAAAGCTGTTCAACACCGCTTTCGGACGATCCTGACGGAGTATTCCTGAACCTGTCGATCTCCTTTCGGATACGGGCCTTTACTTCCTCGGAAGCATCCAGCTTATTACAATCTCTGTCATACTGGTCTGCTTCGTCCTCTGCGCTCTTTTCGCCAAGCTCCTCACGGATATACTGCATCTGCTGACGAAGGATGTAATCCTTATGCTCTTCGTCAACCTTTCCCTGAACCTTTTCCGCAAGCTCACTCCTGATACGTGCTACTTCTACTTCCTGCATCAGGATATCACGAACCACTTCATATCTTTCAGAGCATGTGACCGCCTCCAAAACTTTCTGTTTCAGATCATACTCCAGCGGCATATTTGCGATGACCGCATCCATGAGCTCGGAGAGTACTTTTATTTCTTCAAACTGTCGTCCGAAAGCCTTTCCTATCCTTGGGAAAAAGCTGATAAATTCGGCAAACAGTTCCTCTATATCACGACGCATTGCCTCAGCCTTTGCATCTTCGACGTCATTTACGTCTGCATCTGTAAAGGTCATTATCTCGGCGACACGATATTTTTCTTCGTTTTCAAATCTGATGAGCCTGCCTCTCTCAAGCGTTTCTATCATGATACGGACCACATGTCCCGGCATCTTTATGACCTGACGTATCTTTGCAAGAGTTCCGATCTCATGGAGATCATCTTCTTTCAGGTCTGCTTCATCAGTTTCTTCATTTTCTGACTTAACGGTAACAAGGAATATTTCCTGTGAATCCAGCATAGCAGCATTTACGGCAGCTACCGATCTCTCATCATCGAGATCAAAGTGGATCAATACATTCGGCAGAATGGTCATTCCGTTAAGGATCACACATGGAATTTTTCTAATGATCTCAATTTCACTTTTTCCCATATTGCCTCCCTTTCCGGATAATAAATCGTTCGCGTATGCTAACTCATTTCCAACAAATTACGCTCGACAATACCTCGCCCAGCGAATTTCAAGATAATGATGCAAAACGGCAGGGTTAGGAGGCTCACACCTCCGTCCTGCCGTAACACATCAAGCCAGGCTCTCGCCTGTTTTTCTTACTGTTTTCTTTGAAGGCTTCTTTGCCTGTCTCTCATTCTGCTCATAATGAACGATCAGCGGATTGCTCTCTCCCTCAACTGCTTCCTTAGTGACAATAACTTCACTAATGGACTCATCGGAAGGAACGCTGTACATAACATCCATCATAGCATTTTCAAGAATGGAACGAAGTCCTCTTGCGCCTGTCTTTCTTTCAAGTGCCTTATCAGCTATTGCCTCTACAGCCCCCGGCTCGAAAGTAAGCTTTACGTCATCAAGACTTAAAAGCTTGATGTACTGCTTTGTGATAGCATTCTTGGGCTCTGTAAGGATGCGCACCAGATCTGCTCTCTCAAGATTATCAAGAGCAACTGTTACCGGAAGACGTCCAACAAGCTCAGGAATAAGACCGAACTTTGTCAGATCGCCCGGCAGTACCTTATGGAATGCCTCTCCGATCTCATCTTCACGCTTCTTACCGATCTCAGCGTTGAAACCGATCGACTTTTTATCAAGTCTGGTTTCAACGATCTTATCAAGACCTTCAAATGCACCACCGCAGACAAATAAGATATTTGTCGTATCGATCTGGATAAGCTCCTGATGAGGGTGCTTTCTTCCACCCTGAGGAGGAACGGAAGCGACCGTACCCTCGAGGATCTTCAGCAGTGCCTGCTGAACACCTTCTCCGGATACATCACGGGTGATGGAAACATTTTCGCCCTTACGGGTTATCTTATCTACCTCATCGATGTAGATGATACCGACCTGAGCCCGCTCAATGTCATAATCAGCAGCCTGGATCAGCTTGAGAAGGATATTCTCAACGTCCTCACCTACATAACCGGCTTCTGTAAGACTTGTAGCATCTGCGATCGCAAAAGGAACGTTAAGAACCTTAGCAAGCGTCTGTGCCAGAAGTGTCTTACCTGAACCTGTAGGACCGAGCATCAGAATATTACTCTTCTGGAGCTCAACATCATTGTCCTTCGGTGCCATGATTCTCTTGTAGTGATTATAAACCGCAACTGAAAGAACCTTTTTAGCCTCTTCCTGACCAATAACATACTGATCAAGAAAGTCGTGAAGTTCTCTCGGCTTCAGCAGATTGATCTGGGAATCACCGGAAAGTGCAGGATTTTCATCCATTTCTTCTTCGATAATATCTGCACAGATCGCTATACATTCATCACAGATATAGGCTCCATTGGGGCCTGCGATCAATTTTCTGACCTGATCCTGCGTTTTATTGCAGAATGAGCATCTGATCTTTCCATCTCCGTTTTTTGCCATATTCCCTCACTTAACCGTTTTTTACGATATTACTTCTGCTTCTCAGCAGCCTCTTCGGCAGCTCTTCGGCTTATAACGATATCATCAATCAGACCGTATTCCTTAGCCTCATCCGCAGTCATCCAGTTGTCACGCTCTGTATCCTGTGCAACAACCTCAAAAGGCTTTCCTGTGTTTTCGGAAAGGATTCTGTTTAACTTTTCCTTGGTCTTAAGGATCTGTCTTGCTGTGATCTCGATTTCAGTCGCCTGACCCCTTGCACCGCCTGAAGGCTGATGGATCATGATCTCCGCATTGGGAAGAGCAAGTCTCTTACCCTTTGCACCGCCTGCAAGAAGGAACGCACCCATAGATGCAGCCATTCCGATACAGATAGTAGATACATCACACTTGATGTAGTTCATTGTATCGTAAATAGCCATTCCGGCTGTTACAGATCCACCAGGACTATTGATATAGAAATGGATATCCTTTTCAGGATCCTCTGCCTCAAGGAAGAGCATCTGGGCAACGACCAGACCTGCAGTCTGGTCATTAACCTCATCACCAAGGAAGATGATACGTTCCTTAAGCAGTCGGGAATATATATCAAAGGCCCGCTCACCTCTGTTAGTTGTTTCTATGACGGTCGGTACTAACATATCTCAACACACCTTTCTTTATTTCAGCACTATCGTACGCAGGTGGGTTTAATTATTCAGCAGCTTCCTCATCCTTTGCCTTCTTGGACTTCTTCGGAGCTGTCTCCTTAGCCTCTGCTACGATCATGTCAACGGCCTTCTGGATAGCGATATCAGTTCTGATATTCTTTGCTTCCTTATCGCCTACGAGATCCTTAAGCTTGTCGATCTCCATCTTGTACTGGTCTGCCATCTTCTGAAGCTCGTTGTTGTAATCCTCATCGGAAGCCTCAAGCTTCTCTGCAGCTACAACAGCCTCAAGAACGAGACGGCTCTGGATATTCTTTACAGCCTGATCCTTCATCTGATCTCTCAGTCTGTCTACAGTCATACCTGTGTACTGAAGGTACATATCGAGTGAAAGACCCTGTGAAGAAAGTCTCATAGCGTAGTTCTGGAGAAGCTGATCAGCCTCTGTATCGATCATAGCGTCCGGAATATCCATCTTGGAATCCTCGATGATAGCCTGGATAAGCTGATCTTCCTTAGCAGCCTTTGCGCTGTTCTCCTTGCGCTCTGCGATCTTCTTCTTTGTATCTTCCTTAAACTCTGCAAGTGTCTCAAACTCAGAAACATCAGAAGCGAACTCATCGTTAAGCTCAGGAAGCTGCTTCTCCTTGATGCCCTTAACTGTTACCTTGAATGTAGCAGCCTTGCCTGCAAGAGTCTTCTCCTGATAATCCTCAGGGAAAGTAACGTTTACTTCTGTCTCATCGCCGGCGTTCTTACCGATGAGCTGATCCTCGAATGTATCGATGAAGGAGTGGGAACCGATCTCAAGATCATAGTTCTCGCCCTTGCCGCCGTCGAAAGCAACGCCGTCAACGAATCCCTCGAAGTCGATTGTAGCGATATCCTTATCCTGGATAGCACGACCTTCAACCTCAACTACGCGGGAGTTGCTCTGTCTCTGTCTCTCGATCTCAGCATCAACTTCCTCATCAGTTACGGATGTATCAGCAGCGTCGCACTTAACGCCCTTGTACTTACCAAGCTCAACCTCAGGCTTCAGAGCAACTTCTGCTGTGAAGATGAAAGGCTTTCCGCTCTCGATCTGTGTAACGTCGATCTTCGGACGGGAAACGATATCAAGCTCTGTATGCTCCTCAACTTCCTTCTGATATGCCTCAGGAATCAGGTCGTTGGCCGCATCTTCAAAGAATACTCCCTTACCGTACATCTTCTCGATGAGGGCACGAGGTGCCTTACCCTTACGGAATCCCGGAACAGAGATCTTTCCTCTGTTCTTAAGGTATGCCTGCTGAACAGCCTTTTCGAAATCCTCTGCTGCTGCCTCGATGGTAAGCTTTGCCATGTTGTGGTCCAGTTTTTCAACCTGTAAACTCATTTTAAATACTAACCTCCAGTTTTGAATATAAATAAAGAAATGAGTCGCGTGTTTCGCGATTCGATGCGCGACTCATGATATCAGCGCGCACTATCAGTCATAACTAGGGTAGTATATCACAGCAGAAATTAAATATCCAGTTAAAAAAATGTAAACAATATCGGCATTTTCACCAATTCTGTCAGAGTAAACTTAAGATTTAATATTGAATCTGTGCCAGTATTTCCTCTGCCTTTGCCTTTCCAAGTAGCTGTGCACAGTTTGCGGCAGCAAACTCTATTGACGCACCCATACCGCGGGAGGTCACAAATCTGCCGTCCGTAACAGCTTTTTCATCCGGACAATACTCTGCGCCCTCGAGAAATTTCTCATTTCCCGGGAAGCATGTTGCTTTCCGCCCATTGAGAAATCCAAGCTTACCGATAACTCTTGGTGCTGCACAGATGGCAGAAATAAATTTCTCATCATGATCTGCTTTTACAAGAATATCCTTCAAAACTTCGCTTTTCTCCAGATTTTCTGTTCCGAGCCCTCCACCGGGAAGGATAAACATATCTACATCCGAGTAATCCACCTTATCGATAGTGGTATCTGCTTTCAACGGAATATTGTGAGAACCCATGATGTCCGTCTCGTTCTTTATGGAAACAGTTGTAAGGTCAACACCTGCTCTTCTCAAAAAATCAACGGTTGTAAGTCCCTCGATCTCTTCAAAGCCGTCCGCCAGAAATACTACTGCCTTTTTTGCCATACTATCCCTCCTGAATTTATCCTACAGTCTCAAAGTTTCCAGTTTTCAGCTGTAGCCATGACTGCATTTTTATATTTCCTGTTAAAAGATACATCTTCTCCGAACCAGTCCGGACCTTCAAATGCCATTGCTTCTTCTTCTGAAGAAAACTCAACTTCAGCAAGGACCAGCGGCGCTATATCGCCCTCAAAAACATCCAGTTCTATCTTAAGCGCCCCTTCTATGGGGATCACATATCTTTTCTTTGTTATAAGTCTGCCGTCGCGCTTATCCCTTAAATGCTCATAGGAGACGCGGTCAAGCGGCAGATTATATTCTTCGTGGGATATATCGTTATTTCCCGGGGTATTTTTAGCGGCTTTGTAAGTAAGATAAAAATGATCGTTCTCCCGCCTCACACGTACGGTGGGGGAAGACGAAAGATATGCCTGCTCGATCTGTAGACATTCATACTGCTCCAGACCGGATGGTACTTCTTTTACGAGCCATTTACGCTCGATCTCACGATTTTCCATACAATCTCCTGCGGGAGCATATAAGCTCCCTGTGCGACATACAAGGTACGTTTTTCTGTCCATTATACTCTGAAAAACATCCCGCAACAATTAACAAGAGATTAAATTTTACAAAATCAAATAGTGGTTTATCCTAATTTTTCTTTTACAGACTCCTGACCGATTCACGCTCCACAAGGTTTGCCTTGCAGATCTTGTGAGTATGGCTTCCGTGACCGTCGATGATACCAAAAAGGATATCTGTTGTTGCCCGTGCCATTTCTGTCACCGGCTGCTCCATAGTAGTAAGGGACGGGCAGTAAAACTTACCTGCCTCAACTCCGTCGAATCCGACCACTGATACATCCTCCGGTATACGCACTCCTGCCTCGTTCAGCGCTCTGCACGCTCCGAGAGCGAGCGTATCCGAAACACAGAAAAGCGCGGTAAACGGAACTTTATCCTTAAGAAAATCCCTTGTTACAACGTAGCCGTTTTCCATGGAATAGTCTTCTACATCGGGTCTCATAAAACGGACAAGCTCCGGATCAAAAGCAATGCCGTTATCCTCAAGGGCTTTTTTGTATCCGCGAAGTCTCAGTTTACCTACACTTTCATCATCAGTTTTTGCTGAGATCATGGCGATACGCTTATGCCCCTTCTTTATCAGAAATTCTGTCATTTTATATCCTTCTCTCATGTCATCTACCGACACGGAAGAATATTCGTCAGAACTGATATCCTCAGGCTGTGAGCCCGCTGTACTTAAAACAAAAGGTACATCCAGTTCACGCAGTTTACTTACACGGTTTTCAAAGTCACCACCAAGGAAGATGATGCCGCGAAGCCTTTTTTCCTTAACAAGCTCAAGAGCGATATCTACTTCATCCTGATCAAAGTGAACTCTCTCAAGCGCCATTGAATAACCGTGACGCTTTATCTCCTCTTCAAGGATCTGGATCATTTCAATAAGGAACGTATTCGTAAGACCTTTTATCAGGACCGCTATGACCTTCGCTTCCTGACGTTTCAGGTTCCTCGCACTGTTATTTGGAATATAGTTGTTTTCTGCTATGCACTTAAGGATCTTTTCTTTTGTCTCCTGATTGATGTCCGGATGATTATTGATGGCTCTTGAAACCGTGCTGACGCCAACTCCGCACATTCTGGCTATATCTCTGATATTAACAGTGTTCATCTAAATGATCCTCTTCCCTTCCCCGTAGGGTCAAATCTATCGGGCACAGACTCCCGATTGCTAAAAGCGGGGCATAAGCCCCGCCGTTTTTTATGCTTTGTTTCGTGAATAAAGCTTTACGTATTCTGCTATTCTCTTTCTGATCTTTTTAGAGAAAGCGCTCTTACGCATGCGCCACTCCCAGTTCTTTCCGAGAGTTGACGGTGTGTTGATCCTGGCGTCTCCGCCGAGTCCGAGGAAATCCTGCATCGGGATGATACATATATCCGAAACGCTCATAAATGCCGCACGGATAAATTTCCAAGGTATTTCTGATTCCGGAACGCCTGCAAGATCCATGTATTTCTCAGCAAATTTCCTGTCGGCCGCCTTGATGGAACGATACCAGCCAAGTACTGTGTCATTATCATGCGTGCCTGTATATACGACAGAATTATGCTCATAGTTATGAGGCAGATAATCCGACTCATCTCTGGAATCAAATGCAAATTCCAGGATCTTCATTCCGGGATAGCCTGTCCTCTTAACGAGTCTGCGCACAGACGGTGTCAGGAAACCAAGATCCTCCGCAATGACTTCCCTCTCGCCAAGCTGTTTCTTCATCTCTGCAAAAAGCGCATATCCGGGACCTTTCTCCCATTTTCCGCCCCTCGCATCCTTTGCAGGATATGGTATAGCATAATATGCGTCAAACCCACGGAAATGGTCGATACGGACAATATCATAGAGCTCAAAACATCTCTTTAAGCGCTTCATCCACCATTCAAAATTAGTATTTTTATGGTATTCCCAGTCGTAGAGCGGATTTCCCCAGAGCTGTCCTGTAGCAGAGAAACCATCAGGCGGACATCCCGCAACAGCTTTCGGTGACAGATCCTCATTAAACTGGAACATCTCAGGATGTGCCCAGGCATCGGCGCTGTCCATTGCTACATAGATAGGGATATCTCCGATAAGACGGATGCCCTTTTCATTTGCATAGGCTTTTAATGCCTTCCACTCTTCTGCAAATTCAAACTGCTGGAACTCGTAGAATACTATCTCACGGGCAAATTTCTTCTTTGCATCTTCAATAACCTTTGGCTCTCGACGGCGGATGGGATCATCCCACTCAAGCCAGCTCACTCCGTTAAAGGCATTTTTAAGAGCCATATAAAGACCGTAGTCCTCGAGCCAAAACTTATTTTCTTCCACAAAAGCCTTAAATTCCGCAACTTTTTCTATCTTACTTTTTTCAAATGCGGTTTTCAATACTTTAAAGCGTGAAGAATAGATTTTTCCGTAATCTACGTGATCTTTATTCTTGCCGAAATCATAGGACTCGATATCGGCTTTGGTAAGCCACTTTTTCTCCACAAGGCGGTCCAGATCGATAAAATACGGATTGCCTGCGAAGGTAGAAAATGATGAATAAGGACTGTCTCCGTAACTTGTGGGCCCCAAGGGGAGGAGCTGCCACAGACTCAGTCCGGACTCTGCAACGCAGTCCACAAATTCGTATGCTTCTTTTGAAAAGCTGCCGATTCCATATTCTGACGGAAGTGATGAAATGGGCATCAGTACTCCTGCACTTCTCTTCATAATCATTACCCCTTTACTGCTCCGGCAACCACACCCTCGATGATATATTTCTGGCAGAAGAGATACAGAAGGATTACCGGAATGATGGTGATCACGATACATGCCATCATCGGCGCCATCTGTACGCTTCCGTAGCTTCCGCGGAAGTACTGGATATCCATGGGAATTGTCCTGTACTTCTTTATATCGAGTACCAGTGTCGGAAGGAGATAGTCATTCCATACCCACATTGTTTCGAGGATAGCGGTAGAAATAGTTGTCGGTTTAGTTATCGGCATAACTACGCGAAAAAACATCTGTATCGGACTACATCCGTCGATCATTGCAGCTTCTTCTATCTCAAGAGGCATCGACTTCATAAAACCGGTAAACATGAATACCGCAAGTCCTGCACCGAATCCCAGATAGATTATGCAGATATTGAAAGGTGTGTTGAGCTTCAGTGTGTCTGCTGTTTTTGCAAGTGTGAACATTACCATCTGGAAAGGTACTACCATAGAAAAGATGCAGAGGTAATACATTGCCTTCGAAGCCAGGGTATTTACTCTGGAGATGTACCATGCGCACATAGAACAGCAAAGAATGATGAGCACTACGGATGATACTGTGATAAAGAGGCTGTAGAAAAATGATGAAAGGAAGTCCATCTTTGTCACGCCGTAGATATAGTTCGCTATGCCTGCGAAAGTTTCTGCTTTCGGAAAGTCAAATGCTGTACTTGTGGAGATCGCCGATTCGATCTTTAAGGAATTCATAAGGATCATGACGATCGGATATATATAAATAATGCAGAATAATGAAAATACCACGGTGAGGATCAGGTTGATCATGCGTGTTTTCTTTGATTCCTGCTTTTTTTCCATATTTGCCACTGCCATTATGCCTGTACCTCCTTAGTTCTTGTAGCACGAAGCTGGATCAGGGCGATCACTACAACCAGCAGGAAGAAAACTACTGCCTTTGCCTGACCTATGCCCTTCCACTGAGCACCGGAGCGGGCATAAAATGTATCGTAGATATTGAGTGCCAGCATCTGTGACTTCTTTGCGGGCTCACCGCCTGTGAGTGACAGGTTCTGGTCGAAGAGCTTGAATGAGTTTGTGAGTGTCAGGAATGTACAGATCGTGATGCTGGGCATTACCATGGGGATCTTGATCTTTGTAAGTATCTGCCAGGGTGTTGCTCCGTCGATCTCAGCAGCCTCGATAAGGTCCGGGCTCACATTCTGAAGTCCTGCGATGTAAATGATCATCATATATCCGATCTGCTGCCATCCCATGAGGATCAGGAGTCCTGCAAAACCTGCTTTTTCATTTAAGGCAAGGAGAGGCAGTCCCCAGTTTGAGAGCAGACCGTCCAGCAGAATCTGCCAGATATAACCGAGTACGATACCTCCGATAAGGTTCGGCATAAAGAATATCGTACGGAAAATATTCGTTCCTTTGATACCGCGTGTCAAAAGTACCGCGATGAGAAATGCCAGCACATTTATAAGCAGCGTGGATGCCACTGTGAAAAGTGCGGTGAAACCGAATGCATGGACAAATGTATTATCCAGCATTATCTTTGAATAATTTGAAAGTCCTACAAATGTTACTTTGTTTACTGTGTTGAATTTGCAGAATGAGAGATAAATTCCCCATACAAAGGGCCACAGGAAACCGATAGTGAATGCAATTAGTGTGGGCAGTAAAAATACTGGCCAATATTTTCTTACTGATTTTTCCATTTGGCGTTCTGCCTTTCTATTTTCAGAGAAACGGGCAGGCAACATGACATTGCCCGCCCATTATGAGATTTATTCTCAATCTTTACTGTGCATTAAGTGAGTACTCTGTTGCCCAGTTGTCAACAAATGCGCTCTTTACGTCGTCCCAGCTGCCTGTGCCTGCTGCATAAGCTGTAAGTGCAGAGCCAAGAGCATTCTTCCACTCTTCGGAAGGCATTGTTGTGAAGTTCCATGATACCGGCTTGAGACCAGCTGCTGTGTTGTCTGCATCCTGCTTTACGAATACGTTCGGTGATGCCTCAGCAGTTGTGAAAGGAATTGTGAAGCCCATGTCCTCTGCCATTGTCTTTGTTCCAACTTCGCTTGTTACACACCAGTTCATGAATGCGAGTGTTGCAGCGATATCCTCTTCGGACGCCTCAGCATTTACACACCAGTAGTTCTCTGTACCTGTGCAGAGACCCTGCTTTGCCTCATCACCTGCTCCAACATAGATCGGGATCATAGTGATGTCATCATCTGAGTACTTCTCAGACAGGCTGCTGTACTCCCATGAACCGTTCTGGTAGAATACTGCCTTTCCATCAAGGAACTCATTTCTTGCATCGTCAGCTGTCTTTGCGGAAAGCTCCTTCGGATCACATGTAGAATTGTTGATGTAGAGGTCAAAAATGTTCTTGTAGTTATCGAGGTAGGTGCCCTTGATAGCTTCTGTCTTATCTATACCGTCTGCCTGATACTCGAAGTAGATCGGGAGGTTTGCAAGATGAGTCTTGAATCTCCAGTCTGATGAGGAGTCCATACCTGTTGATGCAAATGCTGCAAATCCAAGCTCATCCTTGCGTGCTGTGATATCTTCTGCTACCTTCTTCAGATCGTCAAAAGACTTGATATCGTCTGTTGTATAGCCTGCATCCTGAAGAAGCTTCTTATTTGTAATGATTCCGTAAGACTCGATTACGTATGCTACGCCGCGAACTACACCGTCGCTGTCCTTCAGTGCATAGTCTTCACTTGTAAGACCCTTTGTGATATCTGCATCTGTGAGATCATAGCAGTAATCGATCCAGTTATTTAATCCTACAGGTCCGTTTACCTGGAACATTGTAGGAGCATCGCTCTTTGCCATCTCGGACTGAAGAGTTGTCTCGTACTCTCCGCTTGCTGCGGTTACTACTGTTACCGGAACACCGGTCTCCTTTGTATAATCTGCTGCAAGTGTCTGCCACTGCTCATCTGCTTCAGGCTTGAAGTTTAAGTAATAAACCTTTCCTTCACCTGCGCTTGCTGCAGGTGCTGCTGCCTCGGATGCTCCTGCTTCTGCAGATGCTCCTGCTTCTGCAGATGCCTCTGCGCCTGCCTCAGATGCCGGTGCATCTCCGCCAGCCGGTGCCTCTGTCTTGCTTCCACATCCTGCGAGCATTGCTGTGATCATTGCGGCACTAAGTAATACACTTACGACCTTCTTTTTCATTTCTCCCTTGTCCTTTCTGTTTTCAATAAACATTTTTTGTCTCTGAACAGAATACAGAACCGTTTCCGGTAGCGTTGTCGGTATCGTTATCGGTAACGTTTCCAAAACTCTTGAAAAGAATATAGCATCACCTTTTTTCATTTGCAATGCCTTTATTCATTTTTCGTATGATATTCCAAAACTGAGCATCTTGTTTTGTTTAAATCTTATAAGAACAAAGAATACGATCTTGTCGGATTCTCCACTCAAACACGGGAGCCGAAGACTCTTCCTATAAACAAATTTCACCAGGCACGATAAAACCTCGCTAAGTGCTCCGCACAGTTAAAAAACCTCTGTATGCAGATTTCCGACTGCATACAGAGGTCTTTTTTACTTACCTGTTGGGATATATGATGCGAGTGTCATTGCAAGAGATGCGATCGGCATACTCTGAATGATCACGCGTCCCGGTCCTGTTACTTCAGTATTGAAAAGTCCTTCTCCTCCGAAGAGAACATTCTTTATTCCTTTTACCGTTACCACATCCATTGAACATGAACCGCTCATGGCTGCGAGATAACCTGTATCGATGATCTTTTTCTCACCGGGCTTTAACTCATACTCGTGAGCACTTCCGTCGATTTCAAGGAATACGAGTCCCTGTCCTGAATACTCTCTCATGAGGAAGCCTTCTCCTCCGAAGAAGCCGGTGCCGACTTTTTTCTGGAAAAATACTCTTGAATCGATATTTCCGAAGGATGCGAGAAATGCACCTTTCTGGATGACTATCGGATTACCGGGTGTAACTTCTACTGCCCTTATTGAACCGGGCATTTTGGATGCGAATGCGATCTCACCGCCTTTTGTTGCTGTGTAGTGGTTCATGAAGGCGTTTTCTTTTGTCATCATCCTGCCGAACATTTTTCCAAGTCCGCCGCCCTCTGTGACCATTTCTATTCCATCATCCATCCAACACATTGCTCCGGCTTCGCATGAAACTGTTTCACCCGGATTTAATGCTACCTTTACAACCGGAAGGCTGTCACCGTCTATCCTGTACTGCATTCGTAACCTCCTTTTCCCGTATCTTCCCCTTGCTGATACAGGTAATGCCTGTTTTTTGGTTAGTCTGATTATAACATGCGGGGTTATCGGATAGATATGATTGATTTTCAAATTTTTGTACTAACTTTAATTCGTTGGTTGGTGTTCATTCATATTCTCTTTTCTCGGACGGCACGCCCATGGAGATTATTATGCACACGTGCACGTCGTCTCGTCGTCAGCGCTCCGCCGCCTATTTCAGGCGCGCTTCTGTCCTCGACTTCCAAGTGCCCGCTTAGCATAATAATCTCCATTGTCGACGCCTGTTTGTTTAATGAGAATCAGGAAGCGGAGGGTGTTGCTTTCCATAAGCATCCCGTTATTGAACCGCACAAGGTGAGATCCACTGCATACGGAGACTTAGCACGCGTGGCAAGAGCTATTCCGACAGCGAATGTCCTGCGTGCTTATGTCGGAATCAGCAGTTAGCTCACCGTCGTGTGGTTCCCCGGGATGTGTTCCATATTTCTTAGGATGTGCGATCATCGTCTTTTTAAAGGGTTTGCAAAAAAGGCTGCCGCTTTCGCGACAGCCTTGAGATCATGTCAATCTATTATAGTCAATGTGCCTTACTGGAAGAATGCCATATCATGGTTAAGTTTCTCTGCAATCTCTTTAAGTGAATCTGCGGAACCTGCAAGAGTAGTAACAGTTGCGGAAAGCTCCTCTACAGCTGCGCCTGTGGTTTCTGCAGAAGCTGCATTTTCTTCACTGACAGCAGACAGTGATGTCATAGCATCTGCAACGATGCTGTTTGCACTTGTACATCCGTCAACTGCTGTTTCGATAGTCTTAACTCTCTTTGCAGTAGATGCAACATCACTGATAACATCCTGAACACTCTGTACAGTAGTAGTGATGATTTCCTGCTGCTGCTGATTTTCCTTGATAACTGCATCTGCCATCTCAACTGCGGAGCGGGACTCTGACAGGAGCACATCCATCTCTGCTCTGATAGCACTTGCAAGATTCTTGGAATTATCAGCAAGGTTACTGATCTCCTCAGCAACAACTGCAAATCCGCGTCCGGCCTCTCCTGCACGAGCTGCCTCGATAGAAGCATTAAGTGAAAGCAGGTTGGTCTGTGTAGCAATGGAGGCGATCTCTTCAACCTTGGAGTTAATGTTATCAACCGCAACTCCTGTAGCACTGACTTTTTCAGAAATCTGAGTGATACTCTCACTCATCTTCTCACTACTCTTCTGGAGCGAGCCTAAGTTGTCGGAAGAAATAGCACTCTCCTGCTGCATGTCTGTAGTAAGTGCAGCGAGCTTCCGTGTATTGTGCTGAACCTGACCATTTGCTTCACTGATCTTTTCTACGTTCTCTGTTACATTCTGGATCTCATCAGCCTGCTGTGCAGCACCGGACGAAATCTCCTGAACCGCATTTGCAACGCTCTCTGCCGTCTGCGAGATCTGATTTGCTGTTTCAGCCACATCCTCAGACGAATTATTAACAGCATGCGTAGATTCCTTGATGTTATTTATTATACTGCTCAGCTTGTCTATAACCGAATTAGTATTCGTTATGATCAAGCCAAACTCATCTTTTCTGTCGGTATACTTCTCAATAGGAAGGAATACACCATTTGCAAGATGGCTTATACACTCGTTTAAGAGATGAAGCGGATTCGTGAAGGAATTTGCCATTGTAAGTGAAATTCCAACAGCCATAATGAGCATGATAATTCCGATAACAACTGTTAAGATAGCGCTGCGCCGGGCTGATCCGATAGTTGTATCAAAGTCTGCTGCTGATACTACCGTCCAACCGGTCTGAGCATCTTTCTTAAAGCCCATGATCATTTTTTTGCCTTCGCGTGTTACGAGATAGTTTCCGCTGTCAGCAGAATCCGAATAGAACTGAGACGAGCTAAAATTCGGTGCTTCTTCATCTACGCTGAGCTCATAAGCGGAATGTGCGATCAGATCACCATTTCTTGCGATAATGAATGATTCTTCTCCGAGAGACGTATCTGCTGTTCCGGCAAGGAACTCATGCAGGAAGGAAAGGTCATAGGACTTCTGTACAACGCCCACAACTGTTCCATCCGGTTTTTTGATAGGAATAGCGAGAACGACGATCTTTAATCCTGTCGATCTTGAAATAAGCACGTCGGAAATAACTTCTTTACCTGTAATAGCCTCTTTAAAGAAGTCACGGTCTCCGACATTTACAAGATTTCCGGAAGTTCTTACGATCTGTTCACCTGTGATGTCCTCAACGATGATGTCATTGCCGTCACCCAGATGCTCATTCAGGGTAATGAGATACTGCTGAACTGCATCAATGTCTTCATGTGCAGGATCCTCCAGCATATCAATAACCTGCTTACTATGAGAAATGGATTCCATCATTCTAACGTTCTGAATGAATATAGCCAGAAATTCATTCTCAACGATGACAGCTCGCTGAAGTCCCTTTGTCTCTGCATCTTTTATCGCCTGAGACATTGAACTCCGGTAACTGATAGTTAATGATACAACCAGCGGAACAACGCAGATAAGCATCATAACCGCTATCAAACGGGTTTTTACACTGTTACGAAAGCTAACATCTGGCTTATAATTCTTTGACATGGACATCTACCTCCTGACACGAAATGCACTCAATCTAAGAGATTAATCGGCTAAAAATCGACATTTATTTATCTTTTGCCTACATAAATTTGCACTTATTTCCATACTAAAAAATCCCCCGTACCACATCACTGTGATACGGGGGATTCCCTTATATTCGTATGGACAAACTAAGCGCCATGCACTTACTTTTTATGATTTATGCTTCTTCAGCGATAGCTGCCTGTGCTGCTGCGAGTCTTGCTACCGGTACACGGAACGGTGAGCAGGATACATAGTCAAGACCGATCTGGTGGCAGAACTCTACGGAAGAAGGATCTCCGCCGTGCTCACCACAGATACCAGCGTGAAGCTTCGGGTTTACAGGACGGCCAAGCTTCAGGCATGTATCCATGAGCTTACCTACACCTGTGCGGTCAAGCTTTGCGAACGGATCATTCTCGTAGATCTTTGCATCGTAGTAAGCATTGAGGAACTTACCTGCATCATCACGGGAGAATCCGAATGTCATCTGTGTCAGATCGTTTGTACCGAAGCAGAAGAAGTCAGCTTCCTTAGCGATCTCATCAGCTGTAAGAGCTGCTCTCGGGATCTCGATCATTGTACCAACCTCATACTTAAGGTCAGCGCCGGCAGCCTTGATCTCCTCATCAGCTACCTTTACGATGATATCCTTAACGAACTTAAACTCCTTAACTTCGCCTACGAGCGGAACCATGATCTCCGGAACTACAGACCAGTCAGCGTGAGCCTTCTGAACCTTGATAGCTGCGCGGATGATAGCACGGGACTGCATAGCTGCGATCTCAGGATATGTTACGGACAGACGGCATCCTCTGTGACCCATCATCGGGTTGAACTCGTGAAGACCTGTGATGATGTCCTTGATCTGCTGAACTGTCTTGCCCTGAGCATCAGCGAGCTTCTTGATCTCGTCCTCTGTGTTAGGAACGAACTCGTGAAGAGGCGGATCCAGGAAACGGATAGTAACCGGGTTGCCTTCCATAGCCTCGAAGAGCTGCTCGAAGTCATCCTGCTGATAAGGAAGGATCTTTGCAAGAGCTGCTTCTCTCTCTTCTACAGTATCGGAGCAGATCATCTCACGGAATGCTGCGATTCTCTCCTCATCGAAGAACATGTGCTCTGTACGGCAGAGACCGATACCTTCTGCACCGAGCTCACGAGCCTTCTTTGCATCAGCCGGTGTATCAGCATTTGTACGAACCTTGAGCTTTCTATACTTATCAGCCCACTCCATGATACGGCCAAACTCACCTGCGATCTGAGCGTCTACTGTCTCGATAACGCCATCGTAGATGTTACCTGTTGTACCATCGATGGAGATGAAGTCTCCCTCGTGGAACTCCTTGCCGCCAAGTGTGAACTTCTTGTTTTCCTCATCCATGTTGATGTCGCCGCATCCGGATACGCAGCACTCACCCATACCACGAGCAACTACTGCTGCGTGAGATGTCATACCACCACGAACTGTGAGGATACCTTCTGCAGACTTCATACCTGTGATGTCCTCAGGAGATGTCTCGAGACGAACAAGAATAACCTTCTCGCCCTTTGCAGCCCATTCAACAGCATCATCAGCTGTGAATACAACCTTACCGCAAGCAGCTCCCGGTGAAGCACCAAGACCCTTTCCGATAGGTGTAGCAGCCTTCAGAGCCTTTGTGTCGAACTGAGGGTGAAGCAGTGTATCAAGGTTACGAGGATCGATCATCGCAACAGCTTCCTTCTCAGTCTTGTGTCCCTCATCAACGAGGTCGCACGCGATCTTCAGAGCAGCCTGTGCTGTTCTCTTACCATTACGGCACTGAAGCATGTAGAGCTTCTTATTCTCAACAGTGAACTCCATATCCTGCATATCATGGTAGTGATTCTCAAGAGTCTCACAAACCTTGATGAACTCAGCATATGCCTCAGGGAACTCCTGCTCCATCTGAGCGATCGGCATAGGTGTACGAACACCTGCAACTACATCCTCACCCTGTGCGTTCTTAAGGAACTCACCCATGAGCTTCTTCTCACCAGTAGCAGGATCACGTGTGAATGCAACACCTGTACCTGACTCGTTGTTAAGGTTACCGAATACCATCGGCATTACGTTTACAGCAGTACCCCAGCTGTACGGGATATCGTTATCACGACGATATACGTTTGCTCTCGGGTTATCCCATGAACGGAATACAGCCTCGATAGCGAGCTTCAGCTGCTCAACCGGATCAGACGGGAAGTCCTTGCCGAGCTGCTTCTTGTACTCAGCCTTGAACTGCTCAGCGAGCTCCTTAAGGTCAGCTGCTGTCAGATCAACGTCGTACTGAACACCCTTCTCTGCCTTCATCTTGTCGATGAGCTGCTCGAAGTACTTCTTACCAACCTCCATAACTACGTCGGAGAACATCTGGATGAATCTTCTATATGAATCGTATACGAAACGCTCGAATGCAGGATCAGGATTTCCCTTGATCATAGCTGCTACTACTTCGTCATTAAGACCGAGGTTAAGGATTGTATCCATCATACCCGGCATGGAAGCACGAGCACCGGAACGAACTGAAACGAGAAGCGGGTTCTGAAGATCGCCGAACTTCTTGCCGTTGATCTCTTCCATCTTCTTTACGCCTTCCATAGCCTGAGCCATGATCTCGTCGTTGATCTTGCGTCCATCTTCGTAGTACTGAGTACATGCCTCAGTTGTAATTGTGAATCCCTGCGGAACAGGAAGACCGATTGATGTCATTTCTGCGAGGTTAGCGCCCTTACCACCGAGAAGGTTTCTCATGGTCATGTCGCCTTCGCTGAACATATAAACCCACTTTGCCATTTTTTTGTTTCCTCCATAAGATAAATAACGATTTGCGACCGCCGGTTCCCGGATGCATTACCATTTATGTCTCCCGACGAGTCTCCGTTGCCTATTGTAGCACAATGTACAAATTGAAACAAACAACTTTTGTGAAAAAAATATGAGGTTATATACCAATTTTTTCTACATTCTGTACATACTCCACATATGAAATGTTTCATGTCGTAAACAATACCAATTTTAGATACCATATCCACCAAAAGAACACGTTCCAATACAATTTGTATAGACGAATTTCACGACATTTTTGCAAAAATTTGTGCATTTATCACGTTTCTCCTCTTTTTGTAACGAAAATTAAGTTGTACGGTCATCTTTTCCGTAAACAATGGGCTCGGGCACGTTAAAAGACCTCTCCGGACAGTACCACCTAAATACGACGTGTACTTTTCAATTTTTCTCAGTTATAATGACTCTGTATATCATGGCATAAGTTATGGGCTTGTCAGCTCAAATAACATCAGGTCTGTTCATATACAGACACGAAAGGAAACTATGAACTACGGAAAACACGGAATCGCCCGACGACAGCGTCAGCTGTCCTCACTGCTTCCCAAATTCATACACTTATTCGTTGCAGCTGCATTTACCTGTGCTGTATTTGGATGCATCGCTGCGGGAACTGCGGGAGCTGCAGGAGGACTCGGCGTCTTTAAGGGCATCCTGGCATCATCACCGGAGATCAACGACAGTGTCATACGCCCCTCCGGCTATTCTTCCATCGTATATGACGCTGAAGGAAACCAGGTCACAAAGCTTGTCGCCGCAGATTCCAACAGAATCTACCAGACCATAGACAAGATCCCCCTCGACCTTCAGCACGCATTTGTAGCTATCGAGGATGAACGTTTTTACGAGCATAACGGAATCGACCTCCGCGGTATCGTCCGTGCAGCCGTAACAGGTATCAAATCCCACGACTTTTCACAGGGAGCAAGTACCATTACGCAGCAGCTCATTAAGAATAACGTCTTCACCGGATGGACCAGCGAGTCCTCCTTCTCTGAAAAGCTGAAGAGAAAGATACAGGAGCAGTTCCTCGCCGTAGAGCTCGAAAAACAGGAAAATGTCACAAAAGAAACCATCCTTGAGCTCTATCTGAACACCATAAATCTTGGTCAGAACACCCTCGGCGTACAGGCAGCATCCCTTCGCTATTTTAATAAGAACGTTTCCGAACTGAATCTCTCGGAAGACGCTGTAATCGCAGCTATCACACAGAATCCTTCCCGTTATAATCCCATTTCTCATCCCGAAAATAATGAAGTCAGACGTAAAAAGGTTCTGAACAACATGCTGGAGCAGGGATATATCACGGAAGCAGCTTATGAAGAGGCGATTAATGACGATGTTTACTCCCGTATCCAGACAGTAAATGCGGAAACTGAGAACAACACCGTAAATTCCTACTTTGTGGATGCGCTTACAAAGCAGATCCTGTCAGACCTCACGGAAAAGCTTGGTTACACCGATACTCAGGCTTATAACCAGCTTTATTCAGGCGGACTCAGCATCTACGCTACTCAGGATCCAAAGATCCAGAAGATCTGCGATGACTTCACAGGCAACGAAGAGAACTACCCTGCAGGAACCAAGTATCTGCTGGACTATAAGCTCACAGTTGAGGATTCTGAAGGAAATTACGAAAATCATTCGTCTGAAATGATGGCTCTCTGGTTTGCAGACAACGGTTACAATAAGCACCGACTCTTTGACAGTACAGAAGATGCACGTGCGGCAGCAGATGCCTATAAGGATTATGTTCTTTCACAAGGTTTCTCATTTGTTTCAGAGAACTTCTCTACTGCACCGCAGCCACAGATATCCCTCACTGTTGCAGACCAGTCAACAGGCTATGTAAAAGCTATCGTAGGCGGACGCGGAAAAAAGGAAGCGAGCCTTACTCTTAACCGTGCAACAGACACGATAAGACAGCCCGGTTCTACCTTTAAGATCGTATCCACCTATGCACCGGCGCTTGATGCCGGCGGAAAGACTCTCGCATCCACTCAGGTCGACGAACCTTTTAACTATTCAAACGGACGTCCGGTTTCAAACTGGTACTCAAGCGGATATAAAGGTGTTTGTACACTCCGTTACGGAATCGAGCAGTCACTTAACATCGTAACCGTTAAGACTCTTACAGATATCACACCGCAGCTCGGTTTTGACTATCTGAAAAAATTCGGATTCACAACACTTGTTGAACAGCGTGTGACAAAGAGCGGTCAGGTCTTCTCCGATATATCCCAGGCTCTTGCCCTCGGAGGTATCACTGACGGTGTAAAAAATATCGAGCTCAACGCCGCATACGCAGCTATCGCAAACCACGGCACATACATCGAGCCCACTTTTTATACGAAGATTCTGGATCACGACGGAAACGTACTTCTCGAGTACGAGCCTGAAACACACGAGGTTATAAAGCCCACCACCGCATGGCTCTTAACAAGCGCCATGGAAGACGTAGTTACCAAGGGAACAGGTGCTTCCGTAAACTTCGGAACACAGCCCATCGCAGGTAAGACAGGTACTACATCAGACGAAAACGACGTATGGTTCTCTGGCTACACTCCGTACTACACATGCACCACATGGGCAGGCTTCGATAATAACGTTGACCTTACTACCAAGGAACAGCAGCGTCTCGCCCGTACAGTATGGCGCGGTGTTATGGAAAAGATCCACGAAAACCTCGAGCGCAAGGAATTTGTTCAGCCCTCCGGCATCGTGACAAAAGTGGTCTGCAATAAGTCCGGAAAGCTCGCAGTCGACGGCATATGTACCCTTGACGGCGGTGCTCACACTGAGTATTTTGCCTCAGACAATGCACCTACAGAACCTTGCGATTATGAACATTTCAGCACAAATACGAGCTACATCTGCTCCGCTACAGGACTCCAGGCTCTGGACAGCTGTCCTTTCAAGGTTCCGGGAGTAGTTGCTCCGGGAACAGGCACATGTCCGCACACACCTGATGTCACAGCAGCACTCGGTCTCACACCGACACCTACAGCGCCTGCCGTGACTCCAGCAGCTCCCGATGCCACAGTTAATACCGGAGGCGGCGGCGAGGAAGAAGGCATCCTCAACGGAGAAGAAAACGCGGCTCAGTAAATAGGAAGTTAAATGAGATTAGACAAATTTTTAGCAGATATGGGCGCAGGATCACGAAGCGATCTGAAAAGCGCCATCAGAAAAAAGAGAGTGACCGTAAACGGTGAAGTTGTCCGTGACTCCTCTATGGCTGTTACTGAAAATGACACTGTGACCCTTGACGGCATCACAATCGAGTATGAGACCATGCAGTATTTCCTCATGAATAAGCCTGCCGGAGTCATCACAGCTACAGAGGATAAAAAACAGGAGACCGTCCTTGATCTCCTGCCTCTCCCTCACCGGACGGATCTCTTCCCCGTAGGAAGGCTCGACCGCGATACCGAAGGACTGCTCCTCATTACAAATGACGGAGACCTAAATCACCGTCTCCTATCGCCGAAACATCACGTAGACAAGGTCTACTACGCACGTATCGACGGAGAAGTAACGAACGATGATGTACAGAAATTTGCAGAGGGCATCATGATTGACGATGATGAAGGCCCCGCCTTTAAGGCGCTTCCCGCCGTACTCAGGATACTATCCGCAGAAAACGGTTCATCCGAGATCGAAGTCACCCTTCAGGAAGGCAAGTACCACGAGGTAAAACGTCTTTTCCGCGCTGTCGGAAAGCGTGTGACTTATCTCCGCCGTATCGCAATGGGTTCCCTTACATTAGATCCTGCCCTTGCTCCGGGCGAGAGCAGAAAGCTCACTGCAGAAGAAATTGAAACGCTTCAGAGTTTTAAGTAAAAAACAAGTTACGCTAGGCTCGACAAGACCTCGCCAAGCGAACTTGCATAACACGCACTAAGCTCGAAACTACCTCGCTAAGTGCTCCGAAATAACAAAGCCGAGTGATCATATTTTTGACCACTCGGCTTTTTCTTTACTTCTTACCTAATCTGTAACAGTATTTCACATATACTTTGCCGTTTTCAATCCGTTCTACTTCTATGACATCTCCTGTCCTGTAGCGGTAAAATCCCGACTGATTCGTTATGATGATCTCATATCTCTTTCCGGGCTTTACTCCCTCCGACGGCACGATCTTTCCGCGTCCGCTCTCAAGGATAAATTCCAGAAATACCTCATCCTCAAGAAGCACGTAAGTATCCGAGTTATCTGCTTCTGCCTCAGCGACCACGCTTTCAGCTGAAACGATATATCCGTTATTAAGCGGGATGTCTCCGCTGTAATGCTTAAACTCTTTCTTGTACTCTGCAAACTTTCCTGTTCCCGCTGCCGTGATCCGCTTCAGGTCAGGCCATATCTTTATAAGAACATTTTCAAAACCGCCCTTAAATATCTGCCTCAATTCCTCAGCACGATCAGGATCAGCCTTTAACTCGCTGTTAAGCACATTTTTAAGCTTCGGGGATATGACAGTGTCCCCCGTGATCTTGCCCTTTTCCAGATCATCCGTAAGTATCTTCCAGTTATGCTTCAGATACTGCATGCGCTCCAAAAGATTCCATGTAAAAGGCGCAACTATCTGCGATACTCCCTTATCAGCCAGTGCAAAGAGGATCGTCGCATACTCAGAATTTACCATTTCATCAGGGAACATGAGCTCATATGGGCTGGTCACGGTTCCGTATTTATACTCCTGTTTATGCGAGTTAAAAACATCATGCCCCTTAAGGACTTCCGCAGATTCCCCGAAAAGCGACGCAGACCTTCCCTCATCCGCATAGATCACTTCTTTATCACGTGTCATGCTTTCAAAAAGGATAAATGTACTGCCTTCGGTCTCACGGATCTTACTCAGGAACATCTGCCTGTTCCTGCTCCGCGCCTGCTCAGTCTGGGGGATGAGCCTCAGATTGCCGTTATTTGTGTAGGACATCACATAGGTGCTGACCTTTCCTTCGCAGAAAATATCCGTTTCACCAACCCGTGTCGTGAGCTCGATATAAGGTGCATAGTCCTCGTAACAGCTCACAGGTACACGCTCCTGATACTCTTCTATGGTACGGATAAGTGAAAATCCATACTTTCGTCCGAGCTCGCATCCCTTATTCTCGTTCAGTATCCTCTGGAGATTTTCCTCTTTTGTAGGCTTGTGCTCATGATACTCGCCTAAAAGCACTCTCCGAATCCTCGCCATTTCCCGCACAGCTTCCTCACTCGTATGGAACTTTGTGTCCTCACCGATAGGAGCTGTGAGATCAAGGATCATCTCTGTATCCTTTGCGATCTTTTCTTTATCCTCTGCTGTAAGTATTCCCGCCGACTCCACCGCATCTGCGACAAAGCCCAGTACAGACCAGGTGTACTCTGCCGAGCCTATTCCATTTGTGATAGAAAGGCTCACGCACTCCAGTACATCACGCTCCATCTCCATGATGCTCTTTCTGGAATGTACATGATTTTGCATCACTGCTGCATGATTCAGGTAGTGAACATACGCGATAGTACGTGGAAGAACTATCACCGATCCGGCACCGATCAATACTGTAAGACAGAAAAATGAATCCTCTCTATATCGGAGCGACATATCAAACCTGAGATTTATCCTGTCGATAAGGTCCTTCCGTATCATATAGCACCAAAGAGAGAGGCCCGCGATAGAAACCAGCTTCTTTATCTCCGGATTTCCTTTTTCTATAAAAATGCAGTCCTGCGTCTGATCAAAAGCTGTCCGCATATCTATCATGATCTCTATCGAATCATCTTCTTTTTTAGTCTCTGCACGGAATGACGCAACCTCAGCCTTCGTTTCTTCCATATAGTCTGAAACTTTCTTCAGTCCGTCATCCACAAAATAATCATCAGAATCCATGAATGCCACATATTTTCCACCAGCATGCATGAGAGCATGATTTCTGGGGCTTGAAGCGGTCTCATACTCATCATCAAGAGTCAGCACCTGTATATTTTCATACGGCGCAGTATGCTTTTTTACGAAAGAATGATATTTTTTCTCGGAATTATGAACTACAACTATCCATTCGATATTTTCAAAACCGATAGTCTGCCGTTTAAGCGACTCAAATCCGCGCTTAAAAAGTGCTTCACTAGTATTATGAAACGGTGTTATCACAGATATCAGATATTTCTTATCGGACATATGATTCCCCTTTCCTAAACTGACCGCACTAAAAACCCTATAACGTATTTCGACAGAAAAACCAATGTCCAACAGTTCAAAAAATAAAACATAGGACACAAAAAACCTGTGACGGAAGGTCTTACCCATCCATCACAGGTTTTAATATTTTTAATTCAATTCTTACGCAATTCCGCTGAAAGACATCATGATCTTATTGGAGCGCTCGATAAATGCTGTCATTTCCTCAGGTGAAAGCTGCTTATTTGCAAGGAGAGCCAGATCATAAAGCTGCTCGCTTACAAGCTTTGCATTTTCGTCCTCAGGCTTCTCCATGATGTTCTTTACAAGAGGGTGATTTGCATTGAGGACAAGTGTCTGTCCGTCATCATCCTTGAACATATCGCTCATGGAGCTGTCGCCTGCAGAATACATTCTCATCATATCCTGCATACGGCGTGTTTCCTCTGATCTTGTGATCATGGAAGCAACCTTCTTATTCTTGAGCTTCTGGATCTTTACATCCAGCTTCTCTTTCTTCAGAGTCTTGCGGAGGAGCTTCTGAACTGCCTCAGCAGCCTTTCCGAATGTCTCCTGCTCCTTCTTTGACTCCTTTGAAGCCATAGCATCGGTCACGTTAGAATCGATACGAAGGAACTTAACGCCCTGGTTCTTTGCCTCGAGCTGCTGCATGAAAGGAGTATCAATATTGTTCTTCAGGATAACGGCATCCATCTTTGCCTGCTTGAACATATTGATGTACTGACCCTGCTGCTTTTCATCGGTTACATAGTAAACGATGGTCTCTTTCTTCTCTTTCTTCTCTTCCTCAGCTTCGTCCTTCTTGTCGGCGTCATCAGTCACAACCTCTGCCTCAACCTTTTCTCCGGTCTCGGTATCAACTGCCTCTGTCTCCTCAGCAGCCTCTGTCGGAAGCTCAAGGCACTCAGGAAGTGTGAGGTACTTGCCGTTGATGTCATGGAAAAGAATGAAATCGTTGATCTTTTCAGCAAACTTAGCATTTCTGAGATAGCCGTACTTTACGAAAGGAGCGATGTCATCCCAGTACTTCTCGTAGTTTTCCTTATCAGTCTTGCACATGCCGGAAAGCTTCTCTGCGATCTTCTTTGTAATGTAGTCAGAGATCTTTGTAACGAATCCGTCATTCTGCAGCGCGCTTCTGGAAACGTTGAGCGGAAGATCCGGACAATCGATGACACCCTTAAGGAGCATCAGGAACTCAGGAATTACTTCCTTGATATTATCAGCTACGAATACCTGATTGTTGTAGAGCTTGATCTTTCCTTCGATGGACTCATACTCGATGTTGATCTTCGGGAAGTAAAGGATTCCCTTCAGGTTAAACGGATAGTCCATATTGAGGTGGATCCAGAAGAGCGGCTCTCTGTAATCCTGGAATACCTTGCGGTAAAATGCCTTGTACTCATCCTCTGTGCAGTCCTTCGGAGTCTTTGTCCAAAGAGGATGGATATCATTTATAGGTGCAGGAGCTGCCGGCGGAACTTCGTTTCCGTCCTTATCCTTTGTCGGCTTAGGCGGCTCAGCGTTTACATCTGTGAGATAAATCTCGGTAGGCATGAATGAACAGTACTTATCAAGAACCTCACGTACACCGTACTCGTTGCAGTATTTCAGGCTGTCTTCATTAAGATGAAGGGTGATCTCTGTACCGACTCTTGTGCGGTCGCCGTCCTTCATATCAAATGTTGTGCCTGCGCCCTCGCACTCCCAGTGAACCGGAGTCGCATCCTTCTGGAATGAAAGTGTGTCGATGGTTACTTTATCTGCTACCATGAAAGCGGAGTAGAAGCCAAGTCCGAAATGACCAATGATCTGGTCGTTATCAGCCTTGTCCTTATACTTATTAAGGAACTCTGTAGCACCGGAGAAAGCGATCTGGTTGATGTACTTATCAACTTCATCCATGGTCATACCGATACCGTTATCGATAAACTTCAGAGTCTTTGCCTTATTATCGACCTGAACATCAACGCGGCCTTTAAGTCCTGCGCCCTCTGTTCCGTCTGTCTCTTCTGCCGGAGCCTGGTACTCGCCCATCATCTCGAGCTTTTTAAGCTTTGTGATTGCGTCGCATCCGTTACTTACGAGCTCACGGATAAAGATATCCTGATCGGAGTACATCCACTTTTTGATAATAGGGAAAATATTCTCACTGCTGATTGAAAGATTTCCATGTCTTTCTGCCATTGAATCTACACATCCTTTCTCTATCTCATATCCCGTTTTTACGGGAATAATAAACAAATGACTTAGGTTTAAGCCTCAACAAAAATAATTTTAATTCGGTGCATAACAAAAGTCAATGAATTTTTAGCACTCATTTATAAAGAGTGCTAATAAAGTTACTGTTCACTCGCTTACAGCTCGCTCCAGTAACGGATTTTGCCAATTAAATCGCCTCTGGCGATGGGCAAAATCCAATGGCTCGCCTTCGTTATTGGGGCATAACTGCGCAGCGTAGTGCGCAGTTTGCCTCTGAACAGTAACCTAATAAATACATTTTTCTATACAGCGAAACCGCCCGATGGGCTTATTTCAGCTCACCGAGCGGTCTTTTTCTTGCTTATTCTTCTGTTCCGAAAACTTCGTCATAGACTTCAAAGAAGCCTTTTTCTGACACTTCCGTATCGGGATCGAGCTTTATCTGCTCCCAAAGCGGACGGTTCAGCATTACGTGGATCGATTTCGCAAAATCGTTATATACCCTGTTAAATGCTTCGCTCTTTCTTACTTTTACGATCCGTTCTTTATTTGCATCTGTCTCTTCTTCGTTAAAGGTACTGATACACTTGATGATATGATAGCCGTAATCTGTCTCGACCACATCGCTTATCTGGTCTGTATCGAGATTAAATGCAGCTTTTTCAAAGCTTTCCGGCATTGTTCCTTTACCGAATGTATAGGTGCTGACAGAGTCTTCATTATATTCGTCAACAAGACTGTCAAAATCTGCGCCTTCTTTTGCACGCTCCAGCACTTCCTGTGCTTTTGCCTCTGCCTGTTTTTTTTCTTCATCACTATAGGGTGTAACATTTCCTTCACCATCCACGCTGCAGTTACGGATGAGAAGACACTTTACTGTGATGGTACGTGCTTCGTCATCGCTGATCTCAGGATTTACGTTTCTCGTGATCTGGTGATAAAGTTTATCAGCAATGGCATATTCGGTGTACATATTTTCGATCATCTCTCCGTTGATGCCGAGCTTAGTTTTCTCAGTATCAGAGATGCCGTCCATATATTTTGCCGCCGCCTTTTTTACTTCTGCCAGCTCCGTGGTATCCAGATTTACACCCCAGTCTGCCGCCAGGAGATTCATTGACTTCACCTGGGCTATACGTGCAAGCGTGGTATCTTTCAGCTCATTCCCAAGTGTCACGCCATCCAGATTTCTTTCCCAGATACCGTCACCGAAGGCTTTCTCATAAGACCCTGCAGAGGAGTTCATATAAACCATGAGCTCCGGCACCATACATTTTTCTGTATCTATCCGCAGTACTTCACCCTCGTCAAACTCCGAAGTGAGCACTATCTCTTTCCTCTCTCCATTATTACATCCCGTAAGCATCACCGCCGACAGGATCACCATTACCATCAAAAGTCTGCCCATTATATATCTCAAAAGAAACCTCTTTCTAAAGCCAGCCACAAAAATACCTGATAATAATACCATAAATAGCCGACCTTTACTTATTTTTTGATTTAACCTATAATAGTGTAAATATGTGGATAATGACTCGGTCTGTCCGAGCCGCATTATAAAAACTATCAATGTTCGTTTCTCCCGAACAAGAAAGAGGGAAGGATGAAAAAATTAGGAAAATTTATCACATTTGCACTCCTTGCCGGAGCAGCTGCTGCCGGAACATATTACCTGTTAAAGGATATTAAGGACGAAGATTCCTTCGAGGATTCTGACAGAGATGTAAATGATGATCTGGAAGAATTTCTGAAAAATGAGGCAGAAGCAAAGGATATATCTCCCGCAGCTAAGCGAGAGTACGTTCCGCTTAATTTCTCCAAGGAGACAACAGATATCGCTCCTGCAGAAGACAAGATCATCGGCGAGACAGAGAAGTCTTCCGAAAACAACGTTGAAAAGGATCCCGCATCCGATAAAGTTTCAACATTCCGTTTCTCAAGCTTCGATGAAGCAGACGAAGACTAAATCAAAAACACAAAAAACAATACCGGCAGGTCATCACCGACCTGCCGGTATCTTTATTTTTACTCTTCTTTTTCTTTCTGGTGAGCGATGATCTCTTCCTTCAGATCGCGGGCCATGTCTTTGATCTTTGCTCCTGCGAGTCTGCTTCCGAGAATACCTGTAACCAGTTTCGCTGCATTAACATAATTATCAAACCTCATGGACAGAACAGCTAACAGATAGTCCAGTGTAGTCTGTTCCATGCCTGCCATCGGGAACTCTTCCTTCATACGGGCTGCGATGAAGCCTTCGTACGCGAGCTTAAGAGCTTCGTCTTCATCTTCCTTGCACTTCTTGAGCTGTGCCTCGTAGTCCTCAGCTTCCGGATCGAGACTTTCACTCTTACCTCTGATGACCCAACCCATCTTGAGACAGAGATATGCCTTTTCAGAGTCTTTTCTTCCGCATGTGATAGCATTTACCAGCGCGATCTGATACCTCTTGATAGCGTCATCATAGGTATAAAGAGTTGCAGGCTCCTCGTATGAGAATCCGGGCTTGATATTCTCAAGAACCAGCTTCTTCTGAGGATCCATGATGTTCTTGAAATCACGACTCATGGCGGCATAGCCGCACTCAGAGCACACGCATACATCATACTTCGCAGTATCAAGCTGCTCAAAGCGAGGTCTCAGGTCTTTATCCTGTCCAACCCTTCTTACTCTTCCGCTCTTAACAGCCTTAACCTTGAACTTTGATCCGCATACAGGGCAATCCATAGTGCGTTCAAGCAGGTAATTTTCCTCAGTCATCTGCGGTTTAGCCTTTATCTCCTGAGCTGCCGCCGGCTTTTTTGCCGTCTCTTCAGCCTTAAAGATCTCATCCTGAGAAATCTGCTTCAGTCCCATTTTATCCATGCCGTCAAACAGTCCCATTACTTAACCTCCTACTTTCCCTCGTGAGAATGTCACCCTCCGACATTCGATTAATTTACTTATTAAGCTTAAATGAGCTCTTGAGCGATACGATACGGTTAAATACCGGTGCGCCCGGCTTTGAATCCTTGCAGTCTGCACAGAAGAAACCATTACGTACAAACTGAAAACTCTCAAAAGGCTTTGCCTCTGCGAGAGCAGGCTCAACATAGCACTCACATTCAACAAGTGAATTAGGATTGACGTTGACGTTTCCCTCCTCGTCATATACGCCCTTTTCCTCATCCACGATATTCTCGTAAAGTCTTGCTGTTACCTTGACCGCATCCGCTGCATTTACCCAGTGGATAGTTCCCTTTACCTTGCGGTCAGCCTTGAAATCAGGTCCCTGCTTTGTTGCAGGATCATAAGTACAGTGAACTGCGATGACGTTTCCCTCTTCGTCCTTATCGCATCCTGTGCACTTTACGAAATAAGCATTCATGAGACGAACTTCGTTGCCCGGGAACAGTCTGAAGTACTTCTTCGGAGGCTCCTCCATGAAGTCTTCCTGCTCGATCCAGAGCTCGCGTCCAAATGTGATCTGACGGCTTCCAAGCTCCTCATTTTCCGGATTATTAACAGCATCCAGAAGCTCTGTCTGTCCCTCAGGATAGTTGTCGATGATAAGCTTCAGCGGATTGAGGACTGCCATCTGTCTCTTTGCCTTCGGCTTCAGATCCTCTCTGATGCAGTACTCAAGCATGTCCATCTCAGCTGTGGACTGTGCCTTGGAAATACCGCAGAGCTCTACAAACTTGCGGATAGAATCCGGTGTGTAACCGCGGCGGCGGAGTCCTGCGATGGAAACCAGTCTAGGATCATCCCATCCGTCAACGATACCGTCTTCTACGAGCTTTTTGATGTAACGCTTACCTGTTACAACGTTATTCAGATAAAGCTTTGCAAACTCGATCTGTCTCGGCGGGTGAGTGAACTCACACTCTTCAACAACCCAGTTGTAAAGCGGTCTGTGATCTTCAAATTCCAGTGTACAGAGTGAATGTGTGATGCCCTCGATAGCATCCTCAAGAGGATGAGCGAAGTCGTACATAGGATAGATGCACCACTTATCGCCTGTATTCTGGTGTGTAAGATGTGCGATCCTGTAGATGATCGGATCACGCATGTTGATGTTCGGGCTCGCCATGTCGATCTTTGCTCTAAGTACCAGACTTCCGTCCTCGTACTTTCCAGCCTTCATGTCCTCAAACATCTGAAGGTTTTCCTCAACAGGACGCTCTCTGTTGGGATCATCCTTACCGGGCTCGGTAAGAGAACCGCGGTACTCACGGATCTGCTCTGCATTGAGGTCAGACACGTATGCCTTGCCCTTCTTAATGAGCTTTACCGCATATTCATACATCTGGTCAAAGTAGTCAGATGCAAAGAAAAGACGATCTTCCCAGTCAGCTCCGAGCCATGAAACATCATTCTTGATGGACTCTACAAATTCTGACTTTTCCTTTGTAGGATTAGTGTCATCAAAACGAAGGTTGAACTTTCCGCCGTACTGCTTTGCAATTCCTGAGTTCAGGATGATTGACTTAGCATGTCCGATATGAAGGTATCCATTCGGTTCGGGAGGAAAACGTGTATGTACTGTATCATAAACGCCGTCAGCAAGATTTTTATCGATCTCCCTCTCGATAAAATTCCGGGATTCTTCTGTGTTTTCCATTGTAAATATCTCCTGTATCTAATCAGCTTTTAAGCCGAAATAATCGAAACTATCATACAATAACGGCGCTTAAAAATCAATTTTATCGACCCTTTAATGCTTCCTCAGCCCACCATGTATCTGCCTTTGCATTCTTGTTGGCAGCGGACGGTGCTTTCTTTCCGAAAACGAGATTGATTATGCTCTGGTCGTTGAGCTCAATCTCCTCGATTATCAGGTCATGGAGCCCCTCTGCAGGGTCCTTTCCGGTGAATAGTGACATATTTACGATGGTTCGTACACGATCTGCAAGGTATACCGAGATATGTCCTATATCCAGTGCCTGCAGCAGTGTCAGCTTTACAAAATCCATCTCGTCTGTCCCCGGGATCTTCAATGGTTCTTCAAGAACCAGCTCCGAGAGATTCGGTTTCTGATCTGCAATATAATACTCTTTCCACTGATCAAAACTCGCTGGCATACTGCACCTCCGGTCAAAAAATCACTGACCTATTTCTACTTTATTACCGTTAAACAACACCTCTGTGATCTGATAATTCTGTTTATTTCCCGGCGCTCCCTTTCTGATTCCTTCCAGATGGATGATCACTTTTCTGTCATCCGTCTGATAATCCTCTTTTGCTGTCTCACCTTCTTTTGCCTTGTTCATCACCATGGCAAAATCCGTGAGTACTGACGGCAGCAGCACATTTGCTACCCTGAGTCCAGCATCAAAACCGTACGCTTCAATGATGCGTCCGGTCAGTAAATTCCTTAATTCGTTATCGTTCATTGACTTTGTTTACCTGCCTTCAGCCTGCACCGGAATGGGCACAGTTATCCTTATTTTCATAAGGGATTATACCATTCATTTCGGATAGCCGACTAAAAATGCTGACCGTGATTTTGGTTTTTATTGTGTACAAAAAAAGGCCCACGGTTCTCCGCAGGCCCTTATTTGATAAAGGTAGATCGATCATCCCAGCTTTTTTACTACACAGTCCGGTACCATTCCCGCCCTGAAATAGATGTCTTCATCAGGTCTGAAGCCTTTCTTCAGCTTTTCATTAAATTCCAGGCTGATACTGTAATCATAATTCAGAAGGGTATAAGGTGCCCACTCACTGTAATATCGTGACATCGCACAACCTTTCATGATCTTATCGATATCATCCGGCTCAGAATAAACTTCGGTGATAGTATTTTCACTATTCTCATCGAAATACTCTACAGTGATATCCTTCACATTTTTCATATTTTCGAGAGGCTCGATCCAGCCATCGTTTTTCTTCAGGAAATCGATCGTATTTTTGTAGCAGTCGTAAACTTCATAGTTCTGATATGAATTGCCTGCCTTTACGCTCACGCTGATCTTTCCTATAGCGCACTCGTTTTTTGCAATGGAGAAATTATAGTTTTCTTCCAGGTCCTTACGATATGCGTCTGCAAAATCGTCGTACAGACCTCCCGGAATATCCGTCGCAATGGCTCCATTTGAGTAGCTGATCCTGCACAGTGCAGAGTTTTCTGAGAAAACATCATCGTTATAGATCATGAAATGACCCTTACGATAACCATCACTCCTGACTACTTTATTCATGGTTTCTTCATCTATATCGAACGGGATCTTTATCGCTCTGTAAACATTTCTGCCGTTTTTCAGTCTCCAGATAAGGTCTACACTCCATCCATCGTTTTCCGTCATGTCACCGCGGTTTACAGCATCCTTCATAGCCTTCTGACCGATAGCGGCTATCTTCTGCAGATCTTCTACATCGGTGATATGCATATATTTTTCTTTATAGTCAAACTGGGATATCTGATAGGACGGATCTTTCTCGTTATAATACTCCATTCCTCCGCCGTCTTCTGATATCAGCGCACCATCCTTTATCTCCGATGCTTTCGGAATGTATGAGTCAAAACCGATAAGATCAAAGCGGAATACCACAAGAACCAAAGCTGTGAGACCGATAACTCCCGCTGTCAGCACAGGCTCACTGAAGAATTTTTTCAGATCTGACATGTACAGCGCCTGGATCATACCTGAAAGGACAACGGCGGTTATAACACCGATCACAAACATATAGATCAGTATGCCCGTGCTCATTCTGCCGGATAAATCGTTCGTTATCCATAACGTAAAAACCGCTATGCACCCAAGAGCGCCTGCCCATGTAACGATAAATCTGGAAACCATCCTTACAGGTTTGAAAAGGACGGATATTCCTGCCATTTCTGCCTTTCGGATCTTGTATAGCTTAAGTGCGATCAGCGCCAGTACTATACCTACAACAAAATAGCAGATGACACTTGGTGTAAGGGATTTCATGATATCGAGGACAAATGATTTTTTAAGCTGATATCCCAGAGTATTGTCCAGCCGGCCGCGTATCACAGTCTTGTTGTTTATGTATCCATATAAAGGCGAAACTGTAAGCCTTATCCTCTCAAACTGTCTCCACATATGTGTGACAAAGAACATATCGCAGTATGTATCGTACAAAAAGGATGTTACGAGCTCCAGTAAAAGTAAGAAGCCTGAACAGCAGAGTGCAACCAGCACATTTCCGCAGAGCATTGCTGACAATACCGCGATACTGTAGCTTGCAAAAAATATTCCCGTAACTCTGACTGCCTCGAAAAGTGCTGCCGCAAGTACAGACTTCGTCATACCGTGCATAAGGAGAGCCGCAGCGATTCCCAGCGCTTCGCATACGATAAACGGGATCATAAATACTAAAAGTCCATTTATATAAAAGAGCCAGAATCTTTCTTTTCTCGTTTCCGGCTGGCTCTCATAAAAATCAAGTCTTTCCATGCTGAAAAGCCATGAAAATCCGGAAAGTCCTGTTAAAATTCCCAATGCAATGATCACATAGAGCCATTCCTGTGAGAATCCTATCGCTTCATTGACTGCATACACTCTCATGACTTCTGTCATGATGGTCCCATACTCATTCCACAGGCTGTGCTGATCACTGCTTACGATAGATATGATGACTGATATGGGAAGCAGTCCTATGAGAAGTCCGGCCGTAAAAATGAAAAGTGCAGCCCTTCTCTTCAGAAGCTTCCATTCTTTAGTCCAGAATAAGTTTCCTGACGTCATAACCCACTGCCTCCGTTTCGCTGATAAAGATTTCTTCAAGTGTAAGCGGAACAACTTCCGCATAAACTGTTTCTATTTCTTTCATAGTCCCCTGTATCTGATCCTCAGTCCCGCGAACCACGTATGTTCTGAGCCTTCCGTCAACTCTGCAGTTAAGGATGTTTAACATCTTCTCTGCTTTACGCTGCTCGTCCTCATTCTGGAATACGCACTGGAGCTTCCTGATCTCAGTCTTCATATCAGCAACATCTTCTGAAAGCAGGATCCCTCCCTTATGCAGGAGACCTACATGGTCGCATACATCCTCGATCTCACGGAGATTGTGGGAAGAGATGACCGGAGTGAGTCCGTTATCAGACATTTCCTCCGCAATGAGGCTCTTTACCGCCTGTCTCATTACAGGGTCAAGTCCATCGAAAGTCTCGTCCATAAAAATGTACTTAGTTCCTGCGCAGAGTCCTAAAAGGATAGCGAGCTGTCTCTTCATTCCCTTTGAATAAGTCTGAATCCTTCTGGTCCATCCCAGATCAAAGTCATCCACCAGTTTTCTGAAGCGGTCCATACGGAATTTGCTGTAAACTGTGGCGTAATATGCACCCATGTCCTTCGGTGATGAATTTACGAAAAAGTAAAGATCGCTCGGTACATAAAACAGATTTTCCTTCGCTTTTCTGTTATCAAATACCGGCTCATCATCTATTAAAACCGTTCCTTTATCCTGACTGATTATTCCTGACAGGAGTCTCAGGAACGTGGTTTTTCCGGCTCCGTTTGTTCCGGTGAGACCAAAAATCTCCCCTTCTTTCAGCGTGATCGATATGTCATTTACTGCGCAGATCCCGCCAAATGTTTTTGTCAGATTTTCTGTCCTGATCACGGTCTGTCTACCTCCTTCTTCTCTACAGCCGCCCTCTCTGCAGCCTTTGATAGAAGTTCTTTCTCTTCAATACCTATTTCGCGTCCTTCTTTCAGGATCGCACACATACGTCCAATCAATTCTTCTTTTTTATTTTCCATGAGATCCGTATTCCCCCTGACGAAATTTCCTCTTCCTTTTACGGCATATAAAAAACCCTGGCGTTCCAGTTCGGCGTATGCTTTCTGGATCGTGTTGGGATTTGTTCCCAGTTCCACAGCCAGACTCCTGACAGACGGCATCTGTTCATCCGGCTGTAATATCCCGCGGAGTATCATCGATTTGTAATACTCGCAGATCTGTTCATAGATAGGCCTTGGATTCTGAAAATCGATCGGCGTCATCCATACCTCCTTTCTTGCTGCCAAAGCCCGTACGAACTTCATTCAGCAGATTCGTTTCTTTATCCTGTTTTCCGCAGGAGAGGCACATCTCCTGCGGATATATAAACTGCACGTGATACACCCTTGCTGTGTATCAACTGTACTAGAAGTATTAGTACAGTTAGAAAATACAACAGTACACCTTGCATGTCAACAAAAAATTGACCATAAAACAATTTTTAAACAATTTCTGTTTTTTTATTGACACCTATTCTCTACTTTGCTATTATGGGTAAGCGCACGAAACGTGCGCCGAGGATATATTCACATGCTGGAATGGCTCAGGTGGTAGAGCGCATCATTGGTAGTGATGAGGTCCGCAGTTCGACTCTGCGTTCCAGCATACTTAAAGCCCTGAAATCGAAAGATTTCAGGGCTTTTTCGTTGTGTAAATATGTAATTCACTCTTTGCCAAGAGCTTTTCTGACCTTTGCACGGATGCGCTGGAGTGCGTTATCCGTTGACTTTTCATCACGTCCAAGAACTCTTGCTATCTCGCCGTTCCTGAGTCCTGTCATATGCAGGTCCAGCACCTCTTTTTCAAGAGGGCTCAGGGTTTCCAGTATCTCTTCTATCCGTTCTGCATTTTCCCTGTCTATCAGTACTGTTTCGGGATTCTGGTCATCGCTGGAGAGAAACTCTGCCAGCGGTTCTTCCTGACCTGTTTCAGAACCCGCAGAAAGGGATACCGAACCGTTTAACGGCATATGCTTCTGTCGTCCTGATGAACGGACAGCAGAATACAGCTGCCTCGTTATGACAAGCTGACAAAAGGTGGAGAGAGACGCATCTCTCCCCGGGTCATAATCCCGTATTGCCTTGTAAAGCCCGATCATCCCCTCCTGGATCAGGTCTTCCTTTTCACCGCCAAGGATGAACATGGACTTTACTCGCATACGTACCATGTTCTTATACTTTTCCATGAGATGATCCATTACGTTCTGATCACCGTCCCGCAGGGCAGTGATAAGTTCCGCATCACTCATTTCATCGTATCGTCCCATATGATCACTTCCAGTCGCCTCTCTGACGCACGATCTCAAATGCCAGAACGCCTGCTGCAACGCTTGCGTTAAGTGAATCGATATCACCCTGCATCGGGATACGTGTGACAAAATCGCACTTCTGCTTTACCAGTCTTCCGACACCTTCACCCTCAGATCCGATAACGAGACCGATAGGACCTGTAAGGTTCTGCTTGTACATTACATCTCCGTCCATGTCAGCGCATACGAACCACATGCCCTGCTTTTTTAAGTCCTCGATGGTGTTTCCGATATTTGTGACTCTGGCTACAGGTGTGTAGTTGATGGCACCTGCGGAAGTCTTTGCAACAGTGGCTGTGAGGCCTACTGCACGGTTCTTCGGAATGATGACGCCATGAGCACCGCAGAGATTTGCTGTACGGATGATCGCACCAAGGTTATGGGGATCTGTGATGTTATCAAGCAGGAAGATAAAAGGCGGTCTGCCGGATTCTTCTGCTTTTTTCATGATCTCATCTACCGTTGCGTAGGTGTATGCTGCTGTGTAAGCGATAACACCCTGGTGCTTTCCTGTTTCTGAAAGCTGGTCCAGTCTTGTCTTTGCAACAAAATCGATCCTTACGTCATGTTTTTTTGCTTCTCTCTTGATAGTCTGGATCGGTCCGTCCTGTGCTCCGTCCAGTATGAAAAGTCGGTCGATGGTCTTTCCTGAACGGAATGCCTCGATGACTTCATTTCTTCCTTCGATAATGGATTCTTCGTATCTGCTCATTTATACCTCTTTTTTATTGCTCTAAAGCAGCTTCGTTAATCTCTGCCGCGCGGGTCAGCAGTTCTTCTAATCTTTCTTTATCACCTTTCAGATAAAGCCAGCCCACGAGACACTCCATTCCTGTTGCCTTGTGATAGGTCTTTAAGGATGCGTTCTTTGCGTGGGTCTCTACTCTCGTATTTTTACCACGCTCGTAAATGTCTCTCTCTTCTTCCGTAAGAACACTCAAGAGACCGTCAATGGCGGCCTCCTGTGCGTTTGCTGAAACATAGACTATTGTTGCTTTGTGCAGTTTCTTCGCAGGGCAGTTGCCTCTCTGCACTACCCTGTTTCTCATAAAGAGACTGTAAACCGCGTCTCCGAGATAGGCGAATGTCTGCGGTGAATATGTCTTCAGTCTGCTCTCTTCCATTTCACACCCTGTCTGGTATCCTCGAGAAGGATTCCCTTTGCAGCAAGTTCATCACGGATCTCATCAGCCCGTGCGAAGTTCTTGTTCTTTCTTGCCTGCTGACGCTCTTCGATAAGTGCCTCGATATCGCTGTCGAGAAGTCCCTCTTCCTTCGGCTCTACGATAAGTCCGAGGATGTCGCTGAGCATAACTACTTCATCACGAAGTGCCTTGAGATATGCCTTTGAGCTGTCTCCGTCAGCAGTTGTGTTGATATATTTTACAAGTTCAAAGATTACGGAAATGGCGTCTGCTGTATTCAGATCGTCATCCATTGCCTCATCAAAACGTGTTACGTACTCCTCAGCCTTTGCCTTCTTTTCTGCTTCGCTCTCTGTGAGTTCCTCTGCAGTGTTCTGCTTCATGAGGAAATCAAGATTGCTTACAGATGTACGGATACGCTCAAGGCTTGTCTTTGCAGCTTCCATGAGATCTGCGGAGAAATTCAGCGGGCTTCTGTACTGAGCTGTCAGCATGAAGAAACGAAGTACCTGAAGATCATACTTTTCCGCGATATCACGAACTGTGAAGAAGTTTCCGAGAGACTTACTCATCTTCTCACCGTTGATATTGAGGAAGCCGTTATGCATCCAGTAGTGAGAAAATTCTACGCCGTTTGATGCCTCAGACTGGGCGATCTCATTTTCATGATGAGGGAAGATCAGATCTTCTCCGCCTGCATGAATATCGATAGTCGCACCGAGATATTTCTTTGCCATTACGCAGCACTCTGTATGCCATCCCGGACGGCCGTCACACCAGGGAGCCTTCCAGAAAGGTTCGCCTTCTTTCTTCGGTTTCCAAAGCACAAAGTCAAGGTCGTCTTCTTTTCCTGCAGTACCTGACACCTTGAGAGTGTGTCCTTCTGAACGATGTCCTGACTCGAGATCATCGATATTTTTATGAGAAAGTTTTCCGTAGGTTTCAGCCTTACGTGTGCGGAAATATACTGTTCCGTCCTCTGTAGGATATGCGTATCCTTTATCGATAAGGTCATTGATAAGGTCGATCATTCCGTCGATCTCTTCTGTTGCCTTTGGATGTACTGTTGCCGGAAGGACATTCATGCCTTCCATATCCTTTTTGCACTCTGCAATATATCTCTCAGAAATTTCAGAAGGATCTACTCCCTCTTCGTTTGCTTTATTGATGATCTTATCGTCTACATCGGTGAAATTGGATACGTAATTTACCTCATATCCTTTATGTGTCATATATCTGCGGAAGGTATCAAACACGATCATCGGTCTTGCGTTTCCGATATGGATCAGATTGTACACGGTAGGTCCGCATACATACATGCTGATCTTTCCGGGCTCGATCGGCTTAAACTCTTCTTTTATGCGTGTCATTGTGTTAAAAATCTTCATAACAGTTACCTTATCCTTATCTTTATGCCTCTGCTTTTTCTTTCATGGCTTTTTTCAGATATTTGAGCTCATCTTTAAGTTCCAGGAGCTGATTTGTGATCTCTGAATCTGCATGTTTCAGAACATTTATATCATCACGAACAGGGTCAGGAAGATCTACCTGGTTCATTGTTTCTCTCGGTATCTGACAGTTGTGGTAGCGGACTATCCGTCCGGGAACACCTACGACCGTACAGTTCGGCGGTACTTCGTTAAGTACCACGGAGCCTGCTCCGATCTTTGAATTTTCTCCGATAGTGAATGAACCGAGCACTTTTGCGCCTACGGATACCATTACGTTATCACCCAGGGTCGGGTGACGCTTTCCGTGCTCTTTTCCTGTACCTCCAAGTGTCACACCCTGATAGAGTGTTACATTGTTTCCGATTATGGTCGTTTCCCCGACTACTACTCCCGAGCCATGGTCGATAAAAAATCCGCTTCCTATCTGTGCACCGGGATGGATCTCGATCCCTGTCTGGTTTCTTGCAAACTGTGAGATCGCTCTTGCTATGAAATAGTGCTTATTCACATAAAAACGGTGAGCAATACGATAGAACAGTATTGCCCAAAAACTGGGATACAGGAATACTTCCCACTTATTGTGTATTGCAGGGTCCCGTTCTTCTACTACCTGAATTTCAGATTTTACATATTCGATCACTGCATCTACTATTGATGCCGCTTTATGTGCCTTACTCATACCTCAATCCTCCCTTGGATGTTTTTATCTGTCAGTGTGCTTCGCACCCGGGACAGTTACCGCATCGTGCGGAGGACGCGGAGTCTGCTACCTGATAGGAGTAATCTGCAGGGCTTGTGAGAGCGCATATTGCCTGTGAAGAGATTCCTTTCCCTTCTCCTGTGAAGCCCATTCCTTCTTCTGTTGTTGCTTTGACATTGACCTGATCGATATCGATACCCAAAGTGTCTGCGATATTTTTTCTCATCTGATCGATATGCGGACGCATCTTCGGCTTCTGCGCTATGATGGTCGCGTCGATGTTTTCGATGATGTAATGTTTTTCTTCGAGCATCTCACCGACCCTTGAAAGGAGCTTCAGTGAGTCTGCGCCTTTGTATTCCGGATCTGTATCCGGGAAATGCTTTCCTATGTCTCCAAGCGCAGCTGCACCGAGCAGTGCATCCATTATGGCATGCAGCAGCACATCTGCGTCTGAGTGTCCCAAGAGTCCCAGTTCATACGGGATTTCCACGCCGCCGATTATCAGCTTACGCTCCGGGACAAGTTTATGTACATCGTATCCTGTTCCTACTCTCATTTATTTGTCCTGTTCCGTTAATCATTTATGATATAGTTACGTACTAATCACCAAGTATTAGTCAAAAAGTAATTTCACTATACAATCTGTGCGTTCAACTTTGCCATTTCAAACACTTAGCCTATTATATACGATTTAATGCTTTGTATAAAGTGATACTCAGTGTTATTTGCCACAGAATAAGTGCCGTACAGATAAATAGTTCCAGAGACAATCAGCCGGCATCTCTTAAAGAATGCGTTGTCCGATTAGATAATTTCTGCGAGCTGTTTGAGACGCTTTAGCGTCGAGTTTCGCAGAAATTATCGAGTTTATGAGGACAACGTATGAACTTAGAGATGTCCGAGCGTCTCAGGAACTACTTATCTGTACAGCACGAACACAGCCAATAAACTAGCATCACTCCTCCGCATCCTCAGAGACATTTTCGCCGACCTGAGCAGGCGGAATCTCACCCATGTCTTTGGCCGCTGCCGTTTCGAGCTTAACTGTGAGGATACGCCGTACGGATTCATCGATACGGTCTTCCGTAATGGTTCCGTCTGATACTGCGTCCATAACTGCCTGATAAGCCTCGTTATAGTCCTTCGGCATGAGGAGCATATCTCCGCCGGCTTTTATAACTGCGACTGCTGCTTCACCTGATGAATACTTTGACACGACAGCCTCGGCATTGAGTGCATCAGTAATGACCACGCCGTTATAACCCATTTTCTTTCGTAGTACGTCAGTAATGATAGTGGATGACATACATGCAGGTCTGTCGTCTCCTGAAATTGCAGGGAAGGACATGTTACCTGCCATTATCATATCTGCTCCATTGTTGATCGCGTCAGCATATGGGATCAGATCCTTTGACTCAAGAGAAGATAACTCTGTTCCGAGCTTTACATACGCAAAGTCCGTATTTTCGTCTGCTCTGCCAAATCCCGGGAAGTGCTTCATACACGGGATGATGCCGTTCTTTTTAAGACCATCTGATAAAGAAACAGACATTGATGATACAAGACTCGCATCTGAACCAAAAGATCTGTCACCGATCGCAGAACTTCCGTCTTCCATCTGTACATCTGCAACAGGTGCAAAGTCTACATTAAATCCAAGGTCTGACAGATATTCTCCGATATGCTCACCTGCCTTACGCGCATTGTCGGTGTCACCGCTCTTACCGATTTTTTCCATTGAATCGGTATTCTCGATTCCGAAGTCTTTATTCTTAGCTATTCTTGATATAGAGCCGCCTTCTTCATCAACTCCGAGAAGGATCGGTATGCCGCCTGCTTCCATGGCATATTTCTGGGTGCCGTTAAGAAGTGCTTTTGTCTGATCTTTATTCAGTAGATTTTTATCAAAATAAATGATTCCGCCCGGTGTTCTCTCGCCGAGTGCTGTCTGAGTCACGCTGCCGGCTTCTGTTACCTGTCCGAAGCCTGTTACAGCCTCGGGTGTCACGAAAAAGAGCTGTGCAACTTTTTGCTCAAGAGTCATACTTGCCAGCAAGTTTTCTATATCTACAACCCTTGATGTATTTACTTCTTCATTCATCACAGATTCATATTCCGATGCCATGTCTTCCGAAGATCTTGCAGGTTCCTCGTCTGCTTCTGTTTCTCCTGTCTCTTCCGATTCCTTTTCTTCCTCTTCGGCCGAGCTTTCTCCTGCAGATGCAGTTTCGATCTCCGGAACCAGCTGAAATCCATTCGGGAAGAAATGTTTATATCCCTGCACTGCTCCGAATATCACTACACCCAATGCCAATGTGATCACAAAAAGAAACGACACCGTGGCAATTATACGGCGTCGCACTATTTTTCTATGTTTATCTGAATTTCTCAAAGTATTCTCGCTCCTATGTAAACGCCCTTATACATTTACATAAGATTTTATCATACTGCACTAGTAAAAAAAATGTAGTTTTCCAATTTGAATGATGACATAACGTTAATTCGTCTGCGTAACGGATTTTGACTCTCGCCTTAAATCTGAGAAATCAATTCTGCCTTCTTTTGTGCGTATTCCTCTTCAGATATTTTTCCGGCTTCATACTGCATCTTTAAGCTTTCAAATGCACTGGTAGCGTTATCATACTTGGCAGTTTTAGATAATCTCACGTTGATGATCAATCCTGCTATCAGAATAGACAGACACTGAAGTGTTGCTCTTGAAACCCCAACAAACATTGATAAAACCATTAGCTGCGCTATTATAACGGCTAGCCACAATTTTTGCCATTTTTTTAATGATACAATTAAACAAATAGCGATAGAGGCAATCAATAAACCTGAAAAGACGCGCGCCAAAGAATCTAAGAAATAGCTGCCTTCCATAATATCCCAAGCTTCAGTAACAAAAAATAATGCACCCACAGCTGCCAGTCCACCGTATACTAACCTGGTTCTTTGATAACTTCCTCTAAAAACAATAATCAATAAAAAGATGGATAAGATCAAAAATAATGTACAAATAATACTACCAATGACAAAACTACGTATTCCAAGCTGAAACGTAATAAAATCTATCAGAAATGTAATTTCCTTATATATGTTAATAACACCAAATATGATGCTTAAAAGGCACAGCCCTGCGCATACCCATTTACAGGTTTTATCGTTCATTCTGCGCCCCCTGTCATTTTCGCATATTCTTCTTCGTTAATTAACCCTTTTGAAAGCAGGTCATTTGCATATTCTTTTTTATCATTATTTACTTTTGATGCTTCCTGAAATGAAGTATCACCTGTGGCATTTTCAACCGTTTTTGCTACTTCTACTCCACTTGCCTTAAGCGCAACAGCATAAGTGTTGTCGATAATGTCTGCAAATCCTTTAAATAGTGCATTCATCATTATTCCAGAAAAAATGCCAACCACCATAACTACAATGCCTGCTGGCGTTTCTTCCAATAAAGCTAGACCAAATAATAATGATACACAAATTGTTATAATCATCATTATTGTGGAACATGTTCTAATAGTTGCTGCAGATTTCATAATCAATAACCTCCAAATTTCCAAGAGCATACATTATCTTTGATTCATCATCAAAAAATATGTACTTTCCTGGTTTTCTCAATTTTTTTAATTCTCTCCAACAACATATATTATCACGATAAAACGCTATTCACCACGATTAACCCACAAAAAGTCCCTATGAGCACAGTGATAAGCAATTACATATGCCCAACTGCAGGCTGTTTATTCATGGGGTTGGAACGCTGAAGGATTTTGTTTTTGTAGGTGACTGCCAGGACGATATCGACGCAGTAGATAAAGCTTCCGATGGCGAGGATGATGCCCTCGACCGTGGGCAATTCTTTTTCCTTTATTGCCCTTACTGCAAATCCGAAGGACACGATACCTGACAATGCTATCGTTATCATGTCGGCGAGAACTGCCCACAGAATGAATCCTATGCCAAATACTCCCAGGATCGATCCGATAAGTCCCAGCGCGAAGTTAAATAAATACGCCGGGATGTGCAAAAACTTTACCATCATGTTTGCTTTTGCGATGTCATCGAGAGTAAACTTCCCTGATATCATGCATGCGGTGAGCGCTATTGCCCAGATAAATGTCAGTATGTTGTAGACTATTATGCTAACAACTATCGCGCCGACACCTATCTTTTCTGCCAAAAGAGTTTCAACATTAGCAAACTCCATAAACTCTATGGTGTATTTACCCACAAAAAGAGCCGCGATAAACACCGGAATGAACACATACGGATAGAGAACGACAGGAATAGACATTAATTTAAGTTTCATAAATAAAACCCTTTCGGTTTCATAGGCGGAAACCCACTGCCCTTGGGCGGTGGGAGGAGCCTTGTAAATTCGTAGCCATTAACCTTGGCACTCGATATACTTTTGTATAGTGGCTGATGATACTTCGCCTATACTACAAGCGAAGTATCCGTCAGACCAAAAGATTTTCTTCTTCCAATACTGTTTAGACAGGAAGTTTGGATATTTTTGCCACAGATAGTAGGTGGTCTGCTGTTTGATTAGTTTTACAATGTCGCAAACTCTGTCCGTTGTATCATAGCTGATAAGAAAATGTATATGGTCTTTATCAGTTTCCATAGCTATAATACCGTAACCTTTAGAATTGCAGATATCGTATATCTTTTGCTTTACATCGTCAGCGATAAAATTTCTGAGCAGTTGCTTACGGTACTTTGTGACTAAAACTATATGTACTTTTAGACTATATTTACGCCTGTTATGACGGTTATATCTGTTTTCCATAGGTAATTATTACGGCAAAGTCTCGACTTTTACGGAAACACCATTATTGGTATCGTAATCATCCACAATAAGTATTCCGTTATCAACTTCGATGTCGTAACCAGCATCTTTTAAAGCTTGGATTATTATATCTTTAACTTTGTTTTCCGTGATGAAATCTCCTGCAAATAATTGACTTTCACTAACAAATATTATAACTTATATCTAGTGAAAATGCTACGAGGTATATTTATGGAACAGATGACAGTTACGGCTAAAATACAGATATCCGTTAATGCAGACAGCAAGGTTTTACTTGACGAAACCATGTCTGTTTATTCTGATGCCTGTAATTATGTATCTGACTATGTGTTCCATACACACGATTTAAAACAGTTTTCTCTTAACAAGGCACTGTATTCTACATTACGAGAAAAGTTTGGTCTTAAATCTCAAATGACTCAGTCTGTATTTAAGACTGTCATTGCAAGATATAAGACCATTCTCGAAAATCAGAAAGAGTGGATTCAACCATCTTTCAAGAAGCCTCAGTATGACCTTGTTTGGAACAGGGATTATTCTCTTACGCAAAACTGTTTTTCAGTAAATACGTTGAACGGTCGTGTCAAGTTACCTTATTTCGCCGAGGGCATGTCTAAATATTTTGACCATACAATCTATAAATTCGGCACAGCTAAGCTCGTAAACAAGCATGGTAAATATTTTTTGCATATCCCTGTTTCTTATGATATCGAGGAAAGTAATATCTCTGATATCTGCAATGTTGTAGGCATTGATAGAGGTATTAACTTTGTTGTTGCCACTTATAACAGTAAGCACAAGTCTGGATTTGTAAGCGGTAAAGCCATCAAGCAGAAACGTGCTCACTATTCTAAGCTTCGTAAAGAACTCCAAATGTGTCAGACACCATCTTCAAGACGTAGATTAAAAGCTATCGGTCAGCGAGAAAACCGTTGGATGCAGGATGTTAACCACCAGGTATCAAAGGCACTCGTTGAATCCAACCCGAAACATACGCTCTTTGTTCTTGAAGATTTGTCAGGCGTTCGTAATGCTACAGAACGTGTCAGAACCAAAGACCGCTACGTTTCCGTATCGTGGTCTTTCTATGACCTTGAACAGAAACTTATCTACAAAGCTAAACAGAATCAGTCTACTGTTATTAAGGTTGACCCTCGTTATACGAGTCAGTGCTGTCCTGTATGTGGACACATTGAAAAGTCTAACCGCAACAAGAAGATACATCTGTTTTCCTGTAAGAACTGTGGTTATAAATCAAACGATGACCGCATTGGAGCTATGAATCTGTACCGCATGGGAATCAACTATCTCGAAGATAGTCAAGTACCTGATACAGTTACGGCAGAGTAAATCTTTGTCGTAAGGGGCGGTGTCAACCGTCCCATGATGCGACCTCACGGAAGTTACACCGACAAAATGTAGGAGTTATTGCAACGAACTACAGGGGAGTCGCAAGCCACATACCTTTAGGTGCGTGGTAGTTGACTTATCCTCATCCTTCCACTTCACCGCGCTTCTCATCCTGAGGAATGAGGGTTCTGACATTAACGCCGTTTACCTGCACGTGGTCATCAACTGCGATGACGATGCACTGTCTGCCGTCAACTACGCGGGCTTCGATGAGATCAACGTAATCGGGCTTTACATGGATATCAATGTCCGGTGTGGAGATATCGAACTTCTTTATGCCGGGAACATTTGAAACCATGATCTCTGCCTGATCTCCTGCTATGTCATCATAGCTTGTATCAAACTTCTCCATTGCTTCTGCAGGAGCTCCGCTCTTTTCAAAAATCTTCTTAACTTCCATCTTGCCGATGGCGAGAGGTTCGGGATTCTCTTTATTTTCCTGAACGATCTCAGTCAGGCTGTCGTGGATGCTCTTCATCACTTCCACATCTGCATTTTCACCCAGCACGTCCTCTACCAGCATGTTAAAGGTTTCCTTCTGGTCGCCTGCTGTAAGAGGTGCGTCCGCGCCAAATACGAAGTTGATAAAATCAGGCTGGATCTCCTCAGGCTTCTTTGTGTAGTAGAGCATCTCATGAATGTCTGCTGTACGGTCTGCAAATGACGGGAAGAGGAATCCCTTGTCCGGTGCTTTTACAACCCAGTCCTGCGGAAGCTCTCCGATACGGTTCTTTTCAGGATCATAGCCGAGCTCGCCCTTTGTAAGCTCAACAGGGCAGAGACAGCAGAGCATGTAACGGTAAACATTTTCTGATGCATCATCCTCTTCCAGATTGTCAGTTCCTTTTCCGGGAACATCATAAACTGCGTATATAAGAAGTATGCAATATTTCTCAGGATTATCATAATGCTCGATGATCTTGTCATAGAACTTATCTACAAGCTCGTCATCATCCAGTTCACTGTCACGGAGCTTAAGGAGAAACTCCTGCTTTCCGCCTTCCATTTCCTCAGCGATAGGAAACTCCAGATTCATCAGGTTCTTACCGATGGTTCCTGTGAGCACCTTCTTAAAAAACGCCAGATACTTATGCATTTCCTCTTCGGGAAGGGATAAAAATGCATCCTTTGCTGTAAACTTCTTTTCTTTTTCTGCTCCTACATAGCATGTGCAGATATGCTGGATAGTGCATTTATCCGGTGTAAACTGCTTCTTGATTTCAGAAATCTCTACTTTATTCATAACTTTTAATTCATTCCTTACATTGTTTGATTTTATAACCCCAATCCCCTTTTCGGAGTCTTACATCATTATATGTTTGCAAAATAGGGGCGTCAATCCGACGTTAGCAAAAGCCCTACAACCCGCTATTCTGCAGGCTGTAAGGCTTTTTATCATCCCTGATACTCCGCCAGGAAGTCAGTTTCTTCTGGATTTTGGGGATCTACAAGGAAGTATCCATCTAATGTGGATTCGAGTTCCCACATACCGGATTCTTCGTCTAATTTATATACTTTTGAATTGACCGTGTAATCATTTTCTTCTCCGGTCATGTAATTGATATCGAGCTCATTGTTATCTCGCAGAATGAACTGGGTCTTTTTTGCGTCATACAGGAAAACCGTCCCTATACCATCAAATTTATCAATAACGTCTTTTGATACTTCTTTTGAACCATACAACTTAAAAGTGCCCTTTTCATAGCATAAATGATATGGCATATAAATATGTCCCATTATTCCTGTATCATCTACATACTCTCCGTAATATTCCATCTTCCAGATCAATTCTTCGCCATCATAATTCTTGTGTCCCTTAGCCCATGTATCCGGTGCCGCATTTATGAGCTTATCGTTCTCTAATGTATAAACCATTCCAACGCCGTCAACACCGTTGTATCCATTCAGTATAACGTAGGAATTATCCTCAACCTCAAATGTGCTCTGCGTCATAGACAGCATCAGTCCGCCATTTGTCAGATCACTGAGCTCTTCACTTTTTCCATTTTCATCTACAAACCACACGTGGTCCACAGCCCAGTACGTAGCATCATCATCGTCTGTCATAACCGTACTATCCATGGTGCTCTCATCACCGGCAATGACAAATGCTTCATTTTTTCCGTCCTTGTCCAGATCAGTTACAATACTGCACAGCGAAGCATTACCTGCTTCTTCCGAAACAGCCTCTTCGAATTCATTTTTTTCACTACTAAACTTAATCTTTTCAGAGCCATCTTTTTGAAGGCTTATCTCGATCGGCTCACCTTCTGCTCCATAACCGGATCTAAAAAGCGTAAGTCCCTTTCCCTTAGTCCACTCATACGTATAATAAAATCCGCTTTCGCCTACAGTGCTCCACATCCTGCATGTACAGATATCTCCATCATGCTCGATTTCCACCTGTTCATTCTCTGATTCCAAAATTTCACTGGAGTCAGTTTCTGAATAAACAACAATTCCATCTTTTAAGAATTCATCCTCTGACGGAATATCATCTCTATACATCAGGAGATATATTTTATCTTTTGTGACATAGAAAGTACCGACATTCATTCTGGTTTCGGGATCATAGACAGCATTGCCATCAAATTTGTCATAAAGAATCCTGATCGAATATACATCACCATCGTTATAACTCTCGCATTTTTCAACCTTAACAGGCACTTCGGAAAGTCCCTCTTGATTGTCCATATCAATCAGATGCTTCACTGCGTATTTGTATTCAGCATTGCCGTTCTGAAAAAAATAGGGATTTTTTACTTCCGGCTCTTTGTCATCTTCCACCGGACTCTCCGATCCTTCTGTTTCTTCTGCTTCTTCTGCTTCTTCTGACTCAACTTCAGTTGAAAAAACTGTTTCGTCACTTTCGGCATCTGACTCTTCCATGTGCGCCATAATATCCGCGCATCCGGTCAATGTGATCATCGCCAGACAGACAAGCATTATCAATGCCAGTACCCTCTTCTGAAGTGTAATTCTCATTCCTGAAATTTTATTTTCCATTACTCTCACCCACATCCAGTATTTTGACAGTTCCAAAGCATTATTTTACTCTCTAAGCTTTATGAGTTTATTTCGACTCTCTTATTTCTTTATTTAGATTTCTTCAATTTTCATCGTGCAGCGATAGATAAAGATATAAAAAGGTTCACCGGAAATCATTCTTCCGATGAACCTTCTCTTTGTTTCTAAAAATTACTGCTCTTTATTTTAATTTTCTTCTTCGTTTCCGTCTTCCTCGTATTCGCTGTCGGCTTCGTACTCTTCATCATCCTCGTATTCTTCATCGTCCTCATACTCTTCGTCGTCATCTTCGTATTCATAGTCATAATCTATATCATCATATTCACGGCGTTCGGCATAGTCTTCATCTTCTGAGAGTACGGCGATCTTTGCCACCTCGTAGTCAAGGATCTCTACCGTTTCCTCGGTCTTACCCGCTTCCTTTACTACATTCTGGGAAAGTTCGCGGATGCTTTCTATACGTTCTGCTATCTGGGCTGTGCTCTGTGCACCGTCCTGAGCGGCACTGCTTATCTCATCAATAGCTTCCATGATACCGGATATCTGCTGGTTAAGCCTGCTCGCTGTATCCGCAAAATCAGACACAAGACAATTTATATAATCGATCTCTTTGTCGTATCCATCCATGATCTCGCCAAAGTTATCCAGCATCTTTCCTACATCGTTACTGACAAATTCCATAAGCCTCGAGGAATCCCCCGCAAGCTGTTTTACTGATCCTGTCACCGCACTTGTTACTGCCAGGATCTTTTCAACCGCCTCTTTACTCTGCTCCGCGAGTCTCCTGACTTCTATAGCAACAACCGCAAATCCTTTTCCGGCTTCTCCGGCCCCCGCTGCCTCGATCGATGCGTTAAGCGCAAGGACATTTGTCTTATTCGCGATCGTCATGATAGATTTACTGAGAACATCGATCTGTTCAACAACTTCTACATCCTCAAGGGCTTTTTTCAGGCTGTCGCTTATCTCCAGCAGAAGCTGCTCCACGTCCTTCCTTCGCTGATTCATGCGTTTCTCAACATGCTTTGACTTGGAATTTATCTCTTTTACGTGGTCTGCGCCGCCCTTTGCCCTTACTGTCATATCTTCTGTGGCAAGCCGGATATCCTCTGATACACCGCGGATCTGCTCTGTAGAAGCTGCAGTTCTCTCCATGCCTTCAGCAAGCGCCTCAGTATTGGATGCAACATCAGAAATACCTGTATTCAGCTCACCTACGGAATCATTGATGCTGAGTACAGCTTCTTCAATGCCTTCTGCCTGATTTTTTACATTTCCTATAAGGAGTCCCACAGCGCGCTTCATTTCACGCATGCTGTCGCCAAGCTTGCCAAATTCATCCTTACGGACTTTCAGCGCCTCCGGGATATCCTCTGTAAAGTTTCCGGTGCCCATGCGCTCGATGTAATCCATACTGAGCTTCATGAGCCTGTCGACGCTGATGACAAGCTGTATACTTAATCCCGTCAAAAAAAGGAACATGATGATACCCACGATGATGATCTGCATCTCGTTTTTATCAAACGCAGTCAGTATCGTAAGAAAGATCACGTTCCCTGCTGATAGCATTCCAAAGCAAATGAGTCTTGTCCGAATACCGAAATTTTTCATTTACTCTCCCTCGCTAAGTGCTCCGCACAGCAAATCTCACTAAGCTCGAAAATACCTTGCTAAGTGAATTTGCATGGCACGCACTAGGCTCGAAAATACCTCGCCAAGTGCTCCGCACAATAACACACGCGTCCAGCCTGACAGGATGGACGCGCATATCGTTTACTATCTCTTCACCCTCACAAGTTTATTATCGGATGCACTCCATAAAACTTTAGGGTACGGGATGTTTTTATATTACTTTTCGGAAGCTTTAGCAGAAGCCTTTGCCTCAGCCTTTTTTTCTGTCTTTGCAGGAGCTTTCCATACCGGAACCTTCCAGATATCACGGTTATACTCAGCGATAGTACGGTCGGATGAGAAGAAGCCTGCATTTGCGATATTAACGAGCATCATCTTCTTCCACTTATCGCGGTCTTCGTAATCTGCAAAGATCCTGTCCTTTGCCTTGATGTAGTCTTCAAGGTCAAGGAGAGTCATGAACCAGTCCTTATTAAGGAGCTCCTTATAAAGACGCTCGAGATTTTCCTTGTGACCGATCTTCATGCACTCAGGTCCTACGATAAAGTCAACTGCTTCCTTGATAACCTTTGACTTCTTGTAGTAATCCTTTGAAACATAGTCAGCCTTCTCGTAGTGCTTGATGACTGTGTCGGAATCTACACCAAAGATATAGATGTTGTCATCGCCTACAAGCTGGTGGATCTCAACATTTGCGCCGTCATCTGTTCCGAGAGTTACAGCACCGTTCAGCATGAACTTCATGTTTGATGTGCCGGATGCTTCCTTGGATGCAAGTGAGATCTGCTCAGAGATATCACAAGCCGGAATCAGCTTCTCTGCATAGTCAACGTTGTAGTTTGTGACCATAACAACCTTGAGGTAAGGGCTTACCTTCGGATCGTTATTTATAATCTTCTGAAGTACCAGCAGGAGATGGATGATATCCTTTGCGATAACATACGCCGGAGCTGCCTTTGCGCCAAAAATACATGTGATCGGTCTCTTCGGCTTCTTTCCGCTCTTGATCTCCAGATACTTATGGATGATGTAGAGCGCATTCATCTGCTGTCTCTTGTACTCGTGGAGACGCTTAACCTGAATATCGAAAATAGAATTTTCGTCAAGCTCTACGTTTTCACGCTCTTTTATAGCTTTTACAAGCTCTTTCTTTTTGTCAGCCTTGATAGCGAGGAGCTCGTTCAGAGCATCTTCATTATCCTTAAACTCGAGAAGCTTCTTCAGCTCGTCAGCATCTTTTCTGTAGCCTGTTCCGATCCACTTATCAAGATACTTTGAAAGCGGACGGTCGCACTCTAAGAGCCAGCGGCGGAAAGTGATGCCGTTTGTCTTGTTATTGAACTTATCAGGATAAATCTTGTAGAAGCAGTTAAGCTCCGTATTTTTCAGGATATCTGTGTGGATCGCAGCAACACCGTTTACGGAATAGCCGTAGTGGATGTCGATGTGTGCCATGTGCACTCTCTTGTCGCCGTCGATGATCCAGACCTTTGAATCCTTGTACTGCTTCTTTACGCGGTTTGCAAGCTCCTTGATGATGGGAACGAGCACCGGAACAACTTTTTCAAGGTAAGCGATAGGCCACTTTTCAAGCGCTTCTGCAAGAATGGTGTGGTTTGTGTATGCGCAGGTCTTGCTCACAACTGCGATAGCATCATCCATGGTAAATTCTTCTTCCTGAGTAAGGATTCGGATAAGCTCAGGAATTACCATTGTCGGGTGTGTATCGTTGATCTGGATAGCTACATGCTTATCCATCTCGTGGAGATCAAAGCCCTTGTCCTTAAGCTCCTTGATGATGAGCTGTGCGCCGTTTGATACCATAAAGTACTGCTGATAGATACGGAGCAGATTTCCGGCTTCATCGGAATCATCAGGATACAGAAACAGTGTCAGGTTCTTTTCGATAGCAGTTTTATCGAAATCGATGCCATTCTTTACGATGGACTCATCAACTGTGTCTACATCGAAAAGGTGGAGCTTATTGATACCGCCTTCGTAACCTGTTACATCTATATCATACATTCTGGATGTAACTGTTCTGTCGCCAAACTTTACCTCAAATGAAATGTCTGTCTTATTAAGCCATGAATCTTTTTCGATCCATTTATCCTTCTCTGCGTTCTGCAGATAGTCCTTAAATACCTGATGGAAAAGTCCGTAGTGATAGTTCAGACCGATACCTGCGCCCGGGATGCCAAGAGTCGCGATGGAATCCATAAAGCATGCAGCGAGTCGTCCAAGTCCGCCGTTTCCAAGTGACGGCTCCGGCTCTTCCTCTTCGATCTCTGTTAAGGACTTTCCGTTTTCTTTAAGGATAGCCTCAACTTCGTCGTATGCGCCTACGTTTATGAGGTTATTTGATAAAAGCTTTCCGATAAGGAACTCAGCGGAAATGTAATAGATCTTTCTGTCGCCGTCGATAGTGGGGCGCTCATCCATGAGATCCTTTGTCAGCTGAAGAACTACGTGATAAAGCTCTGCTGTGGTGCACTGTTTGATAGGGCGTCCGTAAAGCTTACGAGCAAGCTTGTCAAAATGTTCTGCGATAACCATAGATTTCCTCCTTTATAAACAATCAGATGATGTCAGAGATCGTGTCTCTGAGTAGTTTCTAAATATTTACGTTTTTCTGTCGACTCCCTCAAGCTAACATAGGAAAACGTTTTCCGCAACACATTTCCAAAATGAGTTTTAAAACCGTCAATATGTACATAATTTTTTACTTATTTTTGCACACATTCACTTACGCTTTTTTCTCACGATTCGGTCTGTGTCTGCCTTTACCTTATGATATCCATATATTCCAGGCGCACGAGACTATGCGGAACGACAACTTTCTGCCCTGTCTCACCCTCCATGAGACGCTTGACTTCTATGACCGCAGTCCTTGCTATCTGATAAAAATCCTGCTGTACGGTATTCATCTGTTTTCCTACATAACCCATGAGCGTGATACCGTCAAAACCGCACACAGGATGGAAAATATCCATATCCCGCAGGGCATTCATCGCACCGATAGCCATGAGATCTGATGCACAGACTATGACATCCCTGTCTTTTCCCGCTGCCATTGTGATGTCCCGGGCTTTCTTTTCGGAATAGTCTCCGTAACGCACCGTGAGATTTAAATTTAATTCCGCAGCAAGGCGCCTCATTCCTTTTGTCCTGTCGGCAGTGACATATCCGTTTCCGTTTCCTGCGATATAAAGCACGCTCTGCGGCCCGTAGTCTTCCGGCAGATACTGAACGTTATCGGTTATTGTCTTTTTTGCCACATCGTACTGCGCCTGCTCGTGGTCGATTCCCACCCAGGAGATTTTTTCTCCCGTTAGCGGCACATCTACCAGCACCGCAGGAAATTCCTCGCGGTCTATGAGCTCTCTTATTTTTTTGTCTTCACGTGACATATTGAATACGATAAATCCTGAGATATTCAGGCTCATGAGATACCGTATGATATCGTCTACGTCCATATTGTCCAGCATGGAAAAGAATATGGTGACTGCTTCCATGTCCTGTTCTCTGACACAGTCCAGTGCACCTATCAGATACTGCATAAAGACCTGATCGATAGCTGCAGTCTGTCTCTTCGGATCCATGAGGAGAGCTATACGCCCCGATTTTTTACTTGATAGAGCCGCCGCGATGGAGTTTGGCACGTAGTTCAGCTCTCTGATCGCCGCGTGTACTTTCTCCTGCGTCGCCTCTGAAATGTTGGGATAATGATGAAGAACTTTAGATACGGTCGAGATAGCAACTCCCGCCCGCTCTGCAACGTCTCGAATTGAAACCATGAATTTGCTATCCTTTTCTGTATTAGTGTTTTGTCATTTGCCATGACTTTTTATATGCTATGCGCTCAAAAACCATTCACAGCAGAATTTATATCGGCAGTTTTTCATTTTTTGTTTATAGTTGTGCTTCTCTTTCCATAAACTGTACCTGCTGATATCATGATTATAGACCAGAATAAAATCCAGCGGAACGGCATTGCTTTCAATGTACAGAATTTTGTTCACTTTTATGGCAAATGTGACGGAATCGGTGGGCGTTGTTTCCAACACATCCCGGGGAACCGACACTACGGTGAGCTAACTGCTGACTCCGACATAAGCACGCAGGACATTCGCTTCCAGTATAGCTCATGCCCCGCGTGCTAAGTCTGCGTATGCAGTGGATCTCACCTGTGCGGTTCTTTACGGGATGCTTATGGAAAACAACGCTCACCGATTCCTGATATACACAAAACATGAGAAAGATTTGGGAATAATCAATGACCAAAAGTACCACTCCAAAAACTCAGCACAGATCCGTAACCCTTCCAGATGGTTCCTCCATTTCTTATGAACTTGCAAAAAAGAAAGTGAAGAACATCAATCTACGTATCAGAGATAATGGGACCGTTTCTGTCTCTGCTCCATCACGGGTTCCTGTGTCATATATAGATTCTTTCGTGTCCTCACGGGCTGAGTTTATACTTGATGCGCTGGAATCTTTTAAGCGTAAAAAGGCTGTTCATAGACTTCCCGCTGAGTTCAACTCAGGAGATACCGTGCGTATCCTTGGCAAAGATATAACTCTTATGATAAAAGAGGGTACGCCGGAGAATGTGACACTAACTTCACGGGATACAGAAGACGCCGTGCTCTATATCACACTTAAAAATCCACTCCATACCCAGAAAAAGAGGCAGCTTTTTCTAAAATGGAGGGCTAATCTGACAGAGGAAATATTTAAGGACTTTATGGAAAAAGGCTATCTCACTTTTAAGAGTTTTGGCGTACCTGTTCCTACTCTGCGGATCACTGAGATGAAATCCCGATGGGGGTCCTGCACGCCATCCACTGCCACCATAACCCTGAACAGCCGTCTCATTGAATATCCGCTCCCTGCCATCGAATATGTGGTGTGGCATGAGTATAATCACTTTCTGCATATGGACCATTCCGCTGCCTTCCACGCATCCATGACTCGGCTCATGCCCGACTGGAAAAAGCGGAAAGCCATGCTTTCAATTTGATTCGCGACTATGGTATAATCAATACAGTTTTTTGCACTGGTGTCGGAATTGGCAGACGAGCAGGATTTAGGTTCCTGTGTCCCCGTGGCGTGTGGGTTCGACTCCCATCCGGTGCACTTTTTTGTTATGAATATGTAAAGGAGGGTTTCTGATGTCTGTTGTCGGTGCCATTATGGTTCCTCATCCACCTATGATCCTTCCGGGTGTCGGACGAGGTTCCGAGAAAACCATTCAGCCAACTATTGATGCCTATAAAAAGGCTGCTTCCGCTGTCGTTTCTCTCCGTCCCGAGACCATAGTCATATCGAGTCCGCATACCATCATGTATGCGGATTATTTTCATGTCTCGCCGGGCTCACACTCATCGGGAAGCTTCGCCGGATTCGGCGCACCTGAGATCCGTGTGGAAGCTAATTACGACAAAGAGTTTGTTTCCCTTTTCAGCGAAAAAGCATACGAAGAAGGTATCCCTGCCGGAACAAGCGGTGCGAGAAAACCGGAGCTTGATCACGCTACTATGATCCCTCTCATCTTTATAAACGAGGCATACGAGGAAGCAGGACTCACACCGGACTATAAGGTCGTGCGCATCGGTCTCTCAGGGCTTCCTTTCAGGGACCACTACCGCGTGGGACAGCTTCTGAAAGATACCGCAGATACACTGGGACGAAAAATCGTACATGTGGCAAGCGGTGATCTCTCACACAAGTTAAAAGAAGACGGTCCCTACGGGCTTTCAAAAGAAGGTCCTGAATACGACGAGCGTATCATGGATGTGATGGGGAGCGGAAACTTTGAAGAACTCCTTAACTTTTCAGAACGCTTCTGCGACAAAGCAGCCGAGTGCGGACACCGCTCCTTTATCATGATGGCAGGTGCTCTCGACCGTACCGCAGTAAAAACAGAACGGCTCTGTCACGAGTCAGTCACAGGCGTAGGATACGGAGTATGCATCTACACCACTGAAGGTCCAGATGAAAACAGAGCTTTTCTCGATCACTTTGACGCGAAAAAAGAAGCTGAAAGAAAAGCCGATCTTGAAAAAGAGGATGCTTTTATAAAACTCGCCCGTGCATCTGTGGAACACTATGTAAAAACAGGTTCCGTACTGAACATGCCTGACGGACTCCCAGGCGAACTGACCTCTGTCAGAGCAGGCTCTTTTGTATCGCTCCATAAATACGGACAGCTCCGCGGATGCATCGGAACCACAGGACCAACCGAAGATTCTCTCGCAATGGAGATCATCCGCAATGCAGTTTCCGCCGCCAGCTGCGATCCCCGTTTTTCTCCTGTAAGGGAAAGCGAGCTGGAAGCTCTTGAGTACAGCGTTGATGTCCTGAACCCCACCGAGCCCATAGCATCCGAAGCAGAGCTTGATCCGTCACGATACGGTGTCATCGTCCGGAAGGGCCGGAAACGCGGTCTTCTCCTTCCTGACCTGGAGGGCGTAGATACTGTGGAAGAGCAGATCTCAATAGCAAAGAGAAAAGCAGGCATCGGCGAAGACGAGGACGTGGAGCTGGAGCGCTTCACTGTAACCCGCCACTCAGTACACCCTGAATGATTTATGAGGCAAAAATATGAACACTGACTCTGTCATTTGCCCATACTGCCCTCATCACTGCCGTTTAAGCGAAGGCAGTTTAGGCTTTTGCCGTGCGCGCACAGCCGAGAACGGCAGATCCGTTCCGTTAAATTATGGGAAGGTCACATCCATCGCACTTGACCCTATAGAGAAAAAGCCACTCGCACATTTTTTCCCGGGGAGCAGGATATTGTCTGTCGGGAGCTATGGATGCAATCTCCGCTGTCCTTTCTGCCAGAATCACGAAATAAGCCAGAGCTCCGGCGACCTCATGCGGGAGCTTTATGACCTGACACCGGAAAGACTGCTCCGGATATCCCGGGACGAAAAACCTGAGGGGAACATAGGCGTTGCCTTCACCTATAATGAGCCTTTGACCTCATGGGAATATGTCCGTGATGCATCAGAGCTCTTGCACGAAGACGGGCAAAAAACCGTACTTGTGTCAAACGGATGCTTTACCGATGATGTGATCGATGAGGTACTGCCAGTACTGGATGCAATGAATATCGATCTGAAGGCTTTTCATGAGGGATTCTACAAGAACTGCGACGGCGATCTGGAAACCGTTAAGCACTTTATAAAAAGAGCGGAAGGTTCGTGCCACATAGAGCTCACGACGCTGATAATCCCGCATGAAAATGACTCTCACGAGGAAATGGATGCGCTTTCTTCATGGATCGCATCTCTGAACCCTGAGATACCGCTCCATATAACAAGATTTTTCCCGATGTTTCAGATGACCGACCGCGGTCCAACCGACATAGGCCGGATGCGCGAGCTATACGACATCGCGTCATCGCATCTGAAATACGTGCATCTGGGAAATGTATGAAAACAGGATAGATAATGGCAAACGCAAAAGATATAATAACTGAATTACGCCGTTCTCAGGTGATCCCTGACGCTTATCTCCGCTGGGAAAGCTATCGGGAAAGCCTTACGGATTACATTATTTCGATGGCTCCGTCTCCCGGAAACCTGGCGATCTTCGGCGCGGGGCGGAGCGCAGATCTGGATCTCGCCCTGCTTTCTGCATATTTTGAGAGAGTAACTGTTTTTGACCGTGACATAGAGGCAATGACCGACGCGCTCAGCCACTACGGGCTATCCAACTCAAAAAAAATCCGCATCATACAGGCTGATTTTACAGGCATCGATGACTCCGATCTCTATGACTACGTAGATCTCATCACTGGTGAGCTGACACGGCTAAAGACAGATTTTTCTCCTGCTGAAACTGCCCCCGCTGCCATCGAAGAACTTGACCGGGTATACGGCAGTGTAAATGACTACATACCTGACTTCGGCGAAGATCTTTTTGATATGTCTGTGGTCCTCGGAGTTCACAGCCAGCTTAATAATATGCCTGCGTGGATATGGACTGCGCTTTTGGACCTTGTCCGCGCAAAGGATCCCAAAGTCCCTATCCGCGTCGCCGCAGAAAATGATGCCATCACTTCACGTTTTAACGAAGGTGTCATAAAGGCTACCCACGGGCGGATAATGATCGGATGCGAACGCTCTTCTTTTGACGGACAGGGCGCTGTCGAGGGCGCACTGCAGGGAATGAATGACATTAGAAAAAGAGCCCGCGAGGGAGAGATAAATCTCATATCCTCACGGACTCTCGTATGGCCTTTTTCAGACCGAAAGAACTATCAGATGGAGCTTCTTACAGCAGATGTGCTCTGAGCTCGTCTCCGCTTAACGGGGAAAGGTATGCAGGAGCGATGTCGAGAACTGTCTTTGCTCCTGTCTGTCCCTCTGCGTTCAGGCGGGATACTGCACGTGCATATGCTGCAAGTACGGAACCTGTGAACTCCGGGTTGGAGTCAAGCTTCAGGCTGTACTCGATAACGTGCTTTGTGGAGCCGTCACCTGTTGAACCTGTGTAGATCACAGAACCGCCGTGAGGCAGACCTGCGTGGTTCTTCTGAAGCTCTTCCTCAGAGATAAAGTTTACAGTTGTATCATAATCGGAGAAGTAATTAGGCATTGTCTTGATTGCTTCTGCGATTTTTTCTTTATCAGCGCCTTCCTCTGCAACAACCCAGCACTCTCTTGTGTGCTTTTCTCTGGTTGTAAGCTCAGGATTGCTTCCGCTTCTAACCTTGTCCAGTGCCTCAGGAACAGGTACTGTGTACTGTCTTGCGTCTACAACACCCGGGATACGGCGGATAGCGTCAGAGTGTCCCTGGCTTACGCCTCTTCCCCAGAATGTGTAATCTTTTCCGTTCGGCAGAACAGAGTGGGAATATACACGGTTCAGTGAGAACATTCCCGGATCCCATCCGCAGGAGATAAGTCCGATCTTGCCTGCTTCCTTAGCAGCCTTATCTACGTTTGCGAAGTGTGTAGGGATATTTGCGTGTGTGTCGAATGAATCAACCACATTGTAAAGCTTTGCATACTTCGGAGTCATTTCCGGAAGATCTGTTGCAGAACCGCCGCAGATGATGAGAACATCGATGTCCTCTTTTCCTGTTTCCAGGTCTGCTGTTGACTTCACAGGAACTCCTGCTGTATCTATCTTAAGAGTGGACGGATCACGGCGTGTGTAAACTGCCACAAGTTCCTGATCCTTATTGAGGGCAACGGCCTTTTCTACACCGCGTCCAAGATTTCCATATCCGAGAATACCGATCTTTGTACTCATATCTTCCTTTCCTGCCTGCACCTTTGCAGACAATCTGGAGTAATGCTCCATAAAGAACACAGCTCCTTTGTGATAGATCACCGGGAGAGCTTTCACTCTGTCACGGCAATTCATTAAAACGTTCCGCTAAACAGTATAACTGTACACATTTTCTAACACAAGAAAAATTTCTATTAACTGCCGTCTCTCCCTTGAAATGTGATATTATAAAGGGAATTTCGGGCACTTTTCTCTGTGCAGGAAAGTTAGATATGTTTAATCCAGCCTGTTTAGGAGTTTTTTATGTTTACATTTCCATCTAAAATACGTTACAGCGAGGTCGGTCCGGACTGCATCCTGACTCTGCCGGCTCTCGTCAATTACTTTCAGGACTGCTCCACCTTCCAGTCAGAAGGCACCTGCGGTTCTCTTTCTGCTCTTACAGAAAAAAATATGTCGTGGATGCTGTCATCCTGGCAGATCGATGTGATCCGATATCCCAGACTCTGCGAGGATGTTGTCATAGGCACGATCCCCTATGAGTTAAAGGGACTCTTCGGCATGCGAAATTTCTTTATGAAGACCGCAGACGGCGAGCTCCTTGCTCAGGCAAATTCCATTTGGGCGCTTATAGACCTGACTACCGGCATGCCCATGCATGTACCCGCGTATCTGGAAGAAGCCTACCCAATCGAGCCGAAGCTTGATATGGACTACGCCCCGAGAAAGCTTCCCTTCCCCAAAGACGGCAGTGATCACAGCGTCGAGGATATCACCGTAAGACTCCGTGATCTTGACAGCAACCATCACATGAATAACGAGCAGTATATCCGTATGGCGCTTGACTGCTTAGAAGGGAAACTCCTCCATCCGTCACACATGAGAGCCGAATACAAAAAACAGGCCTTTCTCGGAAATATCATCCATCCTGTTGTAAACGAGCGCTCACGTGACGGCGAAACGATCTTTACAGTCGGCTTAAATAACGACGATGGCAAAGCCTACTGCAACGTCGAGTTTAGATAAATTTACATGCATGCGATATGGATCAGGGCTTCTGCGCTCTTTTCCATTTCCTGCACTGATGCGTATTCATATCTGCCGTGGTAGTTATATCCGCCTGTAGGAAGATTCGGGCATGCGATGCCGTGAGCTTCACAGAGCATCGCACCGTCCGTACCACCGCGGATCGGCTCATTTACAGGCGTCACACCTATCTTTCTCATAGCTTCCATAGCATTATCTACGAGATCCATGTGATCCTTCATAGCGTCTGCCATGTTGTGATACTGGTCCTTCACTTCAGCACTGAAGGTTCCTGCGCCATGCTTATCGTTAAGATATGCTGTGATCTTTTCTATAGTCTTCTTTCTCTCAGCAAAACGGACTGCATCGTGGTCACGGATGATATATGAGAGATCCGCATTTTCCACGTCACCGCTCATGCTGTCAAGGAAATAGAATCCCTCGTAGCCTTCTGTGTGCTCCGGTACTTCGTTTGCGGGGAGCATATTCTGAAACTCGATGGCAAGAGTCACCGCATTTTTCATGATGTCCTTTGCACTTCCCGGATGCACGCTTTTTCCTGTCACATGGATATGTGCAGATGCTGCATTGAAGTTTTCGTACTCAATGATACCGAGCTTTCCGCCATCAACAGTATATGCTTCCTTTGCACCGAAACGCTCTACGTCAAAGTGATCTGTACCGCATCCGATCTCCTCATCAGGTGTAAATGCGATGCGGATAGGACGGTGTGAAACCTCGGGATGGGCCATGAGATATACTGCGAGATTCATGATCTCAGCAACACCTGCCTTGTCATCAGCACCAAGCAGTGTTGTCCCGTCTGTTGCGATGATGTCCTCTCCGATATGGTTCAGAAGCTCCGGAAATTCCTCTGTCTTAAGCAGAAAATCTTCGCCCTGATAGTTCTCGATGATCCTGGGCTTTACATCCTTTCCTGTGACAGCCGGAGATGTGTCCATGTGAGCTATGAATCCCAGCGGTTCGCGTTCATCTCCCGGGATCGCTGCATAAACATAGCAGTGCTCCTCATCATAGTAAACATCAGATGCGCCGAGGTCCTGAAGCTCTTTATAAAGAACCTTTGCGAGATCATGCTGTTTTGCTGTTGAGGGAGAAGCCCCTGTCTCCTCGGAAGACTGTGTATCAATCTTCACATATCTGAAAAACCGATCTATCAGTTCCTGATTTTTGATCATTTTAGTAATTCCCTTTCGTTAATCTTTTACGCGCAGAGCCCGCATGGAATTGAGGATAGCAAGCACAGTGACGCCAACGTCGCCGAATACTGCTTCCCACATGTTCGCAAGACCGAGAGCGCCAAGGATTATGACCGCGAACTTTACAGCCAGAGCAAATGTGATATTTTCTCTGACGATACGCATGGTCTTCCGTCCTATCTTCACTACGGATGCGATCTTCCTGATGTCATCATCCATCAGCACAATATCTGCGGCTTCGATAGCTGCATCTGATCCAAGAGAGCCCATGGCGATTCCGACATCTGAACGCATAAGGACCGGAGCATCGTTTATACCGTCTCCCACGAACGCCACCTTTCCTTTGCCTTCGCTTGCACCAAGGATCTTCTCAACTTCCGATACCTTGTCAGCAGGAAGAAGTTCTGCGTGGATCTCATCTATTCCGATCTCTTCAGCAACAGCCTTTGCTGTTTCTTCGCGGTCTCCTGTGAGCATGACAGTCTTTCTGATGCCCACATTTTTCATCTTACGGATAGCTTCCGCGGCGCCTTCCTTTATGACGTCAGAAATAACAATGGCTCCTGCATAGCTTCCGTCAACCGCGACTAAAACAACGGTTCCGTTTTCCGCGATCTCCGGTGCAGTGATACCGTTTGCGTTTAACAGAGCACTGTTTCCGACCAGCACCTGCTTTCCGTCAACGTTCGCTGCGAGACCGTGTCCTGCTTCTTCTTTTGCGTCCTTTACACGGCTTATGTCGATATTTTTGCCATAGGCGCTTCGGATAGACTGTGCGATCGGATGATCTGACAGGCTTTCGCAAAGCGCTGCGAGTTCAAGTATACCACCTTCTGAGAATCCTTTCTCATTATCGGGAAGGATTTTTGTCACTTTGAACTCACCCTTGGTCAGAGTTCCTGTTTTATCAAAGACGATCGTGGTTGTTTCTGAGATCGTTTCCAGAAAGTTTCCGCCCTTTACCAGCACGCCCTTTTTAGATGCAGCTCCGATACCTCCGAAAAATCCCAGAGGTACAGAAATTACAAGAGCGCAGGGGCATGATACGATGAGGAAAATACATGCTCTGTGTATCCAGTCAGCAAATCCTCCGCCCAGCACCAGAGGCGGAACTACCGCAAGGAGTACCGCACCGATCGTAACTACCGGAGTGTACCATCTTGCAAAACGGGTTATGAATTTCTCAACCCTTGCTTTTCTTGTTGCAGCATTTTCCACGAGCTCAAGGATCTTTGCAACCGTCGAATCCTCATAAGCCTTTGTGACCCTGACCTTCAGAGTGCCCTTGTCATTTACGCATCCGCTTATAACTTCATCACCGACTGACACCCTCCTCGGCACATTTTCTCCCGTAAGAGCTGCTGTATTGAGAAAAGATTCTCCCTCTATAACTACGCCGTCGAGCGGGACCTTCTCACCTGCGCGGATAACAATGATGTCGCCCTGCTCTACGTCCTCAGGATCAACTTCCTCGATCACGCCGTCTTTCTCGAGATTTGCGGATTCCGGCGCTATGCTCATCATTTCTGTTATGGATTCTCTGGACTTTCCAACAGCGTAGCTCTGGAAGAGTTCGCCTATCTGATAAAAGAGCATTACCGCTGTAGCTTCCGGAAATTCACCGATAGCAAAGGCTGCCACTGTAGCAACCGTCATGAGAAAGCTTTCATCAAATGCCTGACCGCGGATGATATGCATAAAAGCTTTTTTCAAAACATCGTATCCGATGATGAGGTACGGTATCACGTAGAGCACGAGCCTTCCGATTTCAGGCAGCCCTGCATTTTTCAGTACGTTTGCTTTATCTAAAATAAAGATCACAAAGAAGAGGATCAATGTGATGATTATGCGATTTCTCGTTTTCTTCATTTTTTTGTTCATAACAGACTCCTCGTAAGTACATCCCAGCCTTGTCGTATCTGCATAAGAGGCAGGAACATCATCATGCCCCTGCCTCTTTACCCCAAAAATTATTTACAGTGTGATGACCGTATCAGGTTCGATCCTTGCTGCCTCTTTAACAACCTTCTGAAGCACCTCATCAAAAACATCGTCTGCTGCAACCAGTGTCAGCTTCTGTGTGAGGAAATTTACTGTTGCATCCTGTACGCCTTCAACCTTTTTGATAGCATCCTCGAGCTTTGCTGCACAATTTGCGCAATCAACTTCACAAGCAAATTTTTTCTTCATAGCTACTCCTTTTGGGCTTTTCCCTTTATATTGAAAAATGGATTTACATTTCTCTTACAATTTTTTGTATCAATCACTCTTTTACGTGAGTTAATCCCTGTCCGATTATGGTGCGGACATGGTCATCGGAAAGGAAATATATAACTGTTTTTCCTTCTCTGCGGTTGCCTACAAGCTTCGCATTTTTAAGGATTTTTAACTGGTGCGAAACTGCTGACTGAGTCATGTTAAGGGCTTCTGCCAGGTCGCACACGCATGTCTCCTGCTCGAAGAGCGCAAACAGTATACGTATTCTTGTGGAATCCCCGAATGTCTTAAAAAGCTCTGCAAGGTCGTATAAAGTGTCTTCATCAGGCATCTCTTTTTCAATCCGGTGGAGCCTGTCAGGATGAAGCTCATATACGTCGCAGTTCTCAACATCATGTATTGCCATAAGTCATCACTCTTTCTATATTTTATGTTCTAAATAGCCGTCTCATTTATGAACATATGAATAACTGTTCATGTGTTCATATTATACCCGACTTTTTCTTTCGTCAATATATTTTTGAAAAAAGAACATTTCCGTTACAAAAAAATCTCCCCGACAGATCATATCATTTGCCTGCCGGGGAGGTTGTGTATTTGTTTCTTTATATCATTCTGAAGCTATATCAGATCTGCTCAGGAACATCCTCTAAGAGATCGAGAGAATACTCTCTGTTCATCAGGTTGCACATCTTTATAAATGTCTCAAGAGGCACGTTCTGCAGATTCTTCTTTGTACCGCGGATATTGATAGATACAGTATTTGTCTCTGCTTCCTTGTCTCCGAGAACTACGATGTACGGATCACGCATTGTCTTGAAGCGCTTGATCTTTACCTTCATGTTCTCGTCTGTGTAATCTGCCTCGAAGCGGATTCTATTCTCGTAGCAGAGGTCAGCAACTTTCTTTGCATACTCGTTGTTCTCTACACGGATCGGAACGATACCAACCTGCTTCGGAGCGAGCCAGAACGGGAAGCTTCCCTTGAAGTTCTCGATAAGGATACCGATGAATCTCTCCAGTGATCCAAAGATAGCTCTGTGGATCAGTACAGGTCTCTGCTGGGATCCGTCCGGAGCGATATACTTCAGGTCGAAGTTCAGCGGAAGCTGGAAGTCGAGCTGGATAGTACCCATCTGCCACTCTCTGCCGATGCAGTCCTTCATCTTCAGGTCGATCTTCGGACCATAAAATGCTCCGTCACCTTCGTTGATCTCGAAGTTGCCTTCACCGAACTTGTGAGTAAGGATAGTCTTCAGAGAGGACTCAGCCTGATTCCAAAGCTCGATATCACCCATGTAATCATCCGGGCGTGTTGAGAGCTCTGCTGCGTATGTGAGGCCAAATGTTCCGTAGATCTCCTTTGCGATATCCATGATATCACCGATTTCTTCCTCGATCTGATCACTTGTCACGAATGTGTGGCAGTCATCCTGATGAAATTCCTGTACGCGGAAAAGTCCGTTAAGCGCACCTGACTTCTCTCTTCTGTGGATCGGATCAGTCTGTGAGAAACGGAGTGGAAGCTCCTTGTAGCTTCTCTGACGGCTGCGGTATACGTTGATCGCATTAGGGCAGTTCATAGGCTTGATGGCATAAGTATTGTTCTCATCGATAGGAACTACGAACATACCATCCTGATAATGATCCCAGTGACCGGACTGGACCCAAAGCTCCTTTGAGCTCATTACAGGGCCTGAGATTTCCTGATATCCGTGAGGAAGGTGCTTTCTTCTCCAGTAATCGAGAAGTGCATTGTACATCTCCCATCCTCTGGGAAGCCAGTAAGGCATACCCGGTGCTGTCTCATGGAACATGAAAAGCTCCATTTCAGGACCGATCTTCTTGTGATCTCTCTCCATTGCTTCTTTGATGAAGCTCAGATGATCCTTGAGACCCTTCTTATCCGGGAAAGCATATACATAAATTCTCTGGAGCTGATCCTTGTGCTCATCACCTCTCCAATAGGAACCGGATACGGACTTGATCTGGAATGCCGTATTCATAAGCTCCTGTGAATTTTCTACGTGAGGTCCACGGCAAAGATCCACAAAATCCTCGCCTGTGTAGTAGATGGTGATAGTCTCGCCTGCCGGCAGATCCTCGATAAGCTCTGTCTTGTACTTCTGTGCCTTAAAAATATTCAGTGCTTCGTCGCGGGATACTTCCTTTCTGGTCCATACTTCGCGGCGCTTGATGATCTCACGCATCTTGTCTTCGATTGCTTTGAAATCATCAGTTGTCACTGTGCGGGGCAGAAGGAAATCATAATAAAATCCATCTGCGATCTGAGGTCCGATGGCGTACTGCACATCTTTTCCAAAGATCTCAACAACCGCCTTTGCCAGCACGTGGGCAAGTGAATGACGATACAGCTTCAGAAATTCTTCTTTTTCCATTTTAGATTACTCCTTTTCTTTTTCGCAGCCGGTCTGTACCGCAGACCGCTGATCACTTTTGGAGAGCCTGTACCGCAGACTACTCCGTTTATAGTCCCGCCTAATCTGCACCTTAGAAAAAAGCAGGAAGTCCGTGGATCATTGGGTATTTGAAATCCGCAGACCGCATACATGATAGTACCTTATTGACTGAAAATCAAGTGCAGGGAGTGTATGGAACTTTTCAATGTCAGATTGATTTTCTTGGCACGAAAAAAGGACGGCTCATCGCCGTCCCTTGAAATCTATATTTATACTGCGTTTGTATAATTCATGCTGATCTGACTTTTCTGCCAGGCTTTGTTGTCATACATCCTCTTATCTGCACGTTTCAGACACTCGAGAAGCTCTTCACCGGGCCGTCTCTCTGCCGCACCGAAAGCCATGCTGAATCCGTACTCTCCATATTCTGAATCGCATTTTGACCTCTTAACGAGCTCATCCAGCTTTTTCTGAAGGAAGTATTTATTTGAGTTGATAGACAACAGGCAGAACTCATCTCCGCCTATTCTGTAAAGTCTTCCAAAAGGCTTTAACTGCTTCTGTATCGTCTTTGCAGAAGCTCTGAGGTATTCATCTCCTACCGCATGTCCCAGATTGTCGTTGACCTTTTTCAGATCATTCAGATCGAAACTTACCAGGATTATGTTCCGTTCTTTTTCTACCTGATGCATCCTGAGCTTGAATACGTTTCTGTTTTTCATTCCGGTGACTACATCAGTTCTGAAATCAAGATCCTGAATGAACATGTAATACATGAGCGTTGCAAGCGAAACACAGCACCAAAGTATCATGATGGACGGGAACAGCATCTGCACCGCCGTTCCGAAAAACATCAGGGAGTATACAATACTTAGATAACTCATGTCGTATTTATCCAGATCATAATTCCGCCTGACCTGACCATACAGGAACACTACAAAGGAGTATGCAGAGACCAGTGTGACTACCGGCAGCAGGAACTCTCTGTAATATACCGTGTGCTCACTGTGCACACCAAATATCAGCGGATACCTGAGATTAATGAGACACAACACTTCGTATATAGCGATAGGTATCAGCAATTTCTTCTTTTTAACAAAGAAATCTTTTTCTGAATAATAGTTAAATACTACAGGCGGTAACGGTGACAGCATCTTGGACATGGTATTTCCAAAATAACACAGCAGATACGCTGTTACACCTCCGGTGCCTTCTACCGATAATCCGATCTGGTCTGACACCACTATCGTAAGTATGGTGATCGCCGTGAAGATAAATGCCTTCTTTATCCCGCACGGCATGATGGCATTGTTACGCGCCAGGAATATAATAAAAAGAAGGATAAAAATACTGATTAGCGTTGGTCCAAGCATTTGTCACCCTCCTTTCATCAAACCTCAAAATCCAGTGGATACAAAACACCGAAAATTATAATATCCTATGTCAGGTTCTAACTCAATGAAATCAGGTCATGTCTCTCTTTTTGAACAAATCGACATATCGGTTTGTTTTATTTGGTAAACATAATTAGTTTCGCTTGACAGGGATTTAAGTGAAAAAGTATCAAAAAAGGGCTGACTTCCGAAGAAGCCAGCCCTTAATTTATGCTTGGACAAATATCTATTCAGATATGCGAAACACTGATAAACACAAGGATTACAGTGATTCTAAATGTAAATTCTATCTAGTAAGATCGAACAAGTTACGCTAAGCTCGATAATACCTCGCCAAGCGTACTTGCATGGCACGCACTAAGCTCGGTAATACCTCGCTAAGTGCTCCGCACAATTACTCGATGATGGAAGCAACTCTTCCAGATCCTACTGTTCTACCACCCTCACGATTTTATCAGTATATAATCGTCGTGAAACATATTGATTTTACTGGGTTTATTTCTGCATATTATTCATATTTGCCATATTATTATTCGTTTTTTAATTTTAAAGTACCAAAAAGGTACCACTAAAAAATAGTGCCATTAATTTCTAATTTGAGTTTTTCGAGTTTTTTCGAGTTTTTATCGAGTTTTTAAATACCTACTCGATCTTCCCTTTGCATTAGCAAATGCCACAAGCTCATCTACAGCAAGTGTAATTCGCTCCTTCATGGTTTTAGCCTTTACCCAAGACTTAAACTCAACCGTTAGCGATTCTCCGTTTTTAATGTCATTTTCAAATTCAGCAAGTGTCAATTTATTTTCTCCAATTATTTCGCACTTTATAAGTTTCTATAATTTTACACCACTTGTATTTTTCGGCTCAACAATAAAAAGGAACCTTGCCCATACTTGATTACAATTTTTCCACACTAAAAATGGGTTGCTTGCATTCACAAACAACCCATTATTTTGAATCGTCCACTAAAGCAGGACCTCTCTAACAATTATATAGTCTATATTCAGACCTTTATATCATACCTAGATATGTCAAAGAATTTTCTTCGCATTTTTAATATATACTGTCGCCGGTAGAAATTCAATTAAAACCACTGATTATATTGCATGGGAATAAACGTGCTTCGATTATATTTGCAAATCATTACATGATAACCCTTTTCAAATGTGCTGATAAATTTGTCATATTCCTGCCTTGTCCAGAAATTCAGGCTTCGACCATCCGAGTTGCCCATTTTCTTTACTTTTTTACAAGGATTGCTCTTTAATCCGTATATCTTCTCCGCATGTGTAAATAAAGCAGTTAATTGATTTTGAATCATTCGAAGATAAGATTCTGAAAAGGAATTTTTCTCTTTTATCTCATTTTGCCAGGCTATAATGTCCGCCGGAGTTATCTCATTCACCGCTTTACTTCCAAAGAATCTGGTGATATAGGCATTTATCATATATGCCTTATTCTTTTTCGTTCTTGCTTTTAATTCATTTTCCTTATCGTTGAAATAAATCTCGATGAAGTCTTTCATTTTCATCGACAAATCTGCTTTCGATGCAAGCTTAAATTCCGATTCAAATATCTGAGCCTGCTTTTTGGTTTTAAATCCTCTTTTGTGTTTTCTCCTTTTAGCTCCCGTCCAGTCTTGATAATGAAAAGAGACTGACCAGGTTCCATCTTTCTCTTTGTATGCCGGCATCGTCCCTCCTTAAATCGCTACCTTTTCTGAGTGATATCCAAAGAACTTCTTTTCCCAAAATGCCTTCGGAACTTTTCCTGCTACAATTATGAATCCCTGATCTGAAAGCTCATCATTCAGCTCCCGGATAACCTTGTATGCATGTCCTTTTGATACTCCTAATGCATTTGCCACATCTTCCGCATTCATCATAAAATTCGATTTCATTTCTTTTACCTCCCTTATTAATTTTTTAATATGATTATTAGATTTCTTGTAGTTAATAGTATTATTAAATACCTAATATGTCAACATTTAAATATTAGTTTTTTAATATATTGATACAAAATATTTATATACTAATTCTTTTGTGATACTATTGGACTATCTAAATGCCATAAATACTAGGAAGGACAGAGATCTATGAGAATCTCACACTATTTAGAAATAGATAAAAAAATGAAAACCCTAAGACAAAACTCCGGGATAACTCAGAAAAATATGGCAGCTAAACTGGATCTTTCCGTCCCCAGTTATTCCAACTACGAGAATGGATACAGCGAGCCTCCGATGGAGATAATCGAAGCCTTCTGTAATATTTTGGGTATTTCCCTGGACACGTTTTTTGGTTTTAATACTCCTAAACAGACAAATGAACATCCAAATAACTATGCCGATCTTCTTTTAATACTGGATACGCTAAAAAGTAACAATATTCCGGTTAAAACCAGTGTTTCCGCTAACAAGGACACCCACACCCTTACTTCTACGATATCCATTGATAATCCTCAGATCGCGTCATTACTTAACGGTTGGAATGAGCTTAACGAAAAACTTGATAATGATCTGATCGATTATGACGAATACAAAATCTGGTTTGATGATTTACTTCATTCATTCAAGACTCCTATAAAACTTATTTGATTTTTAAAATAAAAAATGCACTGATTACCAAAGTCATTTTGGTGTCAGTGCATCTTTTTTTTCGAAAAAAAGGTACCAAAAAGGTACCACGAGTCTTTCCAAGTATCAAAAAAGAGCTGACTCCCGAAGGAATCAGCCCTTAATTTATGCTTGGACAAATATCTATTCAGATATGCGAAACACTGATAAACACTAGGATTACAGTGATTCTAAGTATAAATTCTATCTAGTAAGATCGAATTACTCGATGATGGAAGCAACTCTTCCAGATCCTACTGTTCTACCACCCTCACGGATAGCGAATGTAAGACCCTGCTCCATAGCGATCGGGTGGATGAGCTCGATTGTCATCTCAACGTTATCGCCAGGCATGCACATCTCTGTTCCCTCAGGAAGGTTGATCACACCAGTAACGTCTGTTGTTCTGAAGTAGAACTGAGGACGGTAGTTGTTGAAGAAAGGTGTGTGACGTCCACCCTCGTCCTTTGTAAGAACGTAAACCTGAGCTGTGAACTTGGTGTGGCATGTAACTGTTCCCGGAACAGCAAGAACCTGACCACGCTCGATATCCTTACGATCAACACCACGAAGGAGTGCACCGATGTTATCACCAGCTTCACCCTGATCGAGGAGCTTACGGAACATCTCGATACCAGTTACAACTGTCTTCTTAATTTCTTCCTTGATACCAACGATTTCAACTTCGTCGTTAAGGTGAATTACACCACGCTCTACACGACCTGTAGCAACTGTACCACGACCTGTGATTGTGAATACGTCCTCAACCGGCATAAGGAACGGCTTGTCTGTAGGACGCTGAGGAGTCGGGATGTAAGAATCAACTGCAGCCATAAGCTCAAGGATCTTATCGCCCCACTCACCGTGAGGATCCTCAAGAGCCTTAAGAGCAGAACCCTGGATGATCGGAGTGTCATCGCCCGGGAACTCGTACTCTGTAAGAAGGTCTCTGATCTCCATCTCAACGAGCTCAATAAGCTCAGGATCATCAACCATATCGCACTTGTTAAGGAATACTACGATGTAAGGAACGCCTACCTGACGAGCAAGAAGAACGTGCTCCTTAGTCTGAGCCATAACACCATCAGTTGCAGCAACAACGAGGATAGCACCATCCATCTGAGCTGCACCAGTGATCATGTTCTTTACATAGTCAGCATGACCAGGGCAGTCAACGTGAGCATAGTGACGTGTCTCTGTCTCGTACTCAACGTGTGCTGTAGAGATAGTGATACCACGCTCTCTTTCTTCCGGAGCCTTATCGATGTTCTCGAAATCAACCTTTGCATTACCTGCAACTCTATCAGCAAGTACGCTTGTGATAGCTGCTGTCAGGGTTGTCTTACCATGGTCAACGTGGCCGATTGTACCAATGTTAACATGGGGCTTAGTTCTCTCAAATTTAGCTTTAGCCATTTTTATCCTCCTTAAAATTGCACCTGCGGAGTCATAGTGCTCCGCAAGGGCACAAAAAGATACACAACTGATTTGTATTATATTTCAACAAGCGCTATTTTTCAAGCTTATTGCCTGTCTTATTTCTTTAATACCTTCTCAGCAACGTTCTTCGGAACCTGTTCATAGTGATCGAAGAACATAGAATAGTTACCACGTCCCTGTGTTCTGGAACGAAGGTCTGTAGCATATCCGAACATTTCAGAAAGCGGAGTCATTGCTCTAACCATCTTACCGCCCGGGATATCTTCCATACCCTGAACCTGTCCACGTCTAGAGTTCATGTCGCCGATAACGTCGCCCATGTACTCTTCAGGCATAGTAACCTCAACCTTCATGATAGGCTCAAGAAGTACCGGAGCACCCTTCTGCATAGCATCCTTCATAGCCATAGAACCAGCGATGTGGAATGCCATCTCGGAAGAGTCGACTTCATGGTATGAACCATCATAACAGGTTGCCTTGATACCGGTAACAGGGAATCCACCAAGGATACCAGTCTTCATAGCTTCCTGGATACCTTCGTCTACAGACGGGATGTATTCCTTCGGAATAGCACCACCTGTAACGTTGTTGATGAACTCGTACTCCTGATCGCCGTTTACATCCATAGGCTCGAATACAACCTTGGCGTGACCGTACTGACCACGACCACCGGACTGCTTAACATACTTGGAATCGATATCAACCTTCTTAGTGATAGCTTCCTTATATGCAACCTGAGGAGCACCAACGTTAGCTTCAACGTTGAACTCACGGAGAAGTCTGTCAACGATGATCTCAAGGTGAAGCTCACCCATACCAGCGATGATAGTCTGACCTGTCTCCTCATTTGTATGAGCACGGAATGTAGGATCTTCTTCAGCAAGCTTTGCAAGTGCCTGACCAAGTTTGTCCTGACCAGCCTTTGTCTTCGGCTCGATAGCGAGCTCGATAACAGGATCCGGGAACTCCATGGACTCAAGGATTACAGGATGCTGCTCATCACAGATTGTATCACCAGTTACAGTCAGCTTAAATCCAACTGCAGCTGCGATATCTCCGGAATAAACAGTATCAAGCTCGGATCTCTTGTTAGCATGCATCTGAAGGATACGTCCTGCACGCTCTTTCTTACCCTTTGTAGAGTTAAGAACGTAAGAACCGGAGTTCAGCTTACCGCGATATACACGGATAAATGCAAGCTTACCTACGAACGGGTCTGTCATGATCTTGAATGCAAGTGCTGCGAACGGGCCATCATCTGTAGCCTCAACAGAAAGTGCATTACCATCAAGATCTGTTCCCTCAGCTGCCGGAATATCAACAGGTGAAGGCATGTACTCAACAACACCGTTCAGAAGCTTCTGAACACCCTTGTTCTTGTAAGCGGAACCAGCAAATACCGGAACTGCTCTGTTTTCGATACAAGCCTTACGAAGAGCCTTCTTCATCTCATCGATTGACGGAATCTTATCCTCAAGATACTGCTCCATCAGCTCATCATCAAGCTCGCAAATCTTCTCGATTGTCTCGGTTCTGTAAAGCTCAACATCATCAGCCATATCCTCAGGAATGTCTCTGATGTCTTCCTGCTTACCCTGAGCGTCGTCATAATAATATGCCTTATTCTCAAGAAGATCGATAACTCCAGCGAAGTCATCTTCCTTACCAATCGGGATTGTGATCATGATCGCGTTAGAACCAAGTCTTGTACGGATCTGATCAACTGTGCCGTAGTAATCAGCACCCATAGCATCCATCTTATTAATGAATGCCATTCTCGGAACATGGAATCCTTCTGCCTGACGCCATACGTTCTCAGACTGCGGCTCAACACCGCTCTTAGCTGCGAATACGCCGACAGCTCCATCAAGTACACGAAGTGAACGCTCAACCTCAACTGTGAAGTCTACGTGACCAGGTGTATCGATGATGTTGATTCTGTGCTCCGGTGCACCCTTCTTAGGTGCGCCATTTTCTTCCAATGTCCAGTGGCAAGTTGTAGCAGCAGATGTGATAGTGATACCACGCTCCTGCTCCTGCTCCATCCAGTCCATTGTAGCTGTACCATCGTGAGTTTCACCAATCTTATAGTTTACACCGGTATAATACAGGATACGCTCTGTAAGAGTTGTCTTACCAGCGTCGATATGAGCCATAATACCAATGTTTCTGGTTTTCTCAAGAGGATACTCTCTTCCAGGATCGTTAGCCAAGGAATTTTCCTCCTTATATTACAGCAACCTAAGAGAGGAACTTCCATCTCTCAGGTTATACACGAATACCACGCCGGTTCACACCGGCTGGTATATAAATCGCGTAAATATAACAGAAACAGACTTAAAATTAGAAACGATAATGCGCGAATGCCTTATTTGCATCAGCCATCTTATGCATATCTTCCTTACGCTTTACAGCGGAGCCTGTGTTGTTGGACGCATCAAGGATCTCGTTCGCAAGGCGATCGATCATTGTCTTCTCAGATCTCTGTCTGGAATACATTGTCAGCCAACGAAGTCCAAGAGCCTGACGTCTGTCCGGACGAACCTCGATAGGTACCTGATATGTAGCACCACCGATACGTCTAGCTTTAACTTCGAGTGAAGGCATGATGTTGTTCATAGCCTCTTCGAAAACTTCAAGTGCCGGCTTTCCGGCTTTCTCTTCGACCTTTGCAAAAGCACCGTAAACAATCTTCTGTGCTACGCCCCTCTTACCATCAAGCATGATGTTGTTGATGAGCTTTGTAACGACTTTGTTCTTGTAAACGGGATCTGCAAGCACGTCTCTTTTTACAATATGTCCTTTACGTGGCACGTTTCTTCCCTCCTAAATTGAGTCATTGGGCTCAACGGTACTCAGAGGCTTCTGCCCCTGTTCGTGCGGTCTCGAAGCTATCTATAAAGATAACCTAAATCCCAACACTACCGTATATTATCGAAATTACTTTTTAGCAGCCTTCGGTCTCTTAGCACCGTACTTAGAACGGGCCTGCATTCTGTTTGCAACACCTGCAGTATCAAGAGTACCACGGATAATGTGATATCTTGTACCAGGAAGGTCCTTTACACGGCCGCCGCGGATAAGAACTACGCTATGCTCCTGAAGGTTGTGACCTTCTCCAGGGATGTAGCTAGTAACTTCGATTCCGTTGGAAAGACGTACACGGGCAATCTTTCTAAGAGCAGAGTTCGGCTTCTTCGGTGTAGCAGTCTTAACTGCTGTACAAACACCACGCTTCTGCGGTGAAAGTGTAGCAGTAGCCTTCTTCTGCAGGGAGTTGAATCCTGCCTGAAGTGCCGGAGACTTAGACTTCTTTGCAGATGTCTGTCTGCCCTTTCTGACTAACTGGTTGAATGTTGGCATTTAAGTTTCACCTCTTTCTATAGTTTATTTTGCGTAAGCTTTTGTTTCATCCTTGAACAATTTCGCCTCGCCTCCTGGCATGGCAGCTTACAAGATTTTAGCGTGCCATCCATATGAACGGCACGCTAAAGTATTTTATATGAATGAAGTTATGATGTCAAGAGTTATATTGTACGTTTATTCGTTCGTAACTGTCTCCTGACCGATCTCAGCTGTTTCACCATCAGTGATCATGTCATCGCCAAGATCGATAGTATCCTCATCTTCCCTGATCTCTTCGTCAGTTGAGAGCTTTATATTTCTATAACGCTTCAGACCTGTACCAGCCGGGATCAGCTTACCGATGATAACATTTTCCTTAAGACCAACGAGGTGATCTACCTTACCCTTGATAGCGGCATCAGTAAGAACCTTTGTTGTCTCCTGGAAGGATGCTGCAGACATGAAGGAGTCTGTTGCAAGGGAAGCCTTTGTGATACCGAGAATGATCTGGGTAGCTGTTGCAGGCTTCTTGCCTTCTTCCTCTGCTGCTTCATTAATATCATCGAGATCGAGGTTGTCCATTCTTGTTCCCGGAAGAAGATCTGTTTCACCCGGATCGTCAACCTCAACCTTCTTCAGCATCTGATGAACGATAACCTCAATATGCTTATCGTTGATCTCAACACCCTGAAGACGGTAAACTCTCTGAACTTCCTTAAGGAAGTAATCCTGTACGGCACGAAGTCCCTTGATCTTAAGAAGATCGTGCGGGTTGATGGAACCTTCTGTGATAACATCACCGGCTTCAACAGTAATTCCATCCTCAACCTTGATTCTGGAACCATAAGGAATGAGATATGCCTTTGACTCACCTGTCTCAGCATTTGTTACTACAACTTCCTTCTTGGTCTTTGTATCACGGATCTCGATCTTTCCGCCGAACTCAGCAATGATAGCAAGTCCCTTAGGCTTACGAGCCTCGAAAAGCTCCTCTACTCGAGGAAGACCCTGTGTGATATCGGAACCGGCAACACCACCGGAGTGGAATGTTCTCATTGTAAGCTGTGTACCAGGCTCACCGATAGACTGAGCAGCGATGATACCTACTGCTTCACCTACCTGTACAGGCTCACCTGTAGCCATGTTCGCACCATAGCACTTTGCACAGATACCCTTGTGGCTGCGGCATGTAAGAATTGTACGGATCTTAACTGCCTCGATAGGCTCACCGTCACGAACACCCACAGTAACAACCTGACGAGCTCTGAGCGGAGTGATCATCTGGTTTACACCAACGATCTTTCTGCCGTCCTTATCAAAGATATCCTCGCAGGAATATCTTCCTGTGATACGTGCCTCAAGGCTTTCGATTTCTTCCTTACCATCCATGAATGCAGAAACGATCATTCCCGGAATCGGGCGCTTCTTGCCTTCATTACAATCCATATCACGGATTACAAGCTCAGAAGATACGTCAACCATTCGACGAGTCAGGTATCCGGAATCGGCTGTTCTAAGAGCTGTATCGGAAAGTCCCTTTCTTGCTCCATGCGCAGACATGAAGTATTCCAGAACGTTAAGACCCTCACGGAAATTAGCCTTGATAGGAAGCTCGATAGTGTGACCGGTTGTATCAGCCTGGAGGCCTCGCATACCGGCAAGCTGCTTGATCTGCTTATCGGAACCTCGAGCTCCGGAGTCTGCCATCATTCGGATATTGTTATATCTGTCAAGACCCTTAAGAAGGTCCTTTGTAAGAGTATCATCACACTCTTTCCAGGTCTCGATAACTTCGTTATAACGCTCCTCGTCTGTAATAAGACCACGCTTGAAGTTCTTTGTGATCTTATCCACAGTATCCTGTGCCTGCTGAAGAAGTGCCGGCTTTGTATCAGGAACGATCATATCGGAAATGGATACGCTGACCGCAGCGATAGTTGAGTAGTGATAACCCATAGCCTTGATATGATCAAGTACTTCTGCTGTCTTGATGGATCCATGTGTATTGATGATCGCCTCGATGATCTGCTTAAGCTGCTTCTTACCAACCTGCTGGTCGATCTCAAGCACAAATTCGTTTTCAGGCTTTGTTCTGTCCTGGAAACCGAGATCCTGAGGAATGATCTCGTTGAAGAGGAGACGGCCAAGTGTAGCATTTACAACACCGGAACGCTTCTCTCCGTTTACTGTCTTTTCAATCTTAACCTTGATCTTACTCTGAAGAGTAATGATATGGTTTACATAAGCCATGATAGCTTCGGAAATGTCCTTGAATGCCATTCCTTCACCAGGCTCACCATCTTTATCAAGTGTAAGGTAGTAGATACCAAGGATCATATCCTGAGTAGGTACTGTAACCGGACCACCATCTGAAGGCTTCAGAAGGTTGTTCGGTGAGAGCAGCATGAATCTGCACTCTGCCTGTGCCTCAACGGACAGCGGAAGATGTACAGCCATCTGGTCTCCATCGAAGTCGGCGTTGAACGCTGTACATGCAAGAGGATGAAGCTTGATAGCCTTACCTTCTACAAGAACAGGCTCAAATGCCTGAATACCAAGTCTGTGAAGCGTAGGAGCACGGTTAAGCATAACAGGATGCTCTTTGATAACGTCCTCGAGTACGTCCCAAACCTCGGGCTCGAGTCTCTCTACCATCTTCTTTGCATTCTTGATATTGTGTGATGTTCCGTTAGCAACGAGCTCCTTCATAACGAAAGGCTTGAAAAGCTCGATAGCCATTTCCTTAGGAAGACCACACTGCCAGATCTTCAGCTCAGGTCCAACGACGATTACTGAACGTCCGGAATAGTCAACTCGCTTACCGAGAAGGTTCTGACGGAAACGTCCGCCCTTACCCTTAAGCATATCGGAAAGAGACTTCAGTGCACGGCTTCCGGGTCCTGTTACAGGACGTCCGCGGCGGCCGTTATCGATGAGGGCATCAACAGCCTCCTGAAGCATTCTCTTTTCGTTTCTAACGATAATATCCGGTGCGCCGAGCTCAAGAAGTCTCTGCAGACGGTTATTACGGTTAATGATTCTTCTGTAAAGATCGTTAAGGTCGGATGTTGCGAAACGTCCGCCGTCGAGCTGTACCATAGGTCTCAGATCGGGCGGGATGACCGGGATACAATCCATGATCATCCATGCCGGATTGTTTCCGGACTCACGGAATGCTTCTACAACATCAAGTCTCTTGATGATCCTTGCTTTCTTCTGACCTGTTGCATCCTGAAGTTCTTCCTTCAGTTCAACAGACTCTCTCTCAAGATCGATAGCTTCCAGAAGTTCCTTAACTGATTCAGCACCCATGCCGACACGGAATTTCTTTTCGCCATACTGCTCTCTTGCATCCTGATACTCTTTCTCGCTGAGGACCTGCTTGTACTCAAGATCAGTGTCCATCGGATCAAGTACGATATATGATGCAAAGTAAAGCACCTTCTCGAGAACTCTCGGAGAAAGGTCGAGAATAAGACCCATTCTGCTGGGGATTCCCTTGAAGTACCAGATGTGGGATACAGGAGCTGCAAGCTCGATATGTCCCATTCTCTCACGACGTACGGAAGACTTTGTTACTTCAACGCCGCAACGGTCACAGACAATGCCCTTATAACGGATCTTCTTGTATTTTCCGCAATGACATTCCCAGTCCTTGCTAGGTCCGAAAATGCGCTCGCAGAACAGTCCATCCTTTTCCGGCTTCAGCGTTCTGTAGTTGATCGTCTCAGGCTTTTTAACCTCACCATGGGACCACTCTCTGATCCTGTCCGGTGAAGCCAGGCCGATCTTGATCGCATCAAATGTCAACGGCTGATAGGTTTCAGACTGCTTATTTGTCTCTGGCATGAACATGCTCCTTCCAAAGTTTTATCATATCCGGACCGATTGCCCACCGATCCGGATACTTTATCTATATACGTGTAATGTCGAAACTACTGAACCACTGATCTTAGTTGTTGATCGGATCCTGTTCTTCATCATAGATATCAGCAGTATCTTCTTCATCTGCATACTGCTCATTCTCTTCTTCGACATCAACAAGCTCACCGTCTGCGTTGTGCTCCTGTACGTGATAACCATGGCTAGCATAGTTTTCCTGCTGCTTAAGGTCATGATCATCATTAAGGATAGCGCGCATATCAGTCTCGCCGTAATCAACGTTTTCGCTGATCTCAACTTCAGAGCCGTCCTCTTTAAGTACACGAACATCAAGACCAAGGGACTGAAGCTCCTTAAGGAGAACCTTGAAGGACTCCGGTACGCCAGGCTCAGGGATATTCTCACCCTTGATGATAGCCTCGTATGTCTTAACACGACCAATAACGTCATCGGACTTAACAGTAAGAACTTCCTGAAGAGTATATGCGGCACCATAAGCTTCCAGTGCCCAAACTTCCATCTCTCCGAATCTCTGTCCGCCGAACTGAGCCTTACCGCCGAGAGGCTGCTGAGTAACGAGGGAGTACGGACCAGTTGAACGTGCATGGATCTTATCATCTACCAGGTGATGCAGCTTCAGGTAGTGCATGTGTCCGATAGTAACAGGTGACTCGAAGTACTCACCTGTACGTCCGTCTCTAAGATGTACCTTACCATCCTTACGGATAGTTACACCCTTCCACAGTGCTCTGTGAGCTCTGTTCTCATCCAGATACTGCATTACATCCGGAAGAAGGCTGTCCTTGTACTTCTCATAGAAGACATCCCACTCGTCATTTACATAGTCATTAGCAAGCTCGAGCATATCCTCGATGTCGATCTCGTTTGCACCGTCAAATACCGGTGTTGCGATATTGAAACCGAGTGCCATTGCAGCGAGAGAAAGGTGGATCTCAAGGACCTGTCCGATGTTCATTCGAGACGGCACACCAAGAGGATTAAGCACGATATCCAGAGGTCTTCCGTTAGGAAGGTACGGCATATCCTCAACCGGGAGAACGCGGGAAACTACACCCTTGTTACCGTGACGGCCGGCCATCTTATCACCAACCTGGATCTTTCTCTTCTGAGCTATATAGATACGTACTGCCTGGTTTACACCCGGAGACAGTTCGTCACCATTTTCTCTTGTGAATACCTTAGCATCAACAACGATTCCGTACTCACCGTGCGGTACCTTAAGAGATGTATCACGAACTTCGTGAGCCTTCTCACCAAAGATAGCACGAAGAAGTCTTTCCTCCGCTGTGAGCTCTGTTTCACCCTTAGGAGTAACCTTACCAACAAGGATATCACCGGCACGAACCTCCGCACCGACACGGATGATTCCTCTCTCGTCAAGATCCTTGAGAGCGTCCTCACCTACACCAGGGATATCACGCGTGATCTCTTCAGGTCCGAGCTTTGTCTCACGTGCCTCTGACTCATACTCTTCGATATGAACAGAAGTGTAAACATCACGCTGTACAAGACGCTCTGACAGGAGAACAGCATCCTCGTAGTTGTAACCTTCCCACTCCATGAATCCGATAAGAGGATTCTTACCGAGTGAAAGCTCACCTTCCTTAGTGGACGGGCCGTCTGCGATTACATCGCCTGCCTCAACATGATCACCCTTGAATACGATAGGTCTCTGGTTGTAGCAGTTACTCTGGTTGGAACGCATGAACTTGATCAGATGATACTCGTCCTTTGTTCCGTCGTCATTGTCCATGCAGATTCTGTTGGACTCTGACATTGTGATAGTACCGGACTTTCTTGCAACAACGCAGTCACCTGAGTCGACAGCTGCCTTGTGCTCCATGCCTGTACCAACGGCAGGTGCCTCTGTTGTAAGAAGCGGTACTGCCTGACGCTGCATGTTGGATCCCATGAGCGCACGAGTCGGATCATCGTTCGGAAGGAACGGAACCAGTGTTGTAGCGATAGAGAATACCTGTCTCGGAGAGACATCCATGTACTCAAATCTACTTCTATCCCACTCCTGAGTCTGATCTCTGAAACGTCCGGAAACCAGCTTGTTGATAAAGTGGCCTTCAGCATCGAGAGGCTCAGAAGCCTGTGCTACATGGTAATTATCTTCTTCATCGGCTGTCATGTAGATAACTTCATCTGTAACAACCGGATTAGCTTCGTCTGTAAGATCGATCTTTCTGTAAGGTGCCTCTACGAAACCATACTCATTGATACGTGCGAAGCAGGCAAGAGAGTTGATAAGACCGATGTTCGGTCCTTCGGGTGTCTCTACCGGGCACATACGTCCATAGTGAGAATAGTGGATATCGCGGACCTCCATGCCTGCACGATCTCTGGAAAGACCACCGGGACCGAGGGCTGAAAGACGACGCTTATGTGTCAGCTCAGAAAGCGGATTGTTCTGATCCATGAACTGTGACAGCTGTGAAGATCCGAAGAACTCCTTAACTGCAGCAGTTACAGGCTTGATGTTGATCAGAGCCTGAGGTGTGATCGTACTGATATCCTGAGTAGTCATTCTCTCACGAACAACTCTCTCCATACGGGAAAGTCCGATTCTGTACTGGTTCTGAAGCAGCTCACCAACTGCACGGATACGACGATTTCCAAGGTGATCGATATCATCCTTATTACCGATTCTGTACTCCAGATGCATGTTGTAGTTAATAGAAGCAAAAATATCTTCCTTTGTGATATGCTTCGGGATCAGCTCAGGAATGTTCTTTCTGATAGCAGCCTGAAGATCCTCAGGAGTATCATTCTCTTCCATGAGCTTTGCAAGAGCAGGATAGTAAACCAGCTCTGAAACACCATACTTCTCAGCAGTTTCGCCTGCCGGGAACTCGATATAGTGGTTGATATCAACCATGAGAGAAGAAAGAACCTTTACGTTTCTCTCCTCTGTCTGGATCATTACGTAAGGAACAGCACTGTTCTGGATCTCGATAGCGAGCTCTCTTGTAACAACAGTTCCTGCCGCAGCCTTAACTTCACCAGCCTCTACGATCTCACCTGTTGCAGGATCGATTACGTCCTCTGCAAGTGTATGACCTGTAATACGGTTCTTGAAGTGAAGCTTCTTATTAAATTTGTAACGACCAACCTTAGCGAGATCATATCTTCTGGGATCGAAGAACATGCCCTCGATAAGTGTTCTTGCGCTTTCCTCTGCAAGAGGCTCGCCCGGACGGATCTTCTTGTAAAGCTCTAAGAGACCCTGAACAGCGTTCTCGCAAGTATCTTTTGTGAAGGATCCACGGATTTTCGGCTCATCACCAAAGTAATCAAGGATCTCCTCATTTGATCCGATTCCAAGAGCACGGATCAGAACTGTGATAGGAACCTTTCGGGTTCTGTCAACACGAACATAGAAGATATCATTGGCATCTGTTTCGTACTCAAGCCATGCACCTCTGTTCGGAATAACTGTACAGGAGAAGAGCTCCTTTCCCAGTTTATCGTGATCTATACCATAATAAATGCCGGGTGAACGAACTAACTGGCTGACGATTACACGTTCTGCACCATTGATAACGAACGTACCGGTATCAGTCATAATAGGGAGATCTCCCATAAAGATCTCGTGTTCTTTGATATCCTCTTCCGGGTTCTCACTGTTTCTGAGACGAACCTTCACCTTAAGCGGTGCTGCATACGTTGCGTCTCGTGCCTTGCACTCTTCAATGGAATACTTTGCTTCACCCTTAGCAAATTCGTAACCTACGAAATCCATGCTGAGGTTTCCGCTGTAGTCTGTAATCGGAGAAATATCTGCGAATGCCTCCTTGAGACCCTCATTGATGAACCAATCATATGAGGACTTCTGAACATCAATGAGATTAGGCATCTCAATGACATCCTGCTTTCTCTGAAAGCTCATTCGCATTGCTTTCCCATTGTAGACCGGATGTATTCTGTTCTTTTCCATTAACGTTTCACCCCGTTCTTAAAAACTTCACCTAAGCAACCGCACTACCTTATAAAAAAGGGCACAAAAAAGCCCATGTAACCACAATAGTGCATTTTCCATGGTAACACAGGCTTGCAAAGAAGTCAACAATAAATTTAATTTAAATACAAAACTTTATCTGAACTCATAAAACAACTATCGGTGTTTTACTAAAAAAAAATGACACCGGACTGTGCCAAAGCACAGTCCAGCGTCGATAAGAAAAGCAGAAATTACTTAAGAGTAACCTTAGCGCCCTGCTCTTCAACCTTAGCCTTGATGTCCTCAGCTGTAGCCTTATCAACATCTTCCTTAAGGATCTTCGGAGCTCCATCAACGAGTTCCTTAGCTTCCTTCAGGCCAAGACCAGTGATCTCACGAACAACCTTGATAACCTTAACCTTGTTAGCGCCTACCTCTGTAAGCTCTACGTTGAACTCAGTCTTCTCTTCGCCTGCTGCTGCGCCTGCTGCGCCAGCTGCTGCTACAACAACGCCTGCAGATGCAGATACGCCGAACTCTTCTTCACAAGCCTTAACGAGGTCGTTAAGCTCAAGAACTGTAAGACCCTTAATAGCCTCGATCATTTCTTCCTTTGTCATTTTATTTACCTCCAAATTGGTATAGTGTGAATTTCAAATATACACGATCCGGAAAATTATGCTTCCGGAGCTGCCTCTGCTGCCGGAGCTTCTGCTGCCGGAGCCTCTGCTGTCTCGCTTCCATCTGCCTTCTTCTCTGCGATCTGCTTGATAACGCGAGCGAAGTTTGCGATAGGAGACTGCATGCTTCCAAGGAGTCTTGAGAGAAGTTCTTCTCTGGACGGGATCTTGGAAAGATCAACTACTGCATTTGCGTCATAGAAAGTACCTTCTACAACAGCACCCTTTACTTCAAGAGCCTTTGCCTTCTCTGCGAACTTACAGATAACACGTGCCGGAGCAGTAACGTCATCTGCGGACAGAGCCAGAGCAGAAGGTCCATCAAGAAGCTGATCAAGCTGAGCGAAATCAGTTCCCTCGAATGCACGCTTCATCATGGTGTTCTTATAAACCTTGTAAGTAACACCAGCCTCACGAAGCTGCTTTCTGAGCTCTGTATCCTGCTCTACTGTCAGTCCACGGTAGTCAACAAGTACTGCTGCCTTGGCATCTTTTACCTTAGCTGAGATCTCATCAACGATGGGCTGCTTCAGTTCTACCTTTGCCATGGTTTACTTTACCTCCTTACGAAATTGATAGCCGAATTTCGTAACCGTATGGCACAATACGATAAACGAAAAGGCTCCCGCCAAAAGACAGGAGCCCATAAAAGTCAATTAAATAAAAACTCTTATTTCCTCGGCAGGCGTTTTCGCCTTACGCGCATCCGCGCACCTGCTGTCTTCGGCCGGTTCAATTCAGAACCTTTCGTAATTTAACACAGGTATTCGAGGATGTCAAGAACTTTTTACATAACTTTTACTTTAACTTTGAACTTCTTATTTGAACCATCGTTGCATGTGTAAGTTACAACGTATTTGCCCGGCTTGTTTGCGATGAAGCCTGTTACATTACCCTGTCTGTCATTAACTGCTGTGATGTTCTTCGGCTTGCTTACTGTTACATCGTACGCACCGAGCTTAAGGTAAGAACCGTTAGAAAACTTATAAATGTGATCTTCTGCATACGCATAATCTGTTGTCATCGGAAGAGCCTCAACAGTATAAGTTGTTCTCTTGATGAAACCGAATGTCTTTGTAGTCTTTGCGCTGGCATAGAAAACAGAATCGTTTACGCTGTATGAGCTCGGACCTGTTGTTCCTACAAGAGACTGGATGTTATCAACGCTGATAACCTTTCCTACAGAATATGTGTTGATAGCCTGTGCGCTTGACTTTGCCTTACTTCCAACGATGCGTGTGAAAGCGATAGTCTTCGGACGGACAATGAATGTCTCCAGTGCAGATGCTCCGCCATATGTAGCAAATACATATACGACAGAATCTGCCTCTGCATTTTTTGAACACTTTACAGTTCCGCCCTTTACAGTAATATCTGCCGGATTCTGTGTAAGTCCAGCCTTACCGTATGAGAATACGTCCCACTGAACATCCTTCTTTTTCAGACCCTTGACCTTATTTCCAGCCTGATCGGTTACTGTAAGCTTCTGTGTTGCACCCTTTCCAAGGTAAGCGATTCCGTTGCAGGATGTTGTACCTGTCTTTGTCTTAAGTGCATAGTTCTTGTTTCCGCAAATCTGGCTGTAAAGCTTGATGAAATTAACATATGCGTTCTGATCACCGGAAACTGTTGTAGCATTGACAGACTCAACATCGATACCTGTCTCAGCCTCGATATCACTAACAACATCCTCTGCTGTCTTGATCTCTACAACTTCCTTGTCAGCAGAAACTGCTGAAACCTCTGCTACTACTTCTCTCTCTGCCGCTGAAACCGGTACAGACATGCTGAAAACCATTACTGCGCTGAGAATGAGCGCGATTTTCTTATTGAGCTTCATTTTCTCTCCTCCTGAACTCTTTTATCTTTTCTGCATGAGCAGAAATATCTATGTAATCCGCAGTTTTCTGCAGGAATTACCTGATCAGTCCGTGACGCGGATCTTTACGCGGAACTTCTTTCCCGATCCGTCCGCCGCCGTATAAGTCACAGTATATGTACCTTTTTTTGCAGGGGTAAACGCTACAGGATTTCCCCTGTCATCATATCCCGTGATCTTTATCTTTTTCATTTTGGATATCTTTACAGCATATCCAACGGAACCCATGCTTACACTGTTTCCGCTCAGGGTCTTTGAAGGAGCTTTTGTCCATGCACGGACATCCTGTCCGGTAAGTGCACTTACGTCATTGACGCTTAAGGTGTCTCCTACCCTTATCTGCTTGTCCAGACGGATACTCGTCTTGACTTTTGCAGAGCTGCCATCTATAAATCCTGCTTTTACTGTAGGTGCAGAAACTGTAAAACAAGCTGAAACTGTTTCTCCCTTATATTCAGCCGTGACTACAGCAGTTGTTCCGGGTGCAGCTGACTTCAGACACTTCAATCTGCCTTTTTTTATAGAAAATGCAGACGTATCAGATACTTTCCAGCTCACGTTCTTTGCTTTCTTAGCATCTTTTACGATGCTTCCCGCGCCGTTTGCGATCTGGAGTTTTATCGTCTTCCCTGCGCCGATCACCTGATCACCGCTTGTGGTGAGATATCCACTGTTTTCCCTGAATTTATAGCTTGCAACAGCATTATATAAATTAAGTCCTCCGGTCACTGAATGATTCCCGCAGGAATATGTCACTTTATCAGCCGAATTGATAAGCCTGTCCGCGATCGCGTCCGCTGCCTTGCTGTTATGCGCCTTTAAAAGAGTGCTGTCAGAGGCATAAATCAGCGCCGCTGCCGCAGACACCATAGGAGCAGCCTGACTGGTTCCTATCTTTCCACCGAATCCGTCGCTGTTAATGAGTGTGGAATAGATCGCATTACCATCTCCGGTGCTTCCGCCCGGTGCAGCGATATCAACCCATTTTCCATAATTTGAGTATTCGGCAAGCGCTCCATCCTTGGTATATGCCGCAACCGCGATCACATGATCACAGGCAGCAGGATATGTCTCTGATGAAGTGGATTTGTTTCCGGCTGCAGCAACCACTACTATTCCGGCTTTCCATGCTTCATTTATATATTCCTGAAAATCTTTCTTATAGTCACCGGTCGCACCAAAGCTCATATTTATTACGTCGACCTTTTTATCTATAGCCTTTCTTATACCCTCAACGGCGTTCGAAAGGGATATCTTTCCATCCTCAGTAACCCTTACGGAATACAGCTCTGCTTCCGGAGCGACTCCGCACCCATATGCATTGTTATTCCTTTCAGCCCCGATGATCCCTGCCACGTGGGTTCCATGACCATTCGTGTCATTTCCGTTCGTAAGATTTCCAACCCACACTGCATTTTTGATACGGCTGAGATCCTGATTTGAAGTACGGGTTCCTGTGTCGAGAACTGCTACTTCTGCACCCTTTCCCGAAGAAATATTCCATGCTTCCGCATCATGAATCTTCTCATGAAACCACTGCTTCTGGAGTTCAGGATCGTTGAAATCCGAAATAGATGATGTATCTATAGAAAAATCATCGAGGATAAGCTGCGGATGAAGTGCCGTGCTGACACTTACCGAGTTTTCCGCATTTTTAAGCGTTGTCTCTATGTCATTAGGAAGCTTCAGGACTGCTATGCCTTCTGAATACTTGATTATCTCCGCACCATAAGAAGCTGCGGCTTTTTCAGCCTCTTCATATGAAGAAACATCGACAAAAGCTTCGTCCCGGACATAATCTTCATCAGGTTCCATGTAAGAAAGCCTGCTTGCGAGATCTGTGTTCTCGATCCCGACGCTGTTCTCTTCTTCGAAATACGCATAAACGGGGCTGATATTGCACATAGAAACTGCCAACACCATAAGCCACGCCATTATATTTTTTCTTCTGCGATTTTTGATCATATCAATGCCCCCAGCTTTCAAATTATACAAAAGTAGTTCTGAGGTTTCAATAAAATTAACAAGGATTGCTCTAAATCTTATACAATTCTTAATATATTGATGCCAGGTCCAAAAGCTACAAAATCTACTTTTGACCCTTACATCATGGTATACTGATATCATGAAAAATACAAAAATTTTAACATTGATGATCATTACCGCAGCCATATCAATGACCGGCTGCAAGGAGACAAAAAACAGCAAAGTTCCTACAGAAGCATCGACAGAAGCCGTGACCTCCGATTCCGCTCCTATAATAATAGGAAATGACGGTCACGCCGCAGCCGAGGTCACCTGGAATCCCGGGGATGAATCCGATTCCATAAGTGCAGAGACCGCACCTGCTGCGCCTCCTGCCGAGACCTTTGAAGGCTATACTCTCGCTGAAACCGATGTTTCAGAAAATGGAGTTTATAAAAAGAGCGTTTCAACGCCAGGTTCTGTGGTGATCGACTTTGCAGGTGATGTGGATTTTGACGATCGCTATTCAAATATGACAGCTCTCCGTGCCCGCGGACAGGGCATCGCCGGATGTATCGACGGAGAGCTTATGGAAAGACTCAGGCATGCTGATATCTTTATGCTGAATAATGAATTTCCGTACAGCAACAGAGGCAGCGCTCTTCCGGACAAAAAATTCACCTTCCGTGCTGACCCGTCAACTGTTACGTTCCTTAACGACATGGGAGTCGATATCGTATCTCTTGCCAATAACCATGCCTACGATTACGGTGAGGAGGCACTGATAGATACATTTGAAACCCTGACAAACGCAGGCATCCCATATGTAGGTGCAGGCTACAATATTGACGAAGCAATGAAGCCTGTTTACTACATTGCAGGCGGAATGAAGATTGCATTTGTTTCTGCGACCCAGATAGAACGGAGTCTCCCTCCCGATACAAAGGAAGCTACCGAAACCAGCCCCGGCGTTCTCCGTACTCTCGATCCGGAAAAATTTGTGACTGTCATAAAAGAAGCTGAGGAAAACAGCGATTTTGTTATCGTCTATGTACACTGGGGTTCTGAAAACGTATCTGACTTTGAGCCTGCACAGCATGATCTAGCTGCAGCATATGCAGATGCCGGAGCAGACCTTATCATCGGAGATCACCCCCATGTGCTTCAGGGTATCGAATACGTACACGATGTACCTGTTTTATACAGCCTCGGAAACTTCTGGTTCAATTCAAAAACCCTGGATAACTGCGTGGCAGAAGCTACGATAAGCAACGGCTCACTCCAGTCACTCCAGTTTATCCCATGCCGGCAGTATGACTGCAAGACACACCTCATGACAAAAGGCGACAACGACTATGAGCGTATTCTTGCGGATATGAGAAAGTTCTCCATAAACGTAAAGATCGACGAGGACGGCTTTATCTCACACTAAAGCCACAACAATTTTTTGAGCATAAAAAGCCCCTGCGGATGATGATCCATAACCATTCCGCAGGGGCTTTTTCTTGTATGTATAAAATTACTGCTGAAGAGCTTCTACGATAGCCGGAAGGAACTGCTTCTTTCTGGAAACAACTCCCGGAAGCTGTACTGAGCTTGCTCCGGTTTTCTCTCCGTTAAATGCATTCTCGATAGTTGCCGCAGCATCTTTTCCGTTGAAAAGAACCTCAGAAGACTCTGCGATGATATCTGTGAAGAGAATGAATATCATATCCAGGTTATTTGCAGTTCTCTCATTCTCGAGTTCTGCCTCAACCTTCTTCTCGATAACCTTAAGTTCCTCTGCATCCATGGAATTGATCTGACCGATTCCGATGTTGAGCTCATTTACAGAGAAACGCTTGAAATCCTGATGGATGATCTCGTTCGGAGTCTTGCTTCCGAGATTGCTTCCTGCGCGGAACATCTCATGTGCAAATTTCTCCGCATCGATACCTGCGATAGCCGCAAGGTCTGCACCAGCCTTCTTATCTGTCTCAGTGCATGTAGGAGAACGGTACAGCAGAGTATCGGAAATGATAGCTGCGAGAAGCAGGCCTGCTGTGTTCTGATCTATCTCTACATTAAACTCTTTATACATCAGGTATACGATTGTTGATGTACTTCCAAGAGGCTGATTACGGAAGAATACAGGACCCATGGTCTCGATAGTTCCGAGTCTGTGGTGATCGATGATCTCCATGATCTCAGCATTTTCGATACCGTTTACTGCCTGACTCTTTTCGTTGTGGTCCACAAGGATCACTCTCTTCTTTCTGGCCCCCAGGAAGTTTCTGCGGGAGATCATACCTGCATAATGATCCTCATCATCAAGGATCGGGAAGTAACGGTGATGCTCCTTAGCCATTACAGTCTGAACGTCTTCGATATAATCATTCAGATGGAATGTTACCAGATTCTTTTCCTTCATAAAGTAACTGATAGGAAGACTCTGGTTGATAAGACGGGCTGCTGTAAATGTATCATGAGGTGTGCTGATGATCTTGCATCCGTGCTCCACAGCCTGCTTTTTAATAGTAGAAGCAATGTCAGATCCTTCACAGACAATAAGGCATCCTGCTTCCATCTCGATAGCGCAGAGCTGTGACTCATAACGGTTTCCAAGGATCACAACATCGCCGGGTTCTACGTACTTCTCGATTTCTTCAGGATTACCTGCTGCGATGAGAACCTTACCCTTTTCGATGCTGTCGCCGATCTCGCCTACAACCATTGTTCCTGCAAGACTGTCTACCACGTTCTGGTAGCTTGTCTTTGCCATGGAAAGCATCCTTGAGTCGTAAAGATCCATGTAAGACTCCACGATGTCTCCCATGGTGATAACACCCTCAAGCTCTGCTCCCTGTGTTACGGGAAGAGTAACAACATCCGCATCACGCATGAGCTGCCATGCAGCTTTCATGGAAATATTTCTGGACACACCGCCCACCATCTTTATTTCCATATCTCTTACCTGAGTACGAACATCCTTGATATACGCCGGAGACGGTACTCCGAGCTTATCCAGAACATACTGGGTCTCTTCATTAAGATGGCCCGCTCTGCAGTCGATGTAATTTTCTCCGGTAATCTTTCTCTTCAGTCTTGAATACGCGATTGCTGCACAGATAGAATCGGTATCCGGATTTTTGTGACCGATCACTATCACAGGTCGCTGACTCACATTCTCCATTTATTTCCTCTCTAACTACTTCAGACGACTCTCACTATAAAGAAATCGTCAAATTGCCGCTTTTTTGCCACTGCGACTGTTTATTATTCACAAAAAGTTGTCTGTTGATAGTTTTACAGTATAACAGGTGTTCATATATGCGACAAGTACTGAGCAGGGCTTATCTTAAATTCTTGCCCCCAATAATTAAGGATATCTTAAATATTTTTTGGGCAATTTTACCATATTAGTGTTCAAAAATTCGTTATCCAGTACCTCTGGGTCAACTGTCCTTCATCCGGTCCTTCGACTTCATTTTCAAGAACTCCGCCGTTTTTTATAATGACACCTCTCGATGCTTCATTTTCTCTGTCACAGGTTATGAGGACCCGCTCTATCCCGAGCTTTTTTGCCTCATCGAGAGCAAGACTCAGCATCTCCGATGCATAGCCCTTTCGCCGCTCCGTTGGTCTCACGCTGTATCCGATATTCCCGCCAAACCTGAGCAGCCATTTATTCAGTCTGTGACGAAGGTCGATCATTCCGACAAGTTCTTCCCTTTCATTAAAAGCAAGAAACGTGCTGGCAGGCACAAAACCTTCCCTGACAGTTTCTTCACACCGGTTTTTCCTGTTCTCCATGAGCCATTCCGCGTAAGTCTCGAATCCCTCAATTCCAGCCCCGCCGTTTACGGTTTCTTCTCCTGCATCCCATGTCACATGCAGATAATCTATGACTTTTGCCTCGTCCCGCTCGTCCGCCAGACGGATATGCAGACTTCCCCTCTCGTTTTTCTTCACCTTCAAAAATAAAACTCCCCTTCTCAAATTTTTCCCACATTTTACGCCCGAAAAATACTCATTTCAAGGCATGTACAGAATATTGTATAATCCTTTTAAGCATTATTATTTCTTATTTTTCAGGAGACCATTATGAAAAAAAAGAATGGAAGAAACACAAAGCAAAAGATCGTATCCGCGGCATGGAAGCTCTTCTATGAGCAGGGATACGATGATACGACCATAGATGACATTGTTTTTGAGTCCGGTACTTCCAAGGGCTCTTTTTATCATTATTTTGAGGGAAAGGACGCGCTCCTCAGCTCACTTAACATCCTTTTTGATGAAAAATACGAAGAGCTCCAGAAAACCATGGACCCTGACATGAATGCCATCGAAAAGCTCACCTACATGAACCACGAGCTTTTTGAAATGATCGATTCTTCAGTTTCCATAGACCTTCTGGCGCGTCTTTTTTCTTCACAGCTCATCACCCACGGCGAAAAGCACCTGCTAAACCGTAAGCGCACGTACTTCCGCATGCTGAGCCAGACCATAAAAAAGGGACAGGAGCGCGGCGAGATCCGCACAGACATGACAGCAAACCAGATCGTGAATGACTATGCCATGTTTGAAAGAGCACTTCTTTACGACTGGTGCCTTGAAGACGGTGAGTACTCTCTATGCCAAAATTCTGACAGGATGATGTCCATGTTTTTACGCGGATATCAGCCATAAGAAAGTGGAATGACAAAAAAATTTATTTATGATTCCACACTATGTATATAACCCAGTCTATAAATAATTCCTTATTTTATAAGCGTTTTAAGATTTTTTATCAAAAATAGTTCAGACTCTGTTCTATTATTCATTCTGTATTTTAGTCTAACAAAAGTTGTGTTATAGTACTTGGCATTGAATAAGGTAAATTTTTTGTACCTAAAAAGGAGAGATCACTATGACAAGTACAAGCATCTGTGTGCTGATCGCCATCATCGCGTATCTTAGCATCACGATCCTTATCGGTATCTACTACAGCCGTAAGGGCAGCGGAAATGACACAGCTAACTTCTATCTCGGAGGACGCGGGCTTCATCCCGTAGTTACGGCAATGAGTGCCGAGGCATCCGACATGAGTTCCTATCTGCTGATGGGTCTCCCGGGTCTCGCTTATCTCTGCGGTGTTGCCGAGGTTGGCTGGACTGTTATCGGACTTGCTGCCGGTACTTATCTTAACTTCCTGCTGGTAGCGAAGAGGATCCGTATCTATTCAGCAACTATCGGCGCTAATACAGTTCCCGACTTTTTCTCAAGACGATATGAGGACAAAAAGCACGTACTTTCCTGCATCGCAGCTCTTGTAATCCTTGTATTCTTTGTTCCTTATACAGCTTCAGGCTTTAAGGCTGTCGGAACTCTCTTCAACAGTCTCTTCGGCTGGGATTACCACGTATCAATGGTTATCGGAGCCGCTGCCATCATCGGCTACACTGTTCTCGGAGGCTTCCTCGCAGTATCAACAACAGACCTTATCCAGTCAGTTGTAATGTCTATCGCACTCCTTATCGTAATCGTATTCGGAATCACTCAGGCAGGCGGTATCGGAGCAGTTGTTTCAAACGCACAGTCACTTCCCGGCTACCTGAACCTTACTCAGGGATATGACGCAGCAACCGGAAGCGCAGGTTCATTCAGCCTCCTCTCTGTTGTATCTACTCTCGCATGGGGACTTGGATACTTCGGTATGCCTCATATCCTCCTTCGTTTCATGGCTATCAGAAACCCTGAGGAGATCAAGCTTTCAAGAAGGATCGCAGCTGTATGGGTTGTTCTGTCCATGGCGATCGCGGTATTTATCGGAATCATCGGTTACAGTGTATCTGCAGCAGGCAAGGTTCCTTTCCTTACATCAAGTGCAGAGTCCGAGACGATCATCATCCGTATGGCTGACCTCATGAGCAGCAACGGTATCCTGTTCTCGATCATCGCAGGTATCATCATGGCAGGTATCCTTGCTGCTACAATGTCTACCGCTGATTCACAGCTTCTCGCAGCAGCCAGCAGTATGTCAGAGGATCTGCTTCATGACTTCCTCGGCATCAAGCTCAGCCAGAAGACATCCATGCTGGTAGCCCGCCTCACAGTTATAGGCATCGCTATCATCGGCGTTGCTCTTGCATGGAATCCTGCAAGCAGCGTCTTCCGCGTAGTATCATTCGCATGGGCAGGCTTCGGCGCTGCATTCGGACCTGTAGTACTCCTCGCACTTTTCTGGAAGAGAAGCACACGTCAGGGCGCAACAGCTTCCATGATCGCAGGCGGACTCATGGTATTCATCTGGAAATACCTCATTTCTCCCATGGGCGGTGTCTGGAGCATCTACGAGCTTCTTCCTGCATTTATCGTTGCCTTTGTTGTTGATGTAGTAGTTTCTCTCTGCACACCTGAGCCTTCAGAATCAATTCAGAGAACCTTCGACAAGGTAAAGGGCGAAAATACAGGCGCTGACGCACCTAAGGAAACTGTGACAGTTTAATTCCTTACTCATATGTTAAAAAACAGGGCATCGCTCCGGATGATCTCATCCCGGGCGAGCGCCCTATTTTTTTGAATTTTTGTCTTTTGTATTCAAACATATACAAATACATACAATTTCTTGTTATAATAAAAAAGACACTTGGCAAAGATATGTCTTACATTATGATCATTGCCAATGCAACACTTAGGGGATTTATTTAGATTGGGATTAAAGTATGTCTACACGAAATTTCACATCACGTATCGGCGTCATCTATCTTTTTCTGTTATTGACCGCCATTGTATTATCCATAATTTGTATTTTTTCTAATTACAAGAAGCCATTTGACGCGAAAAAAACTGTGATATCAGAACCGCTTTCAGCTGAACTTGTGAGTCGAACACCAAACAGTGCCTACTACACCGTGAGTGCAAAAGAGCTCCTGAAAAAGGGCGGTGCTCTCGGTATCTATATAGATCACTGGGAAATGACAGTTTTAGCGGACGGCGAAAGTATCTATTCCAGGGCAGAATCAAGATCCATCTTCGGAAATACTACAGGAAGCAGTTGGAATATCATAACCATACCTGCTGACTCTAATCGTCTGGAGATCTATTTATCCAGCCGTCACAACGAAAAATTCAACCATAATATCAAGATCGTATGCGGAACTCCACTAAATCTTTACCATACGATCCTTATCGGCTCTATTCCACAGATGATCCTGAGCCTTATAGCAACGGGTATCGGTTTATTCATGTTCCTGAACTGGGTGTTTGTCATCCGTATGTCGGAAAAAGGGTCCTATATTCCCTACTTCGCAATATTCTCCATTGCGATCGGTATATGGACAATGCTCGTATCAGATTTCATACTGCTTGAAGTCCAGAATTATATCGCAGTCTACTTTATCGGACACATTTGCCTCATGGCGATAAGTTTTCCGCTCATAATGTTTACAAAGCGCTTTTATAAGCTCAATAATTCTCCGCTTTTCACGGTTCTGAGTATTTTCACGCTTATGATACCTGTGATAAACATATTGCTTCAGTTTTCGGGAGTCAGAGAGCTCAGACAGCAGCTTCCTTTCACACATCTTGGCATCGTGCTCGCAATGATATATATGATATATGCGATCATACGTGCTTCGATAGGGAATAAGCTTACCCGCAGCATGCAGCTAAGCGTCGCCGGACTCATGATATTTTTTGCCGGAAATATCTTTACTCTTACAAAATATTACACGGTTTTTGACAGCACCTTTACAATACCGATCGCGTTCATGATGCTATTCTGTGTGTTCACATGGTTTGCGATAAGCATCGAAAGCCACGCTATCATGGTGGAAAATCATGATATCCAGCTTTATAAACAGCTTGCGGAAAAGGATATCCTCACCGGACTTGCAAACAGGAACTGCTACGAGAAAACATGCCGCACAACACCTGCCAGCGGAAATATGTGTGTGATCACACTTGATCTTAACAATCTGAAGACTATTAATGATACCCGTGGTCACGCTGACGGAGACAAGATAATCCGTGCTTCCGCCGACTTTATCAGCGCTGTTTTCAGTAAAACCGGTCTTTGCTTCCGTATCGGCGGCGATGAATTTTGTATCATCACACGTAATTCATCGGAAGAAACCATACGTAAGCAGATTTCACGGCTTAGAACCTTCGAGTCTCAGTACAATTATATGTACAAGGATACTCCTCTATATATGGCGGCAGGATATGCTTTCTATGATCCGTCAACCGATAAGGACATAGAAGACATCCGTAAGAGAGCCGATCAGGAAATGTATGCTGACAAAAGGAGAAGTAAGAATCATTCTTCTAAAAACAATGTTCAGCCCGCTGTTTTATAACGTACAAAAAAGCTGCACCCCTTGTTTGTAAGGGATGCAGCTCTTTTTTGTTTGTCTTTTCATTTATTTCAGAAGACTCTTGTACATCTCCTCTATCTCTTCGATAGATACGTCTCTCGGATTGCCCGGTGTGCATGCATCAGCCTTTGCATCCTTTGCAAGCTGCGGGATGTCCTCTTCAGGAACTACACCCTTGAGGCTCATTGTGATACCAACATCCTCACCAAGCTTCTGAACTGCATTGATAGCAGCTTCACGATACTCATCCTGGCTCATGCTGTCTACGCCTTCTACTCCCATTACACGAGCGATCTCACGATATTTTTCGCCTGTAGCAGGTGCATTAAATCTCATGACAGTCGGAAGGAGTGTTGCGCAAGCCTTTCCATGCGGCATATCGTACCATGCTGACAGAGTGTGTGCCATTGAATGGTCAACACCAAGACCTACATTTGAGAAGCCCATTCCTGCAACGTACTGACCGAGAGCCATGCCCTCACGGCCTTCTGTAGTGTTATTTACAGCGTCACGGAGTGAACGGGAAATGATCTCGATAGCCTTTAAGTGGAACATGTCTGAAAGCTCCCATGCGCCCTTTGTGATATATCCCTCGATGGCATGTGTCAGAGCGTCCATTCCTGTTGCAGCTGTGAGTCCCTTAGGCATAGAGCTCATCATATCAGGATCAACTACTGCTACGATAGGAATATCCTTAGGATCAACACATACAAACTTTCTCTTCTTTTCAACGTCAGTGATAACGTAGTTGATAGTAACCTCAGCTGCTGTTCCGGCTGTTGTAGCTACAGCAATGATAGGAACGCACTTATTCTTTGTAGGAGCAACGCCCTCAAGTGAGCGTACATCAGCAAATTCAGGATTTGTGATGATGATACCGATAGCCTTGGAAGTGTCCATGGATGAACCGCCACCGATAGCTACGATCACATCAGCACCGCTGTCCTTGAATGCCTGAACGCCTGTCTGAACGTTCTCAATAGTCGGATTCGGTTTAATATTGCTGTAAAGCTCGTAAGGGATGCCTTCCCTGTCAAGCAGATCGGTAACCTTCTTTGTAACACCAAACTTCACAAGATCCGGGTCAGAAGCTACGAAAGCTTTCTTAAAGCCGTGATCCTTGATCTCCTGCGGAACTGCCTCGATGGCACCTTTTCCGTGGTATGAGGTTTCGTTAAGGGTAAATTTGTACATGTATATAAGTCTCCTTTCGCAAGTTTATGTGTCATGTACGTTCAGACCATAGATAAATCTTTAACGATATACTATAACTATACCGTCAAATCGGATTTAAGGCGTTCGTAAATTTGTTTGATATGGGTAAAATGTTTTGAAATACGTACAACTTATATTTATCAGCGCAAAAACAACATCACATTGACGGGGTAAGATGCAGTATTTATAATATTTTGGTTAATCTTATCCGACAATAAACATGTGCGGCTCACTGCACAGAAAGGAATATATGGGAATTACTATCAGCAATGCAAAGGTGATCCTTAAAAAGGGCGAAGGCAGGACCATCAAAGCCGGCGGTCTCTGGGTTTTTGATAATGAGATCACCCGCTATGAGGGAACATATGAAAACGGCGATATCGTTGAGGTCCACGACTTCGACGGATATTTTATGGGATACGGTTTTATAAATAACGCTTCAAAGATCCGTGTCCGCCTCATGTCCAGAAAGCAGGATAATACCATTACAGAGGACCTCATCCGTACCCGCGTACAGAACGCATGGGATTACAGAAAGCACGTGTACGGCTATGATGCATCTGACCTGCTTTTCCACTACGAAGGAACCGTATCCGACTCCTGCCGTCTGATCTTCGGCGAAGCTGATTTCCTTCCGGGCATCACCATCGACAAGTTCGCAGATGTCCTTGTGATCGAGTCCCTTGCCCTCGGAACCGACCGCATGAAGGATCTGATACTTGATGCCTGCAAGGCTGTATTACAGGCTGACGGCATAAAGGTACGCGGTATCTACGAGCGAAGCGATGCAAAGGTTCGTAAGCAGGAAGGTATGGAGCTTATAAAGGGCTTTATCGGCGATGAGTTTGATACCAACGTTCAGATCATCGAGAACGGCATAAAATATAACGTTGATGTAGAGAACGGACAGAAGACCGGATTTTTCCTGGATCAGAAGCTTAACCGTATGGCTATCAGAAATGTCTGCAAAGACGCTGATGTTTTTGACTGCTTCACACATACAGGTTCTTTCGGTCTGAACGCTGCTGCAGGCGGTGCAAAATCAGTACTTTCCGTAGACGCATCAGACCTCGGAATCGCACAGACTGCTGAAAATGCAAAGCTCAACGGCTTTGAAGATATCATTTCCTACGAAGTCGGCGATGCTTTTGATATCCTTCCCCGTCTCGAAGAAGAGGGACGAAAATTTGATGTTGTGATCCTTGATCCTCCGGCATTCACAAAATCCCGAGCTTCTGTAAAGAAGGCTGTTACCGGATACCGAGAGATCAATATCAGAGGTCTCAAGATCACAAAGGACGGCGGTTACTTCGCAACATGCAGCTGCTCTCACTTTATGGAGCAGGACCTCTTTATGAAGACCATTAAGGAAGCTGCAAGAGATGCTCACAAGCGCCTGCGCCAGATCGAGTTTCGTCAGCAGGGCCCGGATCACCCTATCCTCTGGGCAAACGACACGAGCTATTACTTAAAATTCTATATTTTCCAGGTCGTAGACGAGATCTGAAACAAGTTACGCTAGGCTCGACAAAACCTCGCCAAGCGAACTTGCATAACACGCACTAAGCTCGAAAATACCTCGCTAAGTGCTCCGAAAACAAAAACGGGACTGTTGATATTGCTTCAACAGTCCCATTATCTTATTTCATCTTCTTTATCTGTTTCTTTGCTTCTTCAAGCTGGTTATCGTATCTGTTTTCCAGATATTTCTCAGAATCAAAATCCACTTTTACGTCAGGCTCGATTCCTGTTCCCTGGATATTTACTCCGTTGGGTGTGTAATATTTTGCGGCTGTGATCTTGATGGCACTTCCGTCTCCGATGCCGTACACATTCTGCACGATACCTTTTCCAAAAGTGGTGCTTCCCACAAGCACGCCTGCTTTCGTATCCTTTATGGCACCCGCAAGTATCTCGGATGCACTTGCGGAATTTCCGTCAACAAGGACTACGAGAGGCATATTCAGCGCCTTGCCATCGTTTCCGTCATAGTCCTTCTCGTTACCTGCTTTATCGAGTGTATAAACTATTCTGCCGTCAGGAAGGAGTTCGTCCGCTATCTCCACGCAGGCATCCAGATTTCCGCCGGGATTTCCTCTGAGATCCAGGATAAACTTCTTCATGCCCTGTTTCTTCAGATTCTCCAGCCCCTCATGGAACTGTCCGGGAGTCACTGCATCAAACTGACCAAGGATCATATATCCTGTGTCCTTGTCGATCATGTTGGATGAAACTGTCATTATATCGATAGACTGTCTGGTAACAGTAAACTCAACTTCATGACGATCCTCGCCTCGGAGCATGGTAAGCGTGACCTGAGTTCCTTCTTTACCGCGAACCTTTTTTACGAGATCCGTGAGCTTCATATCACCGACGGGCTCACCGTCAACCTTATAAAAAATATCGCCGACCTCTAATCCTGAAGCCTCCGCAGGCGATCCTGCCGTGAAACCAACTATGGAATTTTCACCTGTTGCTTCATTCTGGCTCAGTGTCGCGCCTATACCCTGAAAAGAACCGTTTGTAGCCTCTGAAAGCTGTTTATACTCCTCCTCTGTATAATACTCGGAATAGGGATCATTTAAGGAATCAACGAGACCCTTGTAAATACCTTCTATCCTCTCTTCATCCGTCATTCCGGCTTCATCATCTTTATAGTTTACATAATATGCATCGATTATCTCATTCAGAAAACTCAGCTTATTCTGTACATCCCTTGATAAAAGCTGGCTGCTCTCATCTTTCTTGAATCCTTTACCGGAAACAAGATTAAATCCTGCGTTTCCGAAAAATACCAACAGCAGCAGACCTGCAGCTGCCAAAAGCCCTGTTATGCAGCCTGCGCCAAACCCTAATTTCTTCATTTTTTATATCCTGCCTTTATTTCACCGGGATCGAAATCCCTTAATATTACCCTCACCCCAGATAATTCCATGGGCTGACGTATGATCCGTTTTTACGGACGCCAAAATGCAGATGCGGTCCGGTACTGCGTCCGGTCGAACCGACTGCTCCTATCTTCTGCCCCTTAGTCACACTCTGCCCTGCTGATACGCTTAGTGACGAAGCATGCATGTAGATCGTTATGAGACCGCTTCCATGATCAATCATAACATAATTTCCCATTGATGCGGAATAAGCCGCTGCCGCCACAGTTCCGTCATATGCGGCAAGAATGGGTGATCCTGCAGGTGCTGCGAGATCGATTCCATTATGCATCATCTCCACTCCAAGAGTCGGATGCATGCGCATACCGTAATCATCAGAAATACGTGTATAGGACGGCGCAGGAAATGCGAACATTCCTCCGTCATAGGTCCTTGCAGTCTTATTTGCCGCAGCCAGAGCCTGCTTCTCCGCAGCTATAGCTGCTTCGAGCGCATTGATCTCAGCATCAGCTGCTGCGATCATATTTTTGTACTCCTGGATCTGCTGTTCCTTTGTACCGATAAGAGCTTCATACTGGTGAACCTGAGTTGCTTTCTCAGCCATGACAGCATCCAGCTCGTCAGCCTTTGCCTGCTGTTCTTCACGGTTCTTTTCTAAAGCTTCCTGCTTGGTCTCAAGCTTCAGCTGGGCATTTTCAAGCTTTTCCTGTGATTTCTTAAACTCTGAAAGCTTTTCTTCATCGTAGGACACTATCTTCTCAGCATAGACCACATTGTTCAAAAAATTGCCAAAGTTCGTGCTGGATATGACTATCTCCAGAAGCGTAGTGTTTCCTGCCTCATACATGAAACGTATACGCTTTTTCATGGCATCGTACTGGCTCTTTACCTCTTTCTCAGCTTCATGGACTTCTTTTTTCGCATTTTCTATAGCGGCTTCGTTTTCACTGATGGAGACATCCAGTTTTTCGATAGCTTCCTGCGTATCTGCTGACTTCGCATCGAGCTCTCTTATTGTTGTTTCGACAGCTGAACGCGCTTCCTCAAGAGCATCGACCTCTTTTTCCATGCTGGCACTTCCTGCCTTCAGCGCATCTTTCTCCTTCTTTGTCTCCGACACCTGCTCCTGCTTCTTTTTTATAGATTCATTCGTAAGTGAAGAAGAGGAAGAAGAGCTTTTCTTCTCTTCTCCCTCTTTATTAGCCGCAGCGCAGACTTCACCCCTTGAAAAAGTAAGTGAAGCTGAAGTTGTCATGATGGCGAAAGCCATGAATAGCAGCAATATTTTTTTTATCATACACGAAGATGCTTTCTTGCTGTCGTGAAGCTGCCCAGGAAACCGATACCGACTCCAAGGATCAGAGCGACCGGTACTAACGTACTGAAAATCTGGTTGATGGACAGGAACTGCAGCAGCGAATCCAGGATCTTGAACCGTTCCACAAGATAAACGACCGTTTTCTGATAGATAATGTAGATAGCAACAAGCGGGAGTGAAGCACCGACAAGTCCTAGTAACATTCCCTCAAATACGAAGGGTGCACGGACAACGAAATCCGTTGCTCCTATAAGCTTCATGATAGCTATCTCTTCTTTTCGTACCGTGATACCAAGAGCAACTGTGTTGCTGATAAGGAATATGGATACTGCGAGAAGTATCAGGATGATGCCCAGCGACACTATTCCGATAAGGGAATTTACGCTTGTCAGCATATTTGCCACGATGGCTGATTTTCTGACCGTACGAACGCCGTCAAGTCCTTCCAGATATTCAACCAGATTCTCCTGCATCGAGATATCATTCATGTAGATCTCATAGTTTGAATCTTCTGCAAGAGGATTGTCATCTCCGAAAGAATCTACATAATCGCCCAGATTCTCCTCCTTAAAGGATTTCCAGGCTTCTTCCGCTGATACGAATACGATCTTGGATACCTCAGCTCTTTTGCTTATCTCGGTTCCGATCGACTGTATCTGCTCATCGGATATGCCCTCATCGAAAAATACTGTAACAGCAACACCCGTCTGAGCCTGACGCACGATATTTGAAAAATTCAGAACTATAGCATAGAACAGTCCGAAAAGAAAAACACATGCAGAAATGGTTGCAATAGTTGCCAGAGAAAACATCTTGTTTCTCCAGATATTTTTGATACCCTGTCCAAGAGAGTAAAAGAATGTACTAATCCTCATCGATATAACCGCCCTTTTTCTGATCGCTTACAATAACGCCCTTTTTCATGGTGATAACACGCTTCTGCATGGCGTTGACTATCTCCCGATTATGTGTAACGACGAGTACTGTAGTACCATTTTTATTGATCTGCTCAAGGAGCTTCATGATCTCCCATGAGTTTTTCGGATCGAGATTACCGGTAGGCTCATCCGCGAGGAGGATCGGCGGCTTATTTATGATGGCACGCGCAAGCGCCACTCTCTGCTGCTCACCTCCGGACAGCTCACGAGGTTTACTCTTGTACTTCTCCGCAAGTCCCACAAGCGAAAGAACACTGGGAACATTTTTACGGATCTGACGCACAGGAACTGCAAGTATTCTCTGCGCAAAAGCAACATTCTCATAAACATTCCTGTCTTTCAGCAGACGGAAGTCCTGGAAAACGACCCCGATACCACGACGGTACTTCGGGATACGGCTGTGCTTAAGTTTTGCTACGTCTGTGTGATTTACGATGATCTTTCCGCTGCTGGGAGTAAGCTCACGCAGCAGAAGCTTTATCAAGGTAGACTTGCCGGATCCGCTATCGCCAACGATAAAAACGAATTCGCCCTTTTCGACATGGAGACTGATATTGTCCAACGCCGGAGCACCTGTAGAATAGGATTTGCTCACATCTTCTAAAATAATCATATCAACGATTCCCTTATTATTTCGTATTACCCCTCTATTCTTCGTGTTTTATAATAACATATCTGCGGGGCAAAATCAGCAGACCAGCCGCCATTTTCGCCCCGCAGACTAAAAAATCATAAAATCTTCAGAAAATCTATCAGAAGTTATACGTTTCCATATATTTCATGTACTTTGCAACCATAAGAGCGATCTTAAATGTTATCGCATCCTCAAATACCCTGAGGTCGAGACCTGTTGTCTTCTGCAACTTATCCAGACGGTAAACGAGCGTATTACGGTGGATATAAAGCTGACGGCTTGTCTCGGAAACATTAAGTGAGTTCTCAAAGAACTTATTGATGGTCGCAAGTGTCTCATCATCAAATTCTTCCGGTGAACGGCCTCCGAAGATTTCCTTAATGAACATCTTACAAAGAGGTATAGGAAGCTGGTAGATGAGTCGTCCGATTCCAAGGGAGCTGTATGCAACTACATCCCTTTCCTCGAAGAAGATCTTACCTACATCAAGAGCCATCTTTGCTTCTTTATAGGAACGGCTCACATCCTTGATCTCGGATACGACTGTTCCATATGCGATGCGCGCACGGAATCTGTTCTCACGGCGGATAGCATCCAGAAGGTTCTGTGCCGCAGTAGTGATCTCCGCTGCAAGATCGTCATCCTCGAGCTCTTTCACGATGATAACGTTCTTTTCATCAACAGCCGTAACAAAATCCTTTGTATGAGTTCCAAAGAAAGATCTTACACTCTCCAGTGCTGTTGTGTTATTTTCACTCTCTGCCTCAACGAGCATTACTACACGCTTAACATCTGTCTCGATATGAAGCTTCTTTGCCCTGTTGAAAATATCAACCAGCAGAAGGTTATCCAGCAGCAGGTTCTTGATAAAGTTATCCTTGTCAAAACGCTCCTTGTAAGCAACGAGAAGATTCTGGATCTGGAATGCTGCGATCTTGCCGATCATATACGCATCATCAGTACCGCCGTTAGCGATAAGGATATACTCTAACTGTCCGTCATCATCATGGATCTTAAAAAACTGATATCCGCGGATCTCCTGGCTGTCTGCCGGGGAAGATGCGAAGCTCATCACATCCTTGTCAGACGCACTGAAGTCACGAAAAGTAGACGCAAGGTTCTTTCCTTCCGTATCCATAACGCACATATCGATCCTGGTGATGTTCTTTAAACCATCTACTGTGTTCTGTAAAATCTGATTAGAAATCATGTTCCTTCTCCTTTTTGTGCAAAAATGCCCCCACACTTTTGACACTTTCCCCACAATGCTATTATATTTTAATACAAAAAGACAAAAATAGGAAGAGAAAAGACAACTTTTTTATGCAACATGCAGTATCAGGGTGTTCTGTTAGAATTTTACCTCATTCTCATCAGAAGGCCCCTGCTCATTTTCCATATTCTGGGTATAGCGTGCTGCTGCAGAATGGAAGAAATGTCTTAAAAGAAATGCTCCGATGCCACCTTTTTTTACACTGCCGTTTTCAGTCACGCGGAAGCATACGTCACCCATCGCAACGATAAGAGGAGTGTTGAGCTTCATCCTGCCTGACTGGATAAAAAACTCTGCATCAGGAGTTCCGAGGTTCAGGAAAAGAGCGTCCGGAAGACTGTCATTCACTTCGTTCACGACCGCATCACTGCCTCCGACCGTTTCGTCTACCGCACACCGCCCGATAATATTCAGTTCCTTCTCAAAGCCGATAAGGGAGTCCTCAAATTTCTTTAATTTGTCACTCTCCGTAGAAACGATAAATATCCTGCGCTTCTCCTTTGCGAGCTTACGTAAAAGCCCCTTCAGGAAAAGATTACTTTCAATTTCCCGTTCTCTGCTGTGACTGATGATGTTGCCTGCCTGAAGGATATCTCCCGCCGTAAATACGGTAAGATCCATTTCCTCAAGCGCCCTTTTAAGTTCTGCCGAATCCGTTGCTTTAAGAAGATCGTCATGAGTTATGAAATCAACCGTATTGCATATCCCGTTATTTAGGAACAATGTCACCCTTCTCATTGCTTCCCTAACGGAATAATCCCTAAGGCTGATTCCAAGAACACTGATCGCTCTCATAGGTTCTCCGCCCTGTGCGCTTCAGCCTGCCCTCCGCATGAGCCTGACGCACCGTCTTATTTCTGAACACAGTATTTTGTCCTGTTTCAGATACATTTTCAATTTAAGGAATTATACCATAAAATCAGTCTGCAACACAAATCTATAACCCGCCAAGTGTTATAATATCACCTATGAATACGAATAAAATATCTAACAACAAAATTGATCTATTTTTTGCAGTCACTGTACTCCTTGGTGCAGCCGTGTATATCTCGCTGATATTCAACAATAACCTCTGGGTTGACGAGGCTTTCACCGCATCCATAATCAGGTGCCCGCTGCCCGAAGTCTGGTCACGGACCGCTGCGGATACGCTCCCGCCCTTCTATAACTTCTTCGGAAAAGCTCTGACTGTCCTCTTTGGATACTCTGCTCCCGTCATGAAATTTGGCTCGGTGCTCCCTATGATAGGTGCCCTCATACTCGGAGCGTTCCCTGTCCGCAGACAGTTCGGTACGCTCACATCCGCACTTTTCATGGCATTTCTCCTGTCCATGCCGAATTTTTATTACTATGCAGTTGAGATCCGCATGTACAGCTGGGGAATCTTCTGCGTCACAGGTGCCGCAGTCTTCGCGCACTATGCATTAAGTTCAGGCAGGAAAAAATACTGGGCACTGTTCACATTCTTCACTGTGCTTTCCGGATATGTACATCATTTTGCATTTGTCAGCGCAGGCATGCTCTGGCTTTTCACGCTGATACTGCTGATATTCCCCGGACTCATGCATAAAAAACAGGATATGCCGGAGTCAGTATTTAAGAGGTTACGTCCCTGGGCACTGTCACTTTTTTGTACATTTGTACTGTACTTCCCCTGCGGGCTCCTTACCGTATATCAGATAAAAAATGCAAGCAGCTATTTTTCAATGACTCCGCTCACAGTCCACTCATTTTTAAGCGACTTGAGATTCCCGTTTGTAACGCACTTTACGGTTCTGTCAGCACTCATCCTTCTTTTAGCCGCAGATGCGATCTTTTCAGGACTGTTACATATTTTCGCAGAGAATATTCTGCCTCAGCCTGCGTTAAAGAACAGCACTGCTCTTGCAGGACTTATCTTCGCAGCAGTTTTTTATGCCACTCTGTTTTTCGGATATGCAGTTTCTATCCTTGCGGGCTCAAGCATGTTCACGGCGCGTTACCTTGTACCGTCCCTCGGAGTTTTCTGGCTGGGGGTTGCCGTACTTCTGTCATACGACGTGCAGAATATTCCTAAGATCAAGTACCTGAAACCCATAATGACTTCGATAATAATATTCCTCATCGTTATAACAGGAATAGTGACCTACACTTCCCAGTTTAAGTCTGAGTACGCAAAAGGCGTTGACGAAATGACCGCATTTTTTGACGAGAATCTGGGTCCTGACGACGGATATATAATTTACGAAAACAGTTATCAAATCGAGAACTGCTTCCGCTACTATTATCCTGATCTAAAAAAATATGATTGGGAGTCAGCCCGCGAAACAAAGGGAACTGTGTGGTATTTCGCCGTTGATGGCTTTAAAAAAGAACTTGAGGAAGCGCACACCTTTGGATACAATATGCAATATATAGAACATATTTCCTTTGATCGGTATTCCTTTGATCTCTATCGGGCGGATCCGATCAGTCAGTAATCAACAGAAGGAGGTGCTCACGTGGATTATACAATGGAAATTGCATCACTTTCCATGGGCATGGCTCAGAGCAAAAGCCTTCAGGACATCGGAACCGCTGTACTGGCAAAGAGTCTTGATACTGTAGAAGCTGCCGGTGACTCCATGGTAAAGATGATGGAGCAGTCCGTTAATCCCGGACTTGGCGCAAACATCGATATCAAAGTCTGAACACTAAATTTCATATTGAACGCAAAAATCCTGCCACTGTTTTCAATGGCAGGATTTTTTATGGTATTAAATTGATCATCATTACTACAGCACATATCAGGAGTGCTACCACAGATACGACGCTGACTGCTCTTGGGCTCTTGCACACTATGACACGTCCATCGCTTCTGACCTCACGCTCCTGAACCTGATGGAATATCCTGTATAGCTGCATCTTTCCTCCGGGCTCATTTTCTGCGATAAACTTCAGCAGAAGTCCCGCAACAGAGGTAAAGATGATTGCCACCACAGCATAGAACATACAGGAAGCAAGAAGCATTTCCTTTGTCACTCCGTCAGCCATAGATGTAAACTCTTCATTTTTCGACAAAAACCATGCCATGACGGTGGATGAACCATTTATCATAAAGTGCCCAAGGAATCCGGGCCATATACTTCCGGTCACTTCGCTCAGGAAGCCAAATGCGATACCTAACGCCGTTGCATACATCATCTGATTTAAGTTCATATGCATGCATCCGAACATTAATCCCTGGAGCACTATTGCCGTAAGAATCCTTCCGGACCTCCTGAGTCCCGAATACACAACTCCGCGGAATACAAACTCTTCGCAGAAAGGTCCGATGACGGCGATTATCAATATCATACGGAGCAGTGAATAATTTTCACCCGTAAAGGTACTGGTGATCTCCATCGCCTCATTATCCGTAAAAAGCATGGTAAACGCATTGAGTGTGATTATGAGTGGTTCCAGACAGATCACATACAACACTGTCAATAAAAGTGTCGTAAACTTCACAGGACGGAACCTTAAGGTCTCACGGGCATCTGCCCCGGAAAAAACCGCAAAAAGCAATGCCGGCGCTATGATAAGCCCCTGACTTAAAAAAATATTCAGGCTTACTGTTACCGCAAAGGAGCCTCTCAGCTCTGCTAATACTGTAAGCAGAAGAGAGGCTCCGATATGACAGAGTACCATAACAAGAAACAGCACGCCTGATTTTGTCGGACTCATACCTTTCATTATTACTGGTTCATCATGAAGTTTACGAGTGCATCAATATCTTCAGGCTCATATGCTACAACTTCGAGCTCTGCGATAGTTCCGTCAGAGAAGATATTTGCCATTGAAACATACTGTGAAAGCTTTGACTTAAGGTTAAGTCTGTCGCCCTCACCTGTTACGAGCTCAACCTTGCCCTTGCAGCTGTCAACAACCTTGAAAAACTTATCGATGTCTGTAATATTCTGTACCTTCATAGAGTCTCCTTCCCTTTACCGCCTGTGCGGTCAATTAGTTCTTTTTTATAGCGATGGCTTCGATCTCAAGCTTAACGTCCTTCGGAAGCCGGGCTACCTCTACGCAGCTCCGTGCCGGGAGCATTCCTGTGAAATACTTCGCATAGATCTCGTTGATCTTACCAAAGTCGTTCATATCCTTGATGAAAACTGTGGTCTTTACAACGTGCTCAATAGAACTTCCTGCATCCTCAAGAAGAGCCTTGAGATTTGTCAGAGCCTGCTCTGTCTGAGCTTCGACAGTATCTCCTGCGATCTCTCCTGTTGCGGGTACGACCGGGATGATACCGGAAGTGATAACCTTATCTCCAAGGTCGATTGCCTGAGAATAAGGTCCAATGGCTGCAGGTGCGTTCGGTGTGCTGATAGGTTTCATTTACCCTTCCTCCATGGAATTTATTTAGAAAGCGCTCTGCCTCATATCACTTCTTAAGCAGAACGATTTTCTCTTCAGTAATGCTTACGAGCCCTCTCTTCATGAGATGACCCACAGCGCGCTTAAATGCGCCCTTACTCATCTGACATACCTCGCGGATCTTCTCCGGATCAGCCTTATCGGTAAAAGGAAACTCTCCGCCGTTCTCCTTTAACAGATCGAGGATCTTTTCTCCGTCATCATCGAGCTGGAGATATGCCTTTTTCTTAAGAGAAAGATCGAGCTTTCCGTCTTCCTTTACACCTGTGACTCTCGCGCGGACTATGTCTCCGGGCTTCGCTTCGCCGTTAAACTCTCTTGCAGGCACAAGACCTGAGTACTTATTATCAACAGCTACGAATGCACCGAAATTTCTGCTTATCTGATATACAACACCTTCTACCTCATCATTTGCCTTGTAGGAGTGATCGGTAGAAAGATATTCGTAGACCTTCATTGTCGCTGCCAGCCGGTCGCTCTTATCAATGTACATCGCAACCAGCACCTCATCGCCTTCCTTAACCTTGTATGTCTGTTCATGGTAAGGCAGCAACAGATCTCTTTCCAGACCCATGTCAAGAAATGCCCCAACTTTATTTACATCGCGGCATTTCAGTACTGCGGCCTGATGCAGGAGAAGGTACGGCTTATTCACCGTGGAGATCAGTCTGTCCGAAGAATCCCGGTAGATAAATACCTTGATAGGATCGCCTATTTCTGCAAATTCCGGAATCTGCTTCTTCGGGAGAAGGATCTCATTTTTGTCTCCTTCGTGCTTCTCATCAGAAGCTGTTTCGGCTGCATCTGTAAGATATGCACCGAAATCAGTAAACCGCTCAATATAAAGTTTTTGTAATTCACCTAATCTGATCATTTGGACTGATTATACCGCTAAAGCCGTATTTCCGTAAAGTTTTTTATGGGGTGCTTTTCCCGCTCACCGCGGTTTTATATACAAGTTTTTGCTTGTCTGCCCTGGTAAACTTATGCTTGATCTCCCACTCTCTCTTCGAGGCTGAGGATCTGTCCGGAAAACTTTCTGTATAGACCATCTTTACGGGTCTTCGCGCTCTGGTATATTTTGCACCTTTCTCTGAAAAATTGTGTTCTTTAAGCCGTCTCTCGGGATCCGTTGTGATGCCTGTGTAATAGGTTCCGTCCGCGCACTCCAGCATATAGACCACATACGCATCTTTTTCCTTTTCCGTATCCTTATCCGTTCCCACAACGACTCCCTTTTATATGTTTTAAAACAGCTAAACCTGCTCCGGAATATTTTACCATCCCGGAACAGGTTTTAACATTCTATTCATTGGCTCGAAGGCCTGAGCGATCTTTACTCAGCGTCTGCACCAAACTTTACATCGTTGTAGTCATCACTGTTTGTGAGGAGGACAACAACTGTATCACGGTATCCTGCGTTCTTGATCTTTGCTCTGTCGAAGCGGATAAGCGGAGTGCCCTTCTTAACGACATCGCCCTCAGCTACAAGTGCCTCAAAGCCGTCGCCGTTCATCTTTACAGTGTCCACACCTACATGGATCAGAAGCTCCATGTCAGCCTCACCGCTGATACCAACAGCGTGCTTTGTATCAACTACTGAGGAGATAGTTCCATCATACGGAGCACGTACGATTCCCTCTTCAGGCTCAATACCTACACCTGTTCCAAGAGCACCTGATGAAAATGCCTCATCAGCGATCTCTGTGTAAGGGATAACCTTTCCCTTTGTAGTAGCGAATACTTCGTGACCGTCAGCTACAATGATCTTTTTAGCAGGTTCAGCCGGAGCTGCCTCTGCTGCCGGTGCAGCTGCCTTTTCACCTTCGATATCATCTTCCTTCCATGAGAAGAATGTAAGGGCAAATGCGATACCGCCTGAGATCAGGAGCAGGAATGTGTACGGAACAGTATTCTCTGTTGTTGTGAGGTATCCGGGAATACCTGTAACACCGTATGCGTTAGCACCGATCTTCATGATAGCTCCGAATACGGCACCGATGGCACCACCGATCATACCGCATACAAACGGCTTCATGAGACGGAGGTTCACACCGAAGATAGCAGGTTCTGTAATACCGAGAGCTGCAGAAAGGGATGACGGGATAGCTACTGCCTTTCTCTTTCCGCTGATAGTCTTGATGCCTACTGCAAGACAGGCACCAAACTGTGCAAAGTTAGCTGCTGATGCGATAGGCATCCATGTATTAACACCTGTCTCAGCAAGCATACCTGCCTCGATAACGTTGTACATGTGGTGAAGACCCATTACAACAGTTACAGGGTAAACAGCACCCATTACAAGAGCACCGAACGGATTCTGTACGAGAACCTTTGCTCCTGAAAGAACTGCTGTCTCAAGGCTTGAGAAGATAGGTCCGAGGATCATGAATGTCAGCAGTGCTGTTGAAAATACTGTTGTGATCGGAACAACGAAGAGATCCAGTACTTCCGGAACAACCTTATGCAGCCATTTCTCGATCTTGCACATGCACCAGATCGCAATGATGACAGGGATAACGTGACCCTGATAACCAAGCTGGTTGATCTGACCCAGTGTATAGGAACCGATCTGTACATGACCGAAAAGATACCATACACCGTATCCATCTGCTGCTGACCATGCATTTGTCAGGTTAGAGTGGATCATGAGAAGACCGATAACACCGCCAAGGAAGATATTACCGCCGAATACACGTGCCGCACTGATGGCAACGATTACCGGAAGATAAGCAAATGCAGTGTTTGCGACCATATCAAGAAAAGCGAACCAGTCTGAGCCTGCAAATGCAGGATTAGCCTTCGCAAGAGCCTCTACGAGACCCATCAGAAGACCGGACGCAACGATAGCCGGCAGAATGGGAACAAATACGTCACCGAGTGTCTTCACCATTCTCTGAGGTAACGGCTGTCTTGCAGCTGCTGCAGCCTTTACGTCGTCCTTTGTGGCAGCTGTCATGCCTGTTACGGAAAGGAACTCCTCATATACGTGATTAACTGTTCCTGTACCGATGATGAGCTGAAGCTGTCCGTTAGAATTGAAGAGACCCTTTACTCCCTCTACATTTTCAAGTGCCTTTACGTCAACTTTGCTGTTGTCCGCAATTACCAGACGAAGTCTGGTCGCGCAATGTGCCGCGCTGATGATATTCTCCCTGCCGCCGAGGTGACTGAATATTTCCTCCGCGCATTTCCGATAGTCAAGTGCCATCGCTTCCTCCTTTTGTAAACGTTTTCAATCGTGTTTCATTTTATATTAACGTGATTATACTGTAAACAGTACTTTTTCATTAATATATCGGCGTAAAATTGTGCATAATTAACGATTTTTGCGTTTTTTGTGCGCGGAACGAAAATTTTCAGCAGAGTCCTAACTGCTGGAATGCCTTCAAAAGCCCATCTTTCTCTACTGAAGGGCAAACTACGTCTGCGCGTTTTTTGAGCTCTTCATTTCCGTTGGCCATTACGACACTTGTGCCGACTGTTTCAATCATTTCAAGGTCGTTCATGCTGTCGCCGAAACCGTATGTATCAGCGATATCAACGCCCTCTTTCTCAGCGACCCTGATGATTCCGCGGCCCTTATCAAATGCGCGGTTAATGAACTCTCCGTTGATGATTCCCGCGTTATCGATAGGCGCACTCTGGATGACGAAATTGAAATCTTTTTCAAGCTTTTCTCTTGCCTCTGCAAGCTGTGACTCATCCTTGCAGATGAAAACGATCTTATATACAGGCTTCTTTTCCTCAAACTGTGAGATCGGAACGATATCCAGCTTTTCCTCGATAGCCTTTCTCCAGCGGAGGAGCTCACTGTTTCCGTCACCGCCCTGCTTCAGAAATTCTCCGAGATTCTCATCGCCGTATGTAACATCCTTTGTTTCAACTGTGCAGAAAACATCGTGATCATGAAATGCCTTGATAGCTGTGTTCCACTGCTCATCGCTCATAGGGCAGTCAAAAAGGACTTCGTCTCCGTCAACAACGTATCCGCCTGAGCTTGCTACATATCCGTCAAAATCATATTTAAGAAGAGGCTTCATCATGGCGTAATTTCTGCCTGTGCAGAGATATACCTTATTGCCCTTTGCCTGTGCGGCTCTGATAGCCTTGAGAGCGCTGTCGGGCGGTACATTTGATCCTGCTGATGTAAGTGTTCCGTCAATATCGAGAAAAATAAGTTTCATGGTGTGTTTCCTTTCTATCCTCAAAAGATGATGTGCAAAAATTTCAACATCATCAGATCGAGCTTCTTTCAAGTATCCTGTATGTCAGCATGGTCTGACGCATCGGACCGCCGTCATCATCGCCGTCAATCATGTGAAACAGCATTTTTGCGGCATCTGTACCGCACTGCAGATGGAAAAGCTGTGCTGTAGTGAGGGGCGGATCCATAAATTCGTCCACCCAGCTGTCACCGACACCCGCAATGCTTATATCATCGGGTATCTTTTTTCCTGCTTTTCTGATGGCTGCACAGGCACCAACCGCGATGGTATCTGTTGCGCAAACGACCCCGTCGGTCTCAGGATACTCTTTAAGTATCTTCTGCATGGCTTCATATCCGCTTGATGCGGAGAAACTGCAGTTTTCGATCACCAGGTCATCCTCTGACATGGACGCGCTTCTCACCGCATCCAGAGCGCCTCTGTGACGCTCAGCACCTGCCGCCAGATCTTCGTCAGTTACGCCAAGATATGCAATATTTTTACGCCCCTTATTTATCACCATGTTCATAAGAGCATGGACTGCATGGTAGTCATCATTATAAACACACGGAAATGTTTCATAATTCTGACCCGTTATCACAAAGGGAACCTGGCAGTTTTTCAGCGAATCCTCTATGGCAGGCGTCATTGCGACTCCCATGATGATAAGACCCGCTGCATTTTTATTTTGCAGAAAACTTATGTATTCGTTCTCAAGATCCCTGTTCCCGTCGGTGTTGCAGAGCACCACCATATATCCGCGTTCCCTGCATATTGCAGTGACGCCTTCTACTATCCTGCTTACTGAATCGGAACAAATCTTTGGAACGATAACACCTATCTGACGGATTTTTCCGGTCCTCATAAGCCTTGCTGCAGAATCCGGCTGATAGCCTGTCTCGTCTATCGCTTTCCGTATCCTGTTTCTTTTTTCATCGCTCAGCGATCCCCCGTTGAGATATCTGCTTACTGCTGCCGCAGATACCCCTGCAAGTTTCGCAACTTCACGGATAGTCATAAATCCCCCTGTATATGAAACGCATTTTGTAATCGTTTTCATTATAGATTATTTTTTAACAATATCAAGACCAAACGGTACTGTTCCTCATTTTGGACAGTACATATACGATAAAAAAGCCCCGAAGGAGATGCTTTTCTCAGCACCGCCTCCGGGGCATATATCCAAAAACTATTACATCAGCTCAGTTTTTCAAGGATCCTGTCTGCTACATAAACACCGCTTGCAGATGCGTGGGACAGTGAATGTGTCACGCCGCTGCCGTCTCCGATGATATAGAGACCCGGATAACGTGTTTCAAGATTGTGATCGAGCTTAACTTCCATATTGTAGAACTTGACCTCGACACCATAGAGCAGAGTGTCGTCATTTGCCATACCGGGCGCAATGCGGTCAAGGGCATAGATCATCTCGATGATGCCGTCAAGGATACGCTTCGGAAGCACGAGGCTCAGATCGCCGGGAGTCGCATCCAGTGTAGGACGTACTGTTCCTTCATCGATCCTCTTCTGATTGCTTCGGCGTCCGCGCTCGAGGTCACCAAAACGTTGTACGATAACACCGCCGCCGAGCATATTTGAAAGTCTTGCAATGCTCTCACCATATCCGTTACTGTCCTTGAAAGGCTCAGAGAAATGCTTTGCAACAAGAAGCGCAAAGTTTGTATTATCTGTCTTCTTACTCTGATCCTCAAAGCTGTGACCGTTTACTGTAACGATACCGTTTGTATTCTCGTTTACGACGATACCATGAGGGTTCATACAGAATGTACGTACTCTGTCCTCAAATTTCTTTGTCCTGTAAACGATCTTTCCTTCGTAAAGTTCATCAGTGATGTGGGAGAAGATCTCCGCAGGGATCTCTACGCGGACACCGATATCCACGCGGTTCGAGCTGGTCTCGATGCCGAGTTCCTTACAAACCTCTTCCATCCACTTACTTCCGCTTCGACCTACGGAAACGATGCACTGATCTGCCTCTGCAGTCTCTTCTCCGTAATGGATCCTGAATCCCGGATCAAGGGACTCGATGCGTGTTACCGGAGTGCGGAAATGGAAGTCGATCTTGTCCTTCATTTCTGCGTAAAGGTTCTCAAGTACCACGTAATTTATATCCGTGCCAAGGTGACGCACGGAAGCATCCAGCAGAGTGAGCCTGTTCTGCATGCAGAGCTTCTTGAATGAAGTACCGGATGTTGAGTACATTTTTGTACCCTCTCCGCCGTGCTTCATATTGATCTCATCAACATACTTCATGAGCTCAAGAGCCTTGTCTCTGCCTATATATTCATAAAGTGTTCCGCCGAAATCATTGGTGATATTATACTTTCCGTCAGAAAAAGCACCTGCGCCGCCGAAACCGTTCATGATGGAGCAGGTCTTACAATGGATACAGGACTTTATCTTGTCTCCGTCGATAGGACAATGACGGGATTCAAGCTCTGTACCTTCCTCAAAGATCGCGATCTTTAACCCGCTATTCTTCTGAAGAAGCTCATACGCAGAATAGATTCCGCCGGGACCGGCACCAATGATGATAACATCATATTTCATAGTTAGATTCCTCCTTCTCCAAACGTGCGTAAGCGTTATTTTTTACACAACCCGCCCTCTCGGATCAGATGTAAATAACCCTGACAAGCAAACATCTTAATCTACCACATAATCGTATCCAACACAAGCATTTTTGGTATGCACCCCAAATAGATCATGTGCATTTTTTTGCATTTTTACTCCAATTTTCATCTCGTGTATACACCATTTTAAGGGTCATAAGCCGCATAAAATCAACGATTTTCGAATGTTTATAAAATCTTAATGTATACATGTGATTTTTCACTAAAATACTCTTGAAAATTAATCTTGTATCAACTAAAATGCAAAGTACAGATAGCGAGAACGCTCACTATCTCCCCCTCATAAGCAGAGCCTGTAAGGTCTACCCCCTTACAGGCTCATCTCCTTTTAAACACTTATAAGGAAATGATGCCGTCTCACGCATTCGGCTTCGGTATTATCATCGTATAAAAATCCGTTTTTATAGACCCCAGTATGCTGTTCCACAACGTAAAAAATTCTGTTTCTCCATCCTCAGGATCCCTTAAAATATCGCTGATGCATACCATATTCCGTTCTTCCGGCATGGTGTCTTTATATACCGTTCCTGTGTAGAGAACAACTTCATCTACAAGCTCGCACCAGTCATATTCAGGGAAAGTAAGGAGTATCTTCCCATTCTCCTTATTTTTTTCCTTACGTATCCTTCTGGCACTGAGCTTATACCTGCCGTCTTTCAGCTTTTCATACCTGAGCTCCACCTCATGATTACCCATAAGGAGCTGCAGGATAGGAAAAGGACGGAGCATTTTTAATTCATCCGACTCTGCAGACTCAACCGCAGAGCAGGTCCTCCGGCACGCATCTTCTATTTTTTTCTGTACAGAATTATCCCCATACTGATCCGACACTTTGCGCCTTAACTTTATGGCGTATTTTGCCTGCAGATAGTAAAAATATGCGGCTTCCGAATCCTTTACCGTTCCGATGCCGTTTTCGCAGATATTTCCCATACGGAGTGCCACGTCCGCAAATTTTCCGTCATATTCTCCGCAGGAAAAACGGTTCAGGTTTTCGTAATATATCTCTTCTATGAGGCGCTTCGCAGTCTCCGGGCTTTTCCATGTACCAAGCCCTGCCGCATAGAGATCCGCCAGCTTATATGTAGACTCATAGATCCCGTTCAGCGCACCAAATGTGAAATACCGGAATGCTTTTTCGTAATCGGGCTCTCCGCCCACTCTTCCGTAAAAATAGATATAACCGAGGGAATTTGCGCATCCTGGATCACGGGTCAGCTCAAATACCTGACTCAGGGATTCCTTTGCCGTCTCCCAATTTCCTTCATAAGCAGGATTTCCGCCGTAACATGCATATCCGCGTATTTTCAGAGCCGTGATATCTCCCTTATCCGCCAGTTCATCAGTATAGATACGGTAAAGCGCGATAACTTCATCGTCAGCCGCCCCCTTATTCACCAGGTCATCTGCTTTTATGATGAAACTCCGCTTCACGGCATCAGGATATTTCCTGTTCATGGGCTTTCTTCTGCGGTTCAGCTTTGCATTTTTCAAAAGCTCACTTATAGCGTCCATATCAAGCACATCCGAAAGCGGTATGTTCCATCCCGTTTTGTCACGGCTCACCTGCCGGTCCATCTCGTCAAGCTCCATGACGATCCAGTGGAATATTTCTTCATCGGAAACAGGAAGAAGGAGATCCGGTATCTTTCCCAGCTCGTCTGCTCCCATCGCATTTGGCACAAGTAGACTCTGCCTCAAGCCATCCACCTTACCTGATATTCCGTCATACCATTTTTCCAGAAAATCCCCGGCGGACATTTTTTTATCCTTTGCTATATTGAGCGCCTCTGCCAGATCCTCAAGCTTTATGGGATATTTTGCAGGACAGAAGATCTCCACCTCATTGTCATCCCTTGTATAACCCGACAGCGCATAAAGATCCGTTTCAAAATGTGCAAATTTTTTCGCCTCGTCTACAGCAAGGATCACTGCCATTCTCGTACGTATCCCCGGGATTTTCTTCTTTTTCTCCGGCATTTTCTTCCTCCCCTGTGACCGGTACAAAACCCGTTAAAACTCACTATCCTGATTATATCATGATGCACATGCCGATACTTTAGAACTTATGTCTTTTATCCGATACTATAACCAAATTTCAACTCTCTTAAGATTCACGAAAGATTCGGATACTATTGAGGATACTCTGATATAATGAAAAGCATGAAAGACATTGTTAAGCCGATCGGACTCATGGTCATCATCTGTCTGATCTTTTATATTTTTACAACTTCAAAAAACCCGTTTTTATCAGCGGTTTCAAATCCCATGTCACGCACTTCGGAGCAGGCTTCCGTAAGCGGTAACGACGGAAAGACCGCATCCATCGATATTGAGGATGAGTTCTACCGCGAGGGCGGAAACATTTCCATCGAAGACTACGCATATGACGCGGCTTCATCAATAATTTCTATTTCGGATGCCCTTAATATACAGGCTTCCGACCTCATTAAAACTGATAATAACGACATTATCTCCATGGTGGGATCACGAATGACAAAGGAGCAGGAGCGTACCGGAATCCTCGCTTCTGTCCTTACAGCGCAGTTTATCTACGAAAGCGGATATGGAAAGGAGTCCCTTGCATTAAATACAAATAACTGCTTTGGAATGAAGTGTGATCTGTCTGATATGAACTGGGAAGGCGGAACCTGGGACGGAACCCGCTACAGCACCAACACCATCGAAGAGGACTCTGACGGCATCCCCTACTCTGCTTCTGCGGACTTCCGCTCCTATGACACCATCGAGGACTCTATAATCGACCACAGCGCCTATCTTTTAGGAGCAATGGCAGGCAGCCGGCACCGCTATGCAGGAATACAGGGCGAAACCGACTACCGCACCGCTGCTTCTATCATCAAAAAGGGCGGTTACGCCACAGATACGTCCTATGTGGACTCGCTCTGTGACATCATCGAAAAATACGACCTCACGCGATTTGATATGTAAAACTCACGTCAACCCAGCAGTTTTTCTGTCATTTCCGCATCAAATGTGACTTTTGATACGCCCTCTGTCTCGATCCTGTAGAGGGCGTTCGCAGCCATATGCTCTGCCGCCTGCTCCAGGTCACGAACTCCTGATTCTCCTGAAAACTGGCGCACTACCACGTCTACGGCTTCCGGTGTCACGACACATTCTGCCGGATCCATTCCCATTCTTTTCAGAACTTTTGGAAGTGAAAACTTCGTGAATATTACTTTTTTCTCGTCTGCTGTATAGTCCGGGATATTGATGACCGCAAATCTGGACATGAGGGGCGCACTGATCCTGTCACGCTCGTTTGCAGTCGCTATTGGATAAACTCCTGTTGTGGGGATAGTGCACTCCATGTAGTTATCCGTATATCCAAGATTATCTAAAAGGGTCAGCAGTGCATCCGCCGGATTACCCCCTGTAGAGGTTCTGGAATCGGCTTTATCAAGCTCATTAATAATAAATACGAGATTTGACTCTCCTGCCATGGAAAAGGCTTCCATGATGCTTCCCGGCTTTGCATTTGAGTACACTCTGGAGCTTCCTGTAAGCTGCTCTGAATCGTGTATAGCGCTCATATCAAGAGTAGCCCAGGGGAGCTTAAGTATCCTTGCCACCGCATAGGCGATCTGCGACTTACCGATACCAGCAGGGCCTATGAGGAGCAGACCGTATGCAGGAAGTGTATGGGTCCTGTTTATCTGGATTATGGTCTCGATTATCCTCTGCTTTACATTTTCCAGACCGTACAGCTCTTCATCCAGTATCTTTCTCGCCTCAACAGGGTCGATAGGCTCAAAGTAATCACCTTTCCACTGGATATTGAGCATGATTGAAAGTGCACGCTGTGCATGGCGTTTTTCTTCCGGGCTTATCTCACGGGAACGGGCTACTGCAAGGTTTCTCCGCGCCCAGAGCCTTATATTTTCAGGAAGTGTACTTCCCGCGCACTCCAGAAAGTCTGTGATGCTCTGAAGGCTCGTGAGCTTCATTTCGTCGCCGTCTATGTCCTGATCTTCATCAAGCATCTGATCTTCATGGGCACGTCCTTCAAGGAGTCTGCCGATCATATACTGCAAAAATCCGTCTTCCGCAGAAAGCTTATCGATACTGCCGGAGTTTACTTCACGAATGGCAGTTACGGCATAGCCTTCTTTTACTTTTGTGAGAGACAGTCTTACTCTTATGGAATTTGATCCAAGCCAGTGAAGAAGCCCCGTGAAACGGCTGTCAATGGACAGCACGTCAGCTGAGATTTTTTCTTTTTCTTCTGAAAATTCAAAGGCTGTTCTTTTATCCGGATCGCTGAACTGACCCGCAAGGTGATGAGGCATTTCAGACACAGCATCCAGCACCATTATGGGATGTTCTTTATCCGAGGTATTGCTTTCTGAATGAAATGTCTCATATGTGCATACAGGCCCTGCTGCCTTTTCCTCAGCCTGCTTTTCCGATGACTCACTGAAATCAAAAACCATATCCGCTTCTCCTTTTCACACGCATTACTCGCCCTACAGTATATCACCTTTTGCCCTGTCGCGCTTGATTACTTTAACGTGGTGAATTGTTTCGCGTTTATGAAGTGACGGAAGTGGAGGGCGTTGTTTTCAACGGACGCCGACAGTCAGGAGCGTTATCATACACGCGGGTACGTTGCCTCGTCGTCAGCGCTTCCGTCACACCACGCCAAAACAATAAACATCAAAATTTCTAAAAATTTTTTAAAAAAGTGCTTGCATTATTTTAATCTCGTGTATATAATATTTTTTGTCGCCAAGAGCGGCAGACAAAAACACAACACATTGGGCTATCGCCAAGCGGTAAGGCAACGGACTCTGACTCCGTCACTTCGAAGGTTCGAATCCTTCTAGCCCAGCTCTTTAACCTCAGGTTTTGCCTGAGGTTTTTTGTTTATTTCGATAAAATCTCGCGAAGGTTTGCATATAAAAAAGTGAAGGTCCCGATCACCGGAGCCTTCACTTTTATTTTCGGAGCACTTAGCGAGGTTTTGTCGAGCCTAGCGTAACTTGTTTTTATACCGCTTTCTCGTTTTCTTTTTCGGAGGAATAATATCTGTCTAAAAATTCCTCGAGCATTACCGGACCTGAGAAGTAGTATCCCTGGAATATCCTGCATCCCATTTCTACAAGGAACTCCAGTTGATCTCTTGTCTCGACGCCTTCGGTAATGACGGACATTCCCAATGTTTTCGCCATGGATATGACAAAATCGAGGATTATCCTTGCACGCTTTTTGTCATCCGTTCTATGAAGAAATCCCATATCTATCTTCAGGACATCCACGTGAATATCCTTCAGCATATTAAGGGATGAATAGCCGCTGCCAAAGTCATCCATTTCAACAATGAATCCGCTCGCCCTGAGCTTCTCTACAAGGGCTGCTCCCTGCTCAGGATCTGACATTACCGTACTCTCTGTTATCTCAAGCTTGAGTTTACCGGGATCCAGTCCATGACGTTCCATTAGATCCTGGAAATAATCTCCCAGATTTACATAATATAGATCCCTCGGTGAGATATTGACCGACAGCGAGAGCTCTTCCATGGGAGTTCCCTTCCATTTTTCCAGAAATTCCGCAGCTCTCTCCCATATATACCTGTCAAGTTGAACAACAACTCCTGCCTTTTCAAGCACCGGGATAAATTCCTTCGGATGCATTATACCGCGTCCCGGGAAATTCCAGCGTGCCAGTACTTCTGCTCCAACGAGCTTTCCGTCAGGGTCCACCTGAGGCTGAAAACACGGAACAAATTCGCCGTTTTTAAGTGCTGAATCAAACCTGCTTATGATGGTATTTTCAAAAAGAGTGTCCTTCATCATATCATCCTGATACCAGGCTATAGCAAGCTTGCTGTCATGCTTTATGGAACGGATCGCTATATTTGCGCGGTCGCACATTCCAAGAACATCCATATCAGGATCAGCCACATCATAAATGCCTATCTGTAAACGCACCTGATAGTCGGCACCCAGGATATTACAAAAGAAATCATCGAGGACATCGCACATCCCGCTTTCACGGAAACGCTCTTTTTCCATGAGCAGTACAAAATGATCGCTGTCTATCCTTCCGTAGATGCCCATGCGGCCGCATCTCTCACGGATGAGATTTGACATGCGTATCAGGATCTCATTTCCCTTATCGACTCCAAAAACCTGATTTATCATTTTGAAATCACGGAAATTAGACATTAAAAGGATGTTATTGGTATTTGGATTTTCTGTAAGATGTATCCTGACTGCTTCTACAAAGCCACGCTTATTGTAGAGCCCTGTAAGACTGTCGTGGGACAGATTATATGCACTTACCTTCTCGGTCTTCTGCTCATCCTTCTGCAGTCGCTTATCCTGATACATGACACTGTCAGCAGCCTTTATCACGCTCTGAACATCATTTCCGTTTTCAGGATACCTGGCATAGCCTGCACCGATGCCAACCTTTATGGCAGCTTCAGGCAGTACTACCCTCCGGTTCATTGACTGACGGATACGATCGATTATATCTTCATAAAATTCTGAATTACATACACCACGGATAAGGATGCTGAACTCATCATCGCCGGTACGAAATGCCATATCAGTTTCCCGTATGCACTTCTTGAGCTTTTTTGCGGTAACGACAAGGATCTGGTTTCCAACGCTCTCACCAAATTTTTCATTGATGCACGTAAGACTGTTGATATCCAGAACAATGATACCGAAAGCCCCTCCGGTCTGCTGTATCTCGTTCAGCGTCTTTATATAAGATGAGGCACCGAAAAGACCAGTCAGTTTATCCCGACCGGCTCTTTCAATGCCCCATTCATTTTTCTCCGTTCGTCTTAACCCCATTTTTTTACCTCGCAGAGAAATTTTGTATCAAATCAGAAACATTATACCTCATAATTGACTATATTTGTAACAATTTATTTATATGTACATTTTTTTGTATATAATGACGTACATTTTCCGATAAATACTGGTTTTTTGATTTTTATTTTTCTATTTTTGGGTAAAAAGTCCCCCCGGGATCCGAGCGCTCACTGACTGCAGACCCCGAGGGTGTAAACGTTAGTTTATTGTTTTTAGTTTAATCTTTACCTTGTATTTCTTTCTGGTACCTTCTCTGTCATCCGTATCACTTGCACCAAATACCGCATAAAGTTTTACCGTTCCCCGGGCAAATGGCTCGACTTCTATAAGCCCCGTTTCATTATCCACGTAGAGCTTATAATCGTTGGACGATACCCAGTAAGGTTTTCTCGTCGTTTCTGTCACAAAGGTGTTCGCGTTGATATCAGTGAGACCGTTCAGCGAGACTGTATCCATGTCGATCTCGTATTTCTTTATCACGACAGGAACTTCCACATTTACATTTGCTGAACTAACGGTATTCCACACGCCTGATATCTTTTCGTCCATGCTGACACATACAGATCCGGTCTTTTTCGGGAAAAGAACACCTTTCTTGTTAATCCTCGCTATCTTCAGATCATTCGTACGGTAGCGCACCTTTCCGTTGGTTTTTACTCCCTCAAAGAGATATGTGATATCTATCTTCTGACCGGCGGTCACTGTCGACGGATCCTCTTCCTCTTCTTCCTCCTCAAACTCTTCATCATCGTTGTCTTTCTCATCATCATTTTCTTCTACGCCCAAAAGCTCCGCTGCATCCAATCCGCCCTCTACGAAGATCTCATCACGTCCATACTCAATATCGTTAGCGGTGTCCAAAACAGCATCCCTGACTGTTTCTCCCCGTGCTTCACCCTCAAGCGATCTGACCGCAGGATCGTAGCTTAAAAGCAGTGCCGCTGCCGCAGAAACAAGCGCCGCAGCCTGACCGCTTCCCGTCATCCATACGTAGTCATTATTTTTATAGCAGGATAAAATTCCATTCGCTTTCCATTCCTGCTGGGTCTCGACTTTTTTACCTTCCTCAGTATAAAAATCTCCGCCCGGCGCTGTTATGTCAACCCAGTCGCCGTAATCTGAGAAAGAAGAAAGTGTATAATAGCTTGTTGACGATGCGACCGAGATCACGCCTTCATATGCAGCAGGATAATGCTCTGTATCATCTGCATCATCTCCCGCTGCAGCCACCACAACAATCCCTGCCGCCAGTGCTTCGTCGATCGCGTCTTCTTCTGCTTCACTTGTGTTTTCCGAGCCAAAACTCATATTTATAACATCAACTCCGGCATCTATCGCGTGATAGATTCCTGCTATCTCATCAGAGATTCTGACTCTTTCCGTTCTCGCGACCTTTATTATATAAAGACCTGCTTTGGGCGCAGCTCCCACACCGCCGTATCCGTTGCTTCGAGCTGCACCTATGAGCCCTGCGATGTGCGTTCCATGCCCGTTCGTATCATCAGCATCACTTTCCGGATCGAGCACATTGTAATTGCCTATGATGGACCCCCACAGGTCTTCGTGATCCATATCCGCTCCCGTATCAAGGACTGCTACTTTTATGCCTTCACCCTCGGACGCAGTCCATGCATCAGGGGTGAAAATACTGTCGTGGAACCACTGATATTCCGCTGCATAGAACGGATCCATTCCGAGCCAGTCAACAGTCTCCTGACAAGTGCCATAAATTGCGGACCGGTCGTCGATCTCACGCAAAAGATCCGGATAAACCGGCACAGGCGAAACCCTGTCATTTATGGCTTTTTCCAGCGTATCACGGACACTGTCATCCGTTTCCGCCACAGCTACACCGTCATGAAATTCCACAACACTTGAATTGTACGCATCTGCCACAATTTGGGCTTCACTTTGAGACCCCGCCTTAAAAAAGACCCGTTCTGACTCATAATCGTTCCCCTCTGTAAGCATGTCTATTTCGCTCAGTGACGCTTTCATTTTTGCCGAAGCATCATCCAGACGGTCCTCCATGACCAAAACGCTCTCTGCCGCAAATACAGCTCCGCTCATGGTAAACACCATGACCGCTGAAAGCACCACTGCCGCTGCCTTTCGAAAATCGCTTCTCCTCAATTTCCCCTTCTTTCTCCGAAAATATAAACCCCTTAATATCTTCGGAAATGTGCCAGGCAGTCACTTGTCATGTATTTATTTCGATACATAACAAGTGCAATATACAGTATACATATACTTATTTATCGTCTGGCTTTTTGAGAAATATCACTCCAATAAGCGATGTTTACAAAAAAGTGCGGATGTTAATAACGGTCAGGAAAATGCACATAAGAAAGAGGCAGTTGTTCGGACCCCCATTCCGAATACAACTGCCTCTTTCTGCTTATAAAAAACTCCCCCATTTTTTAGTCTTAGCTCTGAACGGTATCACCTACGTTATCCAGTTCCTCTTCACCGGATTCCATATAAAACCGCCAACTGCTGTTTTTTATTCCATTAGTTCTGCTCATGACCTTTTCTGCATGTTCATACAGTTCATCAAACGATGCACCGTTTTTCACAAGGACCGCAGCCCCTACAGAAACCGGTATGACAGCACTTTCAGAAAATTTATCCCTGATCCTCTCATAGAACAGTTCCCTGATCTCCTCCACCTTTTTACTGCACAATGGATCCGGGATGTTCCCCTTGACAAAGACCGCGAATCTGCTGTTATCCATCCTCGCAACTATGTCCTCACCACGGAACACATTTTTCAGTATTTCCGAAAAATGCAGGATCACACTGTTCTCTGCATCTTCGCCCATTGCATCCTTCATCCCGCTCAGATCACAAAGGTCGAAGATCATCAGTACTCCACCGTATCCGTTAGTCAGTGCTATTTCCACACTGCTCTGCACGAAAAATCTGTTTCGCAGACCGGTAAGAGCATCTCTCTCCATTTTTGCCCTTATATCATCGGTGTACTGGATGGGTGAGCCCTGAGCCGTTTCCTTCTTACGGTTCCGCTCATATCTGCAAATGCTTTCTTTGGCATCTTTTGATGTGCCGTTTCTATGGAAATCAGCCCATTTACAATGCCAACATTCTCTGAGACACAGAAGGCCCCCACCTTCCGGCTCAAATCTTTCGCAGCAATCCCTTTCACCTACGATCAGATACCCCTCTTCATTGTATTTACGCATAGTTTCTCTCCTGCGTCGAACGACAACGTGTCACAAGTTTACTTCTCAGCATCCGATCACGACCATAGTAATGAAACGATCTCCCTCCTGTCTAAAACCGGCAACACCCTTATACTCCCTCGCAATGTCCCTCACGCTTTTTGTTCCGATTCCCCCTCGTACCTCCTTTGTACTGATCGGTAATCCATCTTCTGTAAATTGTGTCTGCACCGCACAGGTATTTTCAACCTGTATGCGGAGCTTCCCATCCCTGTAATCGATACGGACATTTATAAGCCTTTTGCTTTCTTCCACCTTTTGAAGCGCATCACATGCATCTTCTAAAATATTAGAAAGCAATGCCGTAAGGTCCAGTTCCTTTATCTTCAGATCTTCCGGAACGGCAGCTATGATCTTGGTAGTACAGGACTGCCTGTTCAGGCGCATCCTGAAAACTGAAAGGATACTGTTTATCAGATGATTATCGCAATAAGTCATATGGACGACCTGATCAAGATTTCCATCTATTTCTTTTAGATAACTTATTGCTCTTTCAGTTTCCCCTTTTTCCAGATATTCCTTTATAACTCTGGTATAGTGCCTCAGATCATGATGATATCTCTCAACAAGTGAATGGTTTTCCTCATAAGCCGCCATCTGCTTTTCCATGCTGCGGATCCGCTCTTCCTGCTGTTTCTCAACACCACGGATGCGTTCCTCCTGCTGGGCATGCCGTTCACGCTCTGCTCTCAATGAATCTGCCTGGTATCCAAAGATCTGATACTGTATCATCCATGCCCACAAAGCAACGATCAGATACACTTCCGGATAATACGTAAGAATATTATCTCCGTAATGTGTAAAATGCGATCTGAGCGGTGACCACATTATCAGGACTGATAGAAAAAAACCTGAAAGAGATGCGATCGCCCCCATGATGAGTCCGGCAAAATAATCCACAAGAAACGGGATCATAAGTATCCAGAGCCAAAAAGCATCAAATCCGACCTTGTGCGGATCAGGATTCGTATAGAACGAGATACCAAGTATTATGACCGAGATATATGCACTGAACGCAGCCGCAAGATCCGGTCTGTTAAGGCTTTTCACTCCCACCATCGCCGATGCAAAAACAAGCACCAGTCCGAAATACGTGAGCGCGGTATGATATCCGCCGTATGACAAAGGTATGAGTGAAAAAAAGATGCAAAGGAGCATCAGCGCCAGGGCGCCTCTATATAACAGATGTGTCTTATGCTCTACAAACAGAGGATTCTGTTCTACTTCCCTTATCTCCTGAAGTCCATAACGAAAAATTCTTTTCAATTTGTATAAAATAAACTGAAAAAGTCCCCTTCTATTTTCCATACCTGTCCTTCATGTATAACATACCATCAATTCATTACGTTAAATTAAGAATGTCGCGTTCATGTTTTTTTATGTCGAGTTCTGTTTTTTTATACATACAATGCGTATACAATATACCATTGCACATATATGATGCTGTTCTGTCCTGAGATCATTCAAATGAATATTTCAGGAACAGGTCACTGACTGCCCTGTAGCTGCCCCTCGGCAGAGAAAATCTCCTGCCGTCCTCCATAGTCACCTCCGCAGAGCTGATAGTCAGTATTTTTTTCAGATTTATAATGAGCTTATTACTGAGCAGGTAAAAGTTTTCCTCACCCAGGCCTTCCATGATATTAGCCATTGTCTCGCGGACAAGATAGGCTGCACCGTCTCTGCATACTATGTCTTTATAGTGGTCTTCGCTCATTACATACAGGATGTCATTTACCGGGATCCTGTGGATACCGTCACCATCCTTCACTGCATAATACCGCTCGTTTCCTGCTTTCAAAACCCGTCCCATTGCATCTGCAAACTCTTTTGGATCAATGGGTTTTTCAAGGTAATGTGCAGCATTCAACCGGAATGCATCTTTATAATGAAATTCAGATGTGGTCAAAAAAATGATCACAGCTTTTTCATCATCTTTTCTGATAGACTCTGCGAGATCTATCCCGCTCTGGGCATCAATGTAAATATCCAGGATATATGCATCAAAACGCCTCTTCTCTCTCGCTCCCATGAAATCCAGCGTAGAATTGAATAATTCAATGGAAGCGTCACATTCCGGATGTTCCTTTATATACGCATCAAATAGATCACGTATATTATTCAGGCATCGGTCTTCGTCGTCACAAGCCGCTATTCTTATCATTGTTAAACCCCCGTTAATACTCGTCCCTAATATACTCTATACTTTTTGTTCCCTCTTTTTCTTGCCAAGTATATGATGCTCTGCCCTGTGTATGCACCATATGGACATTGGTGCTACGTAACAGCAAGCAAGAAGCCATGCGCTCTGATCTGACAGGCAGATCGCCGTAAAGCCGTATATCGGCACAAATACGAAGCTGACCACAACTCTCGCGATCATTTCCAGTACTCCGGACAAAACAGCCTTCCCTGAATGTCCCAAAGCCTGAATACTCATACGGCATACATTTAATATTCCAAGCGCCCAGTAGAAGCATCCCAGATATCTCAGGTACTTACCCGCCTGATCCAGTACGGCACTTTCCCCTGCATGGACAAGAAGCATACATAGATAGCGTCCGCCGAATATCAGCACAAGTCCTATCATCAGACCATATACAATACCTGTCAGCGCACCCTGAAGGATTCCCTTCTTTACACGGTCAATTTTTCCCGCTCCATAATTTTGTCCTGCAAATGTGGACACCGATGTTGCAAGCGCATCAAAAGGACACATGGCAAACTGCTTTATCTTCATACCTGCTGTAAATGCAGATACATACACAGTTCCAAGACCGTTATTTGCAGCCTGCATCACCATGCTTCCTATGGCTGTTATGGAATACTGAAGCCCTGTGGGAAGTCCCATTTTTATGGCATTTATCCCGATACGGGTGTCCCACTTCATATCCTCAGCCCTGAAATGCAGGATCTCAAACTTTTTAATTATTAGTATGAGACACAGGATTCCTGACACCGCCTGGGCAACAACAGTTGCTATACCTGCGCCCATGCATCCCCAGTGCATCCTTAGGATACAGAAGAAATCAAGGATTATATTCAAAACGGTAGACAGAGCCAGAAATAAGAACGGAGTCCTGCTGTCCCCGACTGCCCGTAGGACACCTGACAAAAAATTGTAGAGAAGTGTAAACGGTATCCCTAAAAATATAACCAAAAGATACCTGTATGCATTTTCAAATATGTCCGAAGGGGTCTCCAAAATGTGCAGGATCTGCGAACACAGCACAACATTCAGCGTTGTGAGAAGTATCGCGGTTATTATGCACCATATCATCCCATGAAATATATACAGCCTCATTCCATGATGATCACCCGCTCCAAACCGATGCGCCACCGGAATCGAAAAGCCAAGACATATCCCAATACAAAAGCCCAGTACAAGAAACTGGACACTGCTGGATGCACCTACTGCTGCCAGTGCATCTGTGCCCAGTGTTTGTCCCACGATCGCTGCATCAACCAGATTATATGCCTGCTGGAAGAGATTTCCGAGCAGGAGCGGTAATGCAAACCGCAGGATCAAAGGCAGTGGCTTTCCTGCCGTCATGTTCTTAGTCATACTCGCCTCTATCCCTAAGGATGTTGTTACTGTTTTTCCTCTGAACCGTCCAGGCTTCCGAGAATCTGATACAGTGTATTATAGAGCAGTTCTGCCTGCTCATCGCTTAAGCTCACGCACCGTCCCATCTTTGAAGGAACTTCCAGTGCACGCTCCCTGAGCTTCATTCCATCATCAGTGATAGTAACTATTAAGTTTCTTTCATCTCTTTCAGAACGCTGTCTGCTGATGTAGCCCTTTGACTCGAGCTTCTTTAATAACGGAGTAAGCGTACCTGAATCAAGATAAAGCTTCTTTCCCAGTTCCTTAACATTTGACTGCTTCTTTTCCCACAGTATCATCATGGTGATGTACTGGGTGTAAGTCAGATCCAGCTTATCAAGAAATGGTTTATACTTCCGAACTATTTCCTTTGCGCACGCATATAATGGAAAACAGATCTGGTTTTCGAGCTTCAAACAATCATATTTCCGAGATTCACCCATATCCCACTCCTGTGTTTAAAAACTGCCAATCAGTTGTCAGCATTTTTCTTAATAATTGTTTACAATTAAATTATGCTTTTTTGCTCGTTTTGTCAAGCAGGTTACGCTAGGCTCGAGAATACCTCGCCAAGTGCTCCGCACAACAAAAACTGCCGTACGGAATCTCTTCCATACGGCAGTTTCTATTCTCAAAACCCGCTCATTGCTTCACGGATTTTTCGGATTCAATTAATATCTGTTAGCGATAACCTTTACGCCAGGGCCCATTGTAGGAGCTACAGAAATGCTCTTAAGGTACTGACCCTTAACAGATGACGGCTTAGCCTTTTCAAGTGCTGCAAGCAGAGCGTTGAAGTTCTCTGTAAGCTGCTCAGAAGTGAAAGAAGCCTTACCAACCGGAACGTGGATGATGTTAGCCTTGTCAAGTCTGTACTCAACCTTACCAGCCTTGATATCGTTGATAGCCTTTGTTACATCCATAGTAACTGTTCCAGCCTTCGGGTTCGGCATGAGACCCTTAGGTCCGAGAACCTTACCGAGACGTCCTACAACACCCATCATATCAGGTGTAGCAACTACAACGTCGAAATCAAGCCATCCATCATTCTGGATCTTCGGGATAAGCTCCTCGCCGCCAACATAATCAGCACCAGCTGCCTGAGCTTCGTCAAGCTTAGCGCCCTTAGCGAATACGAGAACCTTTACGCTACGGCCTGTTCCGTGAGGAAGTACAACCGCACCACGTACCTGCTGATCAGCGTGACGTCCATCACAACCGGTTCTAACGTGAACTTCGATAGTCTCATCAAACTTAGCTGTAGCAGCCTTCTTTACAAGCTCCATAGCCTCAGCGGGCTCATACAGCTTTGCACGCTCGATAGCCTTTGCAGCTTCAACATATTTCTTTCCGTGTTTCATCGTTGAACCCTCCTTACTTCTCTACCTCGACACCCATGGATCTAGCGGTGCCGGCGATCATGCTCATTGCAGCCTCAAGGGAAGCAGCGTTGAGGTCAGGCATCTTTCTCTTAGCGATTTCCTCGAGATCAGCCTTTGAAAGGGTTGCAACCTTGTTCTTATTCGGAACACCAGAAGCCTTCTGAAGCTTGCAGGCCTTCTTGATAAGTGCTGCTGCAGGCGGCTCCTTTGTGATGAATGTGAAACTTCTATCTGAGTAAACTGTGATAACAACAGGGATAACGTAATCACCCTTATCTGCTGTCTTAGCGTTGAACTGCTTTGTGAACTCAACGATGTTTACACCATGCTGTCCAAGTGCAGGACCAACCGGCGGTGCAGGTGTAGCTTTGCCGGCCTGGATCTGTAACTTAATGTATCCTTCGACTTTCTTAGCCATTTTTAGCCTCCTTATTAAACTGGCATTTCTGCCGTTTGTGGTAATGCGGGCAGGAAAGACCCTCCCACTGTATCTATCTTAAAATGCCATAGGCACTTTAATTCACCACACATCATATATCATCTGAAAAGAGTAATACTCTTTAATCAGCTATCTTGGAAATCTCGTCAAAACTGATCTCCACAGGTGTTTCCCTTCCGAACAGCTCAACCGAAATAGTAGCGGTCTGCTTGTTCAGATCCATCTTGGAAATTACGCTTACTGTATCTTTCCATGCTCCTGCAACTACAGCAACACGATCACCTACATCAAAGTTGACAACCGTATTTTCAACATGGATACCAAGCGGCTTCATTTCCTCGTCAGATAACGGGATCGGCTTACTTCCCGGTCCTACGAACCCTGTAACGCCCCTGGTGTTACGAACAACATACCAGGTATCGTCATTCATGAACATATTGATCAGTACATAGCCAGGGAAAAGCTTTCTTTCCACAGACTTCTTTGTACCGTTGGCTCTGACTTCTGTTACAGCCTGAGTCGGGACCCTTACTTCAAGAATCTCGTTCTGAAGGTTTCGGTTCTCGATCGTCTTTTCAAGATCGACCTTTACCTTATTTTCATATCCTGAATATGTGTGTACTACGTACCAGTGCGCTTCTTCAGCCATAGAAATCCTTTCTTACTTTATCAGGAAATTAATCCCGTAGAGAACTGCTCTGTCGATCACTGCAATAACTGCACCAACCACCACAGACACTACAATAACTGCTGTGGATTCCTTGATCAAAGTACTGCGATCAGGCCAAACGATTTTTCTGAACTCAGCCTTGATTCCCTTCCAGAAAGAACCCTTCCCCGTATCTTTGGACTTCTTCTCGGATTTGGAAGCAGCATTTGTTGCATTTACTGAATCACTCATTAAATACCCTGCCTTTCAATCCGCGGAAAATTATTTGGTCTCTTTATGTGTAGTATGCGTCTTGCAGAACTTGCAATACTTACGGATTTCCATTCTTTCAGGATGGGTCTTCTTATCCTTTGTAGTATTGTAGTTACGATTCTTGCACTCTGTGCAAGCAAGTGTGATTCTTGTACGCATTGTAATTCCTCCATTCTTAGTGGCGGGATTTCTCCCGACTGGCGGTTCCATCGACAGTAAAACTGTCTCCCGCTGCGTTATTGGACACCAAAAAAAGGCCCCTCGGCCCTTTAGCTCTAACACTATACCATATGGCTGTGCATCCGTCAACGCTATTTTTACTGCTGAGGCAACACATCTGCACTGTCAGTGCAATACCTACAGCAACGTTACCTCCGAATTTATAACACAAATAGAAATTCTGTGCAAGTATTGTATTTTGTACACATTTCTATATTGTTTTTGTTACTTATATCTGTTATCTTATCATTATATCAGTGTATACATTTTTAAATACGAACTGTAACATTACACATACGCATAAAAAGTCGTAAATTTTTACATTTTATATGCGCTTCCCGCATACTCACATGCAGGTATGCTGACATCGTTTTCCACGGAAGGAAAATTAACGAAGGGAGGGATCCTATGTCAGCTTTGGCTTTATCCTCAATCTACAGCCAGTTCTTTTCGGAACAGAGCGTTGCATCGACGCGCTATGATTCCCATAAAAAGGATGAGCTCAAATCTATCTACCACCAGATAGTCAGGCAGTCTGAGGACTCTCCTGTGTACCTTACGGACCGCACCGGAGCTTCTCAGCTCTATGCTATTGGTCTGAAAGAGGGCGCCCGTTCGCTCAAAAACTCTATTTCTTCGTTAAGCTCAGACTACTCCTCAAGTATTTTAGATAAGAAAGTTGCGTCTTCTTCTGATACAGACGTTGTAAAGGCAGAGTATGTCGGCTCCAATAATTCCGAGAACGGGTTGAGTTCCTTCGAGATATCCGTACAGCAGCTGGCATCGCCCCAGTTAAATATAGGTGCGTTTCTGCCAAACGGTTCTTCATGCGGTCTGAAATCCGATCTGTATTCATTTGATGTTTTTATCAATGATGCTGATTATGAGTTCCAGTTTTCGGTAGCCGACAATGATACTAACGAAGTGGTAGCAAACAGGATAAGCCGCCTGATAAACAGATCCTCTATAGGTTTGAATGCTTCAGTCATATCCGGCGAGGGCACATGCGCCATCCGCCTCGAAAGTTCTGCAACGGGCATCAGATCCGACGGAAACATGAACTTCCGTATAACCGACGAGGATTCCAGCAAAGCGCGGGGTGCAGTCAAATATTTCGGATTGAATTCTGTGGCTCACGAACCTACCAATGCCATATTTACCATAAACGGCACAGAGCGGACCGCGAAATCAAACAGCTTCACAGTCCAGAGATCCTTCGAGCTGACGCTTACCGGCGTGAGCGCCGACGAAAGCCCTCCTGTACAGATAGGATTAAAGCCGGATCTCGATGCACTTACAGAAAATATAAACAACCTTGCAGGAGCGTATAATGATTTTATCCGCAGGGCAAGCGAATATACAGAGAATTACGGGAAGTCCGACAAGATCATGCGGGAAATGGGACGGCTCACAAGACCGTATACGAGAGCTCTTGATGCAGTCGGTCTCAATATGCAGAAAGATGGAACACTTGCGATAGATGATGATCTCCTTAAATCCACCGCCAAGGAATCAGATCCCAAAAAGTCGCTTTCCGCGATCCAGCAGTTTACCGATGCGCTTATGTCAGAGACCAAACGGATCTCCTTAGATCCGATGCAGTACACTAACAGAAAGATCATCGCCTACAAAAAACCGGGAAGTAATTACCCGAACCCTTATATTTCAAGCATGTACACCGGGATGCTCTTTTCAGGATTCTGTTAAGAAGAAAGGCATAGGTATTAATGATAGATTCAAGCAATTAGAAGTCCGTGTCAGCAGTTGTGACACGGACTTCTTTTTATTTTTCGGAGCACTTAGCGAGGTATTTTCGAGCTTAGTGCGTGTTATGCAAGTTCGCTTGGCGAGGTTTTGTCGAGCCTAGCGTAACTTGTTTCACTTTATTTACTTCAGGATCTCAGCCGCATCTGCAAGCGCATCTGCGATCACATCATCCATATCGTAATACTTGTACTTACCAAGTCGTCCTCCAAAGTGAACGCCCTCTGTTTTTTCCGCAAGCTCACGATACTTTTCATAAAGTGCATTATTCTCTTCATTGTTTACAGGATAGTACGGCTCATCGCCCTTTTCCCATGCAGCAGGATACTCTCTTGTAATGATGGTCTTTCCATCCTCGGATGTCTTCGGTGCAGAACCAAATTCCTCGAAATGCTTGTGCTCGATTATACGAGTGTAAGGAACCTCATACTCTGTGTAGTTTACAACTGCATTGCCCTGGTAGTTATCTGTATCTACTTCCTCAGTCTCAAATCTAAGGCTTCTGTACTCAAGCGTACCGAACTTATACTCAAAGAACTCGTCGATAAGACCTGTGAAGATGATCTCCTTTGCTTCTGCAGAAAGTGACTCTCTCTCCTTGTAGAAATCTACACCGAGACGTACCTCTGTATCACCGAGGAGCTTCTTTACGAGACCTGTATATCCTCCGATGGGAATCCCCTGATAACGGTCGTTGAAATAGTTATTGTCGAATACAAAACGGAAGGGCAGACGGCGGATGATAAATGCCGGGAGCTCTGTTGCTCTTCTTCCCCACTGCTTTTCGGTATAACCCTTAATGAGCTTCTCATAGATATCTTTTCCGCCAAGGAGAAGTGCCTGCTCTTCAAGGTTTGCAGGCTCACTCCCAATCTTTTCCGCTGCCTCTGCAGTCTGGCGCGCGATCTCAGCCTTTGCTTCTTCCGGTGTCTTTACTCCCCAGAGCTCATGGAAAGTATTCATATTGAAAGGAAGATTATACATTTCATCCTTGTACTTAGCTACAGGTGAGTTTGTATAACGGTTGAACTCCGCGAAACGGTTTACATAATCCCAGACTTCTTTATTGTCGGTATGGAAAATGTGGGCACCATAGCGATGAACCTGTATTCCGAACTTTTCTTCTGTATAAATGTTTCCGGCGATATGATCTCTCTTATCGATCACCAGACATTTTTTTCCTGCCTTTGCAGCCTCGTGAGCAAAGACTGCTCCGTAAAGTCCTGCTCCTACGATCAAATAATCGTACATGTTACTCTCCTTTTCCTGATCAGTTTTCTTCGTAAATCGGTCTGAGACCATTTGTTGAAAGAATACTTGCTCCTGCACCCATTACAATGAATATCATCGGTGTACATATAATCTGCTGGTAGCAGAAGAAATTGTGTGCCATGTATGAAGCGATAGCCATGACTACGCCGATAAGCTCCGGACACTTTACAGAATTTTTCATAAACACCACAATGGCAGAAACAAAGATACCAAGGTATGCCAGACCTCCGAGAAGACCGATATTTATGATCTGTGTAAGCCATTCATTATGAGCACATGTGAGGATCGTATTTTCTCCCCATTTTTCAAAAAGCTCTGCAGAATGATACTTATATGCAGTGTTGTAGAATCCGTCAGGACCTGCTCCGAATATCGCACGGACCGGATCATCCTTAAGGCAGTCAAAGAAGGATTCTACTGTTACTGTCCAGGAATGTCCTCGGCTATTTCCCCAGAACTCATCAAATAAGAGGTAATTATTTGTACTTCTGAGAGACTCCGGAAGTACTCCTGTGCTGTTAAGTGTGATATAGATCACCGCACCTGCAATGCCCGCGATCAGCAGTACAAAATATGCTGTACGGACCCATGTGATCTTCGTCACATCAAATGTTCCTTTCTTGTCAGCCCGGCTGAGTACTGCGTAAAGTCCGGCAATGATAATGATCGGAATCCAGAGGATCGGGTGCTGTGTACCGAAGATCATGAGACTTCCAAGCTGCACTGCCTGCTCAGGAAATGCTATCTGAAGGAATCCGATCACTCTCCATGAAAGGAGTGTGATAAGAACTATCTCAAGGAAACGCTTCATATATCTGTTCTCACGGAAGGAAACCGCAAACAGTACGGAAAACTCTGCGAGAAGTGCAAAGAAAGCACTGTCTGAGTCCTGTGTGATAAGTGTCATCGCACCCAGCACGTTGTAAAGGAAAGCAAGGGTACGCACCCATTTTTTCTCAGCATACCAGTAAATGAACACACCTATAGGAAGCATGATGGCTACAAAGCTTGAATACCATGTGGACTGTCCCAGAGTGGAAAGAAACTGCGGAATATAGTATTCATCGAGTCCCACATACATTTCCAGAGGATCCACGCGGAAACGGTTCAGCACACCGAAAAGGAATACCAGCGCAGATGCGCCCATGTAGATCATGAGCATGATGTCGTCCCATCTCCAGAAACGTGAAACAAAGAAATACAAAAGGACAAACGCAACCTGCGCGATAAGTCCCATGTACCATCCGTCATAACCCCAGAGGATAAAATCCTTATAAGGAGAAAGGATAGTGGAGATAAGACAGAAAATAAGATAAGCAAACACAAACTTATCTGTGATAGTCACTTTCTTCAGATCCCAAAATTCCTTTAATCCACCTTTTCTCAGCAGATCTATCTGATACCATATAAAAAATATCAGCAAAAACGTGAGGAAGGTCGGAATATAAAATCCCGGCGCTTCGATATAATAAGTCACTGTTCGAAAGAAGTGCCACTTTGCGTCACCCATGTTGTAGTACTTATCCTCATAGAAAAGAGGATATATCACAAACATAAGGAAAAGATAGATCGCAAGAGTCTCTTTCACGAACTTAAATGATATAAGTTCCTGAACTACTTTCTTAGGTTTTCTGCTCATTCAGAACGTCTCCTTTAATCCATGTTTATTGCCTAAAAAACTGCATAACTTATAAAAGTATACCATAAATGAAAAAAAGCACAAAGAACCGCCGGCAGATCGATTCTGCCGGCGGCCCTGTCGCAAACGGACGGAAGCGCCTCCGCCTCCTGTTCCGGTTGTTTTGTGCTTATTTCTTGTTATCGACGAAAAACGGTTCAGTATTTTGCTTTGATGTAGACCCGTTCATCTGGTTTGCATAAGTACTGATCTTATTTATATTCTTTCTCCGTGCACCCAACTGCTTTCTTTTTTCTCTTAAAAGGTTAGTCACGCGGTCTTTATGTCTTGCCTCCTCAGCACCGATCTTTACAGCTTTCTCTGTGATCTCGGATATCAGATCCTGCATCACACGGATCTCTTCACTGTACTCAGCCTTATTATTGAGAAGGTCACTGCGCACTTTTTCGTACAGGCTCTCAAACCCTTCATCCAGGCGTGTAAGCTCTGCCGCCAGCTTCCCGATCTCTTCCTGATTGTCATGCAGTTCATCGAGATCAGGATCAGGGGCTGAGAGGATCATTTCCTGCTCGGCGTCCCGCGCCATGACTTCATCAAGTACCTCAGATTTTTTTTCAAGACTTTCGATAAGAATATTCACATAAGTGTTTTTCATCGTCCTACCTGTCTTCCGGTGATCATGCCTGTCTGCGTGCTCCGCTGGCGTCTGAATGAGGTGCGAGCCTCATTACTTCCTTCCATGCATCCCTCATGGTCCTCATGTGTGTGGCACATTCCTCAAGGATTTCCTTTTCTTTGGAGATATTAGCCTCAATAAGGCGCCTTCCGACGTACTCATAAACTACGTCAAAGTCCTTTGCCACAGGATACTTAAAATCAAGCGTTCTCCGAAACTCATCAATTATCTTCTCTGCCTTCTGGATATTCAGGTTTGCTTTCTGGATATCCTTGTCCTCTGTTGCTTTGATGGCGATATTGATGAATTTTATACATCCCTCGTAAAGCATCAGCGTAAGTTCCGCAGGCGAAGCGGTCAGGATCTTGTTCCTGTTATACTGTGCGTATGCATCTGAAGCTAACATATCTTTCCCTCCAATATATTTATTGTTTCATCAGGCACCGGCAGATGAAACCGATTTATGAATTGGTTCCGAGCAGACCTGCAAGTGCGCTGCTGCTCTTCTGAAGGTTCGCAAGTGCTTTCTCCATCGCCGTAAACTTGCTGTAGTAGTAGTCTTCCATTCTGGATACGTAATCTTCCTGCTCAGTGATCTCCTTTGAGAGGTTGTCGTATTCCTTCTGGAGAAGCTTATCGTTGTAAACCTTGTAAACGCTTCGTGTGCTCTCGATGCTCTTCATGAGACCGTTGGTTCCGAGTCCGTCATAAAGCTTTCCGGTGATCTCGGTGAAGAATTTCATAACCCGATCCGGATCAGATGCAAGCATCTTCTTCAGCTGATCTGCATTGTCCTTTGTGGAGTCATCATCGCTGTTGCCGTCGATATGATAAGCACCGCGCTCATTATCCTTAGCTTCAAAGTATCCGAGAGTAGCGATACCGAATGTTGACCAGCTGTCCCCCGTTGCCGAGGATCCGGACATCGTATTCTTAAAGAGGCTGATAACTGATGACAGGCTGTCATCTCTGCGGAGGAGCGAATCCTTGATCTTTGCCTCCCACTTCTCTACCTCATCATCGGACATTTTTTCCTTATCGTCTTCGGAAAGAACATCATAGCCCTTTGCGCGGTCTGCGTTGTAGAGTTTGTCCATCTCATTAATGAGAGAATTGTACTCTTCAAAGAAGTCTACGATCTTGTCATAAACTGCTTCCACATCACGGGTTGTTGTGATAGTGGTTGTTGTTCCGGGTGCGCTTGTAGACTTTGCCTGAATGGTCATTCCGTTTACTACAAATGAGTTGGAGCTTGAGGTGTACTTTGCACCGTTAAGCTCGATCTCAGCATCAGTTCCCTGTATCTTCACAGGTGCTGATGAACCGGAATCACTGGTATCGTATATATTATTTCCCTGCGCATCCGTGGTGTATGTATAATACATACCCATTTTCTGGAGCGCATCCTTATTTCCGCTGTCACCGATGATCTCAAAGTTCTTGTCAGCACCGCTGTCCTTTGAGCTCAGGAAGAAGCGCTGATTCTTCTCATCAAAGCTTGCATTTATTCCCGCTTCCTTAAACTTATTGATCGCTGCAGCTATGGTCATATCACCATTAAGCTCTAAATTCTGTGCTGCACCATCACCAACAGCAACGCCAACAGAAAATGTTCCTGAGATATCAAGATCTGAAAGCTTTGAACTTGTAGTTGCCTTTGCTCCTGTTGTCGTACTGACCGCTCCGCCTGTCAGGTATCCGCTTGTTGCGAGCGAATTAACTGCCAGGGTCTGGGTTCCGATAACAGCTTCACTGTCAACAGATACAGATGCGATCCCTGCGTCTCCTACGGAAGCTGTCTTGGTATTAAAGGTGTTCTGCATCCTCATATCTGACAACATTCCTGTATAGAAACTGTAGATCTTGGAGTTGAGGGTTTTCCATGCTTCCTGCTTCCACTCGAGCTTTGTCTGCTGATTCTTTAGCTTGGTCTTTTTGTAGTTAGCCGCCGAAACCAGCGCTCCGACTATCGTTGATGTATCCATACCGGAAATAAGACCGGTCATTCTCATTGTATCTGACATATAACTTCCTCACTTTCCTTCACGTCATCGTTTTTCGTCCACCAGAATGCCTGCCATTTCCCAAATGCGTGCAAGCATATCCAGAGTCTTCTCCGGAGGAATCTCCTTGATGACCTTCTTGCTGTCTTTGTCCACAATTTTTATCGTGACTCTGTTTGTTTCATCGTGAATACCAAAGATTGCCTCGGATCGTGAGATCATATTCTTGTTGATCTCTTCGACTTTCTTACGGATCTCTTCATTCACAGTCTTGCTGTTGCCCTGTGCTACAGAAACGTCTTCCTGTACTTCTTCTGACACCTGCTCTCTTATCAGCTCTTTTGATGCAGGTTCCTGTACTTTGGCAACATCAATATCCTTCTCTGCGGCTTGGGATGTGGACCCTGCCGCATAGGGAACTGTGCTTTTCATCTGATTGATCAATGCCATTGTTCCACCTCCTTGTGCGAATACTTCAGATACTTGCAGCAGTCCATGCTGTATCGGAGAGTTAGACCGGCTTTTTGTCTATTAATAAAAAAAAGAATACCGGGAGATCTCTCCCGGCATTCTGCCAGCATATCTCTCTATGCAGTTTATCGGCTTAGAATCAGCAAAAAATTAGTAAAATACGTAATTTTTTTTACTATTCATCATCAAAATAGTTTCTTTAACTCATCCATCTGAGTCGCTTCAACAGATTCGCTGTTGGTCTTCTGAATCTCAAGATAGATCTCTTTTCTATAGATCGGCACTTCTTTTGGCGCAGAAATTCCGATCTTGATCTGATCTCCGCGGATATCCAGCACGGTAATCTCAATATTATTGTTGATCACCAGGGATTCTCCTTTTTTTCTGGATAAAGTAAGCATCACTGCACCGCCTTTCCGTCTGCACCTTCCTTCGCCTTTGCCAGGATGTCATAGATTGGGAAACGGATCTCACAGGTATCATCACTAAGGATAACCTGTGCACCCTTACGGGTCTCGGCATTAATGATGAACGGTGCCATGAGATTTACCGTCATCTTCTTCAGATCGTGAGGCACAGTAACTGTAACCAGAATGACTGTTTCACTCGATTTCAGTTCGCCAAGCGGTTTCAGGAGCTCATCCTCGATCATGGGATTGTAGTCCGGTTTCACAATGAGCGGATTCATTACCGGCATATCAAAAGCAGGTTCATCAAGTGACTGCAGGAATCCCAAACCGGATCCGTCTGATTTTTCCGAATCATGAATAAGCGCAAACTTCTTCAAGTCCGGAAATCCCACGATCCCGCCGGGAAATTCAATGATCTTATTATCATCGAGATCGATCTTGCCAAATAATCTGGTTGTAATTTCCATACCTTATCTCCCTTCCCCAAATTGTTCCCTGTAATTAAGTATAACAGACGAATTGTCAGATTATTGTTTGAAAACAGATACTTGAGCCGTTTTTTTACAAATTTTTGTCCATCATAATTCCGGAGGTCAGTGAGTCCCGACCCCCGGACTAAAAATCTGATCAGATATAGTCAACGAGTGACTGCTGTGAAATCTTTCCTGTTACCATGAGTGCAGCATTGTAATATACATTTGCCTGTGATACTTCTACCGCCAGAGTAGACAGATCGGCATTTTCATTATCGGATGCCTGAGCCTTTACCGTTGTCTGATTTTCAGTTAATCGGTTCTGGATCACATCAAGTCTGTTTATGGTCGTTCCGCAGGTGGTCCCTGCAAGATTTATCCTGTTAAAATAGTCCTGAGACTTGGTTATGCCGGAAGAGATCATATCCGTTGCCTTCTGTGTAGCATAATCCAGTTCCTTTTCAGCCGCTGCCAGAAGCTTTGCAATCTGAGCCTGCTCATCATCGGAAGCATATGCCGAGGTATTATCGCTCATGGTCTTGAGCTTATCCACCTTTGACTGTGCAGCATCTACAGCATCCAGCGTTGCAGACAATTCTTCAAGATCCCTTAGTACATTAATGTCAAATGCATCCCTTGCATTTGTATTGACTTTTACTGACTGGCTGCTGCCGACTGTATAATTCATTTCCTGGAGATACTCGTCATACAGGATAGTACCTTTTTTTGCATCTCCCACATCTGTACAGCAGAAGAAGTGCTCAGGCTTCACATCACCTTCATCCCAGTTCTTTTTATCGTATGCAAATTCGATATCATCAACTGCAGCAAGTTTCTGCTGGGTTTTTGACGTAAATATCAGATTACCTGTGACTGTGTTCAGATAAACCGTGTCCTCGTCATCAGGACTTGAAAATGTCGCATCTGAATCACTTGTAATGGTCTTGACCTGAAGAGCATCCGTCTTCGTATAGGTATTAGTTGATGAATCATAGGTCTTCAGTGTCAGCTCATAGGTTGTGATATCATCCGTCGCACCATTAGGATAGGTGTAGGCATAATCAGTTCCCGCAGCAGAAGGGACATCAATATCCGAGTAAGAAAGCCTCAGACGAAATTCCGAATATGACTTTACCTGTGTCTCATCTGCAGTAGAAGTGTTTCCCGGAGCAACAGCTGTGATATCCTCATCCGTGATTCCGGAATAATTCGTTCCGTTCTTTGTGTATGAGGTATATGAATATCTCTCAATATTATCCAGTGTAAAGTGCTCTGCTATACCCACATACTGGTAGGGATGACTCTTATCCGCAGCCGTGATCTTTCTCTCATCGAAATTATTATCTGTGAAAGTGAAACTGTCGCTTGTACGGTAGCCTGTGAAGATATAACGGTCTTCATTTGTGGAATTTCCAACTGCAAAATACTCCTTTGCAAGCGCCTGAAGTCCCTGAAGAAGAATCCTTCTGTCGTCATTTGTTTTTGTAGTATTTACTGCATCCGAATACTTTTTCTTAAAATCTTCCATTATATTCTTAGCAGTTTTAAGCGCCGTCTGGGTAGACTCAGCCCAACTCACTCCATCAGATACATTTCTCGTGAGATACTGGGTGATAGATGCCAGTGAACCTCTGAATCTTAAGGATCTGATGGCGGTTATCGGATCGTCCGACGGATTATTGAACTTCTTCTGCGTTGCCATCTGCGTATTCAGCTCATCCATATATTCCATATTGTTATTTATGTTATATACAGAATTGTTGTTGATCATCTTATTTGTAATTCTCATAAACGTCCTCCCGGAACCATACTTCCAATTCTTACTTATACGCCGGTTTCAAGGATCAGCCTGTCGTAGATCTCTGTCATTGTCTGGATGATCTTTGCATTTAAGTTATACGCATTCTGGAACTTTACAAGATCCAATGCTTCTTCGTTGTCATCAACGCCTGATACAGATTCCTTCTGCTTTGAGATAGCCCTGCTGATATTTTCTGCATTCTTTGTGAAATTTTTTGCACTGCTCTCATTTAAGGCGATATCGCTAAGGATCATATTCAGAAATTCTGTTGAATTACATCCTCTGTAGACCATCTTTGATTTGTTGTCTTTAAGCTCCAGGAGCTCTTTTACAACATCATCTGCGGAAACATTTACATCAGCATCTCTCGCTGTGGTACTCATGAGAGACGGATCAGTCACGATAGTTTTATTTACATAGAAATTTGATGCCGTGAGACTGTAGTAATAGGATTCCAGACTGTAATCCGCTGCTATTGTTCCGGATCCTGCCTTTGTAATAGCTGTATTTACAGTGTCTCCCGGGTTTGCGGTATAGTATTCTCCGAAATTCCGGAGTTCTCCGGTGGTTGTATCCATCCACTGCCAGAAGGATATGGTCATGTCATCGCCGTACAGGTTCTGAGCATTTTGGGTTACGAGATTATTAAGACTGCCATGCTCTTCTGTATAGTTAAAGCGATAAGAGAACTGCCTTATCCACTGATTCATCTGAGCCTGATAATACGGGACTCCCTGATAATCAATGTTGTCTCCGACTTCGCACTTCTTTCCCGGAGTAACGTTGTACATAGGCTCATGCTTTTCATTGCCATTTGCATCAGTATATGCAATATCACCGAAGGTAAAGACTGCTGTATTCCTTCCATTTGCGTCAGTCACCGGATATTCCACTGTCCAACCGTCATACTTGTACAGAGTTCCGCTTATCCTGATAGAGCCTTCATCAGCGATATTCAGCTTTGAAATAACTGACTCAAGTGTTTCTCCTTCATCGATCGGTACACTTATGGATACGTCTGTAGCCACTACATATCCGCCGCTTCCGTCATCGATTTTGTTTCCTTCTTTATCCAGTGCAAACCGGGTCGGATCCTGGGTAAATTCGATAAATTCGCCTTCAACGCCATCATTATTGTTGCCGTCACGCAGTTCAAACAGAGCCTTCAGTGTTCCTGACAGATTGTCTGCAAGCACTGAAAATTCCATTCCGGTATTTGACCAGTAAAGATCATACAGTCCGTCTGCATCTGTCTGATTGTACTTTGCATCAGTGCCTCTTGCCCTGACTTCCAGAGTATTGTACTCATATCCGTCTACAAGACTGCATCCGTTACTGATATTTACCTGATAACGGTGAGCACCTGTAGGGTTATCCGGATCACCTGCGTTATAAACCGGAGTTTCTGTGACTGTTACATCAACGATCTTTGACAGCTTATCAACTACCAGGTTTCTCTGGTCACGAAGGTCAAGGGCTGTTCCCCCCTGGATCTCAATGAGATTTATCTGTTTATTCAAAACTGCGATCTGCTCTGAATATTCATTGACCTGATCCACCTGGGACTTGATCTCGCTGTTTAATATTTCCTGCTCGCGTGTGAGATTTGCAGACATTGCCCGGAAATACTCAGCGAGAGACTGCGCTTTTCCAAGGAAGGATGCTCTTGTGGAGGTTGTTCCCGGATTATCTGCCAGATCATTAAGAGCTGCATAAAATTCTTCCGTATAGATCGCGGTAAAGCCCTTCAGGGCAGTTGAATCCTTAAAATACTGCTCGATCTCTGCCATATAGATATTCTGGGTCTCGTACCGTCCTACATCCGCTTCGTTTGCCCTGAACTTTATGTCGTAGTACTCATTTCGAAGCTGCTTTATCGCAGTAACATTAACGCCCGCACCAGCCATGCCGTAGGTAGTATAGGTACGGAGTGCATTTGCCGCAGTCTGCTCCACAACCTGCCTCGTGTAGCCCTCTGTATTAATGTTTGAAGCATTGTTAGCTACCGTATTTTCTGCCGTCTGATATGCGGTGAGACCGGAATATCCGATCATTAAGCCAAAAAACTGAGATGTCATAATACCCCTCGCGATCTGCCCCGGACGCCCTGCATCCGTGGTCTTATCTTTATGAAACGATGCTTAACAGATTGTCCAGCATTGCATTTACTGTATTTATATATCGGCTGCTTGCGTTATATGCATTCTGGAATCGGATCATTTTTGTCAATTCTTCATTATCCGAAACGCCCATAACCTGCTGTCTTGAATTATCCAGGGACAAAACCGAAACTTCCTGAGCCTCTGCTGCCTTTTTATAGGTATTTCCTATATTTGCATACTGGTTAACTATGCCTATGTAGTACTCCTCAAAGGTAAGCGGCGTCGCTGTTCCCGGATTAAGTGTGCTGAACTTATCACTGAATATCTTCGCAAGCCTGTCTGCTGTATCCTGATCTACCGACTGATCATCAAGGATAAAACCGTTATTTAAAAGAGTCGGCTGCAGCAGAAGCTCACTGTTTACCGTCAGATTCATAGTGGTATCATCACCGTTAGGCGTGATCTCGGTAAAAAGTTTCAGATTTCCTGTTGCATTAGGATTTATTACTGTTGAACCATCTTCTGAATAACCTGTGAGCAGATTATTTATCTTTGTCACCATTCCGTTTATCATATGATCAAATTCTGTCATGATAGCGGTTATGGAAGAATTTGCGATCATATCAAAGGTTTCCGCAGCCGTATAATTTACAGGATTTCCGTTTTTATCCACTCCTGTTGAGGGCTCCATGTCCTTATATGTCGCATTTTTTTTACCTCTTGAAAAATACAGCGCTTTAAGAGATCCACTGTCACTTCCTGCATCAGCAGAAATCTCCTGGGTCTCACTAAAAACTTTCTGATTTTTATATGCGGGCCATACCGGAGTATAAAATCCTGATTCTTCGTCACCTTCAAGGATAGCAGCTTCCATATGATTAACGCTGTCACCCTTAACGAGATCCACTCCTTCAAACTGAACATTTACACGCCCGAAAAGATCTTCTTTATATTCAATACGTCCTCTTGCTGACAGCTCATCAAGTATCACGTTTCTGGCATCACGAAGATCGTTTGCATTTTCAAATCCACCAGCTTCAATGCCTGCGATCTCATCGTTCAGCAGTGCGATCTGATCCGCATACTTATTTATCTGATTCACCTGATCCTTTATCTGCTGATTCAGATTATTCTGATACTCGGCCAGACCATTGTAGATATGCTGTGCCCTCTGCAAAAACTGCTCAGCAACCGTTACCACATTTCCCTGCATAGTCGCGTTGGAAGGATTTGTAGCCAGATTCTGGAAAGCCTGCTGGAAATTCTGCAGAGCTGCCTGAAACTGATTACCCTCTGTTTCACCGAAGAGCGTATTAATTTCTAATATTGCTTCATAACTTGTGGAGTAATATCCTGAACGGCCGTTTTCAGTACGGTACTGTCTGTCATAAAATGCGTCTCTCACCGCACGGACATCCTGATAATTCGTACCGAGTCCGACCTGTAGATCATTATTAAAAGAATGGCCAACAGTGGTATATGTGCGGTTAGCCTGATATACCTGCTGCCTGGTATAGCCTTTTGTATCTAGATTTGCAAGGTTGTGTGCCGTTGTATTCAGCGCGTACTGGCTTGTCTGAAGTCCCGATACACCAACATAAAAAGCACCCATTAGCGGCATCTTGTTCACCTCGTCCTTCCGAAGCAGATCCGCCAAATGGGACCCACTTCACTGCTTGGCGTCAAAGCCGCTCTGGGCACTTCCTAATACATTACCCGCAATGGCTGCGTGTCTTGTATATTCTCCTGTTTCCGGTGCTTCGCGCAGTTCGCGCTGCAGCGCCAGATTAAAATCGATCATGTCCAAAGATTGTCGAATCAGCTCGCGGTTCTGGTCATTAACCACCATAAGCTCACCGATCGTAGCTTTGAGCCGGTCATGGACACGCGACAACTCGTCACGCTCCGTTGGTCTCTTCTCAAGCATGTCAATCAGATAGGAAAGCTTCAAAGTCTTAACATCCCTGTTAAGTACATTGGCGATGTCAACCATCACCGTCTGCCGCTCACGATCAAATTTTGCAACCTGATCTAATACGACCTGTTCTTCATCCGTGATTTTTTGAAGTTCCGCTACTTCACCCGCAACAATAACGGGTGTTTTTGTTCTGGACAGACTAAGCAGCTCGGAATATTTCTCTTCTTCCAGTTTAAGGATCTGGATAAGTTCTTCCATAAGGCTTGCCACTTAACCTGCCTCTCTTTCTTCCCGCGTCCGGGATACATCCATCTTCGCTACTTACATTCCAAGTTTTTCTATCAGCTTATCAGCGAAGCTCTCGCCTGAAACGTCATATTCGCCATTCTGGATCTTGGCCTTCAGCGGAGCTGTCAGCTCTTCGCGGATATCCGAACTTTCGCTGACGGCCTTCTTTACTGCTTGAATATTCTGGCCGAGTCCGGAAATTTCAACCGCGTCACGTCCGGAACGAACCTTCTCTGCTCCGTTGATCTTGGATGTTTTCCTTGAGCCGTATACTTGCTGTACCTGAGTATATGCCTCTACACGCATAACAGACTCCTCCTTTCCAAAAAGAATATTGTATACAGTTTTAATAACTGTACATTTTTGATTTACACCTTATGTATCGGACTAAAAAGAATTTACTTTAGAGATTAATTCAAAAAACTTTGGACTTGGTATTATTACCGTCAATTCGGTGGTTTATAGGCTTTTTTACTTCTCTTTTTCCATAAAATCAGACAAAACTATCTCATTTTTTGAAAGAGACTCGTGCACATTGATGATTCTCTGGTTCTCACTTCCCCTAAATCTCAGCATAAGATTCTTCTCTTCCAGATGAAACTCTCCGTCAACAAGTATATCGACAAGTTTCATCATTGATTCAGTGAACTCTGTGTGACACCGTGAATTATCAGGATCCATAAGCTCTTCCCAGGTGTATCCTGAAAATGCCCATATGGATTTCCCGGGGAGCTCTTCCCTTACTTTTTTCAAAAATGGATAGAGGGCCGCCTGATTTGACGGCTCCCACGGCTCTCCGCCAAGAAGGGTTAGACCATCCACGTAATCAGGTCTCAGTGATTCTATTATTTCCTCTGCTGTGCGGTCTGTAAATGGTTCACCGTAATTAAAGTCCCAGGTCTCAGGCTGGAAACAGCCCTTGCAGTGGTGGGTGCATCCCGACACAAAAAGCGTCGTCCTTATCCCGTTCCCGTTAGCTATATCGCAGTATTTTATATTGCAGTAATTCATCTCTTTCCTTTCGGTAATTCCCGTAACAGTGAAACAGCTCCGCGCCTGACACTCAGACACGGAGCTGTTATCCTTAAATCCAACTTACAGATGGAGAACTCTTTCTCTTATTTCCTGTGTACGTCCCTGGTTCCAGAAATTTGTACCAATGTAACCGCAAGTACGGCGCGCTACATTCATCTTGTTCTGGTCACGGTTTCCGCAGTTCGGGCACTCCCATACCAGCTTTCCGTTCTCATCCTCTACGATCTCGATCTCTCCGTCGTATCCGCAGCACTGACAGAAATCGCTCTTTGTGTTGAGCTCAGCATACATGATATTTTCATATATAAACTTCATTACGGAAAGAACAGCATCGATATTGTCCGTCATCTTCGGAACCTCTACGTAGCTGATGGCTCCTCCCGGTGAGAGCTTCTGGAAATCAGACTCAAACTTAAGCTTTGTGAATGCATCGATCTTTTCACGTACATTTACATGATAGCTGTTTGTGATGTAGTTGTGGTCTGTTACGTCCTTGATCTTGCCCCAACGCTTCTGCAGGATCTTTGAGAACTTATATGTAGTGCTCTCAAGGGGTGTTCCGTAAACAGAATAGTCAATGTTTTCTGCCTTCTTCCACTCATTACACTTATCATTAAGCTTCTGCATTACTCTGAGAGCAAAAGGCTTTGTATCAGGATCTGTATGAGACTTTCCTGTCATAAACATGCACATCTCGTAGAGACCTGCATATCCGAGAGAGATTGTGGAATATCCATCATACAGGAGTCTGTCGATCTTTTCGCCCTTTTTAAGTCTTGCGATAGCACCGTACTGCCAGAGGATAGGTGCCACATCGGATGTTGTTCCGAGAAGTCTTTCGTGACGGCATCTAAGAGCCTTATGGCAAAGCTCCAGTCTCTCGTCAAGGATCTGCCAGAACTTATCCATATCTCTGTTTGAAGCACATGCCACATCTACAAGGTTGATGGTTACAACACCCTGGTTAAATCTGCCGTAGTACTTGTGCTTTGCGCCCTCAGGACTGAATCTGTCCGGTGTGAGGAAGCTTCTGCATCCCATGCAGGGATAAACATCGCCGTTCTTGTACTCACGCATCTTCTTTGCAGAGATATAGTCAGGTACCATTCTCCTTGCTGTACACTTTGCAGCGAGCATTGTGAGATTCCAGTATTTGCTGTCCTCTGTGATGTTATCCTCATCAAGAACGTAGATCAGCTTCGGGAATGCAGGTGTTATGTAAACACCCTTTTCATTCTTTACGCCGAGGATACGCTGTTTCAGCATCTCTTCGATGACAAGCGCAAGGTCTTCACGTGTCTGGCCTTCCTCAGCCTCATCAAGATACATAAATACTGTGATGAAAGGAGCCTGACCGTTAGTAGTCATAAGGGTTGTAACCTGATACTGAATGGTCTGTACGCCCTGCTTTATCTCTTCTGCTGTTCTGTGCTCTGCGATAGCATCGATCTTTTCAGCGTCAAGCGGGATTCCGTTTTCTTCAAACTCTTTCTTTACGATCCTGCGGTACTTCTGACGGCTGATATCTACAAAAGGCGCAAGATGCGCAAGGGAGATACTCTGACCGCCGTACTGTGAGCTTGCGATCTGAGCGATACACTGTGTTGCGATATTACATGCAGTAAGGAAGCTTCTCGGCTTCTCGATCATGGTATCGCTGATAACTGTACCGTTCTGAAGCATATCTTCCAGATTTACGAGACAGCAGTTGTACATATGCTGTACATAGTAATCTGAATCATGGAAATGGATGATGCCTGCTTTATGGGCTTCTACTACGTCCTGAGGAAGCAGAAGTCTGTCTGTGAGGTCACGGCTTACTTCGCCTGCCACATAGTCACGCTGTACAGACACTACCATGGGATTTTTATTGGAGTTTTCTTCCTTAACTTCTTCGTTGTCATATTCAACGAGAGTCAGGATCTTGTCATCTGTTGTGTTGCTCTTTCTGACAAGTTCTCTCTTGTAGCGGTAAACCGTGTAGACTGTTGCCACATGGAATGCGCCTTCTTCCTGGATCGACTCGATAACGTAATCCTGGATTTCTTCTACCCCTGCTTCATGATCCAGATTCTTGAGCTTACGGGCAACTTTTTCTTCTACGACTCTGATCTGGCTTGCAAGGAGCTGGTCAGCCTCTCTCACCTCATTATTTGCCTTTTCTACGGCAGCAATGATCTTTGATCCGTCATATTCAACTTCTTTGCCGTTTCTCTTGATAATGTTCACGATATTCCCTCCCGAAACAGTCCCGATGACTGCGTTCTATATTGTGGCACGCTTTGCATACTGCTCTACATAAATTCAGCCCACAGAAAACTGTGGGCCGATGTAAATACAACATTTTGTACTGTATACAGTATATCGGTACCACATCTAGTATTATTCTACTTGAAACGATACTAAATGTGAAGTCCGAAAATTGCACAAATCGTTATACGTATTAAATACAAGGCTTATTTGCCGAAATACAGGTCTACGCCGTTTGCAATACCTGTGACCATGGATGCCTGATATGCAGGATTCTCCATATTTACGTCATCTGACGGGTTTGTCATGAATCCCATCTCAAGAATTGTAACCGGCATTTTGCACCAATTTATTCCGGTCATGGTGTCACTTAACTGTACACCTCTGTTTTTCATGCCTGTAGCATTGCAGTATCCTGCAAGGATGTCCTGTGAAAGGAGCTGGCTGGGTGCAGCCAGAGCGCTCACATAGGGATTTGCAGCAGAGGGAGCAAGTGCTGTTGCACCTGATGCTGCCGGAGAACCTGCGCCGTCTGCGTGGAGCCTGATAGTGATCTCTGCTCCTGCGGCAGCCGCTGCCTGTGCTCTCTCCATGTTGCTGATATTTACATCATGGGTAGTTCTTGTCATAACGACAGTGTAGCCTCTCTTCTGAAGCTCCGCCTGGAGCTGGAGTGCTACATTAAGTGTCAGCTGGTACTCATACACTCCTGTTGTAGTGCCGTGTGTACCTCCTGTAACCCTGGCTTTCATCACCGAAGATCCGGGGCCGTTGGGCTCAGGTGTGTTGTCTCCGCGTGACTGATGTCCGGGATCTATACATACGATATGTCCTGCAGGTACTGCACTAACCTCTGCTGCATATGCAGGAACCGCAGAACCCGCAAAAGCAGCCACGATAAGCAGGATCGCTGCCGCAAAACCAATAAGTACAGATTTTTTTACACTCATTTTTCTCTCTCTTCCTTAGACTTCAAACAGCATGTCACCATAGCTGGGCATAGGCCAGAATTCCTTATCAACGATCATCTCAAGCCTGTCGATAGGTGCACGGAGGTCTTCCATGTCAGGCTTGATATGATCTCTGCAGTAGAGTGCTCTGAGCTTTCCTTCCGGAAGTACCAGAGAATTTTCATCATCTGCGATAAGCTTTCTGAGTGCCTTCTGAGCTTCGTTTGTGAGATCGTTTACTTCATTCAGGATATCGCTTGCAGCAGTTCCTGTAACTCCCGCTTCCTTAAGGGAGATAACAGTATCCGCAAGAACCTTGCTGTACTTCATGCAGGCAGGAATGATGGACTTTGAAGCCATATCGATCATCGTACGTGCCTCAATATTTACTTCCTTTGCATAAAACTCATATTTTATCTCAGCACGGCTCTCAAGCTCTGCCTCTGTAAAGATCTTGAATCTGGTGAAAAGCTTTGCAGACTTTTCAGTAGTAAGGCTCGGGATGGCATCAACCATATCCTTGAGGTTCGGAAGTCCTCTTCTCGCTGCCTCTTCTACCCACTCATCAGAGTAGCCGTTTCCGTTAAATACGATCCTCTGGTGATTTGTTGCATATTCCTTGATAAGGTCATGAACAGCCATGTCAAAGTCTTCTGCCTTTTCAAGGATATCGCAGGCATCTGCAAATGCTTCTGCTGTAATGGTGTTCAGTACGATATTGGGAGCTGCGATGGACGCAGAAGAACCAACCATACGGAACTCAAACTTATTTCCTGTAAATGCGAAAGGTGATGTACGGTTACGGTCTGTAGCATCCTTCATGAAATCAGGAAGTGTGCTTACACCTGTTTCCAGCTTCTCACCCTGCTTACTGCTGGTAGCCATACCTGTTGAGATAAGCTGTGAAAGTACGTCCTGGAGCTGTTCTCCGAGGAATACGGATACAACTGCCGGCGGAGCCTCGTTAGCACCCAGACGATAATCGTTACCAACGTTTGCAGCAGACTCTCTTAAAAGATCAGCGTGCTCATCAACAGCTTTCAGGATACATGTAAGTACCATGAGGAACTGGATGTTCTCGTGAGGTGTTGCACCGGGATCAAGCAGATTGATTCCATCATCTGTTACCAGAGACCAGTTATCATGCTTACCTGAACCATTCACACCTGCGAAGGGCTTCTCGTGAAGGAGGCACATCATACCCTGACGCTCAGCGACCTTCTTCATGACTTCCATTGTGAGCTGATTGTGATCAACAGCCACGTTGCAGTCGCTGTAGATCGGTGCCAGCTCATGCTGACCCGGAGCAACCTCGTTATGCTGGGTCTTTGCAGAAACACCAAGCTTCCAGAGCTCTTCATTGATCGCTTTCATGAATGAAGCAACTCTTTCTCTGATAGCTCCGAAATACTGGTCATCCAGCTCCTGTCCCTTAGGAGGCATAGCACCGAAAAGTGTGTGACCTGTGTAGATTAGATCCTTTCTCTTAAGGAACTTGTCACGGTCAACAAGGAAATACTCCTGCTCAGCTCCAACGCTGGGAGTTACTTTCTTTGAAGTAGTATTTCCAAAAAGTCTCAGGAGTCTCAGCGCCTGTACATTCAGCGCTTCCATGGAACGAAGAAGCGGTGTCTTCATATCCAGGGACTCTCCTGTATAAGAACAAAACGCAGTAGGGATGCAGAGGATCGCGCCTGCCGCATCGTGGCGTACAAAAGCCGGACTTGTGCAGTCCCAGGCTGTATATCCTCGTGCTTCAAATGTGGAACGTATTCCACCGGACGGGAATGAAGAAGCGTCCGGTTCAGACCGTATCAGCTCCTTTCCGGAAAATTCAAGGATTGCCTTGCCGTCTTTTCTCGGAGGTGCAAGGAAGGAATCGTGCTTCTCAGCCGTGATACCCGTAAGAGGCTGGAACCAGTGAGTATAGTGTGTTGCACCTTTCTCAAGAGCCCAGTCCTTCATTGCCTCTGCTACAACGTCAGCGACAACGGGATCTAACTCCTTTCCCTCATCGATGGTCTTACGAAGCTCCTTGTAGACCTTCTTTGGAAGACGTTCCTGCATAACGGTATCGTTAAAAACGTCTTCGCCGAAAATTGCCGTGATACTGATCTTTTCTTCACTCATAATGTTCCCCATTCCGAGGCTTTCTGCCCCGCTGCTGTTCGACATATTTTTTAGGTCGCTAGTTCACGATTTTTCATTATATATGATGTATCGCTTTTAGTCCAATACAGAATATAGTCTATACTCTGACCCATCCCGGAATGGTCCACACATTTGAATCGTGGTCCTTGAGATAGGCTTTAGGGTAAATAACAAGGGCATTTTCCCGGTTATTCAGTAAGCCCGCCCACTCTGAAAACGTTGAGTTTGCTGTTATCAGCGCCCTTGCATGACTCATAAGCGCCATGTCGAGATAGCTGTTCTTTCCTGTATTTCCGTTTACAACAGTAACATTATCAAGCCAGTTAAAAGCAGTCTGTATATATTCTTTATCATCAGAAAAAATGAAAAACTTCGGATCCGGGATGTCTTTTTTTGCCCGCTCAACTGCGGATCGGTAGTAGTCCATTCCGAGATTTATGAAGTTCTCTGTGTAACCCGGCGCGAGATAGTCGCCTCTGCGCACATGGATAGCAACAGAATTTTCTTTATCAAGCTCCCGGAGAAGCTTCTCATTTTCTTCTCCGATATCGCTGAGATCAAAGGACAGCGCCCGTCTGATGTCAGTGAGCTCGTCCTTGTAATAGGCTTCATTAAGGAAATATCCTGTGATATAAGCGTTTTTCCCCTTTGGAAGAGAATCTATACGTGCCTTTAATGAATCTTCGTTTTCTCTTCCTGTCTCATAGTAGTGGATATTTTCAAAATGCCTGCCCGCAAAAAGCCGTGTGATACGGTTAAAATAGCGCATCAGCTTATTTTTCTGGGGAACGGTTCCTGAACAGCACCAGGTGTCAAAGGTGCTCGCTCTTTCAAGCTTAAATGCGGTATTTTCGGGTCTTTCAAACAGTCTGGTAAGCTCAAAGCCCTGATGAGCCTGATTCCATGTGAACCAGCTTATATCCGCCAGTACCCTTTCTTCGGGATATTTTTTTCTAAGATAGTTATAAAAAGCATATTGGAACATCTGATTTCCAAGTCCGCTGGTAAAACGAAGAACGATCATTTTTATATTCCTTTACTTCACTGCGGGTTCCGAACCGTCACGCATCTTAGGATGTCCAAACTTTACGTGCAGGTAATACCTAAGCCCGGGATAAAAGATCTTCCAGGTCTCTTTTGACGGGTGTTTCAGAAATACGGATGCTGTTGTCTTAAATTCTTTTCCGGCTCTCTTTATCGCCTTGTCAGTAAGACCTGCATTTTCCTCTACCCATTCCATAACAGTACGTTTTAATGCACATTCTTCAATGAGATAGTTGCGCTTAAGTTTCCGTGAGTTCCAGCTTTCTCCGCCTGCTTTCTCGACGTATCTGTGAGCTACCATCACGTCATCAAAGCGATATATCTTTCCCTGGAGCAGGATAAATGTGAATATCACACCGTCATCGATAAAATCATGGGCGCGGTAAAGGATGGTGTAATCCATTTTTCCGTTATGGAAGAAATTCCTGCAAACGTTGCTGGCAGTCTGTCCGGGCCATGATCCTGCATTCTGCCAGTCAGCAAAAGTATAGTCACCGCTCCATGTGTAGAGCTTTGTCAGTGACTCATTTTCTATGGGTTCATCGTTTTCACCGATAAGACTGAAAGTGCAGGTAGTTCCCATGTAGTCCGGGTGGGATTCCAGAAAATCAACCTGTTTCTGGAGCTTATGGGGATCTGTCCAGTAGTCGTCACCTTCGAGAAATGCAAGGTACTCGCCTCTGCACTCCATGGCTGTCTGATACACGTTCAGCGTAGGACAGCCGAGATTTTTTTCTCTGAAAAGAAGCTTTATCTTTTCAGGATATTTCTCTTTATATTCTAAAAGGATCGCTCTGGTATTGTCCGTAGAGCAGTCTTCACCTACAACTATTTCAAAATCAAAATCCGTTTCCTGCATCAAAACGCCATCAAGCGCCTTACGGATAAAGGGCTCATGGTTATACGTTATAAATACAACGGAAAGCTTTGGATCACTCATTTCGTTCCTCCTGCCTGAATAGAAGCCGGATCAACGGAAATAACCTTTCCGCCTTCAACACGATAAACATATTCGCAGTTTTTAAGGGTTGTCAGACGATGGGCGATGATAAGGAGAGTCTTTCTGCCGTGAAGGCTGTCGATAGCCTCCATTACAGCTTTCTCCGTATCAGAGTCAAGGGCACTTGTCGCCTCATCGAGAACCAGTATCTCAGGATCTCCGTAGAGTGCTCTCGCGATACCTATTCTCTGGCGCTGTCCGCCTGAGAGACGTACGCCTCTCTCACCTACCATGGTATCGAGACCTTCCGGGAGGCTTCTCACAAAATCACTGAGCTGGGCTTCATCGAGAGCCTTCCACACATCTTTTTCCGATATCTTATCAGGCTCTATTCCAAATGCGATGTTTGCCCTGATGGTATCGTCTGCGAGGTAGATAGCCTGCGGGATATAGGCAAGCTTCTCAGACCACGCCAGAGGATACTCATGGACATCCATTTTTCCGTATCTAACACGTCCCTCTCTTGGGAAAAGAATACCGAGTATCACATCTGCCATCGTGGATTTTCCTGCACCGCTCTCACCGATAAGACCTACAGATGCACCAAGCGGGATGCTGAAATTCACGTCATGGAGAACGTCTTCATCAGTTTTAGGATAACGGTATGACAGATTCTCAATGTCTATTGTTTCTACGCTCTTATCCTCTATCAGCTTTTCGCCCTTGTCCTCGATTTCTACATGGATCATGTCCTCTGTTTCCTTCAGATCATGATATATAAGGTCGATGGACGGACGAAGGAAAGTGATATTGTTCATGTAATTACTGATCTTTCCCACAGAGGGCAGGAGCTTAAATGCTGCCACTGCAAATGCCGCAAGCTGTGGAAGGATAGACTTCAGATCAGTACCGGACTTCAGCTTTATCAGGAGCACCAGCATGATACCTGCCACAGTCACGGTCTCGATAACGTATTTCGGGATAGTTCCGAAGAAATTCGTGTTGATGAGTGCGGTCATTTTTTTCTCACCGCAGGTCACGAACTGGTTCACGAAATATTTTTCCCTGTGAAGTATCTTTATATCTTTTACCGCACCCAGCGCCTGATTTATCGCCTGATGCATCTTTCCGTCATACTTCTGGTTCATCTGTCCGTATGCGTGGACTCTTTTCTTAGTACTGAGACGGAATAATCCCATACAGATCACGAGGATACCGCCCACGATAAAGCACATGAGCGGGTCTGATACCACGAGGTAGAGCATCAAAAGCCCTGACAGAAGGATCTCACTGGAAACATTGAGTACAGAGAGTATGAGCTGGAAAAGACGGTCCGTATCCAGCATGATATTTCTGATCATATCTGAAGTATTGTGATCGAGGTGATATGTGTACTCTTTTTTCAGATAACAGTCTATAAGTCTTCCGGCTACTTTCAGCTGATTCTTATAGATATAGGAATACTGAAAATAGTACATCGCTGATAAAAACAGATTTTTTACGAAGTACAAAATTATGATCACGACCACCAGAAAAACAAAGAAATCCGTAATGTCGTGCATATTCATTGTGTTGTACACCATGCTGAGTATTCCCGGCTTTTCTATGACTTCCGGTGTGGATATCAGACGGATAAGGGGCATTATAAGGGATACACCCACAAGCTCCAGACACGCTCCTATAAATATGGCGATGAGCAGTGCTGCCATCTGCCGTTTCTGTTTTGCATTAAAAATATAATTAAGTTTTCCGAGTATATCCCGCATTACTTGCGTTTTCCTTCCGTAACTCTGTTAAAGCCCAAATCCCTCACGGATGAGGTTCATTATCTTCTTCCGGTTCATCCCGGGATAAAAATAGCGTTCCAACGCACCGTGACGCTCTTTCACATTCTTTTTAGGCTGTGAAAGGTCATATAAAAAGATCCTGCGTCCCGTTGTCCTGTAAAGGATGTTCGCATCAATGGGACGAAGATCCAGTCCGTAACTGTCCACCGTTTCGTAGGGCAATCTGTCCGTTGAAAAAATAAAAGTGTCCTGTGTATTTTTTCCTACTACACCGTCCCTGTACTTTAACCCGTAAAGGTCAGAGGGATGAGGCAGATCTATATTTTCAAAATAGGCATCATACCTTGCCCGGGACTGCTCCACCGTGGAAAAAATGTACTCTCCGCGATGAACCGCGCGCATGGGAACCTGCAGATCTGTGACAGATCCTGATGCATGAACTCCCGCATCTGCAAAGTTTGTCGTTTCCGAAATCCTGGGATACAGAAAATACTTGTCTGTATCGACGAGATAGCGGATAGCATACTTAAGCCATGAGCTGTCGCCCCATTCAGCCACATCCTTCGGCATACCGGGATCATGCAGGTCTTCTCCGTCATGGCTCATCTGCCAGTCGCAGAATCCGTCCCATTGTTCCTTTGTCCATGCCTGTCCCCAGCTGGATGCGAACTGGAAGTACCAGTTGTCATATCCGTCGTCCACAGCTTCAAATGGAAGTCTTGCAAATACATTAAAACGATGATTGTAGAGGGACACACCTCCAACCTTCGGATCACGGGAAGTCGCCGTGAGAGCTGCCTCAGAAAAAAGATAAAAGTCCGGTGACACATAGAGGTCATCCTCGAGCATGATGATGCTTCCGTACTCATCCGCATAATTTCCGCAGGTAAGTATGTGCTTTTTTAAGCCCATTCTTTCAGGGCGGACAACCACCTTTTTTTCACCGTGCTTCCATATAAAGCTTTTCGCGGTCTGCTCAACGTCTGCTTTCCCGCTCTTATCAAGGCTTATTATCAGCGTGATATCATCGTGGGGGTACTGCGCTTCGGCAATACTTCCGAGAAGCCTTTTTAATGAGTCTGCCCTGTCATAGCCTATGACCACGATAGCCGGGCTCATTTTTATATGATCATTTTTTTGCATTTAATCAGCCCTTCCCGAGAAATGCCTTCACATCACCAAATTCTTCTGCATGCTCCCTTATCCACTCAGGATCTTTCTCCCACCAGGGATCTGAAAGCAGTGCTTTTATCTCGTCTTCCGAAAAACGGTATCTTATCACACGCGCAGGAACTCCCGCCGAGATGCTGTAGGGCGGAAGCTCTCCTTTCACAACTGCGCCGGAGCCCACTACCGCACCGTCTCCGATGACGGCGCCGTCCATGATCTTTACATCATTTCCGATCCACACATCACTTCCGATGCATATTCCTTTGGTGACGCTTTTCCAAAGTTCACGGTTTACATAACTATATCCAAATATCTTCCGCGGATCGTTAAATGCCGGATGCATCGCGACTCTTTCGACCGGATGATCCCCGACCTCAGTTTTTACACGGGCTCCTATGGAAGTGTATTTTCCAATAACAGTATTTGAAAAATCCCCGTCACGGTTTACATAAGTTCCAAAACCTATCTTTCCTTCCGTGAAAGCCGTATTTTTTCCAAGATAATTCTTTCCTTCAAGAGACGCATTTCGGATATATGAGCCGGGACACAGTATGCTGTCTGTCCTAAGCTCCGCTATACACCTTTTTACCGGATAGATCATTGCCCTGTAAAGCCGCGACAATAAACCTGTAATATGTCTTTTTAGAAACATACTCAGACCTTCTTCTGCCCCCTTAGGGTTCTTTGAACTGACCGGATCGCATATTTAAGCCACTTCGGAAAATGATCCATTCCAAACTGCTTTAAGTCGATCCACCACATTTTTTTCCTGAGTTCCTCGTCCGTAGGCTGAGGGATACCATGCTCTCTTCTTATCTGGATGCTCTCAAGAAATGTATCTCTGAGCCTTACGCTCGATGTTCCGGTCTTGCTTATCCTTGCCACAAGAACATCACTGTCGCTGAACACCTTTTTTTCATCATTAAGAGTCAACAAAAAATTGTAATCTGCACCGATAGGGTACTTGAGATCAAAAGGATGCTTCAGCATTTCTTCCCTTCTCACAAATACGCTCTGATGAGAAAAAGGCATCCTTGCTTCGATAAGTTCAGGACATTTTCTGAAGTAATGGAGTTCCCCAAATTCTTCCTCTGCGGTATCTCCAAAGATAAGGTCCGTTCCGTCCCAGTTTCTGCCTGCGAATATCTTTTCAAGCACATCCTTTGAAAAGAACTCGTCTCCGGCGTTCATAAAATTGATCCAGTCGCCGGAGGCTTCCCTGACACCTGCGTTCATTCCGTCGTAGATGCCTTTATCCTTACCGGAGATCACTTTGAAACGGATTCCTTTTTTATGAAATGCATCTTCATAGGACTTGGCGATCTCCACAGTGTCATCCGTGGAGCCGCCGTCCTTTATGATATATTCAAAATCCTGATACGTCTGACTGAGCACAGAATCCATGGTAGCCCGTATGGAACCGCGCTCATTATAGCATATGGTTATTACAGATATCATCTGTTCAGTACCTCGTGAAGCTTTGCTACTATAGGCTCCCAGCGGAAGTCATGCCATGCATAGTCCGCTATCTCTCTCGCCCTTGAATCCCAGTCTGCCGAAGAATTCATGAGGCGCACAAATGAGCCTGAAAGTGCCGGAATGTCGTCCGGCGGTACGATAAAGCCAAATTTTCCGTCGTTATAAATATCCCTTCCTGCAGGAACGCCTGTAGTGGTTATAAGGAAATCACCGCTTGCTGCAGCTTCCAGGAGCACGATTCCAAAGCTTTCGCTCCTTGAAGGAAGCACAAAGATCTTCGCTTTCCTATAGATTTCTGCAAGTTTTTCTTTATCCCTTATCTCTCCGGTAAACTTTATCCTGTCCTTCAGATCCTGATGCTTTGCCATAAAATCACGGATAAACGGCTTAAAATCAGGCGCGATCGGTCCAACCAGTTCAAGCTTCCAGTCGTTTCCTGCCGCTGCCCCTGCAAAAGCGCGGAGCAGTGTGTCTGTTGCCTTTGCATATGTTCCAAGCGCTCCGACTGTAAGTATCACGTTTTCTTTATGAAAATCATCCACAGGTTTTGAAGCATAGAATCCGTTAGGGATATACAGGACTTTCTGACCATACTTCATCCTGAGCTTTTTGGACAGAACCGTAGTCTCAACAGAGATCACATCCGCAAGGCGCATGGTAAGGCGCTTTATGAGTCCAACAGGATTTTTCATAAATAATCTTCGGTATCCCTTGAGATCCATATCAAGCTTGAGATATCCCTTTCCGGAGGGACTCTTTCTCAGCTTATAGATAAGGAGATAGAGGAATGATGACAGATTCAGGTGATATACGTTCAGTACATCGATGTCAGCCGCATTGTCCCACACGTATTTCATGGCAGGGATCATTGGAGACACTGAATTTTTCGGTAAAAACCGCATTTTCAGTCCCTTTACCTCATTTCTGATGTACGGGTAATCCGCTTCATTTCTGGCAGAGACCAGGATGCTCTCCACTCCGTAATCGCGGTTAAGGATATAGGGAATCATTCCCACATCTTTCAGCAGATGCACATTTTCAAGTCTGGTAAACAAGGTGACAAAAACCATTGCCGTGCTCCCTTTCGGATATTATAATTGACCACATGAATACAGCACTTATCGTACTTAATTATAATGATGCGGAGCGCACCTCAGCTCTTGTTCAGAGCGTCGCATGCTACCGCTCGGTTTCACATATTGTCGTCGTAGATAACTGTTCTACTGACGATTCATACAACACACTCCTGCCTCTTGCCGGAGAAAAGATCGACGTGATCCGCTCAGAATCTAACGCAGGATACGCAAGCGGAAATAATGCAGGTGTCCTTTTCGCCTTGAAGCATTATGCACCAGAAGTCCTCTTTATTGCAAATCCGGACGTGGCTTTCAGCGAAGACACCGTTATAGCTCTTTATTCCACGCTTATGGAAAACAAGGAATACGGGGTCGCTGCGCCTGTTGTTCGTCAGGGCACAAATATCTGGAATCTTCCGGGATTTATCGGGATCATCGAAAGCCTGTTCCTTGTCTGGTTCACTCTGGACAAAAAATTGATCAGGCATAATGTCCTTAAGGACTCCCGTCCCATCGTTCCCGTGGACGTAGTTGAAGGTTCATTCCTTGCGATCTCCGCCGATGCCTGGAAAAAGGCACGCGGTTTTGATGAGCGGACATTCCTCTATGCCGAAGAGATAATCTTCGCCAAAAGGCTCCGCGCCCAGGGCTTCCGTGAATGTGTCCTTAGAGATCATTTTTATGACCATCTCCATTCTGCAAGCATAAAGAAAGCCCACAAATCAAGAAAAGCTGCGGCTTTCCACTATTTCAGAGACAGCTTCCGTATCTACAACCGTCACTATCTCCATACCAGCAAGACTCAGGACCGCATCTTTGATATCTGCTGGTACCTCGGTTACTTAGAGAGACGTTTGTATGATATCGTTAAATCAATCAGATAATGTATTTTCAAAATGTCAGGAGTGTAAATATCCTGACATTTTTTTGTAACCGTTAAAGATCTGCCAGCTCAGAAATGGTGTTTACCATGTGCCCCCAGCTGAACCGCTCTGAGTCAGAATCTATATTCTTTCCAAAATCAACCTGTTCTCTTATCTCATAGAACCGTTTTATCGAATCAGCAAGAGCTTTAGGATCATTTGGTTTACATAAAACTCCAGTCTCGCCATCTGTGACAACTTCCGGAAGTCCACCCACTTCTGTAGCGATGACAGGCTTTCTAAATCCAAATGCTATCTGGGCGATACCACTCTGAGTCGCATCTATATAGGGCAGGATAACTGCATCTGCCTGTTCAAAATATTTCTGAACTTCGTTATCCGGGATATATCCGTCGTGGATCTCAGTCCTGTCCCCGATACCGCACTCTTTTATCTGCGCTTCATACTCTGCTTTATGTCCGCCAAAATCACCAACTATCATGAGGCGTACATCAGGACATTCTGCCATTGCCGGGATGAGCACATGAAGTCCTTTATAAGGACGCACAAATCCAAAGAAAAGGATTATCTTTTCATCAGAACTTCTGTCTGTAACAGGCGCCATCTGAAATGCATTATAAGTGGGATGCATGTTTACCCTGTATGCCGGATGCGGGATGATAGTTTTAATCTCATCCGCTTCTCTTTCTGAATGAAGGATAAAATAATCCCCCTTCTTCAGAGTCATTTTTGTAAGCATCCTGTCCATAGGGAAACGCTCATGTGGAAATACATTATGACAGGTAAAAAGCACTTTTGACTTCAATGCAGAGCAGAGGATCTGATAGCACGGCGCAAAATAGGGATGCCACCACTCGATTATCACGAGATCCGGTTTCCATTTATTGATATTCCGTGCTGCAGCGATGATATTAAAAGGATTCGCTGTATTTATCAGATATTCCGTGCCGTCTATCTTGAAGCTGTCGTCTTCCCAGTTTCTCTGCTCCTTTTTGAAAAGGATCTTCGGATACTGCATGGAATACGAAACAGTCCGGACCTTGAATCTCTCTGACAGGGCCCGGACAAGAAGTCCTGTATAATGGGATATTCCGCCCTTAAAGGGATATACAGGACCAATTACTGCAATTTTTTTACGCGTCTTTGCTTTCGTCATTCATATCCTCGCCGACTTCCATTCTGCGTATACGATACTGAATATCTTCCATGATCTTTCGGTTTGCCGCCATCAGATCAGCCTGAAGTCCCATCATGAAGGTAGTGAAGCCAAGCATCATGAGAGTACTTGCAAATACGAGGGACTGGATATGTCCGTTTCCGGTTCCGTTAATAAAGAAAAGGATGAAACGGATACCGAGAACCAATCCTGCAATGAAGGGGATCATTCCCACAACAGTGAAGAAAACAAGGGGACGATACATCATATACGCCCTGATGATGGTCAGCATGGACTTTTTGATATAACCTCCCATACTGCTGAAAAGTCTTGATTTTCTGAGTTCGGCATTTGTCCTGATGGGAACGCTTGTGATCGCCATCTTGTTTCTGCCTGCCTGAACGATTGTCTCAAGTGTATATGTGTAATTATTTATAACATTGAGATGCATTGCCGCATCCCTTGAAAATGCTCTGAATCCGCTGGGCGCATCCGGAATATCCGTTGCTGATGCCTGACGCACTACGAATGATCCGAGGTGCTGAAGCTTTTTCTTAAGAGGAGAAAATCCCGGTGTGTCATCGATGGGTCTCTCTCCGATAACGATCTCAGCTTTTCCGTCAAGAATCGGACGTACGAGCTTTTCGATATCTTCGCCGCAATACTGGTTATCTGCATCAGTATTTACAATGATATCCGCACCGTTTCTTAAGCACGCATCCAGTCCTGCAATAAACCCGCGGGCAAGACCCTTATTATTTGCAAAGCTTACAACGTAGTTCACGCCCCATTCCTTTGCGACGCGGACTGTATCGTCACTGCTTCCGTCATTGATGATCAGATATTCTATCTCATCAATTCCATCTATATGCTTCGGAAGGTCATCGAGTGCAACCCTCAGAGTTTTTGCTTCATTCAGACACGGGATCTGGATAATAAGTTTCATAATATCCTTTCACAGACGCATCGGGCGTCAACTTAGGTTTCCTTGAATTTATGCTTTTCTGCGGAGAATGTCCAGCGCAGAAGGCTTTCCTGAAAGCTTTACATGCAGGAGTTGTTTCGGATGAGGCGCAGAATCCTGCGGTCCGTTCTCCGGATCAGTGATAGCAAGAACCTTTACGATCTCATTTGTGAAATCAGGCTTCATGATCTCTATCTCTTCACCTACAGCAAACTTATTCTTCTGGTGGATCACAGCCTCACCGTCGGGAGTCACATCCTCAACCTGTCCAAGATAAGTATACTCCTGAACGTAGGTGTTGCTGTCATAAATCTGAGATTCTGCACCCGGCTTTCCAAAATAGAAGCCTGTAGAGAAATTACGCATGGTGCACTTTCTGATCTCATCATGATACCACTGCATATTTGCCTGATATTTTTCAGGTGATTCAAAATAATCATCGATGGCACGGCGGTATGTTCTTGCAGTTGTAGCAACGTAAAGCGCAGTCTTCATACGTCCTTCGATCTTGAAGCTGTCGATTCCGGCTTCTACAAGCTCAGGAATATGCTCGATCATGCAGAGATCCTTTGAGTTAAAGATATATGTTCCTCTCTCGTTTTCCTCGATAGGAAGATACTGACCGGGTCTGGTCTGCTCTGCAACCGCATACTGCCAGCGGCACGGATGTGTGCACTCTCCGTGGTTCGCATCACGTCCAACAAAGTAGTTTGAAAGAAGGCATCTTCCTGAGTAAGAGATGCACATTGCGCCATGGATAAATGACTCGATCTCGAGATCATCCGGAATATGATCACGGATACCACGGATCTCCTCAAGAGAAAGCTCTCTGGCTGTTACGATTCTGGTCGCACCCATTCTGTGCCAGAAAAGAGCTGTCTGGTAATTTGTATTATTTGCCTGAGTACTGATGTGTATCTCTACATTGGGGCAGTTTTCCTTAGCAAGGGAGAACATTCCCGGATCAGCTACGAGTACTGCATCAGGACGAACTTCATTAAGCTCGCGGAAGTACTTTTCAGCATCCTCGAGATCAGAATTATGGGCAAAAATATTGGCGGTCACATAAACTTTTACTCCATGCTCATGAGCAAAAGCGATCCCGTCTCTCATTTCATCTAATGTGAAATTTCTTGCATTGGCTCTAAGTCCCATGACTTCGCCGCCGATATAGATCGCATCCGCGCCAAAGTTTACTGCTGTCTTCAGTTCCTCCGGACCTTTTGCCGGAATAAGTAATTCAGGTTTTTTTCTATTCATATTCATTTCTTTACTGCTAATGTAACTCCATCTCCCGAAGGGAGTATTACCGAACTAAACTTATCCGAATGTCGAACTTCTGTAAGAAACTCACGCATTCTCTTATGTATGGTGCGGTCACGCCTGGTGACCGCATAACGTGATTCTATGATATCACCGTCCTGCAGACAATTATCTGCCGCCATAAGTCCGCCCTTGCGGAGAAGTCTTTCTGTTTCTTTCAAATAATACGGATACTGCGCTTTTGCCGCATCAATGAAGATCATATCATATCCCGGTTCAAGGGTCGGGAGTATATCCTCCGCATTTCCCGTGAGAAGAGTGATCCTGTCTTCAAGCCCAGCCCGCTTTATATTTTCACGGGCTATGGGTATCCTTTTTTCATAATTCTCGATAGTAGTGATATGTGCGTCTTCACCCGCTTCGACAGCCATCAGGATCGATGAAAATCCAACTGCCGCTCCTATTTCAAGGATATTTACCGGATGAAAGGAATTTATCAAAAACTTTAATAATGCCTGAGTTTCCTTACGGATTATAGGCACTCTGTTTTCTAATGCCTCTGCTTCAATATCATCAAGTACCGACACATTTCCGGGGTCCAGCGAATTGATAAATGCTGTAAGCCTTTCCCTGTACATCAGGAATCCTCCTCTGTCGATTCTTCTGTGTCAGGACACATCGCCGCCATCATTTCCTCTGACGTCATCGATGTGTTCAGAGAGTACGTACCGGGTTCAAGTTTTCCATGATACTCTGACAGGAGTTCCTGCGCCGTAAAGAGCATATCATCCTTGATAAGCCCTGCATCTTTAAGGATCTTTCCTATGTCAGAGGCACTTGAACCGATAGGGATCTCCACAACTACATCCGTACCTTTTCCCTCTGATACCGCAGGTTCTGCAAATACACGATAACCGAAGTCATAAGCCTTGAATGCCATCCGATATATCATCAATATCAAAAAGAGACATATAAGGATCCTGAACAATATCGCCACAACTGACACTATTGCTTTTCCAATCTTCATACCCTCTCCTTCCACTTAATTGAACTCATCAAAGATGCCATTCATAAGACAATCCAGCACTTCCTGCATCATTTTACAGAAAGATGCCTCAGCACACAGGTAATCATGTACCTCAGGAATCCTGTAAAGATCCTCGTTATCATCTGCAAATTTCAGAACTTCTTCTGTAACTTCCTCATCAGAAGCGGTCATCTGAAGCTCATAATTTTCCATGCGCAGTGAATCCGCAGCAGCCTTCAGCTCCGGCTTTTCAGAAATACGGGCCTTCTGTTCCTGAAAATTTTTGAACTCGGGTGTTTCACGGATGATCTTTACAAACTCTTCCATCTCACCCGTAAGACTTGTGTATATACTGCCTCTGCTTGAACGACTTTCGTCGTCCGGAGAACGTCCTTCGTCTTGCGCTCTTCTGTCAAAACGTTCTCTCCGGCTTTTGCTCCATCCGCCTGCCGTGCGGCTGAATCCGGCGTTTCGCCTCAGAGATTCATGCATTGGTCATCCTCCTGTAGCAGCCTCCGGTACTATCGTAATATTATTCTACTTCCATGATTATGGGAAGGATCATAGGACGACGCTTAGTCTTCTTCCAGAGATAATCAGAAAGGTCATCTCTAAGCGTGCTCTTGATCTTACCCCAGTCAGTGATTCCTCTGTCCGCAAGCTTATCAAGTGAATCCTGCAGAACATCTGTAGAATCCTCAAGAAGCGCATCTGCCTCACGGACATATACAAATCCTCTGGAAATGATATCCGGTCCTGCAAGTACCTGACCTGTACCACGCTCCAGTGTAAGTACGATGATAACGATACCGTCTTCTGCGAGATGCTGACGGTCTCTGAGTACTACATTTCCTACATCGCCGACACCAAGTCCGTCAACATAGACAGTACCTGTGTGAACGTGTCCTGCGATCCTTCCAGATTCTTCATCAAGCTCGATCACATCACCTGAATGTGCCATGAGAATATGCTCATGATCGTATCCGAGCTCCTCTGCGATAGTAGCCTGAGCCCTGCGGTGACGGAACTCACCGTGGACCGGAATAGCATACTTCGGCTTTACAAGTGAGTAGATAAGCTTTATCTCTTCACGGCATGCGTGTCCTGACACATGCACATCCTGGAAGATAACCTCTGCACCCTTTGCCTCAAGCTCATTGATAACCTTTGAAACAGACTTTTCATTTCCCGGTATCGGATTTGAGCTGAAAATAATGGTGTCGTTAGGCTTTATCTGTACCTTTCTGTGAATGTTCATTGCCATTCTTGAAAGTGCAGCCATTGACTCACCCTGGCTTCCGGTAGTCACGAGTACGAGCTTCTCATCCGGATAATTCTTTATCTGGTCGATATCGATAAGAGTATTTTCCGGAACCTTCAGATATCCGAGCTCCTGAGCCGTATCGATTACGTTCACCATGGAACGTCCTTCTACGACTACTTTTCTGTCGTACTTACATGCAGTGTTTATGATCTGCTGAACTCTGTCAACATTTGACGCAAACGTAGCAACGATGATCCTGTTTCTTGCATGCTCTGCAAACAGGCTGTCAAAGATTCTTCCGATGGTCTTCTCTGACTTTGTAAATCCCTCGCGCTCTGCATTTGTACTGTCGCACATAAGTGCAAGAACGCCCTTTTTACCGATCTCACCGAAACGCTGAAGGTCGATGGCATCACCGAATACAGGTGTGTAGTCAACCTTGAAGTCCCCTGTGTGAACAACGATTCCCGCAGGACAGTAGATTGCAAGCGCAGATGCATCCGCAATGGAATGATTTGTCTTTATAAACTCAATACGGAACGCGCCCAGATTGATGGACTGTCCGTGCTTTACGACCTTACGCTTAACAGATTTGAGAAGTCCGTGCTCTTCAAGCTTGTGGTCGATAAGTCCTACTGTCAGTTTGGTCGCATAGATCGGTGCATTTACCTCTTTCAGGACATAGGGAAGCGCGCCGATATGATCCTCGTGACCGTGAGTGATTATAAAGCCCTTTACCTTTTCGATATTATCCTTCAGAAAAGATACATCCGGAATACAAAGGTCAATACCAAGCATGTCGTCCTCAGGAAAAGCGATTCCGCAGTCAACCACGATAATGCTGTCCTCGTACTGAAATGCAGTGATATTCAGACCGATCTGTTCCAGACCACCCAGCGGAATGATCTTCAGCTTAGAAACAGGTCCTTTATTCAGTTTCTTCAATTTTAACCTCCGTAAAAAATCACTTAAGTTTCAACTTTTTGGCACATTTGGCGCAATAACCGTAAAACTTGACCTCGTGATCCCGGATGACAAATCCTGTAGTATCTGTAACGTTCTGCTCAAGGTTTTCCAGCAGGTCATGCTCAAAAGGCATGATCTTTCCGCAGTTGATACATATCAGGTGATGATGTCGATGATGCCCTTCCGATTTTTCTTCGATATCTCCGATCTCATAACGTACAAAGCCATCATCCAGATTGATCCGGTCCACCAGCTCGAGCTGTGTCAAAAGCTGTATGGTTCTATAAACAGTGGCAAGTCCGATGCCCGGAAGTGTACCACATGTCTCTCTGTAAATTTCTTCGGCAGTGAGGTGCTTTCCTCTGTTTTCTGCCAAAACGCGCAGAACAATAAGCCTCTGACGTGTCGTCTTGAGGCCCTTGTCTTTCAGGAGCGACTTAAGCTCTTCTTCAAGCTTTTCCCGTTCCTTACTTTTCAATGCTGATGTCTCCCAGAACGGATTCGAAAGCAGGGATGACCTTTTCGATCTCATACTCGTCTGTTACCATCTCGTAAACAGCCTCTTCCTCACCGTCTGAATTTTTCTCAGTAATATATTTTAAGATCAGTGCCTCTGCATCTTCTTCGTTTTCCTCTGAAACAAGGAGATATTCAACTCCGTCAGATTCTGCACCGGCAATGATGTAATATTCCTGCTGTTCTCCGTCGTCTGATGTAAATGTAAGCTTTTCCATAAAACTCTTTCAACCTTTCGCGTCCCTGCTCTTATCATTCAGGAAATCCTGAAGAATGATGGCAGCCGCAATACTGTCGACACGGTCTTTTCTGTCCTTACGATCCATTACTCCCGTGTCATCCATGATCTCATATGCTTCAACCGTACTGAGCCTCTCATCCATAAAGTGGATCGGCAGTCCTGTACGGCGTGCTATCATTTCTCCGAAAGCGCGGGCTTTTTCTGCCCTTTCACCCTCGGTTCCATCCATGTTAAGCGGCAGGCCGATGACTATCTCATCTACCTGCTCCGCTATGATGATTTCTTCAATTCTCGCGCATGTGCGTCTGAGTCTCTTTTCAGAATCTCTTCTTACTATCTCTACGCCATGCGGTATTGTACCGGTTGCATCAGTCAGCGCAACACCGACTGTTTTTGAACCGTAATCAAGTCCTATATATTTCACTTCTGATCCCAGCCATTGCTTCTGATATACTGTTTCAGAAGTTCCTCTACAAGCTCATCCCGCTCAACCTTCATAATAAGGCTTCTTGCATTATTATGACTCGTGATATATGTCGGATCTCCCGACATGATATATCCCACGATCTGGCTTATCGGGTTATATCCCTTCTCTGTCAGTGCTTCGTAAACCGTTGAAAGAACGACTTTTACGCCGGTCTCAGGTTCTTTTTCCACACGAAACATCTGTGTACTTCCTAAATCCTTCATAGCCTCTCACATTCCGGAGCAGATCCACGGCGATACCGACAGTGCTCCATCCGTCGGCACCACAAATAAACGAATTTTGTAATATATTATCGCAGCCCAATTAAAAAAGCAATGAAGCCGCGGTCGTGCACGGACTATTGTACATTTAGAGTTGTTTAGCTATGATACTCTCCGTTGTAGCGTACAAGTGTTACGTCCTCTACGCCTGAAAGTTTCTTCAGCTCATCAACGATGCCGAGCTTCTTCTCAGGAAGATCAACTGTAACTGTAAGCTCCTCTGTCTCACCGCGGAGGATGCAGGACTTAACAGCATGAGAAACATCGGAAAGCTTCTCCAGTGCAAGCTTCTCACCTTCGCTGCTACAGTGAAGGATGAGCACATATGCGCCTGCCTTTTCCTGCTTTTTATGCATAGCAGCTACCAGAACGAGCATCATGAGCATACCTACTGCCGCAAGGAGATACATGCTGGCACCGATGGTGATACCCATTGTGATCGCCCAGAATAGATACATGATATCCAATGGTTCCTTCACCGCTGTACGGTATCTTACGATAGAAAGCGCACCTACCATACCAAGTGAGATCACGATATTTGTACTGATGGCGAGTGTTACCATACATGTGAGCACTGTCATTCCTACAAGTGTCAGCGCGAATGTTCTGCTGTAAACAACGCCCTCATAAAACTTCTTGTAGATCTCGTAGATCAGGAGACCGATCACCAGTGCAATAGCCATATCCACGAGGATCGTGATAAGTGTACTCAGTGAAATAGACTGATTGTACATATCAGACTCAAGGATGGACTTTTTAATCATTGCCTTTACGCTCATTTTTATCCTCTCATTTCATTATATTACACCGCGAAGTTCTTTCATTGCATCGCAGCACATTACGTATTTACTAGCAGCAACCTGTTCCGCCGCGTTGAGCGGAAGTATATCTCTCATTATCTGAGGAAGGAACTCGGTATATTTAACTTCCATTATGAGCTTTCCCGACTCCAGTGTCTCATATACCGGGATCGTTCCGTCAAAAATATCCCATTTCATAAATCCGGACCGCACGTGCTCATCAAATGTCACACGAACTGTTCCCGCGTCCATTATAAACGGTCTCCGGTCATAGTCCACGATAACTTCCGGTCTGAGTCCGTTTGAAAGAAGTTCTACCGCAAACTGGCTGCAGACTTCTTCTTTTCTTGAGAGCAGGAAATAATAATTACCGTTAAGGATATCATTCAGCTCTGAAGGAGTGAGGCGTGCCGATATCTTGCGGATATAGCTGCCTTCCTTCTGCTTACATTCAAGACTTATAAAATCATTACTGAGATTATAGATACGTATACGATACTTTCTTCTGCTGGAAACTCCGGCTTCTTTATCTACGTATGCACTTCGCGCGATATCGTCGAAATACAGGCTTCGTATGAAATAGCTGCCGTTCTTTGCATGTGAATCCGCCTTTGTAAATTCCTTAAGGCGCGGCAGAAGTATGTCCCGTTCCCGCTCAGAGATCAGATATTTGAGCTCATGACGAAAGATCGGTTTTTTCTGTCTTTCCATCTTTTCCTCTTCCGCCCGCGGATGCAGGCTCTGCTTTGCGCACATCGTTTTTATTATATGCCAAAGATACTGTGTTCGCAAATTCCCGTTAGTGTCACCCGCTTTACAGCTTGTCTTTAAGTGCCACCCATGTGCCGTCAAAGTTGTAGAAATTGAGCGGATAATCCTTCCATACTTCATAGTTTTCATCATCAAGGATGACTATGTAATCCGAAGGAAGATCCCCGTTCTCCGCACTTTTTCTGATACGCTCTGTCTCACCTTTGACCACATCGCTTATGCTTCTCGCGAAATAGAAACGGTTCATGGTGAGCCCGTGCTTATATGCATAATGAGCATAATCCATAACATCGATCTGCTGGTCATATGTCATGATGATATGCTTATATTTATCGATATTTGCTGTCATGAGCGGATCATCGAGATCGCAGTGGTTCGGCTTAAATTCCTGTGAAAGCTCTGCCTTAAAGGAAGTGAGATACGGCTTCATATCCTTTACCTGAACCAAAAGCCCTGCCGCCGCAAGTGCAGCCACGACCGCAAATCCAATCTTTGCACCAAGGAGCTTTTTACCATACTTTGCAAGTGCCCAGAAAACAAATGCATATATCAGATATACCGCAACCCACACAAAACGGCCGTTTGAGCGGAATGCACCGACAATTTTCTGCATCCAGTCCGTAAGCGGTATCCTGAAAAGCAGTTTATCATTAACAGCGACCTTCGGGAAAAGCGACACAAGTGTAAAGCAGAGTCCCGCTGTACCGATAAGGCACCATCTCCTGTGGTTCTTTACGAGATAACTCACGTATACGGCTTCTTTTCTCCTGATAACTTCGATCAGTACGAGAACAAGGGCAACCGCGATCAATATCAACATTCCGGCGCCCAGATATCCGAATCCTTCATACTGGAAGCCGTCCTGCAGAGGAAGCTCTTTTAAGAGAGAGCCGTATTTTATGGGATTGATAAAAGTATTCCAGTTTCCCTCGAACTCGCCGATATACTTTTCCGCATCCACATTTGCATTGAAAGCGCCCATTACATAGAGCGAAACAGCGCCGGACACGGCAAGAGTCAGGAGTCTCACTACAACTCTCTTTATATCCCTGTTTTCCAAAAACTTATCGAGGAGTGCAAAACAAAGGATGCCTGCAGACATTACCCAGAGGTAGGGATGCGTCAGCATTACCAGCGCAGAGAATTTACCCCACGTAACCGTGCGGTTCTTAACAGACCTTGCCTGATCATCGTCAAGCCACAGCAGAATGGCAAATACCAGCATCCAATGAGCTGTAAGCGTCGTATGGTAAAACATCCTCTGGATTATGGGAAAACTCAGCGCAAAAAACGGCGTTCCGATCACAGCAAGGATGTTGCTGCGTGTGACCCTCTTTATCAAAAGAGCAGAAAAACCGCCCATCAGCGCTACAGATACGAGACCGTACCATCCAAGATACTGGAATGTTTCCGGCAGGAAATTTCTGAATATCTTAAAGAAAAATGCCCATATCGGGATCGAGTCCGTGTACAGAACCGACACTTCAAAGGGATAGGACAATCTGTCCATGAGTCCCAGCGGGAATGTCCAGTCTGACACCCTGAAATGGCACCATCCGAGATAGTGCTGCTCAATGTCAGGGTCCGTGAGACCAAAGATCCATTCGTCATATGTGACATCAAGGACTCTGGTTCCGAATGCCCAGACAAAAAGCAGCGCTCCTATTATAAATCCCAGGAAAAATAATTTTTTTTCACGAAAAATGCTCTTTCTAAAAGAGTCTTTCTGCATGATCCGGTCAGTCCTTCCCGACAGTTATAACTTCATCTGTCTCGATAGCTTTCTGCATCAGCTCGTCGATCACATCATTAAGTCTCTGCTCAGAGCACTTGATAACGTTAAGATTCGGCTTAGTTACCGGATGCTTTGCTACAAAGATAGTACAGCAGTCTTCATAAGGAAGGATGGAAATATCAGCAGTCTTTATCTCCTCTGCCTTGTCGATGATGTCCTGCTTATCAAAACCGATGAGCGGACGGTAAACAGGAAGATCAGCTGCATCATCTGTAGCAAAAAGGCTCTTCATGGTCTGGCTCGCAACCTGTCCGATGGACTCACCTGTTACAAGACCAAGACAATCCTTTGTGTTTTCAGCGATATGCTGAGCAATCTTCATCATATAACGGCGCATGATGATAGTAAGTTCATCGTGCGGGCACTTCTGATAAATAGCCATCTGGATATCAGTGAAATTGATGATATGCAGACGGATCTTTCCGCAGTACTCAGAAAGAACTTCCGCAAGGTTGATTACTTTCTGCTTTGCGCGCTCTGATGTATATGGCGGAGCATTGAAATAAACAGCATCGAGATAAACACCTCTTCTCGCCACCATGTATCCTGCAACCGGAGAATCAAATCCGCCGGAAAGAAGAAGAAGTGCTCTGCCGTTTGTTCCGAGAGGAAGTCCGCCTGCACCCTTTATCATCTTTGAGTACATAAAAATGTCAGCGCGGAGCTCGATATGAAGAACCACTTCAGGATTATGTACATCAACGTGTGTCTCAGGGAAAGCATTGAGGATAGCTTCACCAGCACTCGCATCCATCTCCATTGAAAGCATGGGATAGTTCTTATTTGCACGGCGTGTATCAACCTTGAATGAGAAGTTTCTGTCCGGATAGTTATCCTCGATAAACTTAACAGCCGCTTTGATAACGCCCTCAGGAGACTGGTCCTCAACGTGTGTTACAGGGCAAATACCTACAACGCCGAATACGTGCTTCATAGCTTCAACAGCTTCGTCGAAATCGTACTCAGACTTTGCCTCTACATAGATTCTTCCGTTGATACGACTTACTTCAAACTCACCGTCAACCTTATCCAGCTTGCGGGCAACTTCTTTTACAAGTGCGTCCTCAAAAACGTGACGATTTTTTCCTTTTAAGCCGATCTCGGCATATTTAAGCAGAAATGCGTGAAACATTATTTTCTTGTAAACCTCCGTAATGCGGGAACGATCTCCCCGAGCGCGTTAATTGTATATTCCAGTTCTTCTTTTTTCGTATATGGTGAAAAGCTGATCCTGACTGTAGAATCCAGTGCATATGCAGGAACATCAATGCTCTTCAGAGTCTCTGATACATGAGGCTGGTTTGAAGAACATGCGGATCCTGCAGAAACATAGATTTCCTTTGCTTCAAGAGCGTGAAGCAGGACCTCAGCTCTTACGTCCTTTATGGTGACAGACACGATATGCGGAGCTGCATGCTCAGGGCATCCGTTTATAGTCACATCAGGTATCTTGGTAACTTCGCTTACAAAATATTCCCGAAGCTCCTTCATGTGAGCTTCATTTTCCTGTACATGAGACATGATTTCTTTCACAGCTGCGGCAAAACCTGCCACGCCGGGAACATTCTCTGTACCGGATCTCATTCCGTTCTGCTGGCCGCCTCCGTAAATGATAGGCAGTGCATGAGCGCGTTCGGACATATAAAGGAGTCCTACGCCCTTCGGTCCGTGAAGCTTATGGGAACTTGCTGAAAGAAAATCGATACCGCACTTTTTCGGGATGAGCGGTATCTTTCCGAATCCCTGAATATCATCCACATGGAAAAGGCAGTCAGGCGCGATCTCATGGATGAGCTTTCCTGCTTCTTCCACCGGCTGGATGGTTCCGATCTCATTATTTACATGCATGATGGAAACAAGCACTGTATCAGGACGGAGCTTTTCTCTTAATTCATCAAGGCTAATACGTCCTTCGTGATCTACACTCAAGCGGTCTATCTCCCAGCCTCTTTCCTCAAGAAAGCGCATGGGACTTGATACTGCAGCGTGCTCCACAACAGTTGTGATCATGTGATGTCCGCGCTTACCCTTTGCAAGAGCTGTTCCAAGGATTGCAGTATTATTGCTCTCTGTTCCGCCGGAAGTAAAAAATACTTCTTTTCTGCTGCACTTAAGGACCCCTGTAAATACGTCACGTGCTTCTGTGATATAGCGCTCTGCATCAAAGCCCTTTGTATGCAGGCTTGACGGATTACCGAAGTCACTTAAGTAAATTTTTTCCATAAGTTTCACGACCTCAGGCAGAACCCGGGTCGTGGCTGAGTTATCAAGATAACTTTCCATTTTTTCACCATTTCGGACTGTATCTAACAGTTATTACTTTTCAAATCTATAAATAAACCAGGAAAGAACGACCATTGCAGCCGTTTCTGTCCGAAGTATCCTGTGCCCGAGAGTTATGGGCGTGATACCTGCTTCCTCTGCGGTGCGGATCTCTTCCTCTGAGAAACCGCCCTCTGGACCGATAAAAATGCCCACACTGCTGCCGGGGGCGATATTATCTACCGCTTTTCTCGTAGCATCAAAATTTTCCGCAAGCTCATAAGGGATAAGCCTGTGGTCAAGAGAAGCCGCATCTTTCATGGCTTCCTTCATTGACATCACCTGAGTCACCGTAGGGATCACAGCACGTTTACTCTGCTTTGCGGCAGCTTCTGCTTTTCCGTTCCAGTGCTCTACACGCTTTGCGGCCTTTTTAGCATCAAGCTTTACCACAGAACGGCTGCATGCGACAGGAACGATCCTTGTCACTCCGAGCTCCACGCATTTCTCGACTATGAGATCCATCTTGTCAGACTTCGGGAGCCCCTGATAGAGAGTCACCTGCACAGGCAACTCTACTTCGGATTCCTTTATCTCATCAACCTTGAGATGAACCCTGTCATCTTCAAAATCCTCGATATGACAGCAGTAGTCCTTGTCAGATATACCGTCACTCACAGATACCTTTTCTCCCTGCTTCATTCGAAGGACATTTCTTATATGATTAAAATCTTTTCCGTCAAGGTAGATATCCTCTCCGAGGACATTACACGGTTCTGTGAAAAAGTGATACATAGCACACCCACTCGCCGTCTTCCTGCTTTTCTATAATATCGAAGCCGGCTTTCTCAAGAAATCCCTTTACCATTTCCTCTTTCTCTTCAATGATGCCGGACACGATGTACATTCCGCCATCCTTTAAGAGTCCCGGAACCATGGGAGTCAGAGGTTCAAGCACGTCAGGAAGGATATTTGCAACAACCAGATCATACTCATTTCCTGCTTTTTCCTGAACAGCCTTATCATCGAGGATATTGCCGAGGATAAGCTCGAAATCAGCTTCTTTCAGACCGTTCTTTGCAAAATTTTCCTTAACCGCAGGGATCGCACCGGGATCAAGATCTGTTCCGATTCCCTTAACCGCACCAAAAAGAAACAGCATAAGGGCAAGGATTCCGCTTCCTGTTCCTACATCAAGGAAACGGATTCCCTCTTTTGCATATTTCTGAAGCGCACGGATACAGAGTCTTGTTGTCTCGTGCGCGCCTGTACCAAATGCTGTTCCGGGATCGATATTTACCACATAGTCATGTTTTCCGCTGTCAGACGGATTTTCCCAGGACGGGATAAAAAGTGCGTTCTTTCCATCTTCAAAGTTTATCTCGAACTGATGGAAAAACTCCTTCCAGTTATTGATCCAGTCTTCATCGGCAGTCTGAGACACGGAGATACCGCCGTCACCCATATCCAGGTTGTCCCTTAACCGCTCTATGAGCGCCGAAACATCGCGGAGTACACTGCTGCGGTCCTTTCCTTCCGCAAGATAAAAACTCACAAGTGCTTCGCCGTCAGGCACCTGGCTCTCCGGAAGTTCATCATAAAAAATCTCACTTCCGCGGATCTCATCCGGTATACTATTATCTTCAATCTCAACACCGTCAACACCGAGTTCAGTGAGCTCGGCTGACAAAATATCTTCTGCAGCTGCAGTTGTCTTAATTGTATATTTATCGTATTTCATAGGAAGTAATAATAGCATAAATAATTTGAGCAAACAAGAAACGTATTAACATGGTATAATTCCTTTTATGTTGAAATTTTGTTGCTTTTTATCAAAAAGAGGGCTTAGCATCCCTCTGTTGATCATAGTTGCCGTCTGTCTGTTCCTGCTCGGTATGCACATTTCAGTTTCCGAAAACAGTCAGACTATTCCATCGCCTGTTTTTTCGAAAACAAGCGGCTTTTTTGACGACCCGTTTGATCTCTCCATTAGTACCAGGAGTGATCTCACCATTCACTACACAATGGACAGCACGGATCCTACAATGGATTCTCCGATTTATACAGAACCTATATCTGTCACAGACCTTAGCAGCGAACCTAACCTTTATGCAAATAATCCTCAGATTTCCGTGGATTATTTCTCATATTCCAAGCGTCATGGTTACGCACTGCCCGAATCTCCCGTAGATAAGTGCACCGTTGTACGCGCTGCAGCTTTTGACAGCGAAGGAAACCGGAGTGATATAGTTACTGCTTCTTATTTTATAGGCTATCAGAACCGTCCCCAGTATGACGGCTATGGTATCATTTCCCTTGTAAGCGACCCCAGCGGTCTCTTCGGTGATGATAACGGTATATTTGTGATCGGTAGATTGGGCAAAGATTTTTTCAAAAACCGTCTCATGAATAAGGAAAAGACCGCGGCCTACCTTAAAGAGCATCCCGATACGCCTCTTGACGGAAGCGTGAGCGTATGCGGTATTGGTATGGAAGAAGCTTTTATCTACAATTATTCGCAGTCCGGCAGTGACTGGGAGCGTGAAACTAATGCTACGTTTTTTGATGAATGGCAGCTTCCTCTCGTTTCAACCGATATAGGACTTCGGATCCGCGGAAATAATTCCAGAAATTTCCCGCAGAAGAGCATGGCACTCTTTCAGCGTGATCTTTACAGCGATTCCAGATTTTACTATCCGTATCTTCAAAGCTCCGTTAAGGACACAGTTGCCATTTCCGGCGGTGCGGATGATATGTACACTAACGTAAGGGATAAGTTCTGTTCAAAACTTTTCTCCTCTCTGAACTTCGGAAATATGGAGTTCAGCGCGCCTATATATGTTTTCCTCGACGGTGAGTTCTGGGGAACATATCTCATGAGCGAAAAGCAGAACGCAGAATATATCCAGCGCCATTACAACGTGGATGCAAATAATGTTCTCGTGGTAAAGAACGGAGAACTTTCAGACGGAAGCGAATCTGCTTTTAACGAATTATACGGAGAATTTCGTGATTTTCTGCGCGAAAGGGATTTTACAACCGAAGAAACTTATAAAGATTTCTGTAAAATGGTTGACATTGACAGCCTATTGGACTACTATGCAGCGCGGTTATATGTTGACGAAGGAAACGACTGGCCAAAGTCAAATGTGGCTATCTGGCGCACCGTTAAGACCGATAAACAGGTTTATGCTGACGGTAAATGGCGTTTCCTGAACTTTGATAACAATTCAGAACTGCTTTCTTATTCTATTGATGCTGACGCTCTTGGACGAATTTTGGAAAAAGGCGAAGGTGACGAAGAAGAAGTTGCGGAAGACTGGGCAGCAGGACGCGGTTATAAAATGAAAAAATTTGAACGCCTGCTGTTTTATGAGCTTATGAAAAACCAGCATTTCCGCTCAGATTTTCTTGCGAGATTTACAGAGATCGCCGATACGGTGTATGATCCCGATAATGCCATCAGTATTCTTGACTCTGTGGCTGAAGAGATGCGTTATCCTATCGTTATCGGATACAGCCGTTGGTACGGAGACCGATGCTCATTTAACGATTTTGACTCAAAGATCGAAGAAATGCGGACCTTCCTGCGCGAACGCAGACAGTACATCCTGCCCGCCGTGCAGAAAGCGTGCTCCTAACAAAGCAACAAAAAGAGGCAAACGCACTGATGTGCATTTGCCCTCTAATACATGCGATATGAAAATTTATCAAACGATATACGGATCAAGGATCTTCATGACCTCTTCGATGTTCTCTTCAGCATGGATGTTCAGATCGATCGGCTTGCTGAGATCAAGTGAGAAGATACCCATGATAGACTTAGCGTCAATAACGTATCTTCCTGATACAAGATCGAAGTCGTAATCAAACTTTGTAATATCATTTACGAAAGACTTGACCTTATCGATTGAATTCAGAGAAATTCTGACTGTTTTCATATAGAACTGCCCTCCTTGTGCGATAAACGGTTTATGTGTATATCGTATGATTGACGGGAATAAAAGTCAACTATCAAACCATACGAAATTTTGTACGTTATACAGGCTAACCTGCCGAGATAAAACAGCGTATTTCAAACGTCAACGAACAACACTGCCATATTTTGGCAAAGATTTTTTACAGGTAATTAAAATGGATCAAAAAACAGTTGCAATGCATAACCTTGGATGTAAAGTAAATGCCTACGAGATGGAACATATAGCCGAATCCTTAAAAAACGCAGGCTATGAGATCGTTCCCTTCGAAGGACCGGCAGATTACTATATCGTAAACACCTGCTCCGTGACCAATATTGCGGACAGAAAATCCCGCCAGATGCTTCACCGCGCCAAGAATGAGAATCCTGACGCAGTAGTCATCGCCGCAGGATGTTATGTAAACACCCGTGGTGAGGATAATGTCCTCGCAGACGGCATAGATATCGTAGTTCCGAATGAACAGAAGAAAGATATGGTTGACATAATCCGCTCATGGGAGAAGTCACATAATGATGAAACTCTGGACTTTGATCCTGCGTCATCACTTCCTTCCCCTGCAGGAACCGAGTCCGGCCGTGATCACGCTCCTGCTGAGGGCGGATATACCCGTGCTTTCCTTAAGGTACAGGATGGATGCAACATGTTCTGCAGCTACTGCATAATCCCTTACGCCCGCGGAAGGATACAGAGCCGTACGGTCTCTGATGTAGTTCAGGAAGTGACTTCCCTTGTAGCTAAGGGCTATCACGAATTTGTCCTGACGGGTATCCACCTGTCATCCTTCGGAAAGGACCGTCCTGCCGATAAAGAGAGTCTCCTTGACCTCATCCGCGCAGTAGATGCTGTTCCTGGCGCAGACAGGATAAGACTCGGTTCACTTGAGCCCCGTATCATCACAGACGAATTTGCCGAGGCTCTGGCTGAGATTCCTTCCATCTGCCCTCAGTTCCACCTGTCACTCCAGAGCGGTTCTGACGGCGTGCTGAAGAGAATGAACCGTCATTACACAGCGGATGAATTTTTTGAAGGAACAGAGCGTCTCCGTAGAGTATTTAAGGATCCTGCGATCACCACTGATGTCATTGTAGGTTTCCCTGGCGAGACTCCCGCAGAATTTGAGGAAACACAGGATTTCCTTAAAAAGATATGCTTCTACGAGACCCATATCTTCCCGTATTCCAGAAGAAAAGGAACTCCCGCAGATAAGATGCCGGATCAGTTATCCAGAGCTGAGAAGCATGACCGTGTCGTTGCCCTTAAGGAGCTTCACGATAAAAACAAGACTGCCTTCCAGGATATCTGGCTTGACGGCAGGACCGTTGAGATCCTTGTAGAAGAGAATAACGAAGGTTACACCCGCGAATACGTCCGCGTGCGTTCCACAACACCTCTTACATCAGGCGCTATCGTACGGGGAAGGATCACAGGACGTATCAACGCAGACACTATGGAATTTACACCTGAAACTGACGAAATCTGATCAATCACAAATATCTTTAGACTGCTAAGGACAGGATAATGAAACAGACTTTACTGCAAAAACTTCCGATCCTCAGCGTCATGATGCTCTATATGGTCCTGACGCTGATCTTCGGACATTATAAGGAATATCTGTACGAAGACGAAGTTCTCTCATATACCGCCGCCAATTCACAGGACGGCATGAGACCTGCTTTCGAGAGAAACGCCATAACTGATGGTAAAAAATTTGTACAGTCAGCAATAGCTGTCTCACCTGATCACAGGTTTGATTTTGCGAATGCTGCGAAAAATACATCATCGGATCCTCATCCGCCTCTTTATCTGTTTCTCCTGCACGGAATATCATCACTTTTCCCGGGAGTTTTCTCCAAGTGGTTCGGGATCATCATTAATCTGATATTTGGTCTGATGACTCTGTACTATCTCTACAGGACATCCGAGAAGATCACAGGCAGTGCATTTACCGCCGCTATCGTATCAATAATCTATGCGACTTCCCTCGGCTTCCTGCATCAGACTGTATTTTTACGCATGTACTTAATGCTTCAGGCGTTTACGATGCTCCTCACCATGCATTACGTGGATCTCCTCATAAGCCGCCGGGGTCTCACAGGTAAAAAGCTCACAATGCTCTTCTTTACCGTAGTCCTTGGCACAATGACCCACTACTATTTCCTGATATATGCGTTTTTCGCAGCTGCCTTTTATTCCATAAGGCTCATGCTCCTTAAAAACAGAAACGAATTTATCAAGCATGTGTGTCTCTATCTTGCCTCAGGGATCGCAGTTCTTCTGCTGTTCCCCTCCATACTCTGGCAGATCACCGGAAGCGACGTTGGAAGCGAATCTTTTGAAGGACGGAGCCTTTCCATAATCTTCCACAGGGCGCGCACCATGCTTTCCCTCTTAAATATTGATCTCTACGGCGGAAATCTGAAGTTTTACGTTCTTGCCTTCCTGTTTTTCGGCGGACTCCTGATACTGTCCTCCAGATACATGGATATACGCACGCTTCTGTACGGTACAGAGCATAGGGAAAACCTCAAAAATATCCATTTCCTTTCAGGAACAGAGATCAGTGCTATTTTATTTATTATCTTTACTGTGGTATGCTATTTTACGGTAGTATCTATCACGACGCCTTACCTTACGGACAGGTATCTGACTCCGATATATCCGCCTGTAATTCTCATTACAGTACTGGCTTTTATACCGATAATACAGTCACTTTTCCGCAGTCCGCTCCTTGGCATAATGATCTTTCCTGTCATAATGATGCTTCCGCTGTTTACTGAAATGGCTGATGGTCTTTATGACGTATCAAAAGCTGAGATGCAGTCTCTTGCCTCAGAGCACAGTGACGACTACTGCATTTATTTCGGCGGTATACCTAACGAAGAGAATTACTTCGAACTTGAGCTTTACCGCGGAATTTATGCCATGAAACTAAAAGACGACGAACCCATCATGAGCGAAGTCGCTTCCTCCGATGAACTCGTTGTATATATTCCGGCAGGCGAAGATCCTGAGCCCTATTTTCAGCGTGTACAGGACTCCTGCCCGAACCTCACGGACGTATCAAGGCTCTACAAAGCCTACTACTCCGATGCTTATCTTATGAAAGGGAATTAAAATGAAAAAAACAGCACTTATCATGGCAGGGGGTCATGGTGAAAGATTCTGGCCCAGAAGCCGAAGAAATCTTCCTAAGCAGTTCCTGTCACTTACAAATGATGGAAAAACTCTGATCCAGCTCACAGTTGAGAGGATCAAGCCTCTCGTTGCATGTGAAGATATTTATATCTCAACAAACCGTGACTATGCCGATCTCATCGCAGATCAGCTCCCGGAGATTCCGAAGGAAAACATCCTTTTCGAGCCCGTTGGACGTAATACAGCTCCTTGTATCGGTATGGGCGCAGCATTTGTTTCAAAGAAGTATAAGGATGCCATCATGATGGTCCTTCCGTCTGATCACCTTATCAAATATAAGCAGATGTTTGTAAGCACTCTTCAGGATGCATGCGACATCGCTGAGGCAAATCCTGCTCTCGTTACTATCGGTATCGCTCCGACATTTGCAGAGACAGGTTACGGATACATCCGTTTCGATCCGAATAACACACTTCTCCGCGGTTATAAGGTTCAGAACTTTACAGAAAAGCCGTCACTGGAAGTTGCCAAGGAATATGTTTCCAGCAACGAATACCTCTGGAACTCCGGTATGTTCGTATGGAAGGCATCTTCCATCCTTGAGCGTTTCGAGCGTCTCATGCCTGATGTTTACGAAGGACTCGAGATCATCAAAAATGCTATCGGAACCAGTCAGCAGACTGAGATCATCGAGAAGCAGTTCCCTGAGTTTCCGTCAATCTCCATCGACTACGGTGTTATGGAGAAGTCCGATAATATTTACACTATTCCGGGTACATTCGGATGGGATGATGTAGGAAGCTGGCTTGCAATGGAACGTATCCGCAAGACCAACGAGTTCGGCAATATCACTGACGGAAACGTAATGACCATCAACACCAGAAACAGCATCATTGCAGGTCATAAGAAGCTCATTGCCTGCGTTGGTGTAGAGGACCTTGTTATCGTAGATACAGATGACGCAACACTTATCTGCGCAAAGGACGCTACAAACGACATAAAGAAGGTCATCGAAAACCTGAAGGTTTGGAACAGAGACGAGTATCTCTAATTCAAAACTTATAGATAACAAAAGCGTATCGCCCGATCGAGCGATACGCTTTTTTGTTATCTATTCAGGATTTAGAAAAATCCTTTTTTCTTTTTCTTTTCAGGCTCTTTTCCGTCAGCATGTTTCTCTGCTGCATGGAGTGAATCACCTGTGAGCTCATCAAACTGCTTCAGAAGATCTCTTGCGGATGCAGTAAGACCTGTAGGAACCTGAACAACAAGTGTCACATAGTGGTCACCGCGGACGTCCTTCCTCTGAAGTGTAGGAACTCCCTTGCCCTTAAGACGGACTTTTGTATCTGTCTGTGTTCCGGGCTTAACATTATAAACAACCTTTCCATCGATGGTGTCGATCATAACATCACCGCCGAGCGCTGCCTGAGCATAGCTGATAGGTGCAGTTGAATAAATGTTGTAATCCTGTCTCTGGAAGATAGGATGTCTGGAAACAACAACTTCTACGAGCAGATCACCGCGCGGTCCGCCGTTTGTTCCGGGTTCACCCTTTTCTCTGAGTCTGACCATCTGGCCATTGTCGATACCGGCAGGAATAGAAACCTGGAGCTTCTTCTTCCTGGCGATATAACCTGTTCCGTAACAGTCAGGACACTTATCCTTAATGATCTTTCCTGTACCACCGCAGTCAGGACATGTCTGAACATTTCGTACGGTTCCGAAAAGACTCTGCTGTGTGAATACAACCTGTCCCTTACCACCGCACTTCGGACATGTCACAGGGTTTGTTCCCGGCTTTGCTCCGGTTCCGTGACACTTCTCACAAGTATCCTTAAGAGTGAGCTCGATCTCCTTCTCACAGCCAAATACAGCCTCTTCAAAGGTTACTCTGACCTGAGTTCTGAGATTAGCACCCTTCATCGGGCCGTTATTAGCTGCACGGCTTCTGCCGCCGCCAAAGATATCACCGAAAATATCGCCGAAGATATCACCGAAATCAGCACTGTTGAAATCGAAACCGCCGAATCCGCCGGCTCCGCCTCCGCCGTTTTCAAATGCCGCAGGTCCGAACTGGTCGTACTGCTTACGCTTCTGCGGGTCAGAAAGAACAGCGTATGCCTGAGAAGCTTCCTTGAACTTTTCCTCTGCTGTCTTGTCTCCGGGATTCATATCCGGGTGATACTTTTTAGCAAGGACACGATATGCTTTTTTTATGGTCGCATCATCTGCATTTTTATCAACGCCGAGGACCTCATAATAGTCCCTTGAATGTTCTGCCATATTTCCTCACAATCCGACAGAAAGGAGAAATGAACTTAGAAAGTCCATTTCTCCAAACCATTATACTTCTCTGTAATCTCCGTCAACAACGTCCGGGCCGTCTGTATTGTCAGCACCAGCGTTTGCAGCACCCTGAGCACCCATATCAGGTCCAGCCTGTCCTGCAGCAGCCTGTGCGCTCTCATACATCTTTGCAAAGAGCTTCTGAGCGGACTGCTCAAGCTTCTCTCTTGCAGCCTTGATCTCGTCAACATCTGCATCTGTCATTGCGGATGCGTCCGGATGCTTAGCAAGGAGATCCTTAAGAGCCTGAAGGTCAGCCTGAACTGCTGTCTTATCGTTAGCATCGATCTTGTCGCCAACTTCCTCCATAGCCTTCTCAGTCTGGAATGCGAAGGAATCAGCGTCGTTACGAGCGTCGATAGCTTCCTTACGCTTCTTATCCTGAGCCTCGTACTCAGCAGCTTCCTTTACAGCCTTATCGATCTCATCATCAGACATGTTTGAACCGCCTGTGATAGTGATGTGCTGCTCGTTGCCTGTTCCAAGGTCCTTAGCGGATACATTTACGATACCGTTTGCATCGATATCGAATGTAACTTCGATCTGAGGAACACCTCTTCTTGCAGGCGGGATACCGTCAAGACGGAACTGTCCGAGGGACTTGTTGTCCTTCGCGAACTGACGCTCACCCTGAAGAACGTTGATATCTACTGCAGTCTGGTTATCAGCTGCTGTGGAGAATACCTGGCTCTTCTTTGTCGGGATTGTTGTATTTCTCTCAATAAGCTTTGTAGCTACGCCGCCCATTGTCTCGATAGAAAGAGAAAGCGGAGTAACGTCGAGGAGGAGGACATCGCCTGCACCCTCATCACCGGCGAGCTTACCACCCTGGATGGAAGCACCGAGCGCTACGCACTCATCAGGATTAAGAGTCTTGCTGGGCTCCTTACCTGTAAGCTGCTTAACCTTCTCCTGTACGCAAGGGATACGTGTTGAACCACCAACAAGGAGAACCTTTGTGATGTCGCTGTAGTTAAGGCCTGCATCCTTCATAGCGTTCTGAACCGGAACAACGGATCTCTCAACAAGGCTGGAGATAAGCTCCTCAAACTTTGCACGAGTAAGGTCCATATCGAAGTGCTTCGGGCCCTCTGCTGTAGCTGTGATGAAAGGAAGGTTGATGTTAGTGGTGTTAGCACTGGACAGCTCCTTCTTAGCCTTCTCAGCAGCTTCCTTGATTCTCTGCATTGCCATCTTGTCGCCGGAAAGATCGATGCCTTCCTTCTGCTTGAAGTCATCAAGCATGTACTGAGCAACTGCATTATCGATATCATCACCACCAAGATGTGTATCACCGTTTGTTGCAAGAACTTCGATGACACCATCACCGATCTCGATGATAGATACGTCGAATGTACCACCACCAAGGTCGTAAACCATGATCTTCTGCTCGCTCTCGTTATCAAGACCGTATGCAAGAGCTGCAGCTGTAGGCTCGTTGATGATTCTCTTTACATCAAGACCTGCGATCTTACCAGCGTCCTTTGTAGCCTGACGCTGAGCATCGTTGAAGTAAGCCGGAACTGTGATAACTGCTTCGCTTACTGTCTCACCAAGATAGCTCTCTGCATCCGCCTTGAGCTTCTGAAGGATCATAGCAGAAATCTGCTGCGGTGAATATCTCTTATCGTCGATTGAACGACCGTGGTCTGTACCCATATCACGCTTGATGGAAGCGATAGTACGGTCAGCGTTTGTTACAGCCTGACGCTTAGCCGGCTCACCAACGAGACGCTCGCCGTTCTTTGTGAATGCAACTACAGACGGTGTTGTACGTGCGCCTTCTGCGTTTGCGATAACGGTGGGCTTACCACCTTCCATAACTGCTACACAGCTATTGGTAGTACCAAGATCGATACCAATAATCTTACTCATAACCATAACCTCCTGGTTTTAATCTGACTTATCTGCTATTACTGAGCGACACTTACCATTGAGTGTCTTACTACTGTTTCTCTATATGTATAACCCTTTAAGAGCTCTTTGCAGATGATACCGGAATCATATTCATCGGACTCTTCCTGCATAACCGCATTATGGAAATCAGGGTTAAATTCATTTCCAACGGCTTCGATAGGCTTTACACCGATTTCTTCAAAACCGGTCGTGAGCTGCTTGTAAACCTTTTCCATTCCATCCATGAAAGGATCCGGTTCCTTGCCCTCTTCCTCATTCTGCTTCTCAGCCATCTCAAGAGCACGCTCAAAATTATCTACAACCGGCAGAACCTTTTCGATAACGCTCTTAGCGCCGGTCTCAAACATCTGAAGCTTTTCCTTCTCGGAACGCTTACGGAAGTTCTCAAACTCTGCCATCAGTCTGACGTACTTATCATTAAGCTCGTCGATCTTCGCATCCTTCGGATCCTTGTCAGCTTCATCAGACTCTTCCGCTTCGCTGTTTTCAACAGCCTCAGCTGTCTCTTCTGTTACTTCCGTTTCCTCTGTATTGTCAACGGCTTCCGCCTTCTCTTCTACTTCGATATCTTCGAGATTTTTATTGTCGCTCAAAAGGCTTCGCCTCCTTTACTGGTCTTTCTTTCTATATAACGCGTCGAGCTGGTCCTGCAGTCTCTTCAGCGTCTTTGCAACCTTTTCGTAATCCATTCTCTTCGGACCGATGATACTCATCATTCCCTTCATACCATCTTCCAGCTCATAGGTTGCAGTCACAACAGAGCAGTCCTTCATTGACTGGATAGGGGATTCATTTCCGATATAGACCTGAATGCCCGTGCTGTTCTCATCTCCGAACTCAGCTTCATGCAATGATTCTTCCATCAGTTTTCCGAACTGTTCCTTTTCCTCGATGGTACTCAGTATCTCACTGGTCTTTGTATTGTTATCAGTGAGTTCCGGATACTTCAGGATGTTATTTGCTCCGCTGCTGTAGATCTCCAGATTTTCGTCAGCCCTGATCGCTTCTGCCACTGCATCGATGACGGATGCCACGAGATCGGAATGAATACCTGCCCTTTCCTTGATCAGAGTAATCAGGCCTAAGTTGATCTCTTCCAGTGATAATCCGTTCAGATGCGTATTCAGTAACAGGTTCAGCTTCAGTACAGTATCGTCATCCAACTCACCGTCTACGCGGATCATCTTGTTCTTGATGATATTGCCTTCCACGACGATGACGGCAAGGATGCTGTTTGCATCCACTTTTGACAGCTGAATGAACTTCAGCTTGTTGTGATGGATCTGCGGTGAGGATATCATCGCCGCATAGTGTGTATTGTCTGCAAGAAGCTTTGCAACCTGCTGCAGGAGCACCGACAGCTGGTCCGCTTTCTGTACCACGACTTCGTGCATTTCTTCTACTTCTTTTTCCTTATCTTTCATAAGGCGGTCTACGTAAAAACGGTAGCCCTTATCGGAAGGTATCCTTCCTGAAGAAGTATGCGGCTGGAGGATGTAGCCCATGTCCTCAAGGTCTGACATCTCGTTCCGGATGGTCGCAGGGCTGAGCTTCATGTCAGCGCACTTTGAAATCGTACGTGAACCTACCGGCTCGCCTGTCTCCAGATAATTCCGGATGATGGCCTCAAGTATTTTTGTTTTTCTCTCGCTCATCTCCATAAAAATCAACCTCAGTCCTGCCGTTTTCCGGCAGTATACAGAGCTTCGATCAGCCTGCATTTATCGTGTTAGCACTCATTTTGTATGAGTGCTAATATCTACATTCCATAAGATATCACCGGGCATATATTTTGTCAACATATAAAAAGGGAGCGGACCGGTATCCACTCCCTTTTAAAGGCATTATTTACTTCAGAACCCAGAACTGAACATCCCAGTTCCATCTTCCGGTCTGGAGCGTCAGTATTTTTTCCTGTCTGTATTTTTCTTTCAGATCAGTTTCATCAAACACTTTGTCGTAATCCGTGATGTAAGTCACCACAGAATACTCACCGTTCCTGACCTTTTCCTTTATCTCGTCCCTGTAGTCAAGATGGGACTTAAAGATCTCTCCGGCATAAGGATAATTCTTCTGAGCCTCTTCGTTCTCCAGATATTTATTGTAGAACTTCTCTGTTATTACAAAAGGCTGTCCTGTGTTGTACAGGTAAATCCCGTTCCTGATGCCGTAATAAGCAAGAGGCGGATAAAGATACATGTCTCCGGGATTTGCATCCAGAAGCGCTTCCGCTTCCGACCACTGCTCATAGTCTTCTGCCTCCATAGGAGACACAGGAAGACGCGTTCCCGTACGGAACATGGTAAAACCTATAAGCACCAGATAAAACGACGTATATCCGGCTATAAACCATTTCTGCGCTTTTACAGCAGATGTGATCTTTCTGATAAATCCAATGTCAAAGCCCCAGGGCTTCGGAAGCATCCTGTCTGATGGAAGCATAACCTTTTCCACCATTATGAACGCACCGATGACCAGCGCCGGAACAAAAAGCTCCAAATAATATGAAAGCCACGCGCCGTCATTTTTTCCTATATACAGGAGACAGATACCTGCAACAGCCATATGTCCCAGCATCAGGAGATCCACTCGGTCAAGCTTCTTTCTGAAAAATGAAACTATGACTCCAACGGTCTCCGCGATAAAGAGCATGAGATACATACCACCTATGGACATTATCTGCTGGAAATTATAGGCTTCACCGGACATTTTCACTGTACCGCGTGTAACCGTTCCCGCAACTCCTGAACCCGGTCCCTTCGCAAAGTAAATGAGGTATGTCCAAAAAAGCGGAAACTTCCACTGGATAACAAATACCGACAATGCTCCCAAAAGAGCGAGATAAAACAGATACTTAAAGGACTCTGCCTTTTTCTCAAAAAGAAACAGCCACGCTGTGATGGTTCCTGCAACCAGCAGGAAATACTGCTTCGTTAAAAGCGCTGCAAGTGTCAGCACTGCACATACGATGGCCTTTTTCCTGAACCGCTTTCGGGTCAGCACAAAAAAGACCATTATCATCAGCATGAGCGCCATACTGTCCGGAACCGCATTGACGTAGTTATACCGCCAGTGACAGGTAATAAGGAACAGAAAAACTGCTGCGGGCGCCGTAATGCTCGTAGTACGCTCTGCTGTGATCCAGGCTCCCAGAAAAGCGGAAACCAGTATCATTCCAAAGGTCACAATGTAATGCAGGAGCACCAGATCCATGGGCACCACTTTTCCGATAAGCGCAACTACCACGGAATACAGCGGTCCGTATAGATAGACCATAGGAGGATGTTCCCCCGACAGTGCCGACAGCGAATACGGATTCCCTCCTCCGAGAAATTCCTTTGTCAGCAGAATGTTCGCTGCTTCACGGTACTCATTAGGATAACCTGCATCCTGAAGCGTGTGGGTAAATATTCCGCATAAAAACCACGCCAGGTAGATCACTACCGGAATACAGATAAGATTTATGATCCTCTGGGGACCGGTTACCTGATTTCTCAGAAAAAGCCGGATGCTTTCGTATCCGGCCTTTTTTTCATTCTTTAAATTATTCATATAAAATAAAACACTCGATCAGATCGGGAAACTGCCTCTGTCGTCCTCATTTCCGTTTACAACATAGTAAACAGCTGAATCCTCAGGCTTAACATAGAAAGCAACCGACTTTATTTCAGTAAGCTTTCTTCCGACATTCTTTGTCCAGTCATCCTTAAAACGCTGCTCGATAGTCTCTTTGCTGACCTCGCGTCCGCGGAACTGAACTATGAAAGTTTCCTTCTTTTCAACAGCCTTCTTAGCTGTTGTCTTCTTGGCAGCAGTAGTTTTCTTTGCCGCAGTTGTCTTCTTAGCTGCGGTAGTCTTCTCTGCCGTCTTCTTAGTTGTTGTCTTTGCTGCGTCCGCACCCTTCACTGCTTCAGCTGAAATATCCTTGCCAGAAGCTTTTGTATCAGAAGGTGCAACTGCTCTTTTACGAATAGCCATGCCCACTCTCCTCTCGATTCTCTATCTGACTAAATTTTTTGGCAAAAATTTTTTTCCTTTTCATACTATCTCAAACACATTTTCTTGTCAATGTTCATATATCGTTCACAAATCATTTGAAAAAACTTCACTTGCCTACTAAATTCTGTACACAAGCTTTCAGTATACTGACAATATCGAAAGACAAAATTCTTTCTCATAAACATGACAGACAGATAGTATTTATACTATATAAAACTTTTTCATAATATGCCAGGCGCTCAGCGCCTGGCATCCTCCCTTTTAAAGGCTCTACTCCCTTCCCGGTCACGCTTCCGGAAGCTCCAGACGATATATCTGCATGAGCGTTCCTTCTTCGTGAGCTTCTCCTATCCGTGTAAATCCCAGCTTCTCTATAAGCCGTATCGAATCGGTATTTGCCTTTTGAATAAATGCATTAAATTTAGTTAGTCCCAGATAATCTCTGCCATATGCGATTATCGCCCTGCATATTTCTTCGCCTATGCCTCTCCCCCGATACGCTTCCTTCAAGAGATACCCTATCTCCATCACATCGTATCCCGCTCTGGGCGAGATCCCTGCGCGGCCTATGAGTTCTCCTGTTTCCTTATCCATTACGAGCCAATAGCCAAACCCGCAGACACCGTACATTTTTTCAATGTATGCCTTTTCAAATTCGATCTCGTCCTTTTTATCAGCATAAAGAGGCGGTATAAATTTCTTTATCATAGGATCGCTGTAGAGCTCGTACATTTCATCGATATCATCCAAGGTCAGTTCTCTTAAAACTGTGCGCTCAGTCGCAAGGATTGTCCAGGGGATACCGTTGTGACGCTGATAGAGCTTCTCTATAAAGTCTGCCGTTATCTCATCAAATCCCTCTATCACGCAAAGCGCATTTTCGCTCGGAAATGACGGACTCCCTTCCGGTATGTATGCTGCATATCCTATACCGCTCTTTTCAGCAAAAATACGTCCTGTCGGCACGTCCGTCACACAGAAACAACAGTCAGGAACTGCCTGCATATCCTCTTTTCTGATATCCGGCTCTAAAAATGCCGTCTCGATACCGTTTTTCTCTAAGTCTGTCAGCAGATCATCAAGATACAGCGGCTCTTTATCCAGCAGACAAAAGATCACCATCTTCAGTTTTCGCCCATCGGATTTGTACATATTTTTGTTTTAAAAGGCGCATCCGCTTTGAACGGACGCGCCTTATTTCTCCAATACTTTTTCGATATATCTTTATCATGCCTTGTTCTCGGAACCAAGAACGTTGATTATCTTGTCGCGGACAAGTGCTTTTACATTGTTCCTACCGTCAGCAAGGTACTGGCGGGGATCAAAGTGTGACGGATGCTTTGCGAGATGCTCTCTGACACCGGCTGTCATTGCAAGTCTCAGATCAGAATCGATATTGATCTTGCAGACTGCACTGCGTGCTGCATCACGAAGCTGGTCCTCAGGAATACCGATAGCTCCCTGAAGTGCACCGCCGTACTCATTTATAGTCTTTACATGACTCTGCGGAACAGAGGATGATCCGTGAAGAACGATAGGAAATCCCGGAAGCTTTTCCACGATCTCAGCAAGTATATCCAGACGGATATGAGGCTGTGTTCCGGGCTTGAACTTATATGCGCCGTGGCTTGTTCCGATAGCGATGGCAAGGGAATCAACGCCTGTACGGTTTACGAAATCAACCACCTGATCAGGATCGGTGTACTGCGCTGTCTCAGCAGCTACATTTACATCGTCCTCGACACCTGCAAGAGTACCAAGCTCCGCTTCAACCACTACTCCGTTATCATGAGCATAGTCTGCCACCTTCCTGGATACTTCTATATTTTCCTCATACGGTCTTGAAGAACCATCGATCATTACGGACGTAAAGCCATTGTCGATACAGTCCTTACACACCTCAAAATCTGCACCATGATCCAGGTGAAGAGCAATAGGGATCTCATTGTCAGTTGCCTCTACAGCTGCTTCGACAAGATGCCTCAGATATGCTGCCTGAGCATACTTCCGCGCACCTGCCGATGCCTGGAGAATAACAGGTGAATGAAGCTCTCTTGCAGCTTCCGTTATAGCCTGTACGATCTCCATGTTATTCACATTGAATGCACCAATAGCGTAACCGCCATTATATGCCTTTTTGAACATTTCAGTAGTTGTAACTAACGGCATAATTTCCCATCCTTTCTGTGCTTTTATATCACAAACCGGATACTGCCTCTTCGGTCTTATCCGGTATAGCGACCTTCATACACGGGAGCTCTACATCTTTTGGCACTATCATCTGAAGTGCCTTATGCATGTTTTCTAACTCTACTACTCTGGGTCTGCCACCAAATTCACCATCAAGAGTCCATGGAACTTCCTCTAAACTCTCGAAGCGAATACGTTTGGACTTAAAATTTACAACAAAACTGCTTTGGCTGTTTGTAAGGATCGATCCTGCGATTTCTGTATAATCCTGCACTTCCTTAGGAGTGCGGATAAGAGTCACCTCGAAAAGACCATCATCAAGGACCACATCCGGTCCTGTCAGATATTTAATTCCGCCGACTGACAGAGAATTACTGATCATTCCAAAAAGGAAATCATCTTCTATATCTCCGTCTTCCCATTTGACTCTCATATGATAGGATTTTATCTGCGGAAGTCGTGTTGCTGCTTCGATCAGATATGCGAGATGACCGAATGTATTCTTAAGATCCTGCTTTGTTTCATACGAAACATCCGTAAAAATACCAAATGCAGCTACATACACAAAAGACATGTAGTTGAATCTGCCCATATCACATGAAAACAGCCTTCCGTCGACGACAACATCCGCTGCCTCCAACATATCGGTAGGTATTTTCAGTGTTTCAGCAAAATCGTTTGTACTTCCTGCCGGCACATATCCTATGGGGACACGTCTCTCTCTCTGCAACATTCCTGTTACAACTTCATCGAGAGTACCGTCACCTCCGGAGCACACGACCAGATCGAAAAATCCGCTTTTCTCACGGGTCCAGTTTATTGCGTCTCCCTGCTTCTGTGTCGGACAAACTGTTACTTCATAACCGGCTTTGGAAAATGTATCTATTATATCGATCAGATGATTTCTGATCTTCGCCATGCCGGCATGAGGATTATAGATAAAGAGCAATTTTTTGCCCATGTTTTATTCCTTTATTCAGCCCGCCGCCTGAACATCACCCGCAAGATATCTTACAATATTCTCGGCTGCGTCAACTTCATCAGCACCTTCTGTTACTACATCGACACTGTCACCGTTCTTGAGTGCAAGTGTCATCATTCCCATGATGCTCTTAGCGTTGACATGCTTTGAATCATGATCGATGTAAACTGTAGAATTGAACTGGCTGGCCATCTGAACCAGCATTGCGATCGGACGTGTGTCAAGATCTTCCTGCAGAGATACCTTAACTGTCTTCGTTGTCATAACCGCTCCTCCTTATGTCATCTGCAATTTCACTCAACTTACGCAATCTGTGGTTTACTCCGGACTTCCCCACCGGCGGTGAAAGATACTTACCGAGTTCGGAAAGTGTTGCCTCCGGGTACTTCAGCCGAACCTCAGCCATTTCTCTGAGAGAATCGCTTAATATCTGCAGCCCCCGCGTATCACGGATGAGTTCAATATCATTGACCTGTTTAACGGCTGCGCTGACTGTCTTTGCAATGTTCGCTGTTTCACAGTTCACACGGCGATTGACAGTATTTCTCATTTCTTTAATGATCCGGGTGTTTTCCATGCTCATCAGGGCTTCAGGCGCTTCCATGATATTAAGCATGGTGACTATCTCGTCACCCTCCTTTAGATATACCACAAAAGACTTCTTTCGTCCTACGATCTTGCTGTTCATCCCGAAACTGTTTATGACATCTCGTATCTGCTCTGCCTTCTCCTTCGTATCACACACAATTTCCATATGATAAGAACGAGCCGGATCATTCATGGACCCGGCGGCAATAAAAGCTCCTCTGATAAGCGCTCTTTTACAACATTCTTTCTCGATAAGAAGATCACTGACAGTATCCCTTCCGATGGAAAGTTTGAGCGTATCAGCGGCTGTGCCTGCCTCATCACCGCTTATTTTCAGCAGGTAAACAGGGTTTTTCACACCTCTTACAAGCACATCAACAATTATTCTACCTACTTTTCTGAGCAATGTAAAGCAGATTCTTGCCACTGCGGGGTTCTCGGTCTGTATGAAAAGTACTGCATTTCTGCCGTCTTTCCGCCCGTTCCACTTGCCGCACAGAGCAAAGCATCCTGCCAGCTCCGCTATCTGGCAGTGACGGGATGCGGGGATCACTGATTCGATCTCCATCTTAACTTTCTGGGAAAATGACATAACTGTAACCTTATCTTCTCAGACTATCTTTCTCAATATCACGGTGCTCGATCTTTACACCGTATTTTCCATTCGCCTCAAGCCTGGAATAAATCCTGTTCGCGAGGGTAACACTCCTGTGCTTTCCGCCTGTACAGCCTATTGCGATGACCAGCTGGTTCTTACCCTCGATAACGTAATTCGGGATAAGGAACATGAGCATATCTTCGAGCTTATCAAGGAACTGTCCTGCTTCTTTGAAGCTCATTACGTAGTCCTGAACTTCTTTATCATTGCCGCTCTTCGGCTTCAGCTCATCTATGTAATAAGGATTCGGCAAAAATCTCACGTCGAAAACAAGATCCGCATCATTCGGGATACCGTATTTATATCCGAATGAAAGTACCGTGATGAACAGATTACCGTAGCCCTTATTTTTAGCAAAAATATCATTCACTTCGGATTTAAGCTCACGGGTCAGCATGTGGCTGGTATCGATGATATATGAAGCGTTCTTCTTCAGATATTTCAGAAGATTACGCTCCTTGTCGATACCGTCCTCCACGCGACCGTTTGCCACAAGAGGATGAGAACGCCTTGTTTCCTTGAAACGCTTTACGAGAACATCGTCATCTGCGTCCAGATACAGGATCTCAAATTCATAGCCCTGCTCCTTCAGACTCTCAAGTGCTGCATCGACTTTTTTCAGTCCGGTACGGACATCGATTCCGATCGCAACCTTTTCCAGCTCACTTCCGGGTTCGTATGCAAGCTCTGCAAACTTTCCGATAAGAGGTACCGGCAGATTATCTACGCAGAAATATCCGAGATCCTCAAGCATTTTAAGTGATGTACTTTTTCCTGCACCGCTCATTCCGGTAACAACAACAAACTTCATAGCGCCTCTATTCCGTCAGAACTCTCCGACAATACGGACTTCCGGCTCCAGCCGGACATCAAACCGCTCCTGAACCTTTTCCTGAACCTCATGAATAAGATCAAGGATATCCGCAGCAGTGGCATTACCTGCATTTACAACAAATCCGCAGTGCTTTTCCGAAACTCTTGCTCCGCCGATCATATAACCGCCGAGCCCTGCATCCATGATGAGCTTTCCCGCAAAGAAACCTTCCGGTCTCTTAAATGTGCTTCCGGCACTGGGGAAATTAAGGGGCTGTTTTGCACGGCGCATTTCCATGAGCTCATTCATCCTGCCTCTGATAGTATCCTGCTGACCCTCTTTAAGAGTGAAAACAGTGCTTATCACGGATGAATCGTCTCTGTGAAGGATGCTTCGTCTGTAAGCGAATTTCATTTCTTCGCAGGAGCGTCGGACGATCTCTCCGTCAGGAGTCATGAGATCTACGGATACAACAACATCCTTCATTTCAGAGCCGTAGGCACCTGCATTCATCACCATGGCACCGCCTACTGTTCCGGGGATTCCAGCAGCAAATTCCATACCGGTGAGGCTGGATGCACATGCTGCCTCTGCAACAGACGCGAGCATCGCGCCGCCGCCTGCGGTGATCTGATTTCCGTCAACTTCCACTTTTCTGAAGGATTCTCCGAGACGGATGATAACGCCTCTATATCCATGATCGCCCACAAGCAGATTACTGCCGTTTCCGACGATCATATACTCGCGGTCCACCAGATTCAGATACCGCACAAGTGCTGACAGCTCTTCCGTGCTTTCCGGTGTTATAAAGAAATCCGCGGGGCCTCCCACGCGGAAAGTTGTATGCTTAGACATAAGCTCATTCCGGCGGATGCGCTCCTCCGGAATGAGAGTTTTCAGATAATCAAAAAAATATTCACTCATGATAGTTACAATACAAGTTTAGCTGCACCAAAGATACCGCCGTCATTTCCGAGAACGGCTCTTATAAATTTTGTATCTCTGCATGCATGGAATGCAAATTTCTTAAAGTTCTCTGTGATGAAAGGCATGATGACATCACCTGACATTGATACGCCGCCGCCGATGATGATGAGCTCAGGATTTACAACGTTTGCAACGCTTGCGAGTCCGAATCCGAGGTAATAACCGAACTTCTCTGCTACTCTCTTTGCAAGAGCATCGCCTTCCTCTACTGCGTCCCAGACATCCTTTGCTGTGTGCTTTTTCTCGTTCATAAGTGTCTTTTCGTCAGGATTCTCTGCAATCTCCTTCTCAAGAAGACGAACGATTCCTGTTGCAGATGAAAACTGCTCAAGACATCCGTGATTTCCGCAGTTGCATGCTGCAGTCTCGTTAGGATCGACACAGATATGTCCGATCTCTCCGCCTGCTCCTGTAGCTCCGCTTACCATCTCGCCATTCACGATGATACCGCCGCCAACACCTGTTCCAAGTGTTACCATAACAACGTCTTTGCAGCCTTTGCCGCTGCCAACCCATGCTTCACCAAGGGCTGCTACATTGGCATCGTTTCCTGCCTTGACTTTCATGCCATTGAGAAGTGATGAAAGCTTCTCTGCTACGTTGAAAGTGTCTTCCCAGTGAAGATTTACTGCCTTACGGATAAATCCTTCTGCATCAACCGGGCCCGGAAGTCCGATACCTGCGCCGACAACATCCTCGTCAGAAAGAGACTTTTCGCTCTTCTTATCAAGGATAGCCTTTGCGATATCCGGAAGGATATCTTTTCCGCCGTTCTGTGAACGTGTCGGAATAGACCACTTTTCAACCAGCTCTCCCTCTACAGTAAATAAACCAAGCTTTACTGAAGTTCCGCCAACATCAATTCCAAATGCATACTTTCCCATAATACCTTTTAATCCTCCTCGCGGCGCTTCTGAAGATTGTCCTGAACTCTCTTATAGAGCTCCTGTGCCGCATTGTATCCCATCTTTTTCTGTCTGTAATTAACTGCTGCTGTCTCACAAATGATCGCAAGATTTCGACCCGGACGGATCGGAATATTGTGGCAGACTACCTTCTTGCCAAGGTACTCTGTGTATTCCTCTTCGAGACCGAGACGGTCATAATCCTTGTCCTTATCCCAGTCTTCCAGTCTGATGACCAGATCGATGGACTGGGTATCCTTTACGCTCATTGTACCGAACAGAGCCTTAACATCAATAATACCTATTCCTCGAAGCTCGATAAAGTGTTTTGTGATATCCGGCGCGGATCCGATAAGCGTATCATCACTTACCTTTCTGATCTCAACAACGTCATCAGAGATAAGACGATGTCCTCTCTTAACGAGCTCAAGAGCAGCCTCACTCTTACCGATACCGCTTTCACCTGTGATCAGGACACCTTCACCGTTTACATCAACAAGTACGCCGTGGATAGAGATACACGGTGCAAGCTTTACATTGAGCCAGCGGATAACTTCTGCCATAAATCCTGATGTGGACATGGAAGTCTTCAGGATCGGCACGCCGTTTTCTTCTGCGATCTTTACAAAGATAGCATCCGGGTCAAGATCACGGCAGAAAATAACTCCCGGAACAGAACTGGAAAGAAGCTTTGTGTAGATCTCTTTCTTTCGCTCATCTGTCATCTGCTGCATGTAGGTATACTCTACAAAGCCGACGATCTCTATACGGGCAGTGTCATAATGCTCAAAGAAACCGGTGAGCTGTAATGCCGGTCGGTTGATCTCCGGCTGGGTTATCTTTCGTCCGGAAACTTCGATATCCGGCGTCAGATTAATAAGGTTCATCTTATCGATCAGGCTCTTTAATGCCACAGTTGCCATGACAGATTCCCTCCTCCTCGTCCGTTTTTTTACGGACTTCGTTTTATTATATTTAATTCTTGTACTATTTCCCCCAGAGCGCAAGCTCGGTTGTACCATTATTTTATCATTTGTGCTGTGGTACGGCAACGCGGAAAAATTCATACACCGCTTCCGCTGCCCTTGCGTTCATTCCCGGTACACGGGCAAGCTCTTCTTCTGAAGCTTTCTTTATAGCGTCAATGGATCCGAAAGCCTTCATCAGAGCCTTTCTCCTGGTGTCTCCGATTCCCTGTATATCATCGAGGACAGAGTGGATCTGGGCTTTTCCATGGAGCGACCTGTGATACTCGATGGCAAATCTGTGAGTCTCATCCTGTACCCGTGTCACCAGCCTGAAACACTCGGAATGGCTGTCTATCGGAAGTTCCACATTATTAAAATAAATTCCTCTCGTCCTATGATGATCGTCCTTTACCATTCCGGCAACAGGGATTTTAAGATCAAGCTCTTCCAGAACTTCAAGCGCTATATTCACCTGACCTTTACCGCCGTCCATGAGGATAAGGTCCGGTGCTTTTGCAAAGGAATCACTGTCTTCGTCATTTCGGGCTTCGATATACCGCTTAAATCTGCGGTTCAGCACTTCCTTCATGCTGGCATAATCGTTTGGTCCTACGACAGTCTTTATGCGGAATTTTCTGTAATCAGAGTGCTTTGCTTTTCCGTTTTCAAATACCACCATACTTCCTACAGACTCAAAACCGCTGATATTAGAAATATCGTATGATTCAAGTCTTTCGACGCTTTCTATGCCGATGAGATCCGCAAGCTCTTTTGCCGCGCCTATGGTGCGTTCGCTTTCTTTTCTTATCTTTTCCTTATCAGTCGTGAGAACAAGCTCTGCATTTTTCTTCGCAAGGCGGATAAGTCTCTCTTTCATGCCTCTCTTCGGCACCAGTAGAGACACTTTCGCACCACGTTTTTTTGTGAGCCATTCTTCTATGACTTCTCTGTCCTCAACATCTTCTTCCAGCATGATTTCTCTTGGCAAAAATGCGGTGCCGGAATAGAACTGCTTCACGAAGTCATCCAGTATCTCAGAGGTTGTATTGTCCTGTATTCCAGTCATATAGAAGTGATCACGCCCTACGAGACGTCCGTTTCTAACAAAGAATATCTGAACGACAGCTTCATCCTGATCGCTGTAAAGCGCTACTACATCACGGTCTTCTGCATCACTGCTCGTGATCTTCTGCTTCTGCGCTACGCTTTTCACGGAGTTCAAGAGATCCCGCCATGTGATGGCATCCTCATAGCGCATTTCTTCTGACGCTTCATTCATGCGGTCTTCCAGCATTTTCAGGATCGGAGCATAGTTTCCGTTCAAAAAATCCAGAGCACCCTCTACATTTTTCCTGTACTCGTCAGACGTTACGCATCCTTCGATACATGGGCCTGAGCACATATTTATATGGTACTTAAGACACGGGCGGTCTTTTCCCACATCCCTCGGGAGCACTCTGTTGCAGGTACGGAGTTTATATATCTTATTTATGAGCTCGATGGTATCTCTTACTCCGTACGCAGACGTATAGGGTCCAAAAAATTTGGATTTTGACTTATCGCTTCCCGTATCTCCCCGAGGTTTTCTGGAAAAGAGTATGCGGGGATAGTCTTCTTTTATCGTGACTTTTATATAGGGATAGCTCTTATCGTCCTTCAGCATGGTATTGTAACGGGGACGATGTCTTTTTATGAGATTGCTTTCCAGCACGAGTGCTTCCAGCTCCGAGTCGGTGACGATGTACTCAAAGTGATGGATATGAGTCACCATCTTCTGGATCTTCATGCTCTTTTTATTTTTTCTGAAATAGCTGTGTACGCGGTTAAAGAGGTTTACTGCTTTTCCTACATAGATGATCTCGTCATCTTCCGCGTGCATTATATATACGCCGGGCTTCTTCGGAAGCTTCGCAAGGTTTTCTTCGATATCAAATTCCATATGTGATACCTTTCTGGATTTTGTGAACATGACTAAGTGACGTGCAGGACATCAATTTATCCTGCGTCACGGCTCGGATAAATTGATGTCTTGCACTGACTTACGTTGATTATACTCGAATCTACACTATTTTTTCCTTATCTTTATTTCAATCTTTTTCAGAAACTTTATATGGAATCGATATAATCTCGCCAAACGAACATTCATATGCACAGCAAAAGACCGAAGGTTCCTTTCCTTCGGTCTTTTCTCTCAATTATGATAAGCGATTCTTGCTATATGCTTATGTTTTTCGCCTGTGATCCAGTCTATGTCGTCGGTGTACCAGGTCATGATCTCAAGCATTTTCTTTTCCCATTTGATGGTGGCTTCACGGCTTTCTTCTGTTTCGGCTTTTTCCATGGTGACGTCGATCTCGTCGTAGCCAAAAATGTAGCCTCCGGCGCTCCAAATGGTGAAATTGCTGTCGGGTCCGGGGTCTGGCTTATCTCCGCGGGCCTCTTCCAGCTCTGCGTGACGTCTCCTGTATTCCTCTTCCATCGGACCCTTGAGCTTTGTGGCAAAGACTCTGTGACGAATGAGTTCTTTATTTTCGCGGACGATGCCATAGTCCTGATACATGAGGCGCATGGGTTTCCAGGGTTCAGAGATCCACTTTGCCTTGTCCTTCATTTTTTCCTCGATGACAGCAAGTGCAATTTTCTGTCCATCGTCAGGGATCACTATGTCATCTGTCTCATAATATCCAAAAACAAGATCTTCTATATTCCAGAGGCTCATGTTTTTCGCTCCGATGCTGTCAAGAAGCTTTACTGCATCAGACCATACCCTGCCGAGCTCTGAGCGGAACTCTTCAAACCTGCCCTCTTTTATTTTTAACGCGAATGCTTTTCTGTTCATTTTTTTGTCCTCTATCTTAGAGCAGGAATGTCGGCAGTTCATCGTTTAAGCCAAAGTGTGTATTTACACCTTTGCTCTTTTCAACCGCAGCGATGACCTGTTTATTTGTGCTGCTGACAACACGGGACTTTACACCTGTTTTTCTGCTCTTTGAGGAAGCCTTGGAATCAGTACTCTTCTTGGACTTCCCTCTGCCCCCTCTTTTTTTCTTGGCAGGCGCGGGCTTTTCTGCCTTTTCTTCCTTTACTTCAACTGTTTCCTGCACCGGAATTTCCGCTTGTTCGTTATTTTCTTCCACAACTACGGTTTCTTCAACGATATTCATTTCCATTTCATTTTCCATTCAGCCCCTCCATACGGTTAAAAGGGACGAGCAGACCGCCCGTCCCCCTATGATTAGGTTTTTAACCCTAAATGATCAATATACGTCTTTCCACTCGCCGATGTTCTCAGGATCGAACTTGAAAGGAGGTCCAAGGATGATCTCGGAGCCGTTGTCGCCTGCATCTGTGAGTGTGTACTCGCCCATGTCGCCTGCTGTGAAAGTATCACCAACAGCACCTGTGATATCGCCGTTTACAAGTGCGATAGCAGAGTAAGCTGCAAGTCTTCCGAGGTCGATCGGGTTCCAGAGGAACATGTACGGGCAGGAGTGTGCATCGTCAGCGCCGATGTACTCAGCCATCTCAGACGGAAGTCCGAGACCTGTAAGCTTTACAGAAGATCCCTGATCCTGAAGAACCTTAGCTGCTGCGGATACACCAACAGTTGTAGGTGCACAGATAACCTTGAGGTCAGGATACTTGGAAAGAAGCGCCTGAGTCTGGTCTGTAGACTTCTGAGGCTCATCATCACCGTATGCAACTTCTACGAGCTCGAGCTTTGAATACTTCTCATCGCTCTCTGCGATAGACTTCATAGCGTCGATCCAGGAGTTCTGGTTTGTAGCCTGTGATGTAGCAGAAAGGATAGCGTACTGACCTTCTCCGCCTGTCAGATCTAATACAGCGTCGAGAAGTGTCTGTCCAACTTCCTTTGTACCGGCCTGATTTACGAATGTGAGACGGGAATCAGCATTTGTCTTGGAGTCAAAGCCGTTTACCTTGATTCCTGCTGCCATTGCCTCTTCAAGTGTAGCCTGAAGAGCGTTCTCATCGTTTGCTGCTACTGAAATGGAATCAACCCCCTGTGAGATAAGGGACTGGATAGCTGTAATCTGTGCGTCAACTGTAGCTGCTTCGGGCTCTTTGATAACAACTGTGCCGCCTGCTGCTTCGATGACTTCCTTAAATCCCTCTTCTTCCTTTGTGTTGTATGCATTACCTGCTGACTTTACTACGATAGCAAAAGTCTTTCCGGATGCATCTGCTCCCCCTGTAGCTTCCTTTGCTGCCTCGGCGCCTGCTTCACTTGCTGCATCTGCCGCAGGAGCTGCCTCGCTTGCGGGCGCTGCCTCACTTGCGGGTGCTGCCTCTGATGCAGCCGGTGCGGATGAAGCTGCTGCACCTGAACCACCGCCGCAGCCGGCCAGGAGTGCTGCTGTCATAGCCGCTGTGAGCAGTACACTTAAAGCTTTTCTTTTCATAAACTTTTCCTCCTTTTGATTTTGAGAATAATCTCTATACAAACACTTCAATGTGTAAGTACCGTTTGGAAATCCTAAAAGTTACTGTGCCTGTTTCAGCTTTTTCCTGGCATTGAGCCCTGCCTGTATTCCCGGGATCAGTACTGCGATAATGAGCATCGCACCGATGATAACGAGGATAAGCTGTGAATTAAGGTTTATCTGTCCGAGCGCTATGCGGAGCAGTACGATGATCGCTCCTGCAATGATGGCTCCGATGAGATTTCCCTTACCGCCTGTTGTCGCGATTCCGCCAAATACGCACATGGCGATGACTTCCATCTCAAAGCCCTGACCTGTGGTTGTATTTGCGCCGTACATGTAGGCTGTGAGGAACAGTCCGCAGGCTCCTGCCATGAGACCAAGCACGCTGTATGCGATAAATCTGCTCTTCTGAACCTCAACTCCCGCATAGTATGCTGAGAGCTTATTGGAACCGATAGCGTAAAGCTCGCGTCCGAAAGTGCTCTTTGCGAGTATCACCGTAAATATCACTGCCGCGATGATCACTACGAACAGTACCACCGGGACCGGACCGACCTTTTTGGAAAGAGGCATGATCTTTTTTGTATCGTTAAATGATACCGAACCGCCGCTTCCAAGGGAGATCTCTGCGATTCCTCTGTAGATTATCTGTGTTCCAAGGGTGATGATCATACTGGGAAGTTCAGGAAACTTTGTTGCTACTGCTCCGTTTACCATTCCACAGATAAGTCCCACCACGAGGCATCCGATGTAGGTCACGATAGCCGGTGCGCCTGCGTTGCTTATAAAGCATGTCATTGTGGCGCAGAGACAAACGATGGAACCTACGGAGATATCGATGTCACCGAGGACCAGGATATATGCCATGGGGAACATCATAAGTATCTCAGCCAGATACTTCGGCATCTCACGTAGTATATTTGTCACCGTATAGCTTGGTGAAATAGATGCATTAAAAATATTCAGTAATATTATGAGGATGAAAAGTACGCCTTCCCAGCTCAGGATCAGCTTTTTGATACTCACATCCTGTTCCGCTTTTATGGAACGTCCGGATTTTCCTGCCATTACATTTCCCTCCTCTCAAGGTTCTGCTTATCGATCATTCTCTGGCTTATTACATTTACGATTACTACGACCAGTATGATCACACCCTTGACTGTGTTCTGTGCGATGGAAGGCACATTTACCAGCGGGAGAGCTTTTGCAATGATCGCAAGGATCAGTGATCCAAGGAATGTACCGACTATAGTTCCGCGGCCTCCGCTCATGGATACACCGCCGATAACGCAGGCTGCGATGACATCCATTTCTTTTCCGTACTGCATATTCGGCTGTGCTGATGCGTAGATAGAAACTGAAAGCGCTCCTGCAAGTCCTGCCATGAGACCCATGATGGTGTATGCGGATATCAGCACATTATCTACATTGATACCTGAAACCCTTGCAGCCTCGGCATTTGAACCAACCGCGTAGATCTTTCGTCCGAACTTTGTCCACTTCATCAGTACAAAAAACAGTCCATACACAACGATCAAAATTATGTACGGTCCTGCTGTACCGTCTTTTCCGAACTTTGCAAAGCTTGAAACATCCTCACCTGATGCCCAGGAGCTGTTTCCCACAACGTACGCCATTCCTCTCCAGATATACATGAAGCCCATGGTGCAGATGATGGGAGCAACCTTACCCTTTGAAATGATGATTCCGTTCAGGGCTCCTGCCACGCATCCGATACCGATGGCTATGAGAAACATGAGAAGCGTGCTGTGTACGATATCATGCTTCTGAAGCATACCGATGGACATTCCGGAGAACGCCAGCGTGGATGTTATCGAAATATCGATTCCGGCTGTCAGCATTACGCAGAACATTCCGACTGCCATTATCATGATGATCGCATTATTTCTAAAAATCTGTGCTATGTTTGTTCCCGAGAAAAATGTAGGGTTCAGGATCGTCACAACGATTCCCAGAACTATCAGGATGCTGAAAAGCAGCGCTTCTCTGGAACCTGTTATCTTTTTTATGATCGATTTCTGCTCCATTACTGTGCCGCCTCCTTTTTCTCATCACCATGCTCCATTGAAAGAGAAAGGATATGCTCCTGTGATGCTTCTTCACGATTGAGACAGCCTGTAATGCGTCCGTTGCACATAACGTAGATCGTATCCGCCATGCCGAGGATCTCCGGCATTTCCGAGGAGATCATTATTATGGCGTAGCCCTTCTTTGCAAGCTCTCCCATGATGGCGTAGATCTCGGCTTTCGCTCCTACGTCAACGCCCTTTGTCGGCTCATCAAGGATTATCACCTTCATGTTGTCCTGGGCAAGAGCCTTTGCTACTACTACTTTCTGCTGATTTCCTCCGGAGAGGGAACTTGCGGGGTCAAATATCGAAACGGCTTTTGTATCTACTTCTTCAAGCAGATTTTTTGCCAGTTCATTTTCTCGCTTATTATCGTTAAAACCATTCTTCGCCAGTTTTTTCTGGATAGGAAGAGTAACATTTCTTCCAAGTCCCCATGTGAGGATGAGTCCCTGTGTGGAACGGTTCTCCGGAAGAAGGATTATTCCTTCCTTCATGGCATCCGAAGGTTTTTTTATCTTAAGCTGTTTTCCGTTCAGGAATACTTTTCCTGCATCTGGTCTCGTGATTCCGCAGACAGCTTCCATTACTTCTGTACGGCCTGCTCCTACGAGTCCTGTCATACCTACGATCTCGCCTGCATGAACGCTGAGTGATACGTTTTTGAAAAATCCTGTCCGGCTCAGTCCTTCGATCTTGAATATCTCTTCACCGATCTTTACGTCGGGTTTCGGGAACATGTCTGTGATCTCACGACCTACCATCGCCTTGATAAGATCTGCATTTGTGATCTTGTCAACGTCATAGGTTCCGATGTACTGGGAATCCCGGAATACCGTAACCCGGCTTGCCAGTCTGTACATATCTTCAAATCTGTGTGATATGAAGATTACCGAAACACCGTCATCACGGAGTTTTTCTACGATTCGGTAAAGCTCCTCGGATTCGTTTGCCGTGAGGGATGCAGTAGGCTCATCGAGGATGACTATTTTTGCATTTGTGGAAAGTGCTTTTGCGATCTCAGTCATCTGCTGCTGTGCCACGGAAAGGGCACCCATTTCATCAGTTGACTTAAAGTTTGCATGAAGCTGGCTCAAAAGCTCATCCGCCTGACGGTTCATTTCCTTCCACTGAATCATTCCGTTCTTTATGATCTCGTGACCCATGAAGATATTTTCAGCAACCGACAGTGTTGGATATGTGGTCGGATGCTGATAAACAGCTGCGATTCCGGCTTTTGAAGCATCGCGGGGTCCCTTAAAATGAACTTCTTCACCTTCAAGGAACATGTGACCTTCTTCTGCTGCATGCACACCGGTGATAACCTTTATGAAAGTGGATTTACCGGCACCATTTTCTCCCATCAGCGCATGGATCTCGCCGCGCTTCAGTTGGAACTGTACGCGATTCAGTGCCTTTACGCCAGGAAAGATCTTCGTAATATCCTTGAGTTCAAGAATGTATTCCGAATCTGACATCTTTTTTCTCCTTCCCATGATCTCGACTGGTGTAAACTCCACGGATGTTCATGAATAAATGCGATTATTCACATTCCCAACCTTTCACCTGTCTACGCTCCTATTATTAAGCATATTACACAACTTTAAAACCGTACTATTTTTTGATATGGGTAAAATTTTATGATAGTATACGAAAAGAAGGTATTTTTTAAGTAATTATGGGTGAAATTATATGAAGATACTGATCGCTGATGACGAACAACTGACACGGGACGGTCTGAAACGGACGATCGACTGGTCACGCCTCGGGATTACCGAGATACTGGAAGCCGATGATGGGATGCACGCTCTTGATATTGCCCGCAGGGAAAATCCGGACATTATCCTGAGCGATATCCGCATGCCCAGACTCAACGGACTGGAGCTCGCAAGGGAACTCAGGAAAGTACAGCCGGACATAAATATCATTTTTATGAGCGGATTTTCTGACCGTGAATACCTGAAAGCCGCTATCCGCCTGAAAGCCGTGAGCTACGTGGAAAAACCTGTGAGCGTGTCTGAGGTTGAGGACGCCATTTCTGAAGCCGTTGAAAACAGCAAGGCTTCCCATCACTCCCAGCAGGCTTTTCAAAGAGACATGCTGGCGCAGGCAGGACGACTTGCGCTGTGGATGACTTTCCCTCCGGGACGCGCCGGAGCTTTTTCTGATACGCTCCTGCAGGACGCAGACCCGTATCTCAGAAAAGACATGTATTTCGTGTGCTTTATCGTGAAATTTTCTGTTCCCACAGAAAACATCCCTGAATCCGACCGTCAGCATGCGCTGGCGCTCTTTGATGCTGCGCTTTCATCCATGCATCTATCCGAACTGCATGTGGAAAAACACGATGTTTACCTTGTTTTCCATATTTACAGCGTGATAAAGCTCTCTGACAATGCTTTGAAAAAGATAAGCAATTCTCTGAAGGACAGCATGGCAGAACTGCCGTCATTTTTCATTTCTGTGGGAACCGTGGTCTCAGGCATCGAAAATGCACACCGTTCATACAGCAACGCAGTTGTCATCATGCAGTCGAGCTTCTTCTCTGACTGGAACACCTGCCTTTTTAATGAGCCTTCTTCCGCATCGGATCCCGCAGTGATACCGGATCCCGCTGCCGCTTACCGAGACGCTCTTTCCACAGGAAAAGGCGGCAGGATACGTCAGACCGAGGAGCAAATTTTTGCATCATATAAGAACAGCCGTAAGCTTCTTCCGAATCAGGTCAAGGATATTTATTATCAGTTATTTCTCTGCATAGTGGACTGCTGCAAAAAAAATTCGCTCCACGCAGATACACTTTTTTCGCCGAATGAATCTGTGACTGACAACATCCAGAAGTGCGCGACCCTGAAGGAATTAGCCGAGCTTCTCCGTTCTAAATCCGATGCTTTCCTAAAGATCATCGATACTAAAACGCCGGAAAGCCCTGTCATCCTTTCGATACGTGATTTTATCCATAAAAATATAGCTCGGGAAAATCTTTCGGTGAAGGAGATCGGAGAATATGTCCACCTGACTTCTACCTATGTCTGCACTGTTTTCAGAAACGAGACCGGATCCACGCTGAACCAGTACATTACAAGAGTCCGCATGGAGCAGGCGAAGGAATTTTTATCGGATACAGACCTTTCTATCTCTGAGATTTCAGCAAAGGTCGGCTATTCTGACGGAAACTATTTTGGAAAATCTTTTAAGAAGTACACCGGGCAGACTCCTTCTGAATACAGAGAGAAGGCTGCCACATGATCAATTATCTGAAAAAGCTCCTGCACCGCTTTCAGTATGATATCCCGATAGCGCGGAAGCTCCATGTGATAACGCTTTTATTGCTCCTGCTCCCCACTATCGCAGTCACTGCGCTGCTTTATGGAAAGATAAATCAACTGGTCATCACGGTCACCATCGACAGTGAGCGGAAGGTTTCGGAGCAGACAGTAAATACGATCAATACGAATATCCGCACTGTAAAAAATGTGGCAAGTCTTATCGAAAATGACTCTTACATGCGGGAGATCGTGCGTCATCCGGCTTTTACGCACATTTCATCAGGAAAAAATCCTATCCGCCTTACGGATACGTTTCTTAATTCCGTGGAATCGAGTATTGACGGCACTCTCATAAAGGATATCCGCATTTATCTCGACACGCCTTACTCTGACCTGTACTCGGACGATGCCGAGCACCCGTATTTTCAGCCTATGTCACAGGTTCGGGGTAGTTACTGGTCGGGTATAATGAGTGCGGTTTCGGACAACAGTCTTTTTTGCCCGTCGTTTTATCTATCGCGGCGTGAAATACAGGACTATGCGGATCTGTCCTATGTCCGCAGGATCAAATACGCAGGAACGGATTCTGATCAGGCGACCGCTGCCTACATCGTCATTTATTTTTCATCGGACCCGCTGACGCTGGCGCTTCTCCCCTCTGAGGAACAGCCTCTTGCAGTGAACTACATCGTTAATGAGAGGGAATCGGTCGTTGCCAGTTCCAACCGAAACCTCTCCGGAACTTATTTCCTGAATCACACTAATCTTGAGCGGCTCATCGGAAAAGAGAATACTTTCGTGAAAAGACAGGTGCTCGGGAAGAATCTTTTTACGAGCTATTATTCCATCGAGGGTACTGACTGGAAGCTGGTTTCTATCATTCCTGCTTCACCGCTCATGCGAAGCGCTCAGATCATGATCGTGCAGTACATCGGTATCTACGCTTTTGCTCTGGTCATCGCGCTCTGCATTTCAGGCTTTATCTCCCGCTCTATCTCAGACCGTCTGGAAAGCGTGGTCCACAAAATGGAACGTACTCACCACACCAAGGTTCACAAGATAAAGGACTCGGACGGCGATGACGAGATCGGTGATTTTGTGGCGACTTACAACCACATGGCGGACCAGATAAATCAGCTTATCGAGAGGCAGACGGAGGCTGCTGAAAAGCTGAAGACTTCGGAGTTTAACGCTCTGCAGGCGCAGATCAACCCGCATTTTCTCTACAACACTCTGGACATGATAAACTGGCTCGCACTTGAGGGACAGACAGATCAGGTGAGTGATGCTGTACGGGCTCTTTCTAAGTTTTACAAACTCACTCTTTCACGGAAGACGACCATTGATTCTATCGAGCGTGAGCTTGAACACGTGTCTTTATACGTTAAGCTCCAGAATATGCGGTTTTCTGACAGGATCGAGTTTATCGTGGATGTTCCGGATACGCTCCTGGACTATGAGATTCCTAAGCTTACTTTCCAGCCTATTGTCGAGAACGCGATCCTTCATGGCATTTTTGAAAAAGAGGATAAGACGGGAACGATCGTCATCACCGCCTGGGAGGAGGATTCTGATATTGTTTTCCTCGTGTCGGATGACGGTGTCGGTATGGACGATGTGACATGCAGTCACCTTCTCGATGACAAAAAGATGTACATCCCCAAAAGCAAAGGCAGCAGCATCGGTATCTACAACACCCACCAGCGCCTGAAGCTCCTCTATGGTGCGTCTTACGGACTCCACTACGAGAGCACACCGGACGTCGGCACCGAGGTAACTATTCGGATTCCGATGATAAAGATGTGAATATATAAAACCACCAATGGATCAATATGCTGCCATTACAGGCATCACTCCACGGTCCAGAACTTTTTCACCTTCTACTACTTCATAAACTATGCCTCGTTTATATGGAGCTCTGCCCCAGCGACCTTTTAAGACACAATACTTATCATACGTCTTACCGTCTTCTGCCACGAATGATTTCACCCATACCGGTCCCGATGATGTCGTGCGGCAGCTTATGATTTCAATATGACTGATCCTCACATTTCCGAGATCAACTGCTCTGATCATTCTTTTTCTTTTATTTGGCACACCTATAGCAAAGAAATATGCCATAATGAAAAATCCGGCGATCATTATCAGCACTGCTGATGACACAAGCCCCAGGAGAAATACATGCTCTTCTCCTCCGGTTACTGACTGTGCAATGATCGCCGCAAACATCCGCACAAATATCAGTCCCAGAATTGCCATTCCAAGTCCGACAAACCTTGTCATCCAGACCGGACAATACCAGCTTTTTAACACCTTGCAGATGTATTCATTTTCTGCCGTATTTGGATTTTCCCTTAAAATCTTAAACATACACACCGTCTCTTTCTTCACAGAAATGCTCTAGACCGATAAACATCAATATTTCATCTCTGCAAACACATATTTATATCTGATTTAATGCTGTATAATATCCACGCATTTTTCTAAAAAATATTTTAGTATTTAGATCATAGAAGTCAAACACCTCTCCTCGCGGGCGTCACTTTTACACACAGCAAGAGAGCCACCGCAAAACTGCGATGGCTCTCTTTTTGGATTTTGGAACTGTGCTGAACACAGCACCTATACAGTAATGTCTGATTAAGGGAGAATCATGACTTACTATCAGATTAAATTTATCGGCATATCATGACTTACCGGTCTTGTGGTTACTTACTACGTCGAATACAACTGCCAGCAGGAGGACTGCACCCTTGACTACGTACTGCCACTGGTCCGGAAGACCGTAGATTGACATACCCTGGTTAATAACACCGAGAAGGATAGCACCAACCATGATGCCCGGAACTGTACCGGATCCGCCGTAAGCACTTGCTCCACCGATGAAGCAGGATGCGATAGCGTCCATCTCATAGGAGTTACCCATGTTACCGTCAACAGAACCGATTCTTGCACCTACGAGAAGACCGGACAGACCAGCCAGAAGGCTCATAAGGAAGTATGCCCAGAAGTAAACCTTTCTGGGGTCGATACCGGAAAGCTTTGTAGCTTTCTCGTTACCACCAACTGCGTAGAAATAACGTCCGAATACTGTAGAACTTGTGATAAATGCGAATGTAAGAACAACGATGAGAATCCATACGAGCATTACCGGGATTCCCTTGTAATGCATGAGCTTCCAAGCGTAAGCGATAACAAGAACATCAATGAGAATGATCTTTCCCATAGAAGCTACGAAAGAACCAACTGCATAACCGCGTGCCTTCTTAGAATTGTAACTTACGAAAGTAGCGATTGTGATTCCGATAGCAACGAGGATACCAACAACCAGAGCTGATACACAGTTACCCTTCTGATCTACACCCGGGATTGTGATGTAGGATGTGAAGATGTTCAGGAAGTCCTTGTTCATGAAGGAAATTGTTCTGGAGTCAAGTACGACTCTTGCAAGACCTCTGAAAAGGAACATACCAGCCAGTGTACAGATGAAAGGCGGGATGTGAACATAACCGATCATGTAACCGTTGAAGATACCGATAGCTGCTGCTACGCAAAGTGAGCAGGCGATAGCTACTACAGGCGGCTGACCAAGATCCATCAGCTTAGCTGAAAGTGCTGCTGAAAGGCAGAGTGTTGAACCTACGGAAAGGTCAACGTTACCACCGGTCAGGATACAAAGTAACATACTGCATGCCATTACAAGAACGTAAGCGTTCTGCAGGAGCAGGTTTGAAATGTTCTGAGCCAGGATCAGCTTACCGCCGGTCAGGATCGTGAAGAAGATAAATACAACGACCAGCGCAATGATCATCGTATATTTTTTTATATAAGCAGTTGCGTTCATGCGTTTGCCTCCTTAGCTTCGTTACTGTTTGAAAGGATCGCACTCATGATCCTCTCCTGTGTAGCCTCTTCAGCGGAAAATTCTCCCGCCATTCTGCCTTCATTCATTACGTAAATACGGTCACACATACCGAGCAGTTCAGGAAGCTCGGAAGAGATCATGATAACAGCTTTACCCTGCTTTACCATATCGTTCATGATTCCGTAGATTTCATACTTCGCACCTACATCGATACCTCTTGTAGGTTCGTCAAGGATCAGGATATCCGGATCAGCGAAGAGCCACTTTGACAGGAGCACCTTCTGCTGGTTACCACCGGAAAGATTACCAACATGCTGTTCCACGCTGGGAGTCTTTGTCTTCATAGCTGCTGCGTATTCCTGAGCAACCTTCTTTTCCTTGGCTGTATCTATAATTCCCCATTTGCTTGCGATCTTTTCCATCTTTGCCATAGTTGTGTTCTTTGAGATGGTATCGCTCAGGATCAGTCCATCAGTCTTTCGGTCCTCAGTTGCATATGCGAGACCGTGCTCGATGGCGTCATGCTCATTCTTAAGGAAAACTTCCTTACCCTTTATGTACTCATGACCGCTGATCTTACTTCCGTAGCTCTTACCAAATAGACTCTTTGCGAGCTCGGTTCTGCCGGCACCCTGGAGACCTGAGAAACCGATGATCTCGCCTGCATGAACCTTGAAGCTGATGTTTTTATCAACACACTTTTCTGTATAAACCGGATGATAAACTGTCCAGTCTTTTACCTCGAAAAGTACTTCCTTACCGATGTTGTGCTCACGTGTCGGGTAACGGTCTGTAAGCTCTCGTCCAACCATTCCCTTGATGATACGTTCCTCATCGATATTGTGCTCAGGATTCGGGATAGTCTCGATAGTGGAACCATCTCGAAGGACTGTGATGTTATCAGCACAATATGCTACCTCATTCAGCTTATGTGTGATGATGATACTTGTCACACCTTCCTTCTTAAAGCCGAGGAGCATATCCAGAAGCATCTTGGAATCTTCTTCATTAAGTGAAGAAGTAGGCTCATCGAGTACCAGAAGCTTAACGTTCTTACTGAGGGCTTTCGCGATCTCAACAAGCTGCTGCTTACCTGTACCGATATCCTTGATGAGCACAGAAGATGTCTCCTTCAGACCAACTCTGTGCATAGCTTCCTGAGCCTGTTTATATGTTTCATTCCAGTTAATGACGCCTAATGAATTTCTGCGCTCATTACCAAGGAACATATTTTCCGCTATTGTAAGTTCAGGGATAAGCGCAAGTTCCTGATGGATAACAACGATCCCTTCTTTCTCGGAATCCTTCAGATTAGTGAACTTACACTCCTGTCCATTGTATATAACCTGTCCGGTATACTGTCCATGCGGGATCTCACCGGATAGTACCTTCATCAGAGTAGATTTACCAGCACCGTTCTCCCCAACCAGTGCATGGATCTCTCCACGTTCTACCTTAAAATTTACATTGTTAAGAGCCTTAACACCCGGATACTCTTTAACAATGCTTTTCATTTCCAGAATATAATCAGACAAACGAATACCTCCTCGTGTGAAGCCGTTTTCTGCCACGCAGCAGGTTTTTTGATTCAGCTTTTTTCATACAAAACGGACGGGGCACTTTTTTGCCCCGCCCGCGATCAACCTTTATCGAAGGTCGGGTTTTGGATATTTACATATCCGAAACGTTATTACTGTACAGGGTGCGGATATCCATCATCGCCCATTGTGTAATAACCAGTGTCAACAAGCTCCTTCTGAAGGTTCTCAGTTGTTACAACTGTAGGAACGAGCAGGTAAGAAGGAATGATGCCTGTGCCGTTGTTATAGGACTCTGTATCATATGCGCAGTCGAAGCTCCATCCAGCAGAATCGATAAGACCTGCATCAGGTGTCTCGCCCTTAAGGATAGCGTCTGCAAGATCAAGTGTAGCAACTGCCTCGTTTGCAACTGCCTTATAAACTGTCATGCTCTGCTTGCCGTCAACAACGTTTGCGAGGTTAGCCTCGTCACCGTCCTGACCAGTGATGATAACTGTGTTTGTTCCAGCGTAGTCAGACTCGATAGCCTGTGTAACACCAAGTGCTGTGGAGTCATTGGAGCAAAGAGCAACGTCAAGCTGAGTTCCATCAGAGTAGTTAGAAGCAAGGATGTTCTGCATACGTGTCATAGCTGTAGCTGTATCCCACTGCTTTGTAGCAACCTGATCAAATGTTGACTGGCCAGAAGGAATTACCAGAGTACCAGCATCGATGTAAGGCTTCAGAGTGTCATAAGCACCGTTGAAGAAGAAGCCTGCGTTGTTATCAGCCGGATCACCTGCTGTGAACTCGATGTTGTATGTCTTGTCGCCTGCGTTGTCGAGGTCGAGCTGATCGATAACGTACTGGCCCTGAAGAGTACCAACTGTGTAGTTATCGAAAGATACATAGTAGCTGACTGCATCTGTGTTCATGATCAGACGGTCATAGGAAACAACCGGGATTCCGGATTCCTTTGCCTCTGCAAGAACCTGTGAAAGGGACTCACCGTCGATAGCAGCGATAACGAGAAGGTTTACGTTATCAGCGATAAGACCTTCGATATCCTTAACCTGCTGGTCGATCTTGTTATCAGAATATGTAAGCTCTACGTTGTATCCTCTTGACTTGAACTGCTCCTCAAGGTAAGAACCATCACGATTCCATCTCTCAAGGGACTTTGTCGGCATTGCGATACCGATTGTCATGTCGCCTGCTGCTGCGTTAGCTTCAGGAGCTGCCTCAGAAGCCGGAGCTGCCTCGGAAGCCGGAGCTGCTTCGCTGGCCGGAGCTGCCTCGGAAGCCGGAGCTGCCTCAGAAGCCGGAGCGCTGTTTGAAGCATTGTTTCCGCATCCTGCAAGAAGTGATGCTACCATTGTTGCTGAAAGAAGTGCACTAACTAACTTTTTCTTCATTTTTCTTTCCTCCCTGTTTTGTAAAGAAAAACCTCTTTGCGGATTTCCGATGTTCATCTTGAACAATCATTTCCGCCGCAAATAGAGATTAACATACAGAATAACGGAATAAAACAGGAACTTTTTGCTCATATAATGCAAAAAGTGCACGTTACTACATGTAACGCACACTTTTATAGCATATTTTAACAAGTACTAGCACTTGTTTGACATTTCTGTACAAAAAACTGTCCAGCCTCATCTCTCCATATGCAGATATACGTCCTCCCGCATATGGAATCCGCTGTCTATTATCACTGAGTCAAGATTGTCCCGATTCACGCTCTGGGGCTCCAGTCTGACGTATGGAACATCATATGTTCCATCGCTTATGGTGAGCGAATCCTCTATCTCTTCACCCTTAGCGATCTTTACGGCACATTCCGCAGCTTTTCCCGCAAGCTCCTCAATGGGCTTATATACCGTCATTGCCTGAGTTCCCTCTGCTATCCGCTGGCAGGCATCCAGATCTGCGTCCTGTCCTGTAACGATCACATGTCCTGCCATGCGGTTCTCCGCAAGGAACTGTATCACGCCTCCCGCAAGGGCATCATTACCGCACATTATTGCCTGGACACCTCTCATGTCCTCTTCATGAGCATTGAGATAATCGTAGGCTTCTTCACTTTTCCAAAATGGTGCTGCAAAATCGTCCACTATGGAAATCTGATGTCCTCGTATCCGTTTATCAAATCCCTCATTGACCAGAGAAACATTGTGATCCTTTTCAGGTCCGGTGATCTTCAAGATACGTCCGCCGTGGGGCAGCGAATCAATAATGGAATTAGCCATGAGTTTTCCCACCGCCTCATTATCAAATGACACATACAGATCTGTACCCGAATCTGTAACAAGTCTGTCATATGATATCACCCGGATATTGTGGTCATGGGCTTTCTTTACAACATCACCGAGAGACGCAGAGTCAACCGCGACGATCATGATAACGTCCACTTTTTTGTCGATAAAGTATCCTATCTGATCGATCTGCTCCTTAACGTCCCCATTTGCATTCTGGACATTTACGTCTGCACCAAGTTCCCGTGCTCTGGACACAAAAACGTCCCTGTCCCGAAGCCAGCGTTCATTTATAAACGAATCGAAAGTCACTCCTATCTGGATACGCTCCGATGCGCTTGCCTCCTCCGTATGGTCGACACCGGTCTGGCTTTTTACAGCACATCCGCTGACACTCATCACGAGCGCCATTAGGACTGCTGTGACCAATATCAATCCCCCCGATTTTTTCATCTCAACCTGTCCTCCCTATACTCCGTCGGCGTCATTCCCGTTGTTTTCTTGAATATCCTCGAGAAATAATTCGGATCACTGTAGCCGACAGATACGCATATTTCCTTCATGGGTCTGTCCGTATTGTTCATAAGCTCCTTTGCTTTATTGATGCGGACTCCCGTTAGATACTCCATGAAGTTTTCGCCCATTTCCTCCTTGAAAAGCCTTGAAAGATAATACGAACTCACATTTTCATCCCGCGAGATAAGGTCGAGGGAAAGCTCTCCCGAATACTCCAGATCGATCCTGCTCCGTACCCTTGATATCAGATCGTCTGAGGTCTCATCTTTCTTTGTGGCTACATCCATGGCTGCCTGGGACATATGCACCACGAACCAGTGTCTTAGGTCTGAAAAATCCCCAAATCCCATCACCGTAGGCAGATAATCCGTCCTGCTGGTAAAGTGGTAGGTCTGTCCGCCGGATTCATAGGCTTTCTTTTCCGCTAGCAGCACAAATTCCAGTGACTTCAATCGAACGTCCATGAGGTGGTCAGGATAGCTTTCCTCCATCCAGCCAAAAAACTGCTCAGCCTTCTCCGCCGCCAGATCCCTGTTGCCGTTTCCGACTGCATCAAAAAGGGCGTTTTCAACCTCGATCGGATAATCCGAATCATAGGAACATCCCACAGGCAGATCTTCCGCATGTGCCACCCTTGAAGGCGCCACATTCAGGGCTTCCAGCGCTTCACGGTAGGAGTCCGCCATTTTTGCGATAGGCTTTATCCTGCCGACTCCCACACGTACTTCCGCTTCAAACCGCTCCTGAAGCCGGTCTATCATGGCACGGCATTTTTCGATACGGTCCGTACGGTCATTGTAGTCCGACTTCGGCACGTCCGCGGGAACAAACAGCATTATCTTGTTTCCCATCATGCTGCCCGTTATACAGTCCTGAAATTCCCTTATGGTCTCACGGATATTTATATACTGTTTCTGAAGTCTGATGCCTGTTCCCACTGCATTTGTGAGCTTCTTTCCCTCTTCCTCGGAACCAAACTCCACGACTTCCATGAAACCGTAGTTCACTTTTATATCCAGCAGATTTTTGTAATTTTCTGTTTCCTCTGCAAAATTGTCCTGAAAAAGAATGGAATAGACAAATCCGTTTTCGATAAGAGGCTGGACTGTCTCCATTTTTTCCCTTATCTCAAGGCTCTTACTCCTGATCCTCTTTTCCTGATCAAGCCCTGCCATGGCGCGGGACAGCACATCCAGTATCGTCCGCCTGTCAAAAGGCTTATTTATATAGTCCAGCGCGCCGAGGTTCAACGCTTCACGGGCATAGTCAAATTTGTCGTAGGCACTGACAACTATGAACACTACCTTGGGATTAGTCTTTCGGATCTCCTTCATCGCCTCGATACCATTTATACCGGGCATCTGTATGTCCATAAAAATGATATCCGGCCGGAACATCTCCGCCATTTCAACCACAGACCTTCCGGTCTTTGCCGACTCGATATCGCACTGGGCTCCGTAATTTTTCTGTATTATCATTTTCAGGGAATCGATAACTATTCCCTCATCGTCTGCAAGAAGGATCTTATACATGCAGTTCTCTCCTCATTCCGTCTTTCGGGGCAGATTTATGATTATCTCTGTTCCGCTGTCTTTTCCGTCGCTTCTGATGTCGAAAAGTCCATCTGATCCGTAGTATAGTTCGAGTCTAGAAATAACGTTTCTGACTCCTACACCGTTGGAATTTTGTTCCTGATCCTTCATGACATCCCTGCCCTCAAGTATACCCTGTATCTGCTCCTCAGTCATTCCGATACCGTTATCCGATACAGAAATCTGTACATAACTGTCCATGTCCGTTACCGCGAGGCAGATATGGCCTTCTCTCTCAAGTCCTCTGATGCCGTGGTTTACTGCATTTTCAACCACCGGCTGGAGTATCATTCCGGGCATCTCGATATCTACTGCCTTTTCGTCTATATCTTTATAAAAATGGATTTCACCCGCAAATCTTACATTCAGGATATAGATATAGTTATCAACCAGTGCGATCTCATCCTTTAAGTAGCTGGTCTCCGCACCCTTTCTGATCCTGTAGCGGAAAAATGAAGCAACATTCTGCAGATACTCCTCAGTCCGCTCTGCATCCTCCATCATGGCAAGCTGTGCTCCGGCATTAAGGGTATTGAAAAGGAAGTGCGGATTTATCTGTGCCTGAAGATATTTCAGCTCTGCATCCTTCAGATGGGTTTCCATCATGAGCTCTCTCTCCTGCACAGGGTCCAGGATATTTTTACTTAGAAGTGCAAGCAGAAATACGTCGATCATGAGCACCACGATGAGCATCACCATGGATATCGTCTCCAGCGTCCTGAAAGAACGCACAAGTCCGCTGTAGCTTCGCGTATTATGCTGAAAAAGTTCATCATTCAGGCTGTACAGATACGTATTTATGTAGCCATAAAGCGATACCGCCTGCTGGTACGAAATTTTGTACTTCTCAACGATATTTCCGCGCCTTGCATTAACGGCGATTTCCGAAACTCCCAGATAATTTCTTGAAAGATTTCCTATATTTTCAATGATGATGCCTGTGTCTCCCGGCATGTCGGATTCTTCGAGTCTTCCCAACAGATCCTGAAAAGCAATCTCATGCCTGTAGTACTCTTCCATGGCATCAGTCGATCTGGTATCGAGATAAACCTTCAGCGACGTCTGGAGATTATCCAGATTGTCTGAAAAAGCGTTTACCGCTACGTTTGAATCGTAAATCCGGTTGATTCTCGTGATAACCGAGTCAATATTTATATAAAGGTACAGGTTTACTACGAAAATGATCACACCCGTCAGAATAAACACCAGGATCAGCTTAGTCTGAACGGATAACCTGTCCCACAGTCTTCTCCTTTCGTCACTCATCTACGGCCTCTCTTTCTCTTGCCGCAAGATATTCTTCTATATTTTCAGAATTGATAAATTCCACATCCGCAGGCAGATACGCATTTGCAAAGCCGTCCTCCAGATATTCATCAAGCATATTTACCGTAAATCTTCCCATCTGGTCTGTATCAACGGCCACGGTAGATACCAGCACGCCTCTTTCTACCGCAGAGAGAATGGAATCATTTGCAAAAAATCCGAAGATTTTTGTCTTGCCGACTTTGTTGTAGTCTATGAGCGCCTGATAAGCGCAGGTCGTATCGAGCTCTGTAAGGCATACCAGCATATCCGGCCTTACCTTATCATCCATGATGAGACCGCCTATGGATTCTTCTGCCTGAAAAGGCACTGAGTCGTTTACCAGCATGGTCTCCATGGTAAAATTCCTTGCTTTTCCCGACTTCTCAAGAGTGTCCTGGATACCGCTGTATAAAATATTCTGACTGGAGTTTTCTGCATTCGACTCCATAAGGACCATCACACGCTGTTTTTCACTTTTTACATATTTCAGTATCTCACGTCCGTATGCCGCACCGAGGTCATAGTAGCCGAGTCCCACATAGGACTGTCTTGCACTTGCGGTATTGTCAGCACCAACAGTCACAACAGGGATGCCGGAATTTACCGCCCTGTTTATGAGATTAGTCATGTCGCTCGACTCGTTCGCTTCCAGTATTATGCCGTCAACTCCGGCTTCTATAGCTATCTTCAAAAGTTCAGAACGGCTGTATGACACGTTCAGATTTTTGCCCATAAACTCCACATAGTTTCCGCGGAGTTTTCCCTCTTTTTCTGCAGCATTGTAAACCGCCTGATAAAAACTATCCGACGGATCATTGCAGATAAAAGCATAGTGATGGACATATTCATTCTGATTTTCCGTGATGCTCAGAACTTCCGAAGCCTGATATTTGAAGTAGATCAGACCCCCGATGGTTATCACCAGAAATATGACGATGATACCACCGAGGATCCAGGTGGTCTTTTTATGTGATTTCATTCTATATTCTCCCGGATACGGATCTCATTTTTCATTATATACCTGTCCTTATCCGGTACTATCCCATTTATAAGATATTGCAGTGCGAGTTCCACCGCTTTCTTCCCCTGAGTATATGGCTGCTGACAGATGGTCGCACGTATCCTGTCCTCTTTTACGAGCTTCTCAACAGACGGTGTTCTGTCACAGCTTACAACACAGATATCATTTCTGCCGTTTTCGCTTATTGCACGGCACACGCCTGCCTGACCTGCGGCAGATATATATACAGCCGTGATATCGGGACATTCCTTAAGGACTCTGTCCATCTCACGACGCGCAGTTTCGTCATCATCTTCTGTATAAAAAATTGTACTGATCTTTTCTTCGGGAAAATGCTCCTGAAGCTCCTGTCTGAATCCTTCCACACGGTCAAGATGTCCAAGGATTGCTTCAGATCCTCCGGCTATAGCCACATTTCCTTTTCCGCCTGTGATAAGTCCCAGCACGCCCGCTGCCGTAGCCCCGTTCCTCAGATAATCGGAACCCACGTAGCAAAGCCTCTTCGTTCCCTCGATGTCTGTATTTATAGTGATAACTGCGATTCCTTTACCATTTAATTCATCGATCGCCTCTGCGATCTTCGGGTCATTTATCGCATTTAGGATTATCAGGTTTGTTTCTGCTCCAACCTCATGTATAAGATCAAGCTGCCTGCCGACATTATATCCGCGCATGGTCCTGACAACCAGGCTCACGCCATAGTCTGCCGCTTCCTGCTCCATTCCTGATATGCCGTGCAGTACCTCATCAAAGAATTCTATTCCCTCGGAACATAGTATTATCCCTATCCGGTATTTCTTTTTCTTAGCAGCAAGTGCCCTTCCGGCTCTGTTCGGAGAATATCCAAGTTCCTTTGCGACCTTGCGGATACGCTCTGCTGTTTCAGAATTAACATTTCCCCTGTCATTCAGAACTCTGTCAACTGTCCCCCTTGATACTCCCGTGAGTTCTGCGATTCTCTTGATAGTAACTGCCATACTATCCTCCACCTCCAGTAAAGACTCAGTCAATACATGAAACCCGACTGACTTAAAAACAGGCGGGCAAAAATAGCCCGCCTGCTCATTTTAGTTTAGTTTTATGCCTTATGCAAAGGGATTCTCGCTCGGATAACGATCTCCTGAAGGGCGATTGAATCCGATATCATCAAGCGGTACTCCGAGATACTTGAATACTTCGTAAGCAGCCTTTCCGTAGTGACCGAACATTACTGCACCGTGGTGCGGGTAGTTCTTCTCAATCAGCACGTGGCGATAGAAGCGTCCCATCTCCGGAATAGCGAATACACCGATGGAACCGAAGGACTGTGTTGCAACCGGAAGAACTTCACCTTCTGCAACGTATGCACGGATCTTTGCATCAGCTGTAGACTGAAGTCTGTAGAATGTGATCTTGCCCGGCTGGATATCACCTTCGATAGTACCATCACACCAATCCTGCGGGTGAGTACGAGCCATGATTCTCTGGTATGAAAGGTGCGGATTGCAGAGCTTTCTGGAGCATGTATTTCCGCAGTGGAAGCCCATGAATGTGTCTGTGTGCTTCCAGTCATAGTCGAACTTGCCTTTGATGGACTGCTCATACATATCATCCGGTACAGTGTTGTTGATGTCGAGAAGTGTAACCTCTTCTCCGCTGATGCATGTTCCGATGTACTCGGAAAGTGTTCCGTAGATATCAACCTCACAGGAAACCGGGATTCCACGTCCTGCAAGTCTTGAGTTTACATAACAAGGAACAAAGTTGAACATATCCTGGAATGCAGGCCAGCACTTTGTTGTGAGTGCTACATACTTCTTGCAACCTCTGTGCTCCTCAACCCAGTCAAGGAGTGTAAGCTCATACTGAGCGAGCTTCGGCATCATCGGATTCTCCTTGCCGAGCTCCTTTGCCATATCTGCTACAACTTCAGGGATTCTCTTGTCATCAGCATGCTTCTGGTATGACTCGAAGAGGTCAAGCTCGGATTCTTCCTCGATCTCAATGTCAAGGTTGTAGAGCTGCTTGATCGGTGCATTACATGCAAGGAAGTTGCTGGGACGAGGACCGAAGGAAATGATCTTCAGGTTGTCGAGACCAAGCTTTACTCTTGCGATCGGAAGGAAGTCATGGATCATGTCAGCGCACTCAGCTGCTGTTCCTACCGGATACTCAGGGATATAAGCCTTGATGTTGCGAAGTGCAAGGTTGTAGGAAGCGTTCAGCATACCGCAGTAAGCATCTCCGCGGCCATCCATAAGGTCAGCCTGGGACTCCTCTGCTGCTGCACAGAACATCTTCGGGCCATCGAAATACTTTGCGAGCATTGTCTCAGAGATTTCAGGACCAAAGTTGCCGAGGTAAACAACGAGTGAATTACATCCAGCCTTCTTGATATCCTCAAGAGCCTGCATCATATGGATCTCGCTCTCAACGATACAGATAGGACACTCATAGATATCATCTGCATCATACTTCTTTGTATAAGCCTCAACCAGAGCCTTACGACGGTTAACTGCCAGATCCTCCGGGAAGCAGTCACGTGAAACTGCTACGATACCAACTTTTGCCTTAGGTACATTTGTAAACATCTTTTTCTCCTATTCCGCGTTTCCGCATTTTACTTTAATTAGCCTGTCTGCGTTACTTTACTTTTTATCAAACTCGAAGATTTTCGCCCTCAAGACCGATGAATACGTCGCCCTGTCCGCCATCCTTGTGAGCGATGAGCCATTTATTTCTTGCTGTGATGAGCTTGTCCTCTCCGCCTGCATCGTGTTTCTTTTCAAGCGGGTAATTTGTGTATTTCGGGAGAACGATAACTGTTCTGAAACCGCTTCCGTCTACTCCGCATGGTGCATAGTGAAGAGTCGTGGCAAATACTTCAACTGCCATCCCCGCAGGTACGAAGAATGCTTCCATCTTTGCGGTGTCATACTTAAATGTCTCAGGATCGATATCTGCACGGAGTCCAAGGATCAGGATCATATCTCTTGATGCAATGTTGATCTCGCTGTCCCTGTGATATTCAACTGCGTTGAGCAGCTGATTGTGACCATTGCAGTAACCGATCTCTATCGGCATCTCACCGTAATAGATCTCGCTGAGACTCTTGTAAGCCGGCAGAGCCTCGAGTTCCGGAACTGACGGTTCGTAAACCACGTCATCCGGCTCCGGTGTATTCTCCATCGCACGGATCAGCTCACTGATCTCGTCCTCCGGAAGATCTGTGACGATCCTTCCATATTTCAGAAAAGAAGCATCTGTCACTTTCTTAATTTCCATAGCCGCCTCCCATTCAGAAAGATACAAATCGAAAAACCTTCATCGCTGTGCACGGACACTTTGTTGTGTGCTCGTGCACGGCATAGTGAAATTGTATATCACAAAAATATATGTGTCAATCGCTTTTGTGCAGATTTTATTATTAAAGTTGTATTAAATAATGCAAAACCGTTACTATTGATATGCGCACAAGTCGCATCCTCACGGAGCGTTTTACTTCATAGGGGATTGCAGCGCAATTTCCTATGAAGTAAAAATAGCCGTGGACGCTGTCCCTAAGGGATCACATCCACGGCTTTGTAAGCACTTTATATTAACTTAGTTATTAATTAAATTACAGTGACTCGTGCTCTTCATCAGACTCTGAGCTGCACTCTTCCTCTGACTTTGCCTCCGGTACTGCTGTTTCTTCCGCAGGAGCACTTTCCTCTGCGGGAGATACTGTTTCTTCACTCGGAGTTGTATTCACTGCCTCGTTTGAGTTTGCAGCAGGGATCAGGCTGTCATCGATCATCAAGTCGATCTGCTGCCCCGGCTGTTTTGCTCCTCGCTCAGCCTGCTGACGATACTGCTCAGCAACTGAAGCGGATTTCTCGGAAACCTTTTCCTCAGTCTTTTCTTCTGATTTCTCGTCAGCATCCTTAGTCAGGCTTACCGGAGCACTTTCTGCTTTCTTCTCTTCCTCAACAGGTTCAGGGATTCCCTTTTCCTGTCTGTAAATCTTCATGAACTCCTTACCTGTGATGGTTTCTTCACGGATAAGATGCTCTGCAAGCTTATCGAGAAGCGTCCTGTTCTCTAAGAGCAGGCTCTTTGCCTTTTCATAGGACTCCTTCAGGATATTCATTACCTCAGTATCGATATCCGCACTTGTTGCATCTGAGCAGTTGAGCACTGTTCTGCCTTCCAGATACCTGTCCTCAACGGATGCAAGTCCCATGAGGCCGAACTTCTTGCTCATACCATACTGAGTTACCATAGCACGGGCGATATTTGTAGCCTTTTCGATATCGTTTGAAGCTCCTGTTGTAACAGAATCAAATACGATCTCTTCTGCGGCACGACCTGCAAGAGTTGTGACGAGCATTGTTCTGAGCTCTGCTTCACTGTTAAGATACTTCTCTTCCTCAGGAACCTGCATTACATAACCCAGAGCACCCATTGTACGGGGCACGATAGTGATCTTCTGTACAGGCTCACTGTTTTTCTGGAGCGCAGAAGTAAGGGCATGTCCGATCTCGTGATAGGAAACGATACGGCGCTCTTCCTTTGAAAGGATACGGTCCTTCTTTTCCTTACCTACGAGCACGATCTCTACAGCATTCATGAGGTCCTTCTGTGAAACAAATTCACGTCCGGACTTAACTGCATTGATGGCAGCTTCATTCACCATGTTCGCAAGGTCAGAGCCTACGGCTCCGCTTGTTGCAAGGGCAACTTCTTCAAAGTCTACTGTTTCATCCAGCTTTACACCCTTTGCATGAACCTTAAGTGTATCGATACGTCCCTTGAGATCCGGCTTGTCAACGATGACACGGCGGTCAAAACGTCCCGGTCTTAAGAGCGCTTTATCCAGTGTTTCCGGTCTGTTTGTAGCTCCGAGGATAAGGATACCCTTTGAAGTATCAAATCCGTCCATCTCGGACAGGAGCTGGTTCAGTGTCTGCTCACGCTCATCGTTTCCGCCGTAACGGGAATCACGGCTCTTACCGATAGCATCGATCTCATCGATAAAGATGATGCAGGGAGCGTTTTTCTCAGCCTCTCTGAAAAGATCACGAACTCGTGATGCACCTACACCGACGAACATTTCTACAAAGTCAGAACCTGCAAGTGAGAAGAACGGAACGTGTGCTTCACCTGCAACAGCCTTTGCGAGAAGTGTCTTACCTGTTCCGGGAGGTCCCACAAGGAGAGCTCCCTTCGGCAATCTCGCACCGATCTTTACGTATTTACCCGGATTATGCAGGAAATCAACCACTTCCTGCAGGGATTCCTTTGCCTCTTCCTGACCTGCAACATCCTTAAATGTTACGCCTGTTTCCTTCTGAACATAGATCTTGGCATTTGTCTTGCCGACACCCATCATTCCGCCGCCGCTTCCGATACGACGCATGAGATACCATGTGAGACCGCATACCAGAGCGATGGGAAGTACATAGATGATGAAGTTTGAGATCATAGCACCGGATCTGTCAGGCACGTAACCTTTGAACTCCACATCTGCTTCTTCCAGTATCCTCGGAAGTTCCGGATCATTCACATATCCGGTGTAGTAAGTTGTCTCAAGACCAAAGGTCGAGTTCTTTTCCTTAGGATGGATCTCGATCCTGTCAGCCTCCATCTTTACGCTTTCAATGGCATTGGCAGATACCATGCTGAGAAATCTTGTGTAACTGATCTCCTGCGTGGTGTTCTTTGTGACAAGATTTGACATAAGGGTCATGCAAAATAATGTCACCAGAGTTGCCAGGATCATCGCCATCAGCGTCTGTCTGTTTTTCTTGTTGTTTGGTCCCTGACCATTGTTTTCTGAATTGTTGTTATCATTCATAGACGGATAAATTCCTCTTCTTCCTTATATAACTTTTACCCCTTTTATGTCTCTTCCTATATAGAAAGGACGTGTACACCTGTGCGTACACGTCCATTATAAAATCCACTTTGTCAAAAGTAAAATGAAAAATAAATTAAATTGTGCGCAACTTTTACGTAATTACGCGCTTTTTATCAATCTTCGTAACCATTCGGGTTGTTCTTCTGGAAGTTCCAGGCATCACGGCACATGTCTTCGATGTCAAGCTCAGCCTTCCATCCAAGCTCCTTTTCAGCCTTTTCAGGACTGCAGTAGCATGTAGCGATATCGCCTGCACGGCGCGGTTTGATGGAGTACGGGATCTTGATGTCATTAACCTTCTCAAAAGCCTTAACAATGTCAAGTACAGAGTAGCCATGACCTGTTCCAAGGTTGCAGATAAATGCACCGGGCTTAGTTCTGAGCTTGTCGATAGCCTTTACATGAGCCTTTGCAAGGTCTACTACGTGGAGATAATCTCTCACACCTGTACCATCCGGTGTATCGTAGTCATTTCCGAATACTCCGAGCTCAGGGCGCTTTCCTACTGCTACCTGAGTGATATACGGCATCAGGTTATTCGGGATACCGTTCGGGTTCTCACCGATACGTCCTGACTGATGTGCTCCGATAGGGTTAAAGTAACGAAGGATTACCATGTTCCACTCGGGATCTGCCTTCTGCATATCGAGAAGGATCTGCTCCAGCATCCACTTTGTCCATCCGTAAGGATTTGTGCATGTTCCCTTCGGGCACTCCTCCGTGATGGGGATGATAGCCGGATCACCGTATACAGTAGCGGATGAAGAAAATACGAAGTTCTTTGCTCCGTGCTTTCTCATGACATCGAGAAGAGTCAGTGTTCCGCCGATGTTGTTATTGTAGTACTCCCAAGGCTTCTCAACAGACTCGCCTACAGCCTTGAGGGATGCAAAGTTGATAACTTCCTGAATATCATTTTCTGAAAAGATCTTTTCGAGATCGTCACGGTTTGAGATGTCAGCGTCGTACCACTTTACCTTTTTACCGGTAAGCTCCTCTACTCTCTCGATAGCTTTCGGTGAAGAATTAGAGAAGTTATCCATTACGATAGCATCATAGCCGCCGTTTAACAGCTCTACCAGTGTGTGGGAACCAATGTAACCTGCTCCGCCAGTCAATAATATAGACATATTTTTTCCTCCTCTGTGCGGCGCAATACGCGTCACACCAAGTTTACCACAATTTTTCCGGATAAACTCCTGCATCCTTTAATTTCTGAATGGATGCTGTCACAACAGGCTTATCCTCTTTATATGTAACGCCAAACCAACGGTCGGCTGAATGAAGAACCTCTGCTGTAGCTTTTCCCTCACGTATAAGGCTGTCGATAACTCCCGGAAGATAGCACTCTGCCTTGAGCGGATTGCTGTTATTCGGAAGATCCTTAAGAAATGCTTCAAAGGCTTTCTTAAGCTCAGGCAGTACTGATACGCCAAATCCCCAGAAATTCATGGAAACAGGCTCGTTTCCTGTGAGAGCTGTCCATGAAGCTCCGTCATCCTCTGTATACTTCGCAGCGTCACCATCCTTTTCGATGTGCGTTCTCTCTGTTACTGTATCGAGGAATCCGTCAGCTGTAAGACTGCAGATACCGCGGGATACGTATCCATTCTCAGTAAGAGTGTTCTTCAGAATGAATCCGACCATAGCATAGCGGTATTTTTCATCATCCTTTGCATTAACCAGGAAGTCATGCATCTTCCGGAACGCTTCTCTTCCATAGAAATCGTCTGCATTGATAACAGCGAAGGGCTCATTTAGGAGATCTGCCGCCGCAAGTACAGCCTGTGCTGTTCCCCAGGGCTTAACTCTGCCTTCCGGTACGGAAAATCCGCCCGAGAGCGCATCAAGCTTCTGAAACGCGTACTCAACCGGGATATGCTCTGCAACACGGTCGCCTACTGCCTCCTGAAAATCCTTCAGATTCTCTTCCTTTATTACGAAGATCACCTTTCCAAAACCGGACTTCCATGCATCATAAATAGAAAAATCTATAATTTTGTTGCCTTCGTTATCTACCGGGTCGATCTGTTTCAGACCGCCGTAGCGTGATCCCATTCCCGCTGCCATAATGACCAGTGCTGGTTTCTGCTGTTCCATATTATATTCGTCCTTTCCCACTCACTCAATAAACTATTGTTGCTATGTCATGGATTTTTGTTGCAAACAATGTATCCCATCAAAATCCCTGATAGAGAATTGTGGTCTTTGTACCCATAAATATAGCAAATAAAACTATCGCCAGTTCCAATGAAAGCCAGATGAGCCGTGCCCACACAGGCAGTCGATCAAACAGTTTAATCATACATCATGTCCTCTGATTATTACAGCTTTTGAAGGATAAGACCGCAAACATCATATCCTACAAAGCTGAATGAAACTGAGATATACGCCCAGGTTGCTGCATTTTCCGCGATCCGTACGAGCTTTTTGCTCTGGAACTCCTTGAAGCCCTTCTTGCCGAGCTTTTTCTTCATGTGGTTCGTGCGGAGGGTCGAGATAACGATTCCGAGTCCCTGCAGTAATCCGTAAACCACGTAGTTAAAATTCGTTCCGTGCCAGATACCTGCCACAAGGAATGTGATGAAGAGCGCTATGCACTGTCCCTCAAAAAGCTTCTTTCTGAAGGAACCGCTTATCAGCACCTTTATCACCGGACTATAGATATAATCCCTTATCCACTCAGAAAGCGTAATGTGATGACGGTTCCAAAATTCCACGAGAGACACCGCGAGATACGGCTGGTTAAAGTTCTCTCTCAAGGTCATTCCGCTAAGATGCGCACCGCCTGTGACCACATCACAATAACCTGAAAAATTAAAATAGATAAAGAATGAATTAAAGAATGCAAACAGCAGAAATTCCGCTGTGATGCTGAAAAAGCCCGCACCTGTTGAGACTCTTTCAAACCAGTAGCCTGCCCATGTTGAAAATACCGCGGACACCACATAGACCTTCAGATATCCGAAAAGTATCCTGTGCAGGTCATGAAGGATCATGTCCCCTGTAAGCTCTTCTTTTGATTCATCATAAAAATCAGTCACATATTCTTCGTATCGAAGGATCGGACCTGCCATTACAGTATAAAAATTCAAAACATAATTCAGATAATCCGGCAGTGTGATCCTGACACCTGATTCCTTGAGATATCCGTACTGCATGGTGAAGTCTATCTCCCTGAAAAGGAAGTATGACAGACCAAGGAGCTTCACCGCATTGCTGTAGGGCAGGATCTTAAAGAACGGCACCCACTCATAATGCATGAGATAGGCAAAAAACAGGATCATCAGCACATAGAAGAAATTACGCAAAATGTGCTGTAACTTTCCCGCGCTTTCATCTGCAGCCTTTGTAAGCACCGGTGCCATAAAATAAGGCACCAGGATCCATAAAACTCCGATCACCAGTGCAGGGACCGATCTCAGGCAGAGCAGGAAAACTGCTGTATTTAACAGCAGAAAGATCTCACGGCGAAATCTTTTCCCTACTCTCATAAGGATCGGCGTTATGAACATTAATACTGCAAAAAACAGTCCGCTTATTGAAAAATTAAGCATTTCCCGTCTTTCTATCAATTAATTTGATAAACTCGCCAACGTTTTTAAGCTTCATTACTTCTACTGTAGAGAACTTGCAGTTAAAAGCTTCTTCAACTGCTACAACAAGCTGAACGTGAGTCAAAGAATCCCATGCATCGATATCATCTGCTGTCATATCATCAGTGATCTCGATCTCCTCATCATCAAAAACCTCACGAAAAACCTGCTCTAACTTTAACTTTGTATCCATACTTCTCCTTCCGGATCTTTTGCAAGATCATATGTATATCTGACTCTGTCTTCTGTTTTCTCCACCACAGTGAATCCAAAAGAAGGCAGGAGATTTTCTACCATGCTGTTCTTTTTGCTTCTGATATATTCGCCAACGAGACGCTTTGCTCCCATCTTGCGCGCTTCTTCAATTACCGCGCGGAAAGCATAGAGTTCGACGGATCTCTTGAGTACACGGCATGACATGCACCAGTTTTCTACAAAGCACTCATCCGCTTCGCATCCGTTATCTTCATTCGGAGCAGAAAGAATGATGCATGAGATTATTCCGTACTGAGTGAACTTATCGGTCAAAGACACGTAAATGCATCTCTTCTTGTCATCTTCAAGCATCTCACGGATCTGGCTGTCCGCATAACGCTGGGTTCTCAGGTTAAACTGATTGGACTTATTTGTAAGCTGCGAAAAACGCTCAACCTCATCCTCGCCCACAAGTCCTGTGACACCCTTCATTTCAAGAGCTTTCAGGTACTCTGTATAGTCTACAAAGGACGCTTCCATTTCTTCACGCTTCGCATTTTCCACATAGGAATCCGAACGCGCCATATCTTCCTTTGTGATCTGAGCCCACTCAAAAGGTGATGCCTCGTTAAGGGCTCTCACATAGTTCTCAGCCTCATTCGGTACGTCTATCACGCATACTTCCGGACAGAATTTACGGATGATCTCGCGCTCTGCCGGATTATCGTCAAAGAACACCAGTGAATCCATTCCGATATTCAGCTTCTTTGCTATGTAAGCCATGTTACTTGCTTTATCCTGCCAGTTTGCTACAAAGCATGCAATATCTGAGAGCTTCAGCACCATGTCAGGATTTTTCTCAAAGGGCTCCTTTGCAACATCCAGATCATTCTTGGAATTAACCGCAAGGATGACTCCGCGCTGTTTTAGCGACAGCACGTATGACTGAAATGCACGGTATGCCTCTCCGAGAGGATTGTGAGGATCTACCTCTATTCCCATGGGACCGTCATCGCCTACGACACCGCCCCAGAGCGTATTATCAAGGTCGAGTACCAGACACTTGCGGACAACACCCACAGACGGAAGTATCATCTTTGTCACTTCGTCTGCAACAGGTCCAAGGTAATCTAAACCGAAGCCCTGCTTTGTAAGGTAATAGTTACCCTCATCAAACCAGTTCTCCTTGCCGTAAAGCGCAGAGAGATACTCCATATCGATAATGCGGACATTCTTCGGATGATCTTTTGTCATAGAAAGGTTCAGCTCTCTGAAAAGAGTCAGTGTGGAATATCCGTAATCCGCTTCCAGTGTTCCGAAAGGTCTCTCCATCGGAACCGCAAAATTTGTATTAAGGATCGTCACGCCGGGGATCTTGTCCAGATGTGACCATATGCTCTTAAGATATGCTTTTTCTGTTTCCAGATCCTTTTCCGAACGGAGCTGGATATCGTTATAGCGCATGAATATCAGCACGAACTCAGGCTTAAACTGGTACAGCGGAGAGTTTTCATCAAGCACGTCCATGTTGATACCGCCGTATTCGCCTTCATATATCTCCGCCTTTATACCTGCGCGGTCCAAAAACAGATTAAATACTTTTACAAAGTGCTGGATGGAATGAGATCCAAGCACAGCGATCCTGACTTTCGGAGCCTTCGCCGGAGCGGTTGAATACTGAGCCGGATCCTTCTGAAGACGATTTGCAGCTCTTAGAAGTCTGGATATTGATTCCTGTCGAAGATTTTCCAAAATAAATGCCTTCCTTACTTTTTTCTCTTAGTCCATATCTTACGGATCATGTTATTTAAATCCTGATTCATCCTTCTCGTATATCTGAGAGATGCCTTATAGGACAAATGTGCGCCGTCAATAAATTCTTTTTCCGGGAAAAGCTCGCGGTAATCAAGGCACGGAACCTTGTTTTCCTTAAGCCACGGCTTCAGTTCTTCATCTACATACTTCATGTACTCACTGACATTTTCAGTATCCCGAAGTCCCGGTGCTATAGGTGAGAGTTCGATCACCACATTTGTCCTTGACTTCAGATCCTTTATCTGTGATGTGATGCTCTCTATCTTGTCGTCAGTCACTGATATATGTTCGGCAGTGCCCTCGTGATTAAAATAATTATTTCTGTAATTAGCCGGTCCGATCTTGGCATTGCGATATGTTGGTGAAAAATAAGTAGAAATGATCTCCCACATATTCTGGATCTTGATCATATTTACGTTCAGATCATAAAGCGGCTGAAGGAGAGGTGTATTCTCCTCTATCTGAAAGTCATCTGTTACATGGTACTTTCCCCACTTTTCGATGGATGACTCTGCAATAGTCTCGTCATCCGCATTTCTGAATGTAGAATAAGAAACTTCAAGTTTCACGATATCCTTATCAGTATACGCCCATTTACTCCTGATTAGATTATCCAGAATAATGTTTGTCCGCCAGGAACCTGAACCGCTTGCAAACATATACATCCCGTAGTTATTTCTTAGATGCTGTTTTACCGGATCATATTCCATCGCAGAAAGAGATGAACCTATAACAAAAACATGACCCGGAATATCCGTATCATGTTCCAGTCTGTCCATTGAATTGATAAAGCCTTCATCTACGATATGAAGACCGTTTGTGTACCAGGGCGCAATATACCCGCGGTTATCTTTTTTATACGCATTATAGTAGTGCGTATCGCAGATTTCCGTGAAAGCAGTTGCTCCCATCGACGCGAGATACATAAAGAAAAGAGCGCCTATAAAAATCACGGCAGAATAAACGACCCAAAGCTTTACTGCCTTTATTCCGGCGTCCTTCTCAGATTTTTTTAACCTATCACTATTATTACTCATAACGTTGTAACATTTTAGCACGAATACCGATAAGGAACAATTTAGAGTTTCCTTAAGAAATCCTTATTATTGCCTCATTCCTGCTGATCACGCATCTTCTTTTCTTCTTTGAGCTTAATTCTCAGATCCTTAAAAAATGCCTGGAGCATTTCCTGACATTCTTCCTGAAGGACACCTTCTTCGATCTCGACCTGATGATTAAATCTGGGTTCCTGTAAGAGATTGAGTATAGATCCGGCGCATCCTGACTTCGGAGACATTGTTCCAATAACGCACCGCTTCATCCTTGACTGGACGATCGCGCCGCCGCACATGGGACAGGGCTCAAGAGTCACATAAAGCGTGCAGTCCTCAAGCCTCCAGTCGCCTATCACCTTTGCAGCCTTCTTTATCGCTGATATCTCAGCATGGGCAAGGGTACTCTTATCCGTATTTCTGCGGTTATAACCCCGTCCGATGATACGGTCTTCATAAACGATGACGCATCCTATGGGAACTTCCCCGAGCTTTCGGGCCTTTGCTGCCTGTTTAAGGGCTTCCTTCATATACTTTTCATCCTGCGTCCGTTCCACGAATTTCCACCTTTTCTATATATCTTCTTAAAATATCTCTGAACCGCAAAAGGTCTTCACTGTCATATCCATGAAGTCCCTGCACCATCACGTCATCGGAATCCCTGAAAGCCTGAAGGTAAAGTGCTTTTGCGCCATTTAACCATTCCCCGATCCCGACCGCTGTTTTTTCCGTAAAATATTCCTTTACAACAGTTGTCCGAAATTCATATTCTACACCTGAATTGATGATGATATCTACAGATTTTTGTACACGTTCTCTGTCAAAGTGATCGAGTCCCGCGATCTCTGCGTAGCCCTCAAGGTCACTTTTTATGTCCATCGCCACCATATCCAGAAGCCCGTCACGCAGTAAACCTTCCAATACGTCAGGCATATAACCGTTTGTATCGAGCTTTACAGGAAGTCCGATCTCTCTGACTTTTATAATAAAGTCCCTAAGTCCCGGATCCAGCGTCGGTTCTCCGCCTGATATGCAGACTCCCTGAAGGATATTTTTCCGCTTTTCAATAATATCCAGCACTTCTCTGTCCGATATCACCGGTTCATTTTCCGGTTCCAGGACAAGAGATGCGTTCTGACAGAAAACACAACGAAAATTACAATTACCCGTGAAAACGGAACATGCCAGTTTCCCCGGGTAATCAAGTAAAGTTGTTTTATTAAAACCGTGAATTATCACTTACTGCTCCTGATGCAGATAACGAAGATAACTGATTACCATCAGCGCGATCTTCAGTGTCAGAGCCTCATCAAACTTTCTGATATCAAGCCCTGTTGTCTTTTCAAGCTTCTCGATCCTGTAAACAAGTGTATTTCTATGTACAAAAAGCTGTCTTGATGTCTCAGAGACGTTAAGATTGTTCTCAAAGAACTTATCGATAGTCATGAGAGTCTCTTCATCCATGTGATCCGGGATATTCTCGCCGAAGATCTCGTGAAGGAAGATAGTGCAGAGATTCTCAGGAAGCTGATAAATAAGACGGCCGATACCAAGTGCAGAATAAGCCATTACGTTTCGCTCTGCATAGAAGATCTTGCCTACATCCATAGCCATACGTGCTTCCTTGTATGACTTTGAAAGCTCACGGATCTCGCCTACCGGATTACCGAATGCAACGCGTACACTGGTCATTGCCTCAGTGTTCATCATGTCTACGAGCATTGCACCGATCTTGATCATCTCTTCTTCGCCGTCGGATGACTCAAGGCTCTTTATAAGGATAACTTCTCTCTCATTAACAGCAGTTACGAAATCTCCGCTGGCACCTGAGAAAAGTCCGCGCACGATATCAATGGCATTGTTATCAGGATGCTCATTTCTCTGCTCGATGATATAAACTACCCTGCGCTTTTCGATATCGATATGGAGCTTCTTTGCTCTGTTGTAGATATCAACAAGGAGCATGTTGTCCATAAGAAGGCTCTGGAAGAAGTTATTTCTGTCAAACTTCTCTCTGTATGCGATATCAAGATGGGACAGTTCGCTTACAGCTGTTCTTCCCATGAGATATGCTGTATCAGTATCACCGGACGCGATCACAACATATGTTGTAACCTCATCGTCTGTAACTCTGAAAAGATGCTCATTTCCGATAACCTGCGAATCTGCCTGGCTATCAATAAAGGAACGGATACTTAATGGCTTCGGCTGAATAGCATCTGTAGTTGATGCGAGCACTGTTCCGTCAAGATCCAGCACAGCAAAGTCAACTCTCGATATGTTTTTCAGCTCATTGATGCAGGACTGAATAATCTGATTTGCGATCATCTGCGTTCTTTCCTCCGGTTTTACTTCTTATATGATTTAGGACTGCGTTCCCGGGACTAAAGCCCCGTAAAAGCGCGATCCATAACGTCCTATCAGCATTATCGGCACAGCCTGCCGATTTACATAGTTAGATATTATAACACAATATCTTTCTTTTTGTATGACTTTTGAAATCTAAATATTTCAAAAGCCATGAAATGGGCAATGCTTCGCATTTAAAAATTGCCCATTTCCATACAGTGAAAAACTTTCGTACGAAACCCGCAGTAAATGCGTGTTTCTGAATATTATTCAAAACCTATATTTTCAGTTTATTAACAAACACAAAAGCAGCAACGGCTTTTCCACCGTTGCTGCCTGTTATTTCGTATAGGAACGTGTTCTTCTTATATTAGTTTGTGATCACCTTCTGAGTTTCCTTGTCGAATACGTGGATCTTCTCAGTATTGATAACAAACTTAACTGTATCGCCGGGACGAGCTGTTGTACGAGGATCTACACGAGCTGTCATGGATGTATCTCCAAGATCGAAGTACAGGAATACTTCTGCACCGAGAAGCTCGTATACCTTGATAGTTGCATCGAAGGAAGCTTCTTCAGGGAGTGTAGAAACTGCCATCTGAGAATCATAAACGTCCTCAGGACGGATACCGAATGTTACAGTCTTTCCATCATAACCGCCCTCGATGAGCTTCTTAGCCTTTGCAGGAGGAAGCGGGATGGAGTGGTTATCGAATACGAGAGAAACAGCATCGCCGTTCTTCTTAACTGTAGCATCGATGAAGTTCATCTGCGGAGATCCCATGAATCCTGCTACGAACAGGTTCTGAGGCTTCTCGTAAAGGTTCTGAGGTGTATCTACCTGCTGAACAACACCATCCTTCATAACTACGATACGATCACCAAGAGTCATAGCCTCTGTCTGGTCATGTGTAACGTAGATGATTGTTGTTCCGAGCTTCTGGTGAAGCTTTGCGATCTCGATTCTCATCTGAACACGAAGCTTTGCATCCAGGTTTGAAAGAGGCTCATCCATAAGGAATACCTTAGGATTACGAACGATAGCACGACCCATAGCTACTCGCTGTCTCTGACCACCGGACAGAGCCTTCGGCTTACGATCAAGAAGCTTCTCAAGATCAAGGATCTTAGCTGCTTCATGTACCATCTTGTCGATCTGATCCTTCGGCACCTTGCGGAGCTTCAGACCAAATGCCATGTTATCATAAACTGTCATGTGAGGATACAGAGCGTAGTTCTGGAAAACCATCGCAATATCTCTGTCCTTCGGCTCTATATCATTAACTACCTTATCGCCGATCTTCAGCTCACCTGAGGAGATCTCCTCAAGTCCTGCAACCATACGAAGTGTTGTAGACTTACCGCATCCGGAAGGTCCTACGAAGATGATAAACTCCTTATCTGCTATTTCCAGATTGAAGTCCTTAACCGCCTCGAATCCATTAGGATATACTTTGCATACATGCTTAAGTGATAAACTTGCCATAATTCTTCTCCCTTGCTTACAGCAATTTGTATTTTCAACAGTACAAATTATAACAGAGGCTTTGAAAGTCCGTAATGACTGCCTTATACAAACTTTTCATAAAAAGACTATGCAGATTCACTATGGTAATTCAGAGTTGCCTAAACACATGATTGATTCCTTGTTATTATTTATAATTTTCCCCAAATCAGCATCTGTGCCTCAACAAGTTGAACATAAAAAATTACCATTCACGGGCACTTTTATCATTCCGCACCCATGAATGGCAAGATTTTGTGATGTCAGGGACAAAAAGTACAGAGCCGTTTGTGCTTGCACAAAAAGGCTTTGTACTTTGGGTCCCGCAAAACACGAGCAAGTAGCGTTGTTACGCGGATTGCGAGTGTTTTAGAATTGCGAGAGCCGCCCAGCGGCGAAGCAATTCGTGACATCATTATGTGTAAGTTTGAATAAATTTATTCTTCTGCCGGCACATATACCTTAAATATCTCAGTAAAAACATATGCGCTAATAAGTGATATCACCGAAAATCCCAAAAGACAGAGAACAGGGATCGCATATGCCAGGAAAATGTAGCTCACTACCACCGCAGCTGCTGCGATGACAACAAGCACCAGTGTCCACGGAAGATGACGGATACTCATAAGTATCGCATTCTTCATAGTGTTCTTTATCGTATTGTCAAACTTCGCAAGAACAGGGAACACATACAGAAATTCCATAAGAAATAATACGAAAAGCAGGATCAGTACTCCGTGGATCACAGGAAGCACCGGTGTGGCTGAAACAGCCGCTCTCAATACCCAGAAATCCGCGCAGAATATGCTGCCGAGTATCAGGAGTATCATCCATATAACGGTCGCCTGTCTGAAATTACGCTTAAATGCTGTAAAAAAGCCTCTGGCGATGTAGCCTTCTTCCTTTTTTACCATTTTCATCGTCATTGTAGAAAGAGCTGTAAGAGATGCTCCGATAGTGAATACCGGGATACAGCAGAGGATAAATATCAGATTCAGGATCACAAGATCCGCCAGTCTGTTCAGAAAACTTACAACAGGTCCATCGTAATTAAATAATCCGCCCATATAAAACCACCTTTTGTGCTAAATAATGCCGCTTCGAATGATTATAGAAGATTTCCGTTTATGTAGCAATAAATACAACCAACCTTTGATTGACACCCGAAGGATAGAAGGTTAAAATTAAACTGTGCACGTGCACGGATTTAATTTTAAGGCTGAATATGGGGCAGCCGGAAAGGTTATGGAAGGTATATGTATTATATTGGTGTGGATCTTGGTACAAGCGCTGTAAAACTGCTTCTTATGGATGCAGACGGAACAATCCTGAACATCGTTTCAGAAAAATATCCGATCTTTTTCCCTCATCCCGGCTGGTCAGAACAGAATCCGACCGACTGGTTTGATGCAGTCATGAAAGGTATCCCGAAGCTTGTGGAAGGTCATGATGCTTCAAAGGTAGCCGGTATCTCATTCGGCGGTCAGATGCACGGACTTGTCATCCTTGATGAAAACGATGATGTCATCCGCCCTGCACTGCTCTGGAATGACGGACGTACCTCAAAGGAAACTGATTATCTGAACGAGGTGGTTGGTAAGGATAAGCTTTCCCAGTACTGCGCAAATATCGCATTTGCAGGCTTTACCGCACCGAAGATCCTCTGGGTAAAAAATAACGAACCTGAAAATTTTGCACGCATCAAGAAGATAATGCTTCCAAAGGACTATATCGCATATCGTCTTTCCGGCGTTCACTGCACAGATGTTTCTGATGCATCCGGTATGCTCCTTTTTGATGTTAAGAATAAGTGCTGGTCAAAGGAAATGTGTGAGGTTTGCGGAATCACAGAAGACCAGCTCGCAAAGATCTTTGAGAGCTATGAAGTTGTAGGAACTCTGAAGCCTGATGTTGCTTCAGCTCTCGGTCTCTCCGCTGATGTAAAGGTTATCGCAGGCGCAGGCGACAATGCTGCTGCAGCCGTAGGTACAGGAACTGTAGGCGACGGAATGTGCAACATTTCCCTCGGAACAAGCGGAACTATCTTTATCTCCAGCAATAACTTCGCTGTTGACCGCTTCAATGCACTCCACGCATTTGCTCATTCCGATGGTCACTATCACCTGATGGGATGCATGCTTTCCGCAGCATCATGTAAATCATGGTTCTATGAGCACATCCTTAAGAGCGACGATTACGCAGGTCTTGAGGGCGATATCACTGACGAAATGCTCGGCCGCAACAACGTATTCTTCCTGCCTTACCTCATGGGTGAGCGTTCACCTCATAATGATCCTGAGGCACGCGGTCTGTTCGTTGGAATGTCCATGGATACTACCCGTACAGACATGGTACAGGCTGTCATGGAAGGCGTTACATTTGCTATCCGCGATTCCTTCGAGGTTGCAAAGTCCCTTGGCATAAAGATTGACCGCACAAAGATCGTTGGCGGCGGTTCCCATGGTCTCCTTCCGAAGAAGATGATGGCAAACGTACTCGGTATCAAGGTTGACGTTCCCGAAAATGAGCAGGGTCCTTCAATGGGCGGCGCTATGCTCGCTGCTGTAGGATGCGGTGAATACGCATCTGTAGAGGAAGCTGCTGCAAAGATCGTAAAAGTCACAGAGACTATCGAGCCGGATCCCGAGATCACAGCACGTTACGAAGAGCGTTACCAGAAGTTTAAGCAGATCTATCCTTCCGTAAAGGCTCTTTATAAAGAACTTGTAAAATAAACATACCTAACCTGAAATTGATGAACATACAAAAGCTCCGCGGTCGCCTGCCATTGACCGCGGAGCTTTTTATCGTATTTACTGGCCTCCCGACGAAAGGGGAAGTTCAGGATTTGCAAATTTAGTGTACTGCGGGAGCCATGCCAGCTTGATAGGTCCGATAGAACCGTTTCGCTGTTTAGCAATGATGACTTCTGCAATATTTTTCTCGTCTGTATCAGGATGATAGTAGTCATCACGATAGATAAACATTACAACGTCGGCATCCTGCTCGATAGCTCCGGACTCTCGAAGGTCGGAAAGCATCGGTCTGTGATCCGGTCTCTGCTCAACTGCTCGAGAAAGCTGTGAAAGAGCGATAACAGGAACCCTTAACTCTCGTGCCAGTGCCTTAAGAGCTCGGGAAATATCAGATATTTCCTGCTGACGGCTCACATCCTTGCCTCCGCCGCTTCCTGTCATGAGCTGAAGGTAATCGATAAGTACCATATCAAGACCGTGCTCCAGCTGCTGCTTTCTGCACTTTGAACGAAGCTCTGCAATGGAGATGGCCGGAGTATCATCGATGGCAAGTCCCGATTTTCCGATGATACCTGCGCCTTCCATAACTTTATCCCACTCAGAGTCCTGCAGATCACCAATCCTCAAACGTGATGCATCTACATATGACTCCATGGCGATAAGACGGTTTACCAGCTGCTCCTTTGACATCTCAAGAGAGAATATCATGACTTTCTTGTTATTTCTGAAAGCCGCATACTCTGCGATATTCAGGGCAAACGCAGTCTTTCCCATGGAAGGACGGGCTGCGATAAGGATAAGGTCCGAAGGCTGCATACCCGCAGTCTTCATATCGAGATCCTTAAATCCTGTCTCTACACCTGTAACCGTGTCACCGCTCTTTGCCGCAGCCTGGATAGTATGGAGAACCGTCAGTACTATCTGCTCGATACTCTCCGTTGTTTCACCGCTGCCCTGAGTCTGCACGATGTCGAATATCTTTTTCTCGGTATCCGCAAGGATGTCCTCTGTGGATAGAGAACCCTCATAACAGGTCTGGGCTATCTCTTCATTGACCCTGATAAGCCTGCGCTTAACAGCATTGTCGTGGACGATCTTTGCATATGAGCGGATATTTGCACTTGTGGGAACCGAGTTAATGAGTCCCGCTATGAAGTTTGTGTTCCGAATTTCCGGCGGAGCCTGCATCTCGCTCAGCTTATCAAGGATCGTAACCGAATCCACCGGTTTTCCCGAGTTGAAAAGCTCTGTAATCGCCTTGAAAAGTATGCCGTACTGCCTCGCATAAAAATCATCCGGGATAAGCATCTCGGACGCAGCGATTATAGCTTCTTTTCCAAGGAACATTGCTCCTATGACAGACTGTTCCGCCTCCACAGAGTGGGGCGGAACTCTCTTTATCAGTGTTTCACTGTCCATAATGGTACCTTTCTAAACAACAGGCACTTATTCTGCATCAACGTGAAGCTTGAACTCTGCGGTAACTTCAGGATGAAGTCTTACAGGGATCATGTATGCGCCAAGGCTCTTGATAGGATCCTTGATGACAAACTTTTTCTTATCAACTTCGATGCCCTTCTGCTTTTTAAGAGCCTCTGCGATCTCCTTGGAGGATACTGAACCGAAAGTTCTTCCGTCAGCTCCTGCCTTGATCTTTACAGTAACATCAGTCTTTGAAAGCTGCTCTGCAAATACCTTTGCATCTGCAAGTTCCTGAGCTGCAACCTTCTCATCATTCTGCTTTTTAAGCTTGATATCGTTAAGGTTCTTGGCATTAGCCTCAACCGCAAGTCCCTTTGAAAGAAGGAAATTTCTTGCATATCCTTCACTTGCCTCGATGATATCTCCGGCTTTTCCCTGGGCTTTTACGTCTTTTAATAAAATAACTTTCATGAAAAATAAACTCCTTCCAGATTTGGGAAATATTACATGTTATAAAACTGATGATCAGAAATCATGACAGTTCCCCCTCTGTCTCCATTTCATCCAGCGTTTTTTTCAGGATCTCACGCACTTCTTCCACCGTTTTTCCAACGATCTGTGCTCCGGCGATGTTCATGTGACCGCCGCCGCCAAGCTTTTCCATGATGATCTGAACATTAACTTCATCAATGGAACGGGCGCTGATAAATATTTTATCCTGATATTCCGTAAGGATAAATGACGCTTTAACAAGGTTGATATTAAGCAGCTCATTTGCCGCCTGAGCACCTGTGACTGTGGGGCTCTCCACATCATTCGGGCAGACAGATATAGCATACTTGCCCTTGTAGAGCTCTGCATTCTTTACAGCCTCAGCCCGTGCCTTATAATCAGCAAATTCATTTCTGAATAACTTCCTGACTCTGGTGGTATCCGCACCGTTCCGGCGTAAAAATGCTGCCGCTTCAAAGGTTCTGACACCTGTCTTTGTCATAAAGTTATTAGTATCGATCATGATTCCCGCATAAAGACTGTCTGCCTCTGCATTGCGGATCTTTATGCCGTCTGCGATATACTGGAGTATTTCAGATACCATTTCACAGGCACTGGATGCATAGGACTCGATATATGACAGTGTGGCATTATTTATCCTTGTGGCACTTATCCTGTGATGGTCGAGCACCACAATGGTCTTTGAAATGTCCAGAAGTTCGGGACATTCTGTGATATCCGGCTTATTGGTATCAACAACTACGACCACCGAATTTTCATCACATAACTGAAGTGCCTCACTGCTGGTAACAAACATTTCCGGGCTGTAGTCCTTATCATTTATAAATGCTTCCATGAAAGGACGGATGGATGCGGTTACATCATTTATAACGATGTGACAGCTCTTATGAAGAACATCCGCAGCCCTGTATATTCCGACCGAAGCTCCAAAGGAATCAATGTCTGTGACCTTGTGTCCCATGACAAAAATTTGATCCTTGGACTCGATTATCTCTCTCAATGCGTGAGCCTTTACACGCGCCTTAACTCGTGTACTCTTCTCAACCTGCTGGCTCTTTCCGCCGTAGTACGTGATCTTTTCAGGAGACTTTACTACCGCCTGATCACCGCCTCGTCCGAGCGCCAGATCGATGGCATTTCGTGCATACTCGTTGTCCATCATAAAGCTGTCTGTGTCCAGACCAAAGCCGATAGACAGGGTTACTGCCATCTGATTACCGATATTAACAGTCTTTACTTCTTCAAGAATGTCGAAACGGGCTTCCCTCATCTGTTCAAAGGATATCCGCTTCATCACTACGAAATACTTATCCTTTTCGACCTTTTTAACGATCGCATCGAGGGCATGGAAATACTTATTTATCTTTCTGTCGATAAGGGCTGTCAGCAGTGAACGCCTTACGTCCTCTACGCTTTCAAGGGCTTCCTCGTAATTATCCAGATAGATCATACCTGATACGAGGGACTGCTCATGGTTTAAGCGCATGTACATGCGTACATCTGTTATATCAAAAAAGAATACTGCAATGAGGGATCCGGAGAAATCTCCGCTTCCGATGACTCCGTCATTATCTTCATCCATCCTGATCCTTCTCAGATCCACCCTGTAATCACGGTTCTCATAGGACAGCTCCATCGTCTGGACCTTATCATCCTTCGGAAGATTGTCCTTTGATATCTCAGGGAAAAATGCTGTGATCGATCTGGAATAAAAACGATCCTTATGGATGATCGCTGCAAATCCGGCATTACTCCATATAAATCTGCCGTCTTCGTCCAAAAGCGCATAAGGGATCGCAAGCCCCTTCAGAAGGCCTTTCTGTACCTGACTAAATCTGGTCGCAAAATCAATAAGATCCCGCCTCAGAGTCCTCTTGCTCCTAAACCAGATCACCAGTGCCAAAACCATATAAAACAGCCAGAGTGACGACGCTGTTATTCCCGCAAAAATGGATAATATCCAGCACCCCGCTGCCGGAACCGCCAGAATAATGGCAAATATCCAGGGCCAAACCAGATATTTACGAAGGCTGCCCTCCGTTTTAATTGTTTTCATCCTTCACTCCTGAAATTACTTCCCCAACCATGTTCCGTTCAACGTTCCTTAACCACCGAATAGGGCTCTCTTTCCGCTTTCAGCGAATCGAGGAGCGCACCGACTTCTGACATCGGTGTTTTTGTGTCACACAAAACCCCATCTTCGTTATACATCGGATGCAGCATGACCTCCACCATAGCGTTATCGCGTATTTCTCCATTCATAGCTGCAAGATCTCTGTATGACCCGAAAAATTCCGTCGTGATGAGTCCGCTTTTTTGAAGCTTACTGTTAAAAATATGCTTGTAAAGCTTCTTTAAGGGATTCATCTTTTTGAAAAGATTCCGGCTGAGCCTCACGGAACGAAAATCATATTTATGCATAAGAGGCATAAGCTCAAGCATTATGGCACGGTCCGTGTGGACATGATGATGCGAGTCAAGATGACGCTCCGGAAGACCATAGGAAAAGTACTTCCTCATCTGTGCCTCTATTTCCTTAGCTGCCGCTCTCCGCTCTTTCTTTGTGAGAAAAAGCCTGGAGGACGTGTGCTGCTGAAAATATGCGTTAAATGACCCGTTTTTTCGGCAGAAACGTCTGCACTTCCGTATATCCCGGGTCAGCGGATATCCGCTCGTGAGGTTCAGATGCAGGCCCACTGCCTCTGCAAACCCCTCTTCGCGGGCGATCTCCACTGCCTGATCCGCATAGGGCATATTTACCATAAGCGTTGTGCTTGTAAGCAGCCGTTTCTCAAAGCACTCCGCTATCGCATGGTTTACTTCTTCACTGATCCCGAAATCATCGCCATTTAAAACTGTTCTAATCATAGTACACATTCTACCTTCAAAGAAGTACTTTATCAAGACCGGCAACGGCGGACACCTGTCCTATTTGACTTTGATTTCTCATGAACATACAATACTATAATAAAATCTCACAGGAGGATCCTATGGCTGAACGTAAGCTTTTTACCGAATGGGCGATGGATATCGCTGAAGACAGCAAGATCCGAAGCACCTGTCTCTCAAGGCAGGTAGGCGCCGTGATCATTCGTGACAAACAGATAATCGCCACAGGCTACAACGGCGCTCCCGCCGGAGCCATCCATTGTACCGATATCGGCTACTGCGAACGCCGCAAGCGCGGCTTTGCATCCGGTCAGGGACTCGAGCTCTGCAGAGCAGGTCATGCGGAGGCAAACGCCATCGACCAGTGTGCGCGGCGCGGTACCAGCTGTGCCGGTGCAACTCTATATGTAACAACACAGCCCTGTGTTTTCTGCTGTATCCATATCATTCAGGCAGGGATCAAAAAAGTCATCTTTAAGGGCGAATACCCCACAGGTCTCGGGCTCGAACTGCTCCAGGAATCCGGTATCGAATATCTGAAATACGAGGATGCTCTGGAGGCTGAGCGAAAGGCGGTAGAGGAAAAGCACCAAAAAGAGATGGAACGCGTGAACGAATTTCTGTCAAAGCCCAAAAACTATTAACAGCCTATCCAAAAAAGGATCATCGATTCAGGATTTACCGAATCAATGATCCTTTATTCATCATCCTATTTTTCTGTGGTCAATCCATATTCTCAAGGACATCGCGTATTTTCTTCATGGAATCACGGAGACTGTATGCGTCTTTTTCGATATCTCCGTAGATTACTGCCGAATCCTTCGACATTTCTCCCATCTGATGCGCAACGACTGCAAAGCCCGCACCTACAGCACCGGCTCTGGCTGCCTCGATAGAAGCATTCAGCGTCAGGATATTCTGACGTGAAGCGATGGATTCAAGCTTTTTCGCACGTCCTGCAATATCGGCAACCGCATCGGCTGACTGCTCAACCTCAGGTTTAACCACATTAACCACACTGTCATTGATACGGCCGAAATAAATACCGTTCATGACATGATGTGTCATCTTTGCAAGGAAATCTGTGGCAATACGAACAGTTTCGTCCTTAACGATCGGAAGTCTCTTTACAGCAGCCTCATAGTCATCAGCAGATACCCTGAGCTTTGCTGCCGCATCGCGTACCTTTCCGTCTGTATCATCTGTCCTGGCAAGACCGCAGACTACCGTAATAACCTTTTCACCCCTTACAAAAACGTTCTCACGGTAACATGTAAGTCCCATGTCCAAAAAATCGAACTTTACAGGAACTTCCGAATCATCAACATCTGCCTCATTCACACCCTTATGAGACGGCAGATATGAGCTGATTTCTCTCGGAATACCCGAAACCTCACCATAAATATTACCTGCAGCATCAAGATATGCTACAGCCAGTCCTGTTGCTTTCGCGTAATCACCGGTGACGAATCCGGAATCCTCCTTTGCAAGAAAGTCTCCAAGCTTTAACTTCATATTCCCCTCACATTTCCGTATCGCTCAGATACAACCCCAAAAATACCCGTCAGTACCATCATTATAAATTGTATGTTCAATTAGTGCTGTTCTTTTTTATATACACACAATTTTGCTGAAACTTCTCACAACTTATACATCGACACATCCGACCAGATCATTGATATCTTCGACACCTGTTTTTTGCATAAATTTTTCAATTTCGTCAATAACACGTATCATTGCTGTCGGGTCGTGAAAATTGTACATACCTACTGCGACCGCACTTGCGCCCGCCATCATGAACTCGATCGCATCTTCCCCTGTTGCGATTCCGCCCATTCCGATCACCGGGATCTTTACTGCGTGGGACGCTTCATATACCATTCTCACTGCTACAGGTCTGATCGCAGGGCCTGAAAGACCGCCTGTCTTATTTGCAAGAGCGAATTTTCTCTTATAAATATCGATCTTCATGGCTGTGAGGGTATTTATAAGTGAGATCGCATCAGCTCCGCCTGCCTCAGCAGCCTTCGCCATGTCCGCAATGCTTGTGACATTGGGAGAAAGCTTCATGATGACAGGCTGTTTTGCGATCTTTTTGATCTTTTCTGTGATGCTGAGGAGCGCTTCGGGACGTGTGCCGAATGCGATACCGCCCTCTTTTACGTTCGGACAGGAAACATTGATCTCCAGCATGTCAACGCGCTTCTCATCTGCAAGACGCTCAACTACGTTCAGATATTCCTCTTCGGAATGACCGCACACATTTACGATGACATTTGTATCGTAGTCCTCAAGGAACTTCAGATCTCTCTCGATGAAAACATCGATGCCGGGATTCTGGAGTCCGATAGCATTCATCATTCCTGAAGGAGTCTCTGCAACTCTCGGAGTAGGATTACCGGGCCAGGGATGATCCGCAACACCCTTGGTCACAACTGCACCCAGCCTGTTCAGATCAGTAAAAACAGAGTACTCTATTCCGCTTCCAAAGGTTCCTGACGCATCCATAACAGGATTCTTAAAAGTAACTCCCGCGATCTTTACTTCTGTATTCAAATCTCTACCTCCTCTGCGTCAAAAACAGGTCCCTCTGTACAAATTCTTGCATTATTAACGTGCGAATGATGATCCACATGCTTTGTCTTTACCACGCATCCAAGGCAGGCTCCGACTCCGCATGCCATTCTCTCTTCGAGAGATATCCAGGCTGTGATGCCCTTTTCTGCTGCAAATTTCTTCACTGCGGAAAGCATCGGCATAGGTCCGCATGAGTAAATGATGTCAGCATCAAGTGCATTTTCCTTTATGGCATCGATGACTGTTCCGTGAGTTCCTACGCTTCCGTCATCGCTTGAGATCACTACATTTCCGTACTTTTTGAAATCATCTGCAAGGAAAAGCCCCGCTGATTCACCTCTGTATCCGAGTACAGCCGTAATCTCGTCAGCGGAATGTTTCTCAGCGAGGGCTTTCATCATTCCAAGGAGCGGCGGCGCACCGATACCTCCGCCTATCAGCAGGATGTGCTTTTTATTGTCAGCTTCCTGCACCGGGAATCCGTTTCCGAGAGGTCCTAAGAGAGTGAAATGATCTCCAGCTTTCGCTGCAGCCATCTCATTTGTGCCGTATCCTACGGTTCTCCATACCAGTCTCAGGATGCCTTCCTTTTTATCGATCTCAGAGATACTGATAGGTCTCATGAGGAGGTGGCTCTCAGAGTGGGAACCCACCATCACAAACTGTCCCGGCTTCGCAAGGGATGCAAGTCCGGTCTTTAAGTCCATACGCCATACGCCGTCTGCAAGCTTTTCTACACTCAGAACCTCAGCTTCTTCACGAATCATGCTTTCCACCTTTTTTCCGATCTTTTCCACTATCTTTGCAAAGTTCATTCCGTGGGATGCTTTTACGAGGCAGGTATCACCCTCCTGAAGCAGCCCGTCGATGTTTTCAAGGAAACTGTCCAGAGTTTTGTAATACTGAACCTTATCTTTACCAAGTACGCTCGCAGCGCCTTCAGCCATATTTTCAGAAAGCTCTCCGACACATACCACCAGCGCGGGATCTGCTTTTTTCGTATATTCACCGACCTCGCGGTGCATAGCGGGGGCATTTTCTCCGAGCTCAAACATATCTCCGAGAATGGCAATTTTTCGTCCATCAGCAAGAGACAGCATATCGATCGCAGACTCCATTGATGCGGGATTTGCGTTATAGCAGTCGTCGATCAGAAGTCCCCATGATGTCTTTATGAGATTTGATCTGCCGTTCATAGGCTTAACTTTACGGATTCCTGCTGCAATCTCCCTTTCTGAAAGACCGAATAAGTAACCGATGAGTGATGCACAGAGCGCATTATTTACCATATGTGGTCCCGGAAGAGGCATGTGAGTGTCAAAGTCCTCAGCAAACCTTCCATCAGAGGATGTCACGCAGAAGTCACTGCCGAGAAGTCCCTTAGACACTTCATTCTTGCAGAAAACTGTACATGATCCATCTCTTCCGTAAGTAAGAGGCTTCTTTCCGCCGGCGTTTTCTACTTTTTTAAGTATCGGATCATCACCCCACACAACAGCATGACCATTTTCAGGAAGGTAGTCAAAAATATGACTCTTTTCCTTATAGATGCCTTCCTGTGTGCCGAGGTTTTCTATATGGCTTGTTCCGATATTTGTGATGACTGCGATATCGGGAAGGGCTGTCCTGCTCATCCTCTCCATTTCATCAAAATGGCTGATGCCCATCTCAAGAACTGCCGCTTCATGCTCATCACGGATACGAAGCACCATGAGCGGAAGACCGATGTTGTTATTAAGGTTTCCCTCGGTCTTTAATACGTTATATTTTTCTGACAGAACAGATGCCACAACTTCCTTTGTGCTGGTCTTTCCCACGCTTCCTGTTATGGCAACAACTCTGCAGTCGATCTGACGCCTGTAAAAAGCAGCGATATCCTCGAGTGCCTGAAAAGAAGACTCTACGAGTATGCACGGTCCCGCCGGATTTTCCGGAAGCTTTTCGCATACCGCGGCATACGCACCTTTTTCAAAAACATCCGCTATGAACTTATGCCCGTCCACTCTTTCACCCGGCGTTGCAAAGAAAAGATTTCCTTCCTTTATCTTCCGGCTGTCAAGCTCTGCTCCGGTGATCTCCAGGTTTTCCCTGCCTTCTCCGCCGATCAGCTGTCCATTTGCGGCTTTTGCAATGTTTGCAAGCGTCATATTTTTCATAATTTTACCCGCATCCTTTTACTTGTTGATCTATCTTACCTAAATCTTATCGATTATATGCTATAATATCTCTGTTTGCAATGAAAGGAGATTACTACAATGATCATCATCAGAAATGCTCATCTTCTGTCACCGGACACAGGCACTGACCGGATCGCCGATATCCGTATCTCAGACGGCAAAGTCGCCGAGATCAGTAAACGTATCCAACCCGAGCAGTTCCCTGATGCCACGATCATTGATGCTTCGGGTCTCTATGCAGCTCCCGGTTTTGTAGATGTACACACACATTTCCGAGATCCGGGATTTACAGAAAAAGAGGACATTCACACAGGCGCACAGGCTGCCGCCGCCGGAGGATATACCACCATCGTCTGTATGGCAAATACCTCCCCTGCCGTAGATTCTCCCGAGACGCTTTCCTATGTTTATGAGAAGGCATCTAAGGAAAAGATCCACATCCTTCAGGATGCTGCCGTGACAGTAGGCCGCGCAGGTAAAGAACTTGTTGATATGAAGGCTCTCATGGATGCCGGAGCTCCTGCATTTACGGATGACGGCACTCCCATCATGGATGAAGCCCTTGTAAAACGCGCCATGGAAAAAGCGGCAGAGCTCAACACCGTGCTTTCTTTCCACGAAGAAGATCCCGCCTACATAGGCGTTGCAGGCTACAACGCAGGTGCCGTAGCTGAGTCTCTCGGAATAAAGGGTGCCGACCGCAAGGCTGAGACGGTTATGGTCGAGCGTGATATAAAACTTGCTCTCGAAACAGGATGTGCCATTGATATCCAGCATATCAGCGCAGCCGAAACTGTAGAGCTTATCCGCAAAGCAAAGAAAAATGACCCCCGCGGTCTCATTCATGCAGAAGCTACACCTAATCATTTCTCAATGACTGAGGAAGCAGTCCGTGAGTACGGTACACTTGCAAAGATCAACCCGCCTCTCAGGACTGAGGATGACCGTCAGGCAATAATCCAAGGCTTAAAAGACGGCACTATAGACCTCATCGCAACAGACCATGCGCCTCATACCGCTCCCGAAAAGGAAAAGCCTCTCACAGAGGCTCCAAGCGGTATCATCGGTCTTGAGACTGCGTTCTCTCTTGGACTTGAAAATCTGGTACTTCCGGGTCATCTGTCCCTCATGGACCTGATCCGAAGGATGAGTACCTCTCCTGCTGAGCTGTACCATCTGGATGCAGGAAAGATAAAAGTCGGCTCACCTGCCGATATCGTGCTTTTCAGCACCGAACGAAGCACAACCTATAACCATTTTGAAAGCCGGTCTTCTAATTCTCCGTATCTCGGAAAGACTCTCCCGGGCTCCATCGAATACACGATCGCCGGAGGTCACATCGTTAAAAGACCGTAAGCACCACTAACCAACGCACGCGCAAAAGTACGCGCATTAGCTAGAAAGGATTTACAGATGCTCCGCACTTTGCTCTGTATTATATTTGTTGTTCTGTTTCTCATCATCATGCTTCCCGTATCCCTTGTCACATGGATCATCGGAAAGAAAAATCCTGAACTTCAGGATCGCATAAATATGCTCACAGTACGCTGGGCATTCAGAGTCATACTGTTTCTCGCAGGCACAAAGCTCACAGTTATCGGCGAAGAAAAGATCCCGAAAGACAGAGCTGTTCTTTTTGTCGGAAACCATCGCGGATTCTTTGATATCGTTGCAACCTACAGCCGTGTAGTCCGTCCTATGGGTTTTGTTGCAAAGATCGAGCTCAAAAAAGTTCCGCTTCTCAATATCCAGATGTCAAATATCCACTGCGCGTTCCTTGACCGTAAGGATCTGAAACAGGGTCTTCAGACCATCCTTTCATGCATCCAGAAGGTTAAAGACGGCATTTCTATCTGTATCTTCCCGGAAGGCACCAGAAATACCGGAGAAGAAGGCACACTCCTTCCTTTCCATGAAGGCAGCTTAAAGATCGCCGATAAGGCAAAGTGCCCCATTGTTCCATTCGCCATCACCAACAGCCAGGCTGTTTTTGAAGCACATCTGCCGGCTATCAAGTCCGCACATGTGATCCTCGAGTACTGTGATCCTATCGACACACCATCCCTTTCTAAGGAAGAGAAGAAAGGACTCAGAGCACGCCTCGAAAGTACTATCCTTGAAAAGCTTCAGGAACACAAGGAAATACTATAAAAATCATCTACCAGGAGGATTGAAAAAGTGAGCACAACTGATTACAAGAAGCTTCAGAACGGAAGCGACATCCGTGGAATTGCCATGGAAAATGAGTGGAACGATCCGGTAAATCTTACCGATGATGCCGTTCGCCACCTCGCAGCAGCCTTTGTTGTATGGCTTAAAAGAACTTCCGGCAAGGATTCTGTAAAGATCGCCGTTGGACGCGACTCACGTCTGACAGGAGAAGCTCTTCTGAAAAACACCATCGAAGGTCTTAATACTCAGGGCGCAGAGGCTCATGACCTGGGACTTGCCAGCACTCCTGCAATGTTCATGTCAACTGTTCTCGACCCTTATCACTTCGACGGAAGCATCATGATCACTGCAAGTCATCTTCCTTACCACAGAAACGGTATGAAGTTCTTCACACCGAAGGGCGGACTTGAGCACGACGACATCAGAAAGATCACTGAGATCGCAACTGATTTCAACTTTGACGGTTCTTTTGACAGCAGTGCTGAAAAGACTGATTTCATGTCCGTTTACACAAAGTATCTCTGCGACAAGATCCGCGCAGGCGTAAATGCTGAGGACTACGAGCATCCGCTTAAGGGTCTCCACATCATTGTTGATGCAGGAAACGGAAACGGCGGTTTCTTCGAGAGCAGAGTTCTGAAAGAGCTCGGTGCTGATACTACAGGAAGCCAGTTCCTTGATCCGGACGGAAAGTTCCCGAACCACATCCCGAATCCCGAAAATAAAGAGGCAGCTGCTTCTATCCGTAAGGCAACTCTTACATCCAAGGCTGATCTCGGAATCATCTTTGATACTGACGTAGACCGTGCAGGCGCTGTACTTCCGGACGGACGCGAGCTTACAAGGAATGCTCTTATCGCTGTTCTGTCCCATATCGCACTCCGCGAGCATCCGGGCACAACTATCGTTACTGACTCTGTAACATCCACAGGTCTTGCGACATTCATCCGTTCACACGGCGGTGTTCACCACAGATTCAAGCGCGGATACAAGAATGTTATCGACGAGTCCATCCGTCTGAATAACGAGGGCAAGGACAGCCAGCTCGCTATCGAGACAAGCGGACACGGCGCATGGAAGGAGAACTTCTTCCTTGATGACGGCGCATACCTGATGGTTAAGCTCCTTATCGAGCTCGGACGCGGAAACCGTCTCGAAGAGATGATCGCTGACCTCAAGGAGCCCGCAGAGAGCGATGAGATCCGTTTCCCTGTAACAGCTTCCAACATCCAGGAGTCCGGTGATCAGGTTCTGAACCTCCTCACAGAAGAGATCAAGAACCACGAAGGATGGCAGGCTGAGGCAGAGAACTACGAAGGTGTTCGTGTAAACTGCGACGAAGCTCACGGAAACGGCTGGTTCCTTCTCCGTAAGTCTCTTCACGAGCCCATCATGCCACTGAACCTTGAGAGCGATTCCGAGGGCGGAAACAAGATCATGGCAGCAGGTCTTCTTGAGATCCTTAAAAAGACTGATTCTATCGATCTTTCACCCCTTGAGAATTATATTCACTAACATATAAATATCATTTAAAACTAATTTGCCTGCGAACGGTTTTTGACCGTCCGCAGGCTTTTTTCCACCGATTCTACTCAAACATAAACAAAAAATGTTCTAAAAATTCACTTCAAATATTGCTGAGAATCCCTAAATTTTTTTTAAAATATACCGATATAGAAGAAGACAAGGATTGTCACACCCAATAGAAGCTTTTCACGGGTTAGGATGTACTTTATCCATACAGTCGAATGACTGCACTAAACCAAGGAGGGATGTTTTTATGATTGATCAGATTAGTTCAGTAGGCGTAACGACTGAGGTTTCTGCAGTCTATAATAAGAACACAGATACTTCTAAAAAGACAAACTCTTCCAAGACCGCATCATCTCTTGCGGAGGAATCCGGTGCCGTTTATGAAGGAAGCGTTGATTCAGCAGTTTCCTCCGGCACAAAGACAACCAGCAAAAACTCCATCATCGCCCAACTTCAAGCTGATGCAGAGAAGCGTACCGAGCAGCTTCGTTCCATCGTAGAAAAGCTTATATCAGGCCAGGGAAAATCCTATTCCCTCGCAAACGATGACGATGCAATGTGGCGTTTCCTCGCATCGGGCGATTTTGAAGTAGATGAAGAAACAAAGAGGCAGGCTCAGGAGGATATCTCCGAGGACGGATACTGGGGAGTAAAGCAGACTTCCGACCGTATACTTGATTTTGCTAAGGCACTTTCAGGTAATGATCCGTCCAAGGCAGACGAACTTCTGGATGCATTTAAGAAAGGTTTCGAAGAAGCTACAAAGAGCTGGGGCAGAGAACTCCCGGATATCAGCAAGCGAACCTACGAAGCTGTTGAGCAGAAATTCAACGAGTGGAAGAACTCCGCTTCAACGGAATGACAAAAACCCTGTTATATTCCGAACAGACCATAATTTCAAAGAAAAAATCCGAGCGGTGTGCCCCGCTCGGATTTTTTACCATTAATATATCCGGTAGTCTTACTTTATTTTTATCCTGCTGTTTATAGTTGTTTTCTTGCTTCCGTATGAGATCGATATCTTCACAGTTCCTTTTTTAAGAATTGTAACCTTTCCATTAGCATCAACAGATGCAATCTTGGGATTTCCTGATTTTACCGAAACAGGCTTCGAATAATTCACGCCGCTCACAAGCTCCGATACATTAAATGAATCTCCTACAGATGCCGATTTCTTTACTGCCTTAGGCTTTTCTGCATAAATCGTGAATGTCTTGGATTCACCATTCTTTCCAATGGCTTCCAGTGTCACGATTCCTGACTTCTTAACTTTAACTTTACCTTTTCTTGAAACGCTTATTATTTTCTTCTCATTTTTATCCAGCACATACTTTTTCAAAGAAAAGCTCAGATTGATCTTATATGTTTTACCTGCAACCAGCAGCGCATCACTCATGCTGTCAGTGATTACATCGTTTTCCGGTGTCGCAGGGATAAATACATTCTCTTTTCCTTCTTCAGCAGGATCCTCCTTCTTCCCCTCGCCGGGATCTACTACGGGGTCATTCCCCGGATCTACTGCCGGATCATCATTGTTATCATCTTCTTTATCCTCAACTGCCATTCCATACAGACGGATATCTGCAATATTCAGATAACAGTTTGCCGGCGAATTGTATCTTATATATCTATAGCTCACCGGCTCCTCGAAAAGAATTGTGTTATAACCTTCCGCAGCAGACTTTATAGTATAAAGTTCATCATAGTTCTTTCCATCATTTGACCCGTAGAATACGCCTCCCACCAGACGATCTAAAAATCCGCTTCTGTTCGCAAAAGAAATCCTGCTGATCTGTTTCTCCTCCTCAAATGCAATCTGTGTCCATGCTGCGGCAGAGTTCCATCCTCCATTGTCATCCACAAGATCCGGATATGTTGATGAATCACCGTTCCATGCATACTCAGGATGACTTTCCTTATTTGCATCAGAAGTAACAGTACCTTCTGAATTATTGATCAGCGGATATTTCTCTTTAAGGGCACTTACCGCATCCTTGACAGCCTGCTCTGCTGAATCGACCTCTTCACGTCCTGCATCATTCTTTGAGATCATACTCTCTGCAGCCTTCTTCGATTTCAGGAGTTTTTTCCAGCTGGAAGCTGTAAATTCAGCTTCATCGTAGTTTTTAAGATTTGCCAGCGTATTCCGTATAGAAACCAGGCTCACAAGCCCCAGCTCTGCACTGTTCAGCTCATCGATCACTTCACTGATCTCTTCCTTATCGGGATTTTCAGACGAATACAGTTTCTCTGCTGCCTGTCTCACTCCATTAAGCTTTTCATATGAGCTTTTTGTATAATTATCCGCATAGTAAGATGCAGCTTTCTGAATCGCTTTATAAAGAGCTGTCTTATCAATCTCCGGTACATAATCAGAATCAACGCTTACCGGCGTAATTACAAATTTATCAAAGCGCGGTGCATAATCATCCTGCAATTCACTAAACTTATAAGAATTGTCATTAGAAAATACGATCTTATTCTTTCCAGCCTTAAGCTCCACATCAAGGATCTGGTTGCGAATCACATCCCAAGAGAAAGTGTTCCTGAAGTAAACCGTTTCCGGTTCCTTTCCATTTACACTGATCTGCGCATATCTCTCTACAAGATCTGTATTATAAGGATGAACATATGCCGCTCCGGATTTTGTCTTCATAACAGGTGCGGGCTCATCATTTGTGTAGAACATGGAAAACGTATACATTCCGTCTGTCGGTGCATCAACTTCCATTGTAAGTGTACTATTGACATCTCCTCCGCCAATTCCATCTACAAGACGTGAGCCTGATGCATGATCATTTGTTATAACCTTTACATTTCCATTTACCGTTCCATTTTCTGCCTCAAAAGTAACAGACGCTCCTTCCGTTGCAGCTTCATCCTTTCTCAATACCATTTCATCAAGACAAATTGCCTTATCACTATTGATTACCAGAGTATTTATGCCTGCTTTCAGCGATACTTTTCCTAAGCTTGTTGATACAAAGTTTTCATCAGATGATGATAACGTCTTATCTGCTAATAGGATCTCCTTTACACCAAGCTCCGCTTTTGCAGATGCATCCTTACCGTAATCCAGCACCTTCTTTGAAAGAGATACCGATGCATTCCCTGATACTGCATATTTCAGATCCACATCGTAAAGACCATCTTCCGGTACCGCTGCTACAACTTCTATACTGCCATTTCCTGTCACATATCCGTTTCCGGTGTAGCCTTCCATAGTATGACCTGTTTTATATGATTCCCCGGGCATTTCTTCAAACGACACCCTGCCCTCAGCAGCTGTTTCCGCATCGTTATGGACCAGATCAAGTTTATCCAGCGATGCTGCAACACGTATGCTAGCACTTACATTTTTTTGACTGGCACCATAATGCGTAAATGTAAGCGTATGTGTTCCTGCTGTGAGCGAAACCTCTGCCTCAGCATAGTTATAATATCCACTCTTAACCGTTGAAGCATATGTGAGTATCTGCTCAGTAGAACTATCATCATCAACTACAAGTTTATGCTGAACTAATTTTCCGATCGCACGATTTTGACCCTTTGGATCTATCTCAAGAGTTTTTGCATCCACATAAGGAGCTGCAACAGAATAATAGATTTTGGCTGTGTACTTTCCATCAGACGGTACATCTACAGTGAATTTCACACCATCCTGTTCAGAATAAATTCCTCCTACATCTGCTCTGTTAGATCTCGCGAGATCACTTCCGCCTGTTCTTGTATATGAAGCCGCACTTCCCAAAAGCTCTGCGTCCTCTGCTTCATAGGTTTCCATCCATTCAGATATCTTTCCTGAAACTCCTTTTCCTTCAGACGGTGTGATCACTGCAAAATATGCATCCATAAGATCACAGTCATCTCTCACAAGTGACAGTGCTCTGTTTTCACCGATGTTAAAATCTTCATCCACAACAACATCAGGTATAGAAAATCCCTGTTGCCCCGAATATCTGCTCCTGTATATCTTAACGTGTACCTTCTCTGATTTATTGAAAGCAGCAAGTTTTCCAATATTTTTAAGAGTAATATTCTGTTCGCCTTTATGCCCGCCAAAAAGCGCCATTACTGTCTCATTATCCTCATCAACACTGCACAGACCATATAATCTGTCGCCTTTCTTAGATGAAGAAGGATTATTAATGTTGAATGTCTTAAGCGAAGTCTTGTATCCCTGCATCTCAGCGTACCAGCGGTACACCCACCATGCGCTGTTAGGCTCATTTTCTCCCGCTGCCAGCTCATTCAGCGAATTTGCCAGGCCCCAGTAGGGAAGGGATGCATATGTATCATTCTCTTCATAAATAGAAAGCCAGTTTACAAGAGTTCCGGGAACACCAATATCTTCAAAGTTCACGGTTTCATTAACAAAAATCTTTGGCTCAATACCGGAGTTTTTATAATATTCACTGACCATGCTCTTTACGCTTGCAAGCTCACTATAGAATCCCGTGAGCTTACCCTTTGCCAGATCATGCCATGTGATTATTTCCGGAAGGCAGTTATTTTCAGCACAGTACTTAAAGAAATTCTCGTATGAAGATACATTAAAGGATGCAAAATTCGGTCCTGCAGTCTTTGCATCGGGATCAATCTCTTTCACTGTGTCATAAATGGTCTTCCAATCCTTGCAAAAACTCGTAAATTTAGAACCGTTGCTGCTGTACCAGATCTGATCAGGCTCATTGAAAAGCACATAACTGGACATTGCCTTTTCTTCATCCGATTTTCCTGCAACATTCTTCTTTACAATTTTTTCAACCTTTGCCTGATAATCATCTATTCCACTGTATTCATATGGCCACTCAAGATAATAATCCTGGAGATAGATCTGAATATTTTTTACGCCTGCATTCTTAAGATAATCTGTAAGCCTGTAAGCATCTCCCGACGGATGCTGCTTCCCGTCCGGTGCTTTTTGTATAAGTATCCCGGGTTTAAGCGCGCTTACGAGATCATAAGAGGGAACACCTACCTCACTGATTCCATAAAGGAATCCTGTTGAACCATGAAACATATCGCCTTTAGAATCTGTCGTATCAAATTCAAGAGCGACCTTATCACCGTAGTCTATTTCCTCTTCTTTCTCTCCCTTGTATTCATCTGTATAAATTGCTTTAGCTTCTTCCTCGGTAAGCGCTGTCCGATAGAAGCGGAAATCATCAAAATATGCCCGCGCATTAGCATCCGATGTATATACAGACTGTCCTAAAGAGCTGTTCTTAAAGCTTCCGATTTCTTCAAAAAATCCCTTTAGAGCTTTTTCTTTATTGCCTGATAGATCTGCCACAGAAATACTGTTTCCGTTTATATAAACATTGTAACTGTCCGGTGTGACACTCACTGTCACATAATCCCATTTTCCGCTGCCAAGAACCCGTCCCCATTCCAGACGGCCTTTTGTCTTATCAGAGGTATTGATACATGCGTCATACCTGGTATCTGCTTCATCCCCTCCGCCGATAACAAAGGTAAACTCCGGATCTGCCCAGCTTCCTGTAACCCCCTGATAATATTTTCCAAGTTCTGTAGGCGAAGACTCAAATATACGCTGATAATGTGTTGATGAGCTTCCGTCCGCCGCAGCTTTTACCCAAAAACTCAGTGTAAAGCCCTGAAGTCCCTGCATAAACATATCATCCGGAAGTGTAAGGTATCCTGAGGATGTTGTTCCTCCGGGGAGAAAAAGCACATCAGATCCTCTTTCCTTATCAAAAATGATCTCAGCATTTTTTCCGCCTATTTCCGCACATTCTTCACCATCCAGATTTTTTCTGTTATATACCTTATTTCCGGATACCAATTCATTTTCAAAATCAAATTCATAATACGGCTTTATATCATCCGCTGTATCTTCTTTCTCATCACTATCGATAACGATGTCCTGAAGTACTCCCATTTCATCATGGTCATTTTCAGATACGGAAGCCGCAAAAACATTTGCTGTTCCAACCGCCTGTCCTGTGATTGCCAATGCCGTAAATACTGTCAGGATTTTCCTTGAAAGTCCTCTCCTTTTCATTTTCTCTCCTCCAAGTGCACCAGGATAGCCATACCTTCCCAATTTTTACCAATACTCTCTATTGTCAGGCTCTCGTCTTCAAACCTGATGTCATGTTCTGCGCTCTGATAAATCTCGATCTTGACCTTTTTATATGACCTTTTTGAAATAGGGATCTGAATTTTATCAGGAAGCTCTCCATCAAAAGTATGAATGACTGCCAGCATGCAATTTTCTGCTTCTCTCACAACCGCCTGCCAGCCCTTCGGATGCCGGATCGATCCTGTCTCTGACCCATAGATATGCGATCTTCCGTCACGTATCGCAGGTACTGCTTTCTTATAGAAATCAAGACCTTCCTGCAATATATCCCATTGCTCTTTCTCCAGGTCTGTCACATCTCCTGACAGACAAAGTCTTCCGAGCATTGCCGCTGATAATGAATATGCTATCCTCTGCACAGAATCTGTCTTTCTTATCACTGCCCATATCTGGCTCTGCACGGGATGGATAACTCTATGAAGCCCTGCTGCGATAAGAGGTATCTCCGGACATTCATGAGCGTCGGAAAAAGATGCCATACTGCAGAGGCTCATCATCAAAGGTTCCAGCCGATGTCCGCCCGAAGCGCAGTTTTCAAGAATGATACCGGGCACTTCATGCTTTATCTCTCTTATAAAATCAGTAGCAGCTTCAATATCGCTCCTCAGACCTTCTCCCAGTGATTCCGCACCGTCACAGCCTATTCCGATGGTTTCATTACAATCCATCTTCATATAGCCAAATCCATACTTCTTTAACGTGCCAATAACCTTTTCCCGGAGATAATCCTGTACCCAAGAATCTCTCATATCCCAGAATCTTCTAAAATACGTAGTGAGCACATTCCCGTCTTTCTTTAACAGGTGCTCTGTCTGCTGATATGCTTTTGCCTTTTCCGCCACATTCTCTATTTCAAACCAAATTCCCGGGACATAACCCTCCTCACGTATCATGTCCACAGTCTTCTGCAATCCGTCCGGGAATAGTATGGGCGACACCTCATAATCTCCCATTCCGCGGTCCCACGGGATTCCTTCCTGCTTATACCAGCCGCAATCTATCACAAAATATGAAAATCCCCTGCCCTTTAACGCCTTTAGGATCTCATTGATATTCTCATGAGAAGGATTTCCCCAGGTTGTACAGTATTCATTAAAAATAAGCGGAAGTTCGTTTTCTTGTGGATTTTCTATAAGACCTTCAGTCCAGCGGTCCAGTCCATACCGGGTGAGACGCGCCGTGAAATCATCCAGCGAATCCGTACATGCAGTTGATACGACCGCCTCAGGAGTTTCAAACTTTTCACCCGGTGCGATGATCTTCATCCAATGTCCGAGTTCCCGGTCTGCAAGTCCGCCGCTGAATCCCAGTCCATCATCTTTTCTGTAAAACTCCATCTGCCACGATGCATTATGTGCTATCTCAGCGCCCCACCACACCTTATTTTTCTTGTCATAAACAGCGCCAAAGGGAAACCAGTGATTAACAGGAAGCGATCCTGCCTGACCATACCTTTCGCATCTGACTGCGTGAGGGCTCCATGCTGTTTCCAAAAGCAGATCCTCAGCACTCCTCCTGTCCACCTTTCCTTCACTGCTCCATACACTGCGTATTCTGATGAGCTCCAGTGCCTCAGGACTGTCATTGTCTTCATATGGTGTCAGTCCCCCAAGCGAAAAACTCTCAAACATTTCAAGTGATACTTTTTCATGACTTTCATTGCAAAATACGCACCTTATCACAACGTAAGGTGCATCTTTAACATGAGTAAGAATATGCTCGGTCCTGTATCCCCTTTCATCTCTTAAGAAAGTGTGTATGCAGATACTTCCGTCTTTTTCTTCCTTTTCCTGCTTTTCAAACAGCATCCGTCTCACAGATTCACCGTTTCTCATGGAAATACCGCCTGCATACGCTTCATTGTAGGTATCTCCCGATATATGAAGCTGGACCAGATTTTCATTCTGAATATTCTTCTTTATCGATCCCGTCCCCAATGAATCCTCTGCAGAAACAGTCTTATTCCCCGGAAGCAGCTGCAGGCTAACGATTCCACGTTCATCTTTTATATAGCGCGCCCGCATATCTCCAAGACGATATTCTCCAACCAATTCAAGTCCCATTTCAAATACGCTCCTCTATATGACTCAGCCTTTAACTGCTCCCACAGTCATACCTTTAATAAAATACTTTTGCAGACTTAAAAACAGTGCAGCGATAGGCACTACAGATAAAACTATAGCAGCTATTGCTGTTGTATAGTCACTGGACTGCGCCGAAAAAAGTGACTGTATCGAAACTGTTAGTGTTTTTAAGCCCTTATCACTCAGGTAAAGATTTGCCATCAAAAAATCATTCCAGATCTGGAAAGCCTGCATTATTACCAGTGTTGCCAGCGCAGGTTTTAAAAGCGGCATGACAACCACGAAATAAATCTTATAAATACTGCATCCGTCAATCTTTGCTGCTTCCTCAAGCTCTACCGGAACAGTTGACATAAAACTGTTCATCAGGAAAATACCAAAAGAAATCCCAGTCGCAACATACATAAAAATGATTCCTGGACGCGTATTTACCATTCCAAGCTTATTACCAACTATAAATATGGAGAGGAACAATGCCTGATATGGCAGCAGAATACCGATCACAAAGTACAGATACAAAAATTTGAAGATCTTATGATGACATCTGGCTATCGCCCATGCAGTCACTCCGCAAAGCATCGCCAGTATCACTACAGACAAAAATGTATATATGATGGTATTGGGATATGTTCTTAACATATCCAGCTTCTTAAAAGCTTTCTGGTAATTGCCAAGCTGCAGCGAAACCGGAAGTGACAGCGGGTTACTAAGGTAGAGTTCCTTTTTGGTCTTGAATGAATAATTAAGTATTATCAGTACCGGAAAAAGAAAGACCGCAGCCACTATTGTCATGAGCACCTGTATCACTGCCCTTTTCCATGTAAACTTTTCATCTCTTTCTGAAGCTTCCATTATGCCTGAACCTCTCTTTTCTTTAGAACTGTTACCTGTATCACTGCCACTATGAGAAGTGCAAAGATCAGAGAAATTGATAATGCAGATCCATAACCATACTGACGTCCGTTTATAGCTGAATCATAGATAAGATAGATAATGGATGTAGACGCCCGTCCAGGACCGCCCTGCGTAGATGAGACCATGAGATCATATACCTTTAACGAACCGGTAGTTATTCCAACTATGCAGATCGTAAATGCAGGTGCGAGCATTGGAATCGTCACATTCCTGAATCTCTGTACCCAGTTAGCACCATCAATCTTTGCTGCTTCATGAAGATCTGCCGGAACAGACTGCAGTCCTGCAAGGTATATGAGCATCCAGTAGCCGATCCACTGCCAGTTATTTGCAATGAGCAGTCCCGGAAGCACTGTTTTCTGGTCTCCAAAAAGCTTGATCACAGATCCCGACAGACCCATGAACTCCAAAACAGCCGGAAGAATATTTGAATACATCCTAAGCCATATAAATCCTGTCACAAGAGGGCTTATAAGGCATGGAATAAATAATATTGTCCTGTACCATTTTTTTGCTCTGACACCGGAATCAAGTATCACTGCAAAAAGAAGTGCAAAAAAATTCTGGATCAAAACATTCCAGAAGGTAAACCTGATAGTAAACCACCATGCTGATCTCACATACGGGTCTTTCAACATTTTTATATAATTTTCCAACCCGACAAAAGGCTTCTCTCTCGTAAGTCCATTCCAGCTCGTAAGCGAATAACGGAATGCGAGAACGATGGGGATGATAAGACCAATGGTGAATATCACAAATGCCGGTGCCACAAGTGTAAGATACTGATAAAATTCTTTTTTCCGCGTCTTTCCTTTTTCCATATGAACGCTCTCCCCGGCACTTACCGGAATAGCTTCTTTTTTTCTTTTTTTATGTAATGCAATATCCATATTCATTCTCTCTTTTCAAAAACGGCAGTACCCGTTTTGAATACTGCCGCTTTCGGTAACATTTTGTATTTGGGAAGATTAAATGGTGTAAAGGATCAAGGAGCACTCACATCTACACGTCCATCTGCTGCTGACAGTGCTTCATCAAGTGTTTCATTTCCAAGAAGCCACTCTGCAATATCATTTGCATTTTCATCCTGGAAACCGGACCATACGAGCTGGGTATTACCTGAATTTGCATCGATGATCTGACCTTCAGAAGCATATTTATCAATATCAGACTGACTGGGATTATTGAATGTGGGAGACACATCCTTCAGCATAGATGCTGTGCTTGTAAAATCATAAATACTTACTGCAAGATCCTTATTCTCAGCCATGAAATTAATAAATGCATCAGCTGCTTCGCTGTATGCAGTGTCCTTGCTCTTCATCAGTGTGATATTAGGCTCAAAAATAAGCTTTGAATCACCTGTCTGATTCGGGAACGGGAAAATTCCAAAATCAAAATTCTCATCAATATCAAGGAAGTTCTGAATTGACCATGCACCGGAGACTTTCATTGCTGCTTCACCATTTACAAGCTTTGCATCACACCCGGTCTGTTCAAGTGAGAAAGTATCTTCAAAAGTATTGTCATAGATAAGCTTGTTGTAGTTATAAACTGTTTCCCAGTCTTTATTACCGGTATACTTTTCTTTGCCGGCTCTGAAGTCATCACCCCAGGCAGGATTTTTAGCAAATATATCGTTGATTGCAAATTGCATTGTGACATTTCCGATACTCCAGCTGTCAACCATATGAGATGCGAAAGGCGTGATATTGTTTTCTTTACATACCTTTATGACATTCTGCAGTTCTTCCTGTGTCTTTGGAACTTCCAGTCCCAGATCCTTAAATACCTTTTTATTGTAAAAAACTCCCTGATACAGAGCGTTATAAACGATTCCATATACCTTGCCATCAACTGTTACGCCTTTTGTCGCATCATCAAGAACATAATTCACGGCATCCAGTGATGAGAGGTCATCCAGTACTCCAAGTGATGCATAGGTCTTTACATCCTGTCCCTTTCCGATCATAACGTCAGGAAGACCGGACTGCATATACTGCTGCATCTTCGGACCAAATCCTTCACCCCAGTCTACACATTCCCATTCAACATGGAGATTTGGATACTTTTCTGCAAGCGCTTCATCGATCATATCCTCTGCCCCTGCATCTGTTGTAGACTGTCCCCAAAGAACCTTTAATGTAATATCCTGGTTCTGCCAGTCTTCTGTATCTTCTGAACCCGTATCTGCCCCTGCTTCTGCTTCAGCCTTTGCTTCCGAAGCAGGTGTTTCACCCGCTGCCGAAGTTCCTGCTGCTGATGTTGAACCGCATCCGCCAAGCAACGCAGCTGCCATCGACACGCTCAGAATGATGCTTACAAGTTTTCTCTTCATATATTGCCCTCCTCCATAAATATCAGACTTGACCACGTCAGATATCTTTTCTTGATGGGATTATTGTATCCGTAATTAAACATTCCAAATTATGTTTAATTTGAACTTATTCACCTGCACTTTTTTGACCATAGTTCAAAATTGTGATAGTTTTTTTCGATATTAAAAAGCAGGATCCTGATAATTCAGTTTCCTGCCTTTTAACCTGCTTTATTATTTAACACCCAGCCGGTCTTTATAATCCCGTGGTGAGCATCCTTCAAATTTCCTGAATACTCTGTTGAAATAATTGTAGTCATCATATCCTACGCGAAATGATATATCCGTCAGGGATGAATTTTTTTCTCCCATCAGTTCTTTCGCACGTTCTATCCTGCGAAAAGCAATACTGTTCATGATAGTCATTCCTGTCTCTCTCCTGAACAGCCTGGACAGATATGTGCTTTCCATATGGTATTTTTCTGACAACAGGCTTAATGAAAGCGGTTCAAAAAAATGATCCTCTATGTACTGCGCTACTTCCTGAACAGTTTTCTTTCCGCTTCCTGCAACAGGCTCTTCCGAAACAGAAACACCCTCAACGCAATTATCTATGATAAGCTCCAGTTCAGACATCAGTTCTTCATATTCCATATTTTCTGAAGCATGAACAAGGGCATTTACCATATCCTCAGGCCCTATATTCTCTGTATCCGAAGCGCTTCTCACGTTAGCAAGGAGCGTAAGTGCCACCATTCGAAGGATTGTCTGAACTCTTTTAATCGTGATCTTTTGTTCCTTAATATGACCTAATCCGATCTGGTCCATGAGATAGTCCTTAAGATCCTGCGGTCTGTTCCTGAGAACCTCCTCAAGACCTCTTCTCATCTCATTAGAGATCTCCTCTTCTTTTGGAAGATCATTAAGCACATCCCAGGAAGCATTTACCACGCTTCCGTCCGAGAATTCTCTCATCAACAATGAATTTTTTGCACTTTTATATGACGTATACAGGTCCGATTCACTGAAAGATATGTCACTCAGTCCGATCGAAATGATCTTTCCTGTAAATTCCTTAAGCGAGAGCAGTAGGTAATATGCCTTTTCCTTCAGCACTTCACGTTTCTCATTAACTATGATCACATATTCCGAGGTACTGTATATATTGTTATATACCATCAGTATATTTAGCTCACTGCACTCTTCAATCCTCTGCTTGATCGTATAGGAAAGCAGACTCATATCATAATTGAACATTTCTGCAAAAGAAGCCAGACCATGTATCTTAACCAGGATAGTAGCAAATCCCCCTTCAGGGATTTTCATACCTGCAAAAGTCGAAGGCCGGAGGAACCCATCATTCCTGTGGATCTTCTCATTCGTGACAAGCGCGCTGTATTCCCTGTCATTCAACGATGATGCTGCTTTCAAAAAACGGCTGTGCTCAACTTCTTTATCCCGCCTTATAGAAATCTGTTCATTGATACGTTCAAGTGCTTTTGTCATGACCTGTATCATCTGCATCTTTGAAATCGGCTTCATGATATAGTCCATGGCTCCTGCAAGCAGGCTTTCCTTCACATATTCAAAATCATTGTATCCGCTCAGCATGATAACTACAGTATCCGGATAGTTTTTCTTTACTCTTCTGACCAGCTCGACTCCATTTATGAAAGGCATATTAACATCCGTTATCAAGATGTCAGGCTTCTCACTCTCAACCTTCTCCCATGCATCCTCTCCGTCTTCTGCCGGAGTCAAAAAAGATATCCCGTACCGCTCCCATTCAAGCATATCTGATAATTCATCACGTACCCAAAATTCATCATCTGCGATCAACAATCTGTATATTTCTTTTTTTCCGCAATCTGCAGTTTGTTTATCAGCTGCTTCCATAATGTATGACATATAATACCCCTGATCACTTCTCACAACTATTAAAAGACTTAGGTATCACAATGTGTACCCTGCTTCCCGCCATGCAGTCTTCAACCATAAGACCGTACTGTACCCCAAATATAAGCTGTAATCTTTTATGAATATTTCTGAGACCTATTGAATCTTTCTGTTCCTCTTTCTCCTTGCTGTTGAGCCATCTGTTCATTTCATCAGAATCCATTCCGGTTCCATTATCCTCAACGATGATATGAACCTTTTCACCCTCCTCCACTGTTCTGATCGCAAGCTTCTTTTCTCCACGTATCTGTGAAAGTCCATGCTTCATCGCATTTTCAACCACAGGCTGAAGTATAAGTTTTGGCATCATCAGACTCATATGAGATGATTTTATGTCAACCTCTATCTCAATATCGTTCTGCATCCTGGTAGTCATCACATACAGGTAATTTCTTATATGTTCAACTTCCCTCTGTAACGGAACAATACTGTCGCGAACACCTATGCTGTACCTGAACATTGACGACAGAGCAAGACACAATTCACTCACTTCAGCACAGTTTCTCCTTCTGGCTATAGAGCTCATTGTTTCAAGCGTATTATACAGAAAATGAGGATTTATCTGTGCCTGCAGCGCCTTATATTCCGCATTTCTCTGTATTTCTGCAAACTCTCCGCTGACCCGGTTTGAATATGCCCATATTATCAATGCCGCAAAAACAAGTATGAATCCGGTAATGTTTAATATAGTCACTACCATTTCACTTCTTGTATCCCTCAGCATATCCTCAGGATAAAGAGAATACATTAAAATCCCGTATCTGGATAACGCAGTAACAAACACCTCATCATCGTCTGTTTCCAAGTCTTTAAGTACGCTTTTTGAATTTACCGTAAATTTACTTTCCTGAATTTTATTTGAAATGCTTTCTACTATCTTTTTCTGCTGATCTTCAGGATTTCCCGTAAGGACTGCAACTCTATCGTCTATCGGCTGTATACCGACAACCTGACCATCATAATATGTATATGAATTTATTCGCTCTGTCAGCATCCGCTCATCCGTATCACATACCAGATAGCCAACCAGTCTTCCCCTATTCTGAACGTAAATTTTATACACAAAGCGAAGGACATTTTTTTGTCGTGATTGATTATAATAGCTCGAAAGCATTAAATCAGACCGTTCTGACTCTACATACTCCTTTACCTTTTGGGCATTATAATCATCTCCGTTACCGGAAGAATTATATATATCCGTAGGATATCTGTATGTAGGAGTATCAGCACGCCTGTAATGAGATATGCAATAATGATCTGAAGTGTATATGTAAAATGCATCAACCTTTTTATCTGTAGGAATATTTTTTGTCGCAAAACTTCTTGCGAGAGAAGAGTACTCCTGACGGAGTGATGTATGCGACTCTCCCTGTGTAAGAGCCTCTATAAAATCCTTTTGGGCATAAATTCCATCAAGGTCTTCTTTTAATCCTATGAATTGATCAGCAAAATTATCCCTTACATTTTTCAGTGACTTTGATGTAGCCTCTGTGATCTGATTCTTAAGAACCTTGGATGAGACTTTGAAATTCACAGCTGACAGGATCAATATGCTGACAAACAAAACAGCCAGAATCGAAAAGAACAGTTTCAACCTCATCCCAACAAGTGATTTAACCATACCACTTACAATACGCTCCCATATACATAAATAACTAAAATCATTCTCTTCTCAATTCTAACATTTCTTTATTCAATTCATAAATAAAATTATGCTCACAAAACAAGTTACGCTAGGCTCGAAAATACCTCGCTAAGTGCTCCGAAAACAAAGAGTCACGGAGAGATCGCACCGCAATCCCCGTGACGCAAAAAACCCGCCGGCTTTCGCCGACGGGTCGTTAATTACAGTTCTTATTCTTACTCTACTACGTAAGGAAGAAGTGCGATATGTCTTGCACGCTTGATAGCAACTGTAAGTGCTCTCTGGTGCTTAGCGCATGTTCCTGTTACACGTCTAGGAAGGATCTTACCGCGCTCAGAAATGTACTTCTTAAGCTTTGCGGAATCCTTGTAATCGATAACATTGTCCTTGCCGCAGAATACGCAAACCTTTCTTCTTCTGCGAACGCCGCCTCTTCTTCTTGAACCATCATTGCTCTTATTGTATGGCATAATTTTCATCTCCTAATCTCGGACAGACCGGCGATCAGCTAAACGGAAGTTCGTCGTCAATCTCGTCCGGTACATTCATGAAACCATCATCTGCCGGCTGAGGTGCTGCAGGAGCGGAATATCCGCCGGACTGCTGTCCACCATAGCTCTGAGCATCCGCGTTGTAAGCATCTGCAACACGCTTGCTCTCAGCAAACTCAATCTCTTCTCCGACTACATCTGTCGTATAAACCTTCTGACCGTCCTTGTTAGTATAGCTTCCTGTCTGAATACGACCGGTAACAACAAGCTTCAGACCTTTATGAGCATATTTCTCAATAAACTCAGCCTGTCTGCCGAAAGAAACCATGCTGATGAAATCAGCGGTCTGTTCTGCACCATCTCGTCTACCGCGTCGATCGACAGCAAGTGTATATCTTGCAATTACGGTTGCATTCTCGCCCTGTGAGTGGCGAATGTCAGGATCTCTTGTAAGGCGCCCCATTAAAATGACTTTATTCATTAGTTATTATAGCCTCACTTTCCTTCAGAATGCCTGTTATCCAGAGTTCTAAATTACTCTGCGCTCTCCTCTGCCTTTTCAGCAGGAGCTTCCTCTGCCTTCTTAGCAGGCTGTACATCTGCCAGCTCGTCAGACACGATGAGATAACGTACGACATTGTCCATTATACGCATACGATTCTCAATTTCAGCCGGTGCTGTGGGCTCTGCCTCAAACTTGATGAAAGTATAGTAACCTTCCTTCATCTTCTGGATCTCATAGGCAAATCTCTTCTTGCCCCACTCATCAACGTTCTTGATCTCGCCACCAAAACGCTCTACCAGTGCCTTAACCTTACCGAGCACCTCGTTCTTGGCGTCTTCCTCAAGCTTGCCGTTGATTACAACGGTGAACTCATACTTGTTCATTCTTTTTCCTCCTTTTGGTCTTCTGGCTCATGCATGAGCATGAACAAGGATATATCACAAGTCGGCATTGTAACACAGATCTTATTCCTGTTCAAGAACTTCTTTAATATTTTTTTCCATTACGTCCCGACGGATCATGATCTGTCTGCCGCATCCCGTGCATTTCAGGCGAAAGTCCGCTCCTGTACGGAGGACTTCCCATATATCAGCACCGCAGGGGTGCTTTTTCTTCATTCTGACCTTCTGGCCTGTCTGAATATCCATTTATCAATGTACCTCGATGCTTCCGAGAACCTGTCCGATGCTGTCTGTTATCACCAGATCCGCACCGCTGTCCCTGGCAGTCGCGCCCTTATTAATAAGAACGAGCTTATCCCCGCGGAAATAATCTATAAGTCCCGCTGCGGGATATACCACAAGACTTGTTCCTCCTATTATAAGAACATCCGCTTCTGAAATAGCGCGGATGGAATTTTCGATAGTGGATGAATCAAGTCCTTCTTCATAAAGGACTACATCCGGCTTTATCATGCCGCCGCACTCATCACACTCAGGAACCGCTCCCTTGTAGTTCAGCATATAGTCCAGATCAAAGCTTTTACCACACTTCATGCAGTAATTTCTGAGAGTGGAACCATGAAGCTCATATACAGTCCTGCTCCCTGCCGCCTGATGAAGTCCGTCGATATTCTGGGTCACAACCGCAGTGAGCTTGCCTGCTTTTTCAAGCTCTGCGAGCTTTTTATGCGCTGCATTTGGCTCAGGTCTCCTGGATGAACCAATCATAAGGATCTTATCATTGTAGAAACGATAAAACTCCTCCGGTTTCCTAACGAAAAATGTATGGCTAAGTATCTGTTCCGGCGGATAATCATACTTCTGGTGGTACAGACCGTCCACCGATCGAAAATCCGGTATACCGCTCTCAGTAGAAACTCCGGCGCCGCCGAAAAATACTATACGCTTACCGTTATCAATGATCTCCTGCAGTTCTCTGATCTTTTCGTCCATACATAATCCCCCTTTTTATCTATATCACACCGATCTGCATGGTCCCCCTCAGAACCTTTTCATTTTTGTCATTTCGGATAGCGACCTTTACCTTCATCGCGTGATATGCATCATTTTTTTCGCTGACAGTTCCGCTGATGGTGAGAGTCTGTCCGGGATAAACCGGCTTCATGAACTTAACCTCGGTATTCTGTATCAGGCTGTTCTCGCCGGGGAGATAGACTCCTGCGAGGGTTGAAAGAAACGACGCTGTGAGCATGCCGAAAGCCGCCTTTCCGTCATAGCCTTTTCCCTTTGCAAATTCATCATCTGCGTGGAGCGGATTTACGTCCCCAGTGATCTTTCGGAAAGAATCCATCATTTCTTCAGTGAGAGTAACGCTGAATGATTCCTCATGTCCTATTTCGATCTCTTCGTATTTGTAATGATTCATTTTTCTTCCAGCTTCTTCTGAATAAGGTCGACCATTTCGCCTACGTTCTTTAACGCACCGACTTCACGGATATTGAACTTCATGTCAAATTCCTTCTCCATGGTCATGACCAGTTCCACGTGCGCCAGTGAATCCCAGTCCTCTATATCTTCCGCATTTGACTCATCCACGATCACAAGTGTGTCGTCATCAAATTCCTCACGAAAAATTACTGTGATCCTTTCAAAAATCTCTTCTCTTGTCAAAACTAACCTCTTTCAAAAACTCAATTCCTAATAATTCGCAAGCATTATAACACAAACACGCTGACCTTCACATCTACTCATGATATAATCTTTATATGAATAACAGAAGATACGGGCGCGTCCGAAATCTTGCACTTTATTCTATTCTCATGACAATCACGTCCATCGTTCTTCTCGCGATCTCACTGACGCTTGTCATCCATAAAAACAGTGCAGACGGTCTTTTTGCCCATAAAAATAAAAAACTCACGACACTTTCGGCAGACTTGGCCGAAACCGATAATGAATCTGCGCGCCTTTTGATCCAAAACCAGCAGCTTTTGAAGGAAAACAAGGTCCTGAAGGAAACCAGCACCGGCGCTCTCTTCAAGGCAAAGCTCAAGGAAATGGCGCAGTCAGGTCTGTCTACAACTCAGATCCTCAAGTACTTTTTCCCTGATGAACTGATACTCACAGACGAAGGCAGTTTTCATTTCTATGACATTAATTATGACCTGAAGCTCCACGGCAGGACAGATGAAAGTTTTGTAAAAACAGAAAGCGGAGAGATCGAATACCGTGAAAACGGCGAGTCCGCCGGAATAAAGGGAATCGATATCTCAAAATACAATGGAAACATCGATTGGGAAAAGGTCGCTGCTGACGGCGTTAAATTTGCATATATCCGCGCAGGCGTCCGCGGTTACAGCTCCGGTTCCATCGTAATGGACGAAACCTTTAGGACTAATGCAGAAGGCGCATCCGCTGCCGGACTCCAGATCGGAACCTACTTTTTCAGCCAGGCTGTTAATGAGGAAGAAGCAGTCGCTGAGGCTGATGCTCTGCTGGAATCCCTTGACGGACTGAATATCACCTGCCCCATCGCATACGACCTTGAAAAGGTAGAAAACACAGACAGCAAGCCCCGTACAAAAGGGCTCACGACCGAGCAGTACACTAAGAACACTATCGCTTTCTGCGAACGGATAAAGAAGGCAGGCTACACGCCCATTATTTACGGAAATATCAAGACCTTCCTCATGATGCTTGATATGACACAGCTCGAAGATTACCAGAAATGGTTTGCAGGCTATATTTCCGACGACTCCATAACTCCGTATTTTCCTTATGAGATGCGGATATGGCAGTACACTTCAAACGGCTCCGTTGACGGCATCGAGGGCAAGTGCGATATGAATATAGCTTTTTATTGAAAGGATTCATAAATGAGTAATTACGTACCCTTAAAAGACATTGCATCCTACTTCGGTCTCCAGAAGGGAGACAGCGTATGGATCTCCTCTGATATAAAGACTCTGCTCTATTCATGCGCAGAGCACGGCGATACCACCGATATGAACGTGCTGATCGACAGCATCATCGATATCATCGGTCCCGAGGGAACCATCCTTGTTCCCACATTTAACTGGGATTTTTGCAGCGGTAAGACTTTTAATATAAAAAAGACTCCGTGCAAGACCGGAGTTATCGGAAAGGTTGCTCTGAAACGCCCTGATTTCAGACGTACACAGCACCCTATCTACAGCTTTGCCGTATGGGGAAAGGATCAGGATTATCTCTGCTCCCTTACCAATAAAAGCTCATTTGGCGCTGATTCACCTTTTACATATTGTAAAGAGCACAACACCAAAAATATCTTTATCGACGTAGAATGTCAGCACTCATTTACTTTTGTGCACTACGTTGAAGAGCAGGTCGGCATCACCTACCGTTATCTCAAGGATTTCACCGCAGGATATATCGACGCAGAAGGAAATGAGTCCACGAGAACCTATTCCATGAACGTCCGGGATCTTGATAAGGATATATTCGTAACCATTTATCCTTTTGAAGAGGATTTCAAAAAAGTAGGTGCATCCCGCCGGTTTGAAGTAAACGATATCCCGATGAAAGTCGTTGAGATCGGAAAGACCTACGACATCATCGCAGATGACGTTAAAAACAACAGAAGCCGAAAGGTATGCACCTACACAGGTCAGGAGGATTAACCTCCCGGCCTTTTCTATTTATTCTTTTATGACTGCGTCTACAAATTCTTCGAGAGCTGTCTGATCTGTGGGGTGAAGGGCACTCTTGATAGTGAGCATATTCTCGATCACCTTTACATTCTTAAGCTTTGCAAGCTCTTCCTTTATGAGCTTTCCTGCCGCCGGAGCCCATGTTCCGTTCTCAGCAACAGCAAAAGTACGGTTCTGCACGTTAAGTGCGCTGAGATCATGAAGGAGCGCTGCCATCGGCAGATAAATGCCATTATTATATGTAGGGCAGAAAAGAACTATCTTTGATGCCCTGAAGATCTCAGAAACAAGATAGGATGAATGAGTCTTTGACACATCATAGACCTTTACATCCTTTCCGCTCTTTCCCCGGAGATATGCGGCTGCGGTTTCTGCCGCGCTCTCTGTGTGTCCGTACAGGCTTCCGTAGATCACTACGATGCCGTCATCCTCAGGAGTATAAGTGCTCCACTTCTGGTATTTATCGATAAACCACGGAATGTCCTTTCTCCAGACAGGACCATGGAGTGGTGCGATCATTGCGATATCAAGCCCTGCTGCTTTCTTAAGGACAGCCTGCACCTGAGGACCGTACTTTCCAACGATGTTTGAATAGTAACGGCGTGCTTCATCGAGATATTCTTTCTCAAAATCGTGATCATCAGCAAAAATTCCGCCGTCCAGAGCACCGAATGTTCCGAATGCATCTGCGGAAAACAGTGTCTTTGTATAGTCATCGTATGCCATCAGCACTTCCGGCCAGTGAACCATCGGTGCGGTCACAAAGTGGAATGTGTGATTTCCTGTAGAAAGAGTATCACCTTCCTTAACGATAAGGCGTGAATCCTTTCCAAGTCCCGGGAAGAACTGGTCCAGGAACTTAAAGGTCTGTGCTCCGCCTACCAGCTGCACATCAGGATAACGTGTCACTACATCCGCGATCTCCGCACAGTGATCCGGCTCCATATGAAGGATCACGATATAGTCCAGTTTTTCTCCGGCAAGCGCACCGCCGAGATTTTCCAGAAACTGACCTGCGATCGAAGCGTCAGAAGTATCAAAAAGAACGTTTTTGTCATCCCGAATGAGATAGCTGTTGTATGATACGCCATCGGGAAGCGGAAAAAGATTCTCAAAAAGCGCAAGCCTTCTGTCACTTCCGCCGAGCCAGGTAGTATCTTTTGTAATTTCACGGATATTAACCACTTGTGTACCTCCCATATTTTATGAAAACCTTTTTAATTGCCCAAATACCTATTCTTAATCATACCATATCGGTGGAAAATAATAGTACTTTCCAAAGAACACAAGGTAAAAATTTTGTACACAGTCGTATTTGTACCTTGGTACCCTGACATCATATAATAGAATTATGAATACTAATACTACTCAAAACAGAAAACCCAATAATCGTTGGTATAAACTTGATAATGCTGCAAAGATCGTGCCTTCTCAGGCGCGCGGGACGGACACCCGTGTATTCCGTCTGACCTGCTGTCTCAATGAAGACATTGACGAAGCTGTTCTTCAGGATGCCCTGAACCATATCATGCCTGAATTTCCGCTTTTCGGATGCATATTAAAACGCGGACTGTTCTGGTACTATCTGGAAGCATCTGACATCCTTCCCAAAGTTACCGAAGAAAACCTTCCGGCTCTGACACCCATTTATTTTCCGGGCAGAAAAAATCTGCTATTCAGAGTACTTTACTTTAGAAACCGCATAAATCTGGAAGTTTTCCATGTTCTCGCAGACGGAACAGGTGCATTTCTGTTCCTTAGAAAGCTCGTTGCAGAATATTTGCAGTTAAAACATGGTCTTCCGCCTCAGGAGATAGGCGCTGACGACGAATCTTCCACTGAAGAAAAAGAAAGCGACGCCTTTGACAGCTTTTACGAAAAGAGCACCGGGCTCTCACAGTTAAAAGAAATGCAGTCAGCCCGCGCATGGCAGGTCCGGGGTGAACTTGACGAAGACCTGCAGGGTCATCTCCTCGAGATCCGCATGTCTGCATCTGAATTTCTGAAAAAAGCCCGGGAATATCACACCACTGTCGGAGTGCTGACAGTTGCGCTCTATATGGCAGCCTGCATCGACTGCATGTCTCTCCGCCAGCGGAAAAATCCCATAGTTGTCTCCGTTCCCGTAAATCTGAGACAGTATTTCCACTCCGATACCACCAGAAATTTCTTCGGAGTCATAAATATTTCTTTTCTTGCAGAAAACTATCACGGTGACTTTCAGGAGATACTGGACTCCGTTCAGGAATCCTTTAAGAAACAGCTCACCGAAGAAAAAATACGTGAGACCATGAACTCATACGCTGCACTTGAGCATAATTTTGCCGTAAAAATGATACCGCTTTTCTTAAAAGATATAGGTATAGCATTTTTCAGCAGGACTGCTAACCGCGGAGTTACCTGCACCATGTCAAATCTCGGTCAGATACGCATGCCTGAGATATTTACGCCCTACATCAGCCATTTCACGGCTTTTATGTCTGCGCCCTCAGAGCAGATCTGTGTGAGCTCCTTTGGCGACAACATGATGATAGGCGAAGTCTCACCCTACGAAACCCACGGCGTCATGCTGAACTTTGTCCGCAGGCTCTCCGGAATGGGTATCTCCGTAACTCTCGCAAGCAACGACTATGACCGTGAGGAGGATGATAAATAATGCAGTACTGTCCGAAATGCAAGATAAAGATAGCCGGAAATAAATCCTGCTGTCCTCTATGCCAGGGGAATCTTAACGATGACGGAAATGAAGCCGTACCATCCCCTTTTCCTGTGATACCCAGACGCTTTTCAAGGATCACTTTTATAAAGATCGTAACATTTATAATAGCCACTTTTATCATACTCACCTACCTGCTGACCTGGATCAGCGGAGAAGCTTTCCCATGGCTCAGCACCATGCGTATAGGCGCCGTATTTCTCTGGCTCGATATACTCCTGGCACTTTATCTCAGAAACAATATCCTGAAAGTGCTCACGATCGAGGGTTTTATACTTCTCATACTGAATTTCATCATAGACTGGGCGACAGGATGGATCGGATGGTCTGTTGCATGGGTAACGCCGTCTACTCTCCTGATACTTGGAATAGTGACATTTACCATTGCCAGAGTGACACGGCTCCATGCCGATGAATATATAGCATACCTGCTGCTTGATTCGCTTGCTGCTGTCCTGCAGTATATCCCGATCCGTCTGGAGCGGACTCCTATAACATGGCCTGCATTTACTGTAATTGCGCTGTATCTGATACTTGATGCGGGAGTTGTGATCTTCAGGTTCAGGGATCTCCGCTCCGCTCTCGAAAGGAGATTTAATCTGTGAAAATGGATACTAACCGCTGGTACAAGATCCCTGTAAATAACGGGATCTCCGGTGACGGCGGAAAATTTCACATCTATGCGAGCCGCGGCAGCAGTGATAACTTATGCCTTTTCTTTGCGGGCGGAGGCGTCGTGTGGGATGAATATACCGCAGCGAGGCCTGTAACTGCGCTAAAAGCACTTTCCGGCCATCCGACTTTTTACTGGAATAATCTCCGCTCAGTCACGACCTTTATGAATATCCAGCAGGGCATCACGGCTGTACGCAATCCACTGAATCCTTTTTGTGACTGGAATATAGTTGTGATCTCATATTCCACAGGAGATTTTCATTTAGGAAACGGAGATTTTCCCTATAAAAATGAGGCAGGGGAGGATTCTGTCCTTCACTGCCACGGTTTTATGAATACCTGTTTATCGTTGGATGCCGCCTGCAGGCTTTTCCCTTCACCTGAAAAAATCCTGATAGCCGGAGACTCTGCCGGCGGTTTTGCTGTTCCTGCATTTGCCGGGATCATTCGTGAAAAATACTATCCGGATTGCAGCGATATCACGCTTTTTTCCGACAGCTCTATACTAAAAAATGCACATTGGGCAGAAATCTCGGATAATGTGTGGCATGCGCCGGATATGATAAGATCCAGGATCAAGAGTGACAATCTGATCCTGGACCTATATAGAAATGTTTATGAAAATTATGGTGAATCCTTCCGATATCTCTTTGCCGGAAGCAGCCGTGATCAGGTTTTAAGTGCATATCAGAGCGCTGTAAACGGCGGTGACTATGTTTCAAATGAAAGCACCTTAAATACCTATCACGACAACCTGTGCGACACTGTCCATCGTTTAGAAGAGATCACCATGTCCTTCAGGTTTTTTATATACGACAAAAAATTGCTCCCACTCCCGGATTCGATACTCCCTGACAGCTCCCCGATACCGATGCTCTCATCAGGTACTGTTCACACTGCTGTCCGAAATCCGCTGTTCATCACCATGCGCTCAGACGGTGTCAGTATGGCAGAGTGGCTTCACGATGCTGTTACCGGAGATCTCTACTCCGCAGGACGCGGACTCATCTCATGAAGGCTGACATTCAATATTTCTTATAAAATTGATCAGCGGAATACTGCATTTTTCCTTTTCTATCATGAAGAATATACGGTTGCTGGTCATTGCATAGAAACTCTTATCAGTTTCAAACAACTTGAAAAGGTCTCTGTACTTAACATGACCGGTGCCGTCCTCTGACCGGATATCAAAATGATCCTCATAAAAGGTGAAGTGGACGGTTGCTCCCTGCAGGAGCTTATTACTTTTATACGCCTTTTTTAGATTGGATTCATATATAAAATATAATGATACAGGCATAGCGACAGAAGCTACCATTATACCAACTCCAAAAGGTACATCTCCGCACAATAAAATAATTAAACCGGCAATAAATAATAGAACCAGCATCACGCCAAGACGCTTAATCTTGTTGATCTTAAGCCACACCTCCCATGCCGCTCTCCTGTATTTTTCATATGTCCAGACTGTATCTGCTTCAAACACTTTCAATATCCTCCCTGGATTTTTGTTAATTTCTAGTGTACCAAAAATTGTTATCCGCCGTTTTCATTAAATATTTAATTATTTCTTAATACGTGCTCCACGCAACAAGGCACTTCCCGGTCCTTTTGAACCTGCGGAAGTGCCTCTGTCAGTATTCAGTATTTACTTATCCTTAGACTTATCTCTTGATATTAAATGCCTTCGGTCCGGGATAAACTGCACTCTTTCCTAAGTGATCTTCGATACGGAGGAGCTGGTTATACTTCGCTACACGTTCAGATCTTGCAGGTGCACCTGTCTTGATCTCACCTGTATTTAATCCGACTGCAAGGTCTGCGATAGCTGTATCCTCTGTCTCGCCGGATCTGTGGGATACGATAGCTGTGTATCCTGCCTTGTGAGCCATGCGGATAGCATCCAGTGTCTCAGAAACAGAACCGATCTGGTTCAGCTTGATAAGGATGGAATTTCCGCATCCGAGCTCGATACCCTTCTTCAGACGCTCAATATTTGTTACAAACAGGTCATCACCAACGAGCTGTACTCTGTCACCAAGAGTCTCTGTGAGCTTCTTCCAGCCTTCCCAGTCTTCCTCATCGAGACCATCCTCGATAGACCAGATAGGATACTTGTCGCAGAGCTCTTTCCAGTGCTGGATCAGCTCATCTGATGTGAAGTCGCGTCCTGACTTCGGCTGATGATAGAAGCCTACACCCTTGTCAGACTTCCACTCAGAGGAAGCTGCATCCATTGCGATGACGAAATCCTTGCCCGGCTCGTATCCTGCATCACGAACAGCCTGAAGGATATGCTCGATAGTATCTGCATCATCCTTAAGGTCAGGTGCAAAACCGCCCTCATCACCTACAGCTGTTGTATTTCCTTCTTTCTTGAGAAGGGACTGGAGTGCATGATAAACCTCTGTACACCAGCGGAGTCCATCCTTGAATGAAGGTGCTCCGACAGGCATGATCATAAATTCCTGTGTATCAACAGAGTTTGTAGCATGCGCGCCGCCGTTTAAGATATTCATCATCGGAACAGGGAGACGATTTCCCTGAACACCGCCGAAGAAACGGTAAAGCGGGATTCCGAGGCTCTTTGAAGCTGCATCACATGCTGCAAGAGAAACTGCAAGGATAGCATTTGCGCCGAGATTTGTCTTATTTGCTGTGCCGTCAACTGCAAACATAGCAGCATCAACAGCATAGATATCAGAAGCATCCATGCCCACAAGAGCAGGAGCGATCTTTTCATTTACATTTGCAACAGCTGTAGCTACGCCCTTTCCGCCAAACTTAGCCTTGTCACCATCACGCAGTTCGTGAGCCTCGAACTGACCTGTTGATGCGCCTGACGGGGAAGCTCCGCGTCCTACTGTGCCGTCTGCCAGAACGACCTCAGCCTCAACTGTCGGATTGCCGCGGGAATCGATTATCTCTCTTCCAATTACTTTTTCGATTTCAAGATTATTTCTCATTTCGGATCTCCTTTCCCTTAGATGGGTTTTTGATCTCCTATTCATTCAGTAACACATCATAACACAGCACGGAGAGCTATATTGTATCTTTTAGAGGTATTGAGAATTGTTCTCAATTTATACCAATGGAGATGCCCTCGAAAACGTCTTCTGCGAATATCTGTTCGATTTTTTATATTCAAATACAGTCTTCCATGATATACTTATGAAGAAAAAAATGACTCAGCAGTTTATACAGGTTATTAATGTTCTATGGGTAATGGATTTTTCTCTGACAATTCAATAGATGTGCGCTTCACGGACGGTTATCATGATGAAGCACTTCCCCTCAGGAAGGACCGCCCCGCCGCACCAAAAACACCCCTGCCTGACAAACTGCAGTGGATGAAAGCCATCGCAAGTGAGGTCCACACTTTCCCTAAACCGGAGAGCTGGTACTTCTATAAACAGGGACAGTTCGCCGCTGATTACACGGATGATTACGAGTTCACCGGTGTATTCCGCAGATATTTTCCTACATATAAAACGATGAAAGACAACGAGCTTCGGGGCTATTTCTCGTTCCGCACCCGTTTTCGGAATGGCTTTCCGGATCAGTCTCCACAGCTCTCGTTCCTCTATGTTTATATCTACGAGATCCTTAACGGCATCGGCGTAACACCTCAGGAGGGCTTCGAAATACTCCTAAAAATAGACCGCTTATACGGGCATCTGGATGTGACCCTAAAGGATCATCTGCGGCGCTGGATACGGGATTATATCATCTACTACGGTCTCGACCATAATCTCGCATCCGAATATTTCAGCGTGGATATGGACTCAGCCCTTTCCGTACTGATGCAGGCTTTTTCCGAGGCAGAGGACCCTGAGTGCGATCCTTCAGTACCTGATGATGCCCTGTTTGATGCGCTCCTCGTCATGTCATCCTATGACATAAAAAAATCGACGCTGTATAAAAAGGATCCTGAGCTCACGAAAAGCACCATAGTTCGCGTGATCCGCGAGCTTTCCGCAGGGATGAAGCGCCTCAGCCGTGATACTCTCTTTGAATACTGCTTTGGACGGCGCGGTGTTTTTTCCGTAAAGATCTTTCAAAATGCAGTTTTTTATGACCATAAAAAATATACGGACTATGCATACGAAATAAGCCCCATATGCAGTTATCACTGCCGTGACGGCGCATGGTCCCGTGAAGCATACGGAAGATTTGCAGAACCAAGCCGTATCCTCGGCGATATCTGCCATGAAACAGACCGTGTCCTAAGAGACAAAACCGGACTCGTAAAGAGCATCAAACGCAGGCTCATGAACGATATCTTTGCAGAAGAGATCAGCTGGATCGTGGACAGATTCCTGAAAGAACGTGAGGAAGCTGCGAAGCCGCGTATAGAGATCGACCTTTCAATGCTCGACTCCATAAGACGTGACGCCGCAGAAACACGTGACTCGCTTATCGTTGAGGAAGAAACTCATTCTGAAAATGTATCTGTCGAATCTGATTTACATAATGTCGAAAACCTCGTGGATTCAGATTTACATAATATCGATAAGATTGTTCCCGATATATCCGGTGATATTTCTAATACTTCTGAAAATATCGATATTTTATCAGATAGAGGTGAACCCGAGAGTAGTTTACATAACCAAGAGTTCTCGGGGGAGTTTGATTTACATAACATAGATTCATTTCTGTCACCTGATGAAATTTTTGTCCTTCATGCTCTGCTCTACGGAGAGCCCTGGAAGGACTACGTGCAGTCACATCACCTGATGATAAATATGCTCTGTGACAGCATCAATGATCAGATGATGGATATTATCGGTGACACAGTGATCGAATTTAATGAGGATGAGCCTGAGCTTATCGAGGACTATATCCCCGACCTGAAAGACATTATCCCGGAGAAGTAACGGAGGATCATTCATAGATGGATGTTAGAAAAAAAGTACCGAAGCGCATTGCAGGTACTCTCATAAATTCACTTAAGGGCGGAGTTGTACCGCGTATCGGACTCCCCTATGTAACAGTCGGCAGAAAGGATGAGATCCGCGCGCTCCTGCATGATGTGGACGTGATAAGCGACGGCGGAGCATCTTTCCGTTTTATCTCAGGCAGATACGGAAGCGGTAAGAGCTTTCTCCTGCAGACCATCCGTAATTATGTGATGGACAGAGGGTTCGTCGTGGTCGATGCCGACCTGTCACCTGAGCGGAGACTCCAGGGAACCCGAGGCCAGGGACTCGCTACCTACCGCGAGCTTCTGAGAAACATGTCAACAAAGACACGTCCCGAGGGCGGTGCCCTTACTCTCATACTGGACCGCTGGATCAGCGCTGTTCAGAATGAGACTATGCAGGAAACAGGTCTTTCCATGGATGATCCTTCTTTTTCCGCAGCTGTCGAGAAAAAGATCATGCAGGTCATTCACTCCATGAATGAGCTGGTACATGGTTTTGACTTTGCCCGTCTGCTCACCATGTATTATCAGTCTCATATCACAGGTGACGAAGAGACCAAGGGAAAGGTCATCAAGTGGTTCCGCGGCGAATATGCCACTAAAACTGAGGCACGTCAGGAGCTCGGCGTCACTATCATCATCACCGATGACGACTGGTATGAATACCTGAAGCTCTTTGCCTGGTTTTTGAAAAAAGCAGGCTACACCGGAATGATGATTATGATCGATGAGCTCGTGAATATCTACAAGATTCCGAACTCTATCACCCGCCAGTACAATTACGAAAAGATCCTTACCATGTACAATGATACTCTGCAGGGAAAAGCGCAGTATCTCGGAATCATCATGTGCGGTACGCCCCAGTGTATCGAGGACCGCAGACGTGGTGTCTACAGCTACGAAGCACTGCGCTCACGCCTGCAGGAAGGTAAATTCTCCGTAGAAGGAGCCCGTGACATGCTGGCTCCGGTCATCAGGCTTGAAGCACTGACTGCGGAAGAAATGCTCGTTCTCATAGGAAAGCTCGCAGATATCCATGCAGACCTCTACGGATACGAAAATAGCATTACAGACGAAGCACTTGCTGCCTTTATAAAGATCGAGTTTGGACGGATAGGAGCTGATTCCAAGATCACTCCGAGAGAAGTAATACGTGACTTTATAGAACTTCTGGACATTCTCTTCCAGCACCCGGATCAGGATATAGAAACCATATTGGGGTCAGAAAATTTCAGCTTCGCAAAGAGCGAAGAACCGGGAAGCGACACTGCATCCCGCCCGGATGATAACTTCGCAGAGTTCACGATCTAAAGCACAGATCACGGAGGGCACATGAATATTTTCAATCGATATGCTCCTTTTATACAGGATTTCATATATGAACATGAATGGGAAAATCTCAGAGCGATACAGGTTGCTGCGGGTGATGCCATTTTTAATACAGATGAAAATGTACTTCTCTCCGCTTCAACCGCATCGGGTAAGACAGAAGCCGCATTCTTCCCGATCCTCACTCTGTTTTCAGAAGATCCGCCCTCATCTGTCGGTGCGATCTACATTGGTCCCCTGAAAGCCCTCATAAATGACCAGTTCGGACGTCTCAATGAACTCTGTGAAGAAGCTGAGATACCTGTATGGCATTGGCACGGCGATGTGGCTGCATCTCATAAGAGCAAGATGCTGAAAAAGCCCTCCGGCATACTCCAGATCACACCCGAGTCGCTCGAAGCGCTGATGCTCCATAAACATGCACTCATACCAAAGATTTTCGGAGATCTCCGTTTCATAGTCATAGACGAAGTTCATTCCCTGATGCGCGGAGACCGCGGCGGTCAGACTATCTGTCTCATAGAGCGTCTCGGACGAATGGCAGGTGTAAATCCCCGTCGTATCGGACTTTCCGCAACTATCGGCGATCCTGAAATGACAGGGCGTTTCCTTGCATCCGGTACAGGAAAAGGTACTGTCATCCCAAAGATAGAAGCAAAAGGACAGAAATGGCGTCTTTCAATGGAACATTTTTTTGTATCAGGTCCTCAGTCAACAGACCCTGACCGGCGTGAAAGCAATGATGATCAAAAAAATGTCATAGATGTGGATGTTATTCCAACTGTTCACACTTCCGACGACATGACTCCTGATCCACTTCCGCTTTTGGAAGAAGCGACCGATAAAGCTCCTCTCGCAGCCGATCCCGGTTTCGGATATATTTTTGAGCATACACGAGGTAAAAAGTGCCTTGTTTTCTGTAATTCAAGAGAGGATGCAGAAGCTGTCACCACTACCTTAAGACAATACTGCGAAGCAAAGCACGAGCCTGACAGATTCCTTATACACCATGGAAATCTGTCGGCTTCATATAGACAGTCTGCTGAGGAGCTGATGAAGGATGAGGATACGTTCCTTACAACTGTGACCACTTCTACTCTTGAGCTCGGTATAGATATCGGACGCCTCGAACGGGCTTTTCAGATAGATGCACCTTTCACGGTGTCATCATTCCTTCAGCGGATGGGACGCACAGGACGGAGAGACCTGCCCCCTGAAATGTGGTTTGTCATGCGCGAAGATCCGCCGGAACCAAGAGCCATGCTCCCGGAGTGCATCCCGTGGAAGCTGATACAGGGAATCGCACTCGTACAGGTCTACCTTGAGGAAAAATGGGTGGAACCGCCTCGTCTCGACCGCCTGCCCTATAGCCTGCTCTACCATCAGACTATGAGCACTCTCGCATCCGGCGGTGAGATGACTCCCGCAGTCCTTGCATCAAAAGTGCTGTCACTCAGTGTCTTTTACAGAGTGAGTCAGGATGATTTCAGGGTTCTGCTCCGTCACCTCATAGAAACCGACCATATCCAGTGGACCGAGCGCGGAGGACTTATCGTAGGTATTGCAGGAGAACGCATCACAAATAATTTTAAGTTTTATGCTGTTTTTCAGGAAAATGAAGAATATACCGTTCGATGCGAATCCCAGGAGCTGGGAACGCTAGTTGCACCGCCTCCCGCAGGAGAAAAGATCGCCATCGCAGGGCATGTGTGGGTCGTAACAGAAGTAGACCATAAGCGCCACGCTGTTTACTGCGAGCTTGTTAAGGGAAATATACCCGCTTACTTCGGAGAATGTCCCGGGGATATCAATACTCACATCCTTGAAAGGATGAAGAAAGTTCTTGAAGAAGACAGCTTTTTCCCGTACCTCATGCAGAATGCGGCTGCCCGTCTCGGAAGCGCCAGAAATGCAGCCAGATCCTCAGGTCTTCTTGAGAATCCGCTTATTTCCCTTGGCGGAAATATGTGGGCTCTTTTCCCGTGGCTTGGAACTTATTCATTCCTCGCACTTGAACGATTCCTGAAGCTTCGCTGTGGGAAACTACTTGCTATCAAAGGTTTTGACGCATCAAGGCCATACTACATCCAGTTTACGATGTCTGCATCCCAAAATGAATTTTTCGATATCGTGACAACAGCTGCCGACATGCCGCTTGACCCCATGGATCTCCTGTACCCGACAGAGAATCCTGTTTTCGAAAAATACGACGAGTACCTGCCCCGCGACCTTGTCCGCAAGGGTTTCGCCTGCGGTGTACTTGATATAACCGGTATGCTCAGCCGGGTGAGGGAATGGAAAAAATTTGTCCCCGGCGGGCGGATAGAAAAAACGGACAGCTGACATTGATCAGCCGTCCGTTTTTTCATGCACTGAGCTTAAACTGTGAGTTGTACAACTCTGCATAGAATCCATTTTTTGCGAGCAGTGTTTCATGATCACCCTGCTCGATGATGGATCCGTCTTTCATTACAAGGATACTGTCCGCATCGCGGATGGTGCTGAGTCTATGGGCTACGATGAAGCTTGTCCTGCCCTTCATGAGCTTATTAAATGCTTTCTGGATCAGAGCTTCGGTTCTGGTATCGATGCTCGATGTAGCCTCATCAAGTATCAGCATGGACGGATCACAGAGCATGACCCTCGTGATACAGAGAAGCTGCTTCTGCCCCTGGCTCAGGCTCTCATCCGTAAGAACCGTGTCAAGCTTACGCGGCATACGTCGGATAAATTCCCAGCTGTGGGCTTCCTTTGCCGCCCTGATTATCTCCTCGTCTGTGGCATCAGGCTTACCAAATGCGATATTTTCACGCACAGTACCGTTCTTTATCCATGTTTCCTGCAGTACCATTCCAAAATTTTGTCTTAAGGATGCACGGGATACATCATTTATGTCCTGCCCGTCTATCTTTATGGATCCGCTCTTCACATCATAAAATCTCATGAGCAGATTTATGAGCGTTGTCTTTCCGCATCCCGTCGGACCCACGATCGCGATCTTCATTCCGGGCTCAGCATGGAAATTAAAGTCCCTGATAAGCGGTTTATCCTGTACATATGAAAAATCCACGTGCTCAATGTCCACTCTTCCGCTCACATCCTGAAGCTCTGCATCGCCCTCTCTGCTCTGGGGCTCTGCCTCTATCAGTTCAAAAACGCGTGCCGCACAGGCAAGGGCATTTTGAAGCTCTGTAACTACTGAACTGATGTCATTAAATGGTTTCATGTACTGGTTCGCATAGGACAACAGCACTGTGAGATCACCAACCGTCAGCACACCACTGAGTATCCTGTTTGCACCTACCAGCGCAACAAGCGCGTATATCACGTTATTTACTGCACGAGTGGATGGATTTGTGAGTGAGCTGAAAAATACAGCTTTCTCAGAATACTCACGAAGCTCTTCATTTACCTCGCGGAAACGCTCTGATGCCCGCTCCTCATAGCCAAAAGCCTTTACGACTTTTTCATTTCCGATCATCTCGTTTATAAGAGCAGTCTGAGATCCTCTGGTTTCTGTCTGTTTCCTAAACATCTGAAATGATCTCGACGCGATAAACTTCGCTACAAGGAAGCTCACAGGGGTCATCACTATCACCATTCCCGTGATGAGCACATTTTTTGAAAACATAAATATCAGTGTCACAAAGATCGTGACTATTCCCGAAAAAAGCTGTGTAAATCCGAGAAGCAGTCCATCCGACAACTGATCCACATCCGCTATCACTCTCTGGACCGTGTCTCCATTGCTGTGAGAATCAAGATAGCTTAAAGGAAGTACCTGTATCCGTCTGATGGCCTTTGCGCGGATATCCTGAACTGTCCTATATGCAAGACGGTTATTAATGAGATTCATGATCCATGTGGCAAGGGCAGAAATGAGTACCAGCACAAGTATCTTTCCCGCATATAACGCTACTCCGTCAAGATCTACCTTTCCCTTTTCGATCACAAGGTCTATCGCCTGTCCGAAAAGGATCGGTACATAAAGCTGGAGCACTACTGACACTCCTGCAAGGATGATGCTAAGCGCGAGCAGAATTTTGTACCGTCCGATAAAGCGCATGACTTTTATCAGCGTATCTTTACTGCTAACCTTTTTTTCGCTGTTCTTACTCATGCAAGCACCTCCTTTCCGCTTTTATTCTTTTCTTCCGGAGCCTGTGAATAGTAGATTTCCTGATAAACTTCACAGGAAGCTAAGAGTTCATCATGAGTACCCTGTCCCACGACCACTCCGTCATCGAGAACCAGTATCAGATCCGCTGCCCTGACGCTGGACGCCCTCTGAGACACGATAAATACTGTCATGTCACCATCAAGCCCTGCTATCGCCTGTCTAAGCTTCAGATCTGTCGCAAAATCAAGGGCACTGGCAGAGTCATCCAATATCAATATCTCAGGTTTTCTGACAAGCGCTCTTGCGATAGTAAGTCTCTGCTTCTGACCGCCTGAGAAATTCCGTCCGCCCTGGTGCACTTCCGCGTCAAGCTTCTTATCCTTGCCCTCTGCAACTTCACGCCCCTGAGCGATCTCGAGCGCTTTCCACATATCCTCATCAGTCGCGTTTTCATTTCCCCACTTGAGGTTATCTCTGATGGTTCCTTCGAATAAAACTGCTTTCTGCGGGACCATTCCGACACGGCTTATGATATCTCCCTCCGGGAAAGTCTTTACATCCCGTCCTGAAACTAAAACCTCACCTTCCGTAGCATCGTAAAACCTCGGTATCAGGTTCACGATCGTAGATTTTCCGCTTCCCGTACCGCCGATGATTCCCACAGTCTGACCTTTTTTCACTGAGAAATTTATGTCCGATACGGCATTTTCCTCTGATCCGCTGTAGGAAAAAGAAACGTGACGAAATTCCACTTCGGAATCACTCTCTGTATCATCCGCTGTCTCAGACAATTTTTTGTCGGGATAGGACATCCCGGGCTTCACATCAAATACGGTTTCTATACGCTTCGCGCAGGCAAGTGCCTTATTTATTGTGATGATAAGCGATGCGAGCTTTATAAGTTCCACGATTATCTGCGCCATGTAATTGTAGAGCGCGACCAGATCACCCTGTGCGATAGCGCCGAGTTCCACGCGGACAGCGCCCTCTCTTATGAGCATGATAGTTGCGATATTTATAAGTGCGTAGGTCGCAGGATTCATGACTGCGGAAAGTCTTCCCACAAATACGTTCATACGGGTGAGCTCTTCACTCTGCCTGTCAAACTCAGCGACTGCATCAGATTCCTTGCAAAAAGCCCTTACAACTCTCACACCCGTGAGGTTTTCCCTGGTGGTTCCGAGCAGTTTATCCAGCGACTGCTGTACCTTTGAAAATCGCGGAATACTGATGATCATGATGCCGTAAACAACCACGCTCAGAACAGGTATCGCAAGGGCAAATATCAGAGCACATCTGAAATCTATGGTAAATGCCATGATCATTGCGCCAAATACGATGAACGGGCTCCTGAGCAGGAGACGTAGCGTCATATTTATACCGTTCTGAACCTGATTTATGTCGCTGGTCATTCGGGTTATCAGCGTATCCGTACCGATAGTATCAAGCTTTTCGCATGACAGATCCTGTATATGGTCAAAAAGCTCCTGCCGCAGGTCCGTTGCCGCCCCCACACTGGCTTTTGCCGCAAACCACTGCGCTGTAAAGGAAAACATAAGTCCCAGCACCGCAAGGAATATCAGGAATAAAAAGCATCCGGTCACATACGAAAAGTCCGCATGCACTATGCCTTTATTAATGATCGCTGCCACGACCAGAGGTGTCAGCAGATCCATTAACGACTCCAGCAATTTAAACGTCGGAGACAGTATCGCTTCTTTTCTATAGCTCTTTAACAGCGAAAGTACCTTTTTCAAAATCTAACTCCTAATTCTCATAAACCAGATATTTTATCTCATACATCTTAAACTCGCCGATATCCGTAAGTCCGCTCACAAGCGCTTCGTTATCTTCTGCTTTTGCTTTCTGAATGAGAAACAGCGAATTATCACGGATCTCCGTGTCATCAGACAAGAGTTCAAAGTTGGAGTAAGTGGTTTCCATGGTGTACTCCGTCTCAGAATACGGGTGATCCTTTGTCGCCTGAAACTCCTCAGGAGAAACAGGAAGCGCAAACCTCAGATTTTCCAAAAAATCATCCTGCTCTGTCACCACGTAGACTTTTTCATATTTTTCAGTATCGAGCGCCAACATTTTCGCTCTGGAATCACTGTCCCAGCCTGTAAAACGGCTCGCATGAAAATACTGATGGAAGAACCACACCGCAAAAAATGCGTATGCACAGAGAACTGCCGTCTTAAAAAATCTTAATGAATCAATTTCTCCAACCCTTGAAAGGACATCCGAAAGCCCCGTTCCGATGGTGAAAAGGCACGCAAAATGAATAAATATCCAATGGTTATAATTCGGCGTCACAAACAGCATGACCGGTATCATACCGATAAACTGCGCCAATACGAAAAGATCCGCCGTGGATTTTCTCTTAAGCCTCACTGCCATTCCCTGAAAGAAAAACGGCAGAGTGAACATATAGTAAGGACCAAAGTTTCCCGGGCTGTTCCATGGAAGCAGGTCTGTTCCGTTCGCAAACATGCGGATACCCTTGTAAAGATTTGTCCTAATCGCCGGAATGATTCCATCACTGATATCTATAAACGACTCGCCTGCACGCCCCTCCGCAAGCTTCGGAAGTGTCATCCACAGGATCTTTATGCTCTGATTCAAGGATGAAATGTTGCTCCGCACCGCAAATATCATTATCGGCAGTGCGATCATGATAAAAACAGCCGCTGGGATTATCAGCTCGCCGATGTTCACTTTTTTGCTCTTAATAAGAGTCGTGAGAAGTGCAACCATAAATACAGGCAAAAAGATCCAGCTCACATTGTAGCTGTAGCACACCAGCGCCATGACTATCGCACCGCTTATGAGCCCTGCTTTTCTGAACCCTTCCCGTTCTTCCGTGCATCCGAGATACAGCAGGATGCATCCTATCGAAAAGATAAAGGGTGCCACGTTACAGTCCATGCCAAAACGTGTGACCGTCAGCATCCACGGTGAAGTTCCCACAGCAAGCACCGTATAAAATGTCTCGCTGTCCGCTTTTCTCCTCATCCCCGCAAAAGCCATGAGTACCATGTTTGCAATGCATATCAGCACCAGAGGTAGTCTGAATGCCCACAGCTTATAACCGAAGATCCTAAGGCTCAATGACGCGATCAGCGCATACAGCACCGACTGTCCCTGCCCCCTGTATCCCGGGAGATATATCGGATTTCTTATCAGATGGCTGTCCATTCCGTACTTTGCGAGACACCAGCTGTCATACATCCCGTTTCCTTCATCTGTAAAAACATTTGGATAAAAATTGAGTCGAAATAAAAGAAATGCAGAAGATACACCTATTATGAATATCATTAATGCGATACGGCGTTTCTCTGCATCTATCTCTGCATGTATAGCTGAATCCATTCTGTGTCCTCCGCTCCGTAAAATGCCCTTTCCTTCTTTACGAAGCCCTTTAATTAACTAACAATTTTTTGATCTCGAAAAAATTATAGCATAGTTTTCTTAACACTTATTAAGCTATTCCTCTCAAACAACACTGACTTTTTGGTTTTCGCATTTGATTTATTTTTAGATTTATGTTGCGTTAATGCGCTAAATTTTAGTAGTATAAGTGATGGATCACAGCTTATCTTTGTGATCATCCTATTCACCAAATTTATTTGCAGGAAGCAGCTATGTCAGAAAATTTTATTGAAGTAAAAGACCTTCACAAGTCCTTCCATGTGAAAAAGCAGTCGCTGGAAGTGCTCAAGGGAATCGATTTCTCCGTAAACAAGGGAGAGATCTTCGGTATCGTAGGTTTCAGCGGTGCCGGAAAATCCACACTGGTGCGGTGCATAAACCGTCTGGAAGAACCGGACAGCGGTCAGGTGCTGATCGGCGGACGGGACATCACATCTCTCAGCAAAAATGAGTTAAACACCGAACGCCGCAGGATCGGCATGATCTTTCAGCAGTTCAACCTTTTTGACTCCATGACCGTAAAGCAGAATGTTCTCTATCCTCTGCAGCTCACAGGCATGGACCACAAATCCGCAGAAGCGAAAGCGCATGAAATGCTTTCCCTCGTAGGTCTTTCCGATAAATGCGATTCTTATCCCGGCGAGCTTTCCGGCGGTCAGAAACAGCGCGTAGGCATTGCACGTGCCCTCGCCAATGACCCGGAAGTACTCCTTTCTGACGAAGCAACAAGCGCCCTTGATCCTCAGACGACTTTGTCTGTTCTGGACCTAATAAAAGAGATAAATAAAAAACTCGGGCTCACAGTTATCCTCATAACCCACGAGCTTGAAGTTATCAGATATGCCTGTGACCGCATGGCAGTCATGGAAGACGGCAGACTTGTTGAAACAGGTACTGTCAAAGAAATATTTGAAACTCCGAAAAGCGAGACTGCAGCGAACTTTATCAACGTTTTTAATAAGTTCAGAAGCGACAACTAAGATTATCCTTTTATCAGCGCGGTATTACCGCAGAAAGTCAGTATCATGAGCCTTTATAAATATTCTTTCTGGGATGTACTCATTCATTCCTTCAGCGCAGAAGTATGGGCACAGGTCGTGCCTGCCATCGGAGAGACCCTTTATATGGTCCTCATTTCTTCCATTTTTGTTCTTATCTTCGGGATCATCCTTGGTCTGATCCTGGTTGTCACAGCAGATGACGGTCTGACTCCCTGTTCACCGATCCACAACATACTGGGCATCATCATCAACTGCTTCCGTTCACTCCCACAGGTTATCATCATCATAGTTATGCTCCCCGTCGCCCGGGCTCTTATAGGTAAATCCTACGGTTCAAATGCCTGCATCCTGTCACTCATCGCGAGCTGCGTACCATTTTTTGCTCGTCTTGTAGAGAGCAGTCTCCTGGAGCTTGATAAAGGAAAGATCGAAGCCGCAAAGGCTATGGGAAGCGGAAATGCCCGCATCCTCTTCAAGATAATGGTACCTGAATCACTCCCTTCACTTATCCGTGCATTTACAAATGCAGTTATCATCGTTATTTCAATGACCGCTCTTGCCGGCAGTTTCGGTGCCGGAGGAATCGGTTATATCGCAGTGACCTACGGTTACACCAGATACAATCACGATCTGCTCTTTGCAACGATCGTTGTACTGATCGTCATGGTTCAGTTGATCCAGATGCTGGGTAATGGCATTTCCTACATGATACTCAGGAAGCGCCATCTTATCTGATAGATACCCATAAACATGCACACGCCTGATAGGAGAAAGCGAATATCGTTTACAGGCAAGGAGGGAAAATGAAAAAAAGAATCGTTTCTGTAATGATGACTATGGTATTTACTGCAGCAGTTCTCGCAGGATGCGGCGGAAAGACATCTGAGCTTCCGTCTGCGGTTCCGGCAACTGAGGCTGATCCCACTTCTGTCGCAGCTACAATTTCACCCATTGAGAATCTTGAGTCCACAGAAGCTTCCGAAGCCTCTGAATCAACAGGTGACAAGGTAGTTCTCAAGTGCGTAGCAGACCTCACACCTCACAGCGAGATCCTTGCTGCTGCAAAGGACCAGCTCGATGCAGCAGGTATCGAAGTTGATGTTGTTTCTACAACATGGGACGCAACATGGAATGACATGCTTGTTGACGGCGAGGTCGATTTTGCTTACTTCATGCACGTTCCGGCTATGGAATCTATCGAGGAAGAGATGGGTACTACTCTTTACAGCATGGGCGGCGTTCATGTCGAGCCCTATACATGCTTCTCAAACAAGTACACATCAGTTGATGAGCTTCCTGAGAACGCAGTTATCGCCATCCCCAATGACTCTTCTAATGAGTACCGCGCTCTGAAGGTTCTTGAAAAAGAGGGCTTCATCACTCTTAAGAGCGACACAACAGCCATCAACTCTACTGTTCAGCAGGTTGATGAATATGTAAAGCCTATCGAGATCGTTGAGATGGATCAGGCAAATATCATCCCTGCCGCAGACGATTTCGACGCATACTTTGTAAATGCAAACCGTGCTCTTGAGGCCGGTATCGATACAACAAAGTTCCTCATGAGAGAGGGCGAGGATTCCGAGTACGCAAATATCATCACAGTAACTGAGGCAAATAAGGACAACGAGAACATCAAGAAGCTTGTTGAGATCCTTCAGTCCGATGAAGTTCAGAAGTACATCGAAGATAATTACAACGGAGCTGTTATCCCGGCCGCAAAGTAATGTCGTCCCCGTAAGGGGTTCAAAGCTCTCCATGGATGTAGGATGGCACTCGATTCTCTGTATCGAATGGTTGGAATATCTGAAAACCGGCAGCATATATTCCCTCCTTTTTGCTTAAATGCCTCTCCTGTATATGTCAGCTTTCTGATGATTTGGATCTATAAATCCCTGTTTTTCGCCTTCTCTTGTCGCATTTGCACAAAAAAATGTCTGTCCATTCGTAAATATGGTCAAGTTCCGGAGTCGGTATAACACAACCTTAAGAAATAATAAGATTATGTTCACATTTTCTTTGGGCTATCGAAATATCTTTACGTTATCATAAAAGACACAAAAGGATCTCCTCGTTCCTCCCCCCTTCATTCGACGGATCCTTTTGTACTAATCCTCTTTAGGAACCAATACTCCACCCCTCGTGAATATTGATTTCCTTTAACCCCAAATAGGATTTTCATACGAATCTCCTATCCAACAACAAAAAGAACCGTCCGGCGATCAATTTCCTCCGAACGGTTCTTTTGCGTGTTTTTAACTTAACAGATCAAATACTTCCTGAAGCTCATTTGCAAAGTAGACGTTTTTCAGGTCTTCTTTTTCTACAAAACCTGCTTCACACATTTTTTCTATCTGGACTTTCAGCATGTCATAGAAGCCGTTTACATTACAAAGGATGCAGTATTTATTATGTAAACCAAGCTTCGAATAGGATATTACTTCTGCGATCTCCTCAAGGGTTCCCGGGCCGCCGGGAAGCGCTACATAGTGATCTGCAAGCTCTATCATTTTTGATTTGCGCTCTGCCATAGTCTCTGTTACATACATCTGATCCACATTGTCATAGGCATAGCCTTTTTCTTTCATGAATCCCGGTATGACACCTATTGCGTGACCGCCTGCATTTATCGTGTGATCCGCTACGGTATTCATGAGTCCGCTGTTTCCGCATCCCCATACCAGCGTGCCGCCCTTTGACCCTATAAAGTCACCGAGCTCTGACGCTGTTTTTTCAAAATCCGGGTCTGCACCCATGAGTGAACCGCAATATACTGCTACTTTCATTTTGTTTCCTCCGAAGTTACTCCTATGAGATAGATTCCTTTTCCCCTCTCGCCCCCATTTATCTCTCTTATGAGATCGATGATACTTTCGTAATCCCTGCTTTTCACGGAATTATGAGGTCTGTATCCGTCCTTACTCTTTGTGACACAGATGGTATGCGCCATCTTCATTATATCAGTACAGTCGTTATAGGCCGTGAGGATCATGGCTTTTGAGCGTTCCGCAATTTCCGAAAACTGCTCTTCGTTAAAGGATGTCTCAACCCCGAGACCTATCCTTGTAAAAAATTCCGCTGCCGCCTTCGGCGATGTTCCAAATTCGCCTCCGAACAGCACACCGTCTTTTTCAAATATGCTTAAAAGCTCCGTGAACGGGATGCTCCTGCCGATAGCCCGAAGAAGATTGAACACCGCGATCACCTGACAGCCGGAATACTGGACGGTCTGCGTCCCGTACCGCATGTCTGTGTATTTTTCCTGATCCTCGATATAGCCGTCTTTCAGCACGTGGTTCTTAAATGATCTCTCATTTATCCTCAGGTTTTCGTCAATGATACTCTGCCTGTTTATGCGGAATCTTGTGATGGTGTCTGCATCGACCTTGATATTGACCCACCGTTTACGGCTTATTTTCCGCATAAATTCACTGAAACGTATGTAGTTTTTCGGCTTTACAACAAGAAGTTTTCTAAAGAACTTATTCATCAGAACTTCTCCCCTCGCACTGTATCTATACCGTTTTGATTGATTTTACTTTTCCCGGCGGCTTTTTTCAATCGGTGTTTATAATTACGAGAAAGGCATAAGCAGGGGCATCATCAAACACGAAAAACATTGATAAATTCGCTTCTATATTTTTTGACATGCAGATACAAATAATTTCGATTTTCTTTCACTAGTTTTAATAATTCTATGCTTTAATGTTGTAAAGGGCATAGTGGCATCACAGCATAGGTGCGCGGTCCGCGATCGTTACGTAACTCGTAAACTTTTGTAAAGGGAGGCGGATGCACTGTACATCCGGAAAAACTATGAAAAAGAGGAGATTTCTGTTATTTACCGCAGCCATGCTCAGCAGCATGGTCATTTCAGGTTGCGGAGGTACTTCCGCAGCTTCTTCTGCAAAGAGCAATGATTCCTACCCGGCAGTGGAATCAGCCGCCGAGGGCGCAGCATATGCCCCCGAAGACTATGCAGACACAGACAACGAAGAGTATGCAGAGCTTCCTGACAGCGCAGAAGCAGGATACAGCAGTGAAAAGGGAGCTGACTCCGATGAACCTCAGGGTGATGTCGAGATGGATCCTGATGCTTCATCAGGTGAAACCGGAGAGAATATCAAGCTCCGCCGCGATAAGTTAGTTTACAACGCGACGATCACTATCCGCACAAAGAAATTTGACGATACGCTTGCAGGATGCCATGAACTCGCAGAAAAGAACGGCGCTATCGTTGAAAGCGAAGATTTTGATGACAGTGATACTTCATGGTATCTGTCAGAGGAAAACTACGCGCGAGACAGTTATTCAAGAACATATACCGTAAATCTTCGTATTCCCTCTGCTAACTTTGATTCCTTCGTAAATTCCACAGGATCACTGGAAGGCATCATCACCAGTAAAAATACGAATGTTACTAATATTTCCAATCAGTACTATGATGCTCAGGAACAGATGAAAGCCTACAAGCTGGAGCTTGACCGCCTGTACGCCCTTATGGAGCAGGCAACTGAGATGTCTGATATCCTCACTATCGAGAGCCGTATCACGGAAGTTCAGACAAACTACAATCAGGTCAAGTCCCGCATAAGCTCAATGGATACAGATGTGGCTTACTCATATGTGACCCTCTACATCAACGAAGCTGCACCGACTGACGTGATCTCCACGACTGACCCGACTTTCGGAGAGAGACTTCGTGATGCGTTCCTGGCATCCATCTCAGGATTTATCCGATTCCTTCAGGGCATACTTCTTATCCTTGCAAGGACCTGGACATTCCTCCTGCTGCTTATCGTGATCATCTTAGTTGTTGTTCGGATCATCATCACTGCAGATAAACGCTCTAAGAAAAAGCAGGCTGAGAACCTGAAAAAAATGAATCTGAACGGTCCGAACAGGGGCTTTATCCCGAATCAGGGTACTCCGATCCAGAATCCGCCGGTTCAGGATCAGCCTCCGGTAAGTCCCGCAGATATACCTGATGCACCAAAAAACGACGCTGACGATGATAAAAAGAACTGATAATAAATAAAATCCGTGTTTTTCACGTCACACCAAAACACCGCCCGAGCATAAAACCCGGGCGGTGTTTTTATATAGCTTGAAGAAGGAAGTACGATTTTTTAGAATTTTACCATCCGCGAAAGCGTCGTTTCTACTCCGGCGGTGGGGATGCAGAAATAGTCGTCAAAATCCGCATCAAGCTCCGTTGCCGCACCTGCTGTGGGCGCATACTCTGACACATGATTTTCTCTCGCAGCATATACATCAACTGCCTTTGCAGAACTCACACCGCCCTTTGCCGCACTGAAGGCCAGGAACAGAAAAAATGCTATCGCAAAAATCGCTGCATTAATCTTTTTTGCCATAATATGCCCCTTTCTTTTGTTTAAAATGCTAAATAGTCCCCTCGATCACTATTTGTTTTTTGTTGATATACAATAATCATACGCACTTTTAAAAGGGTAGGGGTTTTTTATCAAAAACAATGTCACGCGTTTTCAAAAACGAAGGTTTCTATAACATGTGCAACAATCCGTACATTCCCTAATACTCTGTTTTCCTTAATTTTCCCTAAAATAGAACTTTTTCAGATACAAAAAGAGCACCCCTTGCATGTATACAAAAAGCGCCCGTTTTTATCAATTTTCTTCTCAAATTCCTGTAACAAAAATCTCTATTCCTATGAGTATCAGTATCACTCCTCCGAGGACCGTAGCCCTGTCAGCAAATCTCTCTCCCAGCTTTTTACCGAAATGAAGTCCCACAAAGCAGATGATAAAGGTCGTGACTGCGATCAGCATTGAACAGCTAAATGCAGATGCAGCTCTGTAATTAGCTATGGTAAATCCTACCGACAGTGCATCAATGGATGTTGCTATGCCCTGCACAACGAGGGTTCCTGCACTAAGGAGCGCAGCAGTCTCTGTTTCCTCCTCATCATCTTTCTTACTGAGGCCCTCAATAAGCATCTTTCCACCTATGTAGAGCAGCAGGAGCAGTGCTATCCACGGGATAAATTTCTGAAAAGCTTCGAAGTACTCAAGGATCGTGTGGACGCATACCCATCCGATCATCGGCATGGCAAACTGAAATCCGGCATAAGTACCTGCTATCCCGCATGTCCGTCCTGCCGGCATATCCGGCTCATTTATACCATTTACGATCGATACTGAAAAAGCATCCATGGCAAGCCCCACACCGAGCAGTATGCTGTTTATTATAAATCTGAACATCTGATCCTCCTGACACAAAATGAACCCGGGGAAAAGCCGATGCTGTCCCCGGGTAATGACCTTTTAAATATCGATATGATAACAGACTCTGACCTTATCCGTCAATTACCTGTTTTGCCGTCTCCGGTCATGAGTCTTATAGTATTCTGCCTTGTCCTCATACATCCTTTTATCTGCTTCCTTAACCAGTTCCTCCGGCGTATGGTCAGGAAACTCTTCTGAAGCAGCATAGCCCTTGGATATACTCATAGTCTTGGCCTTCTCTCCACTCCACTTTTCTATAACCCGATCAAGCTTCATCATGATATCCTTGATCTTTTTTGTCGGAATACTTACAAGTGCCACAAACTCGTCTCCGCCTACCCTGAAACACTTTCCGTATTCCTCAAAAACCGACACAATACATTCCGAAGCTCCGCAGATAAGCTCATCTCCGGCTTCATGACCCAAATTATCATTTACTTCCTTGAGACCGTTTATATCCAGTTCCACCACTACCAGGTTCTCCGAAAGATTTGGATCGTCCCTGATCTTATATAGCCTTTCCTTGTAAGCGTGCCGGCTTCCGATACCTGTAAGTGCATCTTTATATGTCATATCCTTCTGTATCTTTACATACTTAAGTATCTCATTCTGGTACAGCGTAAGGATATTTTTTACGAGAAGCATTACGAGGAATATCATGATGATCGCACCAAACATCATGATAAAGAGCGCTTTTCCCTCAGCACTTCTCATCTGTTCACTGTTTGATGTGACCATAAGATAAAGATTCGCAGTAGGCAGGTAGCTTATCTTGCATTGATCCACTCCGGCCAGATCTTTATCAAGCAGTATCCCGTCTTTCTTTTCGACGCCTTTTATGATCGACTTGTCATAGTTTTTAAGAAACCCATCCTTAAAAAGGTTATGTTTCTCCCCTTTTTCCAGCATTGTGGAATATATCACGTTTCCGTCTTCATCAGAAAACCACGCCCCGAGCTGTGTAAATACCGAAGTTTCAAAAGCCAGTGCAGGAAAAATTTCATCAAGGTTAAACCGCATTCCTACAACTGCGATAACATTTCCGTCATCATCTGTCACCAAATGATTCGTAAAGACACGGATCTCATTTTCTCCATCTTCGTCAAACTCAATATTTACCCTGTCTTCCCGGCCGCTTTCCACAAATTCATAGAACCATTTATCACGTTCATTATCTCTCGATAATCCGCGATTGTAACCGCCGAGATCCGATGCATAATACGAAGATGTCTTCGCAGAGAGAAGGAGTATCCTCATGACATTTTTCTGGATAGAATATTCATTCAGATATTTTGCCAGCATTTCTTCATGCTCTTTACTCCTGAATGTATCCTCTTCCTCCAGGATCCACCTTCGTATCCTGTCGTCTCTTGCGACGGCCCGCGTTGTATTTAATGCACTCTCAAGCGGGAGCTCAATAGAATCCTCAACCCGCTCAGAGACCAGCGCAGACACATCCGCTCCGTACCGCCTCATGTTGCTCATTGTTATCCACGAATATGCGATGCAGATGCCTATCAACATGATTATGAGGATGACAAATACGAGTTTTATCAGATTGCCGGAATTTTTGATTTCCGCATCTATATCAATATCATGCTCTTTATCCATATACCCCTCATCCGGACTTAGTCAGTCCTACGATATTATTTCGTCAGATGAGAGGTTATATTTAACCCTAATATTTTTCCGCTTCGTTTTCATGCGTGACGGCCAGTACGGATGCTCCTTCTCTCGCCTTCTTCCGAAGCACTTCGAAAATGAGCTCAGTATTTTCGTCATCCAGATCTCCTGTAGGCTCATCCGCCAGGATCACCTTCGGGTCATTGATGAGCGCCCTTGCTACAGACATCCTTCTAAGCTCACCTCCGGACAGCTCACTTGGTGCAGATCCGGCAAGCTCTGAAATTCCTAAAAGTTTCAAAAGCTCCATTGCCCGGCTTTTAACATCGGAATCCTTATCAAACAAAACTGCAGGAAGGCATACGTTTTGCAGCACTGTCAGAGTGTGGATAGCAAAATGATCCTGAGGTATAACTCCTATCAGTGCATTTCTAAGCGCCGACAGACCGCCGATCAGATCTGCCGCTCCCCCAAGACTTTCTGAAACGCCGGCTATAAGGTCTCTTGTCTGTACTGCCTTGACTCCTTTGATATTTTTGTTAATATCCAACCGTAACTCCTGAGCCGTGTACCCCTTATCTACATTAACCATCAGGCATGAAACTACTTTATCAGGATCAACATCACCAAATTTATTCATCTTTCTGTTGATCGCCGACTGCACCTTCTTTGCGATCTATAAGGACAATCCCAATCAGCTTTCCTTATACGCCGAAAAAGTCAGTAAAATCGCGCCTTTTTATGGATCTGTATGAACACATCATGCGTCACCGATGCATAACAAGTTACGCTAGGCTCGAAAATACCTCGCTAAGTGCTCCGCAAAAAAATGCAGATCTGTCGATAAATAACGACTGATCTGCATTTCTGAATCATATTACCTGTGTTTTTTAAAGCCCCAGCTTCTTTGCTTCGCCTTCGATCTTTTCTCTCAGGAAATCGCTGGATTCACGGATGATACTCCTGTAATCCTGACCTTCCTGATACCAGAACTCACCGGTAAAAGTCCTGACACCCATTTCGAGACCTGCTTTTATGCATCGCTCATACTCTGTGTGCCCGCCATGACCAAAATTCATGTCACGGTAAACACCGGGTTTTGTTTCTTTCAGATGAATAGCAAAAATATGTCCATCACCTGTCTTCATGTCATCCACTACATCGTGACCGTAGAGAACTGCTGCGTTCTTCAGGTTTCCGATATCCGGATAGACACCAAGCCACGGAGACTTTACCAGATCCACATATTTCATGGACTTTTCAACTGTATCCATAAAAGGTGTTTCCATTGTTTCAAATGCGAGTACGATGCCCCATCTTGCCGCATAATCTGTGGCTTTTTTGAGGTTTTCGGCAAACCACTTTCTGGTATCGTCGTCACCCTCTTCATAGTAAACATCATATCCTGCGAGCTGGATTATGGAAACGCCGGAATTTACAGAGAAGCGGATAGCTTTTTCCATGATCTCCATGGATTTCTCCCTATCCTCAGCCTTGTGAGCACCGAAGGGATACTTTCTGTGACCGGACAGACACATGGTAGTGATGGGTGTTCCGCAGGCTCTCGCCAGCACGCCCAGTTCACGCTGCTTTTCAGCAGACCAGTCAAGTCTCTCCTGTCTCCAGTCTGTTTCGTCAATACTTATCTCAAGTCTGTCGAAACCGCCTTCTCTTGTAATATCAAACATCTTCGGAAAGCCAAGTCCGACCGGAATAGCTTTCTCGTAGAGGCCTAGCGAATATTCAAAAGCCATTTTATCCTCTCTTTCCGGACGCTTTACAGAGTCAGTGTATAAACAGCGATCTCGTCTGTCTCACGGTTAGCTGCAAAGAGCTTGTGAGCATCTCCATCCTTGAAATACATGCAGTTTGCTGAACCTGCCCCCTGATCAAGAGTATCGTATACATACTTTCCGGAAGCCTTATCAAAGTGGATGGCGATGAGATCTCTGTCTTCCTCGCGGTTTCCTACAAATGCATACGGTGTTCCGTCGATCTCAGTGCCCCAGATAGCATGGATGAACTTCAACTTCTTCTCATGCTCGTAGACGCTTACAAATTTGCCGTCCTTTTTCTTGTAAATGGTAATCGTATCACCGTGGAAAGGAGAAAGTACCAGCAGCTCGCGTTCTCCGTCGCCGTCGAAATCAAAGTAGAGCATATCGCTTGTAGGTGTCTCAAGGATATTTTCGCTTGTCCACTCGCCATCCTCGGATGCAGGAGGAACTACCTGATATACACCGTTCTCTGTTCCGACCATCACAAAGCTGTAGTCGCTCTCATAACACTTTACGAAACCGTGGTTCTTGTAAAGACCGCTTGTAAGAGCTGTGAGCTCCAGCTGGTTATTCTCGTTATAGTCCTTAATATTTTCAGGAAGCTTTGCAACCCAGATACGTCCCGGGCATGTCCAGTCGTTCTTGAATGCATGCGCAGACTTAAGTGTGCATGCTACGAGATAATGAACACCGCCTCTTTCTACGATTCCGAATCTGTGAACGAAAGGAAGGTCGCAGAGAACGTGGCATACCCACTTTCCGTTTTCTCTTGTGTAATAAACGATCTTTGCTTCAGCAGAATTATTCGGTGAATAGAATTTCTGTGTAGCCATAAGGATCGGCTCATCTCCGATAGGATACTGGAGGAGTGTCATTACTCCGCCCGGACCTTCCCAGAGTGTATCTACCTTATTTCCTTCAAGATCAAAAACATAACAGGGATTTTCTTTCTCGGCTGCTACTACCAAGTGTCTAGCCCCATCATATTCAAATTCAGTTACTGCATAACATTTTTCCAGGCTTCCAAGCACCTGTTTTTCTGCCTTCATGAACTGCCTCCTAAATATATCCGAAAAAATTCAAATGACCCTTCCGTCATCTCTCAACGTAACTTTTATCACCCGATAATGAGAAATCAATATCCAAGCTTGACCGTATCAACGCGGATCCCGTTTTCACGAAATTCCTCGACCATAGCGGGATCAGCCATTTCGTCCGTTATTATGTCCGTCACGGAATCAATGGTGCAGCTCACAAAACTGCTGTTTACACCGAGCTTTCTGTGATCCGCAAGGATAAAAGATCTTCCCCTTGTCCGTTCGCGCATAACTTTATTTATGTCAACCTCGTTCATCATCTCAGTGGTCATTCCGTTTGCGATAGAAAGACCTGAGCATCCCAAAAACGATTTTTTCGCAGTAACACGGTTCAGACTGTGGATAGCAAATTCACCTACCATGCTTCCCTTTACGTTTCTCAGCTCTCCGCCGGAGAGGACAACGCTCACGTTTGCAGGTTTATGAGAATTTATTGCATTTCCGTTATTTGTGATAACGACCACATTTTTTGCAGTGATATACTGGATCACTTCCAACGCCGTTGTACTGGTGTTTATAAATACTGTGTCGCCGTCTTCGATCAGGGACGCAGCATAACGGGCGATCGCATCCTTGCATCTCTCGTTCAGATCCCGGGTACTCTCCGGTTTATCATTGTCAGCGATCTTTGCGCCGCCATAGTAACGTCTGATCTTGTTATTATCCTCGAGATACTGCAGATCGCGGCGTACCGTGATCTCAGAGACATCCAGGAAAGCCGCAATATCTGCCACATGAGCTTCCCCGGTTTTTGAAAGGATTGAAATGATCTGCTTTCTTCGGTTTTCAACTATGTCTCTGCTTCTCTTCATATCGATTTTTCCCTCAAAAAGGGGGGAGTTCCCACGCATCAGGACAAAGCCGTCCTGTCCGTACGGAAATCTCCCCCATAAACTCTTCTTTATTTCAGATCAAGACCTGTTGCCTCAACCTTCTCCTTGATCTCCTTTGCGGACATTACATTACGAAGACCAACAACCTTTACTCCCTTTGCTTCTGCATCCTTGAACATGCTGATGAAGTTCTGCGGGCAGAGAACCAGGTCATAATTTACAGAAGTGTTCTTTCCTTCTGAAATTGAGCAATGGTGCCTCTTAGAAATATTCCATCCTTCCTGCTTGATAACCTTCTCAAGTGTCATGTCCATCATAAGAGATGTACCGGATCCGTTTGCGCAGCATGCTAAAATACTAATCATTGTTGTACCTCCAAATTGTATCAAAAAATAATCATAAATCCAATAAATGATCATATCCACAGGCTTTACTTCACCTGTGGATATGCATGTTCCATCAGGAGCGGATTTTATGCATCCGCTCCGCCGACGGATTTCTTATCAATAAGTTGTTTCGATGCCCTTCTGCTTTTTGTACTCCTCATAGTCATCCACTTCAAGGAAGTAGTGCTCAGGATCCTTCATATACTGAAGCTGAGGAATAGCAATAAGGAAGATGATTACGATCGCGAGACCGATGAAGCCTGCGAACTTCATGATAACTGTGAAGATCGGCCATACAACTGCCCAGTCCCACATTCCAAGGTATCCGCCGTACTCTGCGAGTCCAACCCATGTAGCGATAGCTGCTGAGCCGAATACCTGAAGAAGTCCGGAAATGAACGGGAAGATAACAGCTGCCTTGAAACCGCCCTTGCTGTTAGCAAATACAGCGATAGTAGCGTTATCAAAGAACATCGGGATAAATCCTGCGATGATGATGGTCGGGCTTCCTGCAAAGATCAGAACGAGGATCGCAATGATCTCACCGATAGCACCTGCAAGGAATCCTACTGTTACAGCGTTAGGAGAACCAAAGCTGAAGGAAACCGCACAGTCAACACCGGGAACTGCGGAAGGAAGAAGCTTATCAGAGATACCCTTGAAGGATACTGTAAGCTCTGCAACCATTGTACGTACACCAAGCTGCAGGATAGCAAGGTTTGCAGCGAAGCTGAGTGCTGTACCAAATACATAGAAGAAGAAACTGTCTGTTTCTTTCATAAGCTCAAGGCCTACGATATAGTTCTTGCCAAGAATAGCAAGGATAACTCCGAAGAAGATGAGCATCAGGAGTGATGTACATACCATGTTATCATTGAAGAGCTGCATCCATCCGGGAAGCTCGATATCCTCAAGCTTCTTGTCAAATACTGACTGCTTTCTGTTCGGGTTCTGCTCTGCCTTCTTTCTGTCAGCCTTGCCCATCTTGTCAGCAAGCCATGTAGAAACGAATACACCGAACATCTGCTGATGTGCAAGTGAGAAACCTGCGCCATCTGTAAGTTCCTGCGCGTAACCAACGAGAAGGTTGGTACCAACTGCCCAGTACAGACCAAGTACTACTGCCATGATGATCAGAGTAACTGTTGTCTGTCCGCGGAGTGCAGGAAGTGCGAACAGGATAAGCCAGAATGCAGTGGAAGCCTGCTGGATCTGAACGTTACCTGTTGTAAATACGGAACGAAGCTTTGTAATACGATTCAGACGAACGAGGATCAGGTTTGCTACGAACGCGATCGCCATCAGAATCATAACCTGGGAAAACGCGCTGCCCCCTACAATCGGATTTCCCGCATCAACGCCTGCCTGTACAGCGTTCTGTCCGTTATACGGATCGATGATCGCTGCCTGGAGACCAAAACGATCACCAAGTCCGTAAAGGATAGGTTTGATCGTATTGATCAGTCCGCTGGATCCTGTTGAAAGGATCATATAACCTACGATTGCCTTCAGAGTTCCGCCAACGGTGTCATACCAAGGCTTTCTCAGAAGCAGATAACCAACCAGTACAATAAGGCCGACCATGTACTGTGGCTTTGTCAAAATGTTGTTGACAAAAAATTCCCATACTACCATGTCAGATTCCTTCCCCAAGCCCTATCGGGCAATGAAATAAATTAGAGTTTATATTTCTCGGCCAGACGAAGCAGATCATTTTCATCTTTAATACCATGCAGCTCCTCTACCAGATCCTCATTCTCGAGAAGTGCGGATAACTCCTGCATATCTTTTAAATGATCATCCGGGTTGCATGATGCAAGTGTAAAGAAAAGATCAGCGTAGCTGTCCGGGTCCGACTCATCAAAGACAACCGGCTTCTGAAGCTTCATAAATGAGATAGTGGTCTTCTTTACCATGTCTCCGCCCTCCTGGGAGTGCGGCATTGCCACACCCGGGATAAGGACGATGTACGGACCGTATTCATTTACGCAGCGGATTATCTCATCCGGATATCTTTCTGTAACGGTTTCATCAGCGATGATGGGTTCGCAGCACTTTCTTATTGCTTCCTGCCAGTCGCTGACTTCATCAACAAATAAATAATGCTTCTTATCAACAAAATCTTTTAACACGGAAACCTCCCAAATTTACGATCAAAGAACAGATCTGAACGGTACGTTCGGCTCGTGATCGAAGCAATCATGGAAGCCTCTGTCATGGTGATATGCGCGTCTGTCTTTATCTGTAGGATATGTGTAATGTCCGCCTACTTCCCAGAAGAAAGGATGGAACTTGTAATCCAGACGATCCTTTCTCATCTCGTAGAGAACCTTGATCTCGTTCACGTCTGCCATGAAGTTTGTCCATACATCATAGTGGATTGGGATAACAACCTTACAATCAAGAGCCTCAGCCATACGAAGGATATCTGTTGTCTCCATCTTGTCCTGGATACCAACCGGATTCAGTCCGAATGAACCAAATGCTACATCGATGTCGTAATCCTTACCGTGCTTTGCAAAGTAGATTGAGTAGTGTGAGTCACCACTGTGGTAGATATTTCCGCCCGGAGTCTTTACGAGGTAGTTTACAGCCTTCTCATCCATATCTGTCGGGCACTTACCGCGAAGATCCTCACGATCCGGACCTGTGGAATCAGTTGTTACGATACATGTTCTGTCAAAGGAATCCAGAGCTACGATCTCGAGATCCTTGATCTTGATAACATCGCCGGGCTTAACAGTGATGCATCTGTCTTCCGGAACACCCCAGCCTACCCATGTTTCAACAGACTTCTTCGGTCCGATGAAAGGTACCGGGATCTCTTTTCCATTCTCATCAGTTGTTGTCATTCCTGAGTTGATAACGTGAGCTGCAAATTCTGCACTCATGTGATCCTGATGATAATGTGTTGCAAGAACAGCATCTACGCTCTTTACACCGAACGGATCGATAACGAACGGAACTGCTCTTAAGTTCGGCTGCATTGCATTAAGACCTGCCATGTTAGCCATCTGATGTCCGGGCTTCATAAGTCCGTCACCGTGTGTTCTCTTACCATTACCGGCCCACAGATCAATCGTTACATTTGCTCCGCCAGGTGTCTTGAACCAGATACCTGTGCAGCCAAGCCACCACATTGATACAGTGCCGGGCTTAACCTCGGTTCTTTCAATTTCCTCATTTAACCAGGTTCCCCATTCCGGGAATGTACTTTTGATCCAAGATTCACGTGTTGTTTCACTAACTTTGCTCATTATTACCTCCTATTCACGCTGTGAGCCGATATCTATTGTTCAATATTCACATTAAAAATCACAACTGCATCTTCTTTCTCTATCATACTGCCTTTTACGATTATTTCAATCATATTTTATGACTGTTTAGCATTTATATGATTGTTTATGATTAGTTAATCGTTTTTTCTACTTTTTCTCCAATTCAAAACCTCGGTTTTTATGCAGTTTTTCATTTATATAATGATCATTAGTGAAATAATGATCATAAAATTTGTTTTTTTGTTTCGTCAAATCGACATGTATTACGTTTTCTGTGATAAAATACCATTCAGAAGCACGATCATTTCATTTGATCATAAAGAAAGGAACCACCACTATGCTTGAATCAACCGAACTTGGTCTCCTGTTTTTGCAGGTTGCCGGCGCTGTAGTTATCTTTTACGGAATTTCATTGCTTGCGGAATTTTTCAAACAGCACAGTTCAAAAAATGTGCTGACCGGAGAAGTCCAGAACTGTTCTCATGAAGAGAGACGTGACGATAAGGACCGCCTGATACAGTACTTTTATAAAGTTAATGTTCGTTATGAAGAGGGAAAAAACATAAAAGCGATCGCTGTTGATGACACAACTTCAAGAAAGAAGGGCGACAAGGTTCGGCTCATCCGTGACGGACACAAGGTCAAGATCTTAAAGGAAACCTATCCTCATCCGGTATCCGCACTTATATCGATGGCATGCGGTGCAGGAATGATCGCTTTTCCTTACTTAATGAACAGAGCAGGCTACAGGATCGCATCGATCGATGCATCTATCGTTATGATACTTGCCGCTTTGTCTATTTTGATCACTTTCCTTGCCGATAAGTCCCGTATGAAGACTGCATCTCAGATAAAGGGAGAGATCGCAGACCTGCTCCTCTTTGAAACAGAGAAAAACACTCATAAAAGGATCATGCGCGCTCCCGATACTTTTTATCCGGTAATACGCTTCTCCCGGGACGGTGACACCAGAGAGTTTCTGAGCCGCTACAGTACAAATTCGAAGAATATTTTTAAGATCGGTCAGGAAATGACCATCTACTGCAACAACGAAACAGGCGAGATCATTGAAAAGAAACCCAATGTTATCCTTCTCGGGATAGCTGCTATTCTCCTCGTTCTGGCTATCACAGGACTCGTAAGCGTACTGTAAAATTGAATCTATAAAAAAGGCACTGCCGATGGATTTCTCCTTTTCGGCAGTGCCTTTTTCTTTTATGTGTGTTTTATGATTATTCAGCGCTCTTTGAAAGATCGATGGAACGGATCTGCTTTCTGATCTGAAGTACGCTCTTTGCATTAACAGAAAGTTCATCAACACCCATTCTGAGGAATGTCTCAGTGAGTGTAAGATCTGAACCGAGCTCTCCGCAGATACCAACCCAGCATCCGTGTCTGTGGCCTGCTTCGATGGTCATCTTGATCATCTTGAGCACAGCCGGATGATGTGTATCGGAGAAAGGCTCAAGCATAGCATTCTGACGGTCGATAGCGCATGTGTACTGTGTCAGATCGTTTGTTCCGAGTGAGAAGAACTCGACTTCCTCAGCAAGTTCATCTGCACAGAGAACGGCAGCCGGTGTCTCAACCATGATTCCGATCTGTACGTTTCCAACCTTCTGTCCTTCATTCTCAAGCTCTCTGCGGCATTCGTTCATGATCTCCTTACACTCACGAACCTCGCGTACGCTGATGATCATCGGGAACATAACGCCTACATTACCGAATGCAGATGCACGAAGGATGGCTCTGAGCTGTCTCTTGAAGAAATCCTTTCTTGTGAGGCTGATACGGATAGCTCTGTATCCGAGTGCCGGATTCTCTTCCTTTGCAAGATTCATGTAATCAACAGTCTTATCTGCACCGATATCACATGTTCTGATGATAACGAGCTTCGGAGCAAGTGTCTCTACTACTCTCTTGTAAGCCTGGAACTGCTGCTCTTCTGTAGGATCTGATGTGCTGTTCAGATATACAAACTCTGAACGGAAGAGACCTACACCTTCAGCGTCGTTTGCCTTAACAGCGCCTACATCGGATGGTCCGCCGATATTTGCATAAACCTTGATGGTCTTTCCATCGATAGTTGTATTCTTCTTACCTCTGAGTTCCTGGAGAAGCGCTTCCTTACGGATATCCTCGTTCTGCTTTTCCTTCAGGGACTTCAGGAGATCCTCTGTAGGATCTACGTAGATGCATGCATTGTAGCCATCGATGATAGCCATTTTGCCGTCCCACTCTTCTTCGATCTGCTTACACTGAATGAGTGCCGGCACATTCATGCTTCTTGCAAGAATAGCTGTATGGCTGTTTGAACTTCCCTCTCTTGTAACCATTCCGAGAAGAAGTGATTTATCGAGCTTTACTGTCTCTGACGGAGCGAGATCTTCTGCAACGAGGATACACGGCTCGTCCTTGTCGCCGGCATCTGATGTGAAGCCGAGGAGCTCGTCGAGCATTGCGTTTCCTACATCGATAACGTCTGCGCTTCTTGCCTGGAAGTACGGATCATCCATATCGTGGAACATCTGAGCTGTGTTTGCAAAGCCCTGCTTTACTGCATATTCTGCTGTGTGCTTCTGCTCTACGATGATCGTTTTGCAGGAATCGATCAGATCGTCATCATCCAGCATATCTGCATGGAACTCAAAAATTGCTGCACTTTCTTCACCTGCAGATGCAGCTGCCTTATCATAAAGTATACGCTGATCTTCCTGAACCTTTACTCTTGCCTTCTCGAAGCGGTCAAGCTCCGGGATCGGATCCTCAACGAACTCTTCGTTTATCTTGTATTCTTTCTGGTGAAAGATACGGATCTTACCTATGGCAATTCTATTAAGTACACTGGTTCCTGTTCCTACCTGCATTTTATTCCTCCAGCTTTATTAAATGAACATGATGTCACGAATCGGTCCGCCGACATCATTCGCTTATATCTTTACATACAATAACAGCCCGAGTGAATGTGACGTTTCGTTCAACCCGGGCTGAAGTTACCTCATATTGGCAAAATTTAGAAATTCTCTTTCAAGAACTTTTCGATTGCTTCAGCAGCTGCATCCTCATCGGGTCCGTCTACTGTTACTGTAACAGTCTCGCCCTGCTTGATGCCAAGTCCCATAAGTGCCAGAAGCTTCTTCATATCTGTGCTCTTATCGCCCTTTGCGATAGTTACGGCACTCTCAAACTTCTTTGCTTCTTTTACAAGAAGTCCTGCCGGACGAGCGTGAATACCCATGGGATCCTGTACGTTAAATGTAAATTCTTTCATAATCTCTTAATCCTTTCTGAGTTAGCCAGATTTGATGGCATAGAAAACATCCGATGAAAAACCATTCGTTTAACGATCGGACTACATTCGAACTGACTGATTGAAGATGCAGAATATTGACTACGTATAGTATATCCATACTTTTATGCACATTTCAAGCTGTATTTTAAAAATACATATGAAATACATTAATCGCCATTATATTTCTTCGTTAATTTGTACTATATGTGTCAGATTCCTCTTTATTTTTATATAAAGATGCACATGGTTTTTGGGCAAATTGATCAGTTTTTACGTACGACGCAAGCTTGTATTTTTTGAAGGTTGTACTCTATGTGCACGTGCAAAATGCATATTTTTTGCATATTAATCATAAAAATCGCCCTTCCGGAAAATAGAAATTTATGATCTATCTTCCGCAGGGCGATTTTTGTTACTGTTCAAACGTAAACAAAAGTTTTGCTTCGGCATTTACGTTGAATATCAAATGTTTTCTGTTTCAGGCGTTATTCCTGTGATCGAAAGGATAAGCTCTTTCATGAACTTTTTGAGCTCGGCCGCTCTTCCGATATGCTCGATACCGATCTCTATCACACGGCTGACACCGCCCTTATTATCTACATCTACGGTATCCGGCTCTGCAAAATTTGAGATCATTACCAGGCATCGGCCAAGGATCTCATACCCATTTATTGTCTTCTTTGTCATGAGGTCCATCGCATCGTCTGAGATCTCAGCCGAAATACCGCTGTTTATATCCTGTATGAGTTCTTCGTTATCTACTGTAAATGTCGCTTTTTTCTCACCATAGACCATGTATGAAGTGAGCTCTGTTTCGTTCTGATCAGCAACAATCTTATCATTTTCAACCATTCCGTTCTGGTAGAGTCTGATACTTCCTCTCCATCTTTCGTCGGAATCCTTCTGAAGTGTTGCTGTGAGTTTATCTGTTTTTGATATATCAAGCTCTATCTTATTTGTATAAAGCGGAGCTTTTGACACGTTTAACAGAGAGTTTGCAGTCATGTACAGTGTCTCATTTCTGTTAAACAGATCGGATGTGATCGTAAATTTATACCCTACAACGGGAAATTCGTTTCCTTCGCCGTTTTTATACCGGATCATTGTGATGCCTCCTGGATTGTGTTTCTTTAAAATACAGACTCTGCCATGTTATCGCACCTTGGATAAAGGTGCAATGTTTTTTCTCAGACACCGCGGTAAACCCGTTTTAGGTATATGCCCAGGGCTAAAAGCCCCACAGTCTGGAGCAGATGGAAGATAACTGATGACCAGACAATGGCTATCTCGTGATCAAAGATAGTGTAGGTCTGGATCTGGACCAGTGTTGCTGAGATTATGAAGAGTACCGTAAGCACAACTGCCGCTATTTTCAGATATTTGTCATTGAGAAAAACACCGGTTATCAGGATACCGAGAACCAGCGCGATCAGCATTCCTATGTATTTGAAGCTGTGAGATCCGTTATAGATCGCAGAGAACGTCTGGAGTTCGCCCACATTTGTTATGTCAACCTGAGATGACAGTCCTGCAACGAATCGGCGATACGTGATCGTAAAGATATCGTATACTATGCGCACGCCGATAAGGATAAATGCCCACACTTCCAAAAGCTGACGGATAGAATAACTGGAAAGATTTGAGATCTCATCAGGCATTACTTCTTCCTGAAGTTTTGCCATTTCCGTGTAATCATCGACCGGAACCAGCTTTCTATAGTGATCAAGCTGTCTCCACGCACACCAGAATGTAAAGGCTGTGACAAAAATTTGCAGCACGGAGAAAAAGATCTGATAGGTCCAATATGCGTCATTCAGCATATCCGGCGTAACAGAGGATGTATCTTTTACAAGAAAGCGCACAGCAACAGACCCCGCCGTCATGACCGTATTAATGACCGCAGTTACGCTTATTGCCTTTGATAAAATGCGCTTATCATGTTCAATGAACATTTCGTTCCCCCATACCGCCTCTATCAAAAATCAGACTCATTCCAATACTATTTCGGAATAAATATGCAGAATATTCAGTTTTCATTATATATGTTTCCAATCTTATACGTTGTTGCTAAGTAGCAGGTCACAGCAGATTTCCCGGGCCGAAGGATTCGGGGAGAAGGTCGGAGAGGAGCTGTTTTTTTACTGCGCCTTGTCCGTCACGCATGAGGACGAGAAAATCTGACGGCTTACAGAACTCTGCCATTACCTGGCGGCATACTCCGCAGGGCGTACAGAGATCACTTACCTTTCTGTCCTTGCCTCCAAGGATTGCGATGGCATCAAATTCTGTGACGCCTTCGCTCACTGCCTTGAAAAATGCTGTGCGCTCCGCGCAGTTTGTAGGCGTGAACGCAGCATTTTCTACATTGCATCCTGTGTAGATGGTACCGTTTTTTGCAAGAAGAGCGGCGCCTACAGCAAAGCCCGAATAGGGAATATATGATCTTTTCATCATTTCTTCAGCCTTATTAAAAAGCTTTTCTTCCAGCTCTTTGCTTATTTCTGTCATACTAAGTACCACTCCTCTTGCATTATGTCAATCAAATGACCTGTTTCCAATATTCGTCATGAATATCAATAGTTATCAGACGAATCTTTTTCCTGACCTTTTACGATCTTGATGATACGGCTTGTTCCAAGTCTCTCTGCGCCAAGCTCGATGTATTTCTCGGCATCTTCGAGAGAGCTGATTCCGCCGGACGCCTTTACTTTTACGTTCTTTCCTACATGCTCGACCATGAGCTTGATATCGTCAAATGTTGCTCCGCCTGTGGAGAAACCTGTTGATGTCTTGATGTAGTCAGCGCCTGCTGATGTTACGATCTCGCATGCCTTGATCTTTTCTTCGTCTGTTAAGAGGCATGTCTCGATAATGACTTTGAGGATGAGATCTCCTGCAGCTTCTTTCAGAGCGCGGATTTCCTGCTCTACTTCGTCATACTTTTTATCCTTGAGCCATCCGATATTGATGACCATATCGATTTCTGATGCGCCGTTCGCGATAGCGTCCTTTGCTTCAAATACTTTTGTTGCTGTTGTGCAGTTACCGTTGGGGAAACCGATTACAGTTGCAACCTTCACTGCGCCTTTTACATAGTCATATGCAGGCTTGATATAGCAGGGCGGGATCATTACTGATGCTGCGCCGTAGTGGATAGCATCATCGCAAACTACCTTGATCTCATCCCAAGTCGCTGTCTGTAAAAGGAGTGTATGGTCTACATATTTCATGATTTCTTCTGTCTTCATAGTGTTATTTCGCCGCTTTCGGCATCCTTTCTTTTTATCTATTGTTTTCTTTGTCTTCACGGATCATTATCCTGAGAGCTTCTACTCCGGTACGGATAGCCATATCGGTATCATGAACAACAGGATTTGGGAGTCCTTTTGCTTCCCTTTCCTGATTTGCCATTACTAAAAATACTGATCCTACGCGTACTCTGAGGAATCCTCCTACGATAAAGAGCGCTGCCGATTCCATTTCTGACGCGAGACATCCCATCCTGAGCCATGCCTGCCACTTATTCTGAAGGTCATAGCTTACAGGCATGAGTTCGGGGTTATGCTGGCCATAGAATGCATCTTTACACTGAACGACACCGGTGTGACACCTCTGCCCCAGATTTTTTCCCGCTGTACGCAGTGCATTAAGTACGTCTATATCCGGCACTGCAGGATATTCTATAGGTGCGTACTCTTTACTGGTTCCTTCCATTCTGATGGCACCGCTTGCAATGACCAGATCTCCGCTCTGTACATCTTCCTGCATACCTCCGCAGGTTCCGACTCTGACGAAGGTGTCTGCTCCGCATTTTACGAGTTCTTCCATTGCAATAGATGCTGATGGTCCGCCGATTCCTGTGGATGTTACAGAAACTTTTTCGCCATCCAGTGTTCCTGTGTATGTTACAAATTCACGGCTGTCTGCTACGAGCTTCGGATCATCAAAATATTTTGCGATTTTTTCGCATCGTTTGGGATCGCCGGGAAGGATAACATATCTTCCTACTTCGCCTTTTGCAACCTGTATATGGTACTGTCTTCCCGGATCTTCTGAGTAATGCATTTCTGATTCCCCTTTCCATTTTTCTTTAATTATATGTTTTGAAACTAACAATCAGAAACACGCATTTACTGCGGGTTTCGTATGAAAGTTCTCACTGAACAGAAATGGGCAATTTTTAAATGCGAAGCATTGCCCATTTCATGGCTTTTGGAATGCTTGCATTTCAAAAGTCATAACATTGTAGTGATATTTGAGTACATAAACTGTTACATCGTTCGTACTCCTTGACTCAAATTCTTTTCTTTCATGGTATGCCGTATCTCGTTTATTACCCGATTTTTATTTCGGCTCCATGTAGGGGCTAGCAACAGGTCCGGTGCTCCGTCTCCTGTAAGTCTGTGGATCACCGTTTGGGGAGAAAGTGCGGCTATACAGTCTGATACTAAATTGACATAAGATTTTTCTGTCAACGCATTTAATGGAATTTCTGCGTCTCCGGCAGCCTCGCTCTCTTCTCCGTCCGGATGCTGTTCCTTCCACATACGCCCAAGATCTGTATCTTTCAGATAATGAAGGAGCTGGAGTTTTATTCCTTCTATCTTTAGATCATTCAGATGCCTTATGGTCTCAAGGTTCATTTCAGGCGTCTCTCCCGGAAGCCCGAGTATCATGTGGCATATCACAGGTATCCCTGCCTCGTGAAGCTCGTGCACCGCCTGATCAAAGACGTCTGATTTATAACCTCTTCGTATCCACCCGGCTGTCCTCTCGTGGATAGTCTGGAGTCCCAGTTCCACCCAGATAAATTTATCCGGATGTGCATTTTTTAGTTCTTTTAATATCGGTATGATCGGCTCTTCGGGATATGGCAGAACTGCTCCTGTACTCCCTCTCATCCCCAGGCAGTCAGGCCGTGTGCCGATTGATATACCGGAAAACAGCGGATCTGAAAGAGCCGATCCAAATATCCGCCTAAGCTTTTCTGTCGGAGCGTAAGTATTGGTGTAGGACTGAAAATATGCAATAAACCTGCCTGTAGTGTCACCGCCCTTTTCTTTTTCACTGTTCCATGAGAGATCACTTACACTTAATTTCTGTCCGTCATAGGGGATAGCAAAATCTCCGCTGCCGCCTTCGTCACAGAAAATGCACCCCCGATTCCCTATACATCCGTCCCGATTCGGGCATGTACAGCCTATATCCAGTGGAACCCTGTACAATTTTTTTCCAAAGACACGACGACAGAAAGACGGGAACGTATACCACCGTTCCCCATCCTCCTGCCAGGGATATTTTTTTATTATCTTTGATACATTAGCCATCAGGCTTCCTTTCGCCTCATTCCCAATGAGCGGATGATAGATATCCACTTTACCACAAGGGGTATCAGCATGACTGCCCATGCCACAGGCTCGCATATTATAATACCCGGATAACCCATGCCAGGTGCCAGCAGGAATGCTACCAGAGCCTTTACCGCGAGCTCAAAGAAGCTGGAAAGCAGAGTCATCATGGAGTATCCCATTCCCTGTATCGTATTTCTGAAAAGAACGACTGCTGTTGCGAGGAAGTAGAATATAGTATCGATCTTTAAGTACCAGGCGCCCCAGTATAGAACATCGTGATTTGAACTTGCAGTTATGAGCCCGATTATCCGCTCTCCCGCTATCCATGACAGGATGCAGATACACACATCCCAGACACAAACCGCTATAAGTGTTTCACGGAATCCCACCCGGATACGGTCGTATTTACCGGCACCGAGATTCTGTCCGGCAAAAGTTGCGAGCGCTGTTCCGAAAACAGAGTTTGGCAGCATATATATACTCGTTGCTTTTCTCGCCGCAGTATGCGCCACGATAACATACGGTCCAAATGAATTGATGGCACTCTGGAGCACCAGGGTTCCGAGATTCACGAGTGACAGCATGAGTCCCATGGAGAGACCCGTTGTAAGGATATTTTTATAAATAGATCTGTCGAAGCTCAGATCCGCACGTGATACATGCAATATCGGATACTTTCGGATGATCCAGATAATGCAAAGGCCTGCCGATATCGCCTGCGACATCACGGTTGCGAGCGCTGCTCCTGCGACACCCATCTTGAAACCTACTATCAACAGATAATCGAGTCCGATATTCATGAGTGCTGACATCACGAGGAAGATAAGCGGTGTCACCGTGTCACCTATGCCTCTAAGTACTGCCGCGCAGGTGTTGTAAAGCACCGAGAACACCAATCCCAGGATTATTACTCTGATATATGACACCGACATTGGTATGAGGCTTTCCTCTACATTCAGGAAATGCAGCACCGGTCTTAAAAATATTGTTCCAAATGCCGTAAGCACCAGTGCCAGCGACGCACCCACGATAAATGATGCCGCTGCCGCACGCCTCACCCGCTTTTCATCCTTCGCACCAAAGCAGGTCGCCACCACAATGGCAAAGCCGTTGCAGAAACCGTTCAGAAATCCCACCAAAAAATCAGAAAGAGGGGTTGTCGCGCCGACTGCCGCCAGCGGGACCTCCCCTAATGTTTCTCCGACTATATGCACATCTACTATGCTGTAGAACTGCTGAAAAAGCTGGCCTAAAACCAGCGGAAGAGCAAATAAAAAGATAAGCCTGATGGGATTACCCTTTGTAAGATCCTTCATGTCCAGAATCCTTTCGATTCAGATAGGCTCTCACTTCTTATTGAAGTGATTCATTGCCTTTTCGCAGCCTTCCTGCATTATGTCAACCACTGCAAGTGCCGCATTTTCACGCGATTCCTGCATTATTTTTTCATCTTCTCCAGAAAAATGTCCGAGAACCCAGTCTGCGAGATCCCATCCTTTGGGTTTCGCGCCAACACCGACTTTTACCCGTGCAAATCCGTCTGTACCGAGATGTGCGATAATATTTTTCAGTCCGTTATGACCTCCGGCACTTCCCTTAGGACGTACGCGGATCCTTCCCACATCCAGATCAATGTCATCAGATATAACGATGAGATCATTATCCGGATCAGCCTTATAGTAATGAACTATCTCCTGAAGACTTTCACCGCTTAAGTTCATAAATGTAAGCGGTTTTACAAGGAGGACCTTTTCTCCGTCGATGACACCTTTTCCGCAGATTGCTTTATGCTTTTCAAAATCAAGCGCGATCCCGTGCTTATCTGCCAGAATATCTATTACAGAAAAACCCACGTTGTGACGGGTTCCTTCATACTGGCGTCCGGGATTTCCAAGACCTGCAATAATATACATGCCTAAACTCCATTATACCGGCGTCATAAACCGACGCCGGTACTAAAAGAAATACAAAATTATTCGAACTTAGCGTCTCCGCATACAAAAGAATTTTTTGAAACGCCGTAAACTTTTCCGTGAAGTGTATCAGCCTGAACTGTAACGATAAACGGATATTCCTTAACGATCTTTCCGCCTACCATCTTGTCTTTCTCATCCTTAAAACGCACATGTGCGCCAGGTGTGAAAACGATGTTGTTGATCGGATTGTTATCAACCGGTGTGTATTCCATTTCAAATCCTCCTGTGTTTGTGATCCCCCGCGATAAAAAGGGCTCTTTTTCTATATTTCATTGTACCAATTTTCAATGTTACCGAACAGTCATCATAACAGAATCTGCGTATTAACACAATAGTTAGTGTGTTCCTTCATCCGCATCGCTTTCATCAAGGAGGATACGCATGTGATCCAGCACATCATTTGCTGCCTTGATATAATCACGTTCCTCATTTTTTCCAAATTTATATGTAAAGATCGGCTTTCCGACTGCTCTGAAAGTCAGTCCCCCGCTGTACTGATCCAGAAGCTCCGGGATGTTCACAGGATTCAGCTCTGCCTTTGCAAATACATTAAACATGATGGTGTTTTCTTTTGCTGACAGGTTCTCGATAAAGACCTTATGCGCTTTCTGACGGACAAGTGCAATCTCTATCAGATTCAGCACGCTCTTCGGAGGCTTTCCGAAGCGGTCTTTAAGCTCCTGTATCATGTCCTCTGCTTCTTCGTGAGTTTCGATAACAGCGATCCTCTTATAGAGATCAAGCTTCTGATTCTCATTACGGACATATGTTTCAGGGATAAACGCATCCTCATCCATATCCACCGTTGTTGTAAATTCAGGCAGGACTTTTTCGCCCTTTTCCTCCTTTACAGCCGTGTCCAGCATCTTGCAGTAAAGGTCATATCCCACTTCTTCCATGTGACCGCTCTGCTCAGCACCCAGCACATTTCCTGAGCCTCGTATCTCCAGATCCTTCATGGCGATACGGAATCCGCTTCCAAGCTCAGTAAATTCGCGGATAGCCGCGAGGCGCTTCTCAGCCGTTTCCTTAAGGAGCTTATTTCTCCTGTACATAAGGAAAGCATATGCCGTCCTTGTAGATCTGCCGACACGCCCCCTTAACTGATAGAGCTGGGAAAGCCCCATTCTGTCGGCGTCATGGATTATCATGGTATTTGCATTTGAGATATCGAGACCTGTCTCGATGATCGTCGTTGACACCAGTACGTCGATCTCACCATTTATAAAATCGCTCATGATATCTTCCAGCTCACGCTCACGCATCTGTCCGTGGGCAAATGCCACTGTTGCATCCGGGAGCATAGCCTGCAGATCCGCCGCCACCTGTGCTATATCATTTACGCGGTTATATACATAATAGACCTGACCTCCACGTGCAAGCTCACGTGATACCGCTTCCCTCACCATCTCATCAGAATATTCCATGATAAAGGTCTGTATCGGCATCCTATCCTGAGGCGCTTCTTCAAGAACGCTCATATCCCGGATACCTACAAGGCTCATGTGAAGAGTCCTCGGTATCGGAGTCGCCGTGAGTGCCAGTACATCCACGTTCTGCCGGAGTTCCTTTATCTTTTCCTTATGAGTCACGCCGAAACGCTGTTCCTCATCGATCACTAAGAGCCCCAGATCCTTAAATGCCACATCCTTTGACAGCAGGCGGTGTGTGCCCACAACGATATCTACCTGACCTTTTTTCAGGTCTGCTATGGTCTTCTTCTGCTCCGCCGATGTTCTGAATCTGCAGAGAAGGTCGATGCGCACAGGATAATTTTTGAGTCTCTGACGGAATGTATTGTAGTGCTGTTCCGCAAGGATCGTTGTAGGAACGAGGATCGCAACCTGCTTATTCTCCTGAACAGCCTTAAAAGCTGCGCGGATAGCGATCTCCGTTTTTCCGAAGCCCACGTCTCCGCAGATCAGACGGTCCATGATCTTCGTGCTCTCCATGTCGTGCTTCACGGCTTCTATCGCCATGATCTGATCCTCAGTCTCCTCAAAGGGGAACATTTCCTCAAACTCCCTCTGCCATACGGTATCGGGACCGCACACGAAGCCCTTTCCGTTCTGACGGGCAGCATAGAGCGCAACCAGCTTCTTCGCAACACCCTCGACAGATTTATGTACACGGGCTTTTGTCTTTGACCACTCCTGTGTGCCGAGTTTATTTAATTTTGGCTTTTTCTCCGCATCTCTTGATGCATATTTTTGCAGGGCATCAAGGTTTGACGCGATTACATAGACCGATGAATTATCTTTATAATTTATCTTTACGTAATCACGGGTAACTCCGTCGATATCCAGGTGCTCGATGCCCTGATACTGACCGATACCGTAATTTTCGTGTATGACATAGTCACCCACAGCGAGATCCGTAAAGCTCGCGATCCGCTCACCCTCATAAGTGTGGCGTTTTCTCTTCTTTTTACGGATACCGCCGAAAATATCCGTTTCACTCATGACACAGAAACGTATATCCGGATATTCAAACCCCTGCCGTACAGAACCATATGCTGTCATTACTTCCGCAGGCTTCAGCTCCCTCTCATGATCATCCGAGAAAAATGCCGGAATGTCATTTTCATTCAGATTATCCGCAAGGCGCTTTGCGCGGGTCACGGACGCAGAGAGAATCACTATCCTGTAGTGGTTCTTCCTGTATTTTTTAAGGTCCTCTACCAGTGACTCAAAGGAGCCGTTATAGGAATTTACAGGTCGTGCACTGACGCTGATCCTGGTTTCAGGCTTGTACTGATCCTGCCTCTGTATTATGGTTGCCAGCGCAAGAGTCGGGCGCGCTGTGATGCGGGCAAATATCTCTTTTTTATCATAAAGAAGATCTGCCGCACCGGACAGTGTATAGCCTTTTTCCAAACGTGCCGTCATGCTCTCGGAAAATTCCTTCATGATAGCATCTGCTTTTTCTATGAGATGCACAGGTTCATCAAGGAACATCACCGTCTCGTCAGGCTTGAAGAAATCCAGAAACGAATGAAGGGACTTAAAAAAGTAGTTTACATAACCTGCCGTGCTTACAGAACCCGGGCTGTTGAGAAGCTCTTCCCTGAACTCGCCGATGGTACTTTTCAGCCTGTAAGCTTCCTCCGTCTTCATATCTTTACGGAGCGCTTTATAGCGGACATCGAACTCTTTCTGCATGGCATCGAGTCCGGCATCCCGTTCCTCGGATGTGAGTACCAGCTCTGTTGCAGGATATACGCGAAACCACGGAACTTCCTCGATGGAACGCTGGCTCACTGCGTCAAAGCTTCTGATATCAGTTACTTCCTCACCCCAGAGCTCCATACGGATGGGATTTTCTTCGGTAAGAGGCCATATATCCACGATACCGCCGCGGACCGCAAACTGTCCTTCGCTTTCTACCTGAACAGTCCTTGTATAGCCCATGGTTGTGAGATCGTGGGACAACTGCTCTGTTTCAAGCTCGCTCTCGTCATCGATTTCCAGCACATGATTCCGTATGAGCTCCAGTCCCGGAATTTTTTCCATAAATGCGTCAAAAGTGGTAACGACAGTGACTTTCTTTTCTTCCAGCATGGCCCGGATAGCTGCCATCCTGTCTTTTATCAGCTGATTTCCGTTAAGGTCAGACTGATAGAAAATAAGGTCACGGGCAGGGTAATATACGGCATTGCTGTCGTAGACTCTAAGATCCGACAGTATCTCACGCGCCCTTGTATCGTCTGTTGTCACGATGACACGGTACTTTGCCTCTTCTCCGAGAGACGCTATGAGATTTACTTTTTCAGAATCGACACAGCCCTCAACTTCCGTAACTCCCGGCTTTTTAAGGGCATTATTCAGATCTTCGTATACTCCAAGCTCCGTAAGGGGCGCTGTCAGAAAATTCATATTTTTTCCTCGTTGATTACCCAAACACATCTATTTCGTTTTATCGGTTAATTATCGTTTTTTATTTAAAATCAAGCAGAGCTCCGCCCATATGGACGGAGCTCCTTATTATATCATACCCTCCCTCATTCTTACAGGAAGTGACCCATGCTATCTGGCGATTGCCTGCGGTTCTTCCTGATCAAGAACTTCATAGTAACGCTTCAGGATTATGTCCTGAATCCTGTCGCGGGTATCGCTGTTTATAGGGTGAGCGATATCGCGAAATTCACCATCAGATGCTTTACGGCTCGGCATTGCTATAAAAAGACCTTTTTCACCTTCAATGACTTTGATATCATGTACAACAAACTCATTGTCCATGGTTATAGATACCAGCGCACGCATCTTCCCCGTGTTAGTGAGTCTTCTGACTCTCACATCTGTAATGTTCACTGTTTGCCCCCTTTTTGCCCTTTTATATTCCCCTTACAGGACAAATCGATCGTTCTTCTCCACTACGATCTGTATGCCGTCTTCTCCTTTATAATAAGAGTTCGCACGAATCGTTCCGTGGCTCTCAATGATGCAGTTTTCAATGTGTGTATTGTCACCAATATATACATCATTAAGAATGATGGAGTTCTTAATGTAGCAGTTATTTCCGACAAATACTTTCTTGAATACTACTGAATCCTGCACAGCACCGTTTATGATGCATCCGGATGAGATAAGGCTGTTCTGAACTGCGGAACCTACGTTGTACTTTGCAGGTGGCAGATCATCTACCTTTGAATATACATCCGGGTACTGATGGAAGAAGTAATCCCTTACAGCAGGCTTCAGGAAGTCCATGTTTGTACGGAAATAATCTTCTACAGTAGCGATGTTGCTCCAGTATTCGCTGATCTTGTAGCCGTAGATCCTCTTCTGTGTTCTGTAACGAACAAGGATATCTGCTACGAAATCGTGACGATCTTCTTCTTCGCACTTTTCGATGAGCTCGATAAGCTGTCTTCTGCGGATAACGTAGATTCCGCAGGAAACTGTGTGGCTTCTTGCCTCAATGGGCTTTTCCTCGAACTCTGTGATACGGGACTCTTCATTCATGGTGATGACGCCGTATCTCTCGACATTCTCTGTCTCCGGGAAGTCCTTGCATACCACAGTGATATCAGCTTTCTTATCGATGTGATACTCAAGGATCTTGTTGTAGTCCAGCTTATAGATGCCATCTCCGGAAGCGATGATGACATAAGGCTCGTGACTATCCTTAAGGAATGAGATGTTCTGATAGATCGCATCTACTGTGCCTCTTGACCAGAAGCTGTGATCCGGTGTGATAGAGGGTGTGAATACAAAAAGTCCACCCTGTTTACGACCGAAATCCCACCATTTGGATGATGACAGATGCTGTGTCAGTGACTTTGCATTGTACTGTGTAAACACACCAACCTTCTGAATGTGTGAGTTAGTCATGTTACTTAATGCAAAATCCACACCTCTGTAACTTCCTGCAATGGGCATTGCCGCGATGGCACGCTTCTTTGTCAGTTCCTTCATACGGTGGTTATTACCACCTGCAAGAATTACTCCGATGGCTCTCATTTCTCGTCACCTCCCTTGATGAATGTTCTTCCGGAAGGAAGGCTTTCGTTCTTAAATTCAGAGATCTGGAAGGAACCGGACAGAACCGTATTCTTTCCAACTGTCAGTCCTGAAGGGATGACAGACTTCTCAGCTATTGTTACAAGACCATGATTGTAAATATCCGGTCTGGAATCGTTTTCTTCTTCCTCGCCAACACCCAGCTGTACACGATCACCTACTGTGCAGTCCTCTGCGATAATAGCTTTATCCAGAATACATCCTTCACCGATCACGGTTCTGTTCATGATGATGGAATCCCTTACAACGGTTCCCTTTCCGATCACTACACCGCATCCGATGACAGAATTGATGACCTGTCCGTTGATGGTAGAACCTTCACCGATGATACTCTTCTCGATAGCAGTGTTGTCAGCAACATACTGCGGCGGAAGGATTTCACTCTTTGTAAAGATTCTCCAGTACTCTTCATAAAGATTAAATTCCGGAATGATATCGATAAGCTCCATATTTGCTTCCCAGTAGGAATTAAGAGTTCCGACATCCTTCCAGTAGCCGTTATACTCGTATGCGAACATACGCTGGTCTTTTTCACGGCAGTACGGGATCACGTGCTTACCAAAGTCCAGACTCGGCTGGTCAGCAAGTGAGATCAGCGCATCCTTCAGCACCTTCCATGAGAAGATATAAATACCCATGGATGCCAGATTTCCCCTCGGATGCTCCGGTTTTTCCTCAAAATCTACGATACGGCGGTCATCATCTGTGATCATGATACCGAATCTCTTCGCTTCTTCCAGCGGTACCGGCATGCAGGCAATAGTCACATCAGCATTCTGCTGCTTGTGATAATCCAGCATTACTTCGTAATCCATCTTGTAGATATGGTCGCCTGAAAGTATCAGTACATAGTCCGGATTGCAGCTTTCCATGTACTCGATATTCTGCAGGATCGCATTAGCTGTACCGGTATACCACTCACTGCTGACATTCTTCTCGAATGGCGGCAGGATAGATACTCCTCCGATATAGCGGTCGAGATCCCACGGTGTACCGATTCCGATATGCGAATTCAGTCTCAGCGGCTGGTACTGTGTCAGTACACCTACCGTATCAACACCAGAGTTGATACAGTTACTGAGCGGAAAATCGATAATACGGTACTTTCCCCCAAATGGTACGGCCGGTTTTGCCATGTGTGTCGTCAGAACGCCAAGTCTGCTTCCCTGTCCTCCAGCGAGAAGCATAGCGATCATCTCCTTCTTGATCATACGCATCACCTCATCCTGTTAGTTTGTCCGATTTCGTCCACGATACCGCTTGCCCGGTCCGCTTCCAGTTTCCGAAATCATCATTCTTAGCCGTATAAACCCCTCTGTTCGTGCCCCTTTTTATTTACTTTTATGCGCTAATTGTGCGTTTCAGCGACAATTTGCACTTTCGCAGGAACACTTCAGCGTTACAGCGTGACTACATTATAGCATTTCTATCAACGCATCGGGGCGTTTTTTACAAATAAATTTATGTTTTTTCTCCTTTTTTCATAACATTTTATTGATACAACTCAGTACAATTTAATACAACTTAAAAATAACAACTAATTTGCACAAATCTTAGCCTCTGATCCATGTCTTTTGTGGAACCGCTCTGTTATTGCTTTTTATATATAAGAATATATAATTATGATGGCGAAGCGCGGTGTCCTGATATTCTTAATTTCCGCGCGAATAATTTTATTATGGAGATTTTATGTACGAAATAGATTTTAATAAGAAGATTCACATTCATTTCATCGGCATCGGCGGAATCAGCATGAGCGGACTTTCCGAGCTTTTACTTTCAAAGGGATTTACCGTATCAGGCTCTGATATGAAGGAAGGCGATCTGACACACGCTCTCGCATCTCTCGGCGCCATCGTTCGTTATCCCCAGGCTGCCGAAAACATCACAGACGACATCGATCTCGTTGTAATGACCGCAGCTATCCACGAAAATAACCCGGAGCTCATGGAGGTCCGCAGGAGAAACCTTCCTGTTCTCACACGTGCCGAGCTCTTAGGACAGGTCATGAAAAAGTATGACCTTCCCGTTGCAGTTGCGGGAACTCATGGAAAGACCACCACAACATCCATGCTTTCCGAGATCCTGCTCAAGGCAGATGCCGATCCTACTATCTCAGTAGGCGGCATGCTCCACTCCATCAACGGAAACTTCCGCATCGGCGGTGACAGATATTTCGTTACAGAAGCATGCGAGTACACAAACAGCTTCCACAGCTTCTTCCCGAAGATAAGCATCATCCTGAACGTTGATGAGGATCACCTTGATTTCTTTAAGGATATCAACGACATCCGTGCATCCTTCCATAAGTTTGCGACTCTTCTTCCTGAGGACGGCACACTTATAATTAACGGAGGCGATCCGGGATTTAAGGAAGTGACAGAGGGTCTTTCCTGCAATATCGTGACTTTCGGCATGGACAGCAGCTGTGACTGGTATCCTACAGATATTTCATATGATGAATTTGCTCATCCTACATTTACTCTGAACCACGGCTCAGAAAAGATCGGAACAGTGTCACTTAAGGTTCCCGGAGAGCACAATATCGGTAATGCCTGCGCTGCAGCTGCCGCATCCCACATCCTCGGCATCAGCACAGAGCCTGCACTGAAGGCACTTTCCGAGTTCCGCGGAACAGAGCGCCGTTTTGAAAAGAAGGGCGAATTTAACGGCATCACAGTCATCGATGATTATGCACATCATCCCACCGAGATCGCTGCAACACTGGAAGCTGCCGCACATTATCCACATAAGACACTCTGGTGCGTATTCCAGCCTCACACCTACACAAGGACAAAGGCTCTGCTCCCTGAATTTGCAGAGGCTCTTACACATTCAGACCGTGTTATCCTTGCGGATATCTATGCTGCACGTGAGACTGATGACCTTGGAATAAGCTCCAAGACCCTCATGGAAGAAATCAACAAAAAAGGCGGAAATGCCTGTTATCTCCCGTCTTTTGCTGAGATCGAAAAATTTATTCAGGAACATTGTATCAACGGTGACCTGTTGATAACTATGGGTGCCGGAGATGTTTATAAAGTGGGCACCGACCTTCTTGGCGAATAAGTTATCCACATTATCCACATCTTTTTGTGAAAAACTCTCCACAAAAAGGTGTGGATTTCTTTTTCTTGTGTTTTGGGCATTTGCGGGAGTAATCCACGCTATCCACATTATCCACAAAAGCCCGCAAACGCCCATTTCATGCGGGTTTCCGCCGTTTTCACCATTGTATATTGTTAATTTCCTATGCTATAATCTGTCTGACCTGATTGGGAAAAGACATCAGGAATCCAGTTTTTCAAAGGCGGACCCATGAGCAGCATTGCACTTTACGAAAAAAACGATACCGGTTCTACACTTGTTTCCAACATTTTTATCGATAAATTCATGACCGAGGCTAATGAAGCCCAGATAAAGATCTATCTTTACCTGCTCAGGGCTTCCTCCGGTGATCTGGAGATCTCGGTTTCTACCCTTGCGGATCTCTTTAACTACACGGAAGGCGACATCCTGAGAGCCCTTCAGTACTGGGACAGACAGGGTCTCCTTACCATCGACTTTGATCCAGACAAAAATATCCGCGGAATATGCCTGAATGACATCCACCGCGTGGCAAACCGACAGAGAGCTTCTGTCCAGTCTGCTCCCGCTCCGCAGGATATCCCTCAGACCGCAGAAGCAGTTAAGCCCCGTATCCCCGCAGATAATGAGGTTTCCAAGGCTTCCGCTGCACCCGCTGACGAGGCAAAGGGAACACGTCCTTTCTACTCCGCAGATAAACTTGATGAATTTAAGAGCCGTGATGATGTTCAGGGACTACTCTTTATGACCGAACAGTATATCGGACGACCTCTCAGCATGTCCGATATCAGCACGATCCTCTTCATCTACGATAAGCTTCATTTCAGCGTGGACCTTATCGAGTATCTCGTTGAATATTGCGTAAATGCCGGACATAAGAGCATGCGCTACATCGAAGCCACCGCCATCGCATGGGATGAGCAGGGTATCCACGATGTGAAGGCTGCACGTGCCGAGACCAGTACCTTCAAGAAGGATTATTACGCTGTTCTCCGTGCTTTCGGCCTAAACGGACGCAATCCTGTCCAGGCTGATATCGACTTTATCAAGCGCTGGAAGGACGAGTACGGTTTCGATATGGATCTCATCATCGAAGCAGTAAACCGCACAATGCGCTCCATTTCAAAGCCCAGCTTCAGCTATGCTGACGGCATCCTTAAAAACTGGAAGACTAAGCAGGTACGCAAAAAGTCTGACCTCGATGCACTTGACGCCGATCATGCAAAGAGCAGTGTAAATGCTATGCGTGACAAAACTCCTGCACCTGACCGCAGGGATAAGTTCAGAAATTTTGAAGAACGAAGCTACGATTACGATGATCTGGAAAAGAGATTTGCTAAGAACTAATTCAGAGGGGATTATCTATGGCATTGTCTGATAGCCGTTTTAATGAAATCATGAGCGGATACGAATCCGCACGAACCAGAAACGCAAAGATCCTTGCCGAGCGCAAAGCTTCTATACGACGCGATGTCCCGGGTTTTCATGAACTTGAAAAGGAGATCGCAGATGCAGCTATAGAGTCTGCTGCGCGCTACATGGAAGGCGATGAATCCGCTATTGCTGATCTTCGGGAAAAGATCAGCCGTCTTTCAGAAAAGAAGACAGCGCTTCTCCTTTCATCCGGCCATCCCGCAGACTGGCTCTCTCCTATCTACGACTGTCCTGACTGCAAGGATACCGGCTATATCGGCACGGAAAAGTGTCATTGTCTGAAGCAGAAGCTCATCAATGCGCTTTATGCCCAGTCAAACCTGATGGAAGTTCTCGACAAAGAGAATTTTTCTACCTGCAAAATGGATCTTTTTTCGAACAATGTGCGTCCGGACATGGAAAAAGCCTATAATGACGCGCGTACGTTCGTAAAAACATTTGCAAATACATATACCAATATGTTATTCTTAGGAAACGTCGGGAGTGGAAAAACTTTCCTTTCAAACTGCATTGCAAAAGCGATGCTGGATGAGGGATACAGTGTGGTATATTTTTCTGCCTTCCGGCTTTTTCGTGCGCTTGCGGATCATACTTTCCGCGCAAACGGCGAAACGGCTGAAGACAACGAGTTTTACAGTAATATTTTCAACGCCGATCTGCTGATCATCGATGATCTCGGAACGGAGACTGTAAATTCCTTTGTACGATCCGAACTGTTCCTTATCCTCAATGAAAGGCATTTGAGAAGGCATTCCACGATCATTTCCAGTAATCTGGACTTGGCAAGGATCAAAGAGGATTACTCGGAACGTTCATTTTCAAGGATTCTTAGTGGGTACGATCTGTATAGGTTCAAGGGGGAAGATCTCCGGCTCAGGCAGCTGTGCCAGTGATCGGGCAACTTTATTTGTTTCACAGAAAGTGAGGAATTTCAGCAATGGCAGTGCATGAAGGTAAGCGTAAGCTCGATAGTATCCCGGTAGGTAAACTCGGTGTCATCCCTCTTGAGGGTTGCAGAGATCTTGCCGGAAAGGTTGACAAGTTCCTTGTCGACTGGCGTACAGAGCGAGAGAACGAACACAAAAACAGTCTCGCGTTTGCTGGATATCAGCGTGATTCCTATATGATAAAGGCTTCCATTGCCCGCTTTGGTACAGGCGAAGCAAAGGGAACCATCAACGAATCCATCCGTGGTATGGATCTTTTCCTCCTCTGCGATATTTGTAATCACAGCATGACTTACAAAATGTGCGGAAGAGAGAACCACATGTCCCCCGATGATCACTATCAGGATCTGAAGCGTATCATCGCAGCTGTCGGCGGTAAGGCACGTCGTATCACTGTTATCATGCCTTTCCTTTACGAAGGCCGTCAGCACAAGAGAAGCTCCCGTGAGTCTCTCGACTGCGCTATCGCACTTCAGGAACTGGTTTCCATGGGTGTTGACAACATCATCACTTTTGATGCACACGATGCCCGCGTACAGAACTCTATCCCGCTTCACGGCTTTGAGACCATCCAGCCTGCTTATCAGTTCATGAAGGGTCTTCTGAACAACGTAAATGACCTTCAGATCGATTCTGAGCATATGATGGTCATCAGCCCTGACGAAGGCGGAATGAAGCGTGCTATCTACCTTGCAAACGTACTCGGTCTTGATATGGGTATGTTCTATAAGCGCCGTGATTATACACAGGTTGTAGACGGCAAGAACCCTATCGTTGCACACGAGTTCCTTGGTTCTTCTGTTGAAGGCAAGGATGTTCTCGTTATCGATGACATGATCTCTTCAGGAGAAAGCGTTCTCGACGTTGCACGTGAGCTCAAGGCACGCAAGGCTAAGAGAATCTTCATCATGGCTACTTTCGGACTCTTCACAAACGGTCTCGAGGAGTTTGATGAGGCATACAATAACGGAACCATCACACGTGTCCTCACAACAAACTGCATCTACCAGAGCCCTGAGCTTCTGGAGCGTGAATACTATGTATCCTGCGATATGAGTAAGTACATCGCATTCATCATCGATACACTGAACCACGATTCCTCCATCAGCGACCTTCTGAATCCGAATAACCGTATTCAGGCTCTTGTAAACCGTTACCGCAACGGAGAGATGGAATAAATAATATAAAAACAATACGGCGCCGCTTCGATCAATTCTGAAGCAGCGCCGTTTCTTTATTTCATTATGTAGGATACGAACTCATTTCCATGGTTTTCAAACCATTCTTTTGAATCATTCATTCCCTTTTTGTAGGTAGTTCCTGTTTCAGGATCCATGATGACTGTGTTCTTCGCGTCATATCCGACGATCAGTACCACTTTTCCTGTCTCAACCTCTGCAAGCACCGGACGTCCGACACTTACATAATAAAGAACAGAACTTAATGAACATCCTCCGAGGTTCAGTGCTTTTGCATCTTCTATCTCGTTGTCTATAACGTCCATAGCGCCCATTCCGCTGTTTAAGAGGGATGATACGTCTACAGATACACCTTCGTGCTTAAGGAGCGCATTTAGGCATATGCTCAGGGATGATGCGGTGTCTCCTGCAGTATCTGCAGCAAGTCCTGATATTTCTCTTACTGTAGCACGGTTGCCCTTCTGCCAGATATAGTGCTGATCCATATCAAGAACGACTCCGCCCTCGGAATCAGCCCTGTCTACGGCTTCATAAACCATGTCATAGATACCTGTTATGTTTCCGTTAGCATATACCAGATAAATCTCCTGCTCATCCTCTGTTTCTTCCAGAGCAAGCTCTCTTCCGCCCTCGTAAAGCACTTCTTCAGGAGTAAGCACATGCACGTTATTTTTGTTGATACGTCCTGCAAGGGCTATCTCAACAATGTTTTCGTATTCCTCTGTAGCTGCGACAGTGATGGAGTTTCTGTCACCTGTGTCGCTGATATTATTTACGATCTGGTCCGGCGCCATGCTGACGAATGTACCGCTGCCATGAGCCATCTGGATCCTGTTAAGGACGATCTCGTTATCTTCAAAACTCACATCCGTGATGTAAACACCGTCACGATTGTAGGTTTTGAGCACCTCTCCGTTGCTGTTCTCGATGCAGATAGTGTGCATGGGACGGAGAACGACTCCGATACTGCTGTTCACCGTATCAGACGGATCTGCGATTCCATATACCAGATCCTCTCCTATAAATCCAAGGGGTCTGACTTCCGTATTTTCGCCCTTGCTTATCTCTCGTATCTCACCTGTATTAAAGTCGCAGAGCTGTACGGTCTTGTGATCAGCTGACTGCCATCCTGCCATACGGCTGCTCTCGGATACTACCAGCTCGTCGTAATTTATGTTTTTAGCAACTGTCTCAGCGCCCTGTGTATCGAGGTGAACCCTCAGTATCTTGCCGTCCAGGAAGAGATAGAGTTCATTTCCGCCGTGAGAATAGGAAAGCTTCTCGATCTCACATTTCAGATAGTTATAGGACTTTACATACGGGATGTATACCTCTTCCTCTATCTGGTTCAGTGCTGAATTGTAATAGTAGACGGATACTCCCACCTGACCTTCATGTCTTCCGCGGTTCATATAGCCATATACAATAAAATGTACATTGCCCGCTTCATCCACCTGAAGGATCCGGATGCCGTGGTCTTCAAAACGGTTTCTCTCGTCATCATCACCCTTTGTAAAGAAGGAAAAGATACGGACTGCTCTGGAATCGGTGTTTCTGTAAGCGTAAAGCGCACCGTTCTGGACAAAGGCAACTACCTTTCCGTCCTCATTTTCTACCATATTTACATCGGGATCTGTTACGCCGAGCATGATCTTGTCTGCTGCAAATATTCCGGATGCATCAGGATCAAAAACCTGCTCCATTGTTCTCTCAAAGTTCAGGAGATATATCCTGCGGTCCGTGTAGCGCACGCGGTATATCTCTGTCACATCATAGAAGCGGTTCGTTCCGCTGTCCGTCCTGTTAAGTATATATGAGAGAGATATGGTCGCAGTTGTGTCATCCATCTCAAGAATTTTGGTCTTTACGGTCTCAGGTGCTGTAAATCCCAGATTTCCCCAGGTTATCTGATCAAAGCTCGAATGGATATTTACCTTCGCAAAGCTTGAATTGTCTCCTGTGGAATCACTTTCAAGATAAGTAGTGATGCTTCTCGCCTGTGTCTTATCAAAGGTCTTTTTGGAAAAATCCGTGACAAACTTTAACAGCTCTTTTCCGTGAAGCCTGCTGTCGTGGATTATACGGGTAAAGTATCTGAGCTCATGACCCTTTACATCGGTAAGCACTACCGCAAGGATGTACTCTGTGTTGTCCTGGATCAGGTCTTTTATGGCGAGGTTTGCGGTGATCATGGTGTCGCTCCGCTGAACGTAATCCGTGACCTCTGTATTCTCCACGAGTCTCTTTGCATCTGCGGAACGGACTTCATACGCGATGGATGCGATCTTCTGTCCATAAGTATTTATGATGATGTCCGCGCTTCTGTCATCGTTAAGGGGAGTCAGCGAATCTCTTAATGTCTCCGGCTTCATTTCCGTATTTCCATAGCCGTGCATCATATTTATCTCACGGTCATAGTACTTCATGCTGACGACCGGATAACTCGCCTCATCCATCTTTACCGTCATATCGGTAGTACCGCGGTTCATGATGGCGCTTATTATAAAAATGGATGCAACGAAGACTACTATAAAAACCGCTGCCTTGATTATTGATTTTGTCATATATATAAGTACTTCCTTCCGGATCTCAATGTCTTTTCATAATTGAATGACGATTTACACAAATGATCCAAAAAAATTTTTTTTCATAATTTTGATGCCTGAATTTTAACTCTGACACCGTATTTTAAAACACTCTTTTAGAAACCTCAACAAATTGTTGAAATTCAGTATCTGACTCATGCAATGTTTTTTATTGCTCCGTCTGACTTTTTTATAAAGTATTAATAGTTTTTTGACGATAAAATAATAGAAAATGCTTTCTTAAGCATAATAGATAAAATTTGGTCTTTTTTATGTGCTTTTTTGGTTCTAATTGACTACGTTATCTTTTGCCGTTAAAATGGGGTCTGATGAAAAAATTTTCTATCCTCAATAATTTTGCGATGGTGGGTCAGTTTGGCCTCTCGCTTATCATGCCTCTGTTGTTATGCGTAGTGGGATGTAACTATCTCTGTGCGCATTTTTCTGTCGGCGGATGGATCTACATCCCCGGCTTTATCCTTGGACTTGGAGGTTCTGGTATGACTGCTTGGAAAACATATCTTGCCATCACGAAAAAGGAACAGAAGTCTTCAAAAAACGCCAGAAGAAAACCTGGTGTATCTTTTAACCGGCATTATTAAAAAAACCGCATGGCAGCTGGTTTTTCCGGTTGTCACGGATGACAGGAGATTGACAGATGAAAATACAGGACGCCGTACTTAAGGAAAGTATCTACGTAGCGACATCGACCGCTATTGGCGTTATTATTATGATCCTCTGCTTTGTAATCGGAAACCATCTTGAGCCGGCACTTATTCCCTTTAATTCAAAAGTGATCGCCGGCGGGATAGTCGGCGGCATGGTTGCAGCCGGCAACTTCTTCTGGATGGCTTTAACCGTTCAAAAAGTAGTATCAGTTGAGAATGATGATCGGGCTCGGAAAACAATGGCACTCAGCTATCGCTACCGTACCCTTACCCAGCTCGTCTGGGTGGTACTCGCCATTTTCCTCCCGGTTTTCAATGCAGCGGCTGGCATTATACCGCTGTTTATACCAAGCCTTACTATAAAATTCCGTGGAATCCTATCCGCGAGAAAGGGGGGTAAAAAGCTTAATGGATTTTGAAGTCGCTGGTGCCCGGATATTTGCCCGGATCCCTACGGGAATCCCGGTCCTGGGTGATTTTCTGATCACGGAAACGCTGGTGGTCAGCTGGCTTGTCATGGCAATCATTACGTTGCTGTGTATCTTCCTGACAAGAAACCTGAAAGTTGAGAATATCTCAAAGCGTCAGGCCATCGCGGAGATGCTGGTGGAAGCGGCAAATAATTTTGTCCGCACAAACACCGGAACAACACGTTTTGACAAGCTCATACCATTCGCTGCAGCTCTGTTTGCAACGAGCGTTGTTTCCAACATGATCAGCTTGACCGGACTCAGAAGCCCTACTGCCGATCTTTCGACTGAAGCAGCCTGGGCTGTTGTAGTCTTCGTCATGATCACCGCTCAAAAGATCAACACGTCTGGAATCCTTGGTTACTTAAAGGGATTCACAACGCCAATTCCGGTTATGACGCCATTTAACGTTCTTTCCGAACTGGCAACTCCGGTCAGCCTGGCCTGCCGTCACTTCGGCAACATCCTGTCCGGTATAGTTATCAACGGTCTGATCTACGCAGCACTCGGAATCGCATCTGCTGCGATCTTCGGCATGATCAGTCACACACTGGCGCAGATTCCGATTCTTGCAGTCGGTATTCCTGCCATTCTTTCATTCTACTTTGACTGGTTTACCGGTGTAATGCAGGCATTCATCTTTACGATGCTGACCATCATGTACATCGCGAACGCTGCGGAAGAATGACGCTGTTTTTGCAGAAGCGGCTGCTGCTAATTTCAGCCGCATGTAAGGTTTTCAACTACAATCAATTTTTTTCAGGAGGAAAAATAACATGGGTGATTTTCAGTTACTGGCTAGAGGTATTGCACTTGCTGGCTGCGGTATCGGAGCAGGCGCTGCACTGATCGCAGGTATCGGTCCTGGTATTGGTGAAGGTAATGCCGTTGCTAAGGCTCTTGAGGCAATCGGACGTCAGCCTGAATGTAAGGGTGATGTAACCAGTACAATGCTTCTTGGTTGTGCGGTTGCAGAGACAACCGGTATTTACGGTTTCGTTACCGGTCTTCTTCTGATCTTCGTTGCACCGGGCACATTCATGAATTATCTCTGATTAATGAAAAATGCATCTACACTAGCACTATGAAAGGAAAAGTGAGATCAATATGATGCTTTTACTGACATCCGGAGAGACTCAGGATCTGGTTACGATCATCCCCTGGACGTTCATTGCGCAAATCCTGAACCTCTTTATTCAGTTGTATCTGATCAAACGATTTCTCTTCAAGCCTATTAACAATATCCTCGAAAAGAGGAAAGAACTCGCAGATCAGACGATCCGTGAGGCGAGAGAAGCCCAGGAAAAGGCTGACAGCCTGAAAGATCAGTATGAAAGCAGTCTCAGTGACGCGCATGCAGAAGCATCCAGAATTGTTGCTGATGCAGAAAAGGCTGCACAGACACGTGCAGATGAAATGATCCGTAAAGCAGAAGCCGATGCCAAGGGAATCAAAGCCAAGGCAGAAGCAGATATCGAGCAGTCAAAGAAAAAAGCTATCAACGACGCCAAAAACGAGATTGGCGGTCTTGCCATGGATATTGCCGGCAAGGTAGTTGAAAAGGAGATCAGCGAGGCTGATCACAAGAAGCTCATTGATGAATTCATCAACAAAGTAGGGGAGGCATCATGACAAAAGCCGGAGATTTATACGGACAGAGTCTGTATGATCTGGCACTCTCCGAAAATCTGACTGATGATATCCTCCACGAGATGGAGGAGCTCAGGAAGATCTTTGCAGAGAATCCGGATTACATCAGGCTCCTGTTGGAGCCATCCATTCCCAAAAAGGAACGCCTCCGTCTTGTAGACGAGGCATTCGGAGATTCCATACAGCCGTATCTTTTGAATTTCCTTAAGATACTTACTGAGCGTGGAATGCTTCATGAATTCTCTGCCTGCTATAAGCGTTTCCGTGCGAGCTACTTCAAAGATAACGGCATTGCCGACGCACTTGTCGTTTCTGCCGTACCTTTGAGCGATGCGCATATTTCTGCACTTACCGAGAAGCTCAGCCGTATGACCGGCAAAAAGATCATTCTCCAGCAAAAGAACGATCCTTCTGTAATGGGCGGTCTCCGTGTAGAAGTCGATGGAAAACTCCTCGACGGAACAGTGCAGGGAAGGCTTGATACGCTCCGCAGAGAAATCAATGAAACTGTTATGTAAGAACCTGTGCTTCATGCACAGGGTTGTTAACCCAGGTTTACTCGGAGGATAAAATGGAACTGAAACCAGAAAAAATTTCCGAGGTTATCCGAAGCCAGATCAAGAATTACCAGAATGCTATCATTCAGAATGAAACCGGTTCGGTTCTTACCGTAGGTGATGGTATCGCTCGAGTGAGCGGACTCCTGAACTGTATGTCCGGTGAGCTTCTGGAGTTCCAGAACGGAACTTTTGGTATGGCACAGAACCTTGAAGAGACCGTAGTTTCCGCGGTTCTGTTCGGTGTTGATACAGGTATCAGCGAGGGACAGACCGTTAAACGTACCGGTAGAGTAGTTTCCGTACCGGTAGGCGAGAAAATGATCGGCCGTGTTGTAAATGCGATTGGACAGCCAATCGATGGCGCAGGACCGATCGAATCAGATGATTTCCGTCCGGTTGAGACACCGGCTCCCGGAATCATTGACAGACAGCCCGTTAAAGAGCCGCTTCAGACAGGTATCAAGGCTATTGACTCCATGATCCCTATCGGAAGAGGACAGCGTGAGCTTATTATCGGTGACCGTCAGACAGGTAAGACCACTATTGCTATCGATACCATCATCAACCAGAAGGGTAAGGATGTTATCTGTATCTACGTAGCTATCGGTCAGAAACGTTCGACAGTTGCTTCACTCGTTACCGACCTGAAGAATAACGGAGCTATGGACTACAGTATCGTAGTTGCAGCTACCGCTTCAGAACCCAGCCCGCTTCAGTACATCGCACCGTACGCAGGATGTGCTATGGGTGAATACTTTATGCAGAAGGGCAAGCATGTCCTCATCATCTATGATGACTTAAGTAAGCATGCGGTTGCTTACCGTGCACTTTCCCTTCTGATCCGCAGACCGCCCGGACGTGAGGCTTACCCGGGTGACGTTTTCTACCTGCACTCAAGACTACTTGAGAGAGCTGCTAAGCTGTCTCAGGAAAAGGGCGGCGGTTCACTTACTGCTCTCCCGATCATCGAGACACAGGCGGGCGACGTTTCTGCGTATATTCCGACAAATGTTATCTCCATCACAGACGGACAGATCTTCCTGGAGACAGAGCTTTTCCATTCCGGTATCATGCCGGCTGTTAACCCCGGTATCTCTGTATCCCGAGTTGGTGGTAATGCACAGACAAAGGCAATGAAGAAGGTTGCCGGTACCCTTAAGCTGATCTATTCCCAGTACCGTGAGCTGCAGAGCTTCGCTCAGTTCGGTTCCGACCTTGACGAAGATACAAAAGCTCGTTTGGCACAGGGTGAGAGAATCGTTGAAGTCCTCAAGCAGGACAAGAATTCTCCGGCTGAGGTTGAAAAGCAGGTTGCTATTCTTTACGCCGTAGTCAATAACATTCTTGCTCCGGTAGAGGTTTCGGATATCCGTACCTATGAAGCCGAGCTGAATCGTTACCTCGACCAGGATCCGGACGGTATGGCTGCAATGAAGGCTATCCGCGAGACCGGAAAGCTGGAACAGGATACTGAAGACAAGCTGAAGGCTGCCCTTAAGGCATTTACGGACAACTTCGTAAAGCAGAGAGCTTAAGCGCCGGAGGTTTTTGACAGAGCACACCGCTCTGCCAGCTAGGAGGAAACATGGCTGCAAATATGAAGGCTGTGAAACTCCGGATCAAAAGCGTACAGAGTACCATGCAGATCACGAAGGCCATGCAGCTCGTAGCTGCATCAAAACTTCGTAAAGCTAAGGAAAAAGCCGATCAGAGCAAACCTTATCTCGATATTTTGAAGGATACCCTTACAAATATCGCGAACGGAAATACCGATTTTCAGTCTCCTTATACAAAGGCGACAGACAATGACAAATGGCTCTATATTGTCATTGCCGGTGACCGCGGACTTGCAGGCGGATACAATTCAAACCTTTTCAAGTTTGTTGAGAAAGCCACTGAAGGACGCGATATCACCGTTTTCCCTATCGGTAAGAAGAGTGTGGAATACTTTAAGCACAGAAAGGTACCTCTCTTTACAGAGGAGTATGCTGAGGTTGCTGCAGTTACCATCTCAGACTGCTTTGAAATCGGACGCCTGATCTGCGAGGCATTCAAAAAGGGCGAGTTCGGACACGTATATCTGTGTTATACGAATTTTGTCTCCATGCTGTCTCAGGTACCGGAAGCAAGTTCCATGCTTCCTCTCTCAGATTTTGCATCTGATGAGAAAGAGACCGGCAAAGCCCGGGATCTTATCCTGTACGAGCCGGATAGTGAAACAGTATTTAATGATATCGTACCGGAATACTTGTCCGGTCTTCTCTACACAAGTATAAATGTTTCTGTTGCCAGTGAGCTTGCCGCACGCCGGACAGCCATGGAAGCAGCAACAGATAATGCTTCAGAGATGATCGATAAACTGTCACTGTTCTACAACAGAGCTAGACAGGCAAGCATTACACAGGAAATTACAGAAATCGTGGCAGGTGCCGAGGGTGGTTCGTAAAATCCTGTTCCGTGTAGAAAATAAGGGGAGTAAAGGGAATCAAACTCCCGCAATTCGCAAACAAATAAGGAGTTCTCGTAATGAGTGAAAAGCATGTTGGAAAGGTAATACAGGTAACAGGACCTGTCCTCGACATCCGTTTCTCAGAAGGTGAACTGCCGGACCTTAATAATGCTATTGAGATCGAGCTTAACGACCACAAAGTAATAGCTGAAGTCGCTCAGCAGATCGGTGACGATGTTGTTCGCTGCATCGCAATGAGTTCCACAGACGGTCTTGTCCGCGGAACAGATGCAGTTGATACAGGCAATTCAATCACTGTTCCTGTTGGCGACGAGTGTCTGGGACGTATCTTTAACCTTCTGGGTGAACCCGTTGATAACAAGCCGGCACCTGAGACAAAGGAGCGTTGGTCGATCCATCGTCCTGCTCCGAGTTATGAAGATCAGGTTCCTGCTGCAGAGATTTTCGAGACCGGTATCAAAGTCGTTGACCTTATCTGCCCGTATGCAAAGGGTGGTAAGATCGGTCTGTTCGGCGGTGCCGGAGTTGGTAAGACAGTCCTTATCATGGAGCTGATCAATAACGTTGCTAAGGCACACGGTGGTATTTCCGTATTCACCGGTGTTGGTGAGCGTACTCGTGAAGGTAACGACCTTTACGGAGAAATGCAGGAATCAGGCGTTATTGACAAGACAGCACTGGTTTATGGACAGATGAATGAGCCGCCGGGATCCAGAATGAGAGTTGCTCTCTCAGGTCTGACAATGGCTGAGTACTATCGTGACGTTAAAAATCAGGATGTGCTCCTCTTCATCGATAACATTTTCCGTTTCACACAGGCAGGTTCCGAGGTTTCGGCTCTGCTTGGACGTATGCCTTCAGCCGTAGGTTACCAGCCTACACTGGCTACAGAAATGGGTGCCCTTCAGGAGCGAATCACTTCTACAAATAAGGGTTCCATCACTTCCGTACAGGCTGTATACGTTCCTGCGGATGACCTTACTGACCCTGCTCCTGCAACGACATTCACACACCTGGATGCTACCACGGTTCTTTCCCGTGATATCGCTTCAAAGGGTATTTACCCGGCTGTTGATCCTCTGGATTCCACAAGCCGTATCCTTACACCTGCAGTTGTAGGTGAGGAACACTATGCAGTTGCAAAGGGTGTTCAGCAGGTTCTCCAGCGTTATCGTGAACTGCAGGATATCATTGCCATCATGGGTATGGACGAACTTTCTGAAGATGATAAGCAGACTGTTTACAGAGCTCGTAAAGTTCAGAATTTCCTGTCCCAGAGCTTCTCTGTTGCTGAGCAGTTTACCGGTCTTCCCGGAAAATATGTTCCGCTTAAGGAGACGATCCGCGGCTTCAAGATGATCCTCGACGGCGAATGTGATGACATTCCTGAGTCAGCATTCCTGCTTGTAGGAACCATTGATGAAGTTTTCGAAAAGGCAAAGAAACAGCAGCACTGATCCTTCATTGAAATGAGGTGATAATATGTCTACCTTTCCTTTACAGGTAGTTTCTATGGACGGCCTGGAATTTGAGGGAAATGTGCAGCGCATCATGCTCCGTACCGTGGATGGCGATGTAGCCATCCTGGCACGGCATATGAATTACTGTTCTGCCATAGGTATGGGTACCGCAGTTGTTGTAATGGAAGATAATTCCGAGCGCACAGCAGCCTGCATTGGTGGTATGATATCTGTAATGAACGGCGAGTGCCGCGTCCTTCCGACCACTTGGGAGTGGAGTGAAGACATCGACGTAGCGCGTGCCGAGGCTGCACAGAGAGAAGCCCAGGAACGTCTTAACAAAGATAACCTGAGTAAAGAAGCCAGAAACCGGGCAGAGGCAAAGCTTTACCGTTCCCTTGTCCGTATCGAGACTGCCGGAAAGACCCACTCTTCATAAGGAAGCCCAATATGCCAGAGCTGAAGCTTTTTCGTAAGAGACTTATCCCGGAAGAATGTATTCTTCTGAAGGATGACGAGGTTGTCTATGCTGATGACCGGATCATTGTGACCAGATGGCGGACGATCCGTCCGAAAAAATCTTTCGACCATGGTGCGTCCTGCTATTTTCTGAAAGAAGGTTATAAAGTCAGCGGTTTTATAAAACCCGACGGAAGCCTTCTCTACTGGTACTGCGATATTGTTGATTACGAGCATCCCGACGATAAAACATATATCTTTCGGGATCTGCTGGCTGATGTTCTGGTTTATCCGGACGACTTTGTAAAGGTCATGGATCTTGATGAATTTGGAGAAGCACTTGAAAAGAATCTGATCACTGTAGATGATGTAAAGCGCGCGCTCCATTCACTTTCAAGTCTCCTGGACATCATTTATTCAGGTAAATTTAATCTGCTGACACGGGAACTAACTTCACGTGTCATGGACAATATCGAATAATAAAAACAGAAAACAAAGAATCCGACTTTGTCGGATTCTCCGCGCAAGCGCGGGAGCCGTAGGCTCTTCCTATCCGCGCGCGTCGCATCCTATGCACGCAGTGCATTTTTTAACTTATAGGAATTTCAACGAAATTTCCTATAAGTTAAAAAAGCTAACCGGAGGGTGTCCTTAATGGATCCCTCCGGTTCAATGTTTAAATTCTTTATAAAATTTCAGGACTTAAGCTTCAGACTGTATCAGGCATCGCCTTCCTCGTCTTCATCCTCGTCATCGTCGTCCTTATCTTTGTCTTTATCCTTGTCCTTTTCATCATCATCATCGAACTTGCCGTCATCCTTCTCCCCCGATGAATCAGAATTTTCTGAGCTCTCTGAACTTTCAGAACTGCTCTTTTCATCCGCTGCCTCAGATGCAGCCTTAGAGCCGTCACTCAGGGAATCCTCAGCAGTTCCGTAGCCGGAATACTTTCCTGTCCAGTAGAGATAGAACACATGATGACCGATGATAGTACCCTTGATGCCGGGCACGATGGTTCGAAAGAACAGACACTCACCGATGTTATTTGCACCACCCAGCGCCTGCTCCGCAGCCTTTGTACATTCCGAGTTTGCTCCTTGTCCGAGTACGATGGCAAATCGTCCTGATGAAACAGGCTCAAACTGGCCTGACTGATAAATAACTCCGGTAATGGTATTTGGAAAAGCTCCGGACATAACACGATTCATTACAACCGCGCCGACAGCAATCTTTCCTGCCCATGGCTCGCCGCCTGCCTCACACTGGATAAGCGCTGCCAGCATCTCTTTCTCACCCTTACCGATAGTAACTTCGGAAAGACTTCTCTTCTTCATTGATGCAGAGAGACGCGCCAGCTCTTCTTCCTTTTTCAGCTGCTCTTTAAGAGCACTTATAGTGTTCTTTGCGGCAATGAGCTTTGCCTCATACGCAAGGGCTTCTGCCTCTGCTTCTGAGATAGCTCCGGCGTATGCTGTGATGGAACTTTTTGTTGAATCCACAAGCTTCTGCACTTTCGCCTGCTCAACTTCCGCATCTTCATGCAGGCTTTCAAGCTCAGCTTTATCTTCTTCAAGCTTCGCTTTTTTTACCTTTGTGTCCTCAACAAGCTGCTCGTATTTATCAAGCATCTGTTCATCATACTGATTAACCTTGGACACATACTCAGCTCTGTTCAGAAATTCGCTGAAATTTGTCGTCTGAAGGAAGAGTTCCAGGTAATTCTCCTTACCCTTTTCATAAACCACCCTGATCCTGGCTTTTATATACTCATACTGAGCTGCCTGCTGCTCTTCTGCAGCATCAAGGGCTTTCGAGGTCTCTTCTATCTCCGCTTCCTTATCAGCTTCCTTTGCCTCTATCTCGGCGATCTTGTCCGAAACAGTGGACAGCTGGGAATTAAGGGACTTCAGATCACTCTGAAGCCCTTCCTTTGTGTCTTTCAGATCATCGATACGATCTGTAGTGTTATCTAGTTTCTTTTCTGTATCTTTTTTGTTCTGCTGTGCCTCTTTTAATTTTTCAGAGGTTGATTTTGCTGCCTGAACGGGCAACGCAGAGCTCAAAGAACCAGCTCCCACTGCCGCACACAGCAAAAGCAGCATGCAGTTTTTCAGGAGTCGTTTTTTCATTATACGTTAAGATCCTCAATAGCATTGATACGTCTGATATGACGCTCGCCTTCAGAAAATTCAGTTGAAAGGAATGTGTCTGTGATTTCAAATGCAAGACCCGGACCAACAACATTTGCGCCAAGTGCAAGTACGTTTGCATTGTTGTGGAGACGTGTCATCTTTGCCATAAGCTCGTTTGTACAGATAGCTGCTCTGATACCCGGAACTTTATTTGCAGCGATGGAGATACCGATTCCTGTTGTGCAGATAACGATTCCGAAATCTGACTCACCGGAAACAACGGATTTTGCAACTGCGTGACCGTATACCGGATAATCGCAGGAGTTCTTGTCGTGACATCCAAAGTCGTTTACTTCGTAACCCTCTTCCTTAAGATGTTCGATCACCTGCATTTTAAGATCGTATCCACCGTGGTCACATCCGATTGCGATTTTCATTTTAATTTCCTCCAAAGTTGATGGTTGTTGAATATATGTGATTGCATCATGGGTATAAAGACCCACCCCTGCATAAACACCTGCTTAACACTCGATGATCTTGTGTCCGGCTGCGCGGATAAGGCGGTTCATGATCGCCATTCCCATTACCGGTGTGTTAAATTCCTCTGTATAAATAGTCTTAACTCCAAGTCCGTCCATGTCACGAAGTACACGGAAGAGATTATGAGCAATAGTTTCCTCTTTATCTCTGGTCCCTACAGTCTCTACAATATCACATTTATATAAAGCGCGCGTCTCATCTGTCGCAATAACAGCCGTTTTTTCGCCTCGCTCCGTATGCTCCTGCACCAGACTGTTTATCTTGTCCACTACCTTGTCCGCAGGACCTTTTACTATATAAAGCTCGCCCTTTGGAGCGTAGTGCTTGTATTTCATTCCCGGAGCCTTTGGATGGGCGTCAGGACTCAGCACACCTCCGATGGACGGATCCACATCAACCTGTCCCAGAACCTCAGAAAGCATCTCGAGATTTATATATCCCGGTCTTAAAAGGCAGGGAACATCACCTGTAAGATCCACGATAGTAGACTCTATTCCGATACCGACTTCTCCTCCGTCGATAATGAGGGGGATGATGCCGTTCATATCTTCAAGAACATGCTCCGCTGTAGTACAGCTGGGTCTTCCTGAACGATTCGCACTGGGCGCTGCGATATATCCACCTGAGGCAAGGATAAATTCCCTTGAGATCTCATTTACAGGCATACGTACTGCAACTGTATCGAGACCGCCTGTTGTCTCCATAGGTACGATATCTGACTTCTTAAAAACCATGGTAAGCGGTCCCGGCCAGTACTTTTCTGCGAGCTTTCTCGCGCTGTCCGGAATCTCACTTACAATTTTATCCAACGCTGAAAATTCTGCAATATGGACGATCAGCGGGTTATCGGAAGGCCGTCCTTTTGCTTCATATATCTTTTTAGAAGAACCGGGATTCAGTGCATCTCCCGCAAGACCGTATACTGTCTCTGTCGGCATAGCCACGAGACCGCCCTCACGAATGATATCTCCCGCTTTTTTCATAAGCTCAGCGTCCCTTTCAGGATCACCGTATGCTTTTATTACTTCTGTATTCATATCTTTCCTTACTGACCTGATGCGTATGATGCGATGAGGTCCCAGATCGAAGGATCCTCGAGACCAAGCTTCCAGAACGCTGCGCCTGCAACGTTATTCGCATCCATCACAGAAAACTTCTGGCTGATGGACTGTGCATCCTCAAGCCATACTCTGTAGGTTGTATTCCCTGATGTACCCTCTGCGTAATTTGCACCGGCACCTTCATCCCACGCTGTAGTCAAAGAATGATTTCTGACAAATGCCGCAGCTTCACTCATTCCTACTGCAGACGAATTCTTCACAGAGCCATTCTCCTCTTCCCATATCCTTGTATAGAAGGGGATTCCGTTGATGACCTTTGAAGGATCAACATCAACCTCTGTATCCTCGATTCCCTCACGTACGAAATCAATGGATGCCACAGGGCCTGATTCGTCAGAACCTGCTGTGTGCTCATCATATCCCATGATCACTACATAGTCGCATACAACGCCCTGCACCTCACGGTGGTAGAGCATGGAGTATGCCTTCGGAACGTAGTTATCAACGGATACCGCAAGTCCCTGCGCATGAGCCACGATATAGAGCTCCTTAACAAACTGGGCAAAGTGAAGTCCTGTTTCTCCTGAAAGCTGCTCAAAGTCAACATTTATTCCATCCGCACCGGATGCTGCGACACTGCTCACAAGAGTATTTATGAGCTTCTGACGCTTTGAAGTATAGGACAGTACCTCATATGTATCATCTGTTGCGTTAAAACCTGATGCATTGAAATTATCAACGACCGCCCATACTTTAACCCCGGCATCATGAGCTGATGCAGAATATGACGCAGAAGAAATATCAGAGATATTTCCCTCTGTATCTGTAAGTGAGTACCAGGTAGGGCTGATGACATTCATAGCCTTATCTGATGAAAGCACGGAAGATATAGTAGAGTTTGCGTCTACATTCATCACCTGATGCCAGCCAAGAATGATCTTTCCGTCGTATGAAATATTCTCATATGAAAGATCCGGTGCATTAAGCGGTGCTGACTCTTCTCCCTCATTAAAGGACGCCAGACGGTTATTTTTGATATATCCGAGATAACCGTCAACAGTCTCGATCATGCTCCAGATATTATTAGAGCTTACGATACGGACTTCATCACCCTTTGACGCCTTTGTTATCACATCACTCTTCTTTGAATCAAATACACGTACAGGCGCTGTCTTTGTGACCTTTGCCGTAGTCTTTTTACCAAATTCATTTCGAATGACTATTCTTGCAGGATCTGTCATAAGATCACTTACAAAAATGTCTGTATAGGATGAAACCAGCTCAAGCGAGATCCAGACTCTGCCGTCCTGTTCCAGGACATTTCCGTCTCCCGGAGTCCACTGCAAAGTCTCTGTCGGAGTCGAATAAAGAAGGAGCTTCTCATTTGAATCGTAATAAAACCATGCATTCAGCTTCTCGAGCACCAGCTCCATAGGAAGATAGACCTTATCTCCGGAAGTGATGGCTGTTTCTTCTATATAACTGTCATTTAAGATGATACCCACCTGAGAATCATCTGTTAATCCAAAAAGTCCGCTGCGGTCTGCTGATTTAGTAGAAGCTCCGATATCATCAAGGATACCGCCTTTAACTGCTCCGATTATCAGACCTGCCATCACTGCAAATGCGATGATGACCGCTATCAAAAATATCAGGCATCCCGGACCTCTGTGCCCATGACCGCCTCTTCGTCTATGCTTTCCATGACGCCGTGCTCTTTTCTCTTCAACCCGGCGACGAACAGTCTCCCTATCCTCAAACTCAATTTCATTCAGACTGTCATCATTAAGATTCATAAAAACTTAAACAGAATCACCTGGAATTCAAGGATTCTGCACCTTTCACAACCATTTTTTGTTCATTTAAACGCTAAAACAGACAAAAAATCCCGCTTTCGCAACATAATTGCCCAGTTAAATGCCATTATATCACAATACTGCAGGATATTTAAAATGGCCGACAGGAAAACTGCAGTCTTTATAGCTTTTGGGGCGCCTTTAAGAAATGCTGCTTTCGATCCTGCCGACCATTTTATGTAAACTATTTACTTATGCCAATTTATAAAGGTTCATGTCCGGCGGTGTCTGCGCCAAGGGGACATATATGCTCATATCATGCAAATCTCACTCTGTCATAGCGGATCTCTCTTAAAAAGCCGTTTTCATCATAGACAAAATCCGCCATGAATGATCCCTCAAGCTCAAGTATGGTCTTTACCGCCTGAGCAGGTGTCACAGGTCTGCCCATTAATAATAATGAGATGCCTTTGTTTACATAATTACTTAACAATTCAAACAGGTTCTTCCTCTTATCGTGTTCTTTCATCTTTTCACCCGCAAAAATAACCTGACAGAAAGGAACGCTCTAAAACACTTCCTGCCCCATCTGCATAACCGGAGTAATTGTGATATATCCTATGCCGGAATCTGCAGATCACTCATAATATCTCCTGAGCCAGCTTTAATTTCTCCACTTGCCCGCCACTGCATAAAAAAACATACTTAATACTACTATCACCGCGCATAAATACTGCTCGCGCAAATGATCATTGCTTTGGGAATTGTCACTGAAAAAGTGAACTGAATTTCTCTGTCACACGGCTACAGAACGGTCACCATGCATCCGACAGATAATAATAAATGGTCTTCTGATCTCAGACCGGAATAAAAATAAAAATGCAGTGCAGCGTATTCCTCCTTTCCGACGGAGCGTATTACGCTGACTCACGAGTGGTTATTATACGGAAGGACATTTGTCTTGGCAAGTTCTGAATTTCGTGCAATTTGTGTATAAAGTATACATTGTGGTTTTTTTATAAAACGCCGATAAAATTTTAAAGAACAGATGGTATGTCGGCTTGACTTGAATCACGGAAAAGTATATAAAGAATGGTAATCTGAAAATCATTGGTGGGGGTATATATTCTTTGTGCCCTCTCTCTTGGGTACAGAGATTGATATATCAGAAAGGACGTGGTGAGCTCATGAAGATTGAAAAAGTTAATGACCATCAGATCCGTTGCACCCTTACAAAGGCAGATCTCGCAGAACGCGAGCTTAAAATAAGTGAACTTGCTTATGGAACAGATAAAGCCAAGAGTCTTTTCCGCGATATGATCCAGCAGGCATCATATCAGTTTGGATTCGAAGCTGAGGACATTCCTCTTATGATCGAGGCTATCCCTCTTTCCAGTGAAGCGATCGTTCTTATCATTACGAAGGTTGAAGATCCGGAAGAGCTGGATACACGTTTTTCCAAATTTGCACCTTCTCTTCGCGGTGATGAGACCGGAGATACTGCGGAAGTTCATTCCGGTGCAGACGATGTTCTCGATCTTTTCAGAAAGATAAAGGACGGCTCTGAAGGAAGCAGCGAAAAACCTGCATCAAATACAGTAAACAGCGGAAGTACAATGCCTTATTCAGCCGATAATAACGCAGCAGTTAAATCCGTAAAGAAGACAAACGATGAAGTTCAGATAACCGTTCCCGTTGAGATCACAAAGCTTTATTCTTTCCGTGATCTTGAGGGTGTTACAAGACTTGGTCATATCCTCGACGGATATTACAACGGCGAGAACACTCTTTACAGAGATCCCGTTGACCGCAGATACTATCTGATCGCAAAGAAGTCATCTCATACACCTGAGCAGTTCAATAAGATCTGCAATATCATCACAGAGTACGCAGGACCGGAGAAGTTCACTCCTTCTGTGCAGGCTTGGTATGAGGAGCACGGTGAAGTGATCATCAGAAATGATGCGCTTCAGTCACTTGCAAAAATCTGATACACAACTAAATATCAGTACAAAAAGGCCAGCCCCAAGGGGCTGGTCTTTTTACTTGCTCTATCTTAATATTACTGCTCGTCCGGCATAGCATTCATCTGCTGAACCAGATCGTCTGCATCGATACCGTGAACCATAGCTGCTTCCTCAACAGTCTCGCCCTGAGATGCAGGACATCCGAGGCAGTGCATTCCGATCTCCATGAGAAGCGGTACAGCTGACGGCTTAATTCTTAAAACATCACCGATAGTAGTGTCTTTTGTAACAACACCCATTTTTATTCCTCCTTTAAAGGTTGTTAAAACAGTTTATGTTATTCTACACTGACCCATAACCTCTTGCAAGTCTCACCGGCATTGGAAAGGATTAAAGTTTGATAAAAACCCCGAACAAAAAAGTGAAAGTTTTGACAATTAGCACAGTGCAACATTCTTGAATTGATGATGTTAATATATTACAATACGTTATATGACTTTAATGTCTGAATAGGTAAAATGGCTATAAAATCAAGGAGGAATCTAAAATGGCACACGTTATTGATGATACTTGTGTAAACTGTGGTGCATGCGCATCTACTTGCCCGGTTGGCGCTATCTCTGAGGGTGATGGAAAGTACGTTGTTGACGCAGCTAGCTGCATCGACTGCGGAGCATGCGAGGGTGGATGCCCTACAGGCGCTATCAAGGCTGAGTAATCAGTTTACTGAAAATTCATGCGCATTTAAGAAGGAGCAGTTCCAAACGGAACCGCTCCTTCTTTGTTACTTGTATTTTTTCATTGAAACATTGATGAGGTGCTCACAGAGATCCTCGAAATTCATTCCCTCTGCTGCAGCTTCCTGCGGAACGAGACTTGTAGGTGTCATTCCCGGAAGAGTATTTGCTTCCAAGCAATAGATACCACCATTCTCATCCATCATAAAGTCCATTCTCGCATAGCTTTCCATCTCAAGTGCATTGTAAACATTTATCGCACACTGCTGCATCTCAGCAGTCTTTTCAGCTGAGAGCTCAGCCGGACAAGTCTCAACAGTACTTCCTGCCTGATACTTGTTTTTGTAATCATAGAAGCCTTCTATAGGCGCGATCTCGATAATAGGATATGCGCGTCCGTCAATTACAGCTACGGAGAACTCACGACCCTTTATATATTCCTCGATGATAACATAATCGTTATAAACAAATGCTTCACGCAGGTTCTTTCTGTATTCCTCCTCTGTCTTCGGGATATAAACACCTACGGAAGATCCGCCTGCACGTGTCTTTACTACGCAGGGGATGTTGAAAGGAGGAACATCGCTTGCGTCGTCCTTCTTCATGATAACCCACTTGGGATTAGGAATATTGCGGACATCCATGATAGCCTTTGTATAAAACTTATCCATGGCAAGAGCAGAACTTAAATAGCCTGTTCCTGTATATCTGATACCGAGAAGGTCAAATGCCGCCTGCACTTTTCCGTTCTCACCGTCACCGCCGTGAAGCGCCAGAAATACAATATCTGCAGCCTGGCAAATGCTGATAACATGAGGTCCAAAATAGCTGTTGGACTTATCCGGTCTCTGCTCCTTGATCTTTTCGATGTCAGGATCAGTTTCTGTGATCTCCTTTATATCCGCAGCCCAGTCTCTGTCGACCTCAAAAAGCAGCTCTGTTTCATTTGCATCTATTCCGCTATATCCATAAAAAGCATCCAGAAGGATAACCTGATGGCCCTTCTTTTTAAGTGCCTTATAAACCTGGGCGCCGGTAACGAATGATACATCTCTTTCTGTCGACGTTCCGCCGGCAAGTACTACTATCTTCATTTTTTCCCTTCCTCGTCCGAAAAACGGACCTGTAACTACCAATCTTTACGCTGTTTTGCGCTTTTTCCCTGCTCTGATCACTAGGACGATCACAAGTCCCGCCATTGTTACGAGCGATAACATATCCGATGCGTGCTGTAAAGCTGTTCCAGCGTAGTAAACTCTTACACTTTCCGCACCATTAGGATAAACGCGGACGCGCCCGTTCTTTCCGGTACCATCGACCTTTAACTGAGCTCCGTTCTGATCCTCGGCGGCATAGCCAAGATAAAAAGTAAACGGAACATCGACATACACCTCATTTCCCTTAAGTCCGGAAACCGTGAGGGTATTTCTGTCTCTGGCAACCGACAGCGTATCGTCTTCAGTATACGCTTCTGAAACATGCTTGCCAATACTGTCTCTTACTTCCACAGTATCAGGGAGCCACTCACCGCCGATAACAGATTCTGTATACGGCTCATAGTCGTAATAGTCTCCCGAATAGGAATAATACTCGATCTCAGTCCTTCCGATCACATTCACCGCGGAAACCACCATGATGCCAATGACCAGTATCAGGAGCGCAGAAACATAACGCGCGTTTTTATCAATCTCATTTCCTTCCTTAAGACCCTTGATATACTTCCAGCAGTATATCGCACCGCTCACTGACAGCAGTGCTGTTGCCATGATAAAGAGTCTCCAGGGGAACTGGATAAAGTTCAGATGGGACGCGAATCTCTTCCACGGGAAAAATCTGGTGGTGAACAGAGCTGCCATTACTCCCGCCGCAGAGCACGCATCTGCAAAGAGCACTTCTTTTTCCTTATGAGAAACAAAGAATCCCGGCAGAATAAATAAGAACGGTGCAATTCCGATCCCCGGCCATTTATCTGCAAAGACATCCTTAAATAAAAGGGCTTCAAATGCCACGTCAAACTCTGACTTCGTATATTTAAATACCGTAGAATGCATCTGCTCGATCATCGGAAGCCAGTAAAAGGATGAAACCGCCACGCAGATAACAGCTGTAATTATCAATTTTACCAGTATCTTAGGTTTACGGATGATGATCGGGAGTGCAAATAAAAACGCGACAACACATAATCCTATGCTGAACATGGTTGAAAGGGTATGGCAGAGAAGTGTTCCTGTTATGCCTATACCTAAGAGCCATGGCTTTTTAAATTCACGTACTGCCAGATCATAAAGCCCCGCGATAACAAGCGGGAGAAAAATAAAGGCTGTTATTTCTCCTATCGCACAGCGGACATACACATCATCCAGATGGTACTGGGTGAGCACATATATCACCGATGCGATAAGCGCAGGTTCCTGCTCTCCTGTAATATCCTTTACCGCATAAAAGCATGTAAGAAAGCTCGCGATAAAACAGAGGGCTATAAAAATGTGAAAAGCGGTATTTATCTCAAAACCCGCAACTCTGAGAAGCGCCGGAACATACAGCAGGAAGTCAGGATAAAACATTGAGCTCGCATATCCTGCACCGCCAAAAAACAGCATATTTACCCGGAGAAACGGAAGTCCGTTCTGTATTCCGACTTTCAGCGCTTCTATCCTGAGCAGATGATACTGTATATCATGTCCCTGGATGCAGTTCACTGTAAACAGCGGAAGACACGCCGTTACTATGGTTATTATGAATACAAGCAGAAACCGCCTCTGATTCAGCGACGGTTTCCGGATAATACCCTGTAATGTCATCATTTTCAGCCTTTCCTGCGGAGAAGAAGATGAATTTCTGATGCAAACTCGCTCTTATCAACTACCATCTGGAGATCATCCAGCATGGACAGGAACTTGGGAGCGAAATAGTCCTTTAATGCACTGTTGCCATTCTGATCGAGGCTCACGCACAGCATACGGTAAAGATCCATCATATCAGATCCGAACTTCCAGCTGGATGCCTCCTCAAATCCCATCTCCTCTGCCATATATTTCAGAGAGGAATCAGAGAAAAGATGAGTATGTGTTCCGCCTGCATGACGGTTATAAGACTTCTGATGTGATGCCTCAAATACACAGCTCATGGAGAACATCGGAACTGAAAGGTACACATACTTTACATCCTGATTCTCTTTGATGCACTTAAGTATCTCATCAAGATTTATGATGTGCTCGAAGACTCCGATAAATGACAGAACATTGCACTTTGTTTCTGAAATAATGGGAGCGATATTTTCACTGTCTACCTGACGAAGGATCTCTTCTCCTGCCATGGTATTAGCAAACTCGACCTGAGCACTGGAGATCTCGATACCGTTGGCATCTGCCCCAAGCTTTCTCATGGCACGTACGAAATATCCGCTTCCTGCACCATCATCGAGAAGGTGAACATCCTTTGCTTCGATTCCGTCCTCTTTTAAGCTGTTAAGCAGAAACTCTGCCTTCGGGATATAGATCGTATTCAGACGATTCTCGTATTTCTCACGATCGGCCTCTGAGTAGTTATTCTCATAACTGTCCTGGATATATACACGATTCGCAAAATCATCCGTATCTTCAAATTCACTGTTCAGATGACCACACTTTTCGCAGAGATAATATCCCATTCTCTGGCTTGTATAAAGCTTTTCTCCGGTGATGGGAGTGTGACAGATCTTACACTGTGTGCGCTTCGGCTGACAGAGGAGAGCATCTGCCTGAAATGCAGACATTTCAAGCATCTTATCGTTGTGTTCAAAAAAATCATTTTTGATCTTTACGATATCTCCTACCGGTTTTCCATATTTTCTATTCATCATTTATCTTTTTTGTCCTTTCACGATCAGTTCAGGAATAAATTTCTAAAACCCTAACTATGTTACCACATAAATATCCAATGCGGACATAATAACATCTTTTCCCAGGCATGATCTTCAGATTGATATCATGAAGAGCAGGCTCTGTCTCGGATTTATATTGAAATGAAAATCCTTAAATTCGATGATAGGATTCATAAAATACCTGCCTTGTTCCTATTTAATAATGTCCATCAAAACACACCGACCTATTATGCACCATGTTCATAGGACCTGCAACCTTCTCATACGTAAAAAGGATGGACAGCAAAAGCCACCCATCCTTTCGATGATCTTTATGGATACGAATGAACCTCCCTGAACAGCAAACTTTTTAGCAAAATCAGCCTGATTTTGTACAGCGCTGGCTTTAATCCTTTTCACTCAGTATCTCGCGTATCTTCCTTTTATATTTCAGAAATTCTTCACTCAGTCCGAAGTCCCTGTCCCTCGGTCTTTTTTCTTCTATAATGATCTCATCACGAATAGTCCCCGGGTCACCCGTCATGATGTAGATTCGGTCTGACAGCATGATAGCTTCATCAATATCGTGTGTTATAAATAGCGTTGAAAGCTCGATCATGTCCATTACATCCAGATACCAGTCGTGTATCGCTTCTTTTGTTATCTGATCAAGCGCACTGAAAGGCTCATCCAGAAGGGCCACTCCTCTGTCTGCTGACAGATATGTACGCAAAAGCGCGGCGCGCTGTCTCATCCCTCCTGACAACTGGGATGGGAACTGCATTTCTGTTCCACTAAGCCCAAAGTCCTTAAAATACTCCCCTGCATTTTTTCTGGCCTCAGCTTTTTTCATATGCCTTAGCCTGAGCGGTAAAGATACGTTGTCGATTATCTTTTTATGCGGCAGAAGAAGATCCTTCTGAAGCATATAGCTGACTTTTCCCGGAACACCCATTATATCTTCCCCATTCAATGTGATGCTTCCGCTCTCAGGCTTTATTAATCCTGATATACACTGAAACAACGTGGTCTTTCCCGAACCGCTGAGACCCAGAACAGAAACCAGTTCCCCTTTTTCGAGATGTATTGAAATATTTTCAATTATCTTTCTATTGTCATATATCTTAGTTATTCCTGATGCTGTGAGTAGACTCATTACTCTGCTCCGTCTGCTGAAAGATAATCGTTGCTGTAGCCTTTTCCTCTGAGATCGTGGGTTGTGAGCTGATTATCATAGAGCCATCCGTAAAAAGCGTCCCATCTTTCAGGATCGATCTTTCCCCATGATGATCCGTCTGCGATGTACTGGCCTGAGATATACTCCTGACTCGCATATACCAGATCCTTTGAGCCGGTGAGTGACTGTGTATCATCTCCTGCGATCAGCATATCAGCGGCTTCCTTCGGATTCTCTGCCGCATACTCATAACCTTTCTTTGTTGCTTCCATGAAAGCCTTTGCAGCCTCAGGATCTGCCTGTAAAAATGCATCATTTGCAATGATAACAGGCGTATAATAATCAAGTTCCGGGCTAATATCAGAGAACATCCATGTATTTACAGGTACTCCCTCGATGTCAGCATTTATACCGCCCCATCCGTAGAATACCCAGATAGCGTCTGTCTGCTTCGCTGCAAGTGCCGCAGGTTCGTCTGTGATGTCATTCGGTATCTGCACTACTTTTGAAAAATCTCCGCCGTCTTCCTTCATTACGTAGTCCAGCATAGCGAGCTCAACAGGAGACTCCCATGTTGAGTATGTTTTGCCCTCAAGACCCTTCGGACTTGTGATACCGTCCTCTTTTCTGGACATGATGCAGGATGTGTTGTGCTGGAGAACACCTGCAACTGCGGTGATACCAAGAGGCTCATCAAGGTCAAGTGCCGCTGCCATTGTGTCCTGCGCCTGTATCGCAAACTGGGCCTGTCCCGCAGCACACATCTGTGTGGAACCGTCTTCCGGCGGCTGAACGATGCTTACGTCAAGTCCTGCTTCTTCATAGTATCCGAGCGCCTTTGCCGCATATACTCCTGTGTGGTTGGTATTCGGTGTCCAATCCAGACAAAAAACGATTTCCTTAAGGTCTTTACTTGTATCTCCTGCAATACTTCCTGCATCATCATTTCCTTTTGTTTCTGATGCAGTGCTTCCTGCATTTTCTGCTCCGCTGGCAGCTGTTCCTGATGCAGATGAACCGCATCCTGCAAGGCTGCCTGCAAGCACACATGCAGCAACGATCGCTATCATTCTCTTTTTCATAATATTCTCCACTTTTTATAAAACCTTACCCTTATATCTCCTTATGCTTTACTGTCTTTCATCCACGGCATGACCGCTCTTGAAAGCAGCTTTACTCCAAACATCAACAGGAGACTTATCACAACTATAAATATGATGACCGCAAACATACGGTCAAAAGCATATGCTTTTCTGACTCTCGTCATATAGACGCCGAGTCCTTCAAATCCTCCGAGCCACTCAGACACGACTGCTCCGACTACAGCATAGGACGCAGATATTTTTAATCCCGAAAAGAATCCGGGAAGCGCCATTGGGAATCTTACGTGAAAAAATATCTCCGTATTTGATGCTCCCATTGAGCGCATGAGGTCTATGTAATCTCTGTCAACGCTTCTATATCCGTCAAGCAGTCCTACCGCTATCGGAAAAAATGTTGTGAGCACCACAAGTGTTATTTTGGGTGCCATTCCGAATCCCATCCAGAGCACCAGTATGGGAGCTATGGCGATGGTCGGTATTGTCTGCGTGATGACCATGATCGGATATATAGCCCGCTCCAGCACAGGTATATGGATCATGGCTGTTGCGATGATGCCCGCGAGCAGGATACCTGTCAGCAGTCCGTAAAACGCTTCCTGAAGCGTGACACACGCATGCATGAGTATCACGGGACACTGAGTCACAAGTGCCGTTACCACAGCTACCGGAGTCGGCATCATGTATGACGGGACCAGTCCCGATCCTGTAAGTCCCTGCCAGAGCGCTATTATCAGCAGGATCGCTATTGCCGCCGGAAGCTTACTGGTGATATTTGGATACCTTCTTGTCAATGGTCAGCACTTCTCCTTCCGGTCTGTATGAGATTTTTACGTATGCGCTAACAGACGGACTTCCTGCTTTTACTGCGATCTTCTGACAGTTTTTTACTATCTCCATCAGAGTATCGTAGTCGCCTTCGATGGATGTTTCGCAGGGTCCTACGTAGTAATTGAGCCCGGTTGATGCGATATAGGCGATGACCTCATCGACTATGCGGCATACTTCATCGTCGTTTTCTGCCTTGGGTAATACCTGAATTGCTACACTTGCTTCCATGGTTCTCCTCCTTCTCTTGAGAGCCAGGGGATGGTTTTATATCAGAAAAGCCTGCACTTATAGTCGAATGACACAAGCGCAGGCCTTAAAGACACTTCCTACGTCGGCATTATCCGACAGGTTCAAAGGGTCGAAGACTTGGTCGTCTTCCTCTCAGCGATTCCGCTCCCCTGGTATGAATGTTAAATTTTTTGTTCTTTTTCACGAACAAGTTCATATTATGATGAAATGCTCATAAAATCAAGCATTGTTCATGTTTTTTTACATGTAGTTGTATTGTTGTTACTGTTCACTCGCTTACAGCTCGCTCCAGTAACAGATTTTGCCAATGCGGAGCACATTCCTTTTTCTTTTTACCTATGCGATTTTAGACCATATCGTATTTCAGGGCTTCGATGATGTTGTCGTCTTTGATCTTATTTATGCTGAGGAGCATGCTTATGCTGACTACTGCGAACACTGCTGCTATGACACCTATATATGAGAACCAGTCCGGACGGAAGCCGAAGAGCTTGTCATCCAGCTTGGAGTACATGAGATAACATAAAAGGAGCGACATCGGTATGCCTACGACCAACGCGCGGATTCCGTAGAGCATGGTTTCCAGCCTTATCATTTTTCTGAAGCCTGAGCTCGTCATTCCCACGGACTTGTACATGGCGAACTCTTTTCTCCGGAGGAGGACTCCTGTCGAGATGGTATTTATGATATTTGCTACTGTAATGAGGGTCAGGAGCACGGTAAAGCCGTACATCACGGTCTTTATCATGAGGGTGATAACGTTCATGAGTCCAAAGGACGCCTCTGTATCAGTGCATGTGTAGCTGTGAAAATTTTCTCTCTCCAGCATGTTAAATACCTTACTACATATTTCCTCGTGCTTTGTGGTAACGATGCCGAGATCGTATGTCAGCAGCTCTTCCGGGATAGTCTCACTGCCCTTACTGTAATAAAGTGATGTAGGAACGATCACTGTCACAGTGCCCTTCGGTGTGAGGTTAAAGATATAGTTTTTCTTGTCGTACTTTACAAAGTCACCTATCTCTACTGCGGGAGGATTTCCGTAAGCCTCGTCATAATGCAGGACCTGTCCGATGATGCCTGAGTTAAATACAGGACTTGCTTTTTCGTCATGAGTAATATTGTTCAGCAGGACGCCTTCCAGCTTATCACCAAAGTACTTGTCTCTTGATAAGCCGTTATCATCAAGGAGCTTTCCAAAATCTTCATCATCCACGATCGCGAGCAGCATGCTCCCGACCTTGAACTTCTCGTACTTTTTATTTACAAACGCCGGATTCGCAATATCAGTATTTGCGAGATATTCGTCTTCCTTACCGCCCTTTACAAAATGGAACTGTATCGTCGTAGCGCCGAAAACCCTGTCCACATCCTTCATTTTCCGGATCTCGTCACGCATTTTATCCTTCTCGGTATAAACACAGGTTGCGACCACCTGACAAGGATAATCGAGATCAAACTGATTTACTCTCTCTATGGAGTCGCAGACGTAATTTATCGTGAGGAACATTATGATCGAAACAGCGATAGATGCGGTTATCACAAAGCCCTTTACGCCATTCCTCTTTATATTTTTATATGCAAGTTCCCCTTCGTAACCGAAAAGCCAGTGTATCAGCGGATTAACCCTGAGCTTTCCCGGCTTTACCTTTATGGTACTGTTCTGCCTCAGGGCATCGATAGGCATTATCTTCGCAGCTTTCAGCGCCGGAGCAAGGATTGAGATGAAAATTGTAAGGCTCGAAAAGAAGACTATCGCTAAAATCACCCACGGTGAGCAGGAAATCGGAATACTGCCCCTCATTCCCTCTGCTCCCGCCAGCATGTCCGCTTCGAGAATCCGGCTTCCCAGGAAAAAAAGTGTGATCTTTGTTCCGATATATCCGAATAAAATACCAAGCGGTATGCCGATGAATCCGAGGATAAAACCTTCAAAATAGATGGAAAAACGCTTCTGTCTGCCTGTAGCACCTACGCTCGCGAGCATCCCAAGGTAGCGGATCCTCTCTGTAAGGGACATTCCGATGGAGTTTACTATGAGGACTACCGATGTAACGATTACGATGCCAAGGGCTATACCCATCACCACGAAAAATGACATGTATGTGCCGCCGCTGCCCTCAAATGCGAACTGGCTGAGCAGATACTCGCTGTTAAGCTCGTACTTTTTGATGCCTACTTTATTTACGATGTCTTTTATCTGACGGATGGCAGAAGTGTTGCATTTCTTTAACTGTATCCTTGCCTGAGCGTACTTGACCGTAGGAAATGCGCCATCATCCATTCCCCGGAGTATGTCATAACCCTTTGTGGGTCTGTTTCCGTGAAGGATTGCTGTGATAGTGCAGGTCTGTTCTGACAATCCGGTAAACATTTCACCGTCTCTGTAGTTTCCGCCGACGTATTCGATGTCAGATACATTTTTAAGATACCTGTAACCCTGCTCAAAAGTGAGCGTATCGCCGACCTTCAAGGTGTAGCCATTATCATTCAGAAAATCTTCTTCAACCGCGATCTCTGATGAATCTATCGGAAGTGTGCCCTCGTACTCAGACACAACCTGTTCTTTCCAGAAATTTGCATCACCGCACTCGATATTTCCCGTGCGGAACCTGTCGTCCTTTCCGCTGTCGAGCCTGATACCGCTTATCTTCGGGTCAGTATTTGTGATACCCACAAGTGCGATCCTGTCGTCATCTCTCAGTGCCTGCGCCTGCTCCGCCGTGATCTCGCTGAAGGATGCATGCACGTTTCCATCCGATAAAATAGAAATCTTTCCCATAAACATAAAGAATGAGAAAACTCCGAGAAGCATGGCGCTTATCAATGCCGTTGACATGGCTATTCCGAGAATGGTAACGACCGTTCTTTTCTTATTCCCTTCCAGATGCCGTAAGGTAAGCTTTGAAATGATATTCATGAAGCGCTCACCTCCGTATCAAGTGCCAGACGATATTGATCATATTTATCCTTTGAATCACGGGTGATGAGTCCGTCTTCAATGGTTATCACGCGGTCCGCTGAAAGAGCGATTCGGTCGTCATGTGTGATGATTATTACTGTCTGCTTATTCTCCCTGTTAAATTTACGAAGAAGGGATACGATCTCTTTACTGTTTTCTGTATCAAGATTTCCTGTAGGCTCATCTGCAAGGAGAAGCGCCGGATGGTTCATGAGCGCTCTTCCGATGGAAACTCTCTGCTGCTGACCTCCCGAAAGCTGGTTCGGCAGATGCTTAAGCCTCTCTGTGAGACCGAGCTTTCCTACCAGATCACGAAGAAGCGCTTTATCAGGCTTCTTTCCGTCAAGCAGGATCGGAAGTGTCATGTTTTCCTCTACGTTCAGGATCGGGATCAGATTATAAAACTGATATATGAGTCCGATCTGTCTGCGTCTGAAGATCGCAAGCTTTGTTTCGTTAAGCTTTCCCACATCAACCCCTGATATGATCACTTCGCCGGATGTGGGGCGGTCTACGCCGCCGAGGATATGCATGAGCGTCGACTTTCCGCTGCCCGACGGTCCTACGATCGCTACAAATTCCCCCTGCTCTACATCAAAGGTTATATTTTTCAGAGCATCAACTTTTGTTTCACCATCACCATATACTTTGCACAAATTTTTGATCTCAAGTATTTTCACTGTTTTTCTCCTTCTCCAACTGTTCACTTGGCTGTCTTCGTTTCTCTATGTGAACAGCTTACAGTTTTCACCTTACGATCCGGTGACTTTTATATTACAATTCTGTCACTTTACATGAGATGATGTCACGGATCCTTTTGACCCTGTCATCATCAGATAAGTGTCTTATAAAACTTAATACAAAATTTTGTACCAACACCCTCAGTGCTCCGCACCTCGATATCCCCGTGCTGACCTTCGATTATCGATCTCGAGAGGGCTAGTCCGATTCCAACGCTGTCTTTGCCTGCATTTTTACCCTTATAAAATCTCTCAAAAATATGAGGCAGGTCCGCCGCCGCGATCCCGCATCCTGTGTCAGCTATGGTCACCTCTGTAAAAATATTTGTGTCACGGGCTGATATACTGAGTTTTCCGCCCTCATCCATGTGCTCTATACAGTTTTTGATGATGTTTCTAAGGGCTTCAACCGTCCAGTTTTTATCGCACTTTATGGAAATCTCAGGGATTTCTTTACTGTACCCGATATTTTTCAGCTCAAACTGGATCTCAAAGGGCTTAACGGAGTCTTCTACTATCTCCGTCACCACAGCATCTTCCCGCTTTAGCTCTATGGTTCCTGCATCGAGCTTTGACAGCTTCAACAGGGTCTGGATGAGCCAGTTCATGCGGTCGAGCTGTGCAGACTGGGTGCGAAGAAACTCCTCTCTCCTGTCCGAATCTGTCTCATCCAGCAGAAGATCATTCATGACCATCATGGATGTAAGGGGCGTTTTCAGCTGATGGCTGATGTCCGCGATCGCCGCCGCCATCTGCTTTTTATCCTCAGAAAGCAGTTCGTTCTGATGCCTGAGCGTGGTTGCCGCCTTGTAGATATTTGTCTGAAGGATAGACAATTCTCCCTCTTCCTGACATTCGAGGTCAGGGGGCTCTACTCCCGCAAGTACCCGCGTGAGGTAGTCATTTAGTTCCTCGATCTTCCGGTATCTTTTCCTTGTATATACCGTAAAAAACGCCAGCAGACCCACTCCTGTAAAAAGCGCAAGAGCAGCTCCAGCCATGCCTAAAAGAGAGAAACCGCATATCACCATGAGAAGGTCATATGCGGCACCGATAAATAACATATTCCGAAATTCTTTATTTCTCATGTTTTCATTCCTTGTCAACGATGTATCCGAGTCCGCGGACTGTTCGGATTATCTTCGGGTCTGACGGATCTTTTTCGATCTTGTCACGAAGTCTTTTTATGTAAACCGTAAGCGTATTATCATTTACAAAATCTCCGCTGATATCCCACATATCTGAGAGCAGACGGTTCCTTGAGAGCACGCATCCTCTGTTATTTATAAAATCAAGCAGCAAACGGTATTCCAGTGCGGTGAGTTCCAAATTTTCCTCCGCTCCGGTTTCCTCATCGATCCTTACGACCTTTGCTTCATTAGCATAGATCCTGATATTTTCGATGCTCTCGATATTTGTGTCTTTTATGCTCTCGCCCTTTTTCTCCTCAGTCCTGCCTGCACGGCGGAGGACACTCTTTATCCTCGCCATCAGCTCATTCACACGGAAAGGCTTGCAGATATAGTCATCCGCGCCGAGCTCCAGCCCCATGACAACATTTACTTCTGCATCCACCGCAGTGAGAAAGATTATCGGAACATCCTCTCTTTCCTTTATAAATCTGCATATCTCATAACCGTTTCCGTCCGGCAGGTTCACGTCCAGTATGCAGATATCATAGACACCCTCTTTCCATGCCTCCTGCGCCTCTGCCACGGTTTTCATATATGCAACCTCGTACCCCTCTTTATCCAGGGAATACTTGAGCCCCATCCCGATCGCATCATCGTCTTCCACTAAAAATACCTTCATATCTCCTCCGAATGACATATATCCGAACCGCCCCGTTTCTGCGGAAGCGGTATCTGTACAAGGATTATCGCTGTAAACATCACGATACAGCCGATAACTTCCCGCCCTGTCATTTTTTCATTAAGAATAATCACGCCTGCTATCACTGCAAAAACTGATTCCATGCTCATTAAAAGTGATGCGATTGTGGGATCTGTGTATTTCTGCCCCACGATCTGCAGTGTGTATCCCAGTCCGCCGGACATGATTCCGCAGTAAAGTATCGGAACCGCCGCCGATATGAGCTTTTCCATACTTGGTGCTTCTGTGATAAGAGCCACGACCGACGACACCACTGTTGCCGCCGCAAACTGGATCGCTGATATAAGGATCGCATTTCCTCTCGGCGCGAAATAGTCACAGCACAGGATATGACCGCTGAAAAACAGGGCGCATCCGCACACAAGGGTATCTCCGTATGACAAAGTGAATTTCTCCGTGATGCAGAGAAAATACATACCAATGACTCCGAGTAAAACCGCGAGCCAAACGAGCCAGGTATTTTTCCTCTTAAATGCGATAAATCCGATGCTCGGGACCAACAGCATGTACATAGCCGTGATAAATCCTGCTTTTCCTGCTGTCGTATAAACTATTCCCATCTGCTGGAGGATACTTGCTATGGACAAAAAAATGCCGCATAAAATTCCTCCCGTTATCGTATACTTCCTGTATTTTTTCTCTTTCTCAGGTGTACGGACCTGCTCAGCAGCGCTGTTTTTCCTGCCTAATATAAAAGCAACCGCACCCACAGCGATGGCTGCCAGTGCCATCCTTGCGGCATTAAAGGTTATGGGTTCTATGGAATCCATTCCCACCCGCTGTGCCACAAATGCAGTGCCCCAGATAAATGCAGTCAACAGTAACAGTCCGTTTCCAAGTGTGCTTTTCTTCATTTCATGATCCAATCTGATGCTTTACCAACTTTATGCCTTTTAACCCTTACATCATCATAAACAATTTTTCGTACAGAACAAAGAGATTCTTTTTCTCTTCCCAAGGATTTAACAATCATGAATTACCGCAGCTGCTGAACTTATGGACACAGCTTTTGAAACAGTCGAACCAACATAAAATCACCAAAAAAAGTAATTTTCGTCTAAAAATCAAGTGATTACTTTAAGAAATCCATTATTTTGCTCCGATATAAGTTTTGTATGGTCGTACATTTTTCATTCGCATTTTATCGTATGATCTAATGACAGAAACGGCGGTCTTCAATGAATAATGGTTCTATGGCATCTCTGGTCTACACCACTGAACAATGCATTGGGTGTAATAAATGTGTAAATGCCTGCCCCGCCATGGGTGCCTGCATGTCCGTTGAAGGAGAAACCAACGAGGACAGGACAATTCACGTAAATGCCGAATACTGTGTCTCCTGCGGAGCGTGTATCGATGCGTGCAAACACGGTGCGAGAAAGTTTAACGATGACACAGACAGCTTCTTTGAGGACCTTAAGAAGGGAGAAAAAATATCTCTTCTGGTAGCTCCTGCTTTTTTGGCAAATTATCCGAAGGAATACGGCTCAGTCCTTGGTGGCTTAAAAAACTGGGAGTAAACAGGATCATCTCCATTTCCTTTGGTGCTGATATAACCACATGGGGATACCTTAATTATATCCAGAAGTACAATTTCCTTGGCGGCATCTCGCAGCCATGTCCTGCGGTCGTGCGATATATCGAGAACTACACACCGGAACTCATTCCAAAGCTCTTTCCTGTACAGTCGCCCCTCATGTGCGGTGCTATTTATTGCAGAAAGGTTCTGGGGTTAAAAGATAAGCTTGCCTTTATCTCGCCATGCATAGCCAAAAAGCTTGAAATTGACGATCCTAACAATGCAGGACTCGTTCAGTATAATGTGACCTTTGAACACCTTATGGAATATGTTAAGACCAATAAAATTTCAGGCCCGGACGCTTCCGACGAAATTGAATATGGTCTTGGTTCTATTTATCCGACTCCCGGCGGTCTTAAGGAAAATGTTTACTGGTTTCTCGGAGACGATGTAGCAGTTCGCCAGATCGAGGGCGAGAAGCGGATGTATGAGTGGCTTCAGAAAAATAAGAAGCGGATAAAGGACAGCCAGACTCCCTTCGTATTTATCGATGCTTTGAATTGTGAAAATGGATGCATCTGCGGAACTGCTGTAGATTCAAAAATGAGCGAAACAGACGATGCGCTTTACAATCTGATCCGGATAAAAGAAAAGTCTAAGAAGAATAAAAGAGGCGATGCCTGGTCACGGCCTGATACCCCGGCAAAGCGCCTTGCTAATCTTAATAAGCAGTTTAAAAAACTGAATCTGGAGGATTATCTCCGGAAATATACTGACAGATCAAAGGCTGTAAGCTACAAGGAGCCAAGCGAAGCTCAAAGGGACGAGATCTTCAGATCCATGGGGAAACTTACAAAGGCGTCCAAGGCGATCGATTGTACCTGCTGTGGATACGATACCTGCCGTGATATGTCAACGGCGATCTTTAACGGTTTCAATGTAAAGGAGAACTGTATCCATTACCAGAAGGATCTGGTCCAGCAGGAAGTTAAAAAAGCCGAGCTCCTTGCAGACGAGATCGAACAGCAGCGTGCCGAGGAAGCCGAGGTGCATAACAGACTTGTTGAGGCAATTTCTGATATAAATTCAAAGTTTGAAGAAATAAACATGGCGATCGCAGAATTGGTTTCAGGAAATGATTCCAACGCCAATGACTCCCTCAATATTGCCGGAAAGATAACCGGTGTTGCACGTTTCACCGAGCATCTCAATGATTCAATGGAAAATATCAGAGCCATGATAGATCAGTTAGGAGAAGACAGCAGAAAAGTCGTTGAGATCGCAAACAGCACAAATCTTCTGTCCCTTAATGCATCTATTGAAGCGGCAAGAGCAGGAGAAGCCGGAAGAGGCTTTGCTGTTGTGGCATCGGAAATCAGTTCTCTCGCATCAAATTCCAGAGAGACTGCCAACAACAGTACGTCAAATCAGACTAATATTGATAAGGCTGTGTTAGATATAATGGGTGAGTCAGAGAAGCTTGCAGCTGAGATCGATGAGATTAATAATATGACTCAGAATCTGGCTGCATCCACTGAGGAAATGTCATCGTCAACTGTCCATATTCAGGAGACCATAGTCAGAGTTAAACATGTATTAGAAAAACTGATCGAGAATAGCTGATAATTCATAGTAATATCAATGGGGTGCCACAACTTATACGGCCCCCCATCTTAAATGGTTTATTTTGTTAAAAGTGCAACTGCTTCTGTATGGCTTGTTCGGCTGAACTGATCGTATGCCCGGAATTTCCGAAGCTTATAGCCCGCTGCCAGCATGATCTTCAGATCTCTCGCAAGCGTTGCGGGGTCACATGACACGTATACGAAGCGTGACGGCTGCATCTCGACTGCGGCCCTCAGAACTTCCGGATCAAGACCCTTTCTCGGCGGGTCAACTATGATAACATCCGCTCTCGCATCCGGGTTCGCTTTCAGGTACTCGGGCATGTAATCTTCTGCCGCCGCTGCCGCGAACTCCGCATTTGAAATGTCATTAAGCTTGGCATTTATCTTCGCGTCTTCGATAGCCTCAGGCACTATCTCCAATCCGTGTATCTTTACTTCTGAAAGTGCATTTTTTTGATCATCAGGAAGTTTCTCCTGTAATTTTCTTATGGTATCTGCCGCAAAAAGCGTGATAGTTCCGATACCGCAGCAGATATCCCACACATCGCGTATCTGCCGTCCGCCCTCAAGGATAGCTCCATCCTCAGTGAGTCCTGCATACTCCATGGCTTTCATATACAGTCTCTCCGCCTGCACAGGATTCACCTGATAGAAAGAGAGCGGTCCGATCTGGAACTTAAGTCCTCCAAGGATATCCGTGATATATCCCTGACCGTAAAGAACCTCTATCTCTTTTCCGAGTATCACATTTGTCTTCTCCGCATTGATATTTATGCAGATAGATGTCATTCCCGGGATATTTTTCATTTCCTGCACAAATTCATCTCTGTGAGGGAATTTAGCAGAAGTGCAGACAAGGCAGAGCATGATCTCGCCTGTTGCAAAGCCCTTTCGGATAAGGACGTGGCGCACCAGGCCCTTTCCTGTTTTTTCATCGTAAGGACGGATGTGGTGTTCCTCAATAAAGCCCAGTACCGCCCGGAGTATTTTCTGAAATTCCGGCGGTGTAAGGGCGCAGTTATCGCTCTCGATAATAGAGTGAGTCCGTCCTGCATAAAATCCTGCAACAGTCCTGCCCTCTGCATTTACGCCGATAGGATACTGTGCTTTGTTCCTGTATCTCCAGGGCTTCTCCATTCCCACGATAGGTTCTTCCGCTTCAGACAGTATTTTCTCAGGGATACCGCCTATACGGAGAAGACAGTCATGTACCTTTTTTTGCTTAAATCTAAGCTCAGCCTCGTAGGACATGTGCTGGAGCTGGCATCCTCCGCAGGGACGAGCCACGGGACAGAGCGCATCTTCACGATCCTCTGATGCATTCTCAACGGAGACAAGACGTGCGAAGCCAAAGTTTTTCCTGACCTTCATGACAGTTGCGGTCACATGGTCTCCAACAACAGTATCCTTAACAAAGAAAGGAAAGCCATCGATCTTACCGATGCCTTCCCCTTCATTACCAAGATCTGTTATCTCCAACTGAATTTTCTGATTTTTCTGAAAAGTCATGATAACATCTCCTCCGTTTACTGCCAATCGCCGGCGCGACGGATGTTGGATTCAAATATCCGGTTATATCCAAGCCACTCATCAGCACTTTCTGATGTCTGGTTCTCCAGAAGCTCTGTCATGGTCTCCATTCTGGCATCTGTGTTATCAGCCAGATTAAGTGCCATGGCTTCCATAAGTGCCGGCTTTTTCGGTGATCCGTACTCGAGCTCACCGTGGTGTGCAAGGATGCAGTGCTGAAGCTCTCTTAAAAGCTTCTCCGGAAAATCCGGGATGGTTCTTGCGATCTCTCCGATCATCTCGGAACCGATCATGATATGACCTAAGAGCTGACCCGCATCAGTATAGTCATTCTGCGGGAACGCGCTTATTTCTCTTACCTTTCCGATGTCATGAAGGAGTGCTGCGGAAACCAGCAGGTCGTGGTTGAGCATCGGATATGCCTTTGCATAAAATTTGCAGAGACGTGTGACAGCCAGTGTGTGCTGCAGGAGTCCTCCCACAAATCCGTGATGGATGGACTTTGCGGCTGAGTTTTCACTGAATCTCTTTGCAAATGCCTTGTCTTCCACAAAAAGCTTTGTGAGAAGAGTGTTGAGATAAGTATTCTTAACTGTGGCGATGACAGCCATCAGCTCTTTATACATTTCCTTGATGTCATACTTGCTGACAGGAAGGTAATCGGACGGGATATACTCACCTTCCTGCACCACCTTTACGTTCTTGAGCGATGCCTGCAGAGCTCCCTGGTAACGGGAAACTTCGCCGAATACATAAATATAATCAAGTGTATCGAAATCAGCGATTCCAACTGAATTGGGCTCCCATATCTTTGCATCGAGTGTACCTGTGCGGTCCTGCAGGATGACATTGATGTATGGCTTACCGTTGCGAGTTACTGCCTGCTGTCTGAACTTACAGAGATAAACATCTGAAAGCCTATCGCCCTCATTCAGTTCGTTGATGTACTTCATTTCTTACTTAGATCCTTCCTAATTCCGGATCAGTCTACCTGATCCAGTGTTACTTCAAAAGTCATTTCTGCGTATCCTCCATGGGAATACCGCTGTACGGTGACTACCGTTTCATCCTCCGGCTGGAGTTTCATCAGTGTGTTTGTGAGATCGTTAAAGGTTTCAATGCCCTGTGTTCCGATCTTTATTATCACATCGCCGCTCTGGATTCCTGCATTCATTGCGGGAGAATCCATATCAATGCTCTTTACGTAAGCGCCGATGGGAATACCATTTTCCTCGTTGATCTCTTCTGTAACATCCGTGCCCTTTACTCCGAGGCGCGCCGGCTGCTTGCTGTTTGAAAGCTTTTCTATCAGCTCTTTCAGGTCAGAGATCGAGTATGCTGTCAGCAGATTTTCCATGTCATCCGCTGCCATCTTCTGATTGATGATACCTAAAACCTCTCCATCATAATCCGCTATGACTCCTGTCGCAAGAGTACTTCCGTAAATATCTGTGCAAAGGAGATGAACGTTTCTGTCGGAGAGCGCGACATTCTTTTCGTTTGTAGTGACAAGTCCGTATGCTACGCTTCCGCTGGTCCCATAAGGAGTTCCCACTGCGATCACAGGCTTTCCGGCTATTGCTGATGACGCAGAGTTTCCGAGATCTGCTTCTCTTATGCGTTCCATGGTGTCCTTACTTATCTGACCCATGTTTACACCGATTATCTCAAGACCAGTATTGCTGTCTGTTTCCTTAACAGTCGCTTCCGCCGTGCTTCCGTCATGAAATGTAACGCTGAGCTTATCAGCATTTTTTGCCTCTACATTTACTGCAAGGATAAGAAGCTCTCTTCCGTTATTTGCAACGATGAGACCCGAAGCCTGGTTTGTATCCTCAAAAGTATTATCAAACCAGTCCTGATCAGACTTCACACCTGTTACCGTTACTATGGACTGATCGATAACCTGTGCCTTTGCAAACATTGAACGATAGAGATCCTGATAATCATCGGTTGTGAGGGATACTCGTTCCGTTATTCTCTTCACCACAACCTTTGTCTCATCCTCGTTTGCACTGATCGAATCTTCTGAAATAGCAGCTTCTCCTGACTCCGTAGGCTTCTCGGCTTCTCCGGTCTTTTCTTCATCAGGCGGGATACTTACAGCTGTTGTCCGAAGAGTCGGCGTGAGCGCATTTAATACAAGCGCAAACGATAATGCTGCCACCGCACCGAAAAATGCCGCCGCAATACACCCGATCGCCACTCTTTCCAAAAGCTTCTTTCTGTCTATAGGTTTATCCTTGATCTTTTCTTTTATGAACTGAAATTCTGAGGGATTCTGTTCATCCATGATATGATTTCGCTTTTCTGTACCTGCTGATGACAGATACTAATTCTATACTTATTTGAAAGGTGCCAACTCGTCAAGACTCAGCCGGAACCGGGTCCGGACCAAGTTAAATATCGCCCCTATTTTACCATTTACAGCGTATTTCTGTCCATATCATCAGTTGTAAAGCTAACCTCGGGGAGTGTATAATTAACTTCGCAATTTTCAATATATACAATCATTTGAAAGGCTATTTATGAACGAGAAAGTACTTCATAAACTTGAATTTGACCGAATCAGGGAACAGCTTGCGTCTCACGCATCATCTTCCAAGGCAAAGGACCTCTGCCTTAATCTCGTTCCCATGGACAATAAATCCGATATCGAACACGCTCAGTCTGAAACTGCTGACGCACTTTCACGCATTTTTGCGAACGGTTCCGTATCATTTTCCGGTATCCACGATATAAATATGCAGCTCCACACGGCTTCCGCAGGCGGAGTCCTCAGCACTCATGAGCTCCTGCACATCGCATCTCTCCTTGAGACCGCTGCCCGTGTAAAGTCCTACGGCGAAAAGGGCGGTGAAAACGGCGAAAGCTACGCAGATTCCCTCACTGACCGCTTTACCTGTCTGGAGCCTGACAGCGGTATCTCCCGCGAGATCCGCCGTTGCATCATCGATGCTGATACCATCGCAGATGACGCGAGCCCGGAGCTCCGCCATATCCGTAAGAGCATGATATCCGCTCAGGAAAAGGTTCATTCCACTCTCCAGGGTCTTGTTAACGGTGCTCTTAAAAGCTACCTCATGGACAGCATCATCACCATGCGTGACAACCGTTACTGCGTTCCTGTCCGTGCCGAGTACAAGTCGCAGGTACCGGGTATGGTTCACGACCAGTCTTCAACAGGCTCCACTCTTTTCATAGAGCCTCAGTCTGTCGTTAATCTAAATAACGCTATCCGCGAGCTTGAGCTTCAGGAAAAAGCCGAGATACAGGAAATCCTGAAAGAGCTCAGTTTCCGTGTAGGTTCACACGAGGAAGTCATCCGTGCAGACTACCGTATCCTTGTGGAGCTTGATTTTATCTTTGCCCGCGCAGAGCTGGCGCTTGATCACAATGCGACCCGCCCGATATTTAACTCAAATGAGATCATTAAGCTCAGGAGCGCACGCCACCCTCTTATCGATAAAAAGAAGGTGGTTCCGATCGACATCCATCTGGGTGACGAATTTGACCTGCTTATCGTTACAGGTCCCAACACCGGTGGTAAGACTGTATCCCTTAAGACTGTGGGACTTCTTGAGATCATGGGTATGTCAGGACTTCATATTCCTGCCGCAGACCGTTCCGAGCTCTCTGTTTTTAAGGAAGTATTCGCAGATATCGGTGACGAGCAGAGTATTGAGCAGAGTCTCTCCACCTTCTCATCCCACATGAAGACCATCGTATCCATCCTTAAGGACGCGAATATTACATCACTCTGCCTCTTCGATGAGCTTGGTGCGGGAACAGATCCTACCGAGGGTGCCGCTCTTGCAATGGCTATCCTTGACCATCTGCACCAGCGTTCCATCCGCACCATGGCTACCACTCACTATGCAGAGCTTAAGGAATATGCCCTGACAACTTCATGGGTAGAAAATGCCTGCTGTGAGTTTGACGTCGAGACCCTGAGCCCCACATACCGTATCCTTGTGGGCGTTCCGGGTAAGAGTAACGCTTTTGCCATCAGTTCCCGCCTCGGTCTCTCGGACAAGATCATCGAGGATGCTAAAAAACGCGTGAGTGAGGAAGATGAGAAGTTCGAGAATCTCCTTGCAAGCCTTGAGAAAAACCGCATAACTCTCGAGAAGAAGCAGAAAGAGATTGCTGATACACAGGCTCAGATCGAGCGTATGCAGAAGGAGCTTGATTCCGGCAAGCAGAAGCTGGAAGAGTCCAAAAATAAGATCCTCGCCTCCGCAAAGGAAGAGGCAAGAAAGCTCCTTGCAGATGCCAAGGAGACCGCCGACGCTACCATCCGCCACATGCAGAAATATGCTGATACGGATGCTATCCGTGCCGCAGAGAAGGATCGTACAAAGCTTCGTGAGTCCTTAAATAAGACTAAGTCTTCATCAGGACTTCCTTCTCCGTCATTAAGTGCCATCCCTGAAAAGGACCGTCCTCACGGCAATCTTGACCGCAAGAAGATAAAGATCGGCATGAATGTACGTATCATTTCCCTGAACCTCAAGGGTAATGTTCAGACCCTTCCCGATTCTAAGGGCAATTTGTCTGTTCAGTGTGGTATTATAAAGTATAAAGTAAACCTTTCCGATCTTGCGGACGATAATGCAGGACGCAAGGGTTACGGAATCAGCAGTATCGGTAAGGGTCTGTCAAAGGCTGCGACCATTCATCCTGAGCTGAAGCTCATCGGTATGAACGGCGACGATGCAAGGGAAGCTCTTGCTTCCTACCTTGACGATGCCTATGTTTCCCATCTTTCCACCGTGCGCGTAGTACACGGTAAGGGAAGCGGAATCCTCAGGGATGTGGTTCATTCTTACCTCAAAAACTGCAAATATGTGAAAAACTATCGACTCGGGGCATACGGTGAAGGCGATTCCGGTGTCACGATCGTTACATTCAAAGACTGACGAAAGACACGCGAAACGGAGGATTTACCCTTGGTAGAAAAACAGAAAGTTCTGATCGTCGATGACGACAACAATATCGCAGAGCTGATCTCGCTCTACTTTACAAAAGAATGTTTTGATACAAAGATCGTGAATGACGGCGAAAGTGCCTTAAGAGAGTATGATTCCTACCATCCGGATCTGATCCTCTTAGATCTCATGCTCCCCGGCATGGACGGTTATCAGGTCTGCCGTGAGATCCGTTCCAAAGCGCAGACACCTGTTATCATGCTTTCTGCAAAGGGTGAAGTCTTCGATAAGGTTCTGGGACTTGAGCTCGGTGCTGATGACTACATGGAAAAGCCTTTTGATTCCAAGGAGCTCATCGCCCGCGCCAAGGCTGTACTCCGCCGATGCCAGCAGGTACCGAAGGAAGAGCCGAAAAATGATGTGAAGAGTGTAAGATATGATGACCTTGATATCAATCTTACGAATTATTCCGTGGTCTACTGCGGAAAGCCTCTGGATATGCCTCCAAAGGAACTCGAGCTCCTGTATTTCCTGGCTTCTTCACCGAATCAGGTTTTCACGAGAGAACAGCTCCTCGACCACATCTGGGGTTATGAATATATCGGAGACACCCGTACCGTTGACGTACACATCAAGCGTCTCCGTGAAAAGTTAAAGGATCACAAGACATGGCGGATCTCAACCGTATGGGGTATCGGATACAAGTTTGAGACCTCATGAGGCTCCTGAAACAAGCCTCAGTCATCTCTTTTCTTACTCTTTGACAGAGTAAAGATAAATTCTGTGCCGACTCCCTCTGTGGAGATCACATTTATATTTTCATTGTGTGCCTGTACAATTTCTTTCACAATGGACAATCCAAGACCGGTTCCTTTCTTGTCTTTACCGCGGGAAAGATCGGTCTTATAAAAACGGTCAAATACACGGTCAACGGAGTCCTTCGGGATTCCGATACCCTGATCCTTCACGGATACGAATATCTTTTCATTCTTTTCCGTGGTCTCGATCTTGATGATGGAGTTATTGTGAGAAAATTTAATGGCGTTATCCAGAAGGTTATAGAGTACCTGCTGGATCTTGCTCATGTCGGCACGTACATAAAGTGTCTTGCCTGTAAGGATCAGCTCAATGCTGATCTTTTTTTCTGTACAGGTTCCGCCGAAGGTCTCTGCTGTGCGCTTTATCACGTTATTTACGTCAAAATCCGTGATCTCGAGCACGAGTCCGCCTCTGCTGTTAAAAGCATTAAGCTCCAGGAGACCGTTAGTGAGCTTTGTAAGTCTCTCCGTCTCGTTCACGACTATCTTTAAGTACTTTTCATGCAGTTCCTCAGGAATAGTTCCGTCGATCATTGCCACCAGATATCCCCTTATGGATGTAAGAGGTGAGCGGAAATCGTGGGACACATTGGCGATGAACTTTTTCTGATTGTCCTCAGAACGGGCGATCTCAGTCGCCATATAGTTCAGTGTTCCTGCGAGATATCCCATCTCGTCGTGCCTGTCGCCTGTCTGGGCATCATAGGTGAGATTTCCCTTTGCGTACTCTTCCGCAGCCTTTGTGATGCGGTTAAGCGGGTAATATACGACAAATGTGAATACCGCAAGGATTATGAGGGACAGCAGCAATATCATTCCCATGGTGATATATGAAATGTTCAGGATCTCAGCCCTTGCGTCATGGATGTTTCTCATGGACGCATGGATCACCACATATCCTATCACCTTGAAATTCGATGTTATGGGAGAAAATACGCTAAGTGTCTCCTCGTGGAATGCACCGAAAAAGTCACCTGTTATGTAATAACTTCCGGATGCCGTCGGATCAAAGTCCTCATAAAGCGGCGCATTTTCGGGATCGACTTCTTCCCGTGAATTAAACAGGACTTTTCCGCTGTTATTTATGATCCATACCGGCGCAGAAATGTAGGTATCTATTGCTTTTAACTGATAAACTGCGGCTCTTTTAGCTTCGTCATTATTATCATAGATCTGCACCGCGTAATTTGACGCAATGAGCTGTGCCTCACGGTAAAGAGAGCTCGCTTCATCACGGGTCAGACGGCGGAGGATCATATTTGACGTAAAAGTAGAGACCATGATCACACTAAGGAGCCCAAACAGCAGGTATGCTGCCAGAAATTTCAAATATAGCGTCCTTCGCATTTTCATGATCTCTTCCTCTTTTCTTGTTTTTATTTTCTGCTTCTAAGGTCCACAAGGAACTCATTTATGCGTTCGAGTGCGACCTTCAGATTTTCTATCGAATAAGCGTATGATATACGCACAAATCCTTCTCCGCAGGAACCGAATGCAGTTCCCGGCACTACTGCGACCTTCTTTTCTTTTAAGAGCGTGGTACAAAATTCGTCACTGCTCATGCCAAATTCGGAAATATCAGGGAATACATAAAATGCTCCGTAGGGTTCAAAGCATGGCAGACCCATCTTTCTAAATTCATGCATGAGGAAACGACGGCGCTGATTATACGCTTCTCTCATTTCCACAACATCCTGGTCTCCGTGCTTTAATGCCTCGATCGCAGCATACTGGCTTGTTGTAGGAGCGCACATGATGCAGTACTGATGGAGCTTTGTCATCTGAGTACAGATATTTTCCGGAGCACATGCGTATCCGAGTCTCCATCCTGTCATGGCAAATGCCTTTGAAAAACCGTTTATGACAACAGTTCTCTCTCTCATTCCCGGAAGTGAAGCGATGCTCACATGATCTTCTTTATAGGACAGCTCTGAATAGATTTCATCACTTACTACAAAGATATCATGCTTTATCACAACCTCTGCGATCTTTTCCAGATCTTCCTTTTCCATGATAGCTCCCGTCGGATTGTTCGGGAACGGCATGATAAGGATCTTTGTGTTGGGAGTGATGGCAGCTTCCAGATCGTCAGGCTTTAAGCGGAACTCGTCCTCAGCCTTGAGGTTCAGGATAACAGGCTTTCCTCCTGCCATATTTATGCAGGGAACGTAGGACACGTAGCTGGGCTCAGGAACGATGACTTCCTCTCCCGGATTCAGCATCGCGCGGCATGCGAGGTCGATAGCCTCTGAACCGCCGACTGTTACCAGCACTTCCTTCATGGGATCATATGTAGTTTTGATGGTCCTCTCCAGATACTTTGAGATCTCTGTACGGAGATCCTTTAAGCCCGCATTGGATGTATAGAATGTCCTTCCTTTTTCCAGTGAATATATACCCTCATCACGGATGTGCCAGGGTGTATCAAAGTCAGGCTCGCCCACACCGAGAGAGATTGCATCCTTCATTTCGCTAACGATATCAAAGAACTTACGGATCCCGGAGGGCTGCATTTCAGTTACTCGTGTTGCTATCGGGTCTCTCATGGTGTGATCAACTGCCTTTCATCTTCGTATTTTTTTGTGAGGATAGTGCCGTGGTCCTTGTATCTCCTGAGGATAAAGTGTGTGGCACAGCTAAGGATAGACTCCTGTGTTGAGAGCTTATCTGTAACAAATGTAGCGATCTCCTTAAGGGTCTTTCCTTCGAGAGTAACCATAAGGTCGAAACCGCCTGAGATAAGGTATACGGAGTTTACCTCAGGATATTTATAGATACGCTCTGCAATGGTATCAAATCCCTGACCTCTCTGAGGTGTGCAGCGTACTTCGATAAGAGCTGTTACTGTCTGTGAATCAGTCTTATCCCAGTCTACGAGAGTCAGGTATCCGCAGATGATTCCCTCTTTTTCCATCTCAGACATTTCATTTGCAAGGTCTGTCTCGGTCATTCCGAGACGTATCGCCAATTCTCCGAGATTCACACGCGCTTCGTGCTCGATCGCCTTAAGGATCTTTTTTCTGGTTTCTGTTTTTTCCATACTTTCCTCCATAGACTGCTATACGTACAGCTGTTATTTATTTCAGATCATCCTAATACTCTGTATATCTCATCCGGTTCAGGTCTGGTAAGGAACCGCTTTTCATCACCGTTCCTCACCGTACGGTCATTTCCGTCTGTAGTCTTTCCTATGACTTCCGCAGGTATTCCCGCGTCCTTCAGCTCACGAACCATATCATAGCCGTTTTCTGCGATGATGATTAGTGATCCGGCTGACTGGAGCTGATAAGGATTTATGTCAAAAAAGTTGCAGATTTCAACTGTTTCCTGCTTTATCGGTATAGCCTTTAGGTCAATATCAAGTCCTACACCGCCGGCTTCCGCGATCTCCCAGAGAGCGCCGAACACACCGCCTTCCGAAATGTCATGCATCGCCTGCGCCCCATTCGCTGCTGCGATCTTTGCCTCCGGCACCACAGAAAAGTAATCGGCAAATTTTTGCGCATTTCTTATAAACGGTACTGCAAAATAGGTCTTGAGTTCTTCGCTCTTCCTGTTCGCCAGTATATATGTGCCTTCAAGGCCTACCCATTTCGTGACTACGATATCTGCGCCGGGCTTTATTCTTTTTGCTGAAAATAAAGCTCCGTTTTTTACGCGTCCCACACCTGTCGCAGTGATCACAGGCTCATTTACAGCTCGTGTCACCTGTGTATGACCGCCCATTATCTGTACATTGAGAGCCTCACAATCAGTTTCTATGGACTGCATCATTTCACGCAGTTCCGCCTCTTCCACATTTTCCGGTAATAAAACAGAAAGCAGAACCCCAAAAGGCTCTGCTCCCGCAGAGGCGACGTTATTCACAGTCCTGTGAACGGCACGACGCCCCACTTCTGATATTGTTCCCATAACCGGATCGGTGGACAGAACTACATTCTCTCCGTCCAAAAGCTCTGTAACTGCGCAGTCTGCCCCTACTGAAGAGCCCTGACGTACCTCAGGGCGATCTCCTTTGATCTGTTTCAGAACAGAGCGCTTCAGTATGCTTTCGCTTATTTTTCCGATCTTCATAACGGTCCTCTTACTCGCCTTCCGAATGTCCTTCATTCTGCTGTGCAGCTGCAGCTTCTGCTGCCGCCTGAGCCGCCGCTGCCTGTGCTGCCGCATCCTCAGGTGAGATACCTGCTGCAGCGAGGGCTGCCTGAGCCTGCTGCTCTGCAAGTGCGGCTGCACCTCCATCGAGGGCAACGGATGCTGCAACAGACTTTGCATAGTCTCCGTTTCCGCTTGCAACAGCACCCTCAAGGGCTGCCTTTGTAACAGCATTTCCTGTAGCAGTACCGATGGTTATTGTTCTCGGTACAGCCTGATATGTGCTTGAGTTGACCTTCTCTCTTGAAACCTCAACTCCGTTTTCCTTTACGATCTTCCAGTACTCGGAAACATATCCGATGTGAGCAGACTGTGTATGAACATAACCTGCCGGAGAGCCTGCATCTGCAATGATCTTGTCACCAACAGGCTCTGTTGTGGAAAGATCTGTGCTCTCAAATTCGATAGTACGTCCCGCAGGTCTTGTCTCAACACCGTAGATAGTAAATGTGATAGTCTTTCCGCCTGTTGAACCTGCGATATAGATAGGGTTATCTGTATTATTAGTGAACTTAAAGTCCTTTGCAGTACCTGCGATAGCTGCGTCACCTGAGTGAGGCACGTAGTCAACTACCATTGAGTGGTTTGAACGCTGGTCTACCTGAAGCTCCGCACGGAGAACTGCCTGATAAAGTGTAGATGAAACCTGGCAGATACCGCCGCCGAGAGATTCTACGACGATACCGTTAAGGTATGAACCTGCAAGGTGGTAGCCGTTTTCCTCTGTGAAGGGGCTTACCGCTTCATATACAGAGAACTGCTCACCGGGATAAAGCAGTGTTCCGTTCACATGCTTGCAGCCTGTAGCGATATTTGCGCTTCTGTCAGCGCCTGAAGTCGCGTACTTTGTTGTAAATGTTCCGAGAACATCAGTTATTTTTGAAAGAGTCTCGCTGTCTCCCTTTGGCTTTTTAGTATCTACCACAAGGTCGATCGTTGCATCGCTTCCGTCAAAGCTGTTCTTCAGATAATCTGTTATCGCCTTTGCAGATGCCTCGACATTGAGCTCCTGTCCATCTCTTCCTTCATGGATAATGAAACTTCCTGAATTATTTGGCTCAAGTGTAGCATCAACAGCTTCTACGTCATATTTAGCGCAGTCCTCAGTTAAGATGCTCTTAACCGCTGCGTCGTCAACGGAGATTGCTACGTCATAAACCTTATTCTGCTTCTTAAGGTCAGACAGCTCCTTAAATCTCTTTATAAGGCTTCCGCTCTTTCCGAGAGCCACTGCCTCTTTTACTATATCCTGATTATCCCAGCTGATTCCGAGACTGTTTCCGGAAATAGTCACAGAATTTCCGCTTACGCAGTTCAGTGTGAGCTGTGCGCATTTCATCTCATCAACATAGGACTCGATAGCCTTTTCCGCCTGAGCCGCAGTCATACCGGACAGGTTTATGTCACCCGCATAAACACCCTCGTGGATCACTGCATTAGCGCCTTTTCCCTCTGCGCCGAATGCCGGAAGCGCAAAAAAGACACCGACAGCAGCAAGAACAGCTACCAGAATCATCATTAATTTTTTCATAATAATCCTCTCTCCGGAGCCTTTTTTCCTGTGCGCCCCACCACAGTTAAATAGATGATGATATAATTAAAATGTCTCTGATCCTCAGTGTCCCGGTATAAACATCAGGACCATGGCGATTATCAGGACAATTACGATACACGTAGCGATCGTACGGCGATTCTTTCCATTAAAAAAACGAAAGAAATTCAAGATCGTGCCTCCTTCTTTCTAAAAAGCAACCGTTCATGCTTTCCTAAACACATGGAAAGCGGCATGGATACAGGCATTTTGACCTGTAAATTGTAATTATAGATGAATTTAATTCCTTTGACAAGCGTACTGCTCTTCTGTTTTATACTAAGCATCGCCATCAGACGGAGCAACAAACGCGACGAATCCATAAACGCTGATTTTCTGGAGACCGTAAAGGCTTCACGCACGGCTCCGCCGGCACCGCTGTCCGAACTACATTTTATCAGCTTTCCCGAGGAATTGCTCAAAGATATTCCATGTGATGATAAAAAACTTCAGGATCAGCTCGATACCCTGCGTAGACTCGCCAAAACCCCTGTTATCAACCTGCACGGGCTTACAAATGCTGAGATCCGTGACGCTTACGGTGACGAAAAATACAATGAACTGGTAAGCGCAGACGAAAGATATCTGACACTGTGCAGAGTACTCATAAACCTCTCTGATTCCTGTATCAGAAACGGCATGACAGATGAGGCGGAGGCATTTCTCCTTTTTGCCATCGATACAGGGTCTGACTCCTATGATGTGTGGCATGGTCTCGGCATGCTTTATATGGAAAATGTCCGGGATCGTGATGCACTGGGCGACCTTATCGAACGCGCCAAATCCATCAAGGGGCCAAACGGAAAACGCATACAGAAAGCTCTCCAGAACATTATGTCTCTTTCTCTCGTATATTTTTAAGGAACAGGTATTAAATGACAAAGCATGTAAAAGAAGTACTGGAACTCCTTGACCGGGAATACGGACTTTTCACGGAGCCGACTTTAGACTATACCCAGCCTCACGAGCTTCTTATCGCTACCATACTGTCTGCTCAGTGCACAGACGCGCGCGTAAATATCGTGACACGGGATCTTTTTAAGAAATATAAGGATGTGGTCTCTTTTGCGGAAGCGGACCTTTCAGAACTTGAAGATGATATCCGTACCTGCGGTTTTTATCACGCAAAGGCCGTACATATAATCGAGTGCTGCAAGCGACTGCATGAATTTTATAATGACACGGTTCCTTCATCCATCGAGGATCTCACCAGTCTCTCAGGTGTAGGACGAAAGACCGCAAATGTGGTGAGGACCCATATTTTCAACATACCATCCATCGTTGTAGACACTCATGTAAAGCGCATAAGCAACAAGCTCGGCCTCACTAAGGAGACCGAGCCCGTTAAGATAGAATTTGATCTCATGAAAAAGCTGCCGGAAGATCACTGGTCAGCGATCAACCTGCAGCTTATCACTCTTGGACGTACTATCTGCACTTCCAGAAATCCTAAGTGCGAAGAGTGCTTTCTAAAGGATGTATGTCCTTCGGGAAAGAAAACACTCCGCTCAAAAAAATGATCATCTTCTTATCCCGGGAGTTGCCGCAAAAAAGATCTTTACCGATCTCTGATGCACCAGAACACCTCCGTAAACAGCGCCTCTGCCCTTTATAACCGATTCCTCTTCAAAAGTATCGACTGCGCAGAACCACTGTAATCCCTGATTCTGAGGAAGCTCCGGAAGCCTTATCGTTACATCGTTCCACCATGTATTGATGGCTACATAAACGATATCATCGCCTCTGCCTTCACCTCTTCCGCCCATTTTACGTCCGGCAAACATTATGCCGATGTAATGGGCGTCATTACTGTAATCAGCCTTCCACGGCTCTACTCCATGCTCGGAGAATTCCGGGAATCCCGCAAGGCTCGGCGGACAGCACTTGCGCACTGCAACATGCTTTTTACGGAAATGGATCATATACTTTACGAAATCATGAAGAGTCTTTCGGCTCCTGCTCTTCAGATCCCCCCAGTTCAGCCATGAAATGTTATTATCCTGGCAGTATGCATTATTGTTTCCGCCCTGAGAATTTCCAAATTCATCACCCATGTAGAACATAGGCGTTCCCCGGCTCATCATGAGGACCGCAAAAGCATTTTTCATCATCCTGTGACGAAGATTACGGATATTAATGTCCGTGGTCTCACCCTCAAATCCACAGTTCCATGACAGATTGTCGTTTGTTCCGTCTGTATTATCCCAGTTATTTTCTTCGTTATGTTTTTCATTGTAGGTATAAAGGTCATGCAGAGTAAATCCATCGTGACATACGAGGAAGTTTACACTGGCGTTATAGCCTCGACCGTCATTTTTATAAAGATCCGGCGAACCCTCTATTCTCTGCACAGCCGCGCCGATCTTTCCTGAATCACCCTTCAGGAATGACCGCATATCGTCACGGTATCTGCCATTCCACTCAGCCCACCTGTTCCATGACGGGAATGATCCTACCTGATACAATCCGCCTGCATCCCATGCCTCTGCTATGAGCTTAACCTTTCCGAGGATCGCGTCAAATGCAAGGCTCTGCAGTAACGGCGGTTCAGACATAGGTGAACCGTCCTCATTTCGTCCGAGTATTGTCGCAAGATCGAATCGGAAACCGTCGATATGGTAGTTTATTACCCAGTGTCTTAGGCAGTCACGGATCATTTTCTGCACGATAGGATGGTTACAGTTAAGGGTATTTCCGCATCCTGAGAAATTGTAGTAATAGCCGTCAGGAGTCAGCATGTAGTAGATATTGTTGTCGATGCCCTTAAAGCTGATGTACGGTCCATCCTCGTTTCCTTCTGCTGTATGGTTAAATACAACGTCAAGGAATACTTCAATGCCGTTATCATGAAGCTCTTTTATGAGCATCTTTAACTGTGTACCCTCTCTATTGTGCTCTTCGTGAGAAGCATAGGAAGTATTGGGCGCAAAGAAGCAGACTGTGTTATATCCCCAGTAATCCATGAGTTCGCGTCCGTAGAAGTCACGCTGACCTAAAAGTTCGTCAAACTCAAAAATAGGCATAAACTCAACAGCTGTGATACCCAGATCCTTAAGATACGGGATCTTTTCTCTCACACCCTCGAATGTGCCGTTACTGCCCTCTTTAACGCCGGCTGACATGTCCTTTGTGAAGCCTCTTACATGCATCTCATAAATGATGAGGTCTTCCATGGGTGTCAGGAGCTGTCCGGACTTGCCCCAGTCAAAGTTATTCTTTACAACCCGGGCTTTATATATATTGTTTCCTGCTTTTCCCCACTCATGCTGCCCTGTTACAGCCTTTGCATAGGGGTCGAGAAGGATCTTGTCTTTATCAAATCTCAGTCCTCTTTCAGGGTCAAAAGGACCGTCCATCCTGTAAGCATACTCAAAATCATCGATATCTATATCGAAAACGATCATTGAATATACATTTCCTATCCTGTAATTGTCAGGGAACTTCAAGACTGCACAGGGCTCGTCTTCCATCCTGTGGAAGAGCAGGAGTTCAACACTTGTCGCCTGATTCGACGTGATAGTGAAATTTACGCCGCACGGGATAGCCGTGGCGCCATTCATATCATAAAATCCCGGTCTTACTTTGTATCCTGCTATTTCATCCAGTGGAACCATATGATAACCGCTTTCGTATGTTGGCGCATCGAGATCGATGCTGTCATCCCTTGCAGACTTTTTCTCTTCATTGTACTTCCCCATTGTTATTCCCCTTTTCTTTAACATGTGAGAATGATAACCCTAAACCTTATTTCGGACAGAAAGATAAAATTATTGAGAACAAAAATAAAGCTCCGAAGGTTTTTGATCCTACGGAGCTTATGTTTTGTCATTATTCAGTCGTGAGCAACTTCACGGAACAGTCTGCACTCCATGAGCTGGTCTACGAGAGGTATGAGGACATCCACCGGCGCACCGATAAGGTTGCTGATGTCCACCAGATCATTCTGACCGTCAGCATAGGCTATGAGATCCTTAAGGGCGAGAGTTGCCTTATAGGTCTCCTTGCTGGACATGGTGGGAACCAGTCCGCGCTTTCCGAGCTGCGGCTCACAGAGAGTCTGGGTTTTATAATAACGGTTGTATTCCAAAGCATGTATCACTTTTTTCATCACATCAAAAGCGCCCTGGAGACCTTCCGGTGAGATAAGGTCCATATTATCGGCACTTGTATGATATTCAGGATATACATGATATTTTGAGCGGCAGAAGCACACCATGGGAACATCAACTCCCGGCGCCTGATACTGTCTCTCATCGGAGCCTCTTGCCGTATAAGGATAATCGCAATATCCGCTGTCATGAAACTTCAGGATATTTGTAAGTATCTTATCTGCAAGAGTGTTTCCATAGCGTGAATGAACTATGGAATAGGTCCTGTCATCACCAACACAGGTGAGGTTAAAAGCTGCCCTCACGTGGCTCTTTAAGTGATCCAGATTACGGCTTATGTACGTGATGGCTCCGATAGTCTCCGGTGCCAGCACAAGCCTGTATGTATAGCGGTGCTCCGGCATGTCCTTTATGTAACGGGCAAGTGCCGTTATAAGGCTCGGTCCTGAGCACTCATTATTTGCCATTGACGGATGGCAGGTATAACTGCTGAAAAGTATCTCTTCATCAAATTTACCCGGGAGCAGGATCTGTCCATAAGTAAGGGATCCCGGTTCCAGTGTGGAATCGATATATACGTGATAATCGCCTTCCGGCAGGTCTTTCAGCTCGTTATAAGCCATACAGAAGCCCCATCGCTCCTTGTAATAGCTGGAAGCATAGGGTATCAGATCCGGCTGATCCTCAAGCGTCGTGATATGTTCCTTAAGCTCTGACAAGCTCACAGTCATATCTACGGGAACGGAATAATGCAGGATATGCAGGTTATTCTTATTAAACTCGCATATTTTTCTGCCGTCCGGTGTCTCGATATAAGCATCACGGATATTCCATTCCTTGGGAACAGTCCAGTCAAATACCTGAGTTCCCGTAGGGACTTCATGAAGCTCTATTGGAATATCAGGAATTTCTGCCTGAAGGAGACGAAATGTTTCCCTGACACCATTTCCTGTAATGCTTCTGCAGATAGGAAACATCCTTCCGCAGAGATCATACATTTTTTTGCCTTCTGTCATTGTCCCTCTTCTTTCCATCATCCGACTACTCTTCTGATAGTGACGATCTGACGGTATGTTGCCGTTGTGAGCTTGATACCTGTTGCAGGGGTCGAAGCATGGCAGATCGTTCCATTTCCGATATATATTCCTACGTGTCCTGCGTAGCACACGATATCGCCAGGCTGTGCTTCGGAATAGGATACACCACGCCCTACAGACTGCTGTGCATAACTGTTTCTGGGAATACTATATCCGAAATGAGCATATACAGACATTGTGAAACCCGAACAGTCCGTACCGTTAGTAAGGCTCGTTCCTCCGGCAACATACGGATTTCCAAGGAATTTCTGCGCATATGCAGCTATCTCATTTCCTGTTGCGGAGCCTGATGAGCTGCCTCCGCCGGAGTTTCCTCCGCCTGATCCGCCTCCGTCATTTGACCCTTTATCGTCATCATCGGCGCCTGCTTCGTCAGAATCTTCGTCATCTTTCTGCGATTCGGACGCTGCCTTTGAAGCCTCTTTTGCAGCTTCCTCCGCCGCTTTCTTCTGTGCTGCTTCTGCAGCTTTTTTTGCGGCTTCTGCCTCTGCCTTTTTCTTTGCAAGGGCTTCTGCTTCTTTTTTCTTCTTCTCAGCAAGTGCCTTTGCTTCTGCTTCAGCGATCTTTCTTATCTCTTCATTCTGCTTTGCGATCTCATTTCGATAGCTCTTCGCCTCTGCCTGAGCGCTTGCAAGTTTCTCACTGAAGTTTTCTACTGTGGCTTTCTGCGAATCTATAGTCTTTTTCAGTTCCTCCGACTGCTCCTCGTATGTATCCTTGATCTCTGTCAATTCATCAAGTTCAGTCTGAAGTTTATCCCGGCTTTCCTTAACCTTCTCCTTTGTCTCATGATAGCTGGACAAAAGTTTCTGGTCGTACTCGTAGAGTTCTTCCGTATAGCCGGCTCTGTTTATGGCATCCGCAAAACTGGACGACTCAAGGAAGAGCTGCAGATACTGATTCTGCGCTCCTCCATGCTCGTACATATAGCGGATACGTTTTTTCATGGACTCGTACTGATCCTGCTCTTCTTTAACAGCCTGGTCGTACTGCTCTTTCGCTTCATCCGCAGCTTTTGTCTTGCTTTCGATCTCGCCTTCGACGATATCAACGTTTGCAAGGATACTTACAAGCTCTTTCTGGGATTCATCCACTTCAGCCTGCGCAGCATCGCGCTCTTCCTTGATATCAGAAGCCTTGCTCTCAGCTTTCTCCAGGTTTTTCTGGGACTCCTGCTGCTCCTTTTTTATCTGGCTTGTGGATTTCGCTGCCGCAGCATTGACTGTCAGACCGACTGAGAGGAGTCCGGTCAGCAGAACGCATAATACTCTTCTGTATTTCATCTCCACAGTACCCTTCAATATATTTTTACCGCCCTCTTACGATCAAAGTTCGCAGGTTCCAACTGTTCTGGGGAACGGAAGTACGTCACGGATGTTCTCCATTCCTGTGATGTACATAACAGCTCTTTCAAAACCGAGACCGAAGCCTGCATGACGTGTAGAACCGTACTTACGGAGATCCATGTAGAATCCGTACTGGCTCTCATCCATTCCGAGCTCTTCGATCCTCTCTCTCAGCTTGTCGTAGTTGTCCTCTCTCTGAGAACCGCCAATGATCTCACCGATACCCGGTACGAGACAGTCCATAGCTGCTACAGTCTTTCCATCCGGATTGAGCTTCATGTAGAATGCCTTGATGTCCTTCGGATAGTCTGTAACGAATACAGGTCTCTTGAAGATCTGCTCTGTAAGGTATCTCTCGTGCTCAGTCTGGAGATCGCATCCCCATGATACCTTGTACTCAAACTTGTCGTTGTGCTTCTCAAGAAGCTCGATAGCCTCTGTATATGTTACACGTCCGAAATCAGAGTTAAGAACGTGGTTCAGACGCTCGATGAGTCCCTTATCAACGAACTTGTTGAAGAACTGCATCTCTTCCGGAGCGTTGTCCATTACAAACTTGATGACATACTTCAGCATGTCCTCAGCGAGCTGCATATCATCCTCAAGATCTGCAAATGCGATCTCAGGCTCGATCATCCAGAACTCTGCTGCATGTCTTGTTGTGTTGGAGTTCTCTGCACGGAAAGTAGGTCCGAATGTGTAAATATTGCGGAATGCCTGTGCAAATGTCTCACCGTTCAGCTGACCTGATACAGTAAGGCTTGTGTGCTTACCAAAGAAATCCTTGGAGTAATCAACGTTTCCGTCATCTGTCTTCGGTGCTCCCTCAAGCGGAAGTGTTGTTACCTGGAACATCTCACCTGCACCCTCTGCATCAGAAGCAGTGATAAGGGGAGTATGAACGTATACGAAATCTCTCTCCTGGAAGAATCTGTGAATAGCATAAGCTACCAGGGAACGTACTCTGAATGTAGCCTGGAATGTGTTTGTTCTGGGTCTCAGATGGGATACTGTACGAAGGTATTCCATTGTGTGACGCTTGTTCTGGATCGGATAATCAGGTGTGGAAGGTCCCTCTACAGTGATCTCCTCAGCCTGGATCTCGAAAGGCTGCTTTGCTTCCGGTGTTGCAACGAGCTTACCCTTTGCGATGATCGCTGCGCCGATGTTGAGCTTTGCGATCTCCTGGAAGTTTGCCATCTGGTCATGATATACGATCTGCAGCGTGTTAAAGAATGTACCATCGCTTATTACTGCAAATCCAAAAGTCTTGGAATCACGGTTTGAACGGATCCATCCGCCTACTGTAATAACCTGATCGATATACTTCTCTGTGTTGCGGAATAATTCCCGAACTTCTACCAGTTTTTCCATTGTTTTCTCCTTAAAATCATATATTTTACGGGCTTAACCCGAAAGATATCGTGTGTTTTTTATTTCCAGCTCACCATTTCAGGATTTGTGACATTTGCATTATCAAAAAGCAGTTCCTCTACCTTCTCAGCAAGAAGTGAATCTCTGTAAGTCTTTTCTGCTCCCTGCTTTTTAACTGCTTCACGGAAAGCCTTTGCGCTGTCATAACCATAGATCTTTGAGTCTTCCTCATATCTCTTTTCAAGATATTCGTCATCGACCTTGATATTCTCAGCCTGAGCAATCGCCGCTACCAGAAGCTGCTGCTGTGTGATGTTCTTTGCGTACTCTTCTATCTGGTCATTAAATTCGTCTTGAGACATTCCGTACTGCTTGAGGTATGTCTCGATATCAAGACCGTACATTGTAAGGCTTGACTCAAAGCTCTTCTTCTCAGTCTCAACGTTCTGATCTAAAAGATCCTTCGGGAGCTCATCTCCTGAAACTATTGTGGAACCTGCCTGAACCTGTGTCATAAGGTTTGCATAAACCTCGGATTTTGCTGTCTCGATCCTGGACTTCTCAAGTCTGTCGCGTACCTTTTTCCTGTACTCGTCAGCAGTCTTTACCTCTGCATCAAGCTCTGCAGCAACTGCGTCTGTAAGCTCGGGAACGATATTTGCGCTGATTGAATTGATCGTTACATCAAATGTTACAGCCTGTCCTGCGAGGTCCTTTGAAGAGTAATTCTCCGGGAATGTGAGGCTCAGAGTCTTTACATCGCCGATCTTTGCTCCGATAAGACCATCCTCAAATCCATCGATAAAAGTATGGCTTCCGATGGTCAGGTTATATCCCTGAGCTGTGCCGCCGTCAAAAGCAACACCGTCTTTTTTGCCGACATAATCGATATTTACTGTGTCTGTATCCTGAACCGGTCGGTCTGTAACTGCCTCAGTCGTGCTCTTTGACTCAAGCGCGGTCTCAATAGACGCTTCTACCGCATCGTCAGAAACTGTTGTATCCGGGACTGTAACAGTAAGTCCCTTGTAATTTCCCAGTGTCACATATTTTGATGCATCAATACTGCTGCTGGTGCTATCTCCAGTCTTTTTAGAACCTCCGCATCCTGCAAGGCAAAGCACCGCCAGCAGAGCAGCACCGAGACACACTGCTGATCTTTTCATAAATAATTACTCCTTTGATGGTCCGTTTTTAATCTCCTGGGGGAAGTATTGATATAGAAAAATGGAATGTGCTAACCCCAAAAAGAAGTGCATATATAGATATATTTATAACACAAATTTTTACTCTAATAAAGTATTCCGACGTGTTTCTGATTGATTCCATACTAAAAGTCTGATATATTTTACTAAGGTATACAGATAGTTATCATATCCATTTTCTGTCTGATATTTATTGTTTTTTAGGAGGAAAGAGAAATTGCAGTTACATCCCGTTACCATCGTATTACTCGTGATCCTTGCAATCCTTATCATTGCACTGATCGTTCTTTATATCCTTGGCCGCAAAGCCCAGAAAAAGCAGGACGAGCAGCAGGCGGCGATCGACGCAGCAAAGCAGAATGTTACAATGCTTATCATCGATAAGAAGCGTATGAAGTTAAAGGACGCAGGTCTTCCGGACATGGTGGTTCAGCAGACTCCCTGGTTCCTTCGCGGTTCCAAGGTTCCCATCGTTAAGGGTAAGGTTGGTCCTCAGATCATGAGCTTCATCTGCGACGAAAAGATCTTCGATTCCGTACCGGTAAAGAAGGAAGTTAAGGCAACAGTAAGCGGTCTTTACATCACAGGCGTTAAGGGTCTTCGCGGAAACAGCATCTCCGGAGACACAGCAAAGAAAAAGTCCAAGTTTGCTCAGTGGAAAGAAGAGATCCAGAAGAAGGTTGGTGCTAAGCCCCTTTGATCTAATTCAAAAAACACAGATATCACAAAAGGCATCCCATCACGGGATGCCTTTTATCGTTGTGTTATTCTTTATTTCAAACTCTCGGTGTCACCACGACGGTCAGTTCACAGTCCGTCAGATACTCATAGTTCATATCCATTTTGTAATTGATGGTGAGCTTTATCTCCTTTTCGGACTCGTCTATACGGATAGATGTGGTATCTATCCCTAAAACGATCTCTCCAAAAGGTGTTCCGTAGCTCGTCAGAGTCTTTTTTCCTGCAATAAAACTCATATGGAGCTGGGATCCGCCTCTGCGGGTCAGCGAAACAGAGCCGTCTTCAAACGTCAGGATATTCTTTGATACTGCCTCGCCCTCTTCGTACTGTTCAAAACGAAGAAAACCTTTATTACCCTTTTTCTTGTACTTACCGTTTGTAACGACTTCAACCGAGTCCTCGCCATTATCTCCGCCAAACTGAAAACCACGGATGCTGACCAGCACTGCTTCTATCATATATTCCTCCGACACTTTGTGCCGGACGGCACTCAGCGCTTTTTCTTCTGCTTTTCTTTTTCTTCCTGCTCGAGATGATAATAAATACCAAGCTCCTGGTTGTCAATGTGCATCTTGATGATCTCAACAGCAGTGTTGTTCTCACCAATTTCGAAAGCATCGCAGATTGCTTCGTGCTCATCGATCAGATGTCTGTGATCCTTGGTATCCTTCAGGTATTCGTAATTGTAACGGAAAAGCTGTTCCTTAAGGTGCTGAAGGATCTCAGTGATACGCTCGTTTCCGGAATCCTTTGCGATAGCTTCATGGAAGATATAGTCTGTATCAGCGATAGCAACTACATCTCTGCTCTCAACAGCCTCTCTGAACTTCGCATTGAGCTGGCGAAGCTCTGCAAGCTGAGCCTTTGTGATATGGCTGCATGCTGCATTAACTGTGAATGTCTCAAGGGTACGTCTTGCCTCAAGCATATCCTCGAGCTGTTTATTATCGATACTTGCTACATGAGCGCCACGACGCGGCAGAAGTACTGCAAGTCCTTCCTGCTCCAGCATACGAATGGCTTCACGTACCGGTGTACGGGAAACGCCCAGCCGCTCTGCCAGTGCAACTTCCATCAATCTCTCACCGGGCTTCAGCTCGCCGTGAAGGATCTGAAGTCTGAGCTGATTGAATACGGTATCTCTTAACGGAAGAAATGCCTCATTCTGTTTGTCCTGATACGTTGAATAATTACTCATTTGTGTAGCTCCCCTTTTCTGTATTGTTGTCCGGTCTCTCTTCCCGGGTTTCGATGGTTTCAGATATTACTGATGGTTTCCGTCTGTATTACATCTGCATCCGGAAATTCAGCTTCCGCAGCCCTCGCTGCTTCCGCTAATCTATCTTTATTTCTGAAAAGCGCGAATACGGTAGATCCGCTTCCGCTCATCAGAACACCATCCGCTCCTTCGTTTTTGAGGAAATCCTTGATCCTTCCTATAACAGGCACCTTCGGGATCGTTACATCCTCAAGTACATTTCCCAGTCTGCTGCATATCCCGTCAAAATCATCCGTACGGATCGCGTCCAGAATACCGTCGATATCCGGATGTGAAGGATGATCACTTAGATCGTAATCGTGGTAAATCTCCTGCGTAGAAGCCCCTTCCGGCGGCTTTACAAGAAGTACTCCGTGATCACGAAGTGCAGGTTCCACAGCAGTCAGCTTCTCGCCGATACCTTCTGCAAGCTGTGTGCCTCCGACTATGCAGTACGGCACATCTGCTCCGAGCTTTATGCCTCTGTCCATAAGCTGTTCTGCAGAAAGTCCCAGGTCAAACTCCTCATTGACCGCCCGGAGTACTGCTGCCGCATCAGTGCTTCCGCCCGCAAGTCCTGCCGAAGCCGGGATATGCTTTTCAATAGTGATATCTATCCCATCCTCGATGCCGAACTCTTCTGCAAGCAGTGCCGCTGCGCGATACGCCAGGTTATGTTTATCATCCGGTATAGCTGCATTATCTGTCTTGGTATGGATCCCGGTCTTGCCCGGAACTCTTTCCACTGTCACGATATCGCAGAGCTGAAGTGTCTGCATTACCATGCGGAGCAGATGATAGCCATCGCCCTCGCGCAGTCCGACAATGTCCAGTCCCAGATTGATCTTAGCATATGCCTTTCGTTTCAATATCGTCTCCTGTGTCTCAGCTTACATACTCAAAGTCTTGTATACATTTTGGTACATTCTTGTACAAAAGTCAATACAACAATCAGTTTTTTTACATTAATTCTTTTTGAAATTCTTAATTTTTTCTTATTTTCTGCGATTTTGACCGACAATTTTTTGTATTCATAAAATTTCTCAATTATTCCATGGTCACTGTCTGGGAATCGTCGTCATCATCCTTTTTCTTCTTTTCTTTTTTCAGTTCATTAAAGGAATAGGACTCATTGTCTGTGCTGGTGCTGAGGGTGATAGTGTAATTTTTTGTGACATATCCGTTCTTCATGAGAGTGACCACGTGGGTTCCCGCCATCTTTGTGAAGTGGCAGGGCGCGATTCCCTTATACGAACCGTCGAAGTACACTTCCACGCCCTCAGGGCTGTCTATGTAAAGCTGATTTGTTGTAGAGCTTACTGATGTAGGTTCCTCGGGAGCAGGAGCAGGTGTATTGTTTGCAGCCTGCTTTTCCTCGGTGTCTTTACTCTCCTCTGTGGAAGCCTCTTCCTTCTCATCCTTTTTCGTGAATTTATCAGGAAGTGTTGTGGAATCAGGCTTTGCCTCGTGTGATACTTCTTCCGAGCTTTCTGTGGATTCGGAAGTTGATTTTTCCTGTGCTTCCTCGAGCTGTACATCGAGATTCGCCATGGGCGATCCCACACTTATGTATTTGCGGATCGTCACATATCCGTCCGCAAAAATATCCATGGAGTGGACACCGTACTCAAGCTCCGTCGGTACTGAGGTCAGAACCTTTTCCCCGTCTATCCTGACTGTAGGAACAACACCCGGAGGAGTAAAGGTAAAGGTGATCTTGCCATACTTCAAAAGCTCACCCTTAAGGTCACTCACGTCCACCGTAACTTCCTTGCCTCTTGTCACACTTACGCTCTTTGCTCCGCCGTACTTGTGATATGAGACCATCATATCGTAATTTCCTTCGGGAACTTCGATCATCATATTGTCTTCTACCGGACGGATCAGCTCTCCGATCTCGATCCAACCGCCCTGGAAGGACTCTGCCCCACGGATCCGTACGTATCCCACTCCGCTGTCCTCGACAATGGAATAAATATCATGATCTATTCCGTTTATGGTGAGCCTGTCACCGTTTTTAATATCCGAAAATCTCGCCGGGGCGCCGTCCTCGACCACAACCGTACTGTCCGTTATCCTGTAGTTACTGCCGTCTACGGAAAAAACTCCCTTATTTACGTTTATCTCGTAATCCGTGAGCCCGGCATAGTGGAAGGTTCCCTTTGTCCCGCGTACTTCCGTGAGCATCCCTGAATGAATGGACACCACGATATCAACGATATCCCCCGCATGCATCTCTGCCGGAACCTTTGCCGCATCGTACTGGTCAAAAAAGTAGGTCTTGCCGTCATACGACAGCTCGTACTGCTCAGCCGTGTCCACCGCTTCAAAGATTATCTTCTTTTTTTCCTGATCTACCTGAAGGATGACCGCCGTTCCGCTGGCTTTCAGATCCTTTTCATCCGCCTGATCCAATGCAGAATTTTCTGACGCGGCGGCAACCGTGGATGGACTTGTTTTTGCGCATGACACACAAAAAAGCGCAGCACAAAGAACCGGTAAAAGGAGCACTGCTCCCTTCCGACTCAATGAAAACTGCGCCAGGCATGTTCTGATACGTCTCCCCATATTGTCCCCTTTGTATGCAAAAACCAATCCCCGTATACATTACATAATATTAATCTATGCGTTATGAATCAAGTCTTTTGCGATGGAAATCAGTTTTTGTTTCTCATTCAATACAGGATCCTTAATAACTTCTTCCAAAAGTTCATTTAAAACCCTTCCCATATCAGGTCCGGGCTTCATTCCTGCCTCTTTGATGAGATCTCCCCCGTTGACTGCGAGCTCCTTTATGGAAAGACATTCCCCTTTTGCCTTAATTTCCATATAAAGGTCAGCTACTTTATTTAAGCGGTCGATTTTTTCCTGCTTCTCATAGTCGCTCTGAGCCATGATATCGCAGTACTGGACCAGCAGATAAAGCGGAAAAGTATCGCTTCCGATCTTTGACGCGGCTCTGCGTACGGATCTCGCCTTAGGCTCAGGTCTCGCATCGTGGAAGCGTACTAAATGGCGCACGAGGTCGATGGTGTGATTGTCCTCTTTAAGACGGCGAAGGATATCTTCTGCGATATGTTCCCCCGTATCCGCATGTCTGTAGAAATGATCCACACCGTCTTCGCCTACAGTATGACATTCAGGCTTTCCTATGTCATGGAGCATGAGAGACAGACGGAGGACTCTGAAAGTATCGCTGTCCATCTGATATCCGAGACGTGACAGGAACTTTCCGGCTTCATCCTTCTTTAATTCCATCATGGAGTGCACGATATGCTCGCCCACATTATACATGTGATGTACATTATTTTGCTCTGTCTCGATGCACTTATCAAGCTCAGGAAAAACTATCGCTGTTATGCCTGCTTTATAGAGCTTTAAGAGGTATTCAGGATGGTCTGACACGACGAGCTTCGTGAGCTCATCACGTATTCGCTCCGCAGAGATATTTTTAAGGGTTCCAGCCAGTCTCTCTGCCGCTTCGCAGGTACTTTCCTCTATGGAAAAATCCAGCTGTGCCGCAAAACGGAAGGCTCTCATGATACGGAGCGCGTCCTCTGTAAAGCGTTCTTCCGGCACTCCTACAGCCCTTATCACCTTACGCTCAAGGTCTTCTTTTCCGCCGAAGAGGTCCACGAGACCTGTCCTGTCGTTATACGCCATGGCATTTATGGTAAAGTCACGGCGTCTCAGGTCTTCTGACAGGTCAGGTGTGAATGTCACCTCTTTTGGATGACGGGAATCCTCGTATTCACCGTCGATCCTGTAGGTCGTTACCTCGAAACCGTCTTTTTTCATCATGACGGTCACAGTTCCGTGCTGGATTCCCGTATCAATGGTACGCGGAAAAAGCGCTTTTACCTCATGAGGCTTTGCGCTTGTGGTGATATCCCAGTCATTTGGTTCTCTGTTCATCATAGAATCACGAACGCAGCCTCCGACGGCATATGCCTCGAAGCCTGCGTTCTCTATAGTCTCTATGATGAATTTCACTTTTTCAGGAAGTTCGATTCTCATTATTTATTCACTACACCTACTGTCTGACGTGCGATAGCCAGTTCCTCGTTTGTGGGTACTACCATAAGCTGAACCTTGTCCTCAGGCTTGCTCAGGAAAATCTCTTCACCACGGATCTTGTTCATCTCAGGATCAAAGCTTGTTCCGAGCCATCCAAGGTAGCTGCAGATCTTCTCACGGATAGCAATGTTGTTTTCGCCTGCGCCTGCTGTCATAACGATAGCGTCAACCCCCTGCATCTCAGCCGCATATGCGCCGATGTACTTTGCAACTCTGAGCGCATAAGCCTCGATAGCTGTTGCAGCAACTTCATTTCCGGAATCAGCAGCCTGTGCGATATCACGGAAATCAGAAGAAAGTCCGTCGGAAAGACCGAGGATACCGGACTTTTTATTCAGAACATTGAGAACTTCCGGTGCTGACATATTCTCTTTTTCCATGAGATATGTGATAACAGCGGGATCAAGATCTCCGGAACGTGTTCCCATGATAAGTCCTTCAAGGGGTGTGAGACCCATTGATGTATCAACGCACTTGCCGTTCTGTACAGCACTTACGGATGCGCCGTTACCAAGGTGGCATACGATGATCTTCAGGTCTTCGATATTCTTTGCGAGCATTTCTGCCGCGCGCTTTGAAACGTAATCATGGCTTGTGCCGTGGAAGCCGTAACGGCGAACCTTATACTTCTTGTAATACTCATAAGGTACGGCATAAAGGAATGACTTCGGCTCCATTGTCTGATGGAAAGCTGTGTCAAAAACTGCTACCTGCGGAACGCCCGGCATGAGCTTCTGGCATGCGCGGATACCGATGATGTTAGCAGGATTGTGAAGCGGTGCGAGATCGTTGCACTCTTCGATTCCCTTGATAACTTCGTCTGTTATGAGAACTGACTCTGTAAAGTTCTCACCACCGTGAACAACACGGTGTCCTACTGCCTCGATCTCTGAAAGGGAAGCTACTACGCCGTCCTCAGGATCGCTGAGCTTATCGAGAACGAGATTTACAGCATCTGTATGATCCTTCATCTCAACCTGAGTGCTGGTCTTTTCGCTGTCGCCTCTCTTGTACTCGAGGTTGCTTCCGTCGATACCGATTCTCTCGCAAAGACCCTTTGCCATTACTCTTTCTGTTTCAGAATCGATCAGCTGATACTTCAGTGATGAACTTCCACAGTTTATTACAAGAACTTTCATCTTCTTTCCTCCATGTCATTTGTCTTACCCCCGCGATAAAGGCAGACAACCGCTTTTTACAAGCTTTTCTGCCCCGCAGACACACTGCTTTGATTGTATCTGTGCATTAGTGCCTTGTCAACTTAGATAATTATGTAACATTCCCTATTTTCTGCGGTTTTAGAGGTTAAGAAAGTCTATTTCAGACATGGGGATCTCGAATGTCATGTCTTTTCCTGTTTTAGGATGCTTAAAAATAAGCTTACGCGCCGCGAGGCACAGGTTTTTCCTGTATCCATCAGGCATAAACCCGTACTTACGGTCTCCTATGACAGGAAGTCCTGCATGGGACATCTGCACACGTATCTGGTGATGCCGTCCAGTAAGGAGATGGATCCTGTAAAGACATGCGCCATCGAGGAGCTTTATGCCCTCTGCGTCAGCCTTTTCATACTCAAGCTCTGCTTTTTTCGCGTCCTTTGTGTCTTTTGAAACGACACTGCTGGTATTATCCTTATTTTTCAGGAGATAATCCGTGAGATGAACAAGTCCGTCTGTTTCAGCTTCGGTTTTTCCGCTGTCTGACGGCATCACAAGAGCGATATATTCCTTGAACATATCGCCCTTTTTCATCTGTTCTGATAAAACAGATGCCGCTTTACTGTTTTTTGCAAGCACCAGTATGCCTTCTACCGGCTGGTCAAGTCTGTGCACCAGACCGATCCATACGGGTTCTTTTTTTGCCGCGAGATAGTTTTTTGCAAGGCTCACGCAGTCCTGCTCACCAAGTCTTCTGGTCTCGGATGCGACTCCCGCTGCCTTATGTATCACAAGGATATCCTTATCCTCAAAAATTACTCTTAATTTATTTCTCTGATATGCCATTTTTGTTACTTGATATTTACGTATGTTAAGTTACCGATCTTTGTGAGCTCCAGCGACTGGAACTGCACGAGGAATTTGCTGAGCTTCGGAGAGCCGTAATTTCTGGTGTCAAAATCAGGATATCTCCTCTGCAGACTGTTTCCGAGGCTTGATATGTTCATGCCGTTTTCATCATCATTAGCGGTGATGATCTGACAGATAGCCTTCTCAATGGTTGAAAGCTTTGTAAGATTGCTCTGCGGCTTCTCTGTATCTTTCTCCTGAGCTTCTGTCTTTTCGGTATCCACAGCCTTCTGCGCTGTTTTTTTCGTAGAAGTCCGTACCGCAGGTTTTCTCGCCGTACGTCCCCTGCCCGGCTTCGCAGGCTCTTTTTCGGTAACCTTCGCCGTTTCCTTTTCTTTCTCTTTTTCCTTATCCCGGCTCTGCTCTCTGTAGAGAACGTCCAGCATCTTGAAGGAATCGCAGGCTTTGATAAGGGCTGACGGAGTCTTGCTCTCGCCCATGCCTACAACGGTCTTTCCCTCTTCCTTCAGAGTTGCTGCGAGCCTCGTAAAATCCGAATCGCTGGACACCAGACAGAATCCGTCCACGTTGTTATTGTAGAGGATCTTCATGGCATCGATGATGAGCGCGGAATCGGATGAATTTTTACCAAAAGTATTATTGAACTGCTGCATGGGAATAATGGAGTTTTCAAGCAGCAGCTTTCTCCAGGACGCGCTGGCAGGCTGGGTCCAGTCGCCGTACGCGCGCTTTATGGTGAGATCGCCGTAGTTACTGGCTTCATCCATTATGAGTCCCACATATTTCTGAGAAACATTCTCGATATCTATTAATACTGCAAATCTCTTTACTTCTGACAAGTTCCCTCTCCCCATTATTATTTTTTGAACCTTTTGACCCTGACATCACGAATCGCCTTGTGCGAGCACAGTCGGATCTGGACCTTTTGACCCTGGTGATGTCATATTCTAAAACGATATCCCACACCCCAGATGGTCTCTATGTACTGCGGATTTGATGAATCGATCTCGATCTTTTCACGGATCTTCTTTATATGCACGGTGACAGTTGCTATGTCTCCGATGGAATCCATATCCCAGATATTTCGGAAAAGCTCTTCCTTTGTATAAACGTGATTCGGGTGAGACGCAAGGAATGTGAGAAGGTCAAACTCTTTTGTTGTAAAAGCTTTCTCTTCTCCGTTCACCCATACACGGCGCGCGGTCTTGTCTATCTTAAGTCCACGGATCTCTACCATGTCATTTTCCGGCATTCCGCTCTTTATAAGGCGCTCATATCTTGCAAGATGCGCTTTCACCCTAGCTACGAGCTCGCTCGGTGAAAAAGGCTTTGTCATATAATCATCAGCGCCGAGGCCAAGTCCGTGAATCTTGTCCACATCATCCTTCTTTGCGGAAACGATGATCACCGGTGTATTTTTAGCCTCACGGATCTTTTCACAAATGCTGAATCCGTCTACGTCCGGGAGCATCAGATCCAGGATTATCAGATTCCAGTCTTCCTTAAGTGCACGATCAAGTCCCTTTTTGCCATTTGTCTCAGTCTCAACCTCAAAGTCTGATAATTCGAGGTAATCTTTTTCAAGTTCTGCAATGGATTCCTCATCTTCAATGATAAGAATTCTACTCATGTTTCCTCCGTTCCTTCACTGTTTGCAGTTTCCGTTTCTGCATCTTTTTTATCTGACCCGAAAATACTCATGATACGCTTTCCGGATTTTCTGTAACTTCTGCGATTTCCGTTTTTCTGATGATCTCTTCCGGAAATTTCCTCTTCATCCTCTGACGGCTCACTTATTTCTATATATTTTCTAAATTCCATAAGGATCGTGGTTCCGGTATCCGGGTGGCTTGTCGCCCAGACTCTTCCTCCGTGATCCTCCACTATCTTTTTAACTATGGATAGACCGATACCGGATCCTCCTCTTGCGGAATTTCTGGATGCATCGGTCCTGTAAAATCTGTCAAAAATATACGGAATGTCCTTTACGTCTATGCCTTTACCGTTGTCCTCTATCTCCACAACGACCGAGGACTCCTGATCCTTAAGCCTTATGGATATGACACCCTTGGGCTTATCCATATATTTTACAGAATTACCGACAATATTGTTTATTACTTTTTTGAGCTGTTCCGGATCCGCTATTATCTGTGTTCCGCGGTCCAGATAATTCATATAATTAAGCTCGATATTCTGACTTTCAAGATCCATTCCGATCTCGTCTACACAGTCATCAAAATAGGAGCTGATATTTATCCTTGCAAAATTATACGGGATACGGTTTGTATCGATACCGGAATAAAACGTGAGCTCGTTTATGAGCCTGTTCATATCATTTGCTTTATTCAGGATGGTCCGCACGTATTTTTCCTGCTTTTCAGGGGTATCCGCTACACCGTCCAGGATACCTTCCGCATATCCCTTTATGGATGTCACGGGTGTCTTCAGATCATGGGTTATGTTGCTGATAAGCGTCCTATTCTCTGTCTCATTCTCAACACTCTTGTCCGCTGATTTTTTTAGCCGTATCCTCATCTCGTCAAAGTTACGGCAAAGGGTCGCTATCTCATCATCACCCTCAGGAATCTTTATCTTGAAATCGAGTTCTCCCTCTGCTATCTTCTGGGTCGCATCCGTTATCTGGCGGAGAGGTGCTACCATCGTGCGGTATATCCACGAAACCAGAAGTATCCCTGTAAAAATGAGCATAACGATAAATGCGGCGCAAAGCTGAAATGCTATGGATTTCATCCTGGGCACCAGTTCATATGCCAGGGATTCGACTCCGAAATGCTGGAGCACGAGGCTCCTCTGATAATTAATGAGGCACATTATAGAGATCAAAAAGAGGCTGCTCGGTATCAAAACCACCGCCAGAAATGTGCCAAAAAGTCTTGTTTTTAGATTTGTATTCATCTTTTTCCCTCAGGGACCCACAAACGACTGTATTTCTCCTACAGTATATCAGAACGCCGTCATTTCTAAGGAAAAAGCTTTCTAAAATACTCTAAATTTTTTGTAAAGAAAACTTACGAAAAATATACCTCTGATACGTTAATACAAAAGCAAAAGGACAGGCCGCAAAACCTGTCCTTTGCCGGGATCAACAGTGCCTGCCATTGATCCCATATATGGGGGAGAGTATCTTGTAAGCGAGAAAAAAAAAACTATCACCGCTCCATTCTTTATATCGTCCCCCGTTATGCTTTAATTAACCCCTAAAAGCAAATTGAGTTTAGAAAACTCTTGGGTTTACTTACCGAAATATCTGTCAAGGAGTCCCTTGAATGCCTTGCCGTGGCGAGCCTCGTCACGAGCCATCTCATGAACTGTGTCATGGATAGCATCAAGGTTCAGAGCCTTTGCTCTCTTTGCCAGATCAGTCTTGCCTGCGGTTGCACCGTTCTCAGCATCAACTCTGAGCTCCAGATTCTTCTTTGTGGAATCTGTAACAACTTCACCTAAAAGCTCAGCAAATCTTGCTGCATGATCTGCTTCTTCAAAAGCAGCCTGACGGTAATACATTCCGATTTCCGGATATCCCTCTCTCATGGCAACTCTGCTCATTGCGAGATACATACCAACCTCAGAGCACTCGCCTGTGAAGTTTGAACGAAGATCCTCAATGATATCATCCGGAACGCCCTGTGCAACACCAACAACGTGCTCAGCAGCCCATACCATATCTTCGCCCTGAACTGTAAACTTGGAAGCCGGAGCGTTACAAACCGGACACTTCTCCGGAGCTGCATCACCTTCATGAACATAACCGCAAACCTGACATACAAACTTCATATAACTTCTCCTTTCAAGCTTTCCTCTTACCTTGGCCTGTTAAGACCGTTTATTGTTCCTATCTGCCGGTTCTTTCAGAACCTGCCACAAGTCCCGGCCACGGGACTATCAGCCTTTTTCAGCCTTCTCTGACTGACGCCATTTTTGAGAGACATTCTGCGCATGTACCGTAAAAGTAAGCTACATGCCCTTCTATCCTTCCATCAAAATGCTTCTCAGCAAACCGGTCGATCGTTTCCAGATTTTCCATCTCCATATCCAATACCGCACCACATTCTGTACAGATAAAGTGATAGTGGGGAGCCGTATTGTAATCATATCTGTCCTGTGCCGTAGCACCCATGCTGAGCTTTTGAATCTGCCCCGTTTCTGAAAGCAGGGTCAGATTTCGATATACGGTACCCAATGAAATATTAGGAAATTCTTCTCTTACATTTGCATAGATCGTATCCGCAGTCGGATGATCTTTTCTATCTTTGAGAAACTGGAGGATTGCCTCTCTCTGACGGCTGCGTTTCATTGTTGTCCCAGCCATGTTTACCTCCGCAATACAAATCAGTAATGATTACTGTTATTAATATACTCGCACATCTTAAATTTTTCAACCCCTATTTCGCAATTTAGCTTCTGCAAACACAAAAACCGCCGACAGACTGTGTCCATCGGCGGTTTATAATGCTATGTTTTTATTTCGATACTTCCGAAATGTACATAAAATTGTGTATTTACAGGCTTTTTATACATTTGCACTGTTGAGATACTTCTCCTGCTCAGGTGTGAGCACATCGATCTCCTTGCCCATAAATGCCAGCTTCTTCTTTGCTACATCGATATCAACTTCTTCCGGAACGTCGATAAGCTTCTCTTTAAGCTCTGATGCATGCTCTACAAGATACTTTGCGGAAAGTGCCTGGATAGCGAATGACATATCCATGATCTCAGCCGGATGTCCGTCACCGCATGCAAGGTTTACAAGACGGCCTTCTCCAAGTACATAGATCCACTGACCTGTAGGCAGCTTGTATCCCATAATGTTATTTCTCATCTCAGCCTTCTCAACTGCGATCTCACGAAGACCTGCCATATCGATCTCGCAGTCAAAATGACCTGCGTTTGTAAGGATAGCGCCATCCTTCATTACAGCGAAGTCCTCAGCATCGATAACCTTGTCGCAGCCTGTAACTGTTACAAAGAAATCACCGAGCTTTGCAGCTTCCTTCATAGGCATTACATCAAATCCATCCATAACAGCCTCGATAGCCTTTACCGGATTGATCTCTGTAACGATAACGCGTGCGCCAAGACCCTTTGCTCGCATAGCAGTACCCTTACCGCACCAGCCGTAACCTGCAACTACTACGATCTTGCCTGCTACGATCAGATTTGTTGTACGGTTGATACCGTCCCATACAGACTGGCCTGTACCGTAACGGTTATCAAAGAAGTGCTTCATCTGTGCGTTGTTTACGCGAACCATCGGGAAGAGGAGTTCGTTTGCACGATCCATAGCCTCAAGACGAAGGATACCTGTTGTTGTCTCCTCACATCCGCCGATAACCTTTGCAGCGAGATCACGGAACTCTGTGTGCATCATGTGTACCAGATCTCCGCCGTCATCGATGATGATGTCAGGGCCTACGGAAAGGACTGCACGGATGTGCTTCTCATACTCCTCAGGAGTTGTTCCATACCATGCGTGTACCTCAAGACCTTCGTGAGCAAGAGCAGCTGCTACATCGTCCTGAGTAGAAAGCGGATTAGAGCCTGTTACGTACATCTCCGCACCACCGGCTGCCAGTGTCAGGCAAAGATATGCTGTCTTAGCTTCAAGGTGTACTGAAAGAGCAACCTTCTTTCCTGCAAAAGGCTTTGTCTTTGAAAACTCATCATGAAGCATGGAAAGAAGCGGGCAGTTTCTTCTAACCCAATCGATTTTACGTGCTCCGGACTCCCAGAGGTTGATATCTTTAATTTCGCTGGCCATTTAATTCCTCCTCTATAAACACAAGTTTATATTTGGTATTTGGGCTGGTTAATAACTTCGGTCAATATATTACCATAAATATATATTATCTCAAGTAAACAAATTTCACTAAGCTCGAAAATACCTCGCTAAGTGCTCCGAAAACAAGTTACGCTAGGCTCGACAAAACCTCGCCAAGCGAACTTGCATAACACGCACTAAGCTCGAAAATACCTCGCTAAGTGCTCCGAAAATTAAAAGGGCGGGTCTTTCGACCCGCCCCGCGTAAGTATTATTTTTTATGCTTTTAATTATTTGTTGATGATTGCAAGAGCTGCTGCTCTTCTAGCGTTCCAGTCAGCCTGAGCTGCAAGATTCTGTGCATAGAAAGCTGCCAGTCTTGTCTGGTACTCAGCGAATGCTGCCTGACCTGCAAGTGTCTGAGCTACTCCCTTAGCAAGCTGATCAGCATAGAAAGCTGCCAGTCTTGTCTGATACTCAGCAAATGCTGCCTGACCTGCTGCTGTCTGAGCTACGCCTGCTGCGAGCTGGGAAGCATAGAACTCTGCAAGGCTCTTCTGATAAGCCTCGAAAGCTGCCTGGCCTGCTGCTGTCTGAGCTACGCCTGCTGCGAGCTGAGAAGCATAGAACTCTGCAAGACGCTGCTGGTAAGCTGCGAAAGCTGCCTGACCTGCTGCTGTCTCTGCTACGCCCTTAGCAACCTGAGCTGCTCTGAACTGCTCGAGAGCTGCCTGGTATGCTACATAAGCGGCCTGGCCTGCTGCTGTGTTTGCTACTCCCTGTGCAACCTGAGCTGCTCTGAACTGATCAAGAGCTGTCTGGTATGCCAGATAAGAAGCTGTACGCTCTGCCTGAGCTGCATTAGCTGCTGCTGCAACCTCAACATAGTTAGCTGCTGAAGCCGGTACTACAGACATAACTGCAACTGTAAGGCATACAAATAATGCTACGATCTTTTTCTTCATTGATAACACCCTCCTAATTAGGAAATTATAATACTCACTACGTGGTCATAATAGCACCGTGATTTTTTTAAATCAATAAATGTTATCAATGCTCTTAAAACAATACAGAAATTAAGGATTTCTTCATATTATATGTGTGTTTTTTTAAACAAAATTAATAGTTTTTTCCACTTAATCCGAGGCGGTCACACATCTTTCTGATCTCGAAATATACCCTCTCTGAATCGATGGTCTTAACCTCTCTCTTTTCCATTACGATCTGTCCGTTAATGATAACTGTATCAACCTCAGAACCGTTTGCAGAGTATGTGAGAGCAGCGATCAGATTGTTATTCGGGAGCATTGAAGGTACATCAAGTCTCAGGATAGCGAGATCCGCTTTCTTTCCGACTTCGATAGAACCTGTCTTGTCGCCAAGCTGCAGCGCCTTTGCACCGTTGATGGTCGCCATGCGGAATACTTCCTTTGCGCCTACGCACTGGGGAGTATTATTCACCGCCTTGTGGATCAGGGCTTCGATCGCCATCTCACGGAACATGTTCTGACCGTTATTTGATGCTGCTCCGTCAGTTCCGAGACATACATTAAGACCTGCTTCAAACATCTTAGGAACAGGAGCTACACCGTTACCGAGCTTTGCGTTTGATGCCGGATTGGTTACGATGCTGACATTATGCTCCTTCAGGATCTGCATATCGCTGTCACTTAAACGGATTCCGTGGGCTGCGATAGTCGGAACATCAAAAACACCTGCGTCGCGGACGTACTCTGTAGGTGTACAGTTATGGTCCTTCAGCATGTTGTCGCTCTCTGTCTGACCTTCTGCCAGGTGAATGTGAATACCGAAGTTATTTTCCTTCGCAACATCTGCGACCATACGGAGATAGTCCGGTCCGCATGAGTAAGGTGCATGCGGATTGAGGAAGAATGACAGACGGTTGCACTTTTCGCCGTCCTTCATTTCTTCAAATGCTTCTTTTAAGCGGAAATCGTTTTTGTCGTATTCACCGCCAACAAGTCCTCTTCCGATAACTGCTCTCATACCGCTGTCGATGACTGCCTGAGTCGTCTGGTGAATATGCATCTGCTGATCATTGAATGTAGTTGTTCCCGACTGGATCATCTCAAGCTGACCGAGCATTGAACCCCAGTAAGCATCCTCCGGGGTGAGCTTGTCTTCGATAGGGCTGATGGTGTTAAAAAGCCAGTCTGTGAATGACAGATCGTCAGCACAGTTTCTCATCATGGACATGTAAGTGTGGGTATGTGCATTGATGAGACCCGGGATCACGAGACGGTCTTTTCCGTCGATCACAGTGTCTTCCTTAAATCCCTCGGGTGCTTTGTCGATACCGACAATATCCTCTCCTTCGATGTAGATGGAATGAGTTCCGATGACATCAGTTCCGTTTTCCGGCAGTATCACCTGCGCGTCTTTTATCTTAATTCCCATGTTTACTCCTTTTTCTGAGGCTGGACCACGTGGGTCCGTGGGTTAGCTGTGCTTTACAACAGGGTAATTTTATCATATGCGATTTTTTAATTGCAAATCGCAGGATACCCTTTTAGTGCTATAATTTATTTTATGAAAAAGATTATCTTAACCGGCGGCGGAACGGCCGGTCACTGCGTTCCGAATCTTGCTCTCGTTCCTGTATTAAAAGAGCATGATTTTGATATTGCATATATCGGTTCCTACGAGGGTATCGAAAAAAAGCTCGTTGAGTCTGCAAAGATACGTTACTACGGCATCTCTACAGGTAAACTCCGCAGATATTTCGACCTCAAAAACTTTACCGATCCCTTCCGTGTTATCAAGGGCTTTGCAGAAGCTTACCGCATCCTTAAAGATGAAAAACCGGACATTGTTTTTTCCAAAGGAGGATTTGTATCTGTTCCGGTGGTAAAGGCTGCTGCCATGCTTAAGATCCCGGTTGTGATACATGAGTCTGATATGACTCCGGGTCTCGCAAATAAGCTGTCCTACAGTTCTGCGGAAAAGATCTGCTGTTCATTCAGAAAAACGCTGGATCTTCTCCCCGCCGACAAGGCTGTTTTCACGGGATCTCCTATCCGCTCTAGTCTCCTTAAGGGCGACCGCGCAAAGGCAAAGTCATTTACAGGCATCAGAAGTGGAAACTACCCTACTATCCTCGTGATCGGCGGTTCTCTTGGCGCACAGCATGTAAATGAGCAGGTACGCCGTATCCTTCCGAAGATCCTTCCGAAATACAACGTAGTACATCTCTGCGGAAAAGGAAAGCTTGATCCGACGCTAAACTCAACTGACGGATATGTTCAGTATGATTATATCCAGAAAGAACTTCCGGATCTCTTTGCAATGTCAGACCTCGTGATATCAAGAGCCGGATCCAACGCTATTTTTGAGCTTCTCGCGCTTAAAAAACCAAATATCCTGATCCCGCTGCCGGCCGGCGCATCCAGAGGAGATCAGATACTGAACGCAGAAGCTTTTGAAAAAGCAGGTTATTCCTATGTTCTCCAGGAAGAAAACATGACTGATGAATCACTCCTTCAGGCAATTCAGTTTGTGGACGAGCATAGATTTGACTATATCCAGACAATGGAGGAATCTGTAGAAAGCGGCGCTGTAAAAATCATCTGCGGTCTGCTGAATGACATCGCAGAGGAGCACCGCTGAAAACATGCACCCAGTGCAAATTTAAGAGAGAGGGTATCTAAAATGAAAGACGATTGTATTTTCTGCAAACTCGCAAACGGTATCATCCCTACAAATGCTATTTATGAGGATGACGAATTTAAGGTGATCCTTGATGCAGGTCCGGCTACCCGCGGTCACGCACTCATCCTTCCGAAAGAGCACTACGCAAACCTCTATGAGCTTCCGGAAGAAACCGCCGCTCATGCCATGGTTCTCGCAAAGAAGATGGCAGCTCACATGACAGAAAAGCTCCATGCCGAGGGCTTTAACATTGTTCAGAACAACGGTGAGCTTGCAGGTCAGACTGTTTTCCATTTCCACATGCATCTGATCCCGCGCTACACTGATGACGCCCAGAAGATCGGCTGGAAGCCGGGAAGCCCTTCTGCTGAGGAGCTCAAGGGACTTGCAGAGCTTTTGAAGAAATAACAAAAAATTGTTCATAACAAAACCCCTGAGACACATTCCTCTTTTTGAGGTGACCCCCAAAAGTTAGACTTTATTAGCGAGACAGCTACGGCTGCCTCGCTATTTTTATGCAGCCATAAGGGAGAGCCTGTATTGAACAGGGCTCTTCCAGCCTAGTTTCTCTTTGATTCTACGTTCATTGTAGTATTTTATATATCGCTCAATTTCAGCCTTCAGTTCTTCGTAACTATAGTAGACAACGCCATAGTAGATTTCTTGTTTCAATAAGCCAAAGAAGTTTTCCATGACTGAGTTATCATGACAGTTACCTTTTCGTGACATACTCTGGAAGATGTTTTCCTGTCTTAGATTGTATGTGTATGCCTTCATCTGGTAAGCCCACCCCTGATCAGA
>FUZG01000013.1 GCA_900168235.1 Lachnospiraceae bacterium | reverse complement strand
AAATTTGAATTCGATGTTCGGTTTTCACTGTACAGAGTATAGTGAAGAAATGGCCCACTGGCTCAGTTGGTTAGAGCGCCGCCCTGTCACGGCGGAGGTCGACGGTTCAAGTCCGTCGTGGGTCGTCTGTGGGATCTTAGCTCAGCTGGGAGAGCATCTGCCTTACAAGCAGAGGGTCACAGGTTCGAGCCCTGTAGGTCCCATTTTCTTTGTTATTATGCCGATGTGGCTCAATTGGCAGAGCAGCTGATTTGTAATCAGCAGGTTAACGGTTCGAGTCCGTTCATCGGCTTCCTGTTTGAAATATAACAGGGTATGGGTGGTTTCCCGAGTGGCCAAAGGGGACAGACTGTAAATCTGCTGCGATTGCTTCGGTGGTTCGAATCCACCACCACCCATTCTACATCTTACTAATTAGAGTACACCGGATGTGCGGCACAGATATGTGCAATGACGCGGGGTGGAGCAGTCTGGAAGCTCGTCGGGCTCATAACCCGAAGGTCACAGGTTCAAATCCTGTCCCCGCTACTAATTGAATGATCACTGATCTTCAATGAATTGATCATCCTTGATGATCGTAAGATGCCCAGATAGCTCAGTTGGTAGAGCAGAGGACTGAAAATCCTCGTGTCGTTGGTTCGATTCCGACTTTGGGCACGTATAAGGGACTGTCGTTTGACAGTCCCTTTTTTCTTTAGAACGGAACTTGTCATAATAAAACAATGTTGCTAAAATGTACCGGGCAAATGACGCTGTTGAAAATACTAAAAAACAGCTTCGTTAGATCGTGAGGATTTATGAGAGTACTGGTATTAGGTGGAACCGGAATGGTCGGTTCTCATTTTATGGAAAGCTACCGTAAAGAAGGGGCTGAAGTCTGGGGACTCGCACGAAACTCTGCTTCAAGCAGGATGGCAGCGATTCAGGACAATTCCATAATCCGTTGTGACATCATGGAACGCGATGCACTGATGCGTGTCATGAAAGAGCTGAAGCCGGATGTGATCATACATATGGCAGCTCAGGCTTTTAATGGCGATTCATGGAATCTGGAATATGTAACACATCAGACAAATTATATTGGAACTCTTAATGTGCTGTACTGTGCGCAAGAGGTAGTTCCTGATGCGAAGATCCTTCTTGCATGTTCCAGTGCGGAATATGGAAACATAAAAGAAGAGGATTGCCCACTTAAAGAGGACAGGCTGCTCAAGCCGCATACTCCGTACGGTGTTTCAAAGGCAGGGACTGAAAACCTGGGACGCCAGTATGCGTTGAATTACGGGATGAAAGTATTTCTTCCGAGAATGTTCATTCATGTTGGTACAGGACATCCGCCGGCAACAGCTATACAGAATTTTGCAAGACAGCTGGCTCTTATCAAGGCAGGAAGACTCGAGCCTGAAATTCATGTCGGCAATCTTTCTACTTATAGAGATTATATAGATGTCCGTGATGGAGTTAAGGCTATGAGGATCCTTATGGAAAAAGGAAATTCCGGTGAGCCTTATAATATATGTAATGGAAAAGCATATCAGATTCAGGAGATTCTGGATATGCTCATAGATATTTCTGGTGTAGATGTAAAGGTTGTTTCAGATAAGAAGCTGTTTCGCGTAGCCGATGAACCGCTCCTGCTTGGAGATGATTCAAAGATAAAAGCACTTGGCTATGAGAGAACATATTCTATGAGACAGACCCTTGAGGATGTTTTTGCAGATTGGGAGTCTAGGATCTAATGCCGTCAAAATTTGAAAATGTAACAATACTTCTTCCGGCAATGGATGAAACATATTCACTTAAAGAAACAGTCGATGTGATCGCATCAACATGTGATCATAAAGATCTTGCGGAGTTTATATTACTGCTCTGTAACAGAACAACTTCGGAATCGAGAAAGACAGCTGAGAAACTGGTCGAAGATTATAAGGGAATCCTTCCTATATATATTCATGATCAGAAGCTTCCTTTTGTCGGAGGCGCTATTCGTGAAGGAATCGATCTTGCAAAGGGATCTCATGTTGTAATGATGTCTTCTGATCTGGAAACTGATCCGCATATCATAAGACAGTTTATTGAGAGATCAAAACGTCATCCGAACAGGATCATCACAGCTACCCGTTGGAAAAAGGGCGGCGGATTTGAAAAATATAATAAGGTAAAGCTTGTCTGCAATCTTATTTTTGAAAGAGCTATCGGCTTTTTCTACTTTACGGGACTTTCGGATCTTACCTATGCTTATAGGATATTCCCGACAGACCTTATGCAGAAGATAAACTGGGAAGAGCTGAAGCATCCGTTCTTCCTTGAAACTGCGCTGAAGCCCCTCAGACTTGGTGTAAAATTTCAGGAGATACCTGCACACTGGGTTGCAAGAACTGAAGGAGTTTCCCAGAATACTTTCTTTGCGAATTTTAAGTATTTCAAGACAGCGTGGCATAATCGTTTCTTAAGTAAGAGTCAGATACTCAAAAAGTGAGCGAGCATATATTATGGCAAAAATAAAATTAGGAGGAACTTCGGTTCTGAAAAAGGTATTTAGTCCTTCCACCGAGATAGATAAGTGGAGACTGTTTACCATGATCGCGTTTGTATTGATCGTTATTGGTCTGGCATGGCAGTCTGATGATGCTTATCACGGATATGTAATGTCGCGCCATCTTGTTGAAGGACATGGTCTGGTATATAACATAGGTGAAAGATCCACGGCTTCAACATGTCCTTTGTTTACGCTTATAATTGCGGCAGCTTATTTTGTGACGCGTGAAATGTTTTTCACATCACTTGCGGTCTGCACACTGTTATCAGCGGGGGCATATTATATCCTGGCGTACCGCTTCTGCAAGACAAAGGAGCAGGTGATCATTGGATTCCTTGCGTTGGCAGGAAGTCAGGCTTTTATCAGTTATACGACTTCAGGTTTGGAAAACAGTCTGCTTTTCTTTTTAAGTGCAGTATTCCTTGAAACACTGGCAAAGGCTGAGAAATATGATGCAAAAGCAATGCTGAAGCTGGCTGTAGTCTTTTCACTACTGGCGATGGCCAGAATGGATGAGGTACTTCTCTTTATTCCGGTCATTGTGTGGATCTATCTGTTCCGCAGAGAAAATGTCTCTTTCATACAGGCGGTCGGACTTGGAATCCTTGGACTTATGCCATTTATTTTATGGGAGGCATTTGCGACATTTTATTTTGGATTCCCGTTCCCGAACCCTGCATATGTAAAGCTTGGAACGGCTATTCCGATGATCCAGTATCTGAAGCGCGGAGTTCTGTATGCATTTTACACTGCGTTAGATGATGCAGTGGTCGTGATCATACCTGCAGTAGTCGTGATACTTACTATGTTCAGTAAGAAGCTGAAATATATCCTGGTAGCGGCAGGTCTTTCTGTTTATGGTATATATGTAGTACGTATCGGCGGAGATTTCATGATGGGACGCCACTTTACGAATATGCTTTTCGTATCTGTAGCGCTCTTTATGATAATGCAGAATAATGAAATGCCGAATTTTATTATGATGCGTAAGCTTCGCTCGGCGTTTAATGCGGCGGTGGTCATTACTGTGCTCTTTGCAGCTACTTTTGGAAGGACAGTTGGATCACAGTATCTTTTAGGACATACTTACAGCTCTCAGATATCAGATGAGAGAGAATATTATTTCAATACAACAGGACTTTACAATAATGTAGTTTCTCTTGTAAGGAACGGAAGACTCTGTATTCCCGATACATGGAATAATGAAGCTATATTAGACCTGAAGGCAAATGGTCTGAATGGCGGAATTATTGAAAACGCGGCAGGAATTTTGGTATATTATAATCCTGACTTGTATCTCAATGATACATATTCTCTGGGAGATCCTTTCCTGTCAAAACTGCCCGCAACATACAATGATAATTGGAGAGTTGGGCATCTTCGAAGAGAAGTTCCGCATGGATACCGTGCTTCGATCTGGTTTGACAGAAATGAGATAAAGGACCCGGATCTTCATGAGTATTATGAGAAGATACGTCTTATCACCAGAGGAAATCTTTTTGATCCGGAGAGACTTAAAGCTATAGTGGAAATTAACACAGGAAAGTACCAGCACCTGATAGATAGTTATGAAGCACGAAGAGCGCAGGAAGAGGAAAGATAAATGAGTACTCACAAGAAAGCAGTAAAGGCACATGGAAGCAGGATAATCCTTTTTTTGATCGCGTTCGTTGTGATCATTTATCTTGCGGTTTCTATTTTCTTTCTCGGACATTTCTGTTTTGGAACTGAGATAAATGGAATGGATGTAGCAGGAAAAAGTGCAGCGGCTGTTGAGGATATGATCAGGACTGAGTCTAATGGTTATATCCTGCAGGTTAAGGGCAGAGAGGAGAGCGGCGGAAATATAACCGCGGCTGCTATCGGTCTGAATCCTGTTTTTGATGGTACGATAGAAAATCTTTTGGAAGAGCAGAATGCATTTGCATGGCCGGCAAGTCTTTTTAAGAAGACTGAGCTGGAAGCAGAGTCAGTCGTTCAGTACGATGAAAATTCCCTGAAAGAGTCGATCAGGGCTACGGGAGTTTTTGATGACCAGAGAAAGCCTGTAAATGCTGAGCTTAGTGAGTATCAGGATGGCGGATACACGATCATTCCGGAAGATCAGGGAACAACCCTTGTAGAAAGTAAAGTTTGGGAAGCAGCTGAAAATGCTGTGATCTCACTTTCAGATATCTTGGATCTCGAAGCTGACGGATGCTATGAAGCACCGGAGATCACATCTGATGATCAGACACTGAACGAGCTTATGAATAATCTCAATAAGTTTGTACAGGTAAAGCTCAGTATCCCATTTGGAAATGAGACAGAGATCATTGACGGTGAGAAGATCGGTGAATGGATCGATGTAGCGGAGACAAGTGTCAGCCTTAATACAGCAAAGGTTAAGGAATATGTAGATTCACTTGCAAGGGCGCATGATACATTCGGAAGAAACCGAGAGTTTAAGACTACTTCCGGAAAGACTATCACTGTTTCAGGCGGTGACTATGGATGGTGGACAGACCGTCCGAGCACTACACAGGCTCTTGTAGAGGCGATCACTTCAGGACAGAGCGGAGAGTTTAAGCCTGTATATTTTGCAGAGGCTGCTCAGTACGGCGATTCTGATATCGGAAACAGCTATGTAGAAGCAGATCTTGATAATCAGAAGGTTTATGTATATAAAGACGGAGAGCTTGTTGTTCAGACGGATTGTGTATCAGGAAAGGCTGTAGCAGGAAGATTTACTCCTGACGGAACATACGGAATCACTTATAAAGAGAAAGACGCAACTCTGGTAGGCGAAGGATATTCTTCTCCGGTTAAATACTGGATGCCGTTTAATGGAAATATCGGTCTCCATGATGCCAGCTGGAGAAATAAGTTTGGTGGTGACATTTATCTCACCAACGGCTCTCACGGATGCCTGAATCTGCCTACATCAAAAGCTGCTGAGATATACGATTGTGTAGAAAAGGGCGAACCTGTTATTGTTTATGGCGGTGTTCAGTCCGCTCCGAAGAAAGAGCTTACAGAGGAAGAACAGCAGCAGCTCTTACTCCAGCAGATGATCGATGCGGGACTTCTCCCTGCGCCGGCAACTGACGGAAATGCGGAAGAAAACGGCAACACATCAAATGATGCGGCTGAAAATCCACAGTAAATGTGGGTAACCGCTCATTTAACGGTTTTGAAACAGATATTGTTTCAAAAATATAGGTTATTAACAGGCAGCTTATAGGGCTGCCTGTTTCTGCAATATAGATAAGGATAGAAAATGAAAGAACGTATCAGAAAGTATGGTTCAGATATTCTGAATCACGAAACATATGCAACGCTATCAACATACATGCAGCACGGAAGTGTGAGTGTAATGGAGCATTGTTTAAGGGTTGCAGAGACTAGTCTCAGGATCTCGGACTGGATGAAGCGCCATAAAATCGAATGTCATGAGAGAGAGCTTGTAAGAGGCGCGCTTCTTCATGATTATTTTCTTTATGACTGGCACAATACAACTCTTAAATATTCTCTGAAACACGGGTTTCATGGGTTTACCCATGCGAGGATCGCTCTGAACAATGCAAGCCGTGATTATCAGCTTAATGAGATCGAGAAGGATATAATCCTGAAGCACATGTTTCCGCTGAATCTGACTGCTGTGCCCGGATACAGGGAAGCATGGATCGTGACCATGGCGGATAAGTACTGTTCGCTTATGGAAACTTTGATGATGAGAAGCAAGCACAGAAAAAACAGGACCAGAACACAGCACTAATGAGCGGGAAGTAAGGATAAGAAATTTATCCTATCTTTAAGGAGCGGAATGTATAACGAACTAAAAAAACTGGCAGAATCGGAGCTTTATCCGTTTCATATGCCGGGACATAAAAGAAATATAGATGATCCGCTTCTTGGCGGTGCCTTTAAGCTGGATATAACAGAAATCGATGATTTCGATAATCTTCATCATCCTGAGGGGATAATCAGGGAACTTCAGGATCGTATGAAAAAAATATTTGGCGGAGACCGTGCTTATTTTCTGGTAAACGGTTCGTCATCAGGTATCCTTTCTGCAATTTCAGCAGCTGTACCCAGAGGCGGACGGATACTGATGGCCAGAAACAGCCACAAAAGTGCTTATAATGCAGTTTACTTACAGGAGCTTGAGGTCACTTATATCTATCCTGAGGAAATCCCTGAGTGGGAGATGAACGGCGGATTTTCTCCTGAAAAGATAGAGAGGGCTCTTCAGGATGATAAAGATATAAAGGCTGTTTTTCTGCCGTCTCCTACATATGAGGGATGTGTGTCTGATATCAGACAGATTTCTGAGATATGTCATAAATGCGGAGTTCCGCTTATCGTAGATAGTGCGCACGGCGCGCATTTTGGTCTGTACAGTGATTTTACGGGAAAATGGAACTGTCCGGATGCTTCGGCTGAGGGTGCAGACATAGTAATAGAAAGTTTACATAAAACTCTTCCGTCCTTTACACAGACAGCAATGGTACTGATGAATGATGGATTTGTGGATAAAAAACTTTTTGAAAGATTTTATTCTATTTATCAGACATCCAGCCCGTCATATGTATTTATGGCAGGAGTAGACCGATGCATGGATATCATCGAGTCCGAGGGACAGGACAGGTTCAAAAAATTGGACTTTATGTTAAAAAAGATCCGTGAAAAGGCAGCTGGATCGAAGCATATCCATATTGTGGGAGAAGAGCTCATAGGCAGATACGGCGTATACGGATATGACCCTACAAAACTCGTGGTTTCCGCAGAAGGAATGACAGGCAGGGCACTTTATGATATGTTAAGAGAGACATATTATATTCAGCCGGAGATGGCGCTTGGAAAATACTGTCTCCTCATGACAACGCTTATGGACACGGAAGAGGGTCTTGAGCGTCTTTTGGGCGCGTTGGAGGAAATAGATGACGATCTATGAAGCGATGACGGCTGAATCTCAGAAAATCCGATTCAGTGATTCGGCAGGGAAAACGGCTGCCGGATATATATATGCATATCCGCCCGATATCCCGATAGTTGTTCCGGGTGAGGTGATCACTGAAAATGTGATACGTGAAATACTCGCTATGAAAGAGCAGGGCATCACGATCATCGGAATTGAAGAAGATATGTTTGAATGTATAAAGTAAGGTGGATAACGCAGTGAACAGTATTTTTATTTTGATAGGGAAAAGTTCATCCGGGAAAGATACATTGTATCGTGAACTGATGAGGGATCCTTCACTGCAGTTAAGGACAGTAGTCACATACACGACCCGTCCTATGCGGGATGGAGAAAGAGACGGGGTTCAGTATCATTTTGTGACTGAGGAACGGTTCAGAGAGATGAAGGACAGCGGAAAAGTCATGGAAGAACGCTGTTATCAGACGGTTTATGGACCCTGGTACTACTTTACGGCTGAGGATGAAAGTTTTTCTGAGGATGAAGACATGCTCATTATCGGGACGATCGAATCCTATGGTTCCATAAGAGATTATTTCAGCTCACGCGGTTCTGAAAAAAAGGTCATTCCTATATATGTGGAGTGTGATGATAAAGAACGTCTTCTCCGTGCGATAGAGAGGGAAAGCGAAAGAGAAGTCCCGCAGTATAAGGAAATGTGCAGGAGATTTATAGCTGACTGCGATGATTTTTCCGAAGAAAAGCTGGAAGAAATGGGAATCGGGAACAGATTCCAGAATGACGATCTGAAAAAATGTGAAAAAAGGATCGCTGATTTTATCTTAAAGGGTGAGTAAATAAGCAACTACAATTCCAAATTCGGTTTACATAAATTAAAGGGGAGTGAGCCTAGGTATGGATATGGAGTTTAAGATTCAGCAACTTCAGCAGGCTGCTAAAGTTGAAGAGTCACAGAAAGCGGCGCCTGCGTCAGGTGATGCGTTTCGTTTTGCGCTGATAAGCCACATTGAGGAGAAGGATCTTCAGGAACGGCTGTCTGCAATGATGAATGAGATCACCATGCAGGGAAACAGCATCAAAAAGCGAAAAGATATCCGTGATATGCGCCGTTACCGCAAGCTTATAAAGGACTTTATGAATGAAGTTCTGAACAGATCACACGAGTTTTCCAGAGAAAACTTTTTGGACAGAAGGGGCAGACACAGGGTTTACGGTATTATCAGGCTTATCGATCAAAACCTTGATAGTCTCGCGGCAGAACTCATTAAGGAAGAAAAGGATAATATCACTATACTCGGGAAGATAGGAGAGATAGAAGGATTGCTGATAGACCTTCTCATGTAACGCGGAATGTCATCATTTCATGATATAATTGGACAGAATGATATTATCGAATACCTGAACGGAGCTATATCAAACGGTCAGGTAGCCCACGCCTATATGTTTGACGGGGAAAAGGGAACGGGCAAAAAAATGCTTGCCCGTATTTTTGCACAGACTCTTCTCTGTGAAAAACACGGGACGGACCCCTGCGGAGAATGTCATTCATGCAAGATGGCAGAAAGCGGGAATAATCCTGATATCATAACGGTGATCCACGAGAAGCCTAACGTGATCTCGGTTCAGGAAATACGTGATCAGGTGGTAAATGATGTCCAGATCAAACCATACGGCAATGACCGAAAGGTTTACATAATTTCTGATGCTCATTTAATGAATGTTCAGGCGCAGAATGCACTTCTTAAAACTCTTGAGGAACCGCCTTCGTATGCGGTGATAATCCTTCTTTGTGATAATAAGGCAATGATGCTGTCGACGCTGATATCCAGATCGATAGTACTGAGCATGAGAGCTGTTAAAAATGAGCTGATACTGGATTATCTGAAGGATAAGTACCAGATACCCGAGCACAAGGCTTATCTCGCATCAGCTTTTGCACAGGGAAATCTCGGAAAGGCGGTAGTGCTCGCTTCCAGCGAAGAATTTACGGAGCTTTGGGACAAGGTCCACGAGATCCTGATACGCATTTCAGAGATGGATGAAGTGAAGATCGCTGCTGCCGCAAAGGAAGCTGCGGCATGGAAGGATCAAAAAAATGATCTTTTAGATCTGATGCTCATGTGGTACAGGGATGTGCTCATGATAAAAGCCGGAGGAGATGCGGAGCAGCTGATCTACGGTGAAGATCAGAGAGAAATTGAACGTCAGGCGGATAATTATTCATACGAAGCGCTGAATAAGATCATATTGATGATACAGCAGACAGCCAGACGCATAGATTCAAATGTCAATTTTGAGCTCGCAATGGAGCTTCTTTTTTTAGAAATGAAAGGAACCTGAAAACATGGTTAAGGTGATCAGTGTCAGATTCCAGACGGCAGGAAAGGTATATTATTTTGCGCCGGGGGAATATGACATCAAAAAGGGAGATCACGTCATCGTAGAAACAGCACGTGGCGTTGAGTTTGGACGAGTAGTATCCGATATCATGGAAGTGGAGGAAAAGAATATCGTTTCTCCGCTCAAGGCAGTAATGAGGATCGCTACAGAAGAAGATGAAAAAAATGTAGTGAAAAACAGGGCTCGCGCAAGGGATGCTTTTAAGATATGTAAAGAGAAGATACGTAAGCATAATCTTGAGATGAAGCTCATTGATGCGGAATATACATTTGATAACAATAAACTGCTCTTTTATTTCACAGCAGACGGACGTGTAGACTTCCGTGAGCTGGTAAAGGATCTCGCAAGCGTCTTCCGTACAAGGATCGAGCTCCGTCAGATCGGTGTACGTGATGAGACCAAGATTCTCGGCGGATATGGTCCCTGCGGACGGGTTCTCTGCTGTCACTGCTACCTTGGAGATTTCTCTCCTGTATCCATAAAAATGGCAAAGGAGCAGAATCTGTCCCTGAATCCCACAAAGATATCAGGAGTATGCGGAAGACTCATGTGCTGCCTGAAAAACGAAGAGGAAACATATGAGTACCTCAATAAAAATCTTCCGGGACTCGGAGATATCGTGGCAACGCCTGAGGGCGAAGAAGGTTCTGTTGCATCGATCAACGTCCTTCGTCAGCTGATAAAGGTTCTTTTTGATAACGGCGATGAAAAGGAAATCCGCGAATATCCTGCGGCTGACCTTACTTTCCGTGCAAAGAAGCCTAAGAAAAATAACAATCAGCCTAAGAAGAAAACTGCTGAAGAGCGAGAGGAAGAAGCTCAGACAGAAGAGCTGGAGAAACTCGAGCAGGAGTTTTATGAAAAGCTGAATGAAGAGCGCCAGGGCGGAAGAAACCGTCAGCAGGACAGAAACCGCGGCGACAGAAATAATCAGAATAACCGAAACGACCACTCTCAGGACAAAAACCGTGATAATAGAAACGGCGGAAGAGGCGAGAATCGGAATAATTTTAAGAACCGGGAAAACCAGAACCAAAACCGCAGAGATCCCCGCGGAAACAGGAACGGTCAGAACCGGAATAACCGCGGAAACCAGAATGAGCGGGATAACAGAAATAATAACCGTGACCGCAGAGACCGCGGAAGACGGGATGATAATAACGGAAGAAATAATGAGGAGTAACGCAGTGGGTAGTCTGACTGAGGTAACTCTTAAGGAAGGCGAGCGTTTTGATGATCTCCAGAGAAATGGCTATGAGATCATTCAGGACCCTGCCAGATTCTGTTTCGGTATGGATGCAGTACTGCTTTCCGGCTTTGCAGGAGTTCCTGCAGGCGGAAAGGTGCTGGATCTCGGCACCGGAACAGGCATAATCCCCATTCTCCTCTCTGCAAAAACTGAGGGTTCACATTTTACAGGGCTTGAAGTGCAGGCAGAGAGCGCAGATATGGCACGGCGGAGTGTTATTCATAATAACCTCACCGAAAAAATCGATATAGTTGAAGGAGACATCCGAGAGGCAGCGCAGATCTTTAACGCTGCTTCTTTTGATGCGGTAGTGAGCAATCCGCCGTATATGACGGGAGGCCACGGATTATTAAATCCCGAAGCGCCGAGAGCCATTGCGCGTCATGAGGTTTTGTGCACTTTAGAGGATGTGGTTAAGGCAGCGGCAACACTTGTGAAGCCGGGCGGAGCTTTTTATATGGTTCACAGACCGTTCCGTCTTGCGGAGATTTTTGCAGTGATGCAGAAGTACAAGCTGGAGCCAAAGCGGATGAGACTAGTGTATCCGAATCTGGAAAAAGATCCGTCAATGGTCCTGATAGAGGGACGGAGAGGCGGAAAGCCAAGGATCACCGTGGAAAAACCTCTTATCATTTATGATGAGAACGGTAATTATACAAAAGAGATCCTTGATACATACGGATATTAAAAAATGTACGGAATTATATAACAAATTCTTAAGAACTGTGTGATATTGTGTAGGAAGGAAGCTATGGCGGGAACACTTTTTCTCTGTGCGACACCGATCGGAAATCTGAATGACATGACGCCGAGAGTTGTGGAATGTCTGAAAAACGCAGACCTTATCGCTGCGGAAGACACAAGAAACAGCATGAAGCTCATGAGCCATTTTGATATCCATGTGCCCATGACAAGCTATCACGAATTTAATAAATACGATAAAGCGGATGAGCTTGTCCGCAGCCTTATGGACGGGAAAAATATCGCACTTATCACTGATGCAGGTACGCCGGCTATTTCAGATCCGGGCGAGGTACTGGTAAGCAAATGCGCCGAAATGGGTATAACGGTGACATCACTTCCCGGTGCATCTGCGGTCATAACAGCGCTTACGCTTTCCGGGCTTTCAACGAGACGCTTTTGCTTCGAGGGATTTTTGTCGCAGGATAAAAAGGACAGAAGGTGGATCCTTTCTGAACTTAAGGATGAAATGAGGACGATGGTCCTTTATGAAGCACCTCACCATCTGAAAGCGACTCTTGCGGACCTTTATGAAAATCTCGGAGACAGAAGGATAGCCCTTTGCAGAGAGCTCACCAAAAAACATGAAGAGGTGCAGAGGACCACTATTTCTTCGGCAATAGCATATTATGAGGAAAACTCTCCCAGAGGTGAATATGTCCTTGTGATAGAAGGAAAGAGCCGCGAAGAAAAAGAAGCCGAAACAAAGGCTGAATTTGAAAATATTTCTGTAGAAGAGCACGTACAGCGCTACATAGATCAGGGAATGGACAAAAAAGAAGCGATGAAGGCAGCGGCAAAAGACCGCGGAGTATCAAAGAGGGATATTTATCAGGCGCTTCTTTAATGATCATCATATAAGCTGACCCGCGTATCTCGGGTCGGGAAGGGAGCTATGTATGAAAAAGAAGTGGTTATCGGGGATAATGGCAGGGATTTTTCTCACAGGTGTTTTAGGGGGATGCGCTGATCAGGGACAGGACTTTACAGGAACACTGCCTGATGAAAGTAGTACGGAGATTTCTCTCGATGCACCGTCCGAGGTTCCGTCGGCAGTCCCGGTGGAAGTTTCCGAGGAAAAGACAGAAGAGGAGTCAACGTTAAATCCTGATTTTTCACCGGTAAGCGGGGATATCAAGGCAGAGGGGTGGTCTGAATTGAAGAAGTCAGTGAATCTCGTGAACTGGGACCTGTATGCTGCTCAGAATGATAAGGATAACCTGTTTTATTCTCCGTTCAGCATAGTCTCAGCGATGGCGCTTTCTGACCTGGCTGCGAAGGGTGAAACTAAAGCGCAGCTTGAAAGCGGACTTCATATTGATGACAAGGACGCATTTTGTCAGGATATGAAGGAATATATGGCTGGGAATGATGCATCGGAGACCACATATTTCCGTATAGCGAATGCTGTCTGGCTGAATAAAGATCTGGAGCTTTCTGATTCTGCGGAAGCTGATTTTATAAAGCCCGCAGAGGAATATTTTGGAGGAAGCTTTGAAAAAGCCGATTTTGCAGGTGATCTGGAAGGTGCAAAGGCTGATATCTCAAAGTGGGTCAGCGATAAAACGGACGGTTTTATCCCGAATTATGAACCGGGAGCGACTGCCGATACACTGGCGGATCTCATGAATGCCATTTATTTTTACGGAGAATGGGAAAAAAAGTTTGAAGCGGACGATACGTCAGACGGTACATTCCACGGAACAGACGGAGATACTACGCAGGAGATGATGAATCTTTTTGAAGGTTCGATGGCGTATGTAGAAAATAAAGACGGGATCACAGCTCTCGCAATGCCGTATGCTGATAGTAACCTTGAAATGGACATCCTTATGACTGCTGATGAAGGCAAGAAGCTTTCAGAGGTATTTGACGCATCGAAGGCAGAAGCTGTTTTTGATGAGCTGGATGCAGCAGAGCGTAAGAAATTAGGTCATCTGCAGCTTCCAAAGTTTACAATGGAAAAGAGCCTTAATAATCTGCCTGAGATATTCAAGGCAATGGGTATGGAAGTACCGTTCACTGACAATGCAGATTTCTCCGGACTTGCAGAGGATATGAAGATATCCGGTATCCAGCATGAAGCTAAGATAGAAGTGGATGAAGAAGGAAGCCGTGCGGCTGCTGTCACAGAAGTCATGCTTGGGTTAACAAGTGCACTTGATGAGCCGGAAGATAAGATCGATTTTATCGTAGACCGCCCGTTTATCTACGTTATCAGAGACCGTGAACAGGGGATCATCCTCTTCACCGGTCGCATGAACAACCTCAGCGGAAAATAGACCCTGAAAAATGGGCAAAAAAAAGGAGTACAATACTAGTTTTCCGCGTAAAATCAAGGTTTTTTGCTTGACATTGTTCAATAAAACGTATATAAATATGATTAGCGGTTGTAAAAATCGTGCAAAATCCGAAAACTCAAGTAAGAGGAGGAGTTCAAAATGAACAAAACAGAGTTAGTAGCTGCTATTGCTGATAAGGCAGGATTATCTAAGAAGGATGCTGAGGCTGCAGTAAAGGCATTTACAGAAACTGTATCTGCACAGCTCAAGAAGGGTGACAAAGTTCAGCTCGTTGGTTTCGGTACATTTGAAGTAACCAAGAGAGCAGCAAGAGAAGGAAGAAATCCGCAGAGCGGCGAAGTTATGAAGATTCCGGCTTCAAAGGCTCCGAAGTTCAAGGCTGGTAAGGCTCTGAAGGATCTTGTAAACAAGAAATAATTCTGACTGATTCATTCAGCAGATATTAGGAGATGGTCTTTGGGCCATCTCCTTTTTAGATATCTTACGATAATATTATGTAAATCATACCTGCATAAATATGTACTCGGCTAAAGTGCATTTTGTATGTAAAATACATATGTGATAATGTATAATAGGTATTTAATGAAATAAGAGAATCTTAAAAATATCATGTTATGTAAATTAATTTTAAAGTACTACGATGAGTATTAATTTACGGAACGGAGGATAAATGAGACTTGATAAATATTTGAAGGTTTCCAGACTTATCAAGAGACGAAGTGTTGCGAATGAAGCCTGTGATGCAGGACGTGTGACAATAAATGAGCGCCAGGCTAAAGCAGGAACAGATGTGAAGCCAGGTGACGTGATAGAGATCACCTTCGGAAACAAGACTGTAAAGGTTCGTGTACTTGCAGTTGAGGAAACAGTCCGTAAGGAAGATGCAGAGAAACTTTTTGAGTATATTTGACCCTCGGACCCCATAATTTTTGTGCACAATATGCAAGTCAATTATTGATTTTGTCAGATAATTTATGTATTATTTATATATGGATATCGGGGTGAAAGGTTATCCATATGGAGGGAGTGTATGAGCAGAAGGGTACCGGCCTATAAGCGGAAAAAACAGAATAAAATGGCCTGTGTCCTGATAACTGCTGTTGTTGTGATGCTTCTTACCGTGGTGGCGATAGACGGGGTACGCCTTACCAGAAAGCAGAATGATTATATTGCGCAGGCGGCAGAACTGCAGAGTCAGATAGATGCTGAAAATAAGCGCACGGAAGATTTAAAGGAACTTGCTAAATATACAAAGACCAAGAAATACGCAGAGGAAGTTGCGGAGGAAAAGCTTGGTCTGGTTCATGATGGAGAAATAATTTTTAAGCCGGATGACAAAAAGTGAAAAGGCTGAGCGGTTTATCCGCAGGTATAATATGATATCGCCCGGCGACCTCGTGGTTGCCGGTGTTTCAGGAGGAGCAGATTCAATGTGCCTCCTTTTTTTGCTTTCAGAACTTAGGGAAAAACTAAATTTTGAACTAAAAGTTGTTCATGTCAACCATGGGATAAGGGGAGAGGCTGCAAATGCCGATGAAATATATGTGACAAAAATTTGCAGTGAGATGGATATCCCGTGTGAGGTGATACGGAGCAATATCCCTGAGATTGCAAGAGAAAAGCACCTTACAGAGGAAGAAGCCGGAAGGATAGTCAGATACGAGGCATTTGAAAAAAGCGGAGCTGACAGGATCGCAGTAGCCCATCACGCAGACGATGTGGCGGAAACCATGCTTTTCCAGCTTTTTCGCGGAAGCGGACTTCGGGGAGCGGGTGCGATCCGTCCTGTGAGAGATAAAGTCATACGCCCACTGCTGGAGTTTACAAGGGAAGAAATAGAGGAATATTGCAGGAGCCGTCAGATAGAATGGCGGACCGATGCCACAAATGAAGATATAGAGATCGCGAGGAACAGGATAAGAAATGTGATCCTGCCTGAAGCGAAAAAGATAAATCCCGGAGCTGCGCTTCATTTATCCGAAGCAGCAGAAAGGCTCAGGGAAGCCGAGGAATATATTTCGGGACAGGCGGATAAGCTCTATGGTGAGATAGTCTCGGAGAATCAGGGCACTATCACTATGGAGCTCACAGAGATACCGCCGAAGATCATTTTAGAATATGTGGTAAAGCGCTGTATAAAAACGGCAGCGGGATCCGAAAAAGATATAACGGCTGTTCATGTGCATGATGCGATGGCACTGATAGACCGCCAGAGCGGACGGGGCGTGGATCTGCCCTATGATGTGAGAGTCAGAAAAGAGTTTAATTCGCTGATATTCGAAAAGGCTTATGAGAATAATTCTCAAAATTTCGAGGGCGAGAACGCAGGAAACTATGCGAAAGCGCCGGAAAACGGTGAGACAGTTTCTGAAGACGGCATCAGATGGTCATTTGAGACGGAGTGTCTGTCTCCCGAAAGGCGCAGTGAGCTTGATAAAAACCCGTCTCTCATACCGGTACTGACATATACTAAATGGTTTGATTATGATAAAATCAAAGGTACTGTAGTTTTACGTACCAGAAGAGCCGGAGATCGGATCGCGATACGGGGCGGACACCGGAAAATAAAGGATATTTTTATCGAAAAGAAGGTGCCGGCGGAAGAGCGGGACAGGCTGATCCTGCTCGCGGACGGATCAGATATCATCTGGATCCCGGGAATCCGTATCAGTGAAGATCATAAGGTTACAGGTGCAACAAAGAAAATCTGGAAAGTGAGTATTAAAAATGGCTGATAAGATCGATGTTATGTTTACGGAAGAGCAGATTACCAATCGTATTAAAGAGATGGGTGCTCAGATCAGCAAAGAATACGAAGGAAAAGAAGTTACCCTGATCTGCATCCTTAAGGGTGCATCAGTTTTTGCATGTGAACTCGCAAAGCGCATCACTGTGCCGGTTCGCATGGAGTTTATGCGTGTATCCAGCTACGGAAACGAAACAGTTTCCAGCGGTGTTGTTAAGATCATCCAGGACCTTGATGAGCCTATCCGCGGAAAGAACGTTATCGTAGTTGAGGATATCATAGATACAGGACGCACAATGCATTATCTTCTTGAGATCTTGGAGCATAGAGGACCGGCATCACTGAAGCTCTGTACACTTCTCGATAAGCCGGACCGCCGTGTTACAGAAGTTAAAATGGATTATAATGGATTTGTGATCCCTGATGAATTTATTGTCGGCTATGGTCTTGATTATGCCGAAATGTACAGAAATCTTCCCTACATTGGGGTAGTAACACCGGACGGAGAGTAACGAGCCGGCGCATTTACAGGAGGGGACTTTTTGAGCAAGTCGAATAACAGGAACATCATCGTTTATCTTCTCATCTTTTTAGCCATTATCATGCTGGTGCTGTTTTTGGGAAAGAGATGGAGAGAAGATGACAGCTACAGCTATGCGCAGTTCGAAGCTGATCTTGACTCGGGGAACAAGGTCGCGTCAGTAGAGCTGCACCCTTACTCGGAGACACCGACAGGTGCTGTAGTGGTAACCATGAGGTCGGGGAATACCAAGACGCTGTATGTTTCAGATATTACAGCTGTCGAGAATGAACTGAAGACTGTGTATCCGCTCTATACTTCTGTGGAAGTATCCAGGGAGAACTGGTTCTTCTCTTTAGTGATACCGATATTGCTGGTATCCGCAGCGGTATTCATTTTCCTGGCTCTGATGAATTCACAGACAAATAATTCCGGCGGCGGAAAGATGATGAATTTCGGAAAGAGCCGTGCAATGAAGACTATGGCCGGAGATATGAAGGTCAAGTTTAATGATGTTGCCGGTCTGGAAGAAGAAAAGGAAGATCTTGAGGAGATCGTTGATTTCCTTAAGAGTCCGAAGAAATACATCTCCGTTGGTGCAAGGATACCGAAGGGCGTGCTCCTTGTGGGACCTCCCGGAACAGGTAAGACACTGCTTGCAAAGGCTGTTTCCGGAGAAGCGGGTGTTCCGTTTTTCTCTATTTCAGGTTCAGACTTTGTTGAAATGTTTGTCGGCGTAGGTGCATCACGTGTGCGTGACCTTTTTGCTGAGGCAAAGAAAAATGCGCCATGCATCGTATTTATCGATGAGATCGATGCTGTTGCGAGACGCCGTGGAACAGGACTTGGCGGCGGTCACGATGAAAGAGAGCAGACTCTGAACCAGCTTCTAGTAGAGATGGATGGTTTTGGTGTAAATGAGGGTATCATCGTAATGGCGGCAACAAACCGTGTAGATATCCTTGATCCTGCTATCATGCGTCCGGGACGTTTTGACAGAAAGGTTGCAGTCGGAAGACCTGATGTAAAGGGTCGTGAGGAAATCCTCGGAGTTCATGCAAAGAACAAGCCTCTGGGTGATGATGTAAACCTCACACATATTGCACAGACTACCACAGGCTTTACAGGAGCTGATCTTGAAAACCTCTTAAATGAGGCTGCTATCGAAGCTGCAAAGGACAACCGCAAGTTCATTAAGCACGCGGACATCCAGAAGGCATTTATTAAGGTCGGCATCGGTGCAGAGAAAAAGAGCAAGGTCGTTAGTGACCGTGACAAGCGTATCACTGCTTATCATGAGTCAGGACACGCGATCCTCTTCCATCTCTTAAAGGATGTAGGTCCTGTTTATACTGTATCTATCATCCCGACAGGCGTGAGTGCGGCAGGTTACACCATGCCCCTTCCTGAAAAGGATGAGGAGTTCTTAACAAGAGGAAAGATGCTCGATGAGATCACTGCCGATCTTGGCGGACGTGTCGCAGAGGAGCTTTTCTGCGATGACATCACAACAGGCGCTTCCCAGGATCTGAAGGTCGCATCGAGAACTGCCCGTGCTATGGTAAAGAAGTACGGTATGAGTTCCCGCCTCGGACTCGTAAGCTATGATGACGATGACGGAGAGGTATTCATCGGTCGTGACATGGCTCATCCGAAGAATCATTCTGAGGAAGTCGCAGGCGAGATCGATAAGGAAGTTCGTTCTATTCTGGACAGCTGCTATGACAGGGCAAGAAAGATCATCGAAGAGCATAAGGATGTGCTTGTAAGATGCGCAGAGGAGCTTCTCAAGAAGGAAAAGCTCACAAAGGCAGAGTTTGAGGCACTCTTTGATGAAACAGAAGAGGATGACGACGATACCGTGAACGACATTCTCGTAATGGAAAAGCGCACAGGCGGAGTGATACTGAGCAAGGATCATGATGCCATGGGCGGTGTCGTAGGGACCTGAAGTGTCATAAACCGATAAAAAATGGTCTTTTATCGTCATAATTCACAAAAAATATAGAGGGTTTTTGTAATATTTGTGGAGTATACTTCTTGTTGATTTTTTGGAGCGGTGCTATATTATAGCTGTACCCCCCAATACATGATATAGTTTAACAACTATACCCCATAAGAAAGAAATACCTTCTCCAAAACAGCCAGTCTTCCCGGACTGGCTGTTTTACTATAATCAGATGCTGGTTTATTACATGTTGCAGTTGAGTGACGGAAGCGGAGAGCGTTGTTTCCAACACATCCCGGGGAACCGACACGACGGCAAGCTAACTGCTGACTGCGACATAAGCACGCAGGACATTCGCTTCCGGTATAGTTCCTGCCCTGCGCGCTAAGTCTCCGTAAGCAGTGGATCTCGCCTGTGCGGTTCTTTACGGGATGCTTATGGAAAGCAACGCGCTCCGCTTCCTGTCATACGCAGAACAGGCGACAGGCAGGCTCATTATCATACTAAGCGGGTACTTGGCAGCTGACAACGAGGCAACGTACCCGTGTGTATGATAATGTACCTGACTGTGCCGTCAGCTTCCGTGACGCTATGTCACACAACAGACCTAAACTGCTTGCCAGATATCTTTAGAATTACCTATAATGGTATAGGAATTAGTACAACTTTTCTTATGGGAGATAGGATATGGAATTAAAACTTATTGATGGGCGCGAAAAAATGACGGAGGCTCGTGTGGGGAAGAACGGAGTGCCGTTTTTGACATTTAAGCCCCTTGAAAAATTCACATGGCTTCGTAACGGTTTTTCTACAAGAGAAGGCGGAGTTAGCGAAGACATTTTCAAATCTCTGAATCTTGCTCACAATCGCGGAGACAAAACTGAAAATATCGTAGAAAACTTCAAATTGATCGGTGAAGCCATGGAAATGCCGGCTGAGAATATGGTATATGCTCAGCAGACACATACAACAACTGTGCTGACAGTAGATCATACAAGATGCGGAATGGGTGTTTTGAAAGACAGAGACTTCCATGACGTTGATGCGCTTGTAACAGATGATCCGGGGGTAGTTCTTGTAACAGGTCATGCAGACTGCATACCGCTTTTCTTTGTAGATCCCGTTCACAAGGCTATCGGTCTCGCACATGCAGGATGGAAGGGAACTATCAATAATATCGCGGCAGAAGTCATCCGTGAAATGTACAGGTCATTTAAGACTGATCCGGAAGAGCTGGTTGTCGTTATCGGCCCCGGAGTATGCGGAAACTGCTACGAAGTTGGAGAAGACGTAGCATCCCAGTTCCGAAAGAAATATGATACAAACGTTATCCGCACAAAAGTAAGCGTGCCGGGTAAATATACACTGGATCTTCATCTCGCAAATATGTACAACATGCAGAGAGCCGGAGTTCCTGAGGAAAATATCCATGTCAGCGATGTCTGCACAATGGAAAATCCTGATGTGCTGTTCTCTCACAGGGCAACAGACGGAAAACGCGGCGGATGCTGTGCATTTTTAGAAATAATTTAAGGGTCCAGAGCGCAGGACTCGCTTGCGGGTCCTGACTAAACCGAAAGAAGGAATTTTATGCAGAAAGGCAGAGCAGAACTTACAGAAAGTGATGTAAGGAAGATAGAAGCGGAGATCGAAGACCGCAAGCTCAATAAGAGACCTGCACTCATTGCAGAAGTGCAGGAAGCAAGAGCTCAGGGAGACCTGAGCGAAAACTTTGAGTACTATGCTGCTAAGAAAGCAAAGAATGAGAACGAAAGCCGTATAGGATATCTTGAGAGGATGCTCCGTACAGCAAAGATCGTAAGTGATAAATCTGCTGATGACGAAGTTGGTATGAATAACTTTATTGATGTGGAGTTTATGGACGATCATTCAACAGAGCGGTACAAGATAGTAACAAGTATCCGCGGAAATTCGCTCAAAAACTATATCAGCATAGAATCTCCTATCGGAAAAGCCCTGATGGGACATAAAGAGGGAGATATCTGTCATGTTCAGGTAAGAGATGATTTTGGATATGACATAAAGATACTGAGCATCGAGAAGACAAACGATGATTCAGAGGATGAGTTAAAGAAATACTAAGAGGCAAAAATGACAGTTAAAAGTAATGCGTTTCGAGATGGTCTTAAGGATGGTATACCTATCTGCCTCGGCTATCTGGCAGTTTCCTTTGCGTTTGGGATACAGGCGGTATCGTCAGGACTTACGGTTTTTCAGGCAACGCTGATATCACTTTCAAATCTTACCAGTGCAGGTCAGTTTGCGGGGCTTGGAGTCATTGCAGCAAGCGGAAGCCTGTTAGAGATGGCAGGTGTGCAGTTTATCATAAATCTCAGATATATGCTGATGAGTGCGGCGATATCCCAGAAACTGTCTCCTGATGTTTCAACATTAAAGAGAATGGGTATCGCATTTGGTATGACTGATGAGGTATTCGGCATCAGCGCGGCGAGACCGGGACATCTCGAGCCCGCATATTCCGCAGGTGCTATCATCATCGCAACCTTTGGATGGACTCTTGGAACATTTCTCGGGGCATATTCCGGAGAAATCCTTCCGGCAGGGCTTATAAGTGCCCTTGGAGTGGCGCTTTACGGTATGTTCATTGCGATCGTTATTCCGGTTGCAAGAGATGATAAAAACATTATGTTGACTGCACTGGCGGCAATGTTAATGTCCGCAGCATTTACTTTTTTGCCTTATCTGAACCGGATTTCTTCCGGATTTCGGATAATCATTGTAACAGTAGTCACAGCAGGAGTGGCAGCAGCGCTGTTCCCGGTATCTGAGACAGAGGAAGGGGCAGTTTGTGAATAAAGTATATATTTATATTCTGGTGATGGCAGTCGTAACATATCTCATCAGATCAATGCCTCTGACACTTATCCGTAAGGAGATAAAGAGCCCGTATATACGGTCTTTTCTGTACTACGTACCCTATGCGACCCTGTCAGCCATGACCGTGCCTGCAATCTTTATGGCGACAAAAAATATCTGGTCTGCGACCGGAGGGTTTGTAATAGCGCTGATACTCGCATATATGCGGAAAAGTCTGCTCACGGTGGCAGCGGGTGCATGTGCGGCAGTATTTTTGATAGAACTTTTTGTAGTATAAAGTGGTACTTATATATGTATTAGGGGAGAGATATTTAAAAAGTCATTGTACTTGACTGTATATCCGGTGGGACGGATATGCGGGGGAATCGAGGAATATTTGAGTCATCAGAGTGAAACATGGTCAAAGCTTCAGACACTTGAATATATGGTCGGTATGAGGCCTGTTTTTAATCACAAGGCGCTGTATGCGGACCCTACGGAGAATTTTGTCTCTCCGGTAGACCCTGAACCATACACAAAGGTCAGATTCAGGTTTCGTACGGCTGCTGATAATGTAGACCGGGTCTATCTGTTGTCGGGTACGAACAGGATTCCGATGAAGCCGATCGGAGTCGTTGGCGAATTTGAGTACCATGAAGCACAGATGGATATCGGCGGAACCGCCATTACTTACTATTTTGAGGTGGTATCGGGCAGAGTCAGGGTTTTTTATGACCAGAGAGGCGTGAAAAAGGACGAAAGCAGTCTTCTGAAATTTACGCTCGTGCCCGGCATCCATACACCTGACTGGAGTAAGGGTGCTGTCATTTATCAGATCTATCCTGACAGATTTTATAACGGTGACAAGTCTAACGATGTACTGAACCGTGAATATTATTATCTCGGCGGCTATTCTGAGCGAGTGGAAGATTGGGACAGCCCTGTGAGCAGCATGGACGTACGCCGTTTTTATGGCGGAGACCTCAAGGGAGTCCTGAAAAAACTACCGTATCTTCAGGAGCTGGGTGTAGAAGTCATATATTTTAACCCGCTTTTTGTATCACCGTCCAATCATAAATATGATATCCAGGATTATGATCATATAGATCCTCATTTAGGAGTGATCGTTGAGGATGGCGGAGAGCTGTTAAAAGACGGCTGTACTGACAATAGTCAGGCTGAGCGGTATATCAAAAGGGTTACCAGCAGGAAAAATCTCGAGGCTAGTAATGAACTTTTTGCACATCTCGTGGAAGAGTGTCACAAAGTAGGTATAAAGGTCATAATCGATGGCGTATTTAATCACTGCGGTTCATTTAATAAGTGGCTTGACCGTGAAAAGATCTATGAAGGCCAGGACGGATATGACAGCGGTGCATATGTGGATGCGAAGAGCCCTTACAGGGATTTCTTTGATTTTAACGATGAGACCGCATGGCCTGAAAACAAGACCTATGACGGATGGTGGGGACACGAGACCCTGCCGAAGCTGAACTATGAAAACTCCAGAAAGCTCCGCGATTATGTGATGCGGATCGCTGCAAAGTGGGTATCTGCGCCTTATAACGTGGATGGATGGAGACTTGACGTAGCGGCAGACCTTGGACATTCGCCTGCATTTAACCATAGTTTCTGGAAGTCATTCCGTCAGGCTGTAAAGAAAGCGAATCCCGAAGCACTGATACTTGCCGAGCACTATGGAGATCCTTCCCAGTGGCTCGGACACGGCGAGTGGGATTCAGTCATGAACTACGATGCATTTATGGAGCCTGTAACCTGGTTCTTAACAGGTATGCAGAAGCACTCAGACGAGTATAGAGAAGATCTCTTAAATAATGCAGATGCATTCTGGTCCAGTATTTTCTTCTGTAGTTCAAGGATGCCGATATCTTCGCTCTTTTCAGCTATGAATGAACTTTCAAACCATGACCACTCAAGATTTTTGACCAGAACAAATCATGTTGCCGGACGTGTGGGAACTCTCGGACCGAAGGCTGCTGAAGTGGGAATAAATAAAGCAGTAATGAGGGAAGCAGTTGTGATCCAGATGACATGGATCGGCTGTCCTACGATCTACTACGGAGATGAAGTTGGTCTCTGCGGATTCACGGATCCTGATAACCGCCGCCCGTTCCCTTGGGATGATCAGGATGTGGAGCTCTTTGACTTCCATAGGGCATGCATCCGTATCCATAAGGAAAACCCTGAGCTTAGGACAGGAAGCCTCATGCGCCTTGCCGGAAAGACCGGAGTTATCGCATACGCAAGATTTAACCGCCATAATGTAAGTATTGTGGCAGTGAATAACAATGACAAGCCTGTGCAGCTGGATCTGGATGTATGGCGGACAGGTATCCCTGCGGAGAGCACCCTTAAGCGCGTGATGCTCACAACGGATACATCATTTACGACAGAACCCTATAATATACCTGTTCACGGCGGAAAGCTCCATCTGAATCTGCCGCCCACAAGCGCTATCATAGCAAAGGCTCGTTATGATGACAGGAAGCTTTCTGAAAAGGAAATGAACCCGATCTGGGAGAGGCGCCACGGACGCAGAAACAGAGTAAGATGACCATTTCTTAATAAATCCGTAATAACAATACAACTATTATTAATAGTTGTATTGCACTTTTTTAATGAGTGTGCTATATTACTGATGTTTGACACAAGCTGGGACGGCTGACTGATAGCAGCGGTTGTCTTAGAAGACCGGTGTTAAATGGTACAAGGAGCCGGCGTGGCGGAATAGGCAGACGCCCGGGACTTAAAATCCCGTGGGTAGTGATACCCGTGCCAGTTCGATTCTGGTCGCCGGCACTATTTAGAACCCTGGAACGATAAGTTCCGGGGTTTTTTGTTATATCAAAAATCTGCACACATAATACAGTATATTGCATTTAAAACATCATATAATCAGCGTAGATCCGGGAGAAAAGCCCGGATTTTTTTCATAATAAAGAAAAACTTAAATATTTACAGAATCAAAAAAGATAGAATTTTAAATGGATAGGCAGCAAAAAATGAAAAAGAATGGAGAAGGAAAATGTCATTATCGTTTGGGAACTTTATAGAGCCGATCTGGACGGACAAAGGAAATACGAGCACTATCGAAGGGCTGGAGACCAGGATAACGTATCTGGGGGAAGTAATGGTAAAGTTTGATTATGCGATAGAAGCCATTAAAGAAGACAGAACGGAAATGAACAAGATCAAGGATGAATTTGATAAGAAAGACCTGACAGATGGCGGAAAATGGAAGGGAAATGCAGAAAAAGCGGGGAAAACAAAGCAGACAAATCTCGTGACTGAAGCAAAAAATGCGGATCAGAGGATGGGGACACTTATAACAGATATCGAAAATGCGAAGAAAGCGGCAGAAACTGAGAGATCCGACTGCCAGAAAAAACTTGAAGATCTGAAAAAGAAGCAGAATGGAGGCTGATATTATGGCAGGTTCAACGGACTTTTGGAAGAATAAAGAAACAGTCGCGTATTTTGATGACTGTAAAAAAGTGAACAAAACATATTACAATAATTATGACGAGTATAATGCCCTCTATTCTTTTCAGTATACAAACGAATTTCGCGGAGACGAAGCTGACGCTGTAAAAAAATTTGCAGAGCACGAGCGTATTCTTTCGGTTTACATAAGAAATACAGCAAACTACCTGAACCAGCTCATGGATGCGGTGGAAGATGCCTATATCGATGACATGAATGAGTGTGAGGACTCAAACTACGATCGAAAATCCCTGAAGGATCTGAAGGACTGGTTTAAGAAAAAGAGTAAGAACTATGACTCTTATAAATACGAGATCGATGAAATCTATAAAAGGCTTGTGAGTGATTATTCTGATTTTGGAACCTACACCGATCCCGAACTGAATAAGGTGGAAGAAAAATACGATGAGATATGCGGTTATCCAAACTGGAATCATTCGTGCTATCTAGATCAGGTAGATAACAGATTCGTAAATTTCATCGATCATGCAGAAAAGATCTATGACTATTATGATATCAAAACACTGATAGCCAATAACCGCAAGTGCGTGAGAAATGCGGTAGAAATAATACAGGATGGAAAAAATATTACCCCGGATATCTCTACAGAAAACTTTGATGTAGTAAAAGAGCAGTATGCTGACTGGTACGAGAAGATGTGCGAAGGACGCAATGAGGACATAGATTACCAGCTAAATAATGAGGTATTTGACAGCGCTCTCACAAATCTTCAGGTACAAAACAACAATTCACAGGTATATAAAAATACATACGGCGGAGATCAGGGAAATCTCAGCAGGATATATGGTCTGCCCGGATGCCAGTATAAGGATCTGGAATATATCCTTAAACGATATGACCGAAGCAAAAATCTTAAGACAGATAAGGATGTAAAAGCGCTGCTGGATGAGTTAAACCACGAGGGATGCAGCTATGTGGCAGCGGTAAACATCCTTATCCAGATGTATGAAGGCCGTGAGAACGATTTCCTGAAAGATTTCGGCGTTCCTATGTACAGAGTAGATGCTAACGGAAATAAATATCTGAATTATGATGAAATATTGCTTGACTACTACCTGTCACAGGATGACCATGTAGATAACTGGTTTTGGGGTGACACGGTCGAATATGATCCGAACGGCGTGACTCCTGATGAGCAGATTTACAGGATTAACAGATATCTCGAAAGCAAGGGTCTGGCTCCGCTTGATATTGAAAAGCGGCAGAGCTTATCAACGGAGGAGATAAAGGAGCTTCTGGAAAACGGTGATAAAGTAGTTATAAACTTCTATCACGGAAATCTGTACAAAGAAGATGGAACTGTGCAGCAGCATATCGATGGCGGACATGCCATGGTCGTAACAGGAGTGACTGATGACGGCAGACTTATCGTTTCTTCATGGGGAAAGAAATTTTATATAGACCCTGATGAAAACAGCGGAAGAGATAAGAATACTGAAGACGAGTACAATGTTTTTCACATTGGAAATTAAAAGGCGATGAGGATGAAGAGACAAAAAATTGCAGGATTGATATTAGCAATGGCAGTAGTAGGGGCACTTTCAGGATGCAGTGAAAGTACAGCAGAGATTTCAGCAAAGACAAAGGAAGGAACAGAGATCGTGCAGGACAGTCGTGTAGAGGAGATCGATTCAAGAAGCACCGTTCATGATGAGTTTTCGGGTGACGTTTCAAGTGTAACCTTTGAAGAGTATACAGAGGATAATTTTCAGGAGTATATAAAATTTGACATGTCAGAAGACGAGAAGGATATCTTCCTCGGACTCCTCAGGACGAGCGATATGAAAATGGAAGAAGTGGATTCCTTTGAAGGAGAGGGAGTTTACCACCTTTTCTGCTATGACGAGGAAGGAAATATCGTCCTGAACATCATGACAGATAAAAACGGAAATCTGGACATATACGTAAAGAGCAGCGGAAAGACCTATCACGTTGAGAGCGAAGAAGTAAAAGCATACGTGAATGAGCTGGCGGAAACACATTCTGAGGATGTGATAAAGCCCGCAGGCTGAGGTCGGAGGAAACGAACGTACACATAATACTGTATATTGTATTTAAAACGCGCGTCTTTTCAGCAAAATACTTAAAAAACTTTGAGAAATTTTATAAAAAGTTACTTCGGGATATTCCAATGAAAATCGCATACCTTATAATAAATGATAGGGCGAGAGTGTCCTTTGGAGGTTTTTTGTGAAAAAGAGATTAATGATGCTGGTTCTTGCAGGTATGCTTGTATTTTCACAGGCAGGAACAGCATCTGCAGCCGGTAAGAATACAGTACCTGTCGAGGAAGATACAGAAGCGGAAGTAGAGGAGACAACAGAGGAAGAATTTGCGAAAAAGTCCTCTGCCGCAGAAACCATCAGTATTGATGAAGCAGGAAATGCGTACGATACATCCGAGGGAAAAAGCGCGGCGGATGAAGTAACGAGCTCCGCATCAGTTCAAAATTCGAAAAGCGGTGTGATGCAGATAAACACCATGCTGGGCGAAGGCAGCGGAAAACAGCATCTTGTCTGCGGAGGAGCGTGCTTCCTCATCGGAACACCCGGCGGAAGCGACAGTGCTTCACAGTATGTCATTACAAATTATCATCTGATAAATCCCGGTACAGAGGAAATCGACCGGGCAAAAGAATATTACGGTATCGAGGCGAAGGAAAACGGATCAGAGGGAGAGCCTGAGATCAGTTATGAAGTTACCATCGAAAAGGATGTAACTATCAGCGCAACTCTTGTCACAAAGAGCGAAGAGATGGATCTTGCGGTCCTTCAGCTGTCTCAGGTAGTATTTAACCGTACACCGCTTAAGATAAGCTCGGATTCAAAGGATATCGAATCCACAAAGAGCGTTTACGCACTGGGATTTCCGGCAGAACTTGATATGGAGTTAAATCACGTGAATTACTCCGTGGGTGACGTAGCCATATCTACAGGAACCGTATCAAATATCGTGACCAATAAAATGAAGTTCATCCAGCATACAGCCAGGGTCTCTGAGGCAAACTGCGGAGGACCTCTTCTAAACGCAGATGGCGCGGTCATCGGTATGAACGTCCTTACGGATTCCAGCGGAAACTATTTTTATTCACTGGAAGCCGCTGAGTTCACAAAGCTTCTGGATGCGCTCGGAATAGTTTATGAAAAATATGTTCCGGCAGAGCCTGCAACAGAAGAAGCACAGGAAGTTGATACAAAGGAAGACAAAAAAGACAACGGTATCTTTGGCATATCAAAGACCGTTTTCATCATATTCTGTGCAATAGCAGCACTGCTCCTCTTAGTGATAATCGTTCTGATAGTATTACTGGTAAAGAGCGGAAATAGCGGAGAGAAGAAGGAAAAGAAGCCTTTCTTCAAAAAGAAAAAGAAGGCTAAGGAAGTAAGCCCGCAGGTTAAAAATCTGCAGAATCTGGTAACGGAAGAGCCGGACGGCAATGAGACAAATGTCCTCATGCCCGAACCCGGTGATGAGACAGCAGTCCTCGGCGGAAGCTCTGTTCAGGTAGCAGTCGCAACAGGAACGCTTATCCGCAGAAGGAGCGGTGAAAATATCGTTATCAGCCGAAAGATATTCCGAATCGGTAAAGACAGTCTCCATGTAGACTACTGCATAAATGACAACAGCTCTGTAAGCCGTACCCATGCAGCACTTAAGAGCAAGGGTGATGGAGTCTACATTGAGGACATGCATTCCACAAACGGAACATTCCTTAACGGAAGCAGGGTAAATCCGGGAGAAGAGCGCCGGATAAAGGACGGCGACATTATCCGCATCGCAAACGAGGAGTTTGAGTTCAGAAATGCTTGATATCGGATCAATAGTCGGCGGAAAATATAAAATCCTGAATAAGATCGGAGAAGGCGGAATGAGCACGGTCTATCTCGGAATGAACGAGAGAGCGAACCGTCAGTGGGCTATTAAGGAAATCCGCCGCGAAAACGTAAGAAATTACGACATTTTAAGAGAAAGTCTCCGGTCCGAAATAGAAATATTAAGGTCTTTACGGCATCCCTGCCTTCCGGGGATCGTCGATGTAATAGATGAAGACGGACGATTTCTGATTGTCATGGACTACATCGAAGGAAACACTCTGAAAAGAGCCCTCGATGACTACGGTCCTCAGCCGGAAGAATACGTGATAGCCTGGGCAAAACAGCTCTGCGACGTGTTGAGTTACCTTCATTCGCAGAAGCCTCCTGTAATCTACAGGGATATGAAGCCCGGAAATATCATGCTCCAGCCAAACGGGTCGATACGACTCATTGACTTTGGTACGGCGAGAGAATATAAGGAAGAAAACGAAGGTGACACCACCTGGCTCGGAACCCGCGGATATGCGGCACCTGAGCAGTTTGGCGGACAGGGTCAGACAGATGCCAGAACAGATATCTACTGTCTCGGTGCAACACTTTATCATCTGGTAACAGGAAAAAATCCTGCGGATCCGCCCTATGAGATGAGACCTATCCGTGAGATAGATCCCACTTTATCCGAAGGTCTTGAAAAGATCATATGGAAATGCACAAGACCTGATCCAAAAGAGCGTTATCAGTCATGTGATGAAGTATGGTACGCGCTTGAGCACTATGATGAGCTTAATCAGGAGTTCAGAAAAAGGCAGAAGCTGAAGCTCATGATCTTTCTGCTGTCCTTTGTATCTGCCGCATCATTTCTTACAGTAGGGTTGATGCTGAGGATAAGCGTAAAGACGCTTAGGGAAGATTATTATCAGAAATTCATGGAAAACGCCCTTGTTGCGGAGAATGAATCGGAGAAAAATCAGGGATTCAAGGAAGCCATAAGGATGCATCCCGAGGAAGCAGATCCCTGGATCAAGCTCATGGAGCAGGTTTATCTCGCAGATAATGATTTTTCTGCATCAGAGGATGAAGACCTCAGAACACTCCTCATAACAGAGGATGATGAAGGCATAAGCTACGAGGAATCACTTTTACGCAACAGTAAAGCAGCAGGTCAGGTGGCATATAAATACGGTCTCGTATATTTTTATGACTACGAGAGCACCGGAAATCCCGGAATGGCTCTGAAATGGCTGAACATAGCAGCAAAGAGCAGCGGCCTTGAAAAGCACAAGGCAGACCGTGCAAAGAGACTGGAAAAAATATCAGAATATTACACAAATATCGGTGTAGAGGACAGAGCGGGGGATGTAGCCATAAGCTACCGTGATTATTGGGAAGATCTGGCGGCAGTTACCCGCGGAGATATCGCAAAAGAAGATAATCCGACAACTGCGGTGATGGTCTACAGACAGACCATAGGCAGGATCTATGAGAGTTCATCGGCTTTCCGCGATGCAGGAGTTTCAATGGAAGAAATGACAGCACTTTTGTCAGAGATCCGTGAACACATAAAAAAAGATCTGTCCGATATAAATGATGAAAAAATAAAGAGCGCAGTTGAAGAACTGGAAAACAGCGCACTTCTCGCAGAAAAATCCATTCATAACACATTCAGTGAATAACAGAGGACGATATGGACAGAACTATTCTAAATCAAACGGAATACAGACAGCTGACGAACAGGATAAAAGAGTCAGTTCCTGTAGTTAAGGCACCGTCATATGAACCGGAAAACGGAAGTGACATCATGAAAAAGCTCATGCGGGTGAACCGCAGGCTTGCGTCCATGACAGCCGAGTACCGTGACGGAATAGAGAATGAGTTGGTACCGCAGCTTAACGGAACAGCGGACAGAATGGATGATCTGCAGATAGAAGCAGTGAACATCCTTAAGGTGTAAAGGAGGGGAAAATGTCAGCATCAGGAATACTTTCAGCATGCATCGAGTCAGACAGCGCAGACCTTTCCACACCTGAGGGAATACAGCAGCACATGAAACATCTCCAATCCCTCATGGTGATGCTGAAAAAAGCGCAGGATATCCTGCATGAGGAAAAGGGGAACATGGACACTGTACGGGACAGGTGTTCCAAAATGGATCTCACCCGTGACGGACAGTGGACCGGAAACTATGAAGAAAAGGCAGAAGAAGGAAGGGAGAGCCTTCTTTTAGCCATGAAAAAAGTGGACGGAAAAACAGAAACGCTTTTACTTGAAACAGAGTCTGCTATGAATAAGATCAGGCAGGAGCTCGAAAATTGCCGGAATATGGCAGCGGGGGAGAAAAAAAGTGAAGCTTGAGGATCCTGGATTCCAGAATGAAGCTGTCTGGAACAATAAAGAAAATGAACAGTATCTGCAGGACAGCATAAGGTCTCTTCGTGAATACAGCGAAAACGAAGATGGAAACGGCGCATTTTCTGCATTTATCTCCTCTGACGCATATCAGGGAAGTGAGGCTGACGCTGCAAAAGAAGCCGTGGATCAGAGGCGGAGACGCTTAAAGAGCCTGCAGGATGCGGCACGTTCGGTTGCTGACTGCATGGAAGAGATCGGTACAGCTTTTATGGAACGGATGCCGGAAAAAGAAAATGCTGTGATCTCTGGAGAAGTGCTGACTGAGCTCCGTACCGAGCTTTCTGAAAAAGCAGAGAGCTATAGTGAAAGCGCGGGGATCATAAAGGAAGTTGCGGAATTTTTAAATTCTTCACTGAAATCTTTCGGTCAGTTCACTGTTCCTGATGCAGAGGAAGCGGTGAATGCATTTGATGAGCTCTGCGGCTGCAGGGATGCGGGAGAGCGGAGCATCATCGGAAAGACAGAGAAGCGTCTAAACGAGTTTCTCGCCTATGCAGAAGATATTTACAGGAAATATGATCCTGAATCTTTGCTGGATTCACTGGAGCAGCGGAGAACAGCAAACAGCGCCGCACATGGTGGTCAGGAATCAACAGTGGCTTTATCAGAGAAAAATGTGGATGCGGGGGATTCCGGATATTCGGATTGGCTCCGTGTGATCTTTGACATTGGAATACCGGACGAATCTGTGGCAGTAGGTGCGCTCTCTCTGGATTGAGATATGAGTACAACTTGCGTTTAGCAAAGGAAACAGGGATGCAATGATAGATAGATTCTGGCAGGATTTTGAACGAAGTCGGGGTCCGGAGTATCCTGAACTGAAACAGCTGCTGCAGAAGGGTGGAGATCATCTTCCCGATGAGAAAAATTTAGTTTCAGACCGGTTTCTGCAGCTGCAATTTCTTTATGGATATCTATTCTTTGGATTTATTTCGGCGGGAACAGGATTAAATTTCCTGGACCATCGCATTACTGCAAAAGGATGGCCGTCTATCCCGCGTGAGAAACGAAACTTTTACCAGAAATTTTCCTATAATGGTACGGATCACTTTTATATAGGGAGTTTCATTCATGTGGAGAGACTCAGCGAAGAAGAAAAAAGAATGCTGATGCTGTGCCTTGTAGATAAGGAAAGTACGACACTTGTGCGCCGTGCGGGACTGGTAATAAGGAGTACGTACAAAAAAGTTTTGGCGGTATATCCGGAAAAAACGCAGGGAAAGATCGAAATACAGACAAAAGAAGACGGAACGATAAAGATTGACGGATCATCCCTCATACTGGGGATGTGCAGTACGCCTGCATATAACGCAGACGGACAATATACGGATATGGAAGGCGAAGTCCAGCGCAGAAGAGTGCTGAGGCGCGTCAGGGAAGAAATTCAGGAGAAAGTATCAAAATTCCTTGGAACGGAAGTGGTATTTCTTCTGGATTTATAGTGCTGTTTTGAAATAAAATGATATTAGTATGAATGGAATAGAATATCTTGTACAATTAAATGAAGCCTCTTCGCTGTGCCTCATAATAGGAGGATGTTTTGCGGTGCTCACAGTCATTCTGTGCTTTGCGCTCAGGATACCTGAGATCGTGAGAAATATCACGGGAAGAGCGATGAAGATGGAGATCAGGAGACACCGCATGGGTCTCGGCGGAACCATCGCCGTGCCGTCATTTTTCAGAACAGGGACGGGGGATAGACACGAACCCTATTGGAACACCACATCCGGAAAGCCTGCTGAGAATGATGACTCGGGAGAAACGACCGCACTTCCTGACGGAGCTGATATGGAAACATCAGTCCTGCCGGAGGGCGTTGAGTTCAGCAATAAAAAGCCGTCACAGGGCTCATTTGAAGAGACCAGTGTTTTGGAGGACGGCGAGCGGAGTATCGTACTCATGAACTCGGACAACTCACTGATATAAATTATGTAAACCAAAGTGCCTGAAAGGTAATCAGCGTGAAAATAAACGTTTTTGAATCACACATAACTGCTGTACCGGAGGAGCAGGACAGTTTCTCTCTTCTGGGATACAGGATCATGAAAAAAATGGATATCCCAAACGTAATGCCATGCAGGCGTATTCTTTTTAATGAAGAAGAACGCCTGCTTTTTGAGGTTCCGGCGGAAAAAGAAAGTCTACGCTCCGCAATGGATGCGGATCCGGGAAGGACGGTTCTTCTGGTGCTGGATTCTCTTGCGGATATCCTGAAGCAGACCGAGCAGAATGAATTTCTGAAGCGGGAATATATCGATTTCTCCATGGATACCATTTATATAGTGCCATCAAGGGGAAAAGCCATGTTCCTGTACTGCCCCATCGTGTCATCCGACAGGGCATCCTTCGGACAGAGGCTCTATACACTTTTAGAAGAGCTCCTTGGAGACCTGCCGAATTATGAAGAAGAAAGAGTCCGTTTCCTGCTGTCCAGGATCAGCGCATGGCCTGAGACCGACATGGAAGAAGTTTTCAGATTTATACGGGAAAAATTTGGACATGGCGTGACGCATATCAAAGGTCTGGAATTTAGATATAGCGGAATGCTTGGATCTTTTTCATTTTATGTGCGTAAACCGGAATTTATCATCGGAAAAAATCAGCTCTGCGACGGAGTACTTACGGTATCTAGTGCCATAAGCAGACGGCACTGCAGGGTATTTCAGCAGGGAACGCAGTATTACCTCACTGACCTTGGAAGCCGTAATCATACATACTTAAATGACCGTATGCTCATCGGACAGGAAGCGGTTCCCGTCCGTGAGGGAGACAGAGTCCGCATTGCGGATGTGGAATTTACCGTAAGGGAGGAAATGGAATAATGGCAAAGGAAACCGTACTCGTTATTTCCGGAAATGAAGAATATGTGACCGGAATAGAGTCCCGGCTTGCCTTTGCTTTTCGGGATGATGTAACACTCCAGATCATTACGGATAAAAATTATCTGCTGGAATATCTGAAAACGCCCCACAGCATTTCTTTCTGCATAGTAGATGAAATGCTCCTTTCTTATGTTGCAGAATATTTTCCTGAATCAAAGCGCCTGCTCATTTCAGAGGAGAACGGTGCTGACAGGGTAAGCCGTTATGAAGGAGCAAGAGCGATACTTCAGCGTATCGATGCCCATCTCCTTAAGGAAGAAATGGCAGTCAGGAAAAAGGCGACCCACGTGGTATATGTGTCTTCTGTCGGAGGAGGATGCGGAAAAACCTTAATGAGTCTTGGACTGGCAGCGCGTCTTGCTGAGACCGGACAGAGAACTCTTTATATAAATGCGGAATCATTGCAGGACTTTGGCTATTATCTGGATGATCCTGCTGCAATGTCAGGAAAAATGTCTGTGCTGCTGTCGGCAGATCCCGGAACTGCGGCAGAAGAAATACTGGTGAGCGCAGGAAAACAGGGATTTGATTATCTGCCGCCATCAGGGCATCTCCTTACATCAAGTGAGATCACACTTGAAAAGATACTGGATTTTGTAACATCGCTTGTAAGGAGAGATGATTACGATGATATCGTTGTGGAGCTTCCGGGAAATGCGGGAGAGGATGAGATCGCCTGCATGAACAGTGCGGAATATCTGGTGCTGGTATCAGACCAGACAGAGTACTCTGCAAGAAGACTTTCAAGATTAAATGAGAACTTAAGGGATTTCCACGGAGACGGCTATATCGTTTGCAGTAAGGCAGAACCAGAGAAAGAAAATCACCTTATGGAACAGGATTTCTCCGTGAGATTCCCTATATGCGAGTGTGTAGAGCAAAAAAACGAACCGCTGACGCTCAAAGATATCCTTGAAGGAGAGATATTAAAGAGAACAGCGCAGGCGGTAATATAAGGTAATTGTATACAGTATATTGTATATCGCATACATAATACTGTATATTGTACTAAAAAATGACGCAAAAACAGGTGTTATAAGTAAAAAAACAGCCTTCAGTCCAAAAAACACGGACTGAGGGCATTTTTTATGAATTTTTGTATTGGTATAATTTTAACAGGAAGGAAAAAGTCCGTTAAGAATCGTTAAAATTTTTTTAACCGGAGGATTCGGATGGGTATTTCGTCAGTAGTTTTATTTGGAATCGGGGGAAGCATCCTGGGGGCAGGATATTATGGAGCGCAGGTTACACGTATATCTGCAGGAAAATGTGCATTACTCTGTCTTTTGGGATTGGCAATATTAACAATTCCGCTTTTTACAATGGCGTGAGTAATGTTTGAGAGAGTTTTAGGAAAGTAGAGAGAATTATGAATACAGCAGCGTTTTTAATATTTTATTCAGTAGTATGGTGCATGATCTTCGGCATGGGTATTGCTCTGCAGAGAGCCATCGCAGGAGTGGCAGTACGGTTCTTCGGACTTCCTTTCACAAAGCTCCAGATCTGGGTTGCGATAATCTTTTTCACAGCATTTGAGGCATCGCTCATTGCCATGAAGGGACTGGGAAGTTTCTGAGTCAGAGCGAGCGTATAATCAATGAAACAAAGGCGTATTGTTTATCAAGACGAACAATACGCCTTTTATCATGCCTGTTCTGTTATACTTAATATAGTTCATTAAATGTTACAGGTCACACGTAAACGGAGCATTTACTGCGGATGCTACGAACACTTAGCGAACGCATGTGAGCTTAGTGAGAGTGTATGCTTTAGCTGTTTACGACCAATAACGTTGAATAGCCAATGGATTTTGCTTATCGCTGAAGGCGATTTAATTGGCAAAATCCGTTACGTGAGCGAGCTGTAAGCGAGTGAACAGTAAATCAGACCTTATGGGAGTTTAAGTATGAAAAAAAGCAGAGCAACAGTGATCTTCAGCGCAGGAACAGATGCGTACGATCTGGATCTCCCGCTGGATATCACTGCAAATGAAATGATATACGCCTTGAATCAGGGCTTTGGACTAAGGATAGATATGAACGATCCCGTGGAGTGCTATATGAGGAGTGAAAATCCCATAGGACTCCTTCGGGGCGACAGTCTCTTAGACGATTTCGGTGTGCATGACGGTACGAGGATCATTTTTGATCATGGAAAGAAGGATGCTTCGAAATGATGAATTATAAGATAACCATATACGGAAGCAACATGTATCAGGAAGTGAGCCTCAAGCCGGATTTCAGTGAGATCACCATCGGAACCAGAAAAGACGACAGGATACAGTTCGTCCGTGAAAAATTTTATGCGGATTTTGAGATAAGGATCAGCAGGACAAAAGAAGTATTCACAGCCTCTGCTGACGGCGGGATCTGTTTCCGCACGGATAAAGGAATCGATGAATATGTGCGCCGGATGACTCCCGGAGACCACCTGGCGGTTCTCTACAGCGGGATGGACAGCCCGTTCCTGTTCCTTGATTTCTCCTATGATTTCAGCATGGTACAGGATAACTATGACCTGATGATAACGCCTACAAGCACGGTATTTACCATAGGCGGACGTGAGCAGGACACAGTCTTCATACCTGATGAGACCCTTGAAGGATGCTCAGTACGAGTGACCTCTGATGAAGACGGATTAAATATAGAAACCTCGGGCATCCGTTTCGGTGTAGGTGTGAACGGTTTCATGACCAGAACCCCTGAGATAAAAATACGAAAGCACGATTTCTTTTCCCTTGGAAACGTGATCTTTTACTATAACGACGGAAAGCTCTACACATCAAAAAATAAAAACCTGCGGACAGACATGATAACGGAAGAAGTCCGTCATTCCGGCAACAGTCTGGAGTATCCGAAGTTTGTCCTGAGTGCCAGACAAAAATATGTAATGCCTGATAATAAGCCGGAGATTCTTCCTCCTGATAAAAAGCAGGACCCGCCGGAAAATAACCTTGTCCTCACCATCATTCCCATGGTGGCTATGCTGGTACTCATGGTATTTTTCCGCGGCGGAGGAAAAGGCGGCGGAGCCGGATACATCATATACTTTGCGGGAATGATGATCGTAGGCGCAGTCGTATCCGTGGTCACATATTTTAAGACAAAAAAGCAGGTCGCTGAGAAAAACGCAAAGAGAGAAGAGCTCTATGCGGAATATCTCACAGATAAAGAAAACGAGATAATCGAGCTCCGTGATCAGGAGCAGATGACATCAGATCTCATAAATACTTCCCTCGAAGAAGAGCTTCAGATGATAAACAGATTCGATATGAGGCTCTTTGAGAAGCGTTTGACGGATGAGGATTTCTTGAATATCCGCATCGGTAAGGGACGCATGGTGTCCCTCTGCCAGCCTGATGTAAAGAAGCAGGAGTTCTTTGTGACACAGGATATGCTCATGAACGCTCCTGTGGAGCTTGCGGATAAATACCGCGAGATCGACAACATGCCGGTGGTGATAAAGCTCAAGGAACAGAATGCGGTAGGTTTTATCGGAAACCGCACGAAGCTTTATCAGATGGCTAAAAACATCATGATCCAGATCGCGGCACAGCACTTTTACCACGAAGTAAAGATGGTAATGGTCATGAGCGAAAGTGATGCGAAGCTTTTCTCATGGGCGCGCTGGCTCCAGAACATGACAGAGGACGGAAGCGGAGTACGTCTCTTCATGTATGACCAGCAGTCAACAAAGGCTGAGCTGGAATTTCTCTATTCCATCCTGTCAGACAGGGAGAGCGCGAAGAAAGAGAGCGGAAGCGGAGGTACGCTTTCCTTCGGTACAAACTTTGTAGTGTTCGTATTCAGACCGGAGGGTATCGCGTCCCATCCGCTCATGAACTACGTGGATAAGGCAGCGGGACTGGGATTTAACTTTATATTCTTTGAAGAGTATGAGGAGAGACTGCATCCTGCCTGCACAGAGAGGATATTCCTGTCACCCGACCGAAATGAAGGTTACGTGCAGGAAACAAAGGACGGAAGCAAAAAACAGTACTTTACCTATCCTCATATCAGTCAGGAGACTGCGGCAAAAGCTGCGCTGAAGCTGGCTCCGATCTATGTAGACGAGGTCAGCCTTGCAAGTACACTTACAAAAAATATCACTCTTTTTGAGCTCTACGGCATCATGAGCGCGTATGATCTGGATCTCGGAAAGAGATGGGAAACATCAAAAATTTATGACAGCATGGCAGCACCTCTTGGTGTGGATGCGGCAGGAGACGTGGTAGCACTTGATATCCATGAAAAATACCACGGACCTCACGGACTGGTGGCAGGTACTACAGGTTCCGGTAAGAGTGAGACTCTGCAGTCCTATCTGCTTTCACTGGCTGTTATGTTCCATCCCTATGAAGTCGGAATCATCATCATCGACTTTAAGGGAGGCGGTATGGCGAACCAGTTCAGAAATCTGCCTCACCTGAACGGCGCCATCACAAATATCGACGGAAAAGAGATCAACAGATCCCTCATGTCCATCAGAGCAGAGCTCCTTAAGCGTCAGAGACTTTTTGCAAAGTATGACGTAAACCACATAGACGACTATATCCGTCTCTTCAAGGCAGGAACAGCAGACATACCGCTTCCTCACCTGATCCTTGTGGTTGACGAGTTTGCGGAGCTTAAGAGTGAACAGCCTGACTTCATGAAGGAGCTTATCAGTACTGCACGAATCGGACGAAGCCTTGGCGTGCACCTGATACTTGCGACCCAGAAACCTTCCGGTGTCGTAAATGACCAGATCTGGAGTAACTCAAAATTTAAGCTCTGTCTGAAAGTACAGGATAAGAGCGACAGTAACGAAGTCCTGCACTCACCTCTTGCGGCTGAGATCAAGGAACCCGGACGTGCATATCTGCAGGTCGGAAATAATGAGATATTTAAGCTCTTCCAGTCTGCATATTCCGGTGCTCCCGCGCGTTTTGACAGTACGGACAGCAGGAAAAAATTCGAGATAGACTCTATCGATCTCGCAGGACGCAGGAGAGTCATTTATAAGCAGAAAACAACAGGAAAAGCCGGAAGCGAGACCCAGCTTGATGCGCTGGTAGACTATATCCACGAGTACTGCGAAAAAAATAATATCGTAAAGCTCCCGGATATCTGTCTCCCGCCCCTTGGTACAGTTATTCCCTGTCCTAAGGCTGAAAAAGACGAGTCTGTTACAGACATCATCGTGCCTATCGGTATCTATGATGATCCTTCGAGACAGGAACAGAAGGAATACAGCCTGAACTTTACAAAGAGTCATGTACTCCTTATCGGTTCGTCACTTAGCGGAAAGACGAACTTTGTACAGACCGTTATCCGCGGTATCGCGGAACGCTATACGCCAAAGGATGTAAATATCTATATCCTGGACTTTGCTTCGATGATCCTTAAGAATCTGAGCAGACTGAGCCATGTGGGCGGAGTTCTGACTCTGTCAGAGGATGATACTCTTCATCACCTGATACAGATGGTTGAAAAGATAATCGATGACAGAAAAGACAAGCTCTCTGAAATGGGACTCAGTTCGTTCAGTTCCTATAGAGAAGCGGGCTTTGACGATATGCCTCAGGTCATCGTAGTCATCGAGAACTATTCGGTGCTCCGTTCGACCTATCCCGAGGAAGAAGAGCAGATATCCAATCTGGTCCGTGAAGGTGTATCAAACGGTGTATCGTTCCTCGTTACAAATCAGCAGAATAACGGTATCGGCTACAAGATCCTGAGTAACTTCGGACAGCTGATATCCCTGCATTGCAACGATGAGACAGAGTACAGCTCCCTCTTCGGACGCTGTCAGATAAAGCCTGATAATACGCCGGGACGCGGAGTTCTGAAGATCGATAAGGAAATGATGGAGTTCCAGACCTATCTCGCATTTAATGCGGAGAAGGAAATCGAGAGGATCGAGGAAATGAGATCCTTCGTAAAGGAAACAAACGAGAAATATGCCGGAATGAGGGCTGTACGTGTACCTGTTGTACCTGAAAAGGTTACGGATGCGTACCTCGAAGAGAACTTTGGAACGGCGAAGATCGAAAATGACCGTATCCTTGCCGGAATTAATTATAGGGATGCTGAGCCTGTCTGGATCGATATCAGGAAAAACAACATCCTCACAGTATCCGGTTCGGAAGAACTCGGAAGAAAAGGCTTCGTCACAAATCTTGTGCGTCATATCGGAGAGAGCCGCGAGACCTTTAATTCCAAGCTTTATATTTATGATGATGTTTCAAGAGAGCTCAGTTTCGCGGAAGATATGGAGTGCACGGAGCACTATTCCATCAGTGCGGAAGACCTTGCAGAGATGCTTAACGAGATAAATGATGAGCTTGTTGAGAGATACAGCAGGATCGCATCTGACCCTGGTACGGATCTTGCAAAAGAGCCGCTCCTCGTGCTCATCGTCAATGCGGCATTTGCGTTTAAGACCATATCGGATGACGATGATCTGGCAGATATTCTGGACAGTATCATGTCGCAGTACAAGGACTATGGCGTGAGCGTGCTCTTTACAAATGTTCCGGAGGAAGAGCCATCATTCAGGGCGCCGAAACCTATCCGTATGCTGGTTGACCTGAAGAGACATATCGCATTCAGAAATGCGGCGGAGATGCAGTTTATCGCCCTTTCATCAAGTCTTGTGCGCTCTGTTAAAAAGCCGAATGCACCGGGCGATGCATTCTTTGTAGACGGAACTGCAATACGAAGGATCAAGTCACAGATCGATTGACAACAGGAGGAATTACAGTATGAAGATCAGAATAGCAGCTCTGAGTGACGTTGGTACCGTTCGAGAGATCAATCAGGACAGCGTTCTGATAAAAACAGATACAGCCCATTCCTACGGAAAGGTGGTTTTTGCCATGCTCTGCGATGGAATGGGGGGACTTTCCGGAGGCGAGATAGCCTCCGCTACAATGGTCCGAAGATTTGAAAAATGGTTTGAAGAAGAGATGCCGAAGGAGCTGAGCGCAGAAGACACCACGGAGCAGCTTGACGGATCGGGAAATATCGTGGGAAAGCTCAGGTCTGTGCGGAACAGCTGGCTCTGCATGGCAGAGGAAGTGAACAGGCTTCTCCTGAAATACGGAGAAGAAAAGCATATCAAGATCGGAACAACTGCGGTGGCACTCCTCATTGTAAATGAAGAGTATATCCTTATGAACGTAGGTGATTCAAGGATATATGGAATAAATGGCGGAAGGACCAGACAGCTTACACGCGATCAGAGCTATATCCAGAGGATGATCGATCTCGGAAGGCTGACCCGCCACGAAGCAGAGCAGAGTCACAGGGATAATCTCCTGCTCCAGTGCATAGGTGTAAATGAAGAGCTTTCCCCGGAATTTGAACAGGGATGTGTATCGACAGATACAGCATTTGTTCTTTGTTCCGACGGCTTCTGGAAAAAACTCACTCCCGAGGAGATAGGCGAAGCTATCTGGAAAGGCATGGACAGCGAATCTCTCTTAAAAGAGGAGATAAGAGATCTCATAAATAAAGTAAAAACAAGAAAAGAACACGATAATATTTCAGCGGCAGCGGTTGCCTGCTGTATATAAAAGCAAGAAGCCCTCATCAGACATATATTTTTGTCTGGTGAGGGTTTTTGTGTGGAGCACTTAGAGAGGTTATACGAGTCCGGTGATATTTGATAGAATCCGAAAATGTTTGTTTTGGTACACAAAATACAGTATATTGTACTAAAAAACGGCGATTTTGGACGATTTTTTTCCGAAAAAAACTTATCTTGAATAATTCTTAATACAATCTACCTTTTTTTCGCTGTTTTACCTCCTTATAATTTTGGGTGGAGGCAAGATTAAGTTATCGTTCACGGGAAACAGAAAAATGTGAGCGGCAACAAAATCAGCTGATCCGGATGGAGGTATAGAATTGAGCGGAGAAAAACATCAGATCAATCACATAACTTATGAACAAAATGTATCCGCCATTCAAAGTGCAGGCAAGAATCTTCCGGCAGGGAGCAGCATTTCAGAAGCTCCGAAAGATATTCAATCAAACCTGACGATTCCCGGATATGCAGAAGCTGATCGAAAAGTACAGCAAATGATCGCGGAATGCAGCCAGCTTATTGAAGCCATCGCCACTGTCATGACGAAGATCGGTAAAAATGATCATGAGGTTGATGACAGCGGGGCAACAACCCTGAATAAGGGAACAGCAGCCGGAGGATGATATGTCAGAGACGGGTGTCTCGGACAACAGTAACCCGAGGATAACGGTTTTATACCGCGAGCAATGAACAGGGCAGGAAGCCCGGAAAGAGAAGAAAATGGCAGATACAACAGGTATTAACTATGGCGTTATCGAAACCGAATGCGGAAATCTCACAAAGTACTCCAAAGAGTATGGAAGAATCGCTTCAGATGTAAAGAGAATCCACAATGTCCTTAAGGACTGGGATGGTGATGATGCAAAGGAAGCACTTCAGGTAATCAACAAGGTTTCCAAGGAAATCGGCGACATCGAAGAGTCTATCTTTAACATTTCCAAGTGGGGCAAGCAGGTTGCAGGAAATTACCGTGAAGCTGAGAACGCAGGTAAGAAGGCATACAGCAGCTTCATGTGATCTCATCGGATCTGCTGGTTTCCAAAAGTGAAAAGTAACCGAAAATCAAGTCATATTTAAGTATGTGATAATAGAGGAGAAAAAATGGCAGGATATAACGTAAAAGGTAATATTGGTGACATTAAAAAAGCCGGTAGTGACATGCAGAAACTTGCATCTGATCTTCAGCACGTACTGGGCCAGACAAATAAGTCTGTTCAGGAAATGGAAGGAAATGGTTTTGTTGGTGGTGCAGCAGACCAGCTTACAAAGATCTATACAGAGCTCAGCGCAGAGCTTCTGAAGCACTCAAAGAAGGTAAACGTTCTTGGAGAGAACATCGAGAAGAGCGGTAAGAACCTCGAAGAAGTTGAGAGAGCTGCTAAGTCCAGCCTCGTTAGAAAGTAAGGTTTTGGACCTGATCTTCGGGTCAAAGGGTTATCATAAAAAGATCATTGAAGTAAAAATTAAAAGTGAACTGCCGGTTCAGAGAGAGAATGGCGTGGGGACGTCATTGAATCGGCAGTTTCATATAATAAGAGGGAAAAATGTCGGAGACCAAAGAAGAACACAACGCACCAATCTGGCGTGCGATACACGCTCTGGAAAAAAAGCTTGCAGAGTATGAAAAGCTTCTGGAACTGATAAAAAAATATAAAACCAAGGTTATCAAGCTCAATCTGTCTTTGAAGGACGACATAATAAGCCCTGTAGGAGCATATGATCTGGCAGGAAATATCGAGTGGCGCGGAACAAACTACACCACAGCAAATGATCACGTGTGGACAGGCATAAAAGGAAAGCTTTCTGATTATGAAGGCGATGTAAGCGAGCTGCTTGGAGATATCACGAGTGCCATAAATAAGCTGATCGGGATGATAAGTGATGTTAAACAACAGATCAGAAATCTAAAATCTCGGTTATGGTGACCGTGTCATGAAAAATAAAGACAGAAAAAAATGGCGTATTGTTCTTAATGTCTAAGATCAATACGTCTTTTACTATAAAAGGAGAGTGTCCAAATGAGCGAACTTTATCTAAATAAAACCGCATACGATGGATTGGTGAATGATATAGAAACTTCTGTTGTGGATATCACGGCAGTGACATCGATACCAACGTCCGGAACGTATGTATTAAGTGATATCATAGATTTAAATGCCGATCTTGTGACACTTTCAGAGCAATATAAAGAGCATGTGGAGCTTGATCTGGTCCCGTCCTTAAATAAGACAGAGACAGAGCTCATGAAAGTAGGCGATGAGGCAGAGAGTACGCTTACTAATACCTCAGGCGACAGTGGGGAGGGCTAAGGCTTTAAATCTGATGATAGAGGAGAATAGCGGTTATGAAAAAGGTAAAGCGGTTTTTGTGTATAGGTCTGGCGGCAGGTCTGACAGGCCTGCTTCTGATCGGATGCAGTAAAAAATCGATGGGTCAGAAGTCAACAGAAAGCACCGGATCAAGTATCAAGGATATCGTTTGGGAGACAGACAGCACAGTAAATTCAGACGAAGGAGCCGTTTCATCTCAAAATGGAGATGGAGAAACAGGTTCATTGGCGGATGTGATCAAGAGTAATCTAAGCTGGCATGACTCCATTGAAGAAGCGCTTGAAGACAAGTCGTTTCTTTCCTATGACAATTATGATGATCATAATGAAGTGATGGACAACCTTGTTTATAAGAATGAGCGGGATGACAGCGTAGAACTATTTTACAGAGTTCCGTTAAATAAAGATCATAGTCTGCCTGTAGTATGTGCGGTCGTGCTGTCCTATGACGGAAATAAATATTCGGCACCGTATGATCAAAGATTTGCAATGTTTGAAGAGCAGGATAAAACATATTCATACGATATATTGGATTTTACTGCAAAAGAGATATATGGTCAGTATCTGGATTACGATGTATATATGGATCGAAAGGGAAGTCATACCTGGTTTGGAGGCTGGTATGACCGTGATGAATTAGAAAAACTTAGAATAGAAGGAAATACTGTAGGCGAGATAATTCCGGTATCGTATGATGACGGAAAGACATATTATTTTTGGTATTATGACAAAACTGACCTTGGCGAATTAATGAAGAAGGTCAATACATCAAAATACACATTAAGAGAGATTGAAGATGCATTAAAGCTTTCGCTAGCAGACTAATGAGAAAACCCGAACAGCAAAATATAGTATGCTGTTCGGGTTTTTGGACTGTTTTATGGGAGGTCATTAAAGCAAAATTTAAAAGAAAATTAAAGAACTAATTGTTTCAAAAAGAGTACAATCAATATAGATTTTTAATGTACAAATTTATGTAATCAAATGGGCGTAATACACGTATTGAGTAGGTGCATAAGTCTTTTAAGAGAAATATTGTTTCGATAAAAAAACATTTTTCTTTTAATTGACAGATGTTGTTGGTATACTTTAACAGGCGAGGATAAGGAGGATAAATTGAGGTTTAAAAAGAGAATCGCAGTCTTGCTCTGTGCAGCAATGATATTTAACACAGCAGCTCCGGTATGTGCGGGAAGTGTAGAATCTGATAATACATACACATCGCGGGATAATGGATATGTTGTGCAGGAAACAAGCAATATTCAAGAGATAAAGTCCCAGATCCAGGAAAATATGAAGGGAATGGATCATACTCAAACCTGGGAAGAAGGTATTGAATTTATGCTGCTATTGGACAGCACGCTTTCCAATAATAAGTATATGCTGAAGTCTGTGTATGGATCAGTATCCCAGGAAGATTATGCATATATGGCTGAAAATGGCGTATTTAAGTATAAGCTTACTGATCCTAAGGGTAAAAAGATAAAGGGACTCAAAAAGAAGGATATTACTTGGTTAACGTATGTATATGAAAAGAAAAAAAGAAATCTGATAAAGAGTCCTGAAAGTGTTCCGGTCCATGATGGAGTGATAGAATGTGGCGATCAGTATGGAAGATATGATCACACCATTTTTGTATTTGCAATTTATGATGGAATGGTCGCAATGTCTGTACTTGAGGTGACACGCCCTACCAGGTATTTTGGTCAACAGATCGGAAAAAAATTTGTTACAAAGGCGACAGCCTCCGGTAATTATCGTGTCGGTGATCTGATAGATATAGACAATGTTCAAAAGCTTGTAGGTACAACATCGGAAAATGCGATAATCTACTATTTTGGCAGAGAAAAAGTGTCAGGAAATAAAGGATACAGCTATAATTATTGGGCTGTGCCGGAAACTGCGGCAATATACGCAACACCGGATTGTGCCAGTGACCTGATAGATCATATCCGTAAAGGTGCGTATGCGATCAAAGTCAATAAAATGAAAAATATTGACGCAGTATATAACGATTTCGGAAGTGTAGTTGCATTTCGTCCGAAAAAGAAGGGAATATATAAAGTTACTTATATAGTTCCGGATGGATATAACAAAAAATTCACGGTAAAGATCCGTGTAACGGATTGATAAGTGGACGGGATGCGCTATGGGCGAGATTCAGTCAAGCCTGATAATAATGTCCCATAAGAGAGAATTAGGGAGAGAGTTATAAAGATGATCAAACGAAGATTACGAATGCTGACGCTGATCCTGTCGGCAATGCTGATCCTTCAGACGGTTATTCCTTATAGTATGGATGTGACATATGCAGAGGAATCAACAGAGAGTGGAGAGAAAAAAGCGGATGAAGGGTTTGAAAAGGACGATCAGGATCTAGAGAAAGGTGATGACACAGAGGAGCCATCTGCAGCAACAGAACCTGATGACACAGCCCCTTCGGACTCGATCGGTCCTGTGATAGAAGAACCTACAGAGTCTGCGCCCACAGAAACAGACCCTTCGGAGACAGATCCGTCAGAAACAGATCCCGGTAATGAGGGTCCGGTTCTCGGTGGAGGTTTGTCTATCGTGGATGACGGAAATGACATGATCTGTGCTGACGATATCTTGTGCGGCGATGACTATAAGAATCCAAGTGAAAATGAGACACCGAGCGAAAACAGATCTCCGAGTGATAATGTAGTACCTAAGGAGCCGAAATATGTATATGAACTCGGATTTGACCTGAAGGTTACAGGAGATTATACATCAGATGCTGATGTATCTGAAAATAAGATAAGATTTGGAAAAGATAAGCATCACGTATATGTTGACAGAGCGTCGTTAGAAATAAGTCCGAGCATAAATAAGATTGATTCCGTGGATTTAACGAAAGATTTTGAGTACTTTATCGAGTTTACAAGTGATAAAGGAAACGGGACTATATCTGCCAATAATAACGGAAATAAAATCAGTATTAGCGACTATGCCTTAAAAGAAGCATTGGGCGGCGAGGATTTTGAGGCTCTGGATATAAGATTTGTAAATATCTTTGCAAACAGCAAGATGTTAGACAAACAAACAGGCCTTCCATTTTATAAGATCATATGGGATGGTGATACCGATCTGGGAGATCCGTCTATATGGCATTTTGATGACAAAGATGTGGAGATAGGGCTGGAAAAAGAGCATGAGATAAATGATCGTATATATGTTTCAAAAGGGACTCAGCTAAAGATCACGGCATATAGCCCGCATCTCGCTTCTTTCTCGGCAACAGTTAGTGAAATGTCGCTTGTATCCGAAAATAAGGGCGATAGTACGACTTATACATGTAATGTCCACGAGCCTAATAGTGACAGCGGTGACGTCATGGCACCGGAAGAGCTGTCAGTATTATGTGATAAAGTCGGTGAGTTTGAACTTCTTGTAAATACGACAAAGCTCATGCCCGGTGATCCTCAGACAGACAGTTACATACTGAGAGTAACGGACAGTGGCATAACTGTTGATAATACCTTCTACGGTGTGGAGGACGGTGAGAAAAATAACGGAAGAGAGTACGACGGAACCACTTATTATAAAGGTGATGTCGTAGCGGAAGTTGTTGCTTCCGGCGGAGCCATTGATAATTTCTCATATGCAAATCCATATACCGTGATCACAAGAAAGGACGGAGGAAGTTCAAAAGACCTCTCTTCCGGACAGGAATGGAACGAAGGCAGCAGAGTAATGTATTTCAAGGATGAGTCCGTGATAGCGGATGGAAATACATCTTCGCACGATGTTTCATATAAAGTAAGGGATATTCTTGGAAACACAGGTACAGGAAAATCCAAGCGCGTAGCTGCCGACCACAGCGATCCGGAAGTATCCATGACATTTGAAAAAGAGAATGGAGACAGCGCCGGAGCTGACGGTATCTATAATGAAACTGTCAAGGGTGAAGCGATAGTAAGTGATGAGGATGGTCATATGACTCCCGCGCTTACAGAGCTGGACGCAGACGGTGCGTCAGCAGCAGGATGGCAGACCGCTGAGGATGGAAAGAGCATTTACAATACGCTGACCTTCAGCAAAGACGGAAAGTATAAAGTAAAGCTCGCTGCCGAAGATATGGCAGGCAGAAAAGCTGAAAAGGCAGAGTTTGGCACACTTATTATCGATAAGACAGCACCTAAGGTTTCAATCAGATTCACAGGTGTTAAGCCGGAAAATGAATTTTATTATGCATCACGCCGTCAGGCGATCATAACTGTTGAGGATGCAAACTTCGATCCGGAAGGTGTCACAGTCGAGGCTATTGAAGGCCACGATGACTGGTACTCAGATGAGATACCTGAAATCGGAAGCTGGTCTGTAGATGAAGAAAACGGAACAGCGTCTGCGTCGATATATTTTGATAAAGATGGTGACTACGGTTTCGCTGTACAGGCGGTTGATAAAGCCGGAAATGAGTCTGATAAGGTTGAGTCCGGCAGATTTGTCATTGATACAACAGCACCTGAGCTCAAGATCACAGGTGTCGAAGATCACTCAGCAAACAGAGGCAGAGTAGCGCCGGTAATTGTTTTCTCTGATCACAACTTAAAGCTCGATGATCAGAAAATTGTTATCAAGGGTACAAAAAATGGTGAGATCCATCCTGTTTACCAGCGTGAGACAGTACCTGAGGGATTCCTCATCAGGTATGACAATTTTGCAGAGACGAAGGACATGGATGATGTCTACAAAATGGATGTAGATATCCGTGATCTTGCAGGAAATACTGCAAGCCATACAATCCGCTTCTCTGTAAACCGATTCGGATCAACCTTCATGCTTTCTGATGATACAGAAGCGCTGGTTGATAAGTACTACACCAGAAAAGCACCGACAGTTACCATCACAGAGGTAAATGTCGATCCTATCGCAAAGCGCGATGTTTCCAGAAGTAAGGACGGAACGATATCTGTCCTGAAGACCGGACGGGATTACACCGTAAAGGCTTCTGATGAAGGTTCATGGCATTCCTATGAGTACACGATCAAAAAGGATAATTTCGAGGATGACGGAAATTATGCAGTTGAGATCTATACAGAGGATGAAGCTGAGAACCGCATGGATAACGGAGCCCGCGGAAACGAAGTGAAGTTTGCGGTGGACGGTACTGTTCCCAGCATCGCGGTAAGCGGACTTAGAAAGAACGGAACTTACGAAGGTTCGACCCACAGCGTAGCTTTTGATGCAAAGGATAATATCTCACTGAAAAAAGTTGCGGTTTTCGTAGATGGTGAAGAGTTCACAGCCTATGATACGGAAACACTTACAGAGTCCGATGGTAAGGAGAAATTTGTCCTTACAGAAAATGAAGAGCCGAGAGTCGTAGAGCTTCGTGCTACCGATCAGGCAGGAAACATGCTGATAAAGAAGTATACGAACGTACTTGTAACATCAGATGCAGCTGCCATAAAGGAAAGACGTGCATCATCAGATATCGTCGGAAATATCATTGATGTGATAAGCCAGAAGGATGAAAAGAAGGGCAATGTGGTAAATATGGTCTATGCCGCTCTCGCAGGAGTCCTTGTTCTCTTTGCAATCCTTGGAGGCGCACTTCTTTATAGAAGGACGTATGGTGTAAAAACTGAGAACTGATATATTTTTATTCTTTTAGAGTGCAGGAAACTGCGTTATAATATCCATACGAAACAAGCTGTCAACAAAGGCCGTCACAGTTGTGACGGTCTTTACTGTTTGCTGAAAAGGTAAATATTCATGAACTTATTCGATATAGTCGGACCTGTGATGGTAGGTCCTTCAAGCTCTCACACGGCAGGAGCAGTACGTATAGGACTTGTGAGCCTGAAACTCCTCGGTGAAAAGATCACAGAAGCAGAAATTTTATTCCATGGGTCGTTTCTGGCAACAGGAAAAGGTCACGGAACGGACCGCGCTATAGTTGCGGGACTTTTGGGAATGAGCGTTGATGATGCGCGTATTCCTGAGAGCTTTGCAGAAGCAGAAAAGCGCGGATTAAAGATAACTTTTGGTGCTGTCGATCTGGGAGAGGACGCCCATCCAAATTCGGTAAGGCTGATACTCACAGGAGAGTCAGGGAGAAAGCTTGAGGTCACAGCTTCATCCGTCGGCGGAGGCCGTATCATGATAAACCAGCTCGACGGACTCACGACAAATTTCAGCGGAGATTATCCGACACTCATCGTGCACAATCTGGACCAGCCGGGACACGTTGCCGAGGTGACATCCATGCTCCATCACAAGTCAGTAAATATCGCGACCATGCAGCTTTACCGATCCCACAGAGGCGGAAGCGCAGTAATGGTGCTGGAGTGTGACCAGCAGGTTCCTGAAGAGGGCATACGCTGGCTCGGAAACCTTGAAGGTGTAGAAAAAGTGACATATTACAGCGGAACGGCAGGTGGACAGGAATGAACATGTCCGGACTTATTTTTGCGATGGAGATGATCGGTGTCATCGCATTTGCCATATCCGGTGTATTTGTGGCAAAGGAAAAGCACATGGATTATTTCGGGGCAGTTGTCCTTGGATGTGCGACAGCCTGCGGCGGCGGAGTGGTACGTGACCTGATACTGGGTGTCACGCCTCCTGCGATGTTTCGTGATCCGATATACGTCATAGCTGCATTTATCACGGCTACCCTTGTTTTTATACTGGAGTACAAAAAAGTGCAGCTTCCGGCAGAGGATTCATGGATATTGAATGTAGCTGACAGCATAGGTCTTGGCGTATTTGTGGTGGTTGGATCACAGGCTGCGATCTATGAGGGCTTTCAGGATAAGTTTTTCCTCTGCGTATTCGTCGGAACCGTTACGGGAGTCGGCGGAGGTATCCTCCGGGATATCCTTGCGTGCCAGATGCCAATGGTCATGAGAAAGCATGTGTATGCGCTGGCGGCTATATTGGGAGCTGTTGTTTACTGCATCATAGAGAGCACAGGATATGAAGTCGCAGCGTCTTTATCGGGCATTGCTGTGGTTGTCCTTATCCGTATGCTTGCAACTATTTATCGCTGGAATCTTCCGGCATTTAAGGAGTAAATATGTTTCAGTCACTGGAAGAGATCATAAAGAGATCAGAGGAAAGCGGGCTTCCTTTCTGGAAGATCGTGCAGGAGGATGACTGCCGTGAGAGCAATATCACGGCGGAGGAATCCTTTGAGCGTATGAAAGGGATGTACCGCGCTATGGTGGAGTCGGTTCAGTCCTATGATGCGAAGCTCCGCTCAGCAAGCGGACTTGTAGGAACAGAGGGCGCAAAGGTACATGAGTACAGAAAAGAAGGCCGTCTCCTTGCAGGTGATTTCATAGGAACCATAATGGAGCGTGCGCTCATGGTAGCAGAATCCAATGCCTGCATGAAGCGTATCGTTGCAGCCCCTACAGCGGGCTCATGCGGAGTTGTTCCTGCGGTACTGACTTCTGTTCAGGAAGTGCGGAAGTTTTCTGAAGAGCAGATGGCAGAAGCGCTTTATGTGGTTGCGGGAATCGGCGGAGTCATCGCAGAGAGAGCGTCTCTTGCAGGAGCAGAGGGCGGATGTCAGGCAGAGATTGGTTCTGCTTCAGCTATGGCAGCGGGCGGTCTTGCGTACCTCATGGGAGGAGATGCGGAGACTATCGCACATGCGTCTGTACTGGCTCTTAAGGGCCTTTTAGGACTTGCCTGCGATCCTGTTGCGGGACTCGTGGAAGTACCCTGTGTTAAGAGAAATGTTATTGGTGCGGTGAATGCAGTGACAAGTGCGGATATGGCACTTGCAGGAGTGATCAGCCGTATACCGCCTGATCAGGTGATAGATGCCATGCGCTCCATCGGTCGGAATATGCCTGCGGATGTGAGGGAGACCGGCCGCGGAGGACTGGCAGCGACACCGGAGGGAATCGAGATATCCCGCCGGATCCAGATGTAAATATTTTATTTCATTACACTCTTAAAAGTTGTGCGGATCTCTTTTTCTTTTCCGAGAACAAGCACACGGTTTCCGGGTTTGAAAGGCCGTGACGGGTCGATGGTCATGTTCAGAGAGTCGCCTGACTTAAGAGCAAGGATGCTTACGTGATATTTCTGACGGACATCAAGCTCTATTAAGTTCTTTCCGACCCACTTTTCGGGAACGGCGAGTTCGTAGATAGCGTAATCATTGCCTAATTTTATATAATCAAAAATATTGGTGGAGCTATATGTGATAGCTGTCCACTCAGCGAGCTGGCGGTCCGGGTATACCACTTCGTCAGCTCCTATTTTTTTTAAAAGTTTTGCCTGCGCATCACTGTTTGCGAGGGAAATGACTGTGGGTGCGCCGAGATCCTTTAAGAGCGCAGTTGTCTCAAGAGACGCTTCAAAGTTTTCGCCGATGGCAACGAGGCACACGTCATAGTTATTTGCTCCGAGGGAACGGAGAAATTCTTCGTTTGTGGAGTCGCCGATCATTGCGCCCGTAACGTAGGGAAGGATCTCATTCACGTCATTTTCGTCGATATCTACTGCCATGACTTCGTTATCGAGTTCCATCATTTTGCGGGCAGCATATTTTCCAAAGGTACCAAGACCTGCGATAAGTACTGATTTCATTTATTTTCACCTTTCTGGTAAGAGGGTTAATTAGCCAACATTTATGTTTTCTACAGGCATTTTCGAGATATTCTGCACACGGCTTGCGTGAGATGCATATACGAGAGTCAGCGGACCTACTCGTCCAAGGTACATCAGTATCACGAGGACTGTGCGGGATACCATGCCGAGCTTCGGTGTGACGCCGAGGGTAAGTCCCACTGTTCCGATAGCGGATGATGTTTCAAAAAAACTCCGTCCCAGAGAAACGTGGTCTGCGGCGCTTATGATGAAACCGCCAAGGGCAAAGAGCGTCACATACATAAGGAATATGGTGGAAGCGTAGCGCACTGTGCTGTCGGTTATGCGGCGTCCGAAAATCTCGATATTTTCCTTTTTAGCAAAGGATGCGATCATACCGAGGAAAAGCACGGCGATGGTCGTGGTCTTGAGACCGCCGGCTGTTGATCCGGGGCTTCCGCCTATGAGCATCAGTATCATCATGAGTGACCGTGAAAGAGGCGACATTGATGATAGATCAACAGTATTAAAGCCCGCTGTTCTCGGAGTTACGGCTTGGAAAAGTGAAGCCAGGAATTTTTGTGAGGTAGTGAGACCTGACCATGTGGGACGGGAAAATTCATACAGGAAGTAGAATATCGTCGGACCGATGATCAGAACTGCGGATGTTATGATCGCGAGCTTACTCTGCAGGTGGTATTTTCGGAATCTGAACTTGTGCTTTATCACGTCATCCCATGTGAGGAAACCGATACCGCCGATGATGATTAGCAGCATTATCACTATATTTATAAGAGGATCAAAAGCACAGGTTGTGAGAGAGCTGTAGTTTTCTCTTGTGCCGAAAAGGTCGAATCCTGCATTACAGAAAGCTGATACGGAGTGGAAGACTCCATACCAGATGCCCTTTAATCCAAAATTTCTGATAAAAAACGGCATCATGGCAATGGCGGCGATGCCTTCAATAGCAAGAACAGCTTTCAGAATAAATCCTGTAAGGCGGATGATACCGCCTATCTGTGACGCGGATATCGAGCTTTTCATGAGGATCCTGTGGAAGAGACCGATCTTTCTGCCTGAGATCATTGCGAAGAGGATCGTGACCGTTATGAATCCCATACCGCCTATCTGTATCAGGATCAGGATCACCGCCTGTCCGAACCAGGTCCAGGTCGTGGCGGTGTCCTTTACAACGAGCCCGACAACGCAGGTCGCGCTGACAGCAGTAAAAAGCGTATCCCTGAAATCTGCACAGCCCGGTGCATAGGTCGCAAAGGGAAGCATGAGGAGCAGTGCTCCCGCAAGTATCACAAATGCAAAGCTTAGAAGTATCAGAACTTCAGGCGAAAGCCGGTGAATTTTCGTAAACATAGAAAAACCTCTGTATAAAAGATTTTTAGGGCGTTTCTTAAGAAAAAGCGCGCTACTTACAGTATAACGGAAAAATTATGATAAAGGTATTAAGATTCGGTTAGGAACGGTACTTTGAGGGAATAAATATGTTATGCTTTAGGTTATGTTCAATACGCATAGAATTTTAGAAAGACAGGATAATTAATATGATAATAAAGAGAAAAGGAATGACTGCTCTTGCAGGGATCATGGCAGCGGTGATGATGCTCACTGCCTGCGGAAATTATTCAACAAAGGGCGGTGCTGAGGAGACGGCGACCGTAACAGAGACAGAAACCGAGGCATCAGAAGACGTGATAGTCGCATCAACTGTATCAGACGAGGAAGAGACCACAGAGGAAAGCACCGAAGCGACTGAAGAAGCGTCAACAGAGGCTTCAACCGAAGCACCGACGGAAGAAACTTCAACCGAAGAAGCATCCACAGAGGCAGGAACAGAAGAGGCTTCCGAAGAAGCGAAAAAGACAGAGGCTTACGGTCATATAGTTGTGATCGATCCCGGACATCAGTTAAAGGGAGACAGCACAAAGGAGCCAAACGGACCCGGTTCATCCACTATGAAAGCGAGAGTCACAGGCGGTACAAGAGGTACTACCACAGGTGTCAGCGAGTATGAGCTCACTCTGGATATAGGACTTCAGCTTCGGGATGAGCTTGAGAGCAGAGGATATACTGTTTATATGACCCGTGAAGTCCACGAGGTTAATATCAGTAATAAAGAGCGTGCAGAGTTTGCAACAGCGAAAAATGCAGATATCGTAGTCCGTATCCATGCAAACGGTTCAGAAGCAAGCTCAACAAACGGAGCACTTGCTCTTGCGCCCTCGTCCTCAAATCCTTATGTATCAAACCTAGCATCAAGCAGTCAGAGCCTCAGCAAGGCTGTGCTCAATGCTTACTGTGATGCTACAGGGATGAAAAATCTCGGAGTGCAGGCGAATGACACGATGACAGGCATCAACTGGTGCACGATGCCCGTGACCATCATAGAAATGGGATTCATGACAAATCCTTCTGATGACACCAATATGCAGGATTCCGGCTATCAGGCAAAGATGGTTCAGGGAATGGCTAACGGAATAGACAATTATTTTGCGGACTAAAAAAACGGGCGAAGGTTATGTAAACCATCGCCCGATTCTTTTTAAATGTAGTTATTCGTTTATATCCATTTTTGCAATGGTGGTGCTGTAGATCCTCTTAAGGAAAAACATGGAGAGCATCAGTGCAAATACTTCTGCGATGACGTATGACCACCATACATTTCTGAGAACTCCTGTAAGGGACAGGAGATATGCCGCAGGGAGCAGCACGATGAGCTGACGGAGGAACGATGTGATCATGGAATAGATGCCGTTTCCAAGCGCCTGAAATAGAGATCCGCAGATGATGCTGACTGCAGCGAGCGGGAAACTTATGCTGATTATACGGAGGGCAGGGATACCTATTGTCAGCATGTCCTCAGATGCATTAAAGAGTGACAGGAAGAATCCCGGGAGCGTGAGGAACAGTATGGTTCCAAAGGTCATGATGATGAATGCGTACATGATTCCGAGGCGGAAAGCCTTGCTCATTCGTGATTTTTTGCCTGCACCGAAATTAAAGGCGAGGACAGGGACCAGACCATTATTCAGACCAAATACCGGCATAAAGATAAAGCTGTTTATCTTGAAGTAAACTCCGAATACAGCTGACGCGGTAGTCGTGAAGGAGATAAGGATCTGGTTCATACCGTATGTCATGACAGAACCGATAGCCTGCATGATGATCGACGGTATTCCGACAACAAAGATCTCTTTTATGATATGAGGATCCGGCTTGAAATTCTTTACGTGGAAGTGAACTTCCTTATTTATCTTGAGGTTAAAGATGATCGCAAGGATACCTGCAGCGCTCTGGCCAAAGATCGTTGCGACAGCAGCTCCGCTCACGCCGAGCTTCGGGAAACCATAGAGACCGAAGATCAGTATCGGGTCCAGAATGATATTTATAACTGCACCAAGTGACTGGGTGATCATGGTAAAAATGGTTTTTCCTGTGGACTGAAGGAGACGCTCAAAGCTCATCTGGAAAAAGAGGAAGATAGAGCATCTGCATATAATTGACATGTACTGGATACCATATTCCACGATCTCGGCATCATCAGTCTGGGTTCGCATGAAAAATTCAGGCAGGGTCATTCCGATGATAAAAAAAATGATCGCAGCACAGATCTCAAGGAAAAGTCCGTTCATGGCGCTTTTATCAACGTATTCCTGATTTTTTTCTCCGAGAGAACGGGATAAAAGCGATGAGAATCCGACACCGAGACCGGTTCCGAATGCGATCATAAGCATCTGCATGGGGAATATCAGAGAAACTGCGGTGAGGGCATGCTCGTTTATCTGAGAAACATATATCGAGTCAACGATGTTATACAGTGCCTGAACCAGCATAGATATCATCATAGGGACAGACATTGTTAAGATCAGTTTATTTATGGGCATGGTGCCCATCTTGTTTTCTTTTGTTTTTTCCATCTATTGTGTTCCTCCATTTTGCCGTTCCCACGATTTTAGCACAAAAGGGGATTCCTTGACAGAGGATGATTTTCGTGCGACATTTGAATCCGTATCATATGATGTCCGTATAAAAATAATTCTCCGGACAGCATTAAAAACAGGAGAAAAAAATGAGTGAATTACTGCATCTTATACATGTTCCGGACAATATTTTTACGGAAGCCCTTGCGTGGACGATCATTATCCCGTTTCTGGTACTTTCCTTTGGAAATATCATCAGAGTAATTGCTGATATACTGACTGCTGTTATCGGAAAGGTCACAGGTCCCGGACCGGCATTTGTAATACGGAATTACGTGACATATCCCGGAACGATCCATCATGAATTTGCGCATGCGCTGATCGCTGCGGTTACAGGAGCAAAGGTCACGAAGATAACGCTTTTTCCTAAGGGAGAGACTCTGGGACAGGTGGAATTTATCCCGAGGGGAAATATCTTTTTCCGCTCGCTCCAGTATTCGGCATCTGCTGTAGCACCTGTGATATGCGGCGGGATCAGTCTCAGTTTAATGTATCTGAAAATCTGGCAGAAACTTACGCTCTGGTGGCATTATCCGCTTTTTATCTATCTTTTTATAAGTATCCTGTTCCACATGACGATGAGTTCGCAGGATATGAAAAATTTCATAAAGGGACTCGTGCCGACACTCATGGTGATCTATGCGGTGACGCTCATATTCCTTGCAGTTCACTGACTTAAAAGACCCGGTGCCGAAGGAGAAGTTTCTTTTCGGCATCGGGTTTAGTAATACCTGAATTAAACTTTGAAGTAGTTTACTTCGTCATTAAGGTTTGTGGCCAGTTCACGAAGTGATGAAGCAGAAGCAGTGATCTTTCCAAATGTCGTGTTAAGTTCGTGCATGAGAGAGTTGGTTTCCTGAGCCGATGCTGCATTTTCCTCGGATATGGATGACAGATCGGAGATCAGGCTTCCGAGATTTTCTTTGGACTTATTCAGCAGGTTCAGTTTGTCTGAGATATCAGCGGTTCCGCTTTCTACGCACTTAACATTATCTACCATTCCGTTCATATCACCCTTGGTAGAGGTGAATTGTTCGTTCTGGGCTTTCAGACCTTCGTTCAGCTTCGCAATTATGTCAACCGACTTTTGCGATTCGGAAACAAGATTTCCAACAACCTTTTTAATGGATACAGCAGCCTCTCCCGACTGATCTGCAAGGGATCCGATCTCGGTTGCAACTACGGCAAAGCCCTTGCCGACTTCGCCTGCACGTGCAGCCTCGATCGAGGCATTGAGAGCAAGGAGGTTGGTCTGGCTTGAGATGCTTGTTATCACATTAGATGCTTCTGCGATATTTGTAACGGCATCATTTGTGAGCCTGATCTGGCTGTCGATCTCCTTCATGGACTTCATAACTTCCTGATTCTGGCTTTCAAGTCTCTTCAGGGCTTCTACTGTACGCTCTGTCGCTTCAAACATTTCTTTGGTTGCGTCAGATAGAGTAGATACGCTTCCTGTGATGCCTTCGATATTTGTCTCGATCTCTGTTGTATTGCGGACAGAGCTTTCAACGATCTCTGCCTGATGGACAGCACTCTGACTGATCTCATCTATTGCGCCTGTAACCTGAGTGGAGGACTCGGATGCAACTCCGGCTGCTTCGGAAAGGTCATTTCCGGAAGTACTTACTTCACTAGACATTTCAAGAGTTGTCGAAATGACATCTCTTAATTTATCCCTAAGAGCCATGGCGTTGTCTGCGATAACTCCAAGTTCATCCCGTCTGGCAATGGTCTTTGGTGTAAATTCAAAGCTTAGATCACCGTCGGACAGTTTACTGAGACCTGAAACAATGTCGCTCATAGCTGCGGATGATACTTTGAGGAGATAAATACCTGTTGTGATTATGATAAGCATGATCACAACAGCGATCAGGATCATGATAAGCGCAATGCTTCTTATCTTATTAACAACACTCTCAGAAGGACGACCTGCAAAAACCATTCCTATTACAGATCCGTCAGAGTTTTTCAGCGGACAGTAATAAGCATACCAGTCCTGATTTGCGATCTTGAAATTTGCTGCAAGGTATTCTTTTCCTTCTTTAAGGACAGTCTGGATAACCGTATCGCTGGCTTTTGTGCCCTCCATACGGTTTCCGTTGGCATCCTTCATGGTGGTGATATATCTGGTGTCTCCCTTGAATAAGGTGTATTGAACACCGGTATCCTGATGGAGACCGTCAAATTGGGATTCATATTCGTCGTGAATATCCTGCCCGCCTTTCAGCAGGATACCGTTTGGATCTATGCTCCAGTCTCCGTCCCATTCATGAGTCACTTCGTCACGGAGCTGGATTGCAGCAGCACGAAGTTCTTCGGAGAAAGAGTTCATATAAGCTGTGTTAATAGAACTGATTCCATAGCATGTGAGGATAACGGAGAGCAGAACCGTACCTGTTAATGCTATTTTTAGGATTTCGCCGACAAGTTTCTTTGATCGTTTAACCATAAGTCACCCCTCTTACATCCCCTCTGTAAGCCCACACTAAGTAAAGAATCGGATGAAATAAGGCTTAAGATTATATTTTTTTCATTTTTTATACGGGCAGTTATGTTTAAAAAAACGTTCAATGATCTAATCGGAGTACAGACATTTAACTATGCGGATATATTCGTGTCACCTTCTGATGGATAATGTATGCTATCATAGACTAAGAATAAATGGTTACTGTTCAGAGGCAAACTGCGCACTACGCTGCGCAGTTATGCCCCAATAACGAAGGCGAGCCATTGGATTTTGCCCATCGCCAGAGGCGATTTAATTGGCAAAATCCGTTACTGGAGCGAGCTGTAAGCGAGTGAACAGTAACAATAAATGTATTGGGGGACCGGCAGTAATGAGTGATACCGGGAAAAAGCAGAAGGCAGGGAAAAATAAGACTATAGACTTTTCTCTTGAAGAAGGGCAGGAATACATTGATCGTGCGTTTGATTTCGATAAGGAATCTCCTTCGTCTGAAAAAAAGAGTATTAAAGAGATAGAGCTCAGCCGATTGATCGATAAGACTATTCTCGGGGATACGTTCCGCGTACTGCGGTCCATCCCGAAGGAATCGGTTGATCTTTTAATCGTAGATCCGCCCTACAATTTAGATAAGGACTTTAATGGAAAGAAATTCCGTAAGACCGGAGACAATGAATACGCGGAATATACAGAACAGTGGATCCTCGCAGTGAAGCCTCTTCTAAAAAAGAATGCATCTGTCTATGTCTGCTGTGACTGGCTCTCCAGCATGGTCATCGGACCGCTGATGAATAAGCATTTTCAGGTGAGAAACAGGATAACCTGGCAGAGAGAAAAGGGGAGAGGCGCGCTCACAAACTGGAAGAACGGCATGGAAGACATATGGTACGCCACCGTTTCAGGGGATTACCAGTTTCATGTAGAGGATGTAAAAGTACGGCGCAAGGTCATCGCACCCTACCGTCAGAACGGTCAGCCAAAGGACTGGGAGGAGACAGGGGAAGGAAATTTCAGAAATACCTATCCTTCAAATTTTTGGGATGATATTTCTATCCCTTACTGGTCTATGCCGGAAAACACAGCCCATCCCACGCAGAAGCCTGAGAAGCTTCTGGCGAAGCTGATCCTTGCCAGCTCCTCTGAGGGCGATCTGGTGCTGGATCCCTTCGCAGGTTCAGGTTCCACGGGAGTCACGGCAAAGAAGCTCGGCAGACATTTTATAGATATTGAACAGAATCCGCTGTACTGCGCATGGGCAGAGAAAAGGCTTGAAATGGCAGAAGCGGATAACTCGATTCAGGGATACACGGACGGTGTATTCTGGGAGCGGAACACTGCACAGCTTCAAAAAGTAAAGCGCCGTGCAGGTAAAACAGAATAGATTAAAAAACTCTCCGAAGAAGCCGTGACAACAGGCTTTCAACGGAGAGTTTTTTAGTAAATAGGTAATGGCTTTTTACTTAATATTTATAATCTACAACTGTGAAAAGCGGTTTTACGATCACGACTTCATCGTGTTCTTCCTGTGTCACGCGGACACTGGGATTTAATGCTTTCAGGTTGTTCTTTTCGACTTCAAGAGCTTTCTGTACGCTCTTTGCACGTCCTTCACGGATGACACGGATAAGTCTCGTGATCACGATTGGATGAGCATAGGCTGCGGGGATAGGGAACTCACCGCTGTTCTGTAAGTATTCTTCCATGTCGGAAAAAGCGCCTGTGTAGCGGTTATCGCCGTACTGTTTGTTATTTCTGCCGGATGGAAGCACTTTGGTTGACATAACAAAAAGGATAAATGCGATACCGAAAAGCACGAACAGGGCTCCGTCCTGCAGACCTTTGGTCATGACAGTGTAAATTCCAAAAACTGCGGAACCGATGGCTGCGAGGAAAATGAGCACCGCAGTTATGCGGTAGGTGGGATTGATGGAATCCAGTGTCCTCTTTAATTTTGCGGAATAGGCAAGGTTGTCGGACAGCTCTTTTCTGGCATTGAGGATATTCTGTGCGCCCCGCAGTGTTGCGACAGAGGCTTCTGCTTCGGGAGAGAGTTCCTTCAGGTAACGGGCTTTCTCTTTTTCTGCGGCAGCGGCAAGCCTTCTCTCGGCGTCACGGCTTATGGTCTTTATGTCAGGGTGCTTTTCTGAGAAAAGGTTCAGGAGCTGGTCCACCTGTTCTTCATATTTGAAGTTGCACTGCTGCTCAGTGCCGTTTTTGAATAATACAACGAGGTAAGGGATCGAAGCGAAGATGCCTTTTCCTGTAAATCCGCCTTTGCTTATGGCTACGCGCTTAAAAATGCGGTCGATCTTGCTGTATTCTGCGTAAAAGACCCGTGAAAAGAAGAAGCTGTTTAAGTAGATGGCTTTATCTCCGAGTCCGCAGGGACCGATCTTCTGCGCGTTCTTTTTATCTTCTGCAAGCACTTCGCGGGAAAGGGAAGATGCTCCGAGAGGTCTGGGTGAAATTATCATGGTAAAACCCCCTTAACTTGTTGAAAAAAGGGAGAGTGGAATGTCACTCCCCCTTTCTGTTGCTGAATATTTGTGTAAATCGCGTCAGCCTAACTCTTTTTACGGTTTATTTATGCTGTGTGTGCTGCGTGCTTTTTGGTAGTAGAAATAAAAATACCAAGAAATACGATAGCTGCGATGATACCGCACGGATAAGCGATGAGTGTGTTGTTCTTAAAGAACGGGATAAGTCCCAGACACTCAGGAGCCATCAGGAAGTATGTTGCAGATACAGCACTCATGAAGGTTGCCGGTACAACTGTGATCCAGTAATTCTTCTTTTCCTTGAAGAGATACATTGATGCGGACCAGAGAACGATCATAGCAAGTGTCTGGTTTGTCCAGCTGAAATATCTCCAGATGATGCTGTAATCGATGAAGCCGAATGTATTACCGAAACCAAGGACAGCGCCTGCGCCAAGGATCGGGATACAGAGCTTCAGACGGTTTGCGTACTTATCCTGATCGATCTTGAACCAGTCAGAAACTGTAAGTCTTGCGGAACGGAATGCTGTATCACCGGAAGTGATAGGACAAGCGATAACGCCGAGCATTGCAAGGAATACACCAACAGGTCCCATAGTTGTCTTACAGATCTCGTAAACTGTGGAAGAGTTTCCGCCGCCTGCTTCTACAAGTGCGGATACTTCGTAAATTGAGCATCCTGCTGCAGCCCATACGAGAGCGATGACACCTTCAGCAACCATTGCGCCGTAGAATACGAAGTGACCCTGTTTCTCACTCTTTAAGCAGCGAGCCATGATAGGAGACTGGGTTGAATGGAAACCGGAGATAGCTCCGCATGCAACTGTGATGAACATGAATGACCAGATAGGAGTTCCGTTCGGATGCATGTTGTAGAAGTGTGACCACAGTTCAGGCATCTTATATCCGCCTGTCATTGTTCCGAATGCAACACCGACTGCCATTACGATAAGGCAGATACCGAAGATCGGATATACGCGTCCGATAACCTTATCAATAGAAATAAATGTTGCAATGAAGTAATAGACAAGGATGATCGCAAGCCAGAAAGGTGCGGAAGTGAGGAGTCCGCCTGCTCCGCCGTTCTTGAAGAGAACAACCAGGAGTCCTGCAGGTCCTACTGCAAATACAGTACCAACCATAACAAGGAGAACTACTGAGAATACTCTCATGATGTTCTGCATTGTGTGTCCAAGGTAAGCACCGGTCACTTCTGCGATGGAAGAACCTCTGTTACGCTCGGAAAGCATACCTGAGAAGTAGTCATGTACGGCACCTGCGAAGATTGTTCCGAAGGTGATCCAGAGGTAAACTACAGGTCCCCATTCAGCACCTGTAAGTGCACCGAAGATGGGGCCGAGTCCTGCGATGTTCAGGAGCTGTACAAGGAACAGCTTCCACTGTGGCATCACCACATAGTCCACTCCATCGTTGATCGTTACCGCCGGGGTTTCACGATCATCCGGACCAAATGTACTTTCAACAAATTTGCCATACGTGAAATATCCACCGATAAGTATCAACAAACAAATAAAGAAACTTAACATATATTTCACCCTCCTTTGGATTATGTGAGTCTCCGGATGACTGGCAAAATCACCACAAAGACCTAATTTATAAAAATATTATAAACTCGTCGTTTGTGCATATTCAACTATAATATTTCACAAAAGAACAACTTCTTTTGTAGCAAATATACTACAGGAATAAATAAGATCAATACATAAATAAGACATGATTCACAAAACGAAAACAAACGAAAGCCACAAAACGGCATTAACAGCGAATGAAAGGGATGATGTTTAATAGTACGGGATAAAAAACATCACGAAGTTGTATGCGTGTTAGTTGTATGTTTAAGGATCAGCGGGATATTTTTAGACAAAAGATTGACGCTGACCAGGGAATGATCAGCGTCGTGAGGGGAGTATAAATATTTATAAAGGGGTTAAGTTACGTTGAGAGATGTCTGAAGGGTTCGATCTCTCAACACTGAAGATTGTACTTTTTTTTATACATATAGTCAACACTTTCGCCAAAAAAATTTCGAAAAAAATGTGCTATATGACAGGGATTTAAATACAACTTAAATTTTCGTTAAGAAAGACGTTGATTTTACAGGGTTTTTTATGAAAACAGGTTCACATAAGTTGTACTTGACGAGACAATATTAAAAGGGATATCATGCGTTTTATCGTAACGAAGAAACGCAATGAAGTTTTGCCATAATAACACAAAATAAAAATCATGGCAATAATTGATCGGGAGGGGACATATGTTGACGATACTTTTGCAGGTGGTACTGCTTTTGGCCGGTTTCGCGATGCTTGTTAAGGGAGCGGACTGGTTCGTGGATGGTGCATGCGGGATCGCATCGAGGTTCGGTATACCTCAGCTGGTCATCGGACTCACCATCGTGGCGATGGGAACGAGCGCGCCGGAAACTGCGGTGAGCCTCACAGCCGCATTAAAGGGCAGTGCGGACATGTCCATCGGAAACGTAGTAGGAAGCAATATCATGAACGTGCTGGTGATCCTTGGCGCGACTTCTGCTATCCGGGCGCTTCATGTAGGTCTTTCTACTATTAAATATGAAATTCCGTTTGTTATCCTTATATCCATCGTTCTTCTGGTGGAAGGACTGGACGGAACGGTGAGCTTTATCGATGCACTTGTACTGATCGCGCTGTTCGCTGTTTACCTTTTCTACTTATTTAAGTTAGCAAAGGCAGGAAAGACGGAGACAGAAGAGATAAAACAGCTTTCTCTTCCTAAAGCTGTTGCACTGACACTCATCGGACTTGTACTGATCGTTCTCGGAAGTAATGTGAGCGTAGATGCGGCGACAGAGCTCGCCCGTATTTTTGGTCTTAGTGAGAGGATAATCGGACTCACCATCGTGGCTCTCGGAACATCTCTGCCTGAGCTTGTTACAAGTGTGACTGCAGCACTCAAGGGAAATGCCGATATAGCTATTGGAAATGTAGTTGGAAGTGATATCTTTAATATTCTTTTTGTACTTGGTATTACAGGAACCATCGTTCCTATTCCGTTTGCTCCGGCGTTCATCACCGATATGATCATCGCAACTGGAACAGTTATCCTGTTATTCATCCTTGCTTTCAGAAAGAAAGAGCTGAACCGCGCAGCAGGTATCATCATGCTCTTGTGTTACGCGGGCTATTTTGTTTATACGTTAAAGTAATTTGGAAGGTAAGAAATGGCACATAAAGTAAGACTGATCGCCAGTGATCTGGATGGAACATTGTTATTGAACGGAGCACAGGCGCTTCAGGCAGGAACACCTGAGCTGATACACCGTATTACAACTTCGGGTATCATTTTTCTCGCAGCCAGCGGCAGACAGTATGCGAACCTGCAGAGGCTCTTCGCACCTGTAAAGAGTGAGATAGGTTATCTCTGTGAGAATGGATGCTTGAGTTTCCTTGACGGAGAAATGCTTTCGCAGGAGTTTATGCCCTATGAACTGGGGCAGGAGCTTATCCGTGAGATAAAGAATACCCCGGGAGCCGAGGTTGCGGTATCCGGAGTGGAAACTACCTATATAGAGAATACAAACTCTGAGTTTTACCATCATCTCCATGATGTAGTACATAATAATGTACATCCGGTAAATGATATCTTTAAGGCAAGAGAGCCATACATGAAGATTTCTATGTACGAAAAGGGCGGTCTCCAGAGGGTTGATTACTGGAAGGAAAAGTTCGGAGATAAATGTACGGTCGTTACAGGCGGAAGTGAGTGGCTGGACTGTATGCCGAAGGGCGTGCACAAGGGACTTGCAATAAAGAAGATACTGGAGCGTCTGAATATCGATCCTGAGGATGTCATCGCATTTGGCGATAATGAGAACGACCGCGAGATGCTGTCATACGTTGGATGTCCGATAACAATGGAGTCCGCGAGACCGGATATCCGTGCTTTTGGAAAATATACCACGGATACCGTTGAGCACGCGCTGGAGCGTATCCTTGACGGAGAAGGATACAACTGGTAAAGATCAATAATCTACTTTCATGAGGCAGAGACCGTGAGGCGGTGCTGTAGGACCTGCGTTTTGGCGGTTTTTCGATTCGATGATGGCAGGGATGTCAGAGGGCTTTATCTCTCCGTTTCCGACAGCGAGGAGAGTGCCTGTCATTATACGCACCATGTTCTGGAGGAATCCGTTTCCATGGAAGTAGATACGTATATAATTGCCTTTAGTTTCAATATTGATGGAGTCCACCGTGCGAACGGTGGATTTTTTCATTTTGGGATTTCCGCAGAAGCACTTGTAGTCATGAGTTCCTGTCATGAGCTCAGCAGCTTCGCGCATGAGCTCGAGGTTTGGTGCCTTATCGAGGACAGCCACATATTTTCTGTCAAAAACAGGCTTGGTTGCGCCGTACCACAATGAATATCTGTAGGTCTTTCCTGTTGCCTTGAAACGGCTGTGAAAGCGGTCGGCAGCGAGCTTTACCTCATTTACGCTGATATCCTCAGGCAGATACTGGTTCATGTATGCCTGAATCTCGTCAGGCGTCATATCGGTATCGAGGAGCACGTTGCAGGTCATGGCACGGGCGTGAACTCCCGCATCAGTGCGCCCTGCACCTATGACTGTCACAGGCTTATCCTCGGGAAGACCTGTCATGCGTGTCAGCACACTTTCCAGCTTCCCCTGTATCGTCATATCTGTAGTCGGCTGATGCTCCCAGCCGAAAAAACGTGTGCCGTCGTAGCTCACGATCAGCTTAAAATTCTGTTTCATAACTTACCCCCTTTTATTAATAGATAAACCTCAGTTTACATCCAATGAATCGGTATAGAAACCGTAAATACTGTCTTTTTCGTTCTGCGCTATTATACGCTATGGTATAATATTGCCTCAAGAGGGTCGACCGTATTGACCCTGACATCGTGACATTATAAGGAATGAATCAGCGAGGAAGTTATAGATGGATCAGAGCAGGAAAAATATGGTGCTGGGTATCCTTGCCCACGTGGATGCGGGAAAAACCACGCTTTCCGAAGCGCTTCTTTTTGAAACAGGTGCCATAAGGAAGGCCGGAAGAGTAGACCACGGCGATGCACATCTCGATACATTTGATCTGGAAAAAGAGCGCGGCATCACGATTTTTTCAAAAGAAGCCCGTTTTGAAACAGATTACCGTTCCGTATCACTGCTTGATACCCCGGGACATGCCGATTTCTCGCCTGAAATGGAGAGGACGCTCAGAGTCCTTGACTGTGCGGTGCTGGTAATAAGTGCTCCCGACCGCGTAACAGGTCAGGTCCGTACACTCTGGCAGCTTCTCCGTCATTATCATGTTCCTGCATTTATATTTGTAAATAAGATGGATCAGCCCGGAATGGACTCTGCATCCATTTTGGAAACACTTAGAACAGAGCTTTCGGGCGGATGCTTTGAATTTGTTTCTGATCAGGGCGAAATGCCTCTTCCCGTTGACTTTAATAATGAAGAAATACAGGAAGAAATCGCGGTTCTCGATGAGGAGCTTATGACAAGCTACCTTGAAGGAACGCCCGTATCTCAGGATGCACTTCCAAAGCTCATAAAAGAGCAGAAGCTTTTCCCTGTGTTCTTTGGTTCCGCGCTTCGTATGGAGGGTATAAAACCGCTGTTATCTGCGCTTGATACCCTTTCCACCGTCCCTGATTATCCGTCAGAATTTGGCGCAAGAGTCTATAAAATATCTCGTGACGGAAATACCAGACTTTCCTGGATGAAGATCACAGGCGGTTCACTAAAGATACGTGATCTCATAAATGATGAAAAGGTAAATCAGATACGTCTATCATCAGGCGCAAAGTCAGACCTCATCCAGCAGGCTGATGCAGGAATGATATGTGCCGTCGCAGGTCTCACCACCACAAAGATCGGTTCGGGACTCGGAACAGAGGAAGATGACACCAGTGAGATACTCCAGCCTATAGAGAGCTGTCGAATTATCCTGCCTGAGGGAGCGGACCCTGTAAAATCATTTGCGGATCTTCGCCAGCTCGAGGAAGAAGAGCCCATGCTCCATCTCTCATATAATGAAGAAACCAGGGAGATCACCGCTGAGATCATGGGTGAAGTGCAGACCGAGATACTTCGCCGTCTCACCATGGATCGCTTCGGATATCCCATAGACTTCGGCACGCCTGAGATAGTTTATAAAGAAACAATACTCAATGAAGTAGAGGGAGTTGGTCACTTCGAACCTCTCCGTCACTATGCAGAAGTCCATCTCATGCTGACACCGGGCGAACCCGGAACAGGAGTCGTATTTGAAAATAAGTGTCCGAGAGATTATCTCACACCTAATTTCCAGAGACTCATCCTCACAAATCTTGAGGAAAAGCCTCATCGCGGAGTGCTCACAGGTTCGGAAATAACAGATATAAAGATCACGCTTATCGCAGGACGCTCCCATGAGAAGCACACCGAGGGCGGAGATTTCAGACAGGCGACTTACCGCGCCGTGCGTCAGGGTCTAATGATGGCAGAAAGCGTACTTCTGGAGCCTGTTCTGTCCTTTACATTAGAAGTTCCTTCCGGAAATGTAGGACGCGCAATGACTGATATCGCTGACATGCACGGCTCAACAGGTGCGCCTGAAATGTCAGCTGACGGAGCGCGGTCAATACTCACAGGTACGGTCCCTGCTTCTGAATTAAAGGATTATGCAAGGACAGTCGCAACCTATACAGCAGGCGAAGGGCGTTTGTCCGTCCGCTTAAAGGGCTATGAACCGTGCCACAATGCGCAGGAAGTCATTGAGAAACGCGGATATATAGCAGATCTTGATATGCGTAATCCTGCGGCATCAGTATTCTGCACTCACGGCGCAGGTACTATCATCCCGTGGGACAAGGTTCGGAGCTATATGCACATCGATACCGGCTGGCGTCCGTCAAACGGCGAAGAAGAGGTATCAGATAAGATAGAAAACAGCTTTGCCGCAGGTGATGAGTCATTCTATGACAGAGCAGAAGCGCACAGGGCAAGGCTTTCCGGTGACAAGCCGGATAACAGGACTTTTAAGGAAAAAGAGCGCGACCGAATAGCTTTCGATAAGGAGCTTCAGGAAATTTTTGAACGGACCTATGGACCGATAAAAAAGCGCGTAAATTACAACGAGGATGATTACCCGCTCGTAAATGAAGCCCTTGAGAAGTCTGCTCCAAAGGGACCCGCAGGCGGTGATCCGAAGTACGGCGCGGCAAAGAAAAAGGCGGAACCGAAAAAAGAATATCTCCTCGTTGACGGCTATAACATGATATTTGCGTGGCCGGAGCTCAAATCCCTTGCGTCCCGCGATATCAAGGCGGCACGTGACAGGCTTATGGATATCCTGTCAAACTACGCAGGTTATGAGAAAGAAAATGTGATCCTGGTTTATGATGCCTACAAGGTAAACGGCGGTCAGGAGCGTATCATGCGCTACCACAATATCGATGTGGTATTTACCCGTGAAGCCGAAACTGCGGATCTTTATATAGAAAAAGCAGCTCATGAGCTCAGTAAAAAATACTCCGTAACCGTAGCGACAAGCGATAACGTAGAGCAGGTTATCATTTTCGGTGCAGGAGCTTACAGACTCAGCGCAATGAACTTCCTTGAAAAGATAAAAAACACCGAAGCAGAGATCTCGGAACTTATAAACTGAAAGTTTGTAAATTGATGGGGGAAAGAAATTGAAATCACAGAATGATCAGAGTCATACTGTCGGAAAAGGCTATACAGCGACGCGGTGGAAGAGCAGCGGCGGAAAGTTCCGCTACAGAAAGCTTGACGGTCTCCGCGGACTTACGCTTACCAGTATGATCCTGTACCATGCCATGTGGGATATGATTTTTATTTTTGGGCAGTCCCATCCGTGGTACACGCAGATTCAGGGATATATCTGGCAGCAGAGTATATGCTGGTGCTTTATCCTATTATCGGGCTTTGTGTGGTCTCTTGGAAAGCACCATTTCAGCAGAGGTGCCACGGTCTTTATAGCAGGACTCATCGTTACCATAGTGACGGTGGTATTTATGCCGGATGATGTGGTCTATTTCGGAGTCCTGACTCTCATCGGAAGCTGTATGATACTGATGACGGTACTGGATCCGCTTTTCCGCCATCTCCCGGCGTTGGAGTCCATGATCGCATCATTCCTGCTTTTTATCGTGACCAGACACGCGCAGTACGGATACATAGGATTTACAGGATTAAAGATCGCGCCTCAGGCAGGGCCCATAACCAGGACACTGCCTGCGAGCCTTTATAAAAACTGGTTCACCACATGGGTCGGTTTTCCTGTAAAGGATTTTTACTCCACTGATTACTTCCCGCTCCTGCCGTGGTTTTTCTTATTTTTAACAGGATATTTCCTGTATCACATGATTCATAAAAAGCATAACCGGCTGCTGAACAGCCTGACCCGCGGATGGCTCCCGCCTTTAGAGTGGCTCGGACGCCATTCCCTCGGGATATATCTGCTGCATCAGCCCGTAATTTACCTGGTGCTTACTTTGTGGTTCAAATATAAACACTTAATGCCTGTTTAATGCGTTACCGCAAAAAAGCGTTGACAAGAGATTCTTGTTGCGTGATAATAGCAAACAACAAAAGAATGGATAAAAGCGGCAAAGAAGCCGTGACGGAAATGGGTTCGTCACAGGGTTTCTTTGCCGTTTTTTATTTTCGGAGCACTTAGCGAGGTATTTTCGAGCTTAGTGCGTGTTATGCAAGTTCGCTTGGCGAGGTTTTGTCGAGCCTAGCGTAACTTGTTTCATTCAGTTTTACTTATGTAAGAGAAAGAGGAGGCTAATATGGAAAATCAGTGTAATACAGGCACTGCGGTTCAGCCTGTAAAACCGCTCAACGCACCTGCACTTGCGGATGGTCGCGAGCGCGATGCCTGCGGTATCGGAGCTGTCGTAAATATTGACGGTCATACTGATCACAGAGTTCTTGACGACGCCCTTAGCATCGTAGAAAAGCTGGAGCACAGAGCCGGTAAAGATGCATCGGGTAAGGTTGGTGATGGTGTCGGTATTCTGACACAGATTTCCCATAAATTCTTTAAGAAAGCTGCAAAAAAATGCGGAATAACCCTCGGAACAGCAGGTGACTACGGTGTTGGTATGCTTTTCCTTCCGCAGGATGAACTGAAGAGAACCTTTGCAATGAAGATGGTAGAGGTGATCTGCGAGAAAAATAAGATCCCGTTCCTTGGATGGAGAGAAGTTCCCGTACATCCTGAGATCCTCGGAGATCTGGCCCGCGACTGCATGCCTCATATCATGCAGTGCTTCGTAGGCCGTCCTGCACATACAGAAAAAGGTCTGGAATTTGACCGCCGTCTTTACGTGGCAAGACGTGAATTTGAGCAGAGCTCAGACGATACATACATCTGCTCATTTTCATCAAGGACCATCGTATATAAGGGAATGTTCCTCGTAAAACAGCTTCGAAGCTTCTTTGAAGATATGCAGGATAAGGACTACGAAACAGCTATCGCTCTTGTTCATTCCCGTTTCTCAACTAATACGACACCCAGCTGGCAGAGAGCCCATCCGTACCGTTTCATCGCGCATAACGGTGAGATCAATACTATCCGCGGAAACATCGACAGGATGCTCGCCCGTGAAGAGACCCTGTCCAGCCTTGTGATGGATAACGATATGGAGAAGATCCTTCCCGTAGTAGACAGGAACGGTTCTGACTCCGCTATGCTTGATAATACTCTGGAATTTTTCTACATGAACGGCATGGAGCTACCTCTTTCCGTAATGATGATGATTCCCGAGCCCTGGAAGCATGACCAGTACATGGAAGAAGGAAAGAAGGACTTCTACCATTACTATGCGACCATGATGGAGCCCTGGGACGGCCCTGCAGCTATTCTTTTCACTGACGGTGATATCCTCGGTGCGACACTTGACCGAAACGGACTCCGTCCGAGCCGTTACTACATCACAGATGACGGCAGACTCATCCTTTCCAGTGAGGTAGGTGTCCTTGATATCGGTGCTGATCATATCGTGAAAAAATCACGTCTCATGCCCGGCAGGATCCTTCTCGTTGATACAAAGAAAAAGAGGATCATCACAGACGAAGAGTGCAAGAAGCACTATGCAGAGTCACAGCCCTACGGTGAGTGGCTGGATCAGAACCTTCTCCGCCTGTCAGAGCTGAAGATCCCGAATCAGAAGATACCTGTACATGATCAGGAGATGCGTGACCGTCTGTACAAGGTATTTGGCTATACTTACGAGGATGTAAAGGATGCTATCATGCCGATGGCTGCAAACCGCGTAGAAGCAACATCCTCCATGGGACATGACGTACCGCTGGCTGTTCTTTCCGAAGCGCACCAGCCTCTGTTCTCATACTTTAAGCAGCTTTTCGCACAGGTAACGAACCCGCCTATCGACTCTCTCCGTGAGAAGATTGTCACAGATACGACCGTCTACATCGGTTCTGACGGAAACATCCTTCAGGAAAAGGGCGAAAACTGCCGTGTGCTCGAGGTCAATAACCCGATCCTCACAGGTACTGATGTTATGAAGATACGTGCACTTCACCAGCCGGGCTTCATGACCACCACTATTTCTATCCTTTACTATAAAAATACATCACTGGAGAAGGCTCTTGAGCAGCTCATGATCCAGGTAGACCGTGCTTATGCAAAGGGTTACAACATCGTCATCCTTTCTGACCGCGGAATAGATGAGAACCATGTGCCGATCCCGTCACTCCTTGCGGTATCTGCTGTTGAGCAGCATCTCGTGCGTACAAAAAAGCGTACAGCAGTATCTCTTATCCTGGAGTCCGGCGAACCGAGAGACGTACATCACATGGCCACTCTTCTGGGCTTTGGTGCCCGTGCCATCAATCCGTATCTTGCGCATGAGAGCATCGCAGAGCTCATTGATATGGGTATCCTTGATAAGGATTATCACACAGCTATCGATGACTATAATCAGGCGATTCTCGGCGGTATCGTAAAGATCGCGGCAAAGATGGGTATTTCAACACTCCAGTCCTATCAGTCTGCGAGAATCTTTGAAGCTATCGGAATCGCTCAGGATGTTATTGATAAATACTTTACAGGTGTTGTGAGCCGTGTAGAAGGTATCGGACTCACTGAGATCGCAGAGGGGGTCACATGGAGACATGACCGCGCGTTTGACCCGCTTGGACTCGGCGTGGATACATCCCTCGACAGCATCGGCTTCCATAAGCTTAGAAGCGGTGACAGCAAAGAGGATCACCTTTACAATCCTCAGACCATCATCGCACTGCAGAGAGCGACAAAGACCGGAAGCTACGAGAAGTTCAAGGAATACACAGCTCTCGTTGATAATGAGAATCCGCACACACTCCGCGGACTTCTTGCCTTTGAAGCGCAGAAAAAGCCTATTCCTCTCGAGGAAGTAGAGCCTGCAAGCGAGATCGTAAAGAGATTTAAGACCGGTGCCATGTCCTTTGGTTCCATTTCTCAGGAAGCCCATGAGACTATGGCTATTGCCATGAACCGTCTCGGCGGAAAGTCCAATACAGGAGAAGGCGGAGAAGCACCGGAGAGATTCGGTACAGAGAAAAACAGTGCAATCAAGCAGGTTGCCAGCGGACGTTTCGGCGTGACAGAGGAATACCTTTACAGCGCACAGGAAATCCAGATCAAGATGGCTCAGGGCGCGAAGCCCGGTGAGGGCGGACATCTGCCCGGCAAAAAAGTGTACCCCTGGGTTGCCCGTATCCGTTACTCAACACCCGGTGTATCACTTATCTCACCTCCGCCTCACCACGATATCTATTCGATCGAGGATCTGGCACAGCTTATTTATGACCTTAAAAATGCAAACAGAAACGCAGCTATCTCCGTTAAGCTGGTATCTGAGGACGGCGTAGGAACTATCGCATCCGGTGTTGCAAAGGCAGGAGCGCAGGTCATCCTTATCTCCGGTTATGACGGCGGCACAGGTGCGGCTCCTTCTACATCCATCCATAATGCGGGACTTCCGTGGGAGCTTGGTCTTGCTGAGGCTCACCAGACTCTTATCCAGAACGGACTCAGAAGCCGTGTCCGTATCGAGACAGACGGAAAGCTCATGAGCGGACGTGACGTTGCTATCGCATGTCTCCTTGGAGCAGAGGAGTTTGGCTTTGCTACAGCACCCCTTGTAACAATGGGATGTATGATGATGCGTGTCTGCAATCAGGATACATGCCCTGTAGGTATCGCGACCCAGAATCAGAAGCTCAGAGGCAGATTCTGCGGTAAGCCGGAATATGTCATGAACTTCATGACCTTTATCGCAGAGGAACTCCGTGAGATCATGGCATCCCTCGGATTCCGCACAGTTTCTGAAATGGTAGGACGCACAGACTGCCTCAGAATGAAGGATCATCAGATAACTCACAGAGCAGAGACTGTTGACCTTCAGGCGATCATCGACAGAACATACGCATGCCAGAAAGAGCGTCACTATGACCCGAAGAAGGTTTATGACTTCCATCTGGAAAAGACTGTTGATGAAAAGACTCTGATCCCGTCATTTGAGTCTGCATTTGCATCTGATAAACCGCACGAAGTCTCTGTAAAGGTTTCCAGCACAAACCGTACAGTAGGAACTATCCTTGGTTCTGTCATCACAGAGAAATTCGGAAGCACCCTTAAGGATGACACCTACGTAGTAAACTGCGAAGGCGGTGTAGGCCAGTCATTCGGCGCATTTATCCCGAAGGGTCTCACTCTGCGTCTCAGAGGGGATGCAAACGATGGTCTCGGAAAGGGACTTTCCGGCGGACACCTTATCGTAATGCCTCCGAAGAATGCGAAATTTGTGCCTTCTGAGAACATCATCGTCGGTAACGTTGCCCTTTACGGTGCGACCAGCGGTAAGGCATACATCGAGGGTATCGCAGGAGAACGTTTCTGTGTCAGAAATTCCGGTGCGACAGCAGTTGCAGAGGGATGCGGTGATCATGGACTTGAGTACATGACAGGCGGACGTGCCGTTATCCTCGGACCTACAGGTAAAAACTTTGCAGCGGGAATGAGCGGCGGTATCGCATACGTTCTCGATGAAGACCATTCTCTTTACCGCAGGATGAATAAAGACATGGTCACAATGGCTGAAGTTACAGAGAAGTACGACATTCAGGAGCTTAAGGATATCCTGACTGATTATGTAAAAGAAACCGGTTCACCTCTCGGACGTAAGGTCCTTGATGAGTTTAGTGAGTACCTTCCGCATTTCAAGAAGATCGTTCCGAATGATTACCAGAAGATCCTGACGATCATCGGAAAATACGAGGAGCAGGGTATCACACACGATAATGCGGTTCTTGAGGCATTTCGCGAGTCAAGTGAACAGTGACGGAAAGAGAGGATTGATATAAATGGGAAAACCGACCGGATTTCTGGAATATGACAGAGTTGAAGATAGAACAGTACCAGTAAAAGAGAGAATACGGAGCTTTAAGGAGTTTCATACTGCTTTAGAGTCAGATGCCCGTAGGGAACAGGCGTCACGCTGCATGAACTGCGGCGTGCCTCTGTGCCAGTCTGCAATGAAGCTTTCGGGGATGGTAACAGGCTGTCCTCTGCACAATCTCATCCCTGAGTGGAATGATGAGATATATCACGGACACTATGAGCATGCTTTAAGCAGACTGTTAAAGACATCGAGCTTTCCTGAGTTTACGGGAAGAGTATGTCCTGCACTCTGCGAAAAAGCCTGCATCTGCGGCATGAACGACAACCCGGTGACTATACACAATAATGAGCTTTTCCTCATCGAGAGAGGCTTCCGTGAGGGCTGGATGAAGCCCAGAGTGCCTGCTGTACGGAGCGGAAAGAGCGTGGCTGTTGTTGGAAGCGGTCCTGCAGGTCTCGCAGTGGCAGACCGTCTGAACCAGAGAGGCCATAATGTTACTGTATTTGAGAGAGATGACCGCATAGGCGGACTCCTGATGTACGGTATCCCGAATATGAAGCTGGATAAGTCTGTTATCGAGCGGAGACGCAAGCTCATGGAGGCAGAGGGCGTAGTATTCCGTACAGGAGTTGATGTAGGCGGCAGCGGGGAAAATGCAGTTTCTGCCGAGGAGCTTCGCGCGGAATACGATGCTGTGGTACTCTGCTGCGGCGCAAAGAAGCCCCGTCCGCTGGCTGTTCCGGGCTTTGAAGAGGTAGAGGGAGTGTACTATGCGGTAGATTTCCTGACAAATACCACTAAAAATCTGCTTGCAGGCAAGCTCGCTGCCGCAGGAAGCAATGCAAAGGGAAAGCGCGGACGCAAGAAGAGCACAGATACCCTTATCAGCGCAAAAAATCTGAACGTTGTCATTGTCGGCGGCGGTGATACAGGTAACGACTGTGTAGGAACATGCATCCGTGAAGGCTGTAAGTCCGTGACACAGATCGAAATGATGCCTGCACCTCCCGTAGAGCGTGCTGAGAGCAACCCGTGGCCGGAGTGGCCGAAGGTTTTAAAGACCGACTACGGCCAGCAGGAAGCGATCGAGGAGTTTGGACATGACCCTCGTATCTACGAGACTACCATCAAAGATCTTGTAAAAAATAAAGCAGGGAAACTGACTGCAGTAAAGACTGTGCAGGTAAAGTTTGAAAACCGCGAAATGAAGGAAGTTCCCGGTACTGAGAAGACCATTAAGTGTGACCTCCTCCTTATCGCTGCGGGATTTATCGGCTGTCAGGACTACGTGGCTGAAGCATTCGGCGTGGAGCGCGGTCCCAGAGGCACTGTACAGACAGAAACTCCCGAGACATACGCGACTGATAAAGCAAAGGTATTTACCGCAGGTGACATGCACAGGGGCCAGTCTCTCGTTGTGTGGGCGATCGCGGAAGGCCGTCACTGCGCGAGGGAAGTCGATGAGTATCTCATGGGCTACACGACTCTTGAATAAAAAAGATCAATTAAATTCATAAAAAAAGAGATTGACTTAAAAAGCATACAAGGATACAATACGACACAAGAACAAAGGCGTTCGGGAAATCCCCGAGCGCCTTTCGTTATATAACGGTACAGCAAAGGGGCTGGATGAGATGGTTCATCCGGCCCCTTTGTTGTATATAACAGGATCATCTGATCGAGAGTGATCGGATATGAGAGTTTTGGAGGAGAATTATGGAAATCAGTCTGACATCGGTCATATGGGTGCTGCTGGCCGCAGCGCTCGTGTACTTCATGCAGGCAGGCTTTGCTCTCTGTGAAGCCGGCCTTACGAGAGCAAAGAACACAGGTAACATTCTGATGAAGAACCTGATGGACTTCAGCATCGGAGCACCCTGTTTCTGGATCATCGGCTTCAGCCTTATGTTCAACGGCGGCCTCGGCGGATTTGTAGGTCTTCCGGATCTTCTGATCCGCGGAAGCTACACAGCTGAAAACAGCGCGGTAGCACAGGGCATCCCGCTTTTCTGTTTCGTAGTTTTTGAGACAGTTTTCTGCGCAACAGCAGCGACTATCGTTTCAGGATCCATGGCAGAGAGAACAAACTTCAAAGCATACTGCATCTACTCTGCATGTATCTCACTTTTCGTTTATCCTATCACAGGTCACTGGGGATGGGGCGGAGGCTGGCTCGCAGCACAGGGCTTCCACGATTTCGCAGGTTCTGCTCTGGTACACAATGTCGGCGGTGTAGTTGCCTGCCTCGGTGCAGCTCTCCTCGGACCCCGTATCGGTAAGTATGGTAAAGATGGAAAAGCACGTGCGATTCCCGGACATAACCTCACAGCATGTGCGCTTGGTGTGTTTATCCTCTGGTTCTGCTGGTTCGGATTCAACGGCGGTTCAACTATCGCAATGGATACAGCAGATGCCGCTGAGACAGCATCACTTGCATTTATGACAACAAACCTTGCAGCAGCAGTAGCAGCGGTTGTCACAATGTTCTTCACATGGTTCCGTTATGGAAAGCCTGATGTTTCCATGACACTCAACGCAGCACTTGCAGGTCTTGTAGCTATCACAGCTGGCGCTGACTGCGTATCACCGGCAGGTTCATTCATCATCGGTGCAGTAGCCGGAATACTTGTAGTATTCTCAGTAGAGTTCTTTGACAACGTTGCAAAGATCGATGATCCGGTCGGTGCGGTTTCCGTACACATGGTAAACGGTATCTGGGGAACACTTGCGGTAGGTCTCTTCAGCACAGGTGCAAACGGTGTAGGAAAGGGTCTTTTCTACGGCGGCGGAGTATCACAGCTCTTCGTACAGTTCTACGGTGTAGTTGCTATAGACGTATATGTTCTTGTAGTAATGTTCATCGTATTTAAGCTCATCGACAAATTCATCGGTCTCCGTGTTCCGGCAAGTGTTGAGATCGACGGTCTTGATTATCACGAGCATGGTTTGACAAGCGCATATTCAGGATTTGCTATCACTGATGTCACAGACATGACAATGGATGTAAATGAAAATACAGATCTGGGTCAGGACGAATATGAAAAGGCTGCTCCGGAACTTGTGGATGCAGCAGTTAAAGTAAAGAAAGAGGCTCCTCTCGCTCCGGAATTTGATACAGGCATGCATAAGGTTACTATCATTTGTAAGCTCGCAGCCTTTGATACTCTTAAGAGAGCTCTTAATGATCTCGGTGTTACAGGCATGACCATGACACAGGTTATGGGATGTGGTGTTCAGAAGGGCTCATCCGAGCGTTATCGTGGTGCAGTAGTTGATTCCACACTTCTTCCTAAGGTAAAGGTTGAGGTCATCATCTCCAAGATTCCTGTACAGGATGTCATCGACACAGCGAAGAAGGCGCTTTATACAGGTCATATCGGCGATGGAAAGATCTTCGTTTACAATGTATCCCGCGTAGTGAAGGTACGTACGGGAGAAGAAGACTACGCAGCGCTTCAGGATATCGAGTAACAGATAATGGGAGTATTATAAAATAAATAGGGTAAGTTCAGAAATCTCCTGTCGGGGTAAGATCCGGCAGGAGATTTTTACGTTGTGCGGAGCACTTAGCGAGGTATTATCGAGCTTAGTGCGTGCCATTCAAGTTCGCTTGGCGAGGTTTTATCGAGCCTAGCGTAACTTGTTCAAAAATATTTTAAATGTGTTGAAGATGTTAGTTTGAGGTAATTTGTTTAAACAAACTTTGGTTTAGGGTGCGCTAATGACAAAATTTATCAATAACGAATATGTGAATAGGATAAATCTTTTATTTATGCGGGTTTGGCTCGCAAATTAATTATATACAACTAATTATTAAAATTTAATAAAGAAGATTGTTGACATACAAATTTTTATAGAGTATCATTTAATGCGCCCGATAATGATAGTCATTATCAATTCGGCGAGAAAGGAGTGACGAATGATGCCTCTCACAATGGCAGCAGTTGGTGAAAAAAATAAGGTTCTTAAGGTAAACGGCCTCGATGATACAAAGCGTTTTCTGACAAATCTCGGGTTTACTGAGGGAGCGGAGGTAACCGTCGTTTCGAGGATTTCCGGAAATCTCATTGTAAATATCAGGGATTCCAGAGTCGCGCTGGATGAAGTAATGGCTAAAAAGATCATGATCCTGTAAAGGATCTAAAAAACGTGAAGAATGGAGGCAAGGGTTTGCGTACACTCAGAGAAGCAAAAGTAGGCGAGTCAGTCACAGTTACAGCAATCAAGGGTGATGGTGCTCTGAAGAGAAGAATCATGGATATGGGCATCACAAAGAAGGCTCAGCTTTTTATCCGTAAGGTTGCTCCGCTTGGAGATCCGGTTGAGGTAACCGTTCGCGGATACGAACTTTCTATCAGAAAAGATGATGCACAGATCATCGAGATCACAGATTGAATGTTGAAAGAGGAGAAAAAATGGCTGTAAGAGTTGCATTGATCGGTAATCCGAACTGTGGTAAGACCACTATGTTTAATGCCCTCACCGGTTCCAATCAGTATGTTGGTAACTGGCCGGGTGTAACTGTAGAAAAGAAAGAAGGACACTGGAAGGGTGATAAAAACGTTACTATCACTGACCTTCCGGGTATTTACTCCCTGTCGCCTTATACTTTGGAGGAAGTGGTTAGCCGAGACTACCTTCTTAAAGAAAAGCCCGAGGCTGTTATCAACCTCGTTGATGCGACAAATATTGAGCGTAACCTGTATCTTACATCTCAGGTTATCGAAACAGGTATCCCTGTTGTGATCGCTCTTAACATGATGGATATCATCCGTAAGAGAGGTGATTACATCAATACAAAGAAGCTCGCTGAAAAGCTCGGCTGTGAAGTTGTTGAGACAAGCGCGCTTCATGAGCAGGGCCTTGATGAAGCTGTAAACAAGGCTGTTGCTCTTGCAAAGAGAGGTCAGCTTGTAGAGCCTTCAAAGAATTTCTCTGAGGACGTTGAAAACTATATCAATAAAATTGATGCCCTTCTTCCGGCAGATATCGCTGTTTCAGAGCAGCGCAGATGGTACGCCGTAAAGGTCTTCGAGCAGGATGAAAAGGTTCTTGAGGAACTGAAGCTTCCTTCACATATCGATGCCGAGATAAAGGAAATCGTAAAGAAGGCTGAAGAAGAAAATGATGACACAACAGAGTCAGTCATCACAAATGAGCGTTACGACTTTATCGTAAAAGTTGTTTCAGAGGCTGTTCAGAAGCCGAAGAACATAATGTCAACTTCTGATAAGATCGACCAGATCGTTACTAACCGTTTCCTTGGTCTTCCGATCTTTGCAGCAGTTATGATCTTCGTATACTGGTTCTCAGTACAGAGCGGCGGTATCGGAACATCCCTTTGTGACTGGACAAATGATGTTCTCTTTGGAGAGATCATTCCTCCCGCAGTTGAGGGATTCCTCACAAACGCAGGCGTAAATGAAGTACTTATCGATGTTATTGTAAACGGTATCATCGGCGGTATCGGATCTGTTCTCGGATTCCTGCCTCAGATGGTAATGCTGTTCCTGTGTCTCTCTATCCTTGAGGATATCGGATACATGGTACGTATCGCATTCGTAATGGACCGCGTGTTCCGTCACTTCGGTCTTTCCGGAAAGTCCTTCATCCCGCTTCTCATCGGTGCAGGATGCGGTGTTCCGGCTATCATGGCGAGCAAGACCATCGAGAATGATAACGACAGACGTCTGACTATCATGACCTCAACTTACATCCCCTGCGGAGCAAAGCTTCCGGTAATCGCACTTTTTGCAGGCGTGATCTTCGGCGGCCCCTGGTATCTTGCACCTCTTATGTACTTTATAGGTGTTCTCATGGTACTGGTAGTTGCCATTGTCCTTAAAAAGACAAAGCCGTTCCACGGTCAGGCAGCTCCTTTCGTAATGGAGCTTCCGGCTTACCATATTCCTTCAGTAAAGACAGTTCTGCTTCATGTATGGGACAGAACATGGGCATTCCTGAAGAAGGCAGGAACAGTTCTCTTCCTTGCCTGCATCATCATGTGGTTCCTGTCCTCTTACGGATTTGAAAACGGTGCGTTCGGACTTGTTTCTTCTCAGGAATTTAGTCTGATGGCATCAGTAGGTAAGGTACTTGCATGGATCTTCATTCCGGTTGGCTTTGGCTCATGGCAGGCTGTTGCAGCTTCCATCTCCGGATTTGTTGCAAAGGAGTCTATCGTTCAGACAATCTCCATCCTTTCTCTCGGTGCAGAGGCAGCAGAGGATGATCCGGCTTTGTGGGCAGGTGTTCACACCTTCTTCCCTCAGGCTACACTGGCAGTGAGTGCATTCTCATTCCTGGTATTTAACCTTATCAACAGCCCTTGTCTTGCAGCCATCAGTACAATGGCAAAGGAGCTTAACGATAAGAAGTGGACAGCATTTGCGCTTATCTTCCAGAATGTATTTGCATACTTCATAGCATTCCTTGTATATCAGATCGGTTCACTGATCATGTATGGAATTTTTAATGCAGCTACAGCTATCGCGCTCGTAGGACTTGCAGGTCTTCTGTACTTCATGTTCCGTCCGGATCCTTACAAGAATGCAAACTTTGAGGCACGCCGCTCTGTGGCGTAAGCAAAATTTGTTGCATGAGCGGGCGTAAAGCGCGTGAACTGTGACAAAAAGATCGGAGGAGATATGACTAGCGAAAAGGTGATCGATAAACTTAAAAACAGCGGTTGCAGGATCACCAAGCAACGCAGATTGATAGTGGATGTGATAATGGCGAGTGATTTTTCCTCGTGCAAGGATATTTACTATCAGGTGATCTCCAGAGATAAGACCATCGGTATGGCTACGGTATATCGGATGATACGCCAGCTCGAAGAAATGGGCGTGATCAATCGTATCGAGCGGATCGAAGTCAATCATAGCGAATAGTTAATAAACCCCGGTATTACAGCTAAAACTGTGATGCCGGGGTTTTGTCGAGCTTGGCGTAACTAATTTCTACTCATGATAGCGTAAGAGCAATTTAAGCAAGTCCAAAAGTATGGGTCGATTAAATCTTAATAAGAAAATTATTCAAAACGTAGAAAATGAAAGTATAAGCGTAAGTATCAGAAAAATAATTAACATGCTGTCGATATTCTGTGTGCATTTTTCATTATTCGCAGAATGGAGGGCAGCAGTATGGATGAAAAAATTGTTGAAGGGCGGGTTCTTTCGGAATTTTTCAAGATAAGGCGGGGAATGGAAAAGTGGTTCTTGAAGTACAGGGAAAGCGCAAAGATCGATCAGGAGGACAGGACACGCTTTTCTACATGTTTATGGAGTGTATTTCCGGTTAAGAGTGACAGAGGACTTCCGGAGATATATCGGTTTTTCTATGAACTTCTTGAACGGATGCTGGATCCTGATAAGGGTGAGTACAATGAGGAAAAATTGAAATTTTATTCAGAGAGCGGGATTCTCTACATATTGTCTGATGTGCTGTGGAACAACTGTAAGCCGGATCTCTGGAGATTGAGGATAGGTACAAGAGCCATGAGGATACTGGATGCCATGAATGAGGGAAGAGTCAGCGTAACATCCGCACTTGGATCAGTGGTACAGATAAATGGTCTGTATAAAGGTTACAGAGCACGTATACGCAGGCTCATTTTCAATTACATGGATGAATTGTTTCCGGGGACATTTTACTATAGTCTCATGAATAACATGATAAATCAGGATGATGGAAAAATAATTCTGGATCATCTTGAAAAAGTGCGTATTGATAGGAAAGGCGTGGTTACAGACAGAGAATCCATGTCAGAATCAGCTTTTGAGTATCTGAAGGAGCGATGCAGAAAATATCTCACGGACCCGATGTGTTACAGCATGTATGATGAGAAAGGACATTTAAGGAGTCATTTTCTCGGGGAAGAGGGGTGTTACAGCCGCATAATCCCCATGGTTCCGAACATTCTTCACAACTAAACTTATGATATTGTATAATCGTATCTATGAGTAATAAGAGAAATTACATCGTTCTTGACCTGGAATGGAATCAGGGGGCAGATTCATCCGAACACCCCGAGATCCCGTTTGAGATCGTCGAGATCGGCGCGGTAAAACTAAATGACAAAAAAGAGATAGTCGATACCTTCATGAGCTATGTAAAGCCTCAGGTTTATCTAAAGATGCATTTCATGACCCAGAAGGTTATCCATCTCACAATGGATGAACTGAAGGATGCGGAGGTTTTCCCTGTTGTATGGGAGAAGTTCCTTAAGTGGTGCGGGGAAGATTACATTTTCTGCACATGGGGAACCCTTGACCTTACGGAGCTTCAGTACAATATCAGATACCATAAGCTTCCCGACCTTTCTGACGGACCGATTCCCTATCTCGATGTTCAGAAGCTTTTCAGTCTGGATAAAGAAGATGGAAAGAGCAGGAGAGCGCTGGAATATGCCGTTGATTTCATGAAGCTTGAAAAAGACGACAGCTTCCACAGGGCTGACAGTGATGCGCTTTATACCGCTGAGATACTTGCGCGGCTGAGCAAGGCAGTGGAATCGAGGATTTCCTTTGATCTGTTCCATCTTCCTGCGGACAGGAAAAGAGAAGTGCTGATCCACTTTGATACTTATTCAAAGTATATCTCCAGACGTTTTCCGGATAAGGCTGCGGCACTCAGAGATGCCAATGCAGCGAGCCTCAGGTGCTATATCTGTGAACGCAACACCAAGAAAAAGATAGGCTGGTTCACATTAAACAATAAGCATTATCTTGGACTTGGTTCCTGTGCAGAGCATGGACTCATGCATGGAAAGCTCAGGATAAAGAAGACGGATGACGGCGGTGTATACGTGGTAAAGACCATACGCCGTGCTACAAAAGAAGATGAAAACGGCCTGAAAACCCGCGAGAAAAAGGCGAGGCTTCAGGCCAGCAAGTTAGCAAAGATGCTTAGAAATCAAACTTATCGAACTCGGAAGAATAACGACGTTCCTTCTTGATCTTTCTTCGCTTATGTATATCTGACAGCAGATAGTTGTGGATCATAAAGATCGTAAAAATGATGAGAAGCAGGGAGCCGATGACTATTCCGGCATAGAGGAAGAGTCTCTTCATGCTGAGGTAGATCATCCCTCTCGGCTGGAATCCCTGAGCGTTAGCAGCGGAAACACTGTTCTGTGAAACATCATTTCCGGACACAGAGACACTGAAAGGTGTCCGCTCGGCAGGTCCGATGGACATCAGGACGTCCGTGGAACCCACGAAATTACCCTTGTAGGAGTAATTTATGGTAGCGGCAGAGTTATCACCGCTGGTTTCGCTGTAGGTGATCTCAGAGTCAAGATCCTCGAAGGAGATAGTCTTTGGAAGGATCACATATCCTGTGGGATCAAGGGACAGGAGCGCCTGAGTGTTTCCAAAAAATGTGTTATCCGTATTAAAGAAATCTGATGTTTTCAGATTAAATTTCGTTTCATTATCTGCAATATACAGTTTCTGGAAATTCTGGAAACCATATTCAAAAAGATCATGTGTATCGGTGTACTGTGAACCTGGTTCTGCCTTCATAACGACGGCGACCAGGTTCATTCCGTCTTTCTCGGCAGCGGTCACGAGTGTAGAACGTGCAACATTTGTATAACCTGTTTTTCCCCATACAAAATAATCATATCCGTGCTGGAAGCCCGGGAACATCTGGTGATGGTTGTACAGAGTGAAGGTATCCGGCTGTGTTGGGGTCGCATTTACGGTATAAGCCTTGGTAGATGCGATCCTGCGGCATGTCTCATTCTTTTCAAAAGCTCGGGCGATGAGCGCCAGATCATGAGCGGTAGTGAGGTGCTCATCATTCGGCAGACCGTTCGCATTGCAGAAATGGGTGGAAGTACAGCCGAGCTCCCGGGCGCGTTCGTTCATAAGGTCCGCAAAAGCCTCTGTAGAGCCTGAAATGTGCTCAGCGATAGCAGATGCAACTTCATTTGCGGAAGCCAGCATAACGCAGTAGATAGCTTCTTCCATGGTAAGAGTCTGTCCCACATCGATACCAACATTTGATGAACCGGGATCGATGCCGTTTACAGCTTCGCTTGAGAACTTAACAACCTCATCCATGGAGCAGAGCTCTGCGGCGAGGAGACATGTCATGACCTTTGTAGTACTGGCAGGGAAGTGGATCTCGTCCATATTTTTATCGTAAAGGATAACTCCGCTGTCAGCGTCCATTAGGACAGCACTTTCAGAATTGATGGCAGGACCCTGAGCCCAGCCCTCGATGGCATTTGTTGCAACAGGCATGCTCGCGCGGGCTGCGTTGATGTCCTCACGTGTGAGAGGTTCTGCATGAGCGGGAACTGCAGACAGTATCGCAGATGAGCATGCAGTCGTAAGGAATACAGACAGCATGGACAGCGAAATGACGCGATGGATATTTTTTTTCAAAAATTGCTTGAATCTAGTCATGATCAAATCTTTCTATGTATAAAAAACAGTGTGTTATTAAGGTTTTCTTGAAAATCCGTAACCATTATAATACACTAGTGTGACTAATTATAAAAGCTAAGAAGAAATGGAAGAAATACTATGAGACTTAGAAATATACCGGGTGCCCGGGAAGTAGTAGCTGCGGATCCCCGTTGTATCCATACACCGGAAGAAGCAAAAGGAAACTGGAAAAATATATTTGGAAATGATCATCCCATTAATGCCGAGGTAGGTATGGGAAAGGGTCGTTTCATCGTTGATATGGCGCTGAAACACCCTGATCAGAACTATGTCGGAATAGAAATGTACGAAAGTGTCCTTATCCGTGCACTCCAGAAGCTCGACAGGAGACATAAGGACGGTGAGCCCGTGCCGGAAAACCTGAGATTTATCCGCATGGATGCCCGTGATATGGACCTTTATTTTGAAAAAGGAGAAGTAGACAGGATCTACCTTAATTTCTCCGATCCATGGCCGAAGGACCGTCATGCAAAGCGCAGATTAGAGTCCAGACAGTTCCTTGCACGCTTTGACATGGTGCTCGCTCCCGAGGGAACTATCGAGTTCAAGACCGACAATGTGGATCTTTTTGACTTCGCACTTGGTGAGATCGAGCCTGCGGGCTGGAAGCTTGATTATTCCACCAGAGATCTTCACGCAGATGCTGAGGCAATGAAGGACAATGTCATGACTGAGTATGAGGAAAAATTTTCTGCAAAAGGCAACAAAATTTATAAATATATAATCCACAGATAAAACGATTCAGTGTATAATCTTAGATAATACAAGTACAATTTTCTGATCTTTGGGGACGTGGTTTTAGGCAGAGATCGGCAAAGTACGCAGCGTTTCGGCTAAACTACATATATGGGAGGATTTTTATGGTTAATCAGATCACAGAAGAGACTTTTGAAGCAGAAGTTCTTAAGTCCTCAGACCCGGTACTGGTTGATTTCTACGCTGACTGGTGCGGACCCTGCAAGATGATGGCTCCGGTTATTTCCGAGCTTTCAGAGAAATTTCAGACAAAGATGAAGTTTTATAAGTGCAACGTTGATGAATGTCAGGATATCGCTCAGAAGTACGGAGTAATGTCTATCCCTACAGTTATCATTTTCAAGGAAGGTCAGCCGTCAGAGCCTATCGTTGGCGCACAGCCGAGAAAGAAGCTGGAATCAGCTATCGAAGAGATCTGATAAGACATCCTGTATGAAATCTTATAAGTAAAATAAAAAGGTATGGCAATGCGGTTTATGCAGAGCCATACCTTTTTGCGTTATCGTTTCTTTCCAATGAGGAACGGGAAAAAGCGGTTGATCACTTCTATAAGGAATATCTCTCCTATCATCGTAAAAATAAATGACAGGATCACAAATATAATGTTTTTCGTGTCACCCTCAGCAATGTGCTTGGTGAAATGCTGGCCTCCGATCTCGCCTGCGAGCAGTACATAGAAATTAAGGTGTGTCACCATCACTATAAGTGAGTTACGTCCGTAATATGTGAGCAGCTTCAGCGGAGGGAAGGAAGAAACCTGTTCCAGACCCTTACAGAAAAGGATGATGCCGAGGCTTCCTGCTAAAGCGGTTATCACATAAAGGACAGCATTTCCGAGGACCAGGAAGTGGAGATCCGTCACGCCGTTAAGCCTTGCCGCGAAAAATACAAAGACCATGAGATCTGCACCGATAAAAATATCCGCAGGCGCTGTGAGTCCGGAAAACTTCGTAGGTGACAGTCCTCTAGCCCTTTCCCAGAAATAGTCCATAAGATATCCTGCGGTAAAGAAGAAACAGCATACAGGGATACGGAGCATAGCTACAGCAAACAGATGAAATACGGAAAAAGCGGTCTCTGTGCCGTAAAGCGCGTTAGACGCCTCCAGATGGACATTAAGCAAGAGTGCCAGGGCGAAGAGCATCACGACACCTATGACCGTGAGAAACAGCCTTTTAGAGGCTGTACGGGCAAAGAACTTCCGTATCATATGAAAGAGGACCTCTGCACCGAAGAGCGCAGGCAGGAACCACAGGACGGAAAAACCGTAAAAAGTAACCGTTTGAACCACGTCCGCAAGCACGGTGGGCCATCCACCGTCCCTTCCTGTCAGGAGATAGTAGGCGATATATATCAGGATATCCAGCACTGAGAAGATAAAATACGGTATCATCATCGAGCGGAATTTACCTGATATGACTTTTTTAGCGTCCTTCTCTCCGGATCTGTGCTCTGAAATACCTGTCAGGAGTCCTGATGCCACAAAGAACAGCGGGATATGAAATGACACGATATAAATCCGCAGGTCTTCGCTTATCATTGAAATGTGTCCGAGTACCACGAGAAGTATTCCGATACCCCTCGCAAGATCTAAATAATTTATTCTTATTTTCGTATTCATGACAAAAATTATGGTATATTTCAGAAGTAATTGCAAGAAATTTGAATCAAAGAATCCTTATTTTATGCGGGTTTTGAGGGATTTTAAAAATTTTTTTGAAAAAAATGAAAAAAATGCTTGCAAAATGAAAACCAGTGCCATATAATAACACTTGCGCTGCGGCGGACAAGAAAAAACAAACGCCAAGGCACACAGCACATGCGCTTCTAGCTCAGCTGGTAGAGCACCTGACTCTTAATCAGGGTGTCCAGGGTTCGAGTCCCTGGAGGCGCACTTTACAATTTCATCTTTTCGCGGGTACGCGTTCCGAAGAAGACACGTACTTTAATATATCGAAGCGTGGCTCAGTTTGGTAGAGCGCTGCGTTCGGGACGCAGAGGTCGCAAGTTCAAATCTTGTCGCTTCGACTCAAGGTTGCTTGTGCAACCGAGCAACCTTCAAGATATGCGCTTCTAGCTCAGCTGGTAGAGCACCTGACTCTTAATCAGGGTGTCCAGGGTTCGAGTCCCTGGAGGCGCACTAAGGCATTGGTTTTAACCAATGCCTTTTTTGTATTTAAAACTTTTCCTAAACATGGCATAATTAAAAGTTAGAGGCATGTTTTTAGGGGAGAGGATAAATGAAAAAGTTTAAGATATTCATGGGGGTAGTGCTGACTTTGTTGGTGCTGACTCTGGGCATAGCTGTGTTCTTTTTCTTTCAGTACAGAAATGCCGGAGGATTTGTAAAGGGAACTGTAGTCTGCGGCAGAGACGTGACTGGGCTCATGCCGGAAGATATCATGTCATACGTAGATTCGGAATATAGTGGGTTCGATATCAGCGTTGTGGAGAATGGTCAGGCTGTTATAGAGGGTTCAGCCGGAGATTACGGATATATCTATGACCATGCGGCTGCAGAAGCGGAACTCAATGAGAAATTCGCCAATCAGAAAAATAATTTCTTCATATATTATAGTACTCAGATTCTCGGATCTGAAATTGTCCTTCACAAAGCATATCGCTTAGATGATCACATTTTCAAGAGTTATGTAAACGGAAATAATATGAGCGTACCCCGTGTGCCGTCATGTGATGCTTCCTTCCGGCTGAATGAGGATGGAACAGAGTATGTGATAGCAGACGCGACCACAGGTAATGAGATCAGTGACAAGATCCTGCAAAAAAATGTGCGTGAAAGAATTGAAGAGCATATACGGTCAGGAAAGTTTTCAGAGTCATTGACTGTTGAAGTACCGAAAGAAGCCTATATTTCCGTTCCGGGATCAAATGATAAAAGAGAGCTCGTAAAAGCGCTTCCTCAGAAAAATAAAGAGCTGAAGCTTGAAAATACCTTTGGAAAGATGAATATCACCTATCTTTTTGGCAATAAGAAGCAGGTTCTGAGCGGCAATGAGATCCTGAGTTGGGTGAGCTACGGCCCGTCAGACAGGATCGTGGTGGATCAGGACAAGATAGAGGAGTATGTGGAGCTCACGGCAGGTGATTACGATACACTCTGGCGCGCCCGACAGTTCAAGACCACCAGCGGAAGAAAGGTTTCTGTGGACAGCGCACATAATGCTTACGGATACCGCATAAATCAGGAAAAAGAATGTGCTCAGTTAAAGAAAGACATACTTGCCGCAAAGTCAGTGACTCGCGAACCGATCTATGACGGCGAAGGTGCATACGGCAATCCGCTGTATCTTTCCAGAAACGGACAGGATGACTTAAACGGCACATATGTGGAAGTAAGTATCGGGGAACAGCATGTCTGGTTTTATAAAGACGGAAAGCTGGTAACGGAGGGTGACTGCGTTACAGGCAGGATCTCAAACGGACACGGGACCATTCCCGGAGCCTACCCTCTTGCATATAAACAGAAATCAAGGGTACTTCGGGGCGGCACAGGCGCAGGAGCATACGAGTCATTTGTAAATTACTGGATGCCTTTTAATCTGGGACAGGGGCTCCATGATGCCAGCTGGAGAGGAAAATTCGGCGGAAATATCTACTACAACAGAGGATCTCACGGTTGTGTAAACCTTCCGCTGAAGATCGCTAAGAGCATTTTTGAAAATATCGACGTTGGAACAGCGATAATCGTGTACAACTGAACCGCTTTAGATTTCACCTCTTTTTTCCGATATATGACATACAGGAATCTATGTCATGCCGGAAGGAGGTTGTCCATGAGTAATTTTACAGTTACAAATAATTACTATCTTTATAATCTTTATAAGGAGAACAGCCTCTATGCCATAAAGGAAAAGCGTGAGGGCGTGAAGTCCGGAAAGCTCCTTGCGGCAGATACAAAAGCTTTGCTGAAAGGTGTAAAGGTTCTCGGATCCGAAAACTACGGCGATGAAAAAGACGATACAAATGCTGAAAATAAGAGACTTTATAAAAAACTGAAATCCTTTGCGGACGCATATAATTACACAATGGAGTCCAGCAAGGAGTTTGACAGCAGGCGCACCAGAAAGATACGTAAAGAAATGGATGCGCTGAAGGAAAAATATGCAGATAAGCTTGAAGCATACGGCATAACTTTCTCTGACAAAGGATATATGAAGTTATCAAAGACCACCATTGATGGGGTTGATAACAGGAAATTTGAAAAATACTTTGGAGAGGAATCGGAGTTCTCAAATACCGTAAAGAAGCTTGCGAAGAAGCTCTACAATCACGTTGATTATCAGGCTTGAGCATGAATAAAGTTAAAAATGGCGAAGCCCCTGGATGAATTATTCGGGGCTTCGCTTTTTTTTTCGGAGCACTTAGCGAGGTATTTTCGAGCTTAGTGCGTGTTATGCAAGTTCGCTTGGCGAGGTTTTGTCGAGCCTAGCGTAACTTGTTGTACGCCAGTTACTTCTGCACGTTAAAGTGATGCTGTGCAATAAAAAGTGTGTTATGATAGCATGTAAATAATGCGGGGTCAAAAATTTTGCCCCTTGCTGATGTTGCAGAGGAACTAACAGTTTTTACAGAATCAGGAGTTTATCATGAATATTGTATGTCTGGATCTTGAGGGAGTACTGGTACCGGAAATTTGGATCGCTTTTGCGGAAGCAAGCGGAATCCCGGAGCTTAGAAGAACGACAAGAGACGAACCTGACTACGACAAGCTTATGAACTGGAGACTCGGTATCTTAAAAGAGCACGGGCTTGGCTTAAAAGAAATCCAGGATACCATCGCAACCATCGATCCTATGCCGGGAGCAAAGGAGTTTTTGGATGAGCTCCGTTCTCTGACACAGATCATCATCATCAGTGACACATTTACACAGTTTGCGTCACCTCTTATGAAAAAGCTCGGCTGGCCTACAATTTTCTGTAATTCTCTTGAGGTTGCGGATAACGGCGAGATCACAGGATTTAAGATGCGTATCGAAAACTCCAAGCTCACTACCGTAAAGGCACTTCAGTCTATCGGATACGAGACTATCGCTAGCGGAGACAGCTTTAACGATCTCGGAATGATACAGGCAAGTAAGGCAGGCTTCCTTTTCAGAAGCACAGAGCAGATCAAAAAGGATTATCCTCAGTTCCCTGCATTTGAAACATACGATGAGCTGATGGATGCAATTAAAAAGGCGCTTTAATCTATGGAAGAGCAAAAAATCGGAGAGGAGTGGCTGCCGGGCAGAAATGCCTGCACCACTCTCTGCTATTTAGAAAAAGATGATAAATACCTGATGCTTCACCGCACATCCAAAAAACATGACGTAAATCATGAAAAGTGGATCGGCGTGGGCGGTCACTGTGAAGAGGGAGAAAGCCCTGAGGAGTGCATCCTTCGGGAAGCCCGCGAGGAAACCGGATATATACTGGATTCCATCAGATTCCGCGGTATCGTGACCTTTGTTTCAGGCGGAAAAAAGGATGACAACGGAAAGTGGATCGAGCATCCTGTTTCGGAGTACATGTTCCTTTTCACTGCATCGGAGTTTCACGGTGAGCCTGTAGCCTGCAACGAGGGTGAACTCGAGTGGGTAGAAAAAGACCGTGTCTGGGATCTGAACCTGTGGGCAGGAGACCGCATATTTTTCCGTCTGCTTGATGAGGAAGCGCCGTTCTTTTCATTAAAGCTTGTTTATGATGATGCAGGCGTTCTTCGTGAGGCAGTCCTTAACGGAAAGGAACTTGAGCTTTTCGATATCCTGAATGAAGACGGAACCGTAAGCGGTGCAGTGGAAGAGCGGAATGTGGCTCACCGTCTGGGACTTCTTCATGGAACGGTCCATACCTGGATCGTGAGACACAATGATAAGTCCGGCTATGACGTTCTCCTTCAGAAGCGGAGCATGAGGAAGGATTCGCATCCCGGGGAATACGATATTTCCTCTGCGGGTCATATCTCAGCGGGTGACGAACCTATGGAATCCGCGCGTCGTGAGATGCAGGAAGAGCTCGGTATCCTGCCGGAAGAAGGCGCATTAAGAGAGATAGGTCTTCATCGGGGCAAATTTTCTGGGAATTTCGGGAAAAATTTCCACGATAAGATATTCAAGGACCGTGAGATAAGTCACGTGTACATTTATGACAGGCCTGTAGACATTTCAGAGCTGAAGCTTCAGGAAAGCGAAGTAGAATCGGTCATGTGGATGGACTGGGCAGAGTGCAGACAGGCAATAATCGAAAAAACTGTGCCAAACTGCGTCTATCTCGATGAATTTGAACAGATCGGAAGAGCTTTGGGTTTATGTTGACAAAAATTTGCCGATACATCTAATAGTGTTATAAACTCACAGATAAGTAAAAATAAAAGAGGAAATAATATTATGGTTCATGAATATCCTGAGTATCTGGATGAGTTTGAGTGTATCGGCGGTCATTGCACGGATACGTGTTGTTCCGGCTGGGAATTTGACATAGACCCCGAAACTGCGGAGATCTATAAAGAGCTTCCGGGGGAAGACGGCGAATATGTGCGTTCAAAGCTTACCCATTCAGAAGACGGCTCTCTCTGCATCCGTCCGGTTGATGGCGGCAGATGCCCGTTCCTAAACGAGAGAAATCTCTGTGACCTCATTTTAAAATATGGGGATAACGTCCTTAGTGATCCCTGCGCAGAATATCCAAGGTATTACACGGATTACGGCGATTATGAAGCGGTGGATATGAGCCTTTCCTGTAAGGAAGTCGGACGGCTTTTCTTTACAAGGGACGGACGGCCTACTGTTTATAAAAAGGTTGAGGATGACATGGTGGGTGATGCACTATCGGCAGATGAGAAATCGCGTCTGGCAGAACGCATCAAGGTGAGAGACGGCATGATCCGTGAAATATATAGTAAATCCGAAGAACTTTTCATAAACGATGCCGGATTTTTGAAATCTGATGAGGACGAAGCGATTTTTTCGAAGCTCTGTGAGTTGGAATATTATCATTATCGATGGGATGAATACCTGAAGAAATTGAGCGAAGCGCGTCCTGTAATAGAGGAACGGTCTCAGGAATTTTTTGATGCAGGAAGGGAAGATATCCTTCGCTGGTTCCGCTATTTCTCTGAATATCTGGTGTACCGCTATACGCTGTCTGACCTGGCGGCGGGTGTACCGATCGAGGATACGATGAGATTTATAAAGCGTTCTCTTCGTATAGTTTATATGGCGCTGTGTTTCAGATGGATCGCATCGGGAGAATCCGATGTGGAGAGCATGATAGATATAGCGCATTACTATTCAAAAGAAGTCGAGCACAATCTGTGGAACGTAGCGACTTTAAGAGAATAAGAGTCAAAGGGAGTTCGGGAGACCGGATTCCCTTTTTTAGTGCGTACGGACCTGGCTCATTGTGTAGGAAATGTGAAAAGCTGTGAACATATGGTGAAAGCTGTGAAGACTCTGTGAAAAGCATTGAAAGGGTGTTTTAGTGATGATAGTATTCGCTCAAACAAAGTTGTTCACAGAAAAAAGGAGTTGCTTATGAAAAAACAGGTTCTTGCGGTTCTTACAGGAATCATCATCACATTTTCGATAGTAGCAGGCGGATGCGCCGGGGCTTCTACCAATGCAAAAACTGAGACAGAGACAACAGTGGTAGCAGAGGAAAGCACAGAAGCCGCAGAAACAAATGAAAACGGCGAGCCTGACGGAATGGATAAACCGGAGGCTCCGGGTGACGGTAAAAACGGTGGAACACCTCCTGATATGCCTCCCGGAGGTGGAATGGGCGGCGCAGATACGCAGACCTTTGATTATAAAGGCGATTATAACGGTGCACTTGAGGCCGACGGAGAGGAAGTGACAAGTGACGGTGAGAGTGTATCAGCTACTGATACAGATCAAAACGCAGCGCTTGCAATAAATGGCGGAACGCTCAAGATCACAAAAGGAACACTTAATAAGTCAGGAGATGATGATAACGGAGATAACTGCAATTTCTATGGATTAAATGCTATCGCAGTTGCGGTTGGAAGTGATTCCAAAATGTACATATCCGATTCATCTCTCGAAGCTGACAGCGAAGGTTCAAATGCGATATTTGCAACAGATAATGCAACAATCTATGCAAAGGACACGACGATCCATACAACATCAAACAGCGCGCGTGGACTGGATGCCACCTATGGCGGAAATGTCATCGCTGAGAATATGACTATTGAGACAGAGGGTGATCACTGTGCGACTATCGCTACAGACCGCGGAGGCGGAAATATTTCGGTAACTAATAGTAAACTTACCACAAAGGGCTCCGGTTCACCGATCCTCTATTCTACAGGAAATATCCAGGTAGACGGAGTTACGGGAACTTCAAGCGGAAGCCAGATAGCAGGTATGGAAGGACTTAATACCATACTCATAAAAAATTCTTCCATTACGAGCACAGTAAAGAACAAGACCGCAAGTGATCCTGTAGCGAATGGCGTTATCATTTATCAGTCAATGTCAGGTGACGCAGAGACAACAACCGGTGACAGAGCAAGATTTCAGGCTGTGGATTCAGAGCTTACGAGCCTCATAGAAGAAGGCGCCATGTTCTATATCACGAATACAGATGCGAATGTAGTTCTTTCAAACACCAAGCTTGAATTTAACAGTGAAAAGGCAAAGCTCCTTGCAATAGAAGGAAATGATTCAAATGGCTGGGGCACTGCAGGTAAAAATGGAGGAACAGTAACCTTTACCGGAAATAAGCAGACACTCGATGGTGATATTTCAGTAGATACAATAAGCAGTCTTGATTTTTATCTGCTGAATGGAAGTACATGGACAGGAAGTGCGGAGGTCGTAGAAAATGCAGTTAATACTGATAAAACAGATTCGCCTATAACAATAAATGTAGACAGCACATCCACATGGACAGTAACAGCAGACAGTACAATCACAAATCTGAATGTAGAAGATGGCGGAAAGATAGTTGATGGAAACGGAAAGACTGTGACAATAGTAGCAAACGGAAAAACTGTGGTGAAAGGAGATTCAGATATTACGGTAACCGTGACAGGTGAATACAGCACAACAGTCACGACCGATGAGGCAAATGAGATCAGCGAGGACTATATTGACCGCACGGATTTTAACAGCTACTTCGGATAAATGGAAAAGTCAATAGATTAAAGGATTAATCATGCATAAATCGGACCCCGGTAATTTGGCGAATACGCCCAAATTGCACTAAAGGGGTCCGTTTGCATTTACTTTGAAACAAAAAGGTGGTAATCTGACATCACAGAGATGAAACGATTAATCAAAGAGGGAAGGAACTTATGGCTAGACATCAAAAACCGCTGGAACTGAAAAATACGCGAATCACGGATTCCCTCTTCGGACATTATGTGGATACTGTGAGCGAGATAATGGTTCCATATCAGTGGAAGATTCTTACTGATGAAAACCCGGATACAGAGCCAACCTACTGCGTGCAGAATTTTCGCATAGCGGCGGGCAGAGAAAAGGGTACGAGGAAAGGTGTTGTTTTTCAGGACACTGATCTTTATAAATGGATAGAAACTGTTGCCTATTGTCTGGCATCCGGCAGGGCGAAGGAATATGAAGCTGTTGTAGACGATGTGGTAGAGCTCCTCAGCGAGGCGCAGGAGCCTGACGGATATATCAATACATGGTTTCAGGTAAATCAGCCGGATGATAAATGGCAGAACCTTATAGAAGGACATGAGCTTTATACTTCAGGTCACATGTTTGAAGCGGCAGCTGCATACTATCATGCAACAGGAAAGGATAAATTCCTGAATGTTGCAAAAAAAAATGCAGATCTGATATGCAGGACTTTCGGTAACGGGGAAGGGCAGATACCGGGATATCCCGGACATGAGGAAGTAGAGATCGGACTCATGAAGCTCTACCGGATCACAAAAGATCAGAAATACCTGGATCAGGTCAGATATTTTCTGGAAGAGAGAGGAAAGAAGCCGAACTTCTTTGAAGCAGAAATGAAGCGACGTAAGAAACCTACTTTTTTCCCGGAATTTATGAATTACGATCTGGAATACTCTCAGGCGGCGGTTCCTCCCGCAGAGCAGACTACCGCAATGGGACATGCGGTGAGAGACATGTATCTCTGTACGGCAATGTCTGATTATGCAGAGGAAACCGGGGATGAGAAATTCCTGAAAGCCTGCCGTGCGATCTGGGACAACATGGTAAATCGCCAGATGTATATCACGGGCGGAATCGGAGCGAGCGGATTCAGAGAGAGATTTACCACGGATTATGACCTTCCGAATAATACAAACTATTGTGAAACCTGCGCGTCTGTCGGAATGATGATGTTCGGAAGAAAGATGGCATCCATAGAGGGAAATGCAGAGTACTACGATACGGTTGAGAGGGCGCTCTATAATACTCTGCTTGGAAGTGTAAATCTGGAGGGAAACAGATATTTTTATGTAAACCCGCTCGAGATGGTGCCGGAATTTTGTACATCACACACTTACATGGATCATGTAAAGCCGATACGACAGAAATGGTTCAATGTGGCGTGCTGTCCGCCGAATCTCGCGCGGACCATAGCATCTCTCGGCAAGTATATTTACGCAGCAGATGAAAAAGCGTTGTATATCCACCAGTTTATTTCATCGGAAACAGGCGGTGATGCAGGTGACACATCATACAGCATAAAGATGGATTCGGATCTTCTGCACAGCGGCAAAGTAAAGATAAAAGCATCACTTAGCGCTGATGGCATGATAAAGATACGTGTTCCGTATTACGCAGAGAAGTACAGCGTGAAGCTCAATGGTAAAGATATCAGTGTCACGGAGAAGGATCGTTACATGGAACTCGGTCTTCCGTCGGGTGAATCTGACATAGAGATAGGATTTGAAATCCATCCGCGCTGGGTATCGGCAAGGGATGAAGTCAGAGCAGATGCAGGGAAAGTCGCTTTGATGTATGGCCCGATGGTGTATTGCCTGGAAGAGGTAGATAATGGCAGGAATATGGCAGGGATATACGTTGATCCTAAGGAGCCCATAAGAGAAGTTTCGGAGATTAAACGTTTTATTGGGAATCTTCCTATATTCGGATTCGATGGAGTACGCCTCGTAAATAAAGGAGTAGAAAACGGAAAACTCTACGGACTTCCGAAATTTGAGGCAGAACATGTAGAGCTGAAAGCGGTTCCTTACTGCATGTGGAATAACAGAGGGATCGGAGAAATGACAGTCTGGCTCAGGAGCCGTATTCCGGTGTGAGTACACCGCTGTTTATTATGTACATTCTGTGTGGAGGGTACAAAAAAGGGAATGTAGATAAAATTCACACATGAGTGATAAATAAGAGGAGAATCATATTAAGGAGGAAGTGTATGAAAAAGACAAAGATGATGAGCGCAGCACTTGCAACAGTGATGACAGCTTCAATGCTTCTCACAGCATGCGGAGGAAGCAGCGGTGCAGCAGGAACAGCGGCATCTGCAGGGACATCCGAGGCAGCCGGCAGCAGTGAGTCTGCGGGCGGTGAGACAGCCGGCAGCGGCGACCGCGTTCACATCACTTATGCTCAGTGGGGTAATGAGACAGAAACAGCGGCAACTCAGAAGGTTGCAGATAAATTCAATAAGTCGCAGGACAAGATCGAGGTAGAGGTAATAAAGATCGACCACGACACATATGTAACCAAGCTCAATGCAATGGCAACAGCAGGCGAACTTCCTGACACAGCCATCATGAGTGAAGCAGGAGTTCTGAAGTTTGCAGAAAACGGACTTCTGGCAGATATCAGCGAGATGTACGGAGAGGGTGATTCAAAGCCTCTTGAGAGCATTACTTTCAAGTATCAGGGCACTCCTGTTGCATATTCTGCAGCAAACGAAGTATTAAACCTTTGGTACAATAAGGACCTTCTCAAGGAAGTTGCAGATGCACAGGGACTTAAGGTTGAGGATGTTACACCGCCCGCATCGGCAGATAAGGCATGGGACTGGGATACATTCGTAAAAACAGCACAGTCTCTTACAGTTGACGTAAACGGAAAGAACGCCCTTGATCCTGATTTTGATCCTGACAACATCGACATCTACGGATGTACAGTAAATACTCTGCCCTGGCAGCTTGAAGTATGGGCAAAGAGTAACGGCGGCGGATACTATTCAGAAGACGGCACAAAGTGCACTATCGATGATCCTGCAACAGTTGAAGCTCTTCAGAACATCGCAGATCTTTCAAGCAAATACCACTGTGCACCGCCTGTAACAAGTGCAGCAAACGCTCTTGAGTCCTCACTTGGAAGCAAGAAAGTTGTAATGGCAACAGACGGAACATGGAATGTAGGAACATACCTTGGACCGAATGCAGACTATGATTACGGCGTAGGCGTTCTTCCTTATATGAAGGAAAAGCTCACTATCTGCACAGGCGGACCGAACGTAGTATTCTCAACAACAAAGCACCCGGAAGAAGCTATGACATGGCTTAAGTGGTACTATCAGGAAGAAAATTCATGGGATCTCATCGAAGCAGGTACATGGATGCCTATTCTTGACAAGTGGTATACAGAGGAAGAGCTCACAAATAAGTGGATCGACAATGAAAACTTCCCTGAGCACGACGAGTACAAGTCATCCGTTGTTGATTACGCAAAGGATTATTCAAAGTCAACAGCTTGGTATTATGTAAATGGAACAGACGAGTTCAACGCAACTCTCGATACAGCATTCTCAAGCGTATGGTCCGGTGACCAGACAATGGCAGAAGCTATCGCAGAAAATAAGGATGAGCTTCAGGAGATCTTTGACGAGAGCAACGCACAGTAATACATTTTTGTTTTCTCCCAGCGGGGTCGGCACGAACCAATGCCGACCCTCATATTACAAGAGGTCGATTATGAAAAAAATCAGTGCAAAACCTAAGTCCATACATGGGAAAAAAGAAGAACGGACGGCGTATCTCTGTTTGATACCTGCGTTCCTCGGAATATCTTTCATAAGTTATTTTCCGACAATAGCTGTTTTTGTATTAAGCTTCTTTGAATATAACGGTCTTTCAAGCCCGGAGTTTGTGGGACTATCAAATTTCCAAAGGATTTTTACCAAAGATATCTATCTTGCGGAATCTGTGAAGGCGACTCTTTTATATGCATTTCTCGCGGTAGTCGGATCGATAGTCTATTCCTTATTTATCGCATTGCTCTTAAATATGAAAATATATGGACGGACACTTTTCCGCTCCATTTTCTTTATACCGTACCTGCTTCCTGCTATCGGTGTATTCAAAGGCTGGCAGTGGTTATATGAGCAAAATTTTGGACTGTTCAATTTCATTTTCAGAATGTTCGGGCTTAAACCCCACCAGTTCCTGGACAGCCCTCATGAAGTAATCCCGTCGCTGGTGCTTATAGCAGTGTGGTGCAGCGGAAACCTCATAGTAATTTTTCTTGCGGGACTCCAGAATGTACCTACGGTCTACAGGGAAGCGGCAGAGGTTGACGGCGCGAACTCATGGCAGAGATTCATCCACGTAACGATCCCCTGCATCAGACCGATCATTTTCTACAATGTGCTCACAGCGCTCATTACAAATCTGCAGGTAATAAACCCTGCACTGGCGCTCACAGACGGCGGACCCGGCAAAAAGTCCATGTTCATGTCTTACGTCATCTATCTTTACGGATTTCAGAAAAATAAGCTGGGCTATGCCGCAGCATACTCTGTGATATTTTTTGTACTTGTAGGAATCTTTACAGCTATCCTGTTCAAGACACAGAGAGAAGCGATCTTCGGAGAGGACGCCGGATAAATGCTGTTACGGCGGTTCCTAAAAACAAGGGTTTGGAGTAGAATATGAATAACAGAAAGAAAAAGGAAAAAATGCTGAATCTGCTTGCTACTCTGGCAGTGCTGATATTTGCACTACTGGTACTGCTCCCGATATGGTGGATTTTTAGATCCTCCCTTATGAGCGTAGCAGCTGTTAATGCCTATCCGCCTTCGTTCATTCCTTACGAATGGCTGTGGTCTAACTATTCAAAAGCGCTGGAAACCTTCAAGTACTGGACATATTTCCGGAATACATTCTCCATCATCATTCCGGCAGTTACATTCGGTACAGTTACAGCGATCTTCTGCGGATATGCGTTTGCACGTCTGCAGTTTCGCGGAAAGAGGCTGATATTCAATATCTGTGTCAGCACGATCCTTCTTCCGGGTATGGTTACCCTGATCCCGCTCTACATCATGTGGACAAAGTTTCTGGGACTGGGCGATACCTACTGGCCGCTGATACTTCCGTTCCTTACAGGCGGCGGCTTCTTTAATATCTTCCTGATAAGACAGTTTTTAATGACAATACCGAAAGATCTCGATGAAGCAGCGAGCATTGACGGTGCAGGCAGGATGAGGATCCTGTGGACTATCCTTGTGCCTTCCATAAAGCCTGCCATCGTTGTTGTAGGAATGATGCTCTTTATCCAGATCTGGAACGATCTTTTGCAGCAGCTTATCTATATAAACAGCATGGATAAGTTCACATTTGCCATTGCGCTCACGAACTTTACAGGTTCCTTTGGTACAAACTGGCCTGTAGCGCTGGCAGCCACATTTATGACGATCCTCCCCGGTATTGTGATCTATATTTTCGGACAGCGTTCCTTCGTAGAAGGTATTGTCCTTACCGGTATGAAGAACTGATAAAAAAGGAGAGACCGGCAGATGAAGATTCTTGACCGCTTTATGAAATGGTACTGGGGAGACAACGACAGGGAAAAAGAACCTCCGAGGGAGGGGCTCAAAAGAGCATTTTTTCTCCTTATAAACTTCCCGGGACGGATGATAGCCATAAATCTCATATTTGTACTGTGCTGTATCCCGATATTTACCATTCCTGCCGCTATGTCAGGGATGCATAGATACCTGATACGCATGTTCAGGGATGGATATGGATTTTCCGTGAGCGATCATTTCAGGGAATTTAAGCAGAGTCTGCTGCGGCGTGTTCCCGCGTTCCTGCCGGGATTTCTGATAGTATTTTACGGCTATTATTTAATGAGCCTTTCCGGAAATTTTTCGGACGGAGTGATAGAAGCGTGGATATTCGGTACCGGATTTGCGGTATTTGCGATAGGTTGTATTCTGACTTCCTGGGTGAGCGTACTTTCCGCAATGCTGGATCTTCCTGAAGCGCTTTTATTAAAAAATGCAGTGATCCTTCTTCTTTCAGAGTGGAAGACAAACGGAAAAATGTTCGCATTTTTTGCGATATACGTACTTCTCATGGTATCATTCTTCCCGTATTCCATGATAGTGATGGTTCTCATGGGATTTTCTTTCCCGGCGCTCGTAAGCTGCGCATTTATAAATCCATCAGTTCAGAGAAGGATCCTTACTCCCTTTGAAGAAAAGGAGGTAAGACTGTGAGTATGACAATAAAAGAAATAGCACGAATCACAGGCGTATCAGTCGCCACAGTATCAAATATCATCAATCACAAGGGACGTGTGGGCGAAGACACCCGCCAGAGAGTGGAAAAAGCCATACGGGAATACCACTACACCCCTAATTCCGTTGCAAAAAATCTAAAGACAAAGACCAGCCGGAGTATCGGAGTTATCGCAGAGGATATGACAGTATTTGTCATGCCGGAGATCATCGACGGCATCACAGAGTGCTGTGAAGAAAACGATTATCAGATTCTCCTGGTAAATCTCAGGCTGTACAAAAAATATTCGGATACCTACTACAAGACAAATCATCACCGTGAGCAGGTAAAAGCCGAGATCCAGAAACTGATATCCATGCAGGTAGACGGCATAATATACGTAGCAGCCCATGAGCGTATAAATGACGTGATACCAAGGAACCTTTCCGTTCCTGTAGTTATGGCGTACAGCTTTTCCAACAGATCCGAGGTTCCGTCTGTAGTTGTAAACGATCAGGGCGGTGCAGAAAAAGTAACAGAGTATCTGCTTTCAAAAGGCCATGAAAAGATAGGCGTTATCGCAGGAAAAAAGGAATCCTTCCATACTTTGGCAAGACTTGAAGGCTATCAGAAAGCACTGCTTCGGAATCACATCTTTTATGATCCTGACTACGTGGTTTACGGAGACTGGGACAGACAGAGCGGTTACGATGCGATGAACCACCTGATGAGCAATAAACCCACAGCAATATTTGCCATGAACGATGTAATGGCGGGCGGTGTGTACGACTGGTTGAAAGAGCATGACATGGTTCCGGGAAAAGATGTAGCGGTTGTAGGATATGATGATCAGGTAATGTCAGCTTATGAAAATCCGCCTCTTACGACAATGGGACTTCCTCTTCGTGATATCGGATACAGTGCCGGAGAGCAGATGATAGGTATGTTGTCTGATGAGGGAATACACGTCGGCAGCGGGCAGATAGATGTGGACTGCAAGCTCTGCGAACGTGAATCCGTAGCTGAATTATCAAAAATATGAACATTACTCCCCAACAGGTAAAAATTCCTGTTGGGGAATTTTTTGCAAAAAAATTCTGCCGGTATCTACTGATACAGACAGATAAAAAGCGGAGACGGAGGGATTCGAACCCTCGTGCCCCGGAGGGCTAACGCATTTCGAGTGCGCCCCGTTATGACCGCTTCGATACGTCTCCGGATATAAAGTGGCACTTGCCACAACTATATATTATAAGTCTGCCATGAATCTGCGTCAACAGCAGAATTAACCAAGGTTTTCGGCATAAATGCGAGTTGTTAGACTACGCAAAATCGGCTATAATGAAGGCGATTATGGATATAAATCCATTCGTGGATCGGATAAAGGGATCCGATGAGGGGAAATATAAAGGCATGGGCTGTACATAGGGTTCGTCCGTGCAGTGAAGGAGGCAGAGATGAAACGTATTGGTATGCTCACAAGTGGCGGCGACTGTCAGGCGTTGAACGCTGCAATGCGAGGCGTTGTAAAGTCATTGATATTCAGCGGAGAGCAGATCGAGATCTATGGTTTCCTCAACGGTTATCAGGGTCTTATCTATGGAAACTACCGTATGCTGGATGTTTCTGATTTTTCCGGAATCCTGACCCGAGGCGGTACTATCCTTGGATCGTCACGTACACCGTTCAAGCAGATTCACGAGCCTGATGCAAACGGCCTTGATAAGGTTGAAGCTATGAAGCACAGCTATTATAAGCTGAACCTCGACTGTCTCGTTATCCTTGGCGGTAATGGAACACATAAGACGGCAAACCTGCTCCGTGAAGAAGGACTTAATATCGTTACTCTTCCGAAAACTATCGATAATGACCTTTGGGGCACGGACATGACCTTCGGTTTCCAGAGTGCCGTAGACATTGCGACCAATGCCATCGACTGTATCCACACGACAGCGGACTCTCACGGACGTGTATTCATTATAGAGGTAATGGGTCACAAGGTTGGATACCTCACACTGAATGCCGGAATGGCAGGCGGTGCTGATATCATCCTTATCCCGGAGATTCCTTATGACATCAACAAGATCGTAGATGCTATCGAGGAGAGAAAAAAGCGCGGCTCAAGATTCACCATCATTGCTGTTGCAGAAGGTGCTATCAGTAAGCAGGACGCAAAGCTTTCCAAGAAAGAATATAAGAAAAAGCTTGAAAACTCCCCGTATCCTTCAGTTTCATACGAAGTTGCGGCAGAGATATTAAAGAAGACCGGACAGGAAGTCCGCGTAACTGTACCCGGACATACACAGCGAGGCGGAAGCCCTTGCCCGTATGACAGAGTTTTCGCATCCAGACTGGGTGCTGAGGCAGGAAAGCTCATCCTCAAGGGCGAATACGGATTCATGGTAGGCTACAGAAACCGTGAAGTTGTAAAGGTTCCGCTTGAGGAAGTAGCCGGAAAGTTAAAGAAGATCCAGCCGGATTCTTCCATCGTAAAAGAAGCGAAGATGCTCGGAATAAGTTTCGGCGATTGATCAATCAGATATAAAGGAGATCAGGGATTCGCGGACCGGAAACGGACCGCGAATCCAAATTTATGGCATATCAGGCATTATACAGAAAGTTCCGTCCGGACAGATTTGAAGATGTCAGAGGACAGGACATTATCGTAACAACATTAAAAAATCAGATAAAAGCAGATCGTATCGGTCATGCATATCTTTTTACAGGAACACGCGGAACAGGTAAGACCACCGTTGCCAAGCTTTTTGCAAAAGCAGTGAACTGTACCGACAGGAAAGAGGACGGAAGCCCATGCGGCGAATGTCCGAGCTGCCGGGCGATACAGGCAGGCGCATCCATGAACGTAGTAGAGATCGATGCAGCCAGCAACAACGGCGTGGACAATATTCGTGAGATCCGCGATGAAGTTTCCTATCAGCCGACTGACGCCAGATTTCGGGTTTACATAATAGACGAGGTACATATGCTTTCTGCGGGTGCGTTCAATGCTCTGCTGAAAACACTGGAAGAACCGCCGTCATATGTAATGTTCATTCTGGCTACCACAGAGATAAACAAGATCCCGGCAACAATTCTTTCCAGATGTCAGCGTTATGATTTTCATAGAATGACCATCGATACCATGGTCATGCGCATGCGCGAGATATGTGATCAGGAGGATATTGATGTTGAAGACCGCGCGCTGCAGTACATTGCGCGATGCGGAAACGGCTCCATGCGAGATTCCCTGAGTCTTCTTGACCAGTGTGCTTCGTTCCATATCGGGCAGCAGCTGACTTACGACAAAGCTCTGCAGGTTCTCGGCGCGGTCGACACATCGGTCTACAGCAGATTTTTGGACAGCATCCTTGAAAAGAATTTGAGCGGTGCGCTCCGTATCCTTGATGATGTGCTCATGCAGGGACGTGATCTCAGTGCATTTATCACCGACTTCATATGGTACCTGAGAAATCTTCTGCTGATATCCGCGCAGGATCAGAATATGGAAGATGTCATCGACGTTTCCAGTGAAACGCTGGAAGTCATGAAGAGAGAAGCAGAAACAGTGAGTACGGAAGTGCTCATGCGGTTTATCCGTGTGCTTTCAACTCTCCAGGGTGACGTCCGTTTTGCTACAGAAAAAAGGGTTCTCACAGAAATCGCCATTATCAGGCTCATGCAGCCTGCAATGGAATCAGATCTGGGATCTCTAAAACAGCGTATAGAAGATCTGGAAGGCAAGATTGAAAACGGCGTTCCGATGAACCCGGCTTTTTTTGACCGGGCTGCAGGGGCAGCGGCTACAGGCTCAGCTGCAGCAGAAAAATATGAAAAGATCCCTCTTCCGGATGCACTTCCGGAGGATGTGGAGCAGGTGGCAAAAAACTGGCGGAAGATATACAACCAGTTAGACGGACTGCAGAAAACTGCGATAAAAAATGCGCATCCCACGGTTGACGGCGATCAGCTCGTGATCGTATTTGATGAACAGGACAGCACGCAGTACAGCGTCATGACTGCAAAGGATCCGGATACCGGAGTTGAAAAAGACAGAGAGGCTCTCCAGACAGCCATAAATAACGTCATCGGCAAAAATGTTCCGTTCAAGCTGATACTTCAGCAGGAAAAGAGACCGTTCAATACTGTATATGCAGATCTTTCAGAACTCATACAGTTTGATGATATAGAAACCATCGATGAAACTTCAGGTGAGACCGGAGTTTAATACAGGAAACAAGTAATTTTTTGGATATATCCCGCGACAGCGGGGCGATTTAGCACAGGAGGAACATGTAATGGCAAAAAGAGGCGGATTTCCCGGAGGAATGGTACCCGGAGGAATGAATAACCTGATGAAGCAGGCACAGAGAATGCAGCGTCAGATGGAAGAGAGCGCAAAAGAGCTTGAAACAAAAGAGTTCACAGCTACAGTTGGTGGCGGAGTAGTATCCGCAACAGTAAACGGTAAAAAGGATCTCAAAGAAGTAAAGATCGATCCGGAAGCAGTTGATCCGGATGATGTAGAGACACTTCAGGATCTCATCGTTGCAGCAGTAAACGAAGCAATGAAGCAGGCTGATGAAGCATCACAGGCTGCAATGGGTAAATTCACAGGCGGACTTGGCGGTCTGATGTAACAGGAGCGGAAATGGAGTTATATTCCGGAAAAATCAACAAACTGATCGAAGAACTGTCTTCGCTTCCCGGTATCGGAGCAAAATCAGCGGGAAGACTGGCATTTTATCTGGTAAACCAGCCCGAAGAGCGGGTAAAACAGCTTACGGATGCCATTCTCGATGCCAAGAAAAATATCCATTACTGCAAAGAGTGCTGGACACTTACAGATGATGAGATATGCCCGATCTGCCGGAACGTAAAGCGTGATCACTCAACCATCATGGTGGTTGAAAATACCAGAGATCAGGCTGCATATGAGAAGACCGGAAAATACGAGGGTGTTTATCATGTGCTTCATGGAGCGATTTCGCCCATGCTGGGTATCGGCCCCGGCGATATAAAGCTGAAAGAGCTCATGAAGCGGCTGGAAGGCGACGTAAATGAGGTAATAGTCGCTACAAATTCCAGTCTTGAGGGCGAGACCACCGCGATGTATATCAGTAAGCTCATAAAACCCACGGGGATAAGAGTCAGCCGTATTGCCAGCGGAGTGCCGGTAGGCGGCGATCTTGAAAATATAGATGAGGTAACACTGCTCAGGGCTCTCGAAGGGAGAACAGATCTCTGAGCATAAAATGTGAGGGGCATCGCATTGAGGAGGATGCAGAAAATGAAGATCGAAAAGAAACTGTTCGGACACACAGGGGACAACAAGGATATTTCAGCATATACCCTGACAAACGCAAAAGGAATGAAGGCAACAATCTCAGAGTATGGTGCAAATATCGTGTCTCTGATCGTACCGGACAAGAACGGCGAGATGAAGGATGTTGTTCTTGGATACGATAACGCAGATCCGTATTTTGTAAACAGCGAGTTCTTTGGAGCTACTATCGGACGCAGTGCAAACCGTATCGCAGGTGCAAAGTTTGATCTGGATGGTACAACTATCCTGCTCAAAGCAAACGAAAATGAGAACAACCTTCACACCGACATTGATAATGGTTTTCATAAGAAGCTCTGGATCGCAGCTCCGGATGAAGGAAGAAATTCCGTTACAATGAGCTACACCAGCCCTGACGGAGAGAACGGCTTCCCGGGAAATCTGGACATGAAGGTTACTTTCACCTTAACTGATGAAAATGAACTGATCCTTCACTATGAGGGCGTTTCAGACAAAAAGACTCTGATCAACTGCACAAATCACTCCTATTTCAATCTCGGAGGACATGACAGCGGACTGATCACAGATCACTACATCCAGATCCTTGCATCCCACTACACACCGGTACGTGCCGGATCAATACCTACAGGTGAGGTTGCTTCAGTTGCTGGCACACCCTTTGATCTTCGTGAGATGACCAGAGTTGGTGATCACATCGACGATGCCATCGAGCAGCTTCAGATCACAGGCGGTTATGACCACAACTTTGTTCTCGATGCACCCGGCGGAGACCTCATTGCCGCTGTAGAGGACAGAAAGAGCGGACGCAGAATGGAAGTTTATACAGACCTTCCGGGCGTGCAGTTCTATGCAGGCAACTTTATCGGTGAGCGTACAGGAAAAGATGGCGCTCATTATACAAAGCGCTGCGGTCTCTGCCTTGAGACACAGTTCTTCCCGGACAGTGCAAATCAGGAGACTTTCCGCAGTCCCTTCTACTCTGCCGGTGAGAAGTATGACACAACAACAACTTATAAATTTACAGTTTGCTGAGTCAATTCAACAAAAAGATCGGGTGATATCCATACAAAATGAGCAATAATTCCTAAAGTGATCAATTAAAACCGTACAACTTCTTGTATAATGCTGTATGTACAGTCTTGAAAATGACAATAGATCGCATATAATGAAAATGTACTGTCAGAATGACAAAAAGTTGTATTTAAGGAGGAATCACAGTGCTTGAGGAATTAAAGAAAAAGGTATATGAAGCAAACATGCTTCTGCCTAAGTATGATCTTGTGACATTTACATGGGGTAATGTCAGCGGAATTGACCGCGAGACAGGTTATTTTGTAATCAAGCCCAGCGGTGTTGAGTATGAAAGTCTTACTCCGGATGATATGGTAGTCGTCGATCTGAATTGCAATAAAATCGAGGGCAAATATAATCCGTCCTCTGATACAGAAACTCATGCAGAGCTCTACCGTAAATGGAATGACATAGGCGGTATTGTTCATACACATTCTCCGTGGGCTACGAGCTGGGCTCAGGCAGGACGCAGCATCCCCTGCTACGGCACAACTCACGCAGACTATTTCTATGGAGATGTTCCGTGTCTTCGCTGCCTGACAAAGGAAGAAATCGACGAAGCATACGAGAAAAATACCGGTGTTCTGATCACTGATTACTTCAAGGACAAGGATCACATCGCAGTTCAGGCTTGCCTCTGCAAGAACCATGGACCGTTCGGATGGGGTAAAGATCCTGTAGACGCTGTACATACAGCAGTAGTTCTTGAGGAAGTTGCAAAGATGGCATGCCGTACAGAGATGATCAACCCGAAGGTACAGGAGTGCCCTCAGGAAGTTCAGGATAAGCACTACTATCGTAAGCACGGCGCTAATGCATATTATGGTCAGAATAACGGCTGAGAAAGGAAAAAAACATGACAAACAAAGAACTTGAAAAGACGGCGAATGCGGTCCGTAAGGATATCGTAACTGCCGTACATGCTGCAAAATCCGGACATCCCGGCGGATCTCTTTCCGCAGCAGATATATTCACATATCTCTATTTTGAAGAGATGAACGTTGATCCGAAGAACCCTAAGGATCCGGATCGCGATCGTTTCGTACTTTCCAAGGGCCACACAGCTCCCGGTCTGTACTCAGCACTTGCTGAAAAAGGCTTCTTCCCTGTAAAGGATCTTGAGACACTTCGTCACACAGGTTCTTACCTTCAGGGACATCCTGATATGAAGCATATCCCGGGCGTTGATATGTCCAGCGGATCTCTTGGTCAGGGTCTCTCTGCAGCAGTTGGAATGGCTGTAGCAGCAAAGCTCGACAACAAGAACTATCGTACATACTGCCTCTGCGGTGACGGTGAGATCCAGGAAGGCCAGATCTGGGAAGCAGCTATGTTTGCAGGTGCAAGAAACCTTGACAACCTGTGCGTTATCGTAGATAACAACAACCTTCAGATCGACGGAACAGTTGAGGAAGTAAACTCTCCTTACCCGATCGACAAGAAGTTTGAAGCCTTCAATTTCCACGTTATCAACATCAATGGTAACGACTTCGAGGAAATCCGTAAGGCATTTGACGAAGCAAAGAATACAAAGGGAATGCCTACAGCTATCATCGCAAAGACTGTAAAGGGTAAGGGCGTTTCCTTTATGGAGAACCAGGTCGGCTGGCATGGTAAGGCTCCGAGTGACGATGAATACAAGACAGCCATGGACGAGCTGGAGAAAGCAGGTGCCGCATTATGAGTGATGTAAAGATGATTGCAACCCGTGAAAGTTACGGAAAAGCACTGGCAGAGTTTGGTGATCAGTATAAGGACCTCGTAGTTCTTGACGCTGACCTTGCAAACGCTACAAAGACACAGTATTTCAAGGATAAGTTCCCGGAACGCCACATTGACTGCGGTATCGCAGAATCAAACATGACAGGTATCGCTGCAGGTCTCGCAGCTGCCGGAAAGATCCCGTTCATCAGCTCCTTCGCTATGTTCGCAGCAGGACGTAACTATGAGCAGGTTAGAAACTCCATCGGTTATCCGAAGCTCAATGTAAAGATCGGAGCAACACACGCTGGTATCACAGTAGGTGAAGATGGTGCAACTCATCAGTGTCTCGAGGATGTTGCTCTTATGAGAACTATTCCGGGAATGACAGTTATCGTTCCGTCCGATGATGTTGAGTCAAAGGCAGCTGTAAAGGCAGCTATCGAGATGAACGGCCCTGTTTACCTCAGATTCAGCAGAGCTGCAACACCGGTTCTTAACGACAAGCCTGACTTCAAGTTTGAGGTAGGTAAAGGAATCACAGTACGTGAAGGTAAGGACCTTACTATCATCGCTTGCGGCGTAGAGGTAGGATATGCTCTCGAAGCAGCAGAAAAGCTTGCAGCAGATGGAGTTGACGCTCGCGTTATCGATATGCATACTATCAAGCCTATCGATGAGGAGCTCGTTCTTAAGGCAGCAGAAGAGACAGGAAAGATCTTCACTGTTGAAGAGGCATCTGTTATCGGTGGTCTTGGAAGCGCAGTAGCTGACGTTGTATCTGAGAAGAAGCCTGTACCGGTTCACAAGATTGGCGTATACGATCAGTTTGGTGAGTCAGGTCCGTGGTCAGAGCTTATGAAGAAGTACAAGCTCGACGGAGAAGGCATCTACGAGCAGATCAAGGCAAAGCTTTGATAAATAACTAATAAGTAGATAATTACGTAAGGAAAAGCTGTGTATCGGTGAAAACTGCCGTGCACAGCTTTTTTGCGTCCCGCGCCGCAGAAATGTCATGATATAATAAACTCTTAGAACAAAGTGATCATGATATCGCTAATGGAATTGGAGAGACAAGCAGATGGCAGATCTGAAGCTCATAAAATCACAAAGTGTAGAAGACTTCGATGCAGATGTGAGAAGGCATCGCCTCGACGTAACAATAAGAGTACTTCTTATATTGGCAGTACTCTTTGTAATAGCATTTCTTATAAAACGTTATTTTGATACCAGAAATTTCACAGGATACGAAATCATAAAGAAAACCGTGCGGTCTGACTCAGATACAGCAGAATATATGGTATATAACGGACACATCCTGAAATACAGCCAGGACGGCGCAGAATCCTTTGATGAAACCGACAAAGCGAACTGGAATGTTACTTATGAAATGCAGAATCCAAAGATCGCAACCTGCGGAGATTATGTCGCAATGAGCGATGCAGGGTCGACCGAGATCCTTGTGATGGATCCAAACGGAAACCAGACCGCGATCCAGACAAAGCTACCGGTAATGAATTTCAGTGTCGCAGGTCAGGGCGTAGTGGCAGCAGTCCTCGAAGAAGGAAACACCACGAGAATAAATGTATATGACAAAACGGGAACTCAGCTCGCGGGCATAAAATGCACCATGGCAAAAAGCGGATATCCTGCTGATATAGCACTTTCTCCAGGTGGAACCCTTCTGGGTGTGACATATATCCGTATGGAAAATGATTCGCTCAGGTCGTCGGTGGCATTTTATAATTTCGGAGATGTAGGTCAGAACGAGATAGATAACTATGTCAGCGGATACGATTACGACGGAACTGTAATTCCCAGGATAAAGTTCCTGAATAACCGCACAGCTGTAGCCGTCGGTGACAATAAAATGATCCTGTATAAAGGAGATCAGAAGCCGGAGGCGCTTTCCGCAAACAATATAGAAAACGAGATAGAGAGCGTATTTTACGGACCTGATGAAGTTGCGCTTGTGTTCCGCGCAGACAGCGGTGCAAACCATTACATTATGGATATCTATAGTGATACAGGAAAGCTGAAGCTCTCGCAGGATTTTGAAATGGCATATACAGACATAAAGCTCACTTCCGACAGGGCGATAGTCTATAACGAATCCACCTGTGAGATATTTGATATGAAGGGTAAAGTTAAATATGACGGTCTGTTCGAGGATTCGGTCTTCCTGCTGGCACCGACCACCAATCCGACCAGATTTGTGCTGGTAAACAGAAATTTGACGCAGCTGATACAGCTGAATTGATAAAAACGGAACCGGAGGTGCGCCGATGACGGCAGAATTACTTCTGATGATCATTGTGATCGTAATAGGATTGTTTACGTTCTACGGATACAGTCAGGGATTTCTGAGAGTCGTATTTTCGTTCGTTTCAATACTGCTGGCGATATGGCTTGTGACGAGGATATCACCGCTGATATCGGATTTTATCATGAACCGTACGCCCCTGCATGAGATGATAAGCGGGAGGATATTCGACCTTCTTGCGGACTTAAATTCCGTTCGTGACAATACTATATATGAAAATCAGATAACGACGATCAGATCCTATTCCTTCCCGGAACTGCTGAAGAGCACTCTGATAGACAATAACAACCCGTCAGTATACGCAGAGCTCCTTGTGACAGCCTTTGAAGACTATGTTGCAAGATTTCTGTCAAAACTTCTTATCAGAATCCTTGTGTACCTTTCAACCCTGTTGCTGGTATACGTCATACTTAAAATGACCATGTTTTCGCTGGATATCATAGGAAAGATCCCGATCCTGCATGGACTGAACAATATGGCAGGAGCTCTTATCGGCATGGGGGAAGGATTTGTGGTCGTGTGGCTGTTCTTCCTATTTATGACGCTTTTTGCAGGAAGTACTGCAGGACATACATTTTTCAACATGGTAAATGAAAACAGAGTGCTGACACTGTTCTATAATACGAACGTATTCTTTGAAATGATCAGCGGAACAGTATAAAAATCGAATATTGTATCACTGTAAAGAGCCCCTGGAGGGCTCTTTATTACTTCATAGGAAATTGCGTTGCAATCCCCTATGAAGTAAAACGCTCCGCGAGGATGCGACTGGTGCGCAGATGAAATTTGCATGCTATCGCATGCGCGCACCAGCGCGCAAAGAGTCACGAAGTGACTCTTTGTTCTATGCTCAGATAAGGAAAAATCACTCTGGCGGGGAAAGCTTTGCCTTAATGCAATGAGGTGTATGAGAATAAGCATAAAAAGATGGGCATATATTGTTGTTATGCGATAAGGTGTATACTATATATAGTATACAAAAATAAATCTTTAAAAATATTAAAAAAATTACAATTTGTTGTTGACTTCGCTATGGACTGGTGATAATATATCACTTGTCGCCGCGAGAGACACGAGCGAAACACCTCGAAAGTCTAGTAAACAAGCGGTTCGACAGAACTGAACCTTGACAAACAAACAGCAATGCAACCCTGAAAATTCAAAACGAAATTTCAGAAATGCAATAAAAACGAACCTGAAGATCAGAGAGATCTGATCGACAGTAAATCGGTTAAAAAAGAAACGCGAAGCGAAAAGCTAGCTGATCTTGAAACCGGATCAAACTTTTTTCGAGAGTTCGATCCTGGCTCAGGATGAACGCTGGCGGCGTGCCTAACACATGCAAGTCGAGCGG
>FUZG01000011.1 GCA_900168235.1 Lachnospiraceae bacterium | reverse complement strand
GCTAATCCCGTTTCTAAGAGCCAGTTCCTGATATGAGAGTTCACTTGTTAAGTAAGACTCTACTATAGATAGCTTCTCTTCGAAAGAGTAAACCGTCCGATTGCGTGATCTTTTTAGCCCGTCATCACCAAATTTGTTATAAACAGCAACCCATTGTCTTAATGATTTTTTATCAGACAAACCATGTCTTTGTGCAAGAACACCATAGCTACCATGACCATCCAAATATTCTGTCACCAACTTTTTCTTGAATTCATAACTGTATTTCGCCATAAAAAAACCGACCTCCCAATCGTTAGATTTTTGGTCTAACTTTTGGGGGTCGGTACATTTTGAGGTAATGATATCTCAGGGGTATTTTTTATACGTATTCAGGTTCGGGTTTTCGGGTATTCTGGAATGTGAATACCGTGTCGAGCATGCGGAGCATACGGAAATCGCCCTTTACCTGCATCTCGCCTGACATAAATGCATTCTGGAATGATATCTCGCCCTTTGTGATCTGATCAAGCTTTTCCTGAGTGAGCTTACAGAGAACTGTCTGCTCATTTCTCTTTTCATAGCTGATATTCAGCACATCGTCATGAATCTCCAGTATCATCGGCTTATCCAGTCCCTTTATTATAAACTGGTATACCGCCTCGAAGTTTGTCTGAGGAACAAAATGATTCCTGAAGGCTTCACCTATGACCACATCCTCTGACTTTCCGTCATTCTTAAGAAGCGTCCTGAAGTGGTCTGTAAGCTCTCTGATATCTTCCTTCTGCTTCTGAACGTAATTATCGTCAGATGCATATTTTGAAAGCTGTTCTGTCTCCTGCGGAGTAAGGTCTATCGGCTCGCTGGAACCTACCATCTGTGTCACAGCCTGATTACTTGCAGGAAGCGTGATGGTCCGTCTTGAAATTACTCTGTAGAGGTTCTCAGCTGCTTTTTCGATAAGCTTGATATATTCCTGATTGAGCTCAAATGCTACCGGATCACGGACATATGCAGAAAGTCCGTTACACAGCTTTCCGCCAAGCATATCCCATGCTGACTGGAGTGAAAGAAGTCCTTCTCTCTCACCGAACGTGGTTGACATAACTACAGGCATCATATAGATACCGTTCATTTTTTCCTTATTTCCGTAAAACCAGCAGGCATCGAGAAACTCTGTCATATAGCCGCCGATACCGAGCCACTCTACCGTTGTGCCAAAGATCGCGCCGTCCGCATCATTCAGTGTACTGGGAAGCGCCGTGATCTTCCTCTTCTCGTCATAGAGATTTATCCGCTCAACCTGTACATTCAGCTCCTCAAGCACCGACTGCATCCTGCTGAGCACAAACAGCGTGGGATCACCCACGATCCCGCGTCCCCCATAATAAATATTTATCTTCATACCCTCATCCTTTCAAAGGTTAACCCTTTTTAACCCATATTTTCCGTCTGTTCATTCTTTGGCTTTGTGCGCTTTGGAACTCTGTAAAGAATGAAACCAAGGATAAGTCCCATTAACAGACCGCCGATATGCGCTGCATTATCAATGCCCTTCGCCATAAATCCGGAAAAGATACTGTAAGTTATCAGAAATGCTGCTCGTCCTGCTGTCATGCTTCCGAGCCTTCCCCTGTTTCTGATAAGTATCGCAAAAAGCGCTCCAATGATACCGAATACTGCACCGCTCGCTCCCACAGATGCGTTTGTGCTGTGGAGAAATACTCCTGTCCCAAGAGACATCATGGATGCTGCGAGTCCGCTCAGGATATAAAGGAGAAGATATCGTCCGCTTCCCATTATCCGCTCGACTCTTGATCCGAACAGCGCCAGCGCAAACATATTTGCTCCGAGATGTTCTACTCCGAAGTGAAGGAACATGCATGTAAACAGTCTGTAAAACTGAGCTTTATCGAATACCGCCGGGGCATACAAAGCTCCGATGGATATCATATAGTCAAGATCCGTCGATGATCCAAATGCTGTTACTGCGATAAATGCGATGATATTCAGCAGTATCAGGCACACCGTTGCGGGTGCGGGATTACGCACAGTGTGATCTATTATCCACTGTCCTACGGTCTTATCCCCTACCGGACGGGATGCTGCCATATTTATGGCATCTGCAAGTCCGTCTCTCAGACCGTCAAAATCTCTCATGCCGTTATCGAAAATACATAGTCTTTTTCTGCCGAGATCTATCGCCCAGAAGAATGAATCATTTCTTGCAATTTCGTGAACGTTTGTGATATTTGGTGTAAGAAAAATTGTAAATACGCAGACGTTTGTATATCCTTTTGCCTCGAACATCCGCCCTACCTGATCCTTCATATTCTGATACGAGGGGACATCGAGAATGAACTGACGTCCGTCTATCATGAGGATCGCCATCGCAAGATTTCCTTCAACGCGGAAGAATACTTCGACCTGCGGCATGGCTGATCTGAGCGCGGAATACCCATGCTGCGACAGATATTCTGATACTATTGCCTCCAAGAAATTTTTTCCTTTCTGCAATTTTTGATCTGTATAGACATTTATACAGATTTAATTTTACACTGCGCATTTTCTTTATGCAAGGTGCTGATATCTTTGGCTAAAAGCTGTTATTGTTCGCACTGTTGACGGAGACGCAGAGCGTTGTTTCCAACACATCCCGGGGAACCACACGACGATGAGCTAACTGCTTACTTCGACTATATCGCACGGGACATTCGCTATCGGAAGAGCTCTTGCCCCGTGCTCTAAGTCTTCGTATGCAGTGGATCTCACCTGTGCGGTTCTTAACGGGATGCTTATGGAAAGCAACGCTCTGTGCCTCCTGGCTTTGCCTTGTCGGCTGGAAATATATCTCTGTTTCATGGTTATTCGCCTGTAAGCTGTTCCAAATAATCATCATCAGAGCTGAATGAAGGATTTTGCTTATCAAGAAGGAATGGTGGTACTTCTTCCACTGGTTTTCTCTTGCTGATGAGATGGACTGCTCCTAGGATTGCCGCGGCAAAAATTATTGCTATGACGACTCCTGCAAAAATATGATCATTGCCGGAGAGTCCCAGCCTGTCTGCGAGGCCGGGATATGTGAGGAGTATAGCATAGGAGCCTGCCGCCGTTGCTGTGAGTGTCATGCATATGATTATTCCGAGGACTGCTGTCTTTTTATCCTGCTCTTTTTCTTTGGTTATCTTTTCAGCCTTGGATTCGTCATCACGGATATAGAAGTTTTCTTTTTCTTCTGAGAAGTGCTCTTCAACTATCTTCATTTCCGGGACTTTTCTTTGTTCCGTTTTTTCTTCTTTTACTATTTCTGCATTACCGATGATGCTCTCCGGGTCCCATACTCCGTCGCTTACTCTGTCAAACCACTGGTATGCAAGCTCTGCCGCTTCTTCGTCTTTATGATCCACGTGCTCTATCAAAAACTCTGCGAGGAGAATGAATCCGGGATTTTCATACTCGGAGAGGTCAGGATAATAGCAGAAAACAGGCTCGTTTCTTTCAAGATTCCAGAGTATTCCTGCGGGATCCAGTATCAGGTCTTCCCGCCGTAATAGATAGCGGTCGAGTTCTTTCATCACTGACGCAAGTGCCCGCAGTATCTTTTTCATGTCACGTCCTGTGATGCCTGCCCCTGTAAACATGTCTTCAAGAGTCTGGCATGATCTCGCTTCATAGCTGTAGCGGGCTTCACCATTCAGGTACTTTACAGACACCCGTGCAAGTCCCGGGATAGAGTTTCTCACTACCATTTTTTCCTGAAATCCGGCATCCCCACCACTCCTTTTTACAGACAGGTATCTGTGATCCGAATCCCGATTAAATTCAAATTCCATATGATCCTCCGTATAATTCTCACTTCGTTATCACTTTCGAAGCCTCTTTTCCGCATTTTCTATAGTCCTTATCTCCCTCACATAGCTCACGGGAGTTCTCCTGCTTGAATGTCCTTCCGCTTTTATGGTGAGTGCGGAAAAACCTGCTTCCGGCACAAGGTTTACTCCACCCGGCACCTTGAACTCGCCTGTATAACGGACTCTGATATCCTGCCCTGTAATACTGACATCCATATTTACATTTCTGGTGGATAAGAGCCTGCCTTCTATGGTCTCTTCCCCGGTCTTCCTTACCTTTGCCATGACGTCAGCTTTTTCCGATGTTATCTCGCATCCCCGAAGGGCAGCTTCATACGCCGCTGCATCGAGAACTGCCCTGTCGTGCAGGAAAAACATGGCATATATGGATATCACAATGACCATCAGGATAAATGGAAAAAGAAGTGACGCTTCAACTGTTAATGAGCCTTTATAGGCTTTTCGTATCCTGTGCATCAGACTGTCACCAGAAAAGCGCCGAGTAGAAACGGTGCAAAGGGAAGCTCCGTGTCTTTCCTGCACTTTCCGAATATCATAAGTATTACCGAAAAGCCGGCTGTCAAAAGCACTGACATCGTGAGGATTTTAAGGTTATCGGTAAATCCCAGCAATAGCCCCGTCACAGTGAGCATTAGTCCGTCACCCAAACCTATCTTTCCCCTTGTGATGACACTCATCAACACCAGAGAAATGCCGATAAATGCGCCGCCCGCCATATCTAAAAGCCCCATCTGCCTGCTCCATATCTGCCATAAAAGCCCTGCCGATGCAAAAAGCAGGATAATCCTGAGATCTATCTCTCTTTTCCTGATATCCGTATAGGTGCAGACAGAAAGGCATACGCCTGTAAGTATTTTTATTACCATCTTTCCTTCTTTCTCTATTTATCTGCCGCAGTCCGAGCACGGCGGAAGCCCTCCCGCTTCGGATAAGGGAACAGCCCTTATGGTGCGCTTTAGCCCGGGGCAGGTGACTTTTGTATGCCATCTGTCTCCGTCTTCTGCTATATATAGATCTTCCCCATTACCTGCCTTTTTCCCGCAGTATTCACACGGATAATACTTTCCTCCGGCTGAATTACGCTCTGTTCCGACATTTGCATGATTTGTTTCCCGTATGACAAGGGCTAAATGGCTGCAATTACGGTTCCTGTGGTAGACAACACCGTTCTCTGCCACATAGACTATTTCTTCATCCGTGTCATCTCTGTCCTCATTACCTGTATTGTCATAGCCCGTAAATGCCCTTATCCGCGCCCTGTCCACTGCCTTAAAGGACGGTGAACCGAGAATAGGCAGGTCCGTACGTATCTTGTAGACCACTGCCAGATCTATCATCTGGTCAGCCCCCATGACGTGCGAATGGATAAAGCTAAGTCCGCTGCATCCGTTTTCTACGGGCGAATCTTCCACGTAATCCCGCCCGATATCGTCGAGAACGAGACTCTTTCCCGCAGTCATGGACACTATCTTTCCCGCAGCGCCTCCCCCTATACCCTCATGCCCCGGCAGATAACTCGCCGCATAGGAATAATTCGTGAGTTTCCGCGCCGCCTGATGGAGCGATGCCTGCATATTCCCTGAAAACCGTGTGGCTTCTATCAGCATCATGAAGCCCATCATCGCAAAGAGGAAAAGCGGCAGGGCTATCGCAGTTTCTACAGTAAGGCTCCCCTTAAAGGAGGCAGATATGGATGGTATTTCAGCCATAGAAAATTTCAGTTTCGGGGTTGAAATTGTTCTTTCTTCGATATTAAATTTTTGCTTTATTATTGGTTTACATAATGCGCAGTGAGTCAATCCGCGCGCACGGCGAAATACCACCCGTATCCACCTCCTTTTTCGATTTATAGTGCCTTTTACTCGATGATCTCCTCATATGCATAATCTCTCCTGATAGAGATCTCCGCTCCGGTCTTTGTCCGAAACTCCGCTTCGGCTTCCATGTATGAAGCGCATCCGTCCATCCTGAAACCGTGATTTCCGTCCGTAGTCCGAAGGTTCATTTCGATGACATCCATTGTTCTTTTTACTTTTTTAGTTTTCCCTGTCATCATGAGAAATATCTTCAAATAGTCCTCATATCCGATTCCGCTCGTACATTTTTTTGCAGACAATGTCTTAAACAGCGGTATCTGAAGAGGAGTCACTATGGCAAAATCCGAGCCCTTTTTTATAAACGGGACTTCCTCCCCCTTTAGCAAAGCTCTGACATCCACCAGACTCTCTGCGCTTCCCCAAGCCATGAGGACCATGTCCGTAAGGGGTTCTTCCAGCTCAGGTGAGCCAAGCAGCAGTGACGCCGCCGTCGCGACAGCTTTTGCCTGCGCGATCTTTCCGTCATCCTGAAAAACTGCCATGGTATTTACAGGTTCTCTCGCCCAGAAAAGTCTCTCAGCTGACTCCCGCAGATTCGCAGTGTCCGTGTTTTTTCCAAAAAGGATATACTCCATTTCGCACTGCACAGGTCCATCCTTTTTACCGTCCGTGAAGCTGTTCATTTTCCAGCCGATGTATTCCGTGAAGAGAAGCTCATTGATCGCTGAGTCAGGGTCTTCATCAGGTCTGACGATACCGATCCCTTCCGCATTTCTGCGGTATGAAACGGTGTTTTCAAGTGGAAGTGCGTTGTCAGGCAGCCCTGATGCACTTTCCTTTACAAATTTCAGTATCCCTTTCCTTCGGTCAAAAACCTTTGAGATATCTTTGATATCATCGTTAAGGTCCAGACCATCCATCTTTTTCTGAATCTTCTGTCTCTGTTTCTCCTGCTTCTCACGCTCTTTTTCATGATCCTTGTACTGCGTGACCCGGGATTTCAGGTCATCCGCAATAGAGTCCCCGAAGCTGTCCTTCACTGCCTGCACAGCCTGTCTCTTAAAGACTCTTCCTCCGCTGTCGGTCGCAAGGGATTCACTTCGGATGTTCACTTTTTTCCGTTTTAATCCTGCCATATCCGCCGCATCAAGTATCAAAAGTCCCTTCGCCGGATTGCAGTTATGATCTATATATTTACGAAGATGCTCTTCGGTATTTCTTAATGATGCTTTTCCTGACCCATAAGAGGTATCGATGAAATACAGGTCGTAGGTCCGGAGAAGTTCACGGTTATATTCCGCAAATATTGATGTCAGTCCCATGTCCATGATCATCTCTGCACGAGCCCGTGCCGAGCTGTATCTGGCGCTTTCCAAAACTGCCCCGACGAGAGACAGTATCACCGCCATGACAAGGCTCAAAAATACCGTGATGGTGCCCTTATATTTCATTCGATACCTCCTTTCAGGTTAGGAAAATTGTGATGTTAAGCCCTTAGTTAGATAGAAGTTGCCTTGCTGTTGATGGTCTTAAAGATCTTGTTTACAAGAGATGTGAGCTGTTCCTTAAAAATGATCACGAGTCCGATAAGTACGACCAAAATCAGGATCATCTCAACTGTGCCGATAGCATCTTCTTCCATAAAAAATTTCTTCAGCATGTTTTGCCTCCTTTCCGTTAAAATTCCCACCCGCCCGCCTTTTTTGTTCATAGGTTAAACGACAAAAACGCCGGTACTATCACGATCACCATGACGATCATGAGCATGATACCCATGGGGAGCAGAAGCTTTGTTCCTGCTTCTTCGCCCCTTTTCCGTGCTGACGCCTTTCTCTCTGCAAAAGCTTCCGCTGACTCCTGTTCAAGCGCATGGAGAAGCCCTGCACTGCCCTTTCTAAGGTTCTGGCTCAGCATCGACCCTAGTCTGCTGTAATGCCGTATACCCGCTCTGTTTCCGAGATTTTCGTATGCCTGTGACTCGGGAATACCGCTGTTCATTTCATAAAGCGTGACCTTCAGTTCCTCGTATGCATAAGTCTTTTTCCCTGTTTTTGCCTGCCTCTTTTCATAGTCCCGCACGAGCTTTTCTATAGTTCCCCGCATGGTCATTCCTGCACTGAAAAGCAGGATCATCTTGCTCAGGATCTCAGGATAATCGCGGAGCATCTCCTTTTCCCGCTCCCGGAGCTTTTCATTTAAGTCTCTGTCACGCCCTGCGTAGACCGCTCCCCCGCACAGAAACGCGAGAAAAAGTATCAGCGCACCCGTTCTTTTCCCAGCTCTGCGATAAGTAACGCTGTACCCGCCTATCCTGTCAGGAAGCACCAGTTTCTCTGATGAAGCTGTTTCCTCATCAAAACGACTTATCTTCCGGAGAAGCGCATCATGAACGCTGTCTTCCGTGCTCTGCACCGCAGGATAGACTTTGATCGGGAACTGCACCTCTCTCCTGTGGTCAAAGTACGAAAGCTCTGCGGTGAGCACCACCGTTTCACCCTTAGGGTACTGAAAGTCCTCGCGAATCTTTCCTTCGCCATCCAAAATGTCATAGTTATCAGGTCTCCAGCTTATTGAAACAGGCAGGTCATCGAGTGTTTCCATAAGCCTCAGGTCGTGATCCACATGCTCAAGACTCTTATTTTCTCCGAGGATCTCAACTGCAAGCCTATTCTCAATTTCATCAAAAATGAATTCGGTCTCGCTGTCGTCATACCGGCGCTCCCCTATAGTTATCTGAAGCTCATTGGACAATTTTTTGCCGCCTATCTCTGCTGTTACAGACGCTGTGCTGTCTCCTTCGCCGTATGAATTTCTGGCAAGTGCATTTCCCTCAATGACCCCGCTGCCTGCCATGTCAGCGCATGTCACACACATCCCCAGCGCATTTCCGAAAAACACTATCAGCAGCAACTCTGCTGTCTTCCGAGCCATATATTTATGGGTTTCCGCTTTTCCTCCGGTGGAAGGCGACAGCAATCCATGCTTTTTACGGAGCGATTCATGATTCCCCGCAGGCATGAATTTCAGGATAAATAACGAAATCTTCAAAAATCTCTTATATACCCATCCGTCCTTTTCATCCGCGCTGTCTCCCGCTTCGATACGGGCAGTCCAGAAAAACAGGATGAGAAATATCAGCAGTATCAGAAAATGAATTATCATCATTGGTTCAAACCTCTATCGCCGTTATCTTTTCTGCCATCCTGAAAGCCGTCCCGTAAAGGGCGAGACATACGGTCATGATGGCGATTCCGGCGGCATTATGGTAAAGAGGGGACAGAAAGTCCGGCGAAGTGATATTCAGATACAGGATTATCCCGAATGGGACCAGTTCCATGACGCGGGTCTCGTACTGCTTTGCACTGAGTTCTGTCTCGATTTCCCGCTTTATATCGATCTTGTCTCCTATGACTTCGCTCGCCCGCCGGATGATGCCGGAGAGGTCTCCTCCGCTCCGCTTCGCCGCAGCAAAAACATTTGCAAAGTCCAAAATATCCTCAAGCCCTGACCTGTCTGCCATATCCTGAAGGATTCGTTCAAGGTTCTCATTTGATCTGAGTCTCCGGGTCAGGACCTCCGCTTCCTTTACGATAAGACCCTGTCCCCCGTACATTTTTTCCATCTCCCGCCCTGCATCTATAAAGGCGTTTTCAACGGAACTTCCCGCATTGAGCGCAGACTGCACCGCAAGGATCATTTCCCTAAATTCCAGCAGGAGCTCCCTCTTTTGAGCCATTATTAATTTTTGTTTTTTATATCTATAGAGAAAAAATAAGGATGGCATCATAAGGAAAAATGCCGTTACTGACCTATAGAAAGTAAATGACACTGCCCCGAGGATCATTAATCCCTGAGCAAGATAAAGAATTTTTTCATTTGTGGAAAATCTATATTCACTGTAGTTCATAGGAGACCGCTCCTTTCGAGCTTTTCCGTATGAACCAGCGGATTCACTTTAGCTAATCTTGTCCCGTCAAATTGAAAAACAGGTCTCATGCGGATCTCACCGTCCTCGTAATCGAGGATCTCCGTGATCTCCAGCACCTTTCGGCTCTTATCCCGGAGTCTCCCGAGATGCACGATGATATCCACCGCCGATGCGATCTGCCGCCTTATGGCAGTGAGAGGCAGTTCCATCCCCGCCATGAGCACCATGACTTCCAGGCGAAGGAGCATGTCCCTCGCGCTGTTTGCGTGTCCTGTAGACATACTGCCGTCATGTCCCGTATTCGCAGCCTGCAGAAAATCCAGCGCAGCTCCGTCACGGACTTCTCCAACCACGATCCTGTCAGGACGCATTCTGAGTGATGACTTTATGAGATCCCTTATGGTGATAGGGTTACAGCCCTCTACATTCGCATTTCTGGTCTCCAGGCTAACGAGGTTCGGTATCCCCTGTATCTGAAGCTCCGCCGAGTCCTCAATAGTGATGACTCTCGTTTCCTCAGGTATAAAACCTGACAGCGCATTGAGGAAGGTCGTCTTTCCGCTTCCTGTACCCCCTGAGATAAAGATGTTGTATCCGCTCACTACAAGCCTTCGTAAAAAATCCACAGCTTCCGGCGTCACTGCTCCAAAGCGGATAAGATCGTCCATCCTTATGGGGTGATCCGGAAAGCGCCGTATGGTTATTATGGGACCGTTAAGCGCCACAGGATTCATGACGATGTTCACTCGTGAGCCGTTTTCAAGGCGCGCGTCCACGATAGGCGATGCTTCATTCACAACTCTGTTTGAAGATGCTGCTATCTGCTGGACCACATCGTGGAGCGCTTCCCTTGATTCAAACCGTCTGTCCCACAGGAAAAGCCGTCCGCTCTGCTCTACAAAGATATTCTCCGTGCCGTTCACCATTATCTCCGTGACACGCGGGTCATCAATGAGCGGCTGTATGACACCCTTTTTCCTTATGGAATCAAAAAGCTCATTTTTTAATCTCTGCTTCTCAGAAAGGCTTAAGTACACCGTCTTTCCCTTTTCGGTGATGACCGTACTGATAAGCTCCTCTATCTCAAAGTCCTCGACTTCCCGGGAAAGATCTATCTTTTTTAGGATCTCATCATGAAGCCCGGTCCTTATCTCCCGTAAATCCTTCATGCTGCGCCTCCCGCGAAGCCCCGGGCATATTCACCGAGCTCACTCTGCCCAAGCATCTCAGGCGGGCAGGACAGACTTCCAAAATAAGGGATCCGTATCTTCTCCGTGATATCAAGGATATTTTCCCGCTCCATGATGCGGAGCATCGCTTCAAACTGCTCCACCTTTGCCTCTGAGACCGTCCCTTCACGAACAGGCATGAAAACCCTGCTGCATCCCTGCAGGATGTCGAGGAAGCCGTCTACCGTATCTCCGAAATCCACCACCACATGGTCATAGTCGCATTTCATCAGTTCGTTAAAAAACGTGATCCAGGTTTCTTTATCAACCGAACGGATATCAAGAGGCGATATTACAGGCGGGATAAAGTCCATATTTCCTATCTTCTGCACCATACTTGCGAGTTTACATGGGAAATTCCGCTTTTTCTGCCCTACATAAAATAGGAGATCCGAAAGATCTGTCATGAAATTCTGCTGTAAAAGCTTATTAAAACCGGAATAGTCTTCAAGGTTTACATAAAGTACTTTGTTCCTCTCAGACAGTACCTGTCCCAGCGCCAGTGCAAAGGATGTTCTAAAGCACCGCCCTACAGGTGAATATATACCCGTGAGCTTAGCTCCCGCATTTGTATTTGAGATAAATTCCGTCTCCGGGCGGTCTGCGTAATATCCCATGACTTCGCGCATTATATTCTCGGATGACTGGTATCGGAATACCGCTCTTCTCCCTTTTCCATCATGAGCGATATTTTCCTCGGAAAGGATCATGATCTCGCCTGTCGTTACCGCTTCTATCTCTTCATCCATCTCGTCCTCCGGTATCAGAAGGATATCTACTGCATTATTTTCGATAAAGCTCCGCAGACATTCTTTATCCGTAAATCCCTGTATCTCAAGAGGGACCGATCTGCACTCCATGAGATAATCCATGAGCTTTGTCACATATTCTTTATTTGTATCAAAAACCGCAAGTACGTTTTTATCCATTGCTCTTCCTTTCTACACACGTGACAGCAGTACTCCGAGGCTTATCGGGACCGCCATGGGGATACGCATATCCCTGAATTTTTGCCCGCGTGCCAGCATCACCACTGCCATACATACCGATACGGCAGTGACCGGTATCAGACAGTTCTTGAGCCCTGACAGCCCGATAAAGATGCCAATGACCATCAATAGTTTCACATCCCCTGCACCTATGAACTTCACCGCATAAAAAGGAAAAAGAATGAGAAATGGTATCAGGATCCCTCCTGCGATATCGACAGGGTCCTGTATCCCGTGCATCACACGCAGAAAAACGCCGGATATCCCGCAGAAAATGAGCAGTTGATTATCCACGTACCGATTTCTGATATCTGTCATGGACGAAGCCGTAAGGAGCAGAAAAAGCACATAGTTTTCCATGTATCTGTCCTTTGTATAAAATTATGTCTCGTTGAATTAACTGCCGAAACGGCAAAGATAATTTAGATAATTACAGAAAGAAAATCTGTGATCGTTAAGACGGTTGTAACTTTATCTTATCTCCGATGTTTTGTCCATAGTTTTTTATGTTCTAATTTTCGAGCAATCCCCAAAAGTCGCTCCGGGAGCGGAAATCCTGACACTATTAAATGATATCACGGATTCTTTTGTGCAGATGATCAGCTTCACACCTTTTGACCCTGACATCATGATCGTACTTGATCGATTTTCATCACGGTGTTGACCTAAAATAAAGATACGCTTAGAATATATTAGACAAATTGCGTCTAGTTATTTAGAATGGAGTATCCAAATGGAAGACTTAAGAAACGTTGAAAATATTGAGATTCTTGATCATCCGCTTATCCAGCACAAGATCACAAGACTTCGTGACAAGACAACAGGTACAGCAGAGTTTCGTCAGCTCGTAAATGAGATCGCTATGCTCATGGGTTACGACGCTCTCCGCGATCTTGAGACAACTGAGATCGATGTTGAGACACCTATCGAAACATGCAAGTCCCCTGTTCTCGCAGGAAAGAAGCAGGCTGTTGTTCCGATCCTTCGTGCAGGTCTCGGAATGACTGACGGTGTACTCAGACTTCTCCCGGCTGCAAAGGTTGGTCACATCGGACTTTACCGTGACGAGGAGACACACAAGCCTCACGCTTACTACTGCAAGCTTCCGGATCCTATCAGCCTTCGTACCATCATCGTTACTGATCCTATGCTCGCTACAGGCGGTTCCGCTATCGACGCTATTAATTTCATCAAGGAAAAGGGCGGCGTAAAGATCAAGTTCATGTGCATCATCGCAGCACCTGAGGGACTGAAGGCTCTTCACGAGGCTCATCCCGATATCCAGATCTACGTTGGACACCTTGACCGTGAGCTTAACGAAAATGCTTACATCTGCCCGGGTCTCGGCGATGCAGGCGACCGTATCTTCGGTACAAAGTAAGAAATCTAAATACACAACGAAAAAGGAACCCCTCGGGCGTGAGGAGGTTCCTTTTTCTATAGAACATATGTAGGTCGGTTGTAATCAGCTTGAAAACATATATGCTGTAGTTATCTTCGTACCTTCTTCAGTTTCGGTGATGTCTGTTGCGATACCGATCTTTGTAAAGTTTCCGAAGACCATGTTGTCGTAATGAGTCGGAGAAGCAACCAGGTTATCAAACATTTCCTCTGCTGCGGCATCCTGATCCTCATCACTTCCGTCATATCCGGGATAAAGCACATACGACAGGTTTTCGCCTCTCCAGAGCTTCGGATCGATCATTGATATACCGTCTTCTCCATTCGGTCTTTCATGACTCCACTTTTTAGATGCTTCAGCAGAACGCGTATCCGCGATGGATACCAGCGTGCTGTCCATTGTGAGCGCCTTCAGTCCCTTTGACTTACGAAGAGCATTGATATCATCTAAAAGCTTTTCATTCATAACTGCTGACATGGGATCCGCTGCTGCAGTCTTTGATGTTCCGGTCTTTGTGCTGCCTGTCTTATCTTTATCTGCCTTTGCTGTACTGGATTTTACAGCACTCTTTTTAACCGCAACGGTCTTAGCCGTCTTTGAGGACGACTTTTTAGAAGACTTTGTGGACGACTTTACCGACGCAGACTTCTCCACCGCTTTATTTGTCTGTGTTGTTTTAGTCACTGCAACCGCTTTACTCGTAAAGCTAAAAGATACTGCGGCTACTAAAACAGCGACCGAAACTGTTTTTATAATAGCTTTGATCTTTTTATTCATGTTCATTTTCCCCTTACTGCTCAGGAAAACTACGTCATGGCAACTGGCTGGCTTTTTCAAGCCCCTATAGCTTTGCGTCCCCATCTCACGATGAGTTTGCCCACTTTGTAGTTAGATAAGATAAAATAAATAAAGCCTTTTCTCTGCATTCCTAACGCAAAGAAAAGGCTTTTAGTCTATTACGGAGTTCTGTCCGGCAGCTGGCTGGCTCTTTCGGGCCCCTTTAGCTTTGCGTCCCTGCTTTTCAACAGGTTTGCTGAATATTCAGTTAAAATAACCTTTTTATCTGTATACAATATACTTCTTTTGTCCTGTCATGTCAACGGAATAGGGCATATTTTGTATACATTTTTAAATACAATCCATGCCGTCTTCAACAGGCTTAAACCGTAAATCCTCTGGATGAATCAGAGGTGCTCTGTGCAGCTCCTTCAGGGCCGTATGTGAGTCCTGCATATACTTTTTCGGTATTCTGCATGAGCTGTTCACTCTCGTCCTGTTCTGCAACTTCACTCCATGCTTCGTGGAGCTCAGTCAGGATCTTTCTGCTTTCTGCATAGCATGACGGATCATTTCTCATAACTGCACGGTCGAGTTCCTCCGCAATAAAGTTATAGAGGCGCATCAGAGTCTGAGAGATCTCATAGTTGTAATCAAGAACGCTCCGAAGCTGTTCTACGCATCTCTTTGCATGCTTTACTGCTTCATAAAACGGCTCGCCCGAACCGGCTTCGTCAGCTTCATTCAGATACTGAAGCGCGATCTCATATGTGATGACTACCATTTCTGTGCGGTTTGCTGCTGTGATCCTTCTGGTAAATTCCTGTTTCATCTCATCTGTCATTTTGTAAATCCCCCTTCATTTACAGAGCCTGCCCTGCTCTTTTATGTTTATCGGTGCCTATCTCCTATCACTGAAGGAGCTGAAGCGCCTGCTGTGGTGCCTGATTAGCCTGTGCGAGCATGGATGTAGCTGCCTGCACAAGAATCTGCTGATTTGCATAATTGGTCATTTCATCAGCCATGTCAGTGTCTCTGATACGGCTCATGGCACTTGTGAGATTCTCAGTATTTGCTGCCAGATAATCCAGTGTCTGCTCGACACGGTTCTGATATGCGCCTACTGTTGAACGCACATTGTTGATATATGTCAGTGCGTGCTGAACCTTTTCAAGTGCTCCGGTCGCAGACTTTGCTGTTGTGAGATCTATATCATCCAGATCCATCTTCGCAAGGTTAAGCTCCGGGATCTTGCAGTCGATCTTCGCTTCTTCGTTGGCGCCGACCTGAAGCCTCAGTGCTCCCTTTCCTGTGAGAGAAATCTCAGCATCTGAGATATTTATAGAATAATTCGTGATTGCATAAGTATCGCCGTTAAATGTTTCTGTTGACTGTACCGGATTGGTGGCTTCTTTTCCTAAATGCAGCGTAAGCGATTCTCCGTTTTTACCATTTACGGTGATATATTGAGACCCGTCTGCGCAGATCTTTACGCTTCCACGGCCTTCACCATCCACATACAGACCTGAAGTGATCGCTGTTCCAATATTTTTATTTAATCCTGTGTCAAAAGTCATCTTCTCGTCATCATGATACTTCGGATAATTAAAGCTCATGGTAACGGAATCCGTACTCTCAGGGAATCCTTCAACAGTCAGGGTGAGCTTTCCTCCGGCTATATTTTCCTCTATCTTTGATAAAGTATATGAACCGGAGCTCGTTACTTCACTGTAGGAATCTACCTGCACCCGATAATCATTTGTGCAGTATCCGGTATTGTCCATTGAGCCGTCAAAAAGCTTTCTCTCATTCAGCTCTGTCTGCTTTGTGATACGGGTGATCTCTCTGTTAAGCTGATCGACCTCTGCCTGGATGGACTCTCTGTCGGATGATGACAGTGTTCCGTTCGCAGCTTTTATCGAAAGCTCATTCATACGCTGGATCATGCTCGTGATTTCTGAAAGCGCACTGTCTGCGGTCTCCAGCACAGACTTACCTGTTGTGGCATTAACATCAGCACTTTCAAGAGCTGCCAGCTGAACCCTCATTCTGTTGGTGATGGCATAGCCAGTGGGGTCATCACCTGCATTATTGATCTTGTAACCTGATGACAGCTTCGCCGTTGAAAGACCGAAATTCTTTTCATTACGAAGCAGCACATTGTTTGTGATATATGCTGTTATATTGCTGTTGATCCTCATAAAACACACCTTTCCGACGCGTATTCCGCGCAAACTCAACCAATTTCCTGAAGCACGGTAATAAATGTTTTTGCAGTACGGTAGAGCGCCGGAGCATCTGCCTGCCCTTTTCCGTCTGTTCTGTCACGGGTTATCTCGTCCTGTCCCGGAGTTCTGTTAATATTAAGCTTATGGCTCTCCACCAGGTGTATCTCGCCTGCACCCATCCCCTGTGAGTTAAGGGCCGTCCTGAATTTATCTATAAGGGACTTAAAAACCTCAGCTCCCTTATCCGCGGATACTGCCACAAAGCCTTTAACAACTCCGTCCGATACAGAAAATGTTGCTTCTGCTTTTCCAAGATCCTCTGTTTCCATCGTGATATCTACGTGTGGTTCTCCGTTTCCGTGGAGCAGTTTCAGATTGATGCTCGTAATGGAACCGTTGATCTCCACCGGTATCTCATAGTTTTCTTCCGAAGCGAACTGTCTCGCAACACTCACCTGCCTGTGCAGATTCTGAAGCTGTTTCAGGTCGATCCTTCGTGTCACGCCTTCCTTCGCTTCGTTAATTATCTCTTCCACACTGTCCGCAAGTGATCCGTATGCCTCCTCAACTTTCTCCGGATCTCCCGTGTCCATGCTCTCCATGAGATCTTTTTTCTTTTCCTTAAGCTTCTCGCGTCCTTCATCATCCGCACGCTTATGGACTCCGTTAAAGAGATTTCCGCGCTTATTCAGAAGGTCTGTCACTGCCAGAAGATTATCAGGAGTGACCTCCGCTCCGTAATTTACAAGAAGTTCATATATACACTCCTCAGACCGTACAGCATGCCCTATCTCCTCAGCGCGGTCTGTGCGGTACGCTTCCGTGCTTTCACGGTCCTTTTCTCCGCTTCGCAGTATATCCAGAAGCTCTGTGATTGTAGTGTTTTCAGAAAGCTTTGCATTTGCCAGCACATCGGGATCCAGCCTCTCAAAAGCTTCCTTTGCAGCTTCTACAAAATATTGCTCGCTGCCTGTGTTACCGCTCTCAGCCGATGCATTTTCCTGAGTTCCTGACGGAACGTTATAATAAGGCTTCCCTGCACTGTTCTCACGAAATGCACTGTTTATCTGGGTGTCTATCCGCAGGTGCTGGGGATCTTCCTTTACTGCATCGATCCCTGCAAAGGCATCATCGATATTTATATCGATCTTTCCCTTATTCTTCGAGCGGACTTCCTGGAGAAGATTCTTTAAGCTAAGCTCACGTCCCGATTCCACCAGACTTCCTATCACGGCACCGTCAGATTTTTCTATCTGATAGAAAAGTCTGTAGAGACCGATGTAGGAATTTGTTTCTTCCTGTGATATCTGTCCCCGTCTCTCAAGACGGAAGAGATATTCGCTGTATTTTTCCGTTGACTGCTCCCCGATATCGAGCTTATCTATCTCTTTCGAAAGAGATCTTATATCGGTTTCCAGAGGATTTATCCTGTTTCTGATAAGTTCCATTGCAGCTGCGGGTGTCATGCGGTTAAGGAGATTACGGACTGTGATATCTGCGCTCTTTACGCTGCTTATATTCTCCTCAGTGATCTCCATTCCGTTATATCCAAGGATCCTTACGGCTCTCTGGTTATCAAGGTCTGTATTAAGACCCATGTCCTTCAAAATGTCATCAACATTCTGAAAAGCCTTTTCGATGCTGTCACCAAGATCCGTCCTGACCACTGTTCCTACAGCTTCATAAAGCTCTGTGGCTTCACGGAAACGTGATTTCAGGGCTTCGCCTGTATTATGGAGCTCTTTAAGGGTAAAGTCCTCAGCCGATGCAAAGGGTGCTATCACCGCTGCCGGCATTTCCCTTATCTCGCTCACTGTACGGAGCGTCTGCTGAAGTAGATCCACACGGGATTCCACTTCCTCAGGACTTATCCCGTCTTTCTTAAATGCAGCCCTGTAAAATGCGTTTTCACGCTCCCTAAGATCTTCAACCTGATTTTCAAGGTCCTCTGTATCAAGGCTTATATCACTTTCCATCAGAGCCTTATTGGCTTCTGTGGTCATCATGAGTCTGGTCTCGGCTAAGATACGCTCCTGCTTTGTGAGACGGTATCCGCGTATCAGATATGCATCCGAGGCTTCTCTTCCCGAACCTATGGCATCTGCGATCTCTGCCATGAGATCCCGGGCATCCGGCGGAATCACCACAGATTTCAGGTCTTCGTATGACTGGAGGGTTTCTTTTGTAAGCGGTATCCCGTTCTGAATGAGCCATGACGCATCCTTCATCATGTCTTCATCTGCCGTAAAACCTGCGTCCTCGATGATCTCCCGTATCTGTCCGTCAAGGTTTCCCACGTCCGATGAATCCGCTTTTTCTACAAAGTATCCGCCTCCGTCTGCCGAGAAATATCCCTGTCCCTGGGCGAGTGTTCCGCTTCCCCCTGCATACTGGGCTTCGTAGACGTTCCTGATGGTGGGTTCCAGGTCATTCTGGAGCATATAGACCATACTGCTGTCATCCATTGGCTGAAGGGCTTCTGCCTCAGTCATCGCCTGAACCGTATTACGGATATTTTCATCTGTAGGGGGCAGATCGCCGCCTTCAAGCTGTGCACGGATCTCTTCCACAGACAGGACTCCACTGCCGGAATTACCCGCAGACTGGGAATTTACATATTCATTTGCACCCACAGCACTTCCTGTTATCTTTGCTGCGGTCTCACGGTCCACTGTGTCGGTAAAACCTGCCACATATATGCCGGACTTGGCGAGAGTCACCTTTATCCTGTCGAGATTTGATACTGAATCTCCCGCAGGCATTTTTCCCGGATTAAATCCATCTTTTACAAGTCGTCCGAAATCTTCCGAAGACATAGTATTGGACATTACCGCAAGGTATCGTGCCTGGGTCGCTACATCAGTAGTTTCCATCGACTGCAGTCTTTCCAGAGCGGTCTTTCCATGACCCCTGCCAGCTCTCAGCATATTCCCCTGAAAACTGTAAGCTGCGTTATCCTTAACATTGCCGGAAATGTCCAATCTATAACCACGGTGAAAACTCCTTGTTTTCGTCATGGTCCGTTGTTCTGTTTTTTCTTTGTCCCGAAGAATTTCGACGTCGCTCTGCTCGTTACCTAAATATTCAATCTTCATGCCTTACTCCACACGACGTTGCTTTTTGCTAACAAAGCATATATGTATTAACTCTTACACACTCTATTTCGGACTACCTATTATTTTTCTGAACCCTGCCGCTAAATTTATCCGATTTTAAGCGGTTTTCCGCGATTTTCCGCAACATAAAAAAGAACCCAAAGATACTCGGGTTCTTTAATGTCTAAATTAATTTTACTATTCAGATATCTATATTTATCTTTTCTGCTGCGGGAGGAACACCCTCTGATGACTTTCCTGCCATGGCAAACTTCGATGAATGACCCTGAATATGAGGCTTGAAATCCTGCTCATCGTTATCCTGAGGAATCTCGTTCGGGAGATTTTTCATATCTTCAAGGATCTGCCCTACATGGGGCATGAGCTTTCCTGCTGTACGCTCCATCGCAAAGGAGAAGTCAGTAAGCATTGTCTTCTGATATGAGTTCTCAGGAGACACCTTGGTCTGGATCAGCTTATGCTTTTCATCGGAAATATATTCCTGCCTCTGCTGTGAGGAGTCGGAGCTGCCGGATGAAGTACTGCCCGCCATCTGCTGGACTTTTTGGGAGCGGACTTTCTCGGCATCTTCATTTATCTTCGTTGTAGCATTGTAGAAATTTGGTAATGAACTGCTGATCTTCATATGCCTGCCCCCTTTCATCACGATTCACCCGCATACTACGAGCCTCTTGTATACTGTGTATTGTATCTATCGGTGAATGTTACTTAAAAAATAAGCTTTTTCGAAAAAAATTAAAAAAAACTTAAACGTTATAGAAACAAGTTACGCTAGGCTCGACAAGACCTCGCCAAGCGAACTTGCATAACACGCACTAAGCTCGAAACTACCTCGCTAAGTGCTTCGAAAAACTAAGAACCCCGCAAGGTCTTCTCTGACCTTCCGGGGTTCACCTTATCTTGATCTATTTAGCTGAATTTATATATCACTGCTCCGAAAGGAGGAAGGGTAAATCCGATGGAATACGGCTGATTATCCCATTCCTGCTTCTTTGCCTTTATCGTTTTCGGAAGTTTTACTCCGATACCTCCGAACCTCGCCTCGTCACTGTTAAGTACCAGTGAGCAGGTCGCCGCTTTCGGGAGTCCCATGCGGTAATCATCCCTCTGGACAGGTGTAAAGTTTATAACGACCGCAAGGTTATTCTTTCCTGTGGAATCTGTACGGATAAAGGAGTACAGACTCTTTTCCGTATCGTCTGCGTTGATCCACTTAAAGCCTCTGTCGTCATTGTCGAGCTCCCAGAGTGCAGGGTACTTTCTGTAGATCTTTAAGAGCTCTTCTGTGTACCTGTGCATCTCTGCGTGATCATGCTCTTCCAGCAGGAACCAGTCGATCTCACGGGCTTCGCTCCACTCGCGCTCTTGTGCAAATTCCTGTCCCATGAAGAGGAGCTTCTTTCCGCTGTGCGCCATCATAAACGCGTATCCGGCACGAAGGTTTGCAAATTTCTCGGCACGGCTACCGGGCATTTTATTGAACATTGAGCACTTAAGATGAACAACCTCATCATGTGAAAGCACAAGGATGTAATTCTCGGCATGATTGTAGCTCATGGCGAAGGTCATCTTGTAGTGGTTGTCCCTTCTGAAATACGGATCGAGCTTCATATAGTCGCAGAAATCATGCATCCATCCCATATTCCACTTAAAGGAGAATCCAAGTCCGTCATTTTCCGGCTTATCCGTTACCTGAGGCCATGCAGTTGACTCCTCTGCGATCATCATTCCGCCCGGGAACTTACCAAGCACTACAGAATTAAGATGCTTAAAGAATCCGATGGCTTCGAGGTTTTTATTTCCGCCATACTTATTTGCTACCCACTGACCATCCTGCTTTCCGTAATCCAGATAAAGCATGGATGCCACCGCATCTACGCGGAGACCGTCGATATGGAACTCACTGAACCAGTAGATCGCATTGGCAATGAGGAAGTTGCATACCTCATTCTTACTGTAGTCAAAGATCTTTGTACCCCAGTCAGGATGCTCTCCCTTTCTGGGATCTGCATATTCGTAAAGCGCTTCGCCGTCAAAATCCGCAAGACCATGCTCATCACGCGGGAAGTGGGCCGGAACCCAGTCAAGGATGATTCCGATATGATTCTTGTGAAGAGTATCCACGAGATATCTAAAGTCATCCGGATCGCCATAGCGCGATGTAGGTGCATAGTAACCTGTTACCTGATATCCCCATGAACCATCAAAAGGATACTCGGCAATTCCCATGAGCTCCACATGAGTGAACTGCATCTTTTTCAGGTATTTTACAAGGCGGTCTGCAAATTCTCTGTAGCTGTAGAATCCGTCATTTTCAGGATCGGGATGTCTCATCCATGATCCCATATGGACTTCATAGATAGAGATAGGCATGCGGTTCACGTCCTGCTTTTCTCTCTCATCCATCCACTTTGTATCACTCCATGCATAAGGCTTTCCGCCCTTGCCGGAGATAAATGTACGTGATGCGTTACCGGGTCTTTCCTCCGCATAGGATGCGAACGGGTCAGCCTTGTAAACTGTTCCGCCATTTCCCTTTACGATGAAAAATTTGTACATCTGTCCGGAAACAACACCGGGAATAAAAACTTCCCAGATTCCAAGAGGCTCCAGCCTCTTCATAGGTGCGGCTTCGGTATTCCAGTTATTAAAATCACCAACAACACTCACTGCTTTTGCATGTGGTGCCCATACCGCAAAGTAAAAACCTTTTTTTCCATCTTCTTCAGAGTAATGTGCGCCGAGCTTTTTATAAATCTCGTAATGCACTCCCTGACCAAAAAGATACTGATCCTGCTCTGAAATAAAAACCTTCTCAATGCCCCGCATCTATTCTGCTCCCTTTCGTTCGGGAGGGTCTGTTTGCCCTTTCCCGAAAAATTATTAACTCATCCTCATTATTTGCCAAAGTCCTTCTCACGTAAAACGATCAGGTCATTGTCATCATATCTCTTACCGACGATCAGATCCAAGAAATGCTGTGGTGTCCTTCTGTCTGCATGTCTTATCGCCTGGTCTACGATCTCCTCAACTTCGTCAACTGTTACGAAGTGATCTGCAGTCTGCATCTCATCAATCCTTGTATAAAGGGCAAGTACACCCATGTCGTCGATAGTGTATTCCTTTCCACGGGCATACTCCCTTCCGTGGAATACCAGGTCATCATTTGTATATGTCGGAACTTCGATGGTCTGACTAAAGATTTCTCCAAACCATCCGTAGTTTTTCTGCATCCTGCTGGCAGCAATATTATTCTCTTCCAGGATCACGATAGCCCTGGAATCCTTATTTTCAAGGTACTTCTTCATGTCAAGGAGAGTTGAGTTCTCAAGATCTCCCGCATGAGTGATAACTAAGATTCCGCCGTGAAGAGCATCAAGGCTCTTACTAACGCTCTTTGTATTAAACTTATTCGCATCTATGCATGCGATCTTTCCTTCAAATGAAGCTGACTTTGCTTCCCAGTACTTTGCAAGAGCCTGCGCGAGCTTTAAGCGGACTGACTGCACATTGCCTGTGATGACAACATTTCCGGTATTGCCCTGCATGTTCATGCCGTCGATCGTTCCGCGGATATCCTCCGGGAGATCGTGAGTTGTAAGGAACTCTGAGAAAATCTCCTTCTCTTCCTCATCAAAGCCCTCTGCCTCGCGTGCACTTGGAGCGATGTACTTTCTCGAATGACCTACGCGGATATCAGGAGTGATATGAGGCTTTCTCGGAACATAGTCCTCATCATCGTCGTCATCTTCCATAGCCGCTGCCTCAGCGGTCTTATCCGTCTCAGGCATCGGCGGGATATCATCATCCTCGATATCGTCAGCTGTCTCTACAAATCTCCTGCTTACAAATGCACCGCCTGTAGTAACAGGAAGCTCTCCTGTAAGAATTCCGCTGAGATCTGTGGTCTCTTCCAGAGTTTCATGTCTCATGGAAGACTGCTCTGTATCAGCATCATCAGCCTCTGCATCTGCTGTATCCAGTGCAGATTCCGTCTTTTCTGTAACAGCTTCTGCCGCTTCCGCAATGACTTCCGCTATAGCTGCTTCGTGAGCCTCTGCGTCCTCGTCGTCACTTTCTGCGGTTTCTTCTGTTTCAGCTTCTATATCGGTTTCTGTTTCAGCGACTGAATCCTCGGTTTCATCCTCTTCGGACTCAGATTCAGACTGTTCAGCGTCCTCGGATGCTGTTTCTTCAGAAATTTCTTCCTCGGATCCGATAGCCTCGACTGCTTCTAATGCAGACTCCTCAGATACATTTTCCTCTGCTGTTATCTCTTCTGTCTGAGCTTCCGCAGACTCGGTCTCCTCTGCCTCGGCATCCTCGACTGTAAGCTCTTCCATGCCGGATTCTGCCATGATCTCTTCATCCGGGATCTCCGGAATCGGAGCTGTGTGGAAACCGGGGATCACTTCAGCAAGATCATTTACGATATCATTTGTCTGCTCAAGTGACTTTCTCTTTGCTCTGGCAATACGGTTCTTTCCGTGAGCTTCTGCTCTGCGGTTCCAGTCTTCAAGGATGCCCTCGAGGTCGATACGTCCTGTCTCATCAGATACATAGTCTGCATCTGCACCGAAATCATCATCGGATTCCTGTTCTTCAGTCACTTCCTGAACAGGCTCCTCAGCTGTTTCCTGAACAGGATCTTCTCTCATGAGAACGATATTTTCTGTCTCTGCCTGAGATTCTTCCGTTACAGGTGTTTCTGAACTGATGTCAGCTACATCCTCTTTAGTTATCTCTTCCATCTCTTCCGGAGCGGGCATTGCCATTATAGGCTCACGCTTCGGAACAAATTTTATAGGCTCGATAGGCTGTTCCACTTCTCGGAGCTGGAAACCTGTCTTTGCAGAAAACTCTGCCATGTTCTTTTTAAGCTCAGCCTGAAGGTTCATAGTGCTGAACTTATCGAGATTAACAGGGTGGATCTTTATATCCTCCGCGCGAAGCTGTGCCTCGATCTCCTTCTGAGGAATCTTCTTAGTAGGCTGGTTAGATGCTTCGACTCTCTTTATCTCGATCGGAATCTCATCCTTCGGAGCTTCCTGAACCTCAGCCACAGGTTCTTCCGCAGGCTTCTCCTCGGGATATGTTTCCTCTTCCCTTAATTCGTCTTCTCTCTCTTCCAGAAGTGCAGCGCCGCCGCGCTTCCAGTCGTTTCTGTGATCATACTTTTTCTGCTGTTCGGGAGTCAGCGGTGCATGGAGCATCTTTAACTCCATAGCCTTATTTACAAAGGAACCGTGACCGAACCAGACGATCATCTCATCACATTCAGCGATGCACTGGGACTCCTGACCTATCTCGTGGTACATCTTTGCAAGCTCATAAGCCCATCTTTCCTGATAATCAAGGCTTTTCAGCTTTTTAAGAACCTCTATACGCTCCTCGATGCCAACGCCCTGAGACTGGTACAGTTTATACTGAAGTACGTACATGCCTGAGTCGCCGTTAGCGATCTGGGTGAACTCCTTCAGGTAGTGGACTGCCTCAGTGATCCTCTCAGTCTTGATAGCAAGCTCACAGAGCGCATATACCACAGAGCGTGCTCCCGGATAACGGTTGTACGCCAGCAAAAGCACGTCACGTGCTTCATCATATTTCCTATTAACTTTATAGATCTCGCTGACCATACAGAGAGTCTGGATACTGCGAACTCTTCTCCAGTCAATGGTATTCACGATCTGAAGAGCCTCGTAAAACTCACCGTTTTCTATCAGTGATTTGATCTGCGCGATTCTTACCTTGTATTCGTAACGATCCAATGCTCCACCTCAAGATTTATCAGCTTAGCGGTAAATATTATCTCCATCCCCACGGAGAAATGTCCTTTTTCCGCATATCTGACAGGGTACTGAATTTCTGTTTTATGCCTATGACCCGGGATCTGTAACGTCCAGTCTGAAAAAGACCACCTTCACAACGAAACAGTCAGAGTTATGTAGACATATTCACGGTAAATTTTATCACAGCACTGTAATGGTGTCAAAATCCATATACTGAAAAAAACCGCATTTTATGCGGTTTTTTTCATGACGTCGTCTTATGATGACAGCCGATATTTATTTCATCTCATCTAATATATCTGCGAGGCGTGCAAATTTCTCAAGTGAAAGCTCTTCTCCGCGTACTGTCGGCTTTTCTCCGAGCTTTTCGATAGCTTCCAGAACCTGTTCTCTTGTATATGCCAGCGCAGGTGCGTTCTTTAAGCTGTTTGACAGTGTCTTCCTCCTCTGGTTAAAGGATGCACGGACGAGCTTAAATAACAGTTCCTCGTTCTTTACCTCAACAGCAGGTTTTTCACGGACATCGAGGTGAACGACCGTTGATCCTACAGAAGGCGCAGGAAGGAAGCACTTAGGCGGTACTTCTGCAACGATCTTTATATCAGAGAAATACTGGACCGCAAGAGAAAGTGAGCCATAGGTCTTTTTGCCCGGATCGGACCTCATACGATCTGCCACTTCCTTCTGGATCATGATGGTGATGCTGTCGATAGGCGCTCTTGATTCCAGAAGTCCCATGATGATAGGGGTCGTGATGTAGTACGGAAGGTTCGCAACGACTCTTATTGGACGTCCGCCGTTTTTCTCGCGAGCAAGCTCTGCTATATCTACTTTCAGGATATCGTTATGGATGACGCTTACATTGTCGTAGGATGAAAGCGTATCTTCCAGAACCGGGATCAGCTTGTCATCGATCTCTACTGCCGCAACTTCTCTTGCTGCTTCGCAGAGATACTGTGTCATTGTTCCGATACCGGGTCCGATCTCCACTACAAAGTCATCCTTTGTAACGCCTGAAGCGCTGATGATCTTTTTAAGGATATTGTCATCTATGAGGAAGTTCTGTCCGTACTTTTTACGAACAGAAAAATCGTGTTTTTTCATTACAGCCAGAGTGCTGCTGGGATTTCCGAGCTCTGCCATTTTATTCCTTTCTATGTCTATAACTACGGTCGCCCGCAGATAAGACTCCTTATACGTCCTTTATGTTATACAGTCTCAAAGCATTCTGATAGGTTGTATTGCAGACTTCCTCTGCTGTTACGCCCCTAAGTTCCGCGATCTCACTTGCCACAAGCGGGAGAAAACCGGAATAATTCCGCTCTCCCCTATGAGGTGAAGGCGCGAGATACGGGCAGTCAGTCTCCAGAACTATGCGCTCTAACGGTATCTCTGCCGCGATCTCCTTTAATTTCTTTGAGTTTTTAAAAGTCACTACTCCACCGATGCCGATGTAAAATCCCATCTTCACGTATTCAAGTGCCATTTCTTTTGAGTAGGAGTAACAGTGTACCACACCACCAAGCTCTTCTGCACGCATTTCTTTCATTATATCAAAGGTGTCTTTTGCCGCTTCTCTTGAATGGATGATTACCGGCTTTTTGAGTCTCCGCGCCATTTCCAGCTGATAACGGAAAAATTTCTGCTGTACATCGTGAGGTGGATTTTCTTCCCAATAGTAATCAAGTCCGATCTCACCAACTGCAACTATCTTAGGATTATTTCGGATCTTCTCCTCTATTTCCTTTAGGTCTTTCTCCGAAACACCATCAAGCTCTGAAGGATGGATCCCGAGTGCGCCATAGCTCTCAGGATATTTCTCAACTATGCGCTCTACCTTTTCTATGCTCGGCTTGTCAGACGCCACGTCCACAAAATGCCTTACATCATTTTCCTTAAGAGATGCGATCACTTCATCCCTGTCTTCATCAAATCGCGCATCATCATAATGCGCATGTGTATCAAAAATCATTTAATTCTCCGATCAATGTTACATATTAGCTCCATAACTCATTTATTTTTATGGTTAAGGAGTAAAAATGTCAATACCGGATCTAATACCAATTTCTCGTTGAATCCTTATACGCAAAATGATATATTGAATATAGAAAAAGCACCCACTCCAAAGTGGATGCCTCAAAATGGGTTTTGCTCACATAATGCGAGCCGCCTCTTCTGTTGGCAGACAGGAGAGGCATTTTTTATTTACGTCTGTTATTTCTCTTGTCGAGAAAGCTCAGTAACGCAATCAACAAACTACTGCTTGAAACCAATAATGCCAGGATTCCAAGCATTACCATTATGATTTCGTAATCTGTCATTCTCGTCACCTCCCTTCCTGATCTGATCAGTCTGAGAGGCAGCCACCCTGTCATGGATACTTTTCCTGCGCTGTCGCGCGATTATCAGCTTATCATCTGAATGCTATTTTCTCAAGCATTTTTGCTTCATCAATTGAAACCTCAAATATATCACTAGGCTCGATAAAACCTCGCTAAGTGCTCCGCACAATAAAAACAAATCTGCTGGTAAGAAACAATATCTTACCCGCAGATTATTAATAATATTTACAGTTCGAACGAATCTACCATATCCTGCAGTTCGATATAGCGTTCCATTTTTTCCTCAAGTTCCTGCTCTACGCGGGCTTTTTCTGCTGTGAGTTCCTGCAGCTTAACGAAATCTGTTGCGGCTTTGGGAATCTCTGCATCGATCTCATCAGAGCGGATCTGAAGTTTGTCGATCTCTTCTTCGATCGTATCGTATTCTTTCTGCTCCTTAAATGAGAGCTTTTTCTTTTTGCGTTCAGGCTGGTTCTGCTTCCAGTTATTCTTGTTTGTAGTTTCGTTATCCGAACCATCTGAAAGCTCTCCTGAGGATGAGCTCTTTGCAGAACCGCTGTCAGTCGTGCCAGTCACATTCTTTCCTGTGTGCTCCAGATAATCCTCGTAACCGCCTTCGCTCTGATGAAGGATACCATCTCCTTCAAATGAGAAAATACGTGTAACCACACGATCCAGGAAATATCTGTCGTGGGAAACTACGATAATTATTCCCGCAAAGGAATCAAGATAATCCTCAAGTATCTGAAGAGTGCTGATATCAAGGTCGTTTGTAGGCTCATCGAGGATCAGCACATTTGGTGACTCCATAAGTACGTGGAGAAGATACAGTCTGCGCTTTTCGCCTCCGGAGAGCTTTGAAATAGGCGTGTACTGCATCGGTCCTTCAAAAAGGAATCGCTCGCACATCTGGGATGCAGAAACCATGCCGTCAGAAGTCTTGATAAATTCCGCAGTATCCTTTATGTAGTCGATAACGCGCTGGGATTCGTCCAGTTCCTCATTTTCCTGACTGAAATAGCTTATTTTTACGGTCTGACCTATTTCTACCTTTCCTGTATCGGGGCGAAGATTTCCGGTCAGGATCTTCATAAGAGTGGATTTTCCGCATCCGTTTGAACCGATGATTCCAATTCGGTCTGTTCTAAGGAAGTGATAAGTAAAGTCACGGAAAAGTGTGCGGTCGCCGAAAGATTTACTTACATCGTCTACTTCAATAGTTTTATTTCCAAGCCTTGTCATGGCAGAATTAATCTGGACCTGACGTTCTTCAACGATTTTGTCTCTGTCACGAAGTTCTTCAAATCGCTGAATATGGGCTTTTTGCTTTGTGGAGCGGGCACGTGCGCCGCGAAGCATCCACGCCAGATCCTTTTTGAAAAGTGCTGCTTTTTTACGTTCTGCAGCAATTTCGTAGTCAAGTCGCTGCTGCTTAAGTTCCAGATATCCTGAGTAATTTTCCTCGTAACGATAGGTCTTTCCTTTATCAATTTCAAGAATCTGGTTTGAAACTTCATCAAGAAAATATCTGTCATGAGTTACCATGAGGATTGCGCCTCTGTAGCGCTGAAGGAAATTTTCAAGCCACTCTATCATATCGATATCAAGATGGTTTGTTGGCTCATCAAGGATCAGAAGGTCTGATGATGTGAGCACAGTTGCCGCCAGGGCTGCACGTTTTTTCTGTCCGCCGGATAGAATCTCAGGATTTACATAAGGATCTGTGATACCGAATTTTCCAAGCATCGCTACTACTTCTCCGTTATGGGCCTGACCTGCATTTTTTCCATAAGCCATTTCTGCAACATTTTCAAGCAGAGTTTTTCCGGTGTTAAATTCCGGAGACTGGGGAAGGTATGCGATCTTAAGACCATTATTTTTAATGACCTGCCCATTATCAGGTTCCATAATTCCGGCAGCAATAGTAAGAAGCGTTGATTTTCCGGTTCCGTTTACACCGATAACACCGATCTTGTCATGATCAGAGATCCCGACGGTCACATTATCAAGTACAGTACGTGTTCCAAGTACCTTTGTTATATTTTCAAGATTAAGAATATTTGCCATTGAAAAACCTTTCGTATTACATAGGAATCGGAGACATTATAACATAACAAAATACCCTTGGTTTCACTTAAGGTTTTGGCGATACAATATAATCAAAAAATTCCAAACAAAAGCGAAATTTTGCTTTTATTTGGAATTTTTTTATAAAATACAAAGAATCCCAAATGTCCGATTCCTTTACAATTTAATGTGCTAATATGGTCATTATGATAGGGTTCAAAATTAGATTCAAATATCGTTCAACCCTTACATCATGTTCATGTAAAAAAATAAAAATGGAGAGTTTATCTATGGACCAAAGACAAATGTTTTTTACACCACAGGATGTGCAGGCGGTAATCCGACAGACACGGCACAATAAAGAAATTCCTATTTACGTTATTACAATAATTGCCGGAATTGTCGGCGTTATCTGTCTTTTATCTCAGTTCGAAGCTGAAACAAGTTTTCTGAATGATATCAAAGAGATCTTTGATGAAACAAATCCAAGCGACTCTTTTGGAATCGCTGCAATTCTCGGTATGCTCATTTTCATACTGGGGATCATCGGAGGCATTGGTGCGTTCATCCTCTTTTTTATCAGCTACCTCGCATCACTGTACGGTCTCTATGCGGATCAGATGTCTTACAGCATTCGTGTTTCCGAAAATAATTATCCCGAGATATATGCAAAGGTACTGGAATATTCCTATCTTCTCGGCTGGCGCAAACCACCCGAAGTCTACGTCCAGCAGATGAATGGTGAACTGAACGCCTTTACCTGTTGGGTTCCCGGTCGTGTATTTATCCAGCTTAACGCAGAGATGGTGGATATCGCGTATTTGGAGCACAAAGACTTTGACACCCTGTTCTTTGTAATGGCTCACGAATTTGGTCATGCATATCTCCATCATGTACAGATCCATTACACTATCTGGAATACTTTCGCAAATTTCATTCCGTTTATCGGTTCTTCTTTCCTGCTTCCGCTTCTCTCACGCTCAAGAGAATATTCTGCAGACCGCGTAGCTCAGGCTCTGACCGGTGGAAAAAATCAGATCGACTGCATGATGCTGCTGGCTGCCGGTCGTCATGCGTACAAATACACCAATGTCTATGATTACATGGCGTGGGTAGATAAGCGCAGATACAATATCATAGAGCGTTTTGCAAGATTCATTGTAAATATGATCGCAAGCCACCCGATCATGCCCTATAGAACAGCCGCGATCCTGGATCCATACAGACGAAGCGGTAAATTGCTGTAAAAACAAATTTCACTAGGCTCGATAAAACCTCGCCAAGTGCTCCGCACAATAACAGGCGACAGCCTTATTTTTCCGTAGGACTGCCGCCTGTTTCTTTATTAACAGATCAGATTTTATACTCTCACAAAGTGAACCTGGCGCGCCTGGTACTCACCTGTGAAATCACGTACCGGATAGCCGGCGTTCATGAGCTGGCTTCCTGTGTAGACTGTTCCGCTCGTTTCATCACGATAAGAAGCATCTTCGTCCAAGCCATCAAGGTTTACATAATGTGAACCAAGATTACCATGAACACTAAGAGTAACCATATTTAAGAGTGCCTCAGACTTATCCTCTGCAACAAACATCCATGCTGCAAGGAGTGCATCTGCTTCCTGCGGATCTGTGAGACGGTACATATCGCCTGTGTGGATCACATTTCTGTACTTCTTGAAAAGTGCGATCTGCTCAGTAACTTCCTGCTTTTCTTCATCAGAAAGAAGTCCGAGGTTCAGCTCATATCCGAATGAACCTGACATAGCCACAGTTCCGCGGGTATTGAACGGTGTTACGCGTCCGGTCTGGTGATTTGGAACCGCTGAAACATGCGCACCAACGGTCACTGACGGATATCCGAAGGAAGTACCGTACTGGATATGGATACGCTCGATGGCGTCAGTATTGTCACTGCACCAGATCTGAGGAGTGTAGCAGAGCATGCCCGCATCAAAGCGTCCGCCGCCGCCGCTGCATCCTTCGATAAGAAGCTCAGGATATCTGTCATGAAGCCTCTGAAGCAGATCATAAACACCAAGAACATATCTATGAGCTACCTCACCCTGACGGTCAGCGGGAAGTGATGCACTGTAAAAGTCCGCGATGCTTCTGTTGAAATCCCACTTTACATAAATAATATTTGCATTATCCAGAACTTCACGCATCATCTCAAAAATATGATCAACGACTTCTTTCCTTGAGAAATCAAGGATAAGCTCGTGTCGTCCGCGGATCATCGGCTTATTTGGGATCTTAAATGCCCAATCGGGATGAGCACGGTAAAGGTCGCTGTCCTCTGAAACAGCTTCAGGCTCAAACCAGAGACCAAATTTCATGTCCAGCGCATTTACGCGGTCTGCAACATCCTTCATGGTTCCCTTAAGCTTCTTTTCATTTACGACCCAGTCTCCGAGGCCGGACAGATCGTTTTCACGCTTTCCGAACCAGCCGTCATCGAGAACCATCATCTCGACACCGAGTTCCTTTGCCTGAGACGCGATATCAACGATCTTGTCTCCGTCAAAAGTAAAGTAAGTCGCTTCCCAGTTATTTATGAGGATCGGGCGCTCTTTATCTCGCCATGCACCTCTGCAGATATGCTTTCTCAGAAATCTGTGGATCCTGCGGCTAAGAAGTCCGAGACCGCTTTCAGAATATGTAAGGAGCACTTCCGGTGCTGTAAATGTCTCACCCTGAGACAGTGTCCACTCAAAGCCTTCCTCAGGAAGACCTGCTGTGAGACGCACCATTTCATTCTGATCTTTTTCTGCATCGATCAGGAAATTTCCGCTATATACAAAGTGAACACCAACGGCTTCACCATGCTTTTCATCTGTATCCGGAGTCATGAGGATCGCAAAAGGATTGAACTGGTGGCTGGAGCCGCCTCGTCCTGAATAAGCTGCGATCTTTGCGTGACCTACATGCATCCTGTCAGGCTGACGCTCAAATTCATGTCTGCCGTGGAAATACATTACATCACGGTCACCCGGCATGCAGTCCAGATTCAGAGACTGAACCTTTTCGAGAACTACCGGATCTTTTCCCTCATTTGTCACGAGAACCGCTCTCGTAATGACATCATTTTCAGGGAAAACTCCATAGAGAAGATCTACCTTCAATCCAAGATTTATATCCCGAAGAGTTACCTTCAGGGTCTGAACACCTTCTCCTGATGCATTGTCTGTATAGGATGAAGGCAGATTCTCCAATTCATATTTACCATCTGTGATCTCCGCAGAAACAAAACGAAGATCAACTCCGTCAGCACCGGTATTTCCCTTTGCACGGAAGCAAACGCTTCTGTAGTCACCGCTTCCGTAGAAAGGATATTCCTGCGGCTGAGCGTCGAGTGAATAAACTCTCTCCATGCCCGCAATATCCGGATTTCCGGAAAAGCCGTGGTCCAAAAATGTCAGCAGATACTCTGCGGAACCCTTGATCTTTTTTCCAAAATAGAGATGCAGCAGATATCCCTTAGGATCTGCCAGCATCTGATAAGAAGTATGCGCGGTCTCTATGGAGATAAGACCGCTGTTTTTATCATAATTTATAGCCATTATGTTGTTTCCCTTTCTACAAGTGACACTTTGAGAATATTTTTTTCAGGAACAACCTGTCCGTTATTCTCGCGGAGTATCATATCTACGCCAAGTTCTGCCATTTCAGTAATAGGCTGGTGGATCGTGGTGATCATCGGCGTTGTGTTTCCGGCGATCATAGTGTCATCAAATCCGATGATCTTTACCCTTCCCGGAACATCCTTCCCCAGTTTTTTGCAAACCTGGATCGTCTGCGCTGCTATAATATCCGAACTACAGAAAACTCCATCTGTTTCAGGATTTTCCTTCAGAGCTTTTTCGATATACTTGTGATATTCCATATTTTGGAAGGATTCCAGACCGTTATGTATGATATTTACACTTACGCCATTAGTATTGCACACATCACGGAAGCCGTCTTCTCTCTCATCTGCCGGCATGGCATTTCTGTCCACGCTTCCAAGCATGATGAGGTGCTTACATCCTTTTTTTATGAGATGTTCCGCGGCGATAGATCCTCCGGCGTAGTTATCACAAAGCACACAACTGGTGCCTCCCTCAATGAATCTCTCTATAGTAACTACCGGAATATTTATCGCTTTTACCTGTTCCGGTCGCACATTTGAGCTGAAAAGCAGGACTCCTGCAAGCTGACTGTTTTCACAGAGTTCGAGTATCTGCTTCTCTCGCTCATTGTTTCCCGAAGAACTGCTGATAAATACCGATAGATTTTTTCCTGCTGCAACCTTTTCTATCTCGCTTATCATCTGAGCAAAGTACGGATGCACGATATGCGGCACTATAACGCCTATCGCATCTGCCCGCCCTTTTGACAATGTTCTCGCAACGGTATTTGGACGATACGCCAGTTTTTCCATTGCTTCATTTACTTTTTTTCGGGTTTTCTCGCTTATATAACCACGATTATTCAATACACGCGATACAGTTTCTACCGCTACATTGGCTTCCCTTGCCACATCTTTTAGTGTAGTTGCCATCATCCGGCTCCATTTCTAAATCTCCCCTCACCAAGGCAAAATTCTCCCGGCGATGTGGAAGCATGTGCTTCTCTTACAGTCTATGAGCCGGGTGCGTCATTCATCCGACACTGCCCGGCTCATTATACATTCTTTATTTTTCCGATTCTATGTACAATCCATCAGAACTGAACTTGTTTTTTCAGTCAAACTGCACAAGACAACCCCTGTTGCTGTCACTGTTTGTTTGCTTCATGCCCCCACGGCACGTTCCCCATCAGCTTACAAACAGTAATGTTATCTGATGCAAAAATTTTTGACACTTGCATCATCTATATAAAAACAACTATAAACACTCCCCACGTATTTATCGCTACCGTATTATACCTTTCTCCTGCAACAGAGTGCCGTCAGCTTAACAGCTTATGAGCAGATTTCAATTACTTAACAGCTCCGGCAACCATACCTGCGATGATCTGCTTCTGAAGGAAGAAGTAGAGGATCAGGATCGGGAGCAGTGTCAGCACCAGTGCAGCCATGATAAGACCGTAATCTGAGCTGTATGTTCCGTAGAATGAGTAAGTAGAAAGCGGCAGTGTGAAAAGCGGCTTCTTTCCAAGAACCAGACTCGGAAGCAGGTAGTCATTCCAGAACTGCATCGCATTCAGGATGACAAGTGTAGCTGTTGTAGGCTTAAGGAGCGGGAAAACGATCATACGAAATGTCTGGAATTTTCCGCATCCGTCGATGTATGCAGCTTCCTCTAGAGATCTCGGCACACCACTCTTTAAGAATCCGTTGTACATGAATACTGACATACTCATTGCGAATCCGGTATGCATGAATATCAGTGAAAGTCTGTGATTCAGCATATTGAGCTGAGCTCCGTAAATGGAAACCAGCGGGATCATGATCGACTGGAAAGGAATGATCATGGATGCGATCATCATTGCAAAAATAACCTTTCCGATAACCGAATTTGATCTAACAATGTAGTAAGCAACCATTGCTGAAAGAGTGATAACAAGAAGGGTTGAAAGACCTGTGATGAACAGGGAATTTCCAAATGCCTTCAGGAACTCCATCTGCTTAAATGCTTTTACATAGTTCTCAACACCAAATCCGGCTGCACCAACGAGGGCGAACGGATTCTTGATGATATCACGCTTCTCCTTGAAGGAGTTTATGATGACCATTGCAAATGGCACCAGATAAAACAGTGCTGCGATTATAAGGAGCGCAAAAGTTGCGATATTGATGATAACTCTTCTTACGCCGCCAATCTGATTTGTATCAAGAGAATTTTTCTGAACTGCCATTATGCTTCAACCTCCCTCTTCTTTCCGAGGTAAACCTGGATACCGGAAATAATAGCAACTACTGCAAAGAGGAATACTGCCTCTGCCTGACCGATACCGTACTTACGAGCTGTGAACGCTTTCTCATATACGTGCATGGCAACGAGTCTTGTGCTTCCGTAAGGTTCACCGCCTGTCAATGTCAGGTTGATATCGTAAACCATGAATGCTCTTGAAAGAGTAAGGAAGATACAGATAACGAATGAAGGAACCATCAGCGGAAGGATGATATCTCTCATTCTTGCCCAGCCTGTAGCTCCGTCGATGGAAGCTGCTTCCAGAACATCTTCTGAAATTCCGGTAAATCCTGCAATGTAGATAAGCATCATGTATCCGGAAAGCTGCCAAACAGTAACGATTACCAGTGTCCAGAAAGCTTTATTCGGATCTGCAAGCCAGGACTTTGACATAAATGCGATTCCTGCGCCCTTACCCATCTGAACCAGAACTCTTGAGAATACGAACTGCCAGATAAATCCGAGTACGACACCACCGATCAGGTTAGGAGTGAAGAAACCTGCACGGAAGAAGTTCTGGCCGGCAAGAATCCTGCCGGAAAGCAGATAACCAAAAATGAAACCAACAATATTGACCAAAAGTACTGACAGGAAAACGTACTTAAGAGTCAGGACCATCGATGTCCAGAAATCCACGTCCTTAAGGAGCGCGGCATAATTTTCAAAACCAACAATATTTTTAATAGCACCAACACCGTTCCAGTCGGTGAAAGTCAGATAAAAACCATATATAAACGGAACGATCACGACACAAAGGAAAATAAATGTGCCCGGAAATGCGAACATAAAGAAACTTTTTATTTTATCACCGGTTGTACGTCCAAGAGAATCCATACGATCCACCCTTTCAGATTAGCTGGTGTCCGAAATCTTAAATCGGACAACTCCTTTTTACCGCAGATGTTTTACAGAACAACTGCTAATCTGTTAAAACCCCTTTTTAGATAAGGATGGGTGGGTACGACCCCACCCATCCGGGACATCCGCCAGGTATCTGCCCGGACATCCTGTTTTTCATCTATTACTTCTGTGCTGCCCAGTAATCAGCAACTTCCTTAGCAAGTCCAGCTCTGTCTGTCTGACCTGCAACGTACTTCTGCATAGAAGCACCTACTACTGACCAGTGATCGGAAGGAGCTACGAAAGAAGATGCATATGTGTGACCAGCGTTCATCTTCTCAACGATATCACGTGAAAGCGGATCAAGAGGAGCTACAGTGTTGTTGCTGCAAGCCGGGATAACTGCACAGCCTTCAACAAGACCCTTCTGACCAGACTCAGAATTTACAAGCCAATCGATGAATGCAAGAGCTGCCTGCTGCTGCTCAGGTGTAGACTGCTTACTGTCAACCATGAGCTGCTTTGTAGGAGATGCCTGCATGGATGTATTTGCAAAATCGGATGTATCATTGCCAAGTACGAACGGGATGAAGCCATACTCATCATCTGTGGATGCGCCTGAATCAGCGAGGTTCGGCCAAGCCCAGTTACCATTCGGCCAAAATGCTGCGTCACCGTCTACAAGGTGCATAGGATCCTCATCATAGATTGCTCCGAGCGGATCTTCCTTGTTGTAGTTGTACTCCATGATAACGTCCATTGTGTCAACGAACTGATTGAATCTCTCGTAATCCTCAACCTTCTGAGAACCATCCTTAAGAGCTGCCATGATCTTGTCAGCACCTGCTGTTGTTCCATCATATGTATCGTAGATGTAACCAAGCTGGTGAGCACCGAGTGACCAGTCTTCCTTAGAAAGAACTACCGGATTCTCCATGCCTGCTGCACGAAGCTTTTCGCAGATTGCCTTGAAGGAATCAAGAGAGTTGATAGAGGAAGGATCGAACTCTTCTCCGAGTGCATCTTCAATTGCCTTCTTGCTGTAGATGATGCCGCGGCCCTCTACGCAGAACGGGAAGCTGTATACCTTTCCGTTAACCTTTGTTGTCATGCTGTCGCAGTACTGGATCCAATCCTGATCGGAAAGGTCAAGACCGTACTCTTCTGCAAGACCGATAACGTCTGTTGTATCAAGAATAGCCATTGTAGGAGCTGTTCCAGACTGATACATGGAAGTAACCTTTGTATAAGGAACCTCACCTGTACCGCAAGCCATAACCTCAAGGTTGATGCCAGTCTCATCTGCGAATGTTGATGCCAGATCCTCAAGTGCTGTCTGGATCTCACCCTTGGAATTAAGAAGTGTGATCGACTGACCTGCGAGGGCAGATGTATCAATTGTTGTTCCTGTTGCTCCGCCAGCCTCAGTTGCTGCTGAAGAAGCGCTCTCGCTTCCTGCTGCCTCAGACGCAGGTGCTGCCTCAGATGATCCTGCTGCGGATCCGGAATTATTGCTTCCGCAACCTGCAAGCATTCCAGTTGCCATTGTTGCTGTCAGCATAAGAGCTGCCAGCTTCTTAAGATTTTTCTTCATTATTAATTTCCTCCCGCGGCTTATGCCGCAAACCGCATGTATCAAATTTCAACAATTTGTACATGTTCGTGTCTCAGTGATGCCAATATATCATCCTGTCTAATATGTGTCAACCGATTGACATATAAATCGTCATAATATGCAATAATGATTCGCCATTTTTGTGTATTTTTTCAGTAAGATTGTCTATGATATATATGTCATACGTTTGACAGTCAAGCGATTGACACATTATATCCGTTTTTATACACAATTCACAAGCTCTCAAGATGCACTGTTGTTACATATGTTCATACCGTATTTCGGTCATTTCTTACAAAACCTTATATCGATATGACATCTTTTGTGTCACCAATCTGTCAACTGACCTGTGAAAATCACTCATGATCACAACATACAACACCACACATCACCCGTTTCCATCGTAACTTAATCATTTCAGTAAATGTTTCCTTTCTTAAGCACTTGCACAGTGAAAAGAACAATAATAAACAGCCGCCCATTATATACTGTATGCAGTTTTGCGTTTACGCGGGAGGACTTTATTTTGTTTAATAAGAAGTTACTATGTAAATTTCTGCCGGCTTTCATAGCTGTAACAGCTATTTCAGGCAGCCGGATGACACAAGGCGCTTTTGCAGCACCAACATCTGACAATACGATCGTTGCAGAGGAAATTCGGGAAGAATCAGCCCCCGTGGGCGGATGGGAACCGGTTGAAGTTATTTATAAAGAAGATACTGATATCAAACCCACGTTAAGATTCCATAAAAATGTGGTAAATGGTTCGTTAGATAACGTCTTTTCAAAAGGCGCAGGTAACGTTGGATATAATTCACTTGCCTCCGACGAAATGCGAACCTTTTATAATAAAATCAACGACATCGCTGAAGAGTTTATGAGCGCCTCTGTCAGCGTCACACCCGACCAGTACGGTTATTACATTGTCGGAAATGCGATGTATTTTACATTAGGATTGTCAAAAGACGAAGCACTGCAGGTTTATCATGCATATGATTATGACCATCCGGCTTACTATTGGATCAGTAACACCGTCTGCACCACCGATACGTCCCTGTATTTACTGACAGAGAAAGAATACGCTTCACCATCTGCAAGGCAGGCAATCAACAAACAGATCGCTGATGGAGTCAGGGCTTACGCAGCGCTTGCAAATAAGGGCGAAGATACTCTTGATAAGATATCTATCATTCACGACATGATAATAGATGATGTGGATTACGCATATAAGAGCGACGGCACCACTCCTGAATCCGAAAAATGGGCTCATAGCGTCCACGGAGTTTTTGATTCTGAGCATAAGCGTGTTGTCTGCGAAGGATATGCAGATACTTTCGCACTCATGATGAATTATCTGGACATCCCCAACTACTACATAGTAGGAAAAGCATCGTCATCCGGTGCCGGCGGTGGCGGCGGACACGCATGGAACGCAGTCTACGATGACGCTATCGACAAATACATGTATATGGATCTGACATGGGATGACTGCGGAAAAGACGGCTTCTACAATAAATATTTCGGAATGCCGAAAACTGACTTTGAAAAAAGTCACTTTAAGTATTCTTCATCTAACACAGGCTCTAAATGGTTATATGACCTGACCGGAGATTTTGCAGACAGCTTTGAAGAAACGTACTATAACCGCGGTGGTTTCTACTACGATTCCGCTGATTATTCAAGCTTTGCAAAAAAGATCAATACAAAGGTGCACCGCTTCGGGACCATGCTGTCCTTCCTTGCATCTGACACCCAAAAACTGGGGATGGTAATCAATACCCTCTCAGGTGCTGATTCTTTCAGTTACTACAGGACCACATATAAGGGAACGGAATATTATATCTTTATCAAAAACATGACCGATGACGTTGACCTGTCCTCAGCCACAATAACACTGAATAAAGATGCATTTGCCCATACAGGAAACGAGATCAAACCCACTGTAAAAAGCGTCGTTCTAAACGACGTCAGGCTGATAGGCGACAACTATAATGTCTCCTACGAAAACAACATTTCCGCAGGAAATAATACAGCAAAGGTTATTGTAACCGGTAATAAGCGTTTCACAGGAACGGCTAATACCACTTTCAGCATCAGAAACAGTGAACCGACTGAGACTCCGGATGACCCTTCTGCCGATCCTTCGACCGATCCCACAGAAACTCCTGTTGATCCTTCTGTTGATCCTTCGACCGATCCCACAGAAACTCCGGTTGATCCTTCGACTGATCCCACTGAGACTCCGGTTGATCCTTATACTCCCTCTGATCCAGGGGCTACCGAGAGCAGCGACGGTTCCGATTCGAATAGCTTTGATCATACTTCAAACTATTCAACAGTAGTTATCTCTGACGGAGCTAAGGTCACTTATCCTTTAACAGTTTCTTTCTCGGGAATAAACCGAAAGAAGGATATTCAGAAAATGCTGACAATCCGTGTTAACGGCGAAGAGAAGACCATCAAAAAAATCAGCATTAAGAAGGCTAAGAATGTCGGCACTGCTGTCATCACAAAAATCATCCTGTCAGACGGAACAAAGCTCAAAAAGCTATCTATACCGATAGAAATTGTTAAATACACTGTAAGAACCGAAGACATCAAGTCTCCCGTCACAGAAAAGAAAATAAAAGTTTCAATTCCCGGCGGTAAGACTATAAAGGTAAGTAAAAAAGACGTCACTCTTGACGAAACGAACAAAACCATCACATTTAACACAAAAAATCTTACCGGAACGTGTTCATATTAAAACGCCCATCCAGGCGTACAGCAGAAAGCTCCCGGACAGTGAAATGCATCACTGCCCGGGAGCTCAAATATTGCTATGCTTAAAATTACAGTTATTGATCTGCCAGCGTCAGATCTAAAGCTTCTTCCATTTCTCTGAGTGTGAATCCGGAAAAATCAATATTCTTAAAGCCTTCTCTCAGATCGGTCTTATTGTAATACCAAAAATAATAGGTTTTTCCATCTTCAAAAGTGATCGGAACTATTTCTGTAACAGGATTGCCTGCTATCCGAAGCCGTTTTAATTCATCAAGATCATGCCACCCGCAATACCATAAATGGTCGCCATTACGTATTGAACAAGTATCATAACCTACATAATTTGCCCAAAATTGTTCAGCTGTATAATCTAAAATATCACCGCTATAATCTTCTACACCAAAACCAGCCCACGTCACATCATATGGCGACGAATACTTGTCATCTTTATTATTAAGTGTCATTATTCCCAGTGCCGGCTTGTTATTACATCTTTCCATTGGAATCTTAAAAAAAACATCCACAAATCCATCTTTTTCGCTTTGAAAGATAATATTTTCCTTCAAATCTTTGTAGCCATCATAACTATCTGCACCGTCCTTAGGAATTCCGCCTTTATCTCCAACTGCTTTCTCAAAAGAATCATACCAACGAAGATTACTCTGCACCATATCAGCTATACCGCTCACTTCTTCGTTCGCACTCTGTGTTTGGCTCTGCTCACTGCTATCTGTGCCGGTTTTAATTGACCCACTCATGGACCAGACTCTGTCCTTATATTCAACTTCTTCAGAGGCACAGCCTGCCAGCAGACAGACTGCACCTATCATTGCAATCATACTGATCTTATGCATATCATTCATCACCCCGCTGCACCGCACACATTTCCTTTAGCGCCTGACAATAATACCCATATTATCGCAGCTATAATTCCACCGCCTAAAACAAATAACGCCGCTCTCTCTGCTTCTTCCAGACGCTCTGTCACTTTATCTTTCGTTTCAGTGACCACTTCTTTTTTCTCTTCAATCGATTCCGAGACATTTTCCTTCATTTTCCTCAAGCGCATACAAACGCAGCCTCAGGACAATATATTGCCATAAAAAGTACTGCCACTATTACTATCGCCAATCCATACTCCGTCGCACGAAGCGCTCCCTCAGGTATCTCTATATTTCCGGGAAGCGTTATACCTTCCGGAAGCTGGACCAGACCTTGCCCCGTAAGCTCTCCGTATACAGCATCATATATCATCTGTGCTTTCTTTGTTTCTACTGCCATTTCAAACTGAGAAAGCCAATCGTCAGGATGATTATCCCACGTTTTTGTTACCGACCACGAAGATCCGGCCTCGATCTTCACATACGGTTTCAGATCATCAGGTATCTTTGAAATATCACCGCTGTATTTAACTACATACTTCAGTCCGTCAGCACCGTACTCTATACCTACGCTGGTTGTTACACCATCATAGTAAGTGATACCGTTTATTTCCATCTTATCTGCCTGACCAAGTCCGTCCATTTTCATATCCCACTTTTTATTGTCCATGATAGACACTTTAAGCGAGTTCGGATCGCCGTCTTTCCACGAAACTGTGTATTTCGTATTATCAATAAACGGATCCGTGCAGTTTGCCTTCATAGAAATAGAATTTGTTACAGATCCATCCAGATTGTATTTTTTTACAAATGTATTACTTCCCTGGATCGATGTAGTTACTTCAAATTCACTGCCATCAGGCAATGTCGTTTTCACAACCGAGTCAGTGCGGCCCCAAATGATCTTATGAGCATTTCCGATCAAAAAATTTCCCCAGCTCTTGAGATCATCCCATTCTTTCTTAAGCTCTTCATTCATATCCTTGACAGCCTGCTTGGACCAGTCAACTGTATCATTCCAGCCCTGTTCTATATCCTTCTGAAGCTGTGCCAGTTCTTTTTCGAGCTCAATTTTCAATTCATTAGCCTTTTCACAGGTTTCATTCCATCCCTGCTCGATCTCTTTACCAAGCTTTTGCAGTTCTTCATCAAGTTCTGCTTTCTTCTCGCTCAGATAATCTCCGGCAGCATCTAACTCTTCGGATATCTCCTTTTTAGCGTCATCAATGACCTTTTTTCCGTCCTCTATCAGCTCATCCGTTTCATTTTTGAGCTCATCTACTACCGGTGAAACTGTCTCCTTAAAATCTGTCCACTGCTCTTCCCAATACTCCCCGGCAGCGTTCAGCTCCTCAGTTATCTCCTTTCCGGCTTTATCAATAACTTTCTTTCCGCCATCTATAAGCTCATCCGTTTCCTTTTCAAGCTCATCTACCGCCGGCGATACTGCCTTCTTAAAATCTGTCCACTGTTCTTCCAGATAGTCTCCGGCATCATTTAATCCATCGGAAACTGCTTTTCCCGCGTCATCGACCACTTTCTTTCCTTCTTCCAGAGCATTATTAAAATCCTCCTCAAGGTCATTCAACGCAGCTGTTACCGGATTCGGTGTACGTCCTGTCGGATCTTTCCAGTTTAATGGTGAATTGAAGCAGTAAACATAAGGATTCTGCGAATCAGGTTTCACAGTGACGCCCGCCACGGGATCCTTTGATAAAAATCGTGCAGCAGAAGGGATATATGCACGAATTCCGGCGATCACCACATCGCCTGCTCCATCTCTCATATAGCCGGCATATCCAAATGTGCTCCTGTGTCCGGTTTTCTCCGTTCCTATTTCATTACCGAATTCGTCATATCCGAGTTTTTCTATCGTTTCCCCTGCATTATCAACTTCCCTGACAATGCTTCCGTTCCTGTCGGAAAGACACCTGAAATACCTTTCATCTTCACCGGAATTGATCTCAGATACCAGATCTCCGCCATTCCATACAAATGAAAACGCCTCATTTTCTGTTTTCTTTATAAGCGGTCGATTTCTGTTTTCGATAAGGTCAGGCACATATGTGGTACATCCATTCTCATCCTGACCGGATACTCTCTGTCTCAGACCGTTATACTCATAATGGCATTCATGGCCATCCTCAACGATACTGCTCAGCATATTCGCAGAATCATACGAAAAACTTCTTTTTAATTCTCCATTCTGCACAACCTCTGTCAGATTTCCTCTGTCATCATAACGATATTCCTCAGATTCTCCGCATGCAGATTTTTTCACCAGCTGGTTCAGTAAATTGTATGAATAATCTACGGTCTGCTCTTCACCGTCAGCATTGTATTTTATGAGACGTTTCCTGTTTCCGAACGGATCGTATTCGTATTTCCTTATGAGCGTATCGCTGTTTCTGACCTCTGAAACTCTGCCAAGTGCATCATATTCATAATTAAATACTCCGGAGTCCTGCGGTTCATCCCGTCTATTTTTCTCAACTGTGATGCAGTTGCCCTTTTTGTCATACTTATAGACAAATTCATCCAGAACCCCTGCTTCATCAGAGTGTGTGAGCCTGCTCAGACGCCCCTTCTCATCATATAAATACTTCGTGCTCACGCCGTCATTACCGCACTTGTCACTGACCTTTCCTGCTACGTCATACTTATAAGAAATTTCCTGCTCACCGCATAGGATTTTTTCAAGACGCTTCATGTTGTCATATTTATAGACAACTTCCCGTCCGTCCGGATAAGTCACAGTCTTTGTCCTGTCAGAACTATTGAATCTGAGGCCTACTGTATTCCCGTCAGGGTAAGCGATCTCAACCTTTCCGGGTTCGGTATAGTTAAATTGTGTCTCTCCGGTCCAGTCTGATATCTTTGAAAGCTTTTCCCCGTCATATTCAAATCTTACTTCCCTGTCATCATGATAAATAACGGACTCCGGTCGATCATTTTCATCATAGCTAAAGCGTGTCACGCGGCCCTTGCTGTCTGTTTCTTCTGCAATCCTGCCCTTCGCATCAAGAACGTAACTAACCGAATTTCCCTCTGCATCGATTATGCCTGTGACTCTTCCCTGAATATCTCTTGTATAACGGGTAGTCTGCGTCTCACCATTCCCGATACGCATGATAGCTGTGAGCTCGCCGCAGGGATCGTACTCATATTTTGTATGGTTATCAAGCTCGTCTGTGATCTCCAGCACGTGACCTTCTGCATCATTTACATACTCAGTTATTTTTCCGTTCGGATCGGTGATCTTTGACACGTGTCCCATGGAATCATATTCATATGAGATCACGCTTTCTCCAGCCTTTTCATTCCTTATGACACGGTTCATGCAGTCATATTCCCACTTTTCAGTACCGGATTTAGCAGACCATTCTAAAGTTTTATTTCCGTTTTCGTCATACTCATATCTTATGTAAACCTCACCGTTTCTACGCTTTTCAACAATCTGACCGTCTGCGTTATAAACGGTTTCAGTGATATTTCCGGAAGCATCTCTTGATGCGATAACACGATTAAGAGGATCATATTTATTAACACGTACAACGCCGTCTGTACTCACGCCTATCTGATTTCCGTTAGGATCATACGCGTACATCATCACATGTTTATCATCTGTGACTGTGCGGATAACCCTTGAAAGCAGATCTCTTTCATAGGAAACACCTACACCGTCCGATTTATCTACACGGATCACATTTCCCTTCACGTCCAGTCCGCGCTCTATGGTCTTTCCCTCACGATCAACAGAACGGATAATTCTTCCCATTGGATCGTAATCCCATTTTTCAGAAGTTCCGTCCTGATATAATTTCTCAGTGATATGCCCTGCCGCATCATAAAAAATACGAACAGTAAAGCCTCTCGCGTCTGTTTCGGAAACGACTCTGTCATCGTCATCATATGTACGGGTCACAAAATTGCCCTTTTCGTCCGTCTTTTTCACCGGACGGTTAAGGCTGTCGTACTCAATATATTCTTTTTCATCGTTCTGAAGCGTCACACATGTGAGGTTGCCCTTTGTGTAAGTCATCCTTTTTTCTGTTCCGTCAGGATAAAATACAGCAGTACATTCACCCAAAAGGTCATACTCAAAACGAGTCACATTTCCCTTCGGATCTGTTCGTTCAAGCAGACAGCCATTTTTATCATGGACAAACTTCCACTTTCTTCCATCCGGTTTTTTTAATGAGAAAGGACGTCCTGTAGCATCATAAGTAACCGTTGTGCGCTCACCGAGCGGATTTGTAATACTCGTCACGCGGCCGGCATTATCGTATGTATATCTGGTCGTGAATCCTCTTTTATCTGTATATGAGATACGGTTATTCCTGTCATCATATCCGAAATACTCCTCTCCATCGGAATAGATGGTTGCGATATGTCGTCTCTTTTCATCTCTGACATAGCGGATCACATTTCCGTTCTGCTCGGTGTAGACAGTTTCTTTCTTTTCATCATCATAGTTAAATGTCACCATGTTGCCATCTGCATAGTGCTGTTCTATGATCCTGCCATCCTCAGCATACCTGTTTCTTAAAACAGGTGCCTTCTCATCGCGACTGAGTTCGGCAACACGTTTCGCATCATCATATGAAATCCGGCGAACGCTTCCGCTAAGTCCGCAAACCTCAGAAAGCTCACCATCGCTGTATTTATATGATACTTCACGACCTGTATGATCCTCGACCTTTGTCAGCATACCGTTTTCATCATATGAAAACTTAAGCGTCGCACCGAATAAAGTAGAAGCTTCAAGGATTCTCTCCGGATGCTCAGGATCTCTCTTGATCTTTACACCACCGCCTGCCGGTGCTGACATCTCCTTAAGCCATCCGTCTTTTCCGTACTTTTCCTTTGTGCCATTTTGAAATGTAATGACAAAACTATTTCCAAATTTCTTTAAGGTGCCCTTTTCTCCGTGAAGCTCAGGACTTATATTTCCCTCTTTATCCATCCGGTACAGATGCTCACTTCCGTCATATCTGTGCACCGTTACGGAAACCGTCCTGTTTTCCTTCTCTTCAAATGTCAGATGCTGATCAAAACTATGTGTCCAGCCCCTTCCAAAGATTCCCTTATGATCAGACATCGCATTATAAAAACGTGCAAATTCCAACGGGTATGCTCCGCCGATCCGGATATCCATCTTATGCGCGATATAGTTTCCCTCCGTCATATTTACAGGGTCACTTCCAAATACACTGCATCTCGTGCCCTCTCCCCTCAGATACTTATCGAGCTTATCTACATATTCCTCATAATCCTTCATCTGTTCTTCATTAAGAACGTCCTCAGGCTTTATGATCTGCTCCTGAAGAAGTGTATTATGGGAATAGTCTTTTATCACTGTTGCAAGATCGGCGCCATCCGCAGCTTTATTAATGCGGGCGATATTTGTGCGTATCATCTTTACAAGGATACCGAACTCGCTGTTATCATCCACATCATTTTTATGTGCTTCATCATAATTTATAAAATTCTTTTTATGTTTCGGAACCAGACCGCTGCTACCGCTTTCATCAGTCAATTTTTCAAAGGAACTTACGGACATTGATGCATTGGGAACAATAAAACTGAACATACCTCCCAATGTACATGTGCTGTTAAGTGCCACTGCAGCAGCCTTTATCTCCGCTGAAACAGTCTTAAATGAAGACAGATAGGCAGAAAAATCTGTGATCACACTCGTAAGTTTTGCCTCTTCGTCAATAGTGTTATTCGCTGCATCAACTTCCATATCAAAATTTGACAATAGCTCACCCTGCTTTGTCTGGAGCAGACGTATCGCACGAGCCATCTCATTCAGCATAGGTATCTGCACATCCCTGACATACTGACGAGCACTGTCGGCTTCTTCACCCGTATGAGTCTCATCATTTATAAATATCCTAAAAGCCTGCTCTAACTCTGTTATCCGTGTATAATATCCTTCATATCTGTTTGTGCATTCATCAAAATAATTCTTGATCGCACTCTCGTCCCATGTAATAGTATCCATATATTTGCACCTCTGTCATAAACAAGTTCTTATCTAATGTAAGCTACACTAGTTATAATAATCCCCTCTTGTTTGTAGATATTTGAGATTAGCATTTTATTCATTAAGATTTTCTTGTTTTTTTAATATAGGACCTGTTTTAGGCATATTTTTAGTGCAATATACAGTATTTTGTACACAATGCATTTACATAGAAAAAAGCTGCTGTACCAATTTCTCAGTACAACAGCTTTTTCCGTTTCGTTATTTATCTTATGGTATTTATCTGAACGTTCTTTTTCCTAAACCAATTAAAGCCTACAAAAAACAACAATTCATTTGATCTCAGAACTGATCAAGCCTCTTCGATAGAGTAGCTGTAATCAGTAAAATCAGCCTTCAAAGTAGCTGTATGACCATTGTTCTTCCATGTCATTTCCATCTTTGTGCCGTCAACATTTACGTTGAACTCAGCATCAAATCCGAATGCCGGATTTGTATTACGGAAACGAAGAAGCTCAAGCTGCTTCTGAACAACAGGCCATGTAAGTCTCTCAGCCATGTCTGCAGGAGAAAGGTTTGTACGATTGATCTCCTTATGACCTGCTGCGCCTGCGCGCTTAACTGCCTCGTGGTCATTCTTTCCTGCAAAGAGGTCAAGGTACCAAACCTGAGGCTTACCAGGCATGAACATCTGGATCGCACGAGCGAGGAGCATCTTCTGATCATCATCACCAAGTGCGCTGTAATATGTTGCATTAACCTGATAGTACATATTCTTCTTGCCGTGAAGATCCTTAACAAGACCACCGCGATCAACAGTAGTTTTGATAAGGTTCTGGATCTCCTCCTCAGGAAGAAGTCCCTTAAGGTCAAGAAGCGGGATACCGTCGTGGCAGCCAAGCATGTTGACTGTACGGATCTTCTTATCAACAACTTCCTGCGCCCAACGAGCAAGATCCTTACCGCTCTTCTTCTCCATAGCATCGATAAGAAGTCCCGGAAGGAAGAAGTCGTATGTCATATATCCAGCCTTGGCAACAGTCTCATATGTACCCTCACCGTAGCTTGCATGGATCTCAGGAAGAAGAGTTACGCCGTACTTATCAGCAAGCTGTCTAACCTTCTCCAGAACATCCCATGTATCAGGCTCGTTCAGGAAGTTCTTCTTGCCCGGCTCCTTCGGAGCGTAAGCAAAAGCATCCAGACGAACGATCTTTGCGCCGTACTCAGACAGAGCCTTGAGAGTATTCTCATAGTGCTCCCAAACCAGAGGGGACTTGATGTTAAGATCCATCTGGCCAAGGTACTTTCTATGAGACTCAAGGTAGTCGATTACAGCATCCTTGCAGTCTTCGTAGCCTGTGAAGTCGATCTCAGCCGGAGTCTTTCCTTCGTCAAGGGCAGCATTAACCTTTGCAGCAAGCTTCTCAGCAGTAAGGTACTGGATTCCTGTTGCGCCAACAAGGTCAATAGCATCCGGTCTCATATACTTAACTTCCTGATAGAAAGTATTCCAGTACGGAACGTCCTTTCCATCCGGCATACGAACCATAAGGATCGGGAGACCCGGCTTACGGAAGAACATGTCCTTAATGTACTTGTCTTCCGGCTGGATGTATCCCTCGGGAGTCATCTCGCCGCAGCCTTCCCAGAACTTGTTCCAGTTGATGAAGAAGTCAGCATACTTTGACTTCTCACCGTTCTTCAGGAGATCCTGGAACTGGGGAGAAAGAACGGAAGCGTGGTTCAGGATGAAGTCAAGCTTCAGGTTCATTCCCAGTGCACGAAGACGGTCGAGATCTTCCTTCTCAGCCATCTCACGGTTGATAGAATAATCAATAACAGAGAAACCTCTGTCCAGATCTGTATTGAAGATGCTGGGAAGGATGTAGAAGGACTGGAATACGTCCTTCAGCTCTTCCTTCTCAAGAAGTGTTACAACATCATCAAGTCTTCCGCCCATGCTGTCCGGATAAGCATTGAGCATAGGTCCGTTATCTGTATAATTCTTTGCCATGATCAATTCTGTCCTTTCATGAGGTTCTGATACTCTTCCTGGCTGAGAAGCTCACCGCTCTTTGCGCAGATGATCTTTGCCTTGTGAGCCTGTGAAGCAAGCTTTGCCTGCTCGATCTCAAGTACCATTGTTGTGAATGCGCTGTCAGTCTTGCCGTCACGATTTCTTGCACGACGGTGAGCAAGTGTCTCCTCCGGTGTGCTGTTAAGGAGAACCGGTACGTCAACACCCTTCAGGCAGTCGTTATTACCATGTGTCCACTCGATGATAAGAACCTGCTTCTCAGAGAAATCAACGTTCTCATACCACAGAGCGCTCTCATCACGGCCCATGCGACGAAGCCAGATCTTGTCAGCACCGCTCTTGAATGCATCGATGATAGCGGAAACTTCATCAAAGTCCGTCTCGTTCTCTGTACCAAGGTAAGCGTCGAGACCCTTGCGGCCAGCCTCAAGGTAAGAACCAAACCATGCATTCTCAGCTGCGTGAGACTTATCTGCATCAGTATCTTCCTGCTGCCACTTCTGGATCTCTGCAAATCTCTCTGCTGTGAAGTCACCAGCATCTACCATACCGCGGATAGCGCTCTCACGGAAGATGTGAAGTCTCTCAGCATCGTTGTACTTCGGAATACGATGAGGATAGTTATCTCCTGAAAGGATGTATGCCTTTACGCCTTCCTCACCAAGCATATATGAAAGAACGGAAGCGATTTCAGACTTACCTACACCTGAACCACCGCAAACAGCGATAACTGCACGCTGATACGGATTAGCCTTAAGAACAGGTACGAGCTCCTTTGCAAGCTCAGGGAAGATCACGCCAGCCTTCTTGATGTGGTCTTCGCCGATCTCGATCTTGTCGCCCGGCATATCACCGTGAGGGATGTTCTCCGGTACAGCAGGTGCTGTCCAGTTGTTAAGAGCCTCAAGTGTTGCAGCTGCGTCAGATGCAGCTCCTGCGATCTTTGTGTATACAGAGTTCATTTAAATCTTTCCTTTCTTTTCAAGCGTGAAATCGTACTAGTTTTGAAACGTTTCATATTTCAGCTATAAAAATCCGTTTGTTAAAAATCAGATGGAGATAAGGCTAACACACTTTTTTCCATATGTAAACCCCGTATTTGTACCTTTTTTAGTGCCTAATGGTACTATTTTGTCATTGTATATTCTTTGTGCTTCATGCTAAAATCAATCCTTGTATCATATAACGTTTCAACTGTTTTTTATAAAACTGAAAGGAGTCTCCCTTTGGCAACCATAAAAGATGTTGCAAAGGACGCCGGTGTTTCACTCGGAACTGCTTCAAAAGTAATAAACGGCATCCACGTAAGTGACAACTACCGTGAACGCGTAGAGGCGTCCATCAGAAAACTGAATTATCATGTGAATCTGAACGCCAGAGGACTGAAGGCTCAGCAGACTAATGACATCGCAGTCATAGTGCCGACTCTCCTGAACCCGCTTTTCCCGCCCATGCTGGACACCATTGAGCAGGAACTGGCAAAGCACGGAAAGCGCATGCTGATCTGTATCTCACGAAATGATACCAATAAGATACGTCACTACCTTGAGATGGCAAAAAACAGCCGTGTTGACGGTATTTTCGGCGTTACCTATTCAAGAATAGATCCGATCCTTACTGAAAATATGCCTATCGTATCTTTCGACAGACACTTCGGTCACGAGACCCCCTGCGTATCCAGCGACAACTATACAGGCGGTGTCATGGCAGCCAGGATCCTTCACGAAAAAGGCAGCAAAAAGCTCCTCTGTTTCTGGACAGGAGCAGATTATGACTGTGAACCGATTCACAGAATTGACGGTTTCCGTGACTACTGCACGCAGAATAAGATTTCCTATAATATATTGAGCTACATGGACTACAACCAGGTAGACACAGGATTCATGGTGGCATCATCTGATGCATACAGCGAGCTCATAAAAACTACCATAGATAATAATATGAAAGATGGTCACTTTATATATGATGGTATTTTTACAAGCTCAGATCACGTGGCCTGGCTTTTTATGAGGGAATTGCAGTCCCGCGGCATAAAAGTCCCGGAGGATGTTCAGATCATCGGTTTCGACGGCGTGCCCATAAGCGGTTCAGGACTGCCCCTTGTGTCCAGTATCCGTCAGCCTGTTGAAGACATCGCCCGTACAGGTATAAAGATGCTCCTTGATCTCATCGAAACAGGACGCTCAGAAAGTGCTACCGATCTTCCTGTTTCCTTTATAGAAGGATGCACCACCCGAAAATAATCATCATAATTCTTAATTTTGTTTAAAGCTTAAGGAATCCTCGGTATTTACTTGGTTTCCTTAAGCTTTTTTAAGCCTTTAGACCTTGCCTTTTTACAATTTTTTGTTGATAATAGACTATATTGACATCAAAAATAAACTCGTGTTTATATTTGTTAAAAAACTGTAAAAATCAGTTTTTTGTCCTTCACGTTTTCATATTTTGATGTTAGTATGTTGCACGACATGGGGTTTAGTTCCACATGATTTTTCTGCAGCGCACTTTTTACTGTAACGCTTATAAAATGCAGTGTTGCAGAAAAGAAAAATTATATCTACAAAGAGAGTGAGGTAAATTAAATTGAGAAGAGACTGGAAAAAGGTGCTTTCTCTTGTGCTTGCCGCTTCACTGGCACTCACAATGAACACAGTTGCATTCGCTGATACTACATCTGAGAATGCTACTGCTATCGAGGAAGCTACACAGGAAACAACTGAAACTGCTGAAGAGGCTTCATCTGAGGTTGCTGAATCCACAGAAGAGTCTGCTACAGAAGTTGCTGATGCTGTTGATGAGACAGTATCCGAGCAGGAGGCTGCTGCATCTGAGGCTGTTGCAGAGGAGACAGAAGAAGAGTCTGATTCTGTTGCTGAAGTAGCATCTGTTGAAGAGTTTATTGACGTAAATGAGAATGTTACTGTATCTGCCAGCACATTAAAGCCCCTTTCAGGAAACTTTGCGAAGTTCCTTCGTTCATACTCTGATTACACAATCAGCGGTACAAACCTTATCTGGCAGCCTGTAGAGTACGTTTACGGCACAACTTATGTACCCGGTAAGGCTACAGTATCTTCCATCGATCTTGGTATCAAGGATGGAGACAGAGAGCTTCAGCTCTTCTATGAGTACTATGATCACAATCCTTGGTACGATGCACGTACACGTGAGTGGGACGGCGTTTACAAGAAGGCCAACGGTAAGCTTACAAAGGCTGTCGGCGGCACAACAGGCATTTCTAAGTCTGTATCTGCTGACGCAGCACTTGTTTGGTACGATAAGACAAAGAACACTTACACTGCAGTAGACGGCGTTCGTATCAAGAGCCTTTCCATCAAGAACTCCAAGAACGCTTCTAAGGACTTAAGCGGTAACGAGCTTACAGAGAATCCGAAGTACAAGAACTGCTACCTTCTCTTCAAGCTCAACATCAACAAGAAGAAGTCCGGTCTTACAAGCGAGGAGATCAAGCAGATCCAGAAGCTCCTTAAGGGTAACTCAAATCACGATTACAGATTTGACTTCGGTATCCTTAGAAGAAGCCTTTCCGGTAACGCAGCTCAGGGTTCACAGGGTATCTACAGCTCCCTTAAGCTTAAGACAAAGAGCTTCACTATCAAGAACCTTAAAATGAGACTTCGTTTCCTTAACTCTGAGGGCGAAGGCGATGATGCATCCAACACATACCAGGATAAGCTCATCAACATTAAGCTTCCGAAGAAGACTGGCGCAACAGGTAAGTCCATGGCTGAAAAGAAGGTTACTTACGGCGCTTACTGCGAGGAGTTCAGCAAGCAGGACGGAACTGTTAAACTCGTTGGTGTAAACAACTTCGAGGGCGAAGTACTCCTTACAACAAACTCACAGTACGGTACATTCACATACGGTGAGGAAGAATAATTAGTCTTTAATACATAAGACAGCCAAATAGGCGGAATCAGGAAATCCTGTTTTCCGCCTATATTTTATGCTTCATCAAACCTGTCTACAGTAAAAGGACCGGGAGCATTGCCGCTCCCGGCCCTTTTTTGCTTTTATTTACTTGGTTGTTGTAGTTGATGCGGTTATCTTGAATGTTGTATATCCAACATAACCTATGTACTTATTTTTACCAAATACGATGACCTGCGCGGTCGCTGTACCGCTGGACGATCCTGTATTGTTATTGTAATGACAGTAGAGATTACTTCCGGCAATACCTTTGCCATAGAGAGTTACTCTCGGCTTCGGCTTCAATTCATTACCGGTGTATTTATACTCTTTCGAAGGCATCTTTATCACTGCATCTGTAGTGATACGCATAGGCTCTATTATGAAATATGCTATGTTCTTGCCTGTGTAATTTCCTTTTCCTTTTATCACTACCTGAGCAAGTCCCGGATTCTTCGTCTTTTTATATGTGACCTTGTAATCAGTGCCCTCTTGCAGATTTACGCCGTTTCGGGATACCAAAACTTTTGGCTCGTACTTTTTAATGCTCTTATCATACGGAACCTTCTCAACTGTATCCCATACATTTCCATTGTTTATCAATGTTACATCAAATGACTTATCTGAAATGGATATCTTTGATGCCTTTTTGCTGGCAACTACATTTCCATTCTTATCTTTCTTCGGAACATTCATTATCTTGAACTTTTTCTTCAACGAATTTCTGAATGCACCGGTTCCTGTGATAAGGATCGTAGCCTTTGTTCCCTTTTTATTCTCTATCTCGATAGAACCTACGGTATAGTCCAGACCCTGTTTTAGCTTCACGTAATGCTTTGTCTCAGGGACTCTGTACATGACGATAACATTTTCCTGTGCATAGTTACCGCTTACGTCATATTCCTGATTGGTCACTCCGTAGATCTTGCACTTCGAGATATTTATCTGAGTCGAAACAATCTTGAACTCCTCAGATATTTCTCCGGAGAATACGTCAGGCGATTTCGTGACGTTACCGCTGCTGTCCACTGTACCGCCACGGACAACAACTGCGCCGATGCCGGCATTTTTATGGTTTACATAAGTTGTGGTGTAGTGATCCGGTGTTACGAGATAACCGCCGTTTTTCAGCATTACACGTGGTGCAGGATTAATGTTATTTCCTGTGTAGTACCACACGTACTTCGCAAGTTCTATCTGGATCTGTGTCTGGTCCATGAGAGACGGTCTGTCGATCTGCTCCGTGTACATCTTTACACGAGGCGTCATTCCCTCATGATAGTTTCTTTCATAATACCTTACATAATATTTAGCGCCCTTCTTTTCAGTACTCTTAGTAGGCGTTCCTTCTGCCTGATCCGGATCTATGTCGGATTTCAGTGCCCAGTTTCCACTTATAAGCTTTCCTGTAGACGGATTGTTAAAATAGCTTTCTCCATATACTGCATATGGATTAAAGGTTATTTGCGTAGTAGATGTATTAGAAGAAGTAATCTTCGAGGTATATTTCTTATCTACAAAAGCCCTGAAAGCATTTCCATCCGTTCTCTTAACACTTATGGCAACTCGGTCACCCTTTAGCAAAAGAACGGGACGATCCAGTTCTATCGTGTGAAAACCTGTATATGGAATCTTTACTGTCTGTGTCTCGATTGCATACTGATTTAAGTATGTGGCATTACTGTCGTAGTAATAAACACCTATCTCATAAGTACCTGCATCTGCAACACCGACTCCTACAGCCTTGAGAGCTTCCGCTTTATCAGAACCTCCGCCCTGCTGTCCTGCTTCACCGGCTGTAAATACTGTATAAACACGCTTTGTCGAATAAGTCGAATCACCATTTGATCCATCGTAGCCATATTGGAAGTATGTTGACGTATCATGAGTTGTGAAATCATAGGCTACCGCAATTCTGGCTGAATCCTTATACTGGAAAGCTGCATCTGCATAGGATATCCAGAAATACTTGCCTCCAAGCTCCGCAGACTGTTCATAGGGGCTCTTAGCAAGGAACGCGCCGTCAGAGCCGGGCTTTTTCGTAAAATTATTTTTACTGAAATTATCATCCCAGCCAACAAGCTGAACAGTGTAATTCGGAGACTTTACAGAGTTATCGAAATATCTGCATCCATATCCGTCCGGTGCTGTTCCCGATACTTTCGAATCATCACTTGCATTTAGATAAATCTGTAAACCGACTGATCCTTCCTGCTTTATAAGTTTCTTGATAGATACCTTATCACTATTCGGAACCCAGTAAGCATTTTTCAAAAAAGCTGCTGTATCGACTTCATCAAATTCCTGAAGATCATCTTTATCTCCAAAATCCGCGTTATTTTCCTTTATTCCCTGCCATCTCGCTAGCTCAAAGGTAGTCCACGCAAGGTTGCCTCGTGCCTGACTAAGAGCAGCGCTGTCATCATCGACATTAACAGTCCCGTTCACACTAAGGATATTTACGTCTCGGAATCGCTTTTCATCTGCCTTGATATCAGAAAAATATGTAAGTCCGGCACGGTCTGTTCTGTACAGATTAAAGAAATTACGAACGACCTGCATTGGATCATATCTATCAACGCTCGCATTTAATGATCCATTATTTTTCAGCATAGATGTCTCAGCAAGTCCCGCTGCCGTATTTGCCCAGCAGTTTGCCGCACTTCCCGTTGCAGGCGGATCCAAGACTATTCCTGCATCCACAGATGAATACGCCTTCGGAAGGTCCTCTGTACTGCTTATCTCATAGTCATCCGAGAAATCAAAAGTCGCCTCGATATTTCCTCCGATGCCTTCGAGTCCGTCATCAGACACAGTATCGCCTGATACGCTTTCAGATGCCTCTGCATCCACTACAGCATCGTCACTTACTGTATCCGCGTCAACAATACCGCTATTATCCGATACAGAATCCTCCGAATCGCTGTCTTCTCCATCTGACGGCTTATTGTCGGACACCGCGCCATCCTTGTCGTCACTGCCTTCCTGACTATCTTCTCCGCCGTCTTCACTTTCATCATCCACAGGTGCAGAGCCGTTTCCATCCGGCTTCTCATCAAGCGGCTCCCCTATATCGTTGTACTGGGGTGTCTCCTTATCGCCTGTCTCAGATGCTTCCGCACTCTCAGTAGAAGAAGCCTCTTCTTCAGAATGTCCCTTTTCCGCAGAACTACTTTCAGAAGACTCTTCCGATATGGCAGTATCTGATATTCCCTGTGCAAATGTTGAAATTGGGTGGGATGCCATGACCATCGAAGCCGCCAGCATCACTGCCATCACTCTTCTGAATCGCTTTAACATAAAAAACAAAACCCTTCCTGACTTAATTTTTCAATACGAAGTTCATGATCGTATATTTATTTGAAGGTGCCCCCACCGCACGAACTTTGTATTTCAGCTTGTAGGACTTTCCTTCCGTTAATTTCTTTTTATCTATCGTAAACGTTATGCGTGCAGCCTGACCGGATCCGTATACTTCCCATTCAGCGTTCACTGCCCCCTTCGGAAGCTTATCAGATGCGATCTCTTCTATGGAAGACGGGTCTATCTGAGCATAACTGTTCCCTGTGACCATGACCTCTTTATAAGATACACCTTTATCATCGGATATACTTTGCGAAATGCTTAACTTTTTCCCGTCAACTGCCTTAAGAGTGAGCTTTGTTGACTTCACGGCAAATCTTACGTTTGCAGTTTTTTCAAAAGTCTCTGCATCCTGTCTCGGCTCCTGAAGCGTGAGCTTTAAGCCTGCGCTCTGACTTCCGAGGCCGATCTTCGTACCTTTTTTTGCAGATATATAAATATCCGTTATGGCTTCACTATCGGGATCAGACACTGTTCTGAGCGTAAACTTATCACTCATGGAATCAGCTAACTCCACGTTTCTCACTACGTATCCGCTATTTAACACACCTGGGACATAATGAAGAGATGTTGCTTCACGCTGAGACAGATCTATACGGCTTCCTGCCTTTTTTATGAGCTTGACTCCGGGACTTCCCTCCGCGACCTTCACGGTAAAAGTCTTCGGAACCGCCTTAAAATCCTCATAGTCAGCATAACCGATCCAAAGTTTAATTCTAAAACTTTTAACGTCCTTTGTCTTCCCTTTTGCAGTAGTAACTTTGGTATTTCCAAGGGATACCCGCACCGTGTTCTCATTATCGAGAGACACATGCACTCCTGATGGGATGACCGGCTTATATTTTTCAGAATTAAGAGGCATTATGACTGCACCTGAAAGTGTGGGAGAATTGAGCGCAAACTCGCCCCTGGTGTTTTTATTAAGGTATATCACCTTCTTCTGAAATCCCACAGGTGCATATTTCTTTACAATTTTAACTCTTAATTTCAGCGGATTCAATTTATCTCCGCTGTTTCTTTCAATAGGGGTAATAGTGTAGATATGTGCGCCCTTGCCGGAATTATTATCCGCAGACACCATCAAACGAACTGCCGGAAGGCCGTTAAATGACAAAATTTTGTCCTGCGTGATCCTTACATCATCACTCGACGCAGGGAGTCCTTCCAGCGCATAATCACCGCTCACGTTAAAGACCACGTAAGTCTCCGCGGTGTCAGACTCACGGCTTCCGTTCAGCATCAGCGTTTTTGCGGTGAGTCTCGCTGTCTTTTTGGAAAAATCCGCAGGAGCCCCTTTCGCTCCCAACGGAAATATCAGATTTGCCAAAAGGACCACACTGCATAGCAGCGCGATCCTGCGAACTCTGTCCAATATTCTGTTCATAACCCTTCCCCTTTTTGTAACCGAAACTTCCCCAAGTTCCAAAATAGTTACATAAAACAACGAACCCGGCTCTGTCTATCGTCCAGACCCCGGAGCCCCCACGTCACATGAAAGGTTCTGCTTAGTGCTGCTTCATTCCTGACCTGACACGGTTCACAGATTTCCATTGCGTGGGACCGGAGCCTGGACGATACTCAGAACCGGGCCCGATACCTTAGAGATTATATAGGCAGTCCCGGCAAATGTCAATTCCCATTAGGCATAAGCATGAGTTTTACCTTCTCATACTGATCTTCCAGCTTGTCGAACATTTCAATGGTTTCTTTCTTCTTTACTTCTACCTTTGCCATTATCTCATCATAATTATTAAAAAACGCCATTACCACTTTTCGGTTAAATTTATTGTGGTTCAGCTGATCCGTTATGATGTTTATTACTGCTTCTTTTTTCTTTGCTTTGCGGTAAGGTCTGTCACAGGTGAGATCACTTGCTGTGTCTGCGAGCTGCATGATCTTTTCCAGCATATTTGTCTGGGTCGCATCCAGATGGTTCGGGAAGCCTGTACCGTCAAGCCTCTCATGATGCGTGCTTACGATACTCACGATCTCAGGCTCCATAAACTGCTTTAATATATACTCCGCAAGGAGCACGTGCCTGTAAAAGAGCTTCTGCTCTTCTTCCGTGAGCTTACGGTCTGCTTCCACTATGCTTTTTGAAACAGATGCCATTCCAAAGTCATGGAGCAGCGCTCCGTAATACAGAAACTCCATCTCATCCTCGGTGAAACCGCCTATCGTTCTTGCGACTTCCTCTGCGATTATCATGGATGCAACAGTACTCACAACCCGGGACGGATCCATGAAGCCGGATATATAAACCAGCATCTTTAGGTACTGTATCTTTTCATCATCAGACCAGATAACATTATTAAATACATCCTCCAGCTCCGGTCTGTATGCTTCTTCGCCTTCGCTGAATTTCTCAAGGATATCGTATTTTTTTATGGCTAGATCCAGGATATCAAGGGTCATCCTGGAAAACTTCTTTTTTTCGTATTGACGGAGCTGCGCAGACTTGAACTTGTCACCAAGTGAATTGTGGAAAATATCGAATCTTCCGGCGGCATGTATAAACTCAGCAACTTCCCGCCCTTCAAACTGGACATTTGCAAGTTTCTGATAATCGACATGACTATAGAGAAATACTTTTGAACGATCCCCGATGGGGGAAACATGCTTCATGAAGAGATATCCGTAGATGGAGTGAGGCATCGGGTGCGCAACATCAAAAGCCAGCATATCTTTGCCGGCTTCGACCTTGAACGCACCTATATCGTGGATGGCAGCAAGAAAAGAGTACTCAGCCAGTTCATACGCTTCGTACTTTCCCCTTATTTCAAGCATTTTTGACACGATGTAGCCAACACGAATACCATGAGTGATCAGTCGCCTGTCACTCATGCTAAGTGCCGATATTATCATTTTACAGATATCTCCGGCAGAAACAAACTCCTCCATAGATTACCCCTCAGTAAATCCCTTTATCGTATAACTGATTCAGGCCTTTTCATTACCCGTGTCACCCTCTGTTTCCGGTTCGCGATAGAGATCGAATGAGATAGTAACTTTGAAAAGATCTCCATCAAGATATATACGAAAATCACCACCCTGAAGCTTGGTCAGATTTTCCGCAATGGAAAGTCCCAGTCCAGACCCTTCTGTAGACCGGCTGACGTCGCCTCTGATAAATCTCTCTGTAAGTTCTGATGCATCGATATTAAGCGCCTGTTTTGAGATATTCTTTAAGGAGAAAACAGCCTTTCCGTCATCTTCCTTGAGATCAGCGTAAACTCTCGTATCAGGCATAGCATACTTTGCAACATTATTATAAATATTATCAAGCACGCGGAATAAACGGCGTCCATCCGCGCTGATATAGAGCTCCTTATTCGGGAGCGTAGTCACGAGCTCAAGCCCTGATGCTTCAAATCTCTCGTAAATCTCGCCTTCCATCTGAGATACGATCATTCCAAAGCCGAGCTTTGTCATTTCGAGACTGATATTTCCTGACTCGATCTTTGACGCCTCTACGAGATCCTCGGTAAGAGTCTTGAGCCTTGATGACTTCTGCTCAAGTATCCTTAAGTACTCCTGTGCCTCAGGTTCCTTGAGATTGAGCCTCTTTAAGAGATCTACGTAATTTATAATGCTCGTGAGCGGAGTCTTGATATCGTGAGACACGTTTGTGATAAGGTCCGCACGGAGTTTCTCAGTCTTTATGCTGGACTTCAGTGCTTTCTTCAGTCCGACACTCATAGTATTAATAGCGCGGGCAAGCTGTGCGTTATCAGCAGTCATCCATGAATCATCGATACCGTCTTCCAGATGACCTTCGCTCATTTCCTGCACACCGTGAAGTATCCTCTTCCTCTGCATCGCGTGATTCATGAAATAGATCACGATGATCACATCAAGGATGAAAAGGATTATCCACCAGATAAGTTCCTCTGTTTCAAATGCCCTGTAAACAAGGGCTGCATTCATTCCAACAAAAAGCGTGAACACAGCAAATATTTCGATAAGGATCAGCGTACCGTTCTGCATGATGGTACCTGTTTCCGAGATATATCTGCACTTTAAGAGGAACCAGTTAAGGAAGCTGTCCTCGTAGAGTGTGCCCGCCTTAACCCGCCTTACAAGGCTCAGGAAACCCATGATAAATACCAGCATTATGAGAGCTGTTCCGACGCCTGCTACGGCTACAGACAGCTCCGGTATATTTCTGTACTCATATACCTTCTGTATCAGGTACTTGCTTCCAAAGAGCACCACAGAACCGAAAAAGAGTCCCGCGATCTCAGTCTTTATCCTGTCAAAGCCCAGGAGCTTTATCTCTTCATCGGGGTCCGCAGTTTCTTTTCCTGCGGTTACGGTAAGGAGCACCAGAACCCCAAGCGTCAGCAGCAGTAAAAATCCCGCTGCCATGACACTCGCCTGAATCCTCGGTCTATACTCATAGTACTGATCCCGGGCCGCGCTGAAGGAATCGACTACCGGATAATCGGTATCTATACCAAACTCTATGTAATAATTCCCGTCAAAATCCTCCGAGAATTTCGTTATCAGATTGTATAAATATGCGTCTGTAACACGCATATTGCTCTCGTATTCAAGAGATCTGGAATCAAGGATCAGATATCTGCCATAAGTCCTTATGGTGTCATTTTCCTTAAATTCTTCCTTGTCTACATTTGAATACGTATTTTTATCCGCATAGTCCTCTATAAAAAATCGGACATTTGTCTTACTTCCCTTAAGCTCTGTTGAAAGCTCGCGATAATCCTGCTCGTCTTCACCGATCTTTAAAAGAGATGCCTCCAGCAGGTTCAGGAGATCCGAGCGGTTATAGCTGCTGTTCACGTAATCGAAAAGCGCCCGTCCTCTCGCAGGATAATATTCTTCCTTCAGATCGATCTCGTCACCGTCGATCACGAGATTTCCCTTTTCATAGGACTTCGGCATGTCAGATTCCGCGCTTACAACGTCATCGTCCAGATATTTATAAACCAGACCCTTACGGCTCCAGCGGATCAGATCCTCCAGATAATAGCCGACACTGTTTTTCTGCTTTCCGGAGATCTTTCCCTCATTTATGTATTCTGCAAGGTCTACGATCTTTCTCCCGTAAAACTTGCCGTTTCTTTCAAAATTACTCTTTAACCGGCTGTTTTTTACTATATCGTCCAGCCGTTCCTGCACCAGATTTTTGAATACTTCGGATCGTTCAAATTCCGTGCTCTGCAAAACGACGGTCATATCCTGACCTTCCACGCGGCTCAGAGACAGAGCCAGCACGGTAAGAATCAGGGCTGCCGCCACTACAAAAAGCTCTCCGCACAGGATAAGTATCGCCTTTCGGCTGTCTATAAACAGATTTCTTTTTTTAATTCTGCTTTTCAATCTTGTATCCTACGCCCCAGACTACTTTCAGATATCTCGGCTCTTTCGGGTTGATCTCGATCTTTTCACGAATGTGCCGGATATGCACTGCTACTGTGTTATCAGCTCCAATGGCATCTTCGTTCCAGATGCTCTGGTAGATCTGATCGATGGAGAAAACCTTTCCTGCATTTTTAACGAGCAGGAGAAGGATGTTGTACTCGATAGGAGTAAGTCTTACTTTCTCGCCGTCTACTTCAACCGACTTATCATCATCATTGATGCAAAGTCCGCCTGCGGAGTAAACATTGCTGCTCTCCTCTTCGGCGATGGTTCCAAGCTTTGTATAGCGTCGAAGCTGGCTCTTTACTCTTGCCACCAGCTCCAGCGGATTAAAGGGTTTGGAGAGATAATCGTCCGCTCCCACATTAAGTCCGAGGATCTTGTCGGAATCTTCTGTCTTTGCTGACAGGAAAATAACCGGGATAGAACTATTTTTTCTAAGCTCGAGAACAGCGTGTATTCCATCCATTCTCGGCATCATAACGTCAATGATAAGAAGCTGTATCTCGTTAGCGGCGATGACATCCAGAGCTTCCTGTCCGTCATATGCCTTGTAGACATGATATCCTTCCTGAGAGAGATAAATGTCTACCGCCTCTACTATTTCCTTATCATCATCACAAATAAGTATATTCATACTCTGCCTTTCTAATGTGCTGCGTTTTTTACAGGATAAATTCCATGGGAGTAAATGAGATCCCCTGTGAATACTGGACTTCATCCGTATCCGTGAAGCCCATCCTGTGATAAAAGCCTACTGCATACGGTGATGAATTTACCGTTACACGGCTCTGTCCTTCTTCCACAAGACAGTCACAGAGATATCGCATGAGGTTCGCGCCAATCCCCTGACGCTGGCTCTTTTCATCCACAAACAGGAGAGAAATATGGTTCCCGCTTCTGACAGATATCATCCCGCAGATCTTTGGTCCTTCAAAACAGCCAAAAACCCTGTAGACACCCTGCCTGAACATCATGTACAGTGTGTCATCCGCGATGAAATCACGGAAGTTATTTACACCTTCCGTGCTGTAATCTTCCACTTCGTAACGCAGGAATACACGCCAGACTAACGCCATGGTGTCTCCCCATTCCTCGTCCCGTATCGGTCGGATGATCCGGCCCTCATGCTCCCTCATTTCCATCAGTTCCCAAACAGTCCTTTAAAGAATTTTCCAATCGATTTACCGATTCCTGTAAAGAACGACTTGATAACTCCTGCAGCGATCTTCGTCTTATTCTTCTCGACGAGTTCTTTTAAGTTGTCAGCGGAAATATCGTCTCCCATACTCTCATAGAGGTCAGCCGCCTGATCGAGAAGTGTTTCATAGTCGAGACCAAGTTTATTGATCTTTTCCATCACATCCACGATCTGCTTCATCTGACTATCTGTTAAGGAGATGTTTGTTCCGTTCTGAGCATTGTAATCCTCGACACCCTTCTTAACGGCAGCCTCAATATCTTCTCTGCTGTCAAGATCTGCAGATGCTATCTCAGCCTTAACAAAGGCAAGTAGTTTCTCTACGTCCTCTTTATCAGCGCCCTTAATGGTCTGCTCAAGTTCACCTGTTGTCACAAGCTCATTAAGAGAGGTATCGAGAGCAGACTCATTTACTTCTGTATCGGTCATTTCGGCGTAAGCCTTCAGTGCTCCGATAAGAGCTGCCGTACCTGAAATTGATGTGGGTCCGGCTACAATGATGTCTGCATCGGTAACGCCGGCTGTTGCCAGCGCATTTTTGTACATTCCTTCTGTACAGTAATTAATGTTATATGTTTTTACCTGGATACCGTGTCCTTTTTCAGCCGGTCTAACGAGAACGGATGAAAGTGACTTTGTTCCTATAACTGAAGGACTGATGTAGCTGTCCAGGTACTGGTGCTCTTCCGCATTGCTTACTGTAACAACGCTGTAACCGGAAATATCGGTTCCTGCGAGCCCCATGAGGCTTAATACCGTTGCCTGCTGCTCTGCAGTGAGATTCTGTCCCATTGCAAGGTAGGGCTTTGACTGGTTCTCAGTTTTACCAAGTTCCGCACCCATGCTCGGAGCGGACTCTGATGCTTCATCACCCCATGTGATAGGAGTCGCCTCATTGGCATAAGTTACCACAGGCGCTGATGCCAGCGTCATTGCAAGAACGAGCGCAACAAATTTTTTCATAATAAAATGATCCTCCCGCCGGAAATCCGGCGAATTGTGTCGCAGCAGTTAATTACTGCCAGCCTTTTCCACCCCATGGTCCTCCATGAAATGGATGATGTCCATAAATGATGCATATCGGTCCCTGTCATGATAAACCTCATGACGGTTTCCTTTATAAAGCTTTACGATAACATCCCGTATCCCGGCATTTCTGTAAAACTGTGCAGTCTGTTCAACACCTTTTCCAAAATCGCCCACGGGATCATCCTCTCCTGACAGGAGTAAGAGCGGGAGCTCGGACGGTATCATGGATGCTCTCCTGAAATCCTCCGCACGGAGCGCGAGATCGATCAGGTCGTTATATGCTCCGATGGTAAAATCGTCGCCTCTCAGCGGATCCACTTCAAATTCGTTCCTGATATCAGGAATACTGCAGATCCATCCTAAAGGTCCGTCCTCCACAGGGAAGCTCTCACCGTACTTCTTCATGATAAGCGCTGTGAGAAAGAGGCTCCTACTGTGCCTGCCCTTTATCTTTCCCATAAATTTCGCAAGGATCCGTCCTGCCTTTACTTCACAGACTGATCTCCAGCCTGATCCCATGAGGATTGCTCCCTTGATACCGCGTCCGTACACATTTATGTAGTTCCTTATGATAAAGGAACCCATGCTGTGTCCCATGACAAAAACAGGTACCCCGGGATAATCAGACTCTATGGTCTTTTTCAGGCGGTGAACATCACGGACCAGGACGGTAGCCCCGTCACGATCCGCGAAGTATCCTGATTCACCCTGAGCTTCGGCTGTGTGGCCGTGACCTAAATGGTCAAGACCAGCAACCAAAATGCCCTCTCCTTCCAGAAATTCCGACATTTCATGGTAACGGTCAAAGTACTCATTCATTCCATGTGCGACTATCAGTATCGCCCGAACTTTTCCGCTCGGTACCAGCTTTTCGCAATGGAGCTTGGTCTTACCGTCCCTGGAATCGATCGTAAAAACCTCCGGTTTATACATATTCCCACCTTTTTGTAATGAGCGGTTCAGGCATCATCCCCAAACATCATCACTCGATAGATGCACCGTCTCCGACAGCGTCACTTCCCGGTGTCATGAGAGCCAGATTGCCCTCTGCATCTTCTGCGCAGAGAAGCATACCGCAGGACTCCAGACCTGCCATCTTTCTCGGTGCAAGGTTTGTGACAGCCATTACTTTCATTCCGATGAGTTTCTCAGGCTCCGGATAGTACTTACGGATACCGGACAGGATCTGGCGCTCCTCCTCACCGATCTTAACCTTGAAGCAAAGGAGCTTCTCGGAATTTTCTACAAAAGATGCCTCTTTGATGACACCTACACGGAACTCGCACTTTGCGAAATCATCATAAACGATGTTTTCCTTGTTCTGTGCCTTCTTAAGGTCCATCTTTACTTCAGGAGCCTTCGCTTTCTTTGCCTTCTTTTCAGCTTTCTTCTCTTCCTTCTGAGCAGGATAAAGCTTCTCGACTTCCTTCATGATGTCTTCCGGCTTTGCTCTCTGGAAAAGTGTCTCAGGATCCTCTGTTACCTTTGTGCCGCTTACAAATCTGCCTGCCTTATCACAGTCATCGAGCTCTGGCTTTACAGTGTTGAGCTGTGCAAGGATCTTTGCGCTTGTCTCAGGAAGGAATGACTCCAGAAGAGCTGCGCCGATAGTGATGGAATCAGCAAGATTGTAAAGTGCTGTGGACAGGCGGTCTTTCTTTGCCTCGTCCTTTGCAAGGATCCACGGTGTTGTTTCGTCGATGTACTTATTGCATCTCTTAAAGAGATTAAAGATATGTGTAAGAGCATCTGCAACGTGCAGACCCTCCATATCCTTCTCGATCTGTGCCTTTGTTCCGAGAACTACTGCGTGGAGATCGTCATCAACAGGCTCAGCCACGCCCTTATTCTCAAGGACACCGCCAAAGTACTGGTTACTCATGGAAATTGTTCTCTTTACGAGGTTTCCGAGAGTATTTGCAAGGTCGGAATTGAAACGCTCAACGAGAAGATCCCATGAAATAACACCGTCTGTCTCGTAAGGCATTTCGTGAAGTACAAAATAACGTACAGCATCTACGCCAAAGATCTTTACGAGGTCGTCTGCGTAGATAACATTTCCCTTGGACTTACTCATCTTTCCGTCTTCCTGAAGGAGCCACGGGTGTCCGAATACCTGCTTCGGAAGAGGCTCACCAAGTGCCATGAGGAAGATCGGCCAGTAAATTGTGTGGAAACGGACAATATCTTTACCGATGAGGTGAAGGTCTGCCGGCCAGAACTTCTTGTAAAGGTCGCCGTGCTCACCGTCTGCGTCATAGCCGAGACCGGTGATATAGTTTACGAGAGCATCGAGCCATACATATGTCACATGCTTCGGATCAAAAGGTACCTGGATACCCCAGTTGAAGCTTGTTCTTGATACGCAGAGATCCTGGAGACCCGGTTTCAGGAAGTTATTGATCATCTCGTTCTTTCTCTGAACAGGCTGGATGAACTCAGGATGGCTCTCGATGTAGTCAATGAGCTTATCTGCATACTTGCTCATCTTGAAGAAATAAGCTTCTTCGTGAGCAGGTGTAACAGGACGTCCGCAGTCCGGACACTTGCCGTCTACGAGCTGGCTCTTTGTCCAGAAGGATTCGCAGGGTGTACAGTACATTCCTTCATAGGAGCCCTTGTAGATATCTCCCTGCTCATAAAGCTTTGTAAAGATCTTCTGAACCTGCTTCTCATGATCCTCGTCTGTTGTGCGGATGAAGCGGTCATAACTGGTGTTCATGAGATCCCAGATCCTCTTGATCTCGGATGCAGTGTTATCTACATATTCTTTAGGTGTAACGCCTGCTGCAGCAGCCTTCTCCTCGATCTTCTGACCGTGCTCGTCTGTTCCTGTCTGGAAACGAACGTCATAGCCCTCCTGTCTCTTAAAACGGGCGATGGCATCTGCGAGGATGATCTCATAGGTGTTGCCGATATGCGGCTTGCCTGATGCATAGGCGATCGCTGTTGTGATGTAATAAGGTTTTCCATTTGCTGACATTGTGTCTACTTCCTTTCTGTCCGTTCTCCGCTCTGCTCCCTGCAGAATCCGGCGGACCGCCGGCTTATGGTGCCGGAAATTATGTTGCTTGACCGCCTGTTTCCATGGAATTTCTATATAAATATCCATAAAAACCGACAGTTGTTTAAAAGGTAGCACAATCGATTTACAGGGTCAAGAAAAGCACATCTCAGGGGTGCTGTATTCAGTCATTTCTAAGAATTTCTTAAGCATTTGTTTGAAAATCTATGCAATACCTCACGCACCGTCCCTTATGCTTATTCCCCTTTCTTTATGAAGTCTTCTCTTTTCCTTGTACATCCTCTCATCAGCAAGCATATATACTTCCTGTGCAGTTGCTTTCCTTTCCTGGAATTCATGACGGAAAGCAAATCCCGCTGCCACACTACAGTGATAATCACAGTTTTTGAGCCTGATATGTTCTACCTGGTCATAAATCTCCATCACAAATCTTCTGATAGTGATGATGTCGTTTTCATCAAAGATCAGCATGAACTCATCTCCGCCCACACGGCATACATCTGCCCTGTCATCGCATTTCTTTTTTAAGATCGCGGATACTTCACGGATATACTGGTCTCCTGCCGAGTGGCCGTAATGATCGTTTACTATCTTCAGACCGTTAAGGTCCACGCTCATGATGCAGTAGTCTTCATCTTTTTTATCCAGCTCATTCATGAAGATCTCGCTTCGCGGACGGTTATAAAGCCCTGTCAGCGCGTCTTCATATGCAAGGCGTTCCAGATGGATATACTCGCGGTTTCTGGCATATGACTCTGCTAAATAAAGAAGATACGTCACGAGATGCGCCATCAGGAAGATCATGCCTCCCGCCGGGAAGATCCCACTCGGAAGAAATGACATACTTATGACTCCGCTCCTTGAAAGCTTGTAAAGCATCATTCCCACCAGCAGGAAATCACTCAGGGTTACGAGTCCTCCGAGCTGAACAGCTCCCGCTATAGTCAGATTCTTCTTTTTAAGATCATAGATAAATATTCCGTTTACGAGAAGGATCGCTATCCCTGCCATCACGTGATACAGCGGCAATGTCCGACACATATGAATCCCTGCCGCAAAGTGCAGTACAATAAGGCTCATGCATAAAAATGAAACAACCGCACCTATCGTTAAGAGCAGCTTCCTATGCCCGGAGTTTTTATGCAGTGAAAACAGCACAAGTACCGTATACGGAACCAGCATGTACAGCGATATATATTCTAAATATGTACTGTACTTGTCATCTATGAAAAAGAACAGCGCATTATAAAATGTAAGCGTGTACACTCCGTAATCTGCAGCCATAAATGCGGCAAAAAGCGGTTCAAGCATTTCAGGAACACTCGGCAAAAATCCAAGCGTCACGAGAGCAAATGCGATCCCGAAGATCACAAGGAACATTCCTGCCATTATCGGGAACAGGTTCTCTCTCATATAGCCCCGTTCCACAGATTCATACGGGCCTACTAACGGAGCGTCTATAGAAGAAAACGCATCATCTTCACATATATAGAGCACAACCCGGAATAATTTTCCCCCGCTGTGTTCAGGGAGACTTATCATCCTCTGAAAACAACCCACAAAACGGTCAGTCCCCACATTTTCCATGCCTACATCCATCACAGGCTCATCATCTACATACGCCTGAAATGCACTGTACTTTGTCCGTAAAAAAATTGTTGGAAAGTGAAGATTTGCTTCTCCCGGGATCCTTGCCGAAAGTTCCATAGTCTCGCCCTTTTTATAGGGCCCCGGAACTGTCTTATTCAGCATGACAATGTCCACTTTTTCGTACTCTTCGCCTTTATATCTTACAGTCCAGCCTGTGCTCATCCGTGAGACATTCGGCATCACAGACTTTCCCCGTATCAAAAATACGTGAATTATGCAGAAAACGGCAAAGATCACTATGGCTGAGATGATCACCTTTTTCCTTTTACTCATGATGATCACCTCCGGCTCTGTGGTGTTCCTCTTTCATTTTGTACATACGGCTGTCTGCTTCCATATAGACCTGATGCGCAGAACCAACCTTTTCACGGCTCCGGCACATTCCCCATGACGCGGAGTACTTGAGCTTTTCATCAATCTTGCTCTGCTCCTTCATGTTGTGTTCCATTGCCTTTATATAAAGAGGCGCCATTCCCAGTTTTTCCTCAGTCAAAAGTATCAGGAACTCGTCTCCGCCCATTCGTCCGATGAGGGCAGCTCCCGGAAAGCTTTTCCGCAAAATGTCCGCAAACCCCTTTAACAGCGCATCTCCATAAACATGACCATATTTATCATTTGTCGCCTTTAGCCCGTCCATATCAAGACTAATGATGGCGTAAGGACGTCCCGACTGGTCCGCCTTATCCATCAGATGCTCACAGCGCGCCCTGTTTGAAAGCCCTGTGAGAACATCCTCATAAGCCATTCCCTCAAGCTTTCCCCTTATGGACGCTTCATTTATGTGGTCGATACAGTGGAAGAAATAGTTACAGAGTAAGCACGTTACAAATATCATCGCACCTATTGTTATAAAGCTTATGGACGAATAAACCTCTCCTCTTCCGGACAGGTATTTCATGTAATTAAAACGCATGATGTCTACGATAGTGCAGAAAACAAAGATTATCGTTCCTGCAAGCAGTACATTTATGGCACTTGAACCATATACCGTAGCTACTGTCTTTGAACGCCTTGTTCTCGTGATAATATTCCTGATGATCGCCCACAAAACGAAAAAGCTCTGAGGGAGTACAAAAAAATGATATGGTGTCACAAACGCATCGAGACACACGATCCCCATGGCGTGTGAAAGTACTGCCGCCATAAAGAACGCTATATTTACCAGTCCCAGCGCCACAAAAATATCATCAACGACGCCCTTTTCCTGTAAGTCAGTCCTTACAAAAAACATTACTACAGGTGCGATAAGGTAGAGCGTCACATATTCCAGTATCGTAGTCAGATGTTCATCTGCCAGGTAATAGTTGATCACATCGTTATAACAAAGTATGTAAGTTCCGAAAACTATCGCAAGAAATGCGTACTGCATCACGAGAAAATCCTGCTCTCCGTACAGGAAGAGTACCGGCATCAGGAGCACAAGACACAGTCCGAATATGGCAAGGGCTGAACCTACCACCAGTGGGAGCCTGTGCCTCTGTATCTGGAAATATCCCATGTCGCATCTCGACCCGAAGTAAACTTCCGAAAGCCCCGAAAAAGCATCATCCACCCCGGGAGTCACCACGATCTGGAGCATACTCCCCGCGTAATGCTTTGGAAGTGCCACATAATTCATGTGCTTCGGGATCATTTTTCCGGCGCGCTCATAGTCATGACCGTAGGTATAGACCAGCTTTCCCGCAACATAAACATCCACAGATGAAAGCACTGTGCGGAATGTCACACAGGCAGAATTTAACTTGATATAGGGAAGAGATTTTGAAAGGATAACAGACTGATTTTTTTTAGATTGTCCAAAATTGGAATCCGTAAGCTTTACATCAGAGCGCGTTGTACCGAGATATGACATATTCCATCCTCTGTCCAGCAAAAGAAGACGGTCCTGCAGCTTAGTATTAAATGTGCTGCCGCCTATGACCGCCAAAAATACAAACAAAAGGATGAGTGGAAAAATCATCATATAATTTTTCTGATTTCTCACATATGCCATTAAAACCCTCAGAAAGGTAATCTTTTTCAACAAAAAATGTCTAGTATTGTCTTTATTATACAGTAATTACCCACAATAATTTTTATTGTACGAAAAAAAGTACCTATTTAGTTGAAAAATCGTCATCATCAGATTATTATGTGTCTGTACTAACAACGCAGAGTAGGTTATGAAGCGTAGTGAAGCGGCCATCCGCTTCCGCAGTGCCCCGTGTACAGGGAGTTGACATAGGGACGAAAGGCATTTGCCTGCGATTTCATCACCGCATCCCGCTGCTGCATTCGGATATTTCTACCTCCAGATGCGGTATCAGGTAACGCTGCACGCAAAGGAGGTTTTTTCATGTCTAATTTACGAAACACGAAAGTACTCACCGCCGCTGCGCTGCTTACAGCGATCGGCATTGTCGCCGGATTCTTCAAGATTCCCATCACAAACCTTATCGAGATCCGCTTTGCATCGATCCCTATTGCGGCTTCCGGATATCTCTTCGGCCCCGGCATCGCAGCCATCGTCGGCATCCTCACTGATATCGGAGGATTTATCGCAAAGCCTACAGGCCCGTATTTCCCCGGCTTCACCATTTCAGGTGCTGTGAGCGGAATCATCTACGGTCTTGTGCTTTACAGAAACACTCGCAACGGTGCCAAATCTTCCACAAAGGAATTTATCATCCGCATCGTTATTGCAGAGCTCTTAAATGCAGTTATCGTGAGCCTCTTACTCAATTCTTTCTGGCTCTCAATGCTCTACGGAAAGGGATTCATCGTTTCTGTGACAGCCCGCGCACTTAAGACATTTATCATGGTTCCGATAAATGTGATCCTGCTTACTGCAATCCTTAAACCTGTTTCTCGTTTTTCTTTTGAAAACAACGCTGTTTCTACAGCAAAAGAATAAAAAGTACTACAGCACCACCCGTTTTTTTGAAAGGCTCTACCCATGAACTACCAGGAAACAATGGACTATATCAACAGTATCCCCTTCTTTTCGCCAACGAGCATTGTGAACGGGACTGAACCCTATAACCTTGTGAGCATCACAGAGCTCCTGCACTGTTTAGGCGATCCTCAGGACAAGCTTAAGTTTGTTCACATCGCAGGCACTAACGGAAAGGGATCAACTTCTTCGTTCCTGAATACTATTCTGGAGCGTTCCGGCTATAAAGTAGGTCTATACACTTCTCCGTACCTCGTTCGTTATACAGAGCGTGTCCGGATCGGCTGGAAAGAAGGAGACACTCTCCACGAGGAAGAGATCGCAGAGGATGATCTGGCCCGATTTGCAACCATAGTTCATGACACGGCAGAGGCCATGAAAACTGACGGTATCCAGTATCCATCACAGTTTGAGATCACGACAGCTATCGCTTTTCTCTACTACGTAGAGCAGAAATGCGACATTGTTGTGCTGGAAGTGGGACTCGGCGGGCGCCTCGATGCTACAAATGTAATCCGCGTTCCGGAGCTCGCAGTGATCACCACCATAAGCCTTGATCACACCATGATCCTCGGCGATACTTTGCCTGAGATCGCAAGAGAAAAAGCCGGCATAATAAAGCACGGCGGAAGTGTTATCGTCTATCCCGCAGAGGATGATGTTATCGATGTTTTTAAGCAAGTCGCAGACGAAAACAACGCAGAGCTTGAGATTGCCTCTCTTCCAAATGATGTTAAGGAAAAAAATCTCGACGGTCAGACTTTTGACCTCGTTACATCAGTTCATGACAATAAACTTCATTGGGAAGATCTGCATATCGGTCTCCTTGGCAGATATCAGATAAATAATGCAGCCATGGCACTTCAGGCAGCGCTGATGCTCCGTGATAAGGGCTGGAATATAAGTAATGATGCGATACGCCGCGGTCTTTCCGACACACAGTGGGCAGGACGCTTCGAGCTCCTTCACCGTGATCCGCCTGTGATAGTTGATGGAAGCCATAATGAAGAGGGTACTATCGTCCTTCGGATGAGCCTCGAACAGTACTTCCCGGGTCAGAAGATCTATTTTGTAGCCGGCGTCTTAAGCGATAAGTCTTATGACGTTATGATGGATCACGTGATCCCTGCTGCGAAAAAGTTCTTCACCGTGACTCCCGATTCCCCGAGAGCACTGTCTGCAGAGGACCTTGCTTCATTCCTTACAGATCGCGGAGCAGATGCCGTTCCCTGTGACTCTATTGAAAGCGCGGTAAAAGCTGCGCTGGCAGAAGCATCCGATACGGATGTGATCTGTGTCTTCGGTTCTCTCTACTACGTAGGGCCCGTAAGAGAAATGTTCAAAAATATGTAAAACAAAAAGTGGTCTATGCAAGTTTTTATCTTCGCATAGACCACTTTTTTAATTATTATCTTTCCATGACATCCTGTGCAGGTTTCCGTTCTGTTCAAGTCCCGGGAAACCGTTCTGACGAAGTGCTTCGTAGAGCACTATCGCAACAGAGTTGCAGAGATTCAGAGATCTGCAGTTTTCCATCATTGGGATCCTTATGCAGGTATCCTCGTGATCCACCAGGATCTCCTCAGGAATTCCACCGCTTTCCTTACCAAACATGATAAAGTCATCCGGTCCAAATTCCACATCACTGTAGCACTGATGCGCCTTTGTCGTCGCATACCAGATTTTTGCTCCGGGATGCTTTTCACAGAAATCTTCATAATTTACATATCGGGTCACATCCACCTGATCCCAGTAATCCATTCCGGCTCTTTTCAGATGCTTGTCATCCAGAAAAAAGCCAAGAGGCTCGATGAGATGCAGGCTTGCTCCTGCATTTAGGCATGTTCTTCCGATATTTCCCGTATTAAACGGTATCTCGGGTTCGTGGAGAATGATCCCGGGCATAATAAAACTCCTTTTAATTCAAAAACTACTTTCCGTCACTGATATCTTCTACCCTGTTCTTCTCATACATGAAAGTATCGGATCTCTCCATCACCTTGAAGGTCTTGGTATCCAGATATTTTCCCGCTTCTGTAGCGGTCTCGGCGGTACTCATTGCTTTCTTCAGACTTCCGGCATACGCCCATCCGACAAACGCACTTACTGCGAAGACCACAAGCTCTGTGAGCATTGAAAATCCGTCGCTGCCTGCAAAAAATCCGATAAGCACCTGTCCTACAATGAAACAGATAAGAAGCGCCAGTATCAGATATTTCCAGTATTTCCCCATATCAATGGGAAGTTTTCCGGAAATCTTTCCGGTCTGGCCATTCATTGCAAAACTGTACTTTTCGTTCTGGAATTTTGTAGTCAGCATCCAGACGGGAAGCATAGCATACTCAGTCTTGTTGCTGTTGTATCTCAGCGCAGAATCCTTTACGTTTACAGAATCGTATCCTGTAGCAGTCCGCATGAGTTCGCTTGTCACGCTGTTCTCCACACGGACATTTATGCGATTCTGCACTTCCTCTGCCGATACATCATACCGGTTTGCGAGGTATCCTGAGAAGTAAGCATCATCATACTGGACAAGACCGGAATAATCGTACGGCTCCAGTCCATCCATGTACTCGTCATCCATTGCCTTTGATCCGTCAGCCGGGATACGGTTAAACTGCATCTTTCCGCGCCGATGGATGAGATAATGCTTCTCTTTTATATATCTCTTTTTTCCGCTTTCACGGGTCTCGGTCTTTATACCCTCAAAGCTTGCATTTCCTTCCGCTTCACAGCTCATGAGCCAGAAAGGTACGTACACACCCTGGATCTCCTTCAGGCGGTTTCCGTCTGCAAATCCGTTCGGGAGCAGTTTCTTTCCCTTATAAAAATTTTTCATGGCTGCCTGAGCCCGCTCCTTATTGAGCTTGAAGGGGATCATGACATCAGGTCTGTACATTCCGTCAAAGGCATGAGGAACTACAGCCTTATTACCGCAGTAAGGACATTCCGTTGCACCGAGAGATTCATCCGCAATGATCTCGGCACCGCAGGACGGACAGAGGAATCCCTCTATTTTTCCGTCCTCATCAGTGATGAGCTCCTGATCAGGCTCTGTCCAGGTCATATCGGATGACTCTGCAGAGACCTTCTCAGCTGCTTCCGCTGCCTTGACCTGCTCCATGTCAAAGGAACTGCCGCAATAATCACAGGCGAGGCCGCCGGATTCTCCCTTATAGGAGATCGGCGCACCGCATGCCGGACATTTAAAATTTACAACGTCAGACATTCCTATTATTTCCTTTCTGTTTTAATGGGCATTTATCAAGGCTTCGGATGTCCGCAGTTCATGCAGAACTTGCCTTCATTCTTTGTTCCGCAGTCCGGGCAGAACCATTCTGTCTTTACCGGCTGCTCCGGTGCCTTGGTACCGCATCCTGAACAGAACTTTGATGTATTTTCCTGACCGCATGTAGGGCAGATCCAGCTTCCCGGTGCACCTGCTGCAGGAGCTGCCTGCTGCATCGGAGCCTGCTGGGGCTGCTGCATATTGCCGAAGCCTGCATTGTTCGGTGCAGCCTGCTGAGGATTCATGTTTCCGAATCCGCCGTTATTTATCGGCTGTGTCTGACCGCCATTCTGCTGATCCATGGCAAAGAGGTTTCCTGCGTTCATTCCGCCTGCATTCTGAGCCATGTTCATTCCTGCAAAACCAAACATAGCACCTGCGTGCTCGTTTGAAGCCGCTGCCTTCATAGCATCTGCCTGTGCAGATACAAGAGTGGCTGCAGCCATACCGGGATTTCTGTTGATGGCATTCATCTGAGCAGTCTTGATCATCTTCTCATCTTCCTCAGATGCCTTTACGGAAGATACGCCGAATGATGCTACTGCGATACCGCGCTGCTGGATCCACTTTGCAGTAAGGACTTCGTTAAGAGCGTCTGCGATCTCCTGAGTTGATCCCGGAAGTGCGCTGTAACGGATGCCCTGTGCGGAAAGCTTTCCAAATGCAGGCTGGAGAGCTGTGAGAAGCTCAGTTTTAAGCTGGGAATCGATCTCTGAACGCTCGTACTCGTCAACTACGTTTCCGCATACATTTGTGTAGAAAAGTACCGGATCCACGATCTTGTAGGAATACTCACCGAAGCACTTGATGGCGATATCCATATCAAGACCGATATTCTGGTCGATAACACGGAAAGGTACCGGATTTGCCGTGCCGTACTTGTTTCCGATGATCTCCTTTGTATTTACGAAGTAAACTCTCTGATCCTTCGGTGCATCTCCTCCAAAGGTGAAACGGCGGCCTACATTCTTAAAGGACTGTGCCACTGACGCACCAAGACTTCCTGAGAACACAGAGGGCTCTGTTGATGTATCATAAACAAATTCACCGGGCTCTGCGCAGACTTCTGCAACTTTACCCTGATCTACGATCAGCATACACTGCCCTTCATTTACAGCGATGACTGATCCGTTGGTGATGATGTTGTCCTCACCCTTTGTATTGGAGGTCTGACGCTTGTTTGATGTTCTCTTCTTTCCCTTTACAACGAGTACGCTCTCATCAATGGAGTCACAGTAGAAATACTCTTTCCACTGATCGCCAAGAACGCTTCCTGCCGCATTTAATGCTGCTCTGATCAATCCCATAACTATTTACCTTTCCCTTTCGTTGGTTTTTAGTCTAAAACCACAATTTTTTGACCCTGAAAATATTGTATCACAAAGAAAATGCGGTTTTTGTACTTTTGTAGTTTACCTGATAACTCCGATGACAGATGTGATGAGTGTGGCATAAGATATGGCAAAAACTCCCCATATAAATACCAGCATGATGTTCGCCGTCTTCTTTTTATAAGGATTCTTTACCTTCAAAGTGTGGGTTGCCATTATTGGATACAAAAGAAGCCACGGCCCTGCAAGGATTATCATAAGCGGATTTATCGTCCTGCTTCCCTTAAGCGCTGCGGCACCTACCGTACCATAGTCTCCGTTAAGCCCTGCCATCACAACTCTTTCGAGCTCGCGATTTTCTTCCCGGCTTATCGTCTCTCCTTTTAACGTTCTAATCCGCTCATCTGCGCCCTTTATCATGATGCATAGATACTTTTCATAAAGCACGCAGCTCACATCCACGATGATAAATACGATCAACGCCACGATGAGCCCAAATACAAGCTTTACCGGACCAAGATCCTTTGCGATCCAGTTATTAATAAGCCTGAGTACGATAAGCGACGGCAAAAAATACGACATGAGTGCCCGCCCCGGATATAAAATCGACGGCAGCTTCTTCGTATTTCTGTCAATCTCTTCCTGTGCTTCCCTTATTGCCTTATCAGTATCACTTTCTTTGTTCTCCTTTTTTGCTTTTGTGTCTCTTTCAAGTCTTTCAAGCTCTGCTTTTTCAACTTCCGTTGCTTCCTGCAATTCACCTCTTTTTATCATAAAAACTGAATCACAGTACTCGCACTTTACGCTTTTTTGTCCCGGTTTTACGTTCAGTTTTGCACTGCACGCAGGGCACTTGGTATCGAGATAATTCATAGGCAGTATCTTCCTGTCTTTTTATTGTTTTGCGCAATAAATCCATGCTGCTCTTTTAATCATAGCATATAAGAAGCATAATTGTATAAATATTAATACAAAATTAAAACTTCGGTTACTGTTCACTTCGCGTTTTTTCTACTTTTTCAATGATCACCACTGCGCCGTCTTCGTCTGTTTCACCTATATGTACTGTGAAACCGGGATCAACAGTTTCTGCTCCTTTTTCATCATACCAGGCGAATCCCTGAGTGGATGAAGTGACATCATCTCCGTGTTTCAGATAGTCACCGCCGTCATTTACGAGGCGCATGATACGCTGTTTTTCATGGGAATGATCATAGTCAGGACTCTTGTCGTCATAGCGGAATATGGGGTCACCGTATTCGTCATGAATAACCTCTGCCTCGCAGTGCATGATACGCACTCCCTCATCAGCAGGAGTCAGAACAGATTCCATATTTCCCTCAGCCGTGTCATACTGCAGGATAAAAAATTCACTTGTAAGAACCTCAGTATCTGAAAGTGCCGGGTCCCGCGGGATAATGACGCATCCGCCGGATCTCGCTGAAGACGGCAGGTAATACTTTCCTCCCTCACGGCAGATACGCACTTCACCGGCCTTTAACCATCCGAACATGAGCTTTGAAAACTGGGAAAGGTCACCATACATATCATCCATCATTTCAGTTCCCGCGATACCGTTCATCGCATCGCCTTCTGTTTCTTTTCCCTGATTATAAAGATCAGGCAATCCCATGCAGTGGCTAAATTCATGCGCTGCGACCTGAACGTAATATTCCCGGTCTTCATACGTATTAATCGGCTGGGCATCATCGATTATGAAGTTTGCAGGCCATACTCCGTCCAGTTCAAAATCCTGATCCTTATACCATGTATTCTGGGTACCGTAGAAATAGTCGTCCGCGCCGATGATGTTCAGGATAAATGCATCTATAGCCCCGTCCCCGTCTGCATCATACTCAGAATAATCTATCTCATCATCAAATGCTTTGAGGACTTCTTCTGCAAGAGGTTCAAATTCAAACTCTTCTTTTCCCTCGTAATCCTTCATTTTTTTCTCGGCACGATAGGAAAAAACTTCCCCGTTAATTCGAAGCTGCCCGTAAGAAGCGCGGTACATCCAGCTGGTAAAACTTTTGGGATCATCCGCGTCATAAAGTAAAGACTCTATCCCGTCCTTACTCATTAGAGACGGATCATCCTCCGTGTCCGCAAATGTCACTATGAATGTGGGTATATTCAGTTCACCTGTTGATGGTGCATTATATGAGAAAAAATCTGCACACATTCCCGGGATATGCTGCGTACGGCTGCTCACAAAGGAAAACGCCGTGAAGACAGCAAGTAAAATTAAAATTATTATCACCGTAAATAAGCTGCGCACTTTTTTACTATCAAATGAGTTTTTCATAATAACATCCTATAATTTTTCAATCATCACAAAACCACCCGCAAAGCATCATCTAATGCTAAGCGGGTGGTCTGCTTATCTCCGGTACGACCAATCATCAATAATCTGTATTCAGAGGAACTTCTTTTGAAACCGTTCCCTTATTGCTGCCTGTGTACTGGTCGTAGATCGCTACGTGGTCGTAGATCGCGCGCCATGCACTATGGGCATTTCCTGTTACACAGACGTAATTTGTTCCTTCATCGGAAACTCCGTAGCTAGCTGCGCAGTTTCTGGACTGGACTACAAATCCTGTCTTTGCCGCAACGACTGTACCATGTGTGTCCTTATCCTCGATACGTCTGAGGAACAGATTTGAAATAGTGATTCCATCAGGATGCTGCTCTGTCTTTGTTGTAACATAAATATGAGTTGACATAACTTCCTGAACGAACTCATTCTCCATTGCAGCTTTCAGGATCATAGCCATATCCTTTACGGTACAATGATTATTTTCATCATAGATACCGATCGGATTCTGGAAGTGAGCCGTGTCGGAAAGACCAAGCTCCTCAACCTTCTCATTCATGAGCTTAACAAAATCTGCCATATCGGTAGTTCCGGTCGTGTAGTACGCAAGCGCCATAGCTGCGTCACCGCCGGAAGGAAGGATCGTTCCGTAGAAAAGATCCTTTACTGTTACTGTCTCACCGATCGCAAAACCTGCTGTACTGCAGTCATTTACATAAGGATAATCCGTCATGTTTGTGGAGATCGTAACCTTGTCATTAAGGCTGTCTTCGCTCTTTAAGTGATCCGCTGCCGTAAGCACTGTCAGGATCTTTGTCATGGACGCCGGGCTTATCACTTCATCAGCGCTCCGCTCAGCCTCTACATGACCTGTATCAAGATTAATAAGTACGGAATACTTACTGTTTACGTATGTTGTATCAGTGGTCTTTGTGCTTTCATCTTCGTAAGGCTCATAGCCCTTGAAGAAAGGACCTTCCTGTTCAGGCTCCTTTTCCTTAACAACCACCTGCTCAGTATCAGGATCGATACTGATAGCCTCTGTTTTCTTTTCCTCAGTCTTTACTGTCTTCGGCTTTTCAGCTGCATCAACTGTGCTTCCGCCAAAAACTAATCCGCGGACCAGAACCACACCCACAGCTGCTGTCAGCGCAACTGCACCGATGCCTGCGGCGATCCCTCTCCTATGTAACTGCTTCACTCTCTTGTAGTAAGCAGATGTGTGCGATTTTTTGTTTCCATGTCTGTCTATGTAATTGTCTTTATCAATGTCGCGATTAAATAAATTCATAAGTAACCTTTTCTAAACTTCTCCCTTATGCCCCTATAGTTTCATTTTCTACTCTTGTAATGCGGTTTCTTCCCATAGTCTTTGACTGATAAAGCGCCTGATCAGCCTTTGCGATTGCTTCCTCTATCTGAACCGGTTCCGTAAAGACCGCAACACCGCCGCTCAAAGTCATCCTGCTGGGTGTAAATGTGAATTTCTCCTCTGCAAAACGGGTGCGGATCTCATCCATTATGAGCCATCCCTGCATGAGTGACTCTTCATCAAAGACCATTACAAACTCTTCCCCGCCGAAACGCCCTATACACAGGGTTTCAGTCTGGTACTCACGAAGCAGGGTTCCCAATGCCTCCAGCACCAGATCTCCGTTCTCATGTCCGTAGGTATCATTTACTCTCTTAAAATGATCCAGATCTATGATGCCGACAACGATCGGATGTCTGTCCGCAGCATTATCCATGATCTCAGCCGCTTTTTCAAAGAAATACGCCTTGCTGTAAACTCCCGTCAGGAAATCCATCCGGAATTTCTCACGATAATCAGCCTGTCTCCGGTAAATCTCCTTATTGAGACGGGCAAGCTCATCATTATACTGCTGCATGAGAGATGCCGCCGAAAAGATAAAAAGGCACAAAAGAAGCACCACTGTGGCATTTTCCGCAATGATCAGAACCTTTTCGGGATTTTCAAATACTGCTTCGATGACCGTTATAAAAATGATCAGCAGATTATAGAAAAACAGATCTCTTTGGATTATCGTGTCGTGAAAAACAGACGCAAGAAGCAGTACGATGGATGGTACAACCCACAGCAGAGTGAATGAGCTGTGGAACACAACCATTGTCCCGCATATCGTCATGAGGCAGCCGCATACTATCAGGTTTTTAAGGTGCCCCGAGCACTTCTCGGACCGCACGACCTGCATCGTACCAAACCAGGCGCCTGCATTGATGATGAAGGGAAGCAGTATACGAACAAGCGGATACATCACCCGATCAACACCTCTGAATCCGGTGAAAATGTCCACGATATAGAACCCTATATCTATTGCTGCGAAGAGCCATGTGAAGATGAAGATCGTACGCAAAACTCTCCGTCTCATGTTCGCTTCGAGCTGTTTCATTTGCCCCTCATTACGCAGAATTTTCTGCTCCAGACTCCCCTTTGAAACTCACTAAACCCATTATACAACATACACTATGTATGTTCATGAATTTTTTGTGTATTAATTCTTATAGTTATTCTAATAGATTATGTAAACTAAACTCGACAACAAGTTACGCTAGGCTCGACAAAACCTCGCTAAGTGCTCCGAAAAAAAATCGGAGGCTGTATCCTATTTTGCATACAGGATACAGCCCCTATCTGTCTGACTATTACACTCAAAACATTGTCAGATGCTTCTTTTTAGATTCATTTCCAAGATAGGTCTGATATTATCTATAGAACTATCTAAAAAACCTTAGTTGCATATTCATTTCAAATTTCTGCACACATTTACATAATATTGTACATACACTTCTTTTTGAAATTTTATCGGATCACTACCCTGTGGCGAAGGAGATACTGGCCACCGCGAAGCTGTTCAGGTTCTACGGAAATGCTGCATTCCGTACCTCCGACACGGCTCACAGCTTCATTGAGGAACCCCTTTTGCGTCGCTTTCTGGCGGTACGCCGTATATAATTCCTGCATCACGGATTCACCGCTGATCACGTTATAGAACTGATAATCTCCAACACCGCGGTTTTCGATCTGTTTCTTGCAGTCCGCATAATATTCAGTGATATTATTAAGGACATCTTTTTCCTTTATTCCGTATTCTTCAAGAGATGCCTTCTCCGGAACCGCATTAGCAGCCGCTTCTTCCTCAGCTGCCTTCATTGCAGCCGGTGTTGCAACTGCCGCTGCTGCCTCTGCTTCTTCTGCATTTGCCTGTGCTCTGCTCGCTGCAGCGTCAGCAACAGCCTGCTCCAGTCCTGAAGCTCCGCTGGTATCGGTATTTTCCGAACTTCCTTCATTTCCTGAGCTTTCCGGTTCCTGATCTACACCCTCTGCGTCAGCTTCCAGATCTCTGTATGCTGTTCCGTTGCAGGGCGGGAGATAGATCGAGAGATCCTGTCTCGCATGGGTTGTCCCGTAGTCCGCATCAGTCTTATTGAAATACGCATATGTGCCGTTATCCGTGTCATCCCAGGTAGTATCTACGTTGTAATATCCGTCATCAAGGGACACGATATTCCAGGCGTGGCTCTCTCCGGCGTAACCTGTGCAGTAATACGTAGGTATCCCAAGCTTCTGCATGCAGTACTGAAAAGCTCTGGCATAGCCTGCGCAGACCGTGGAGTCATTTACGAGTGCACTGTACGCGCTCTGATTCATCTCCGCACCGCTGTTGTAATTTATCCTCTGCACCAAAGTATCATGTACATATTTTTCCTTTTCATATGCACTTCCAAAGTCAGAAGCCCCTGCCACTATCTGATCTGCATTGAGTTCAAACTCAGCCTTTGAATTATCGAGATCATCCGCAGTCCTGTTAAATTTCAGGTTGATCTCTACACAACTTCCGCTGTTCCTGAACATCGCAGAATAGCCGGTATTCATCCAGAAAAGCTCCGGATGATCATTCACCACGGCTTCAAACGCTGTTTTTAACTCCGCAGAAGTGAGATTTGATTCTATCGGAGTGAATGCTTTTCTCTTGCCGTTCGCATTAGCATATATCTGCCTGTAGGTATTCTGTCCCTCGTTATCAAGCATGTGAAAAAACGGATAAAAGTCAGCATCGAAATCAAGCCCGTCTCCCGTATTTCCCGGTCCGAGCTCATTCCAGAGCCTTTCCGCCTGATTTTCCGTGATCTCCTCATCCTGTACGGAGATTCCTTCATATCCGTTTTTTCCGCTGACATTTTCCGGTGCTCTGACATTTGCTGTTGACGGCGCCACGTAATCAGACTTTGGATTACTAAGTCCTGCTCGTTCAGCGGTAGCTCCCATCACAGAGCCATCAGCTCCGCCTTCTATCATTGCTTCTTTCAGAACATCCGGATTAATTAAGTAACTCTCTTCACCCGGAAAGACCTGCCTTGTCACCACCTCTTCTTTTTTCGCTTCTTCCTTTTCAACCGCAGGCGGATTTATCTTATTTGCTATTGATGCCGTCAAATCCGGATTTATGATGCATACTGCTATTGCCCCTGTTATCAGAAGCAGAATCGCCAATAAAACCTTAAATATATTTCCGACGACTTTCATGTCTGCTCCTTTCCGATCCTATTCCTGAAAATCTGTACTGCTATGTGCTCCCGATTCGAGGAATGTCCGAAATTCTTCCTCAGTGAGCGGTTTCGAAATGAGATAGCCCTGGAAAAAATCAACTCCAAGCCTCTCAAGCATCATCTTCTGATTCATGTTTTCTACATATTCCGCAACTATTCCAAGCCTGAACTTTTCTGCAAGCTTGCTGATGGAACTGATGATAGCACCGCTGTTTTCATCATCCTGCGTGATATTTTTCGTAAGCGATCCGTCCAGCTTTATGATGTCAAAAAGTCCGAACTGAAGGTATTTGATCGACGTATGTCCCATACCGAAATCGTCTATAAGAAGTCCGTACCCCTTATTTTTAAGGATCTCAAGCCTCTGAAGTGCGATGTGTGGAGAGGTAATAGCATCCTGCTCTGTAAGCTCTACCCACATTTGCCTCGCATTCACGCCATTCTTCTTTACTGCATCGTCCAGCATCTCTACCAGATTTTCCCTTAAAAGACTGGTTGCGGTGATATTTACGGATATTTTTAAGCCCTTAAAGCTATTGCGTTCCATTTTCGCAAGCTCGGCTGCCGCTTCATTAAAGATAAATAGCTCCAGCATTCCAAGGACATCGCCCTGTTTTGCGACCTCGATAACAAGCGGCGGATATATGAATCCTGCTATGGAGTGCTTCCACCTGAGGAGTGCCTCTGCACCGATGCACCTTCCGCACGTATCTATCTGAGGCTGGTAATACATCTTGATATTTTGATTTTCTTTTAGATCGATGATAAGGTCGTTTAATAAAACTTCCCATGTCCGCCGTAGTCCCGTTGGCAAAAGCTCATGGTCAAGACTCAGATTTTTTTCTTCATATTTCTGTAAACGCCTCGTAAGCTCTGCAACATCCCTCTGGATCACATATTTCCCATACTCATCAGACAGCTTTACAAAAGGGATATATATGATCACATCAAGCACCAGTAAAAGTGTTATAAAAATAGGTCCGCTCAAAGAATTGAACTGAACTGCCGACTGAAAAACATACGGTACCATCCAGTTTGAATCACTGACAATAATCGGAAGTAACCCTATTTTTGCGAGTACCCAGTACAATAAAAAATTCAAAAGCGGTATCGTTACAAACGGGATCGCATATATCGGACTAAATGCCAGCGGTAATCCATAATGAACTATCTCCGAATTGTTAAATATCGAAGGGATCAGAGCAAACTTTGCAAGCCACTTTTTTCTGGAAGATATAGATACTAAGAGTATCGCAATTATCAGCGCCAGTGCCATTCCGGATCCGCCTACCGCAGTCATGATGCCTAGGCTCGCACTGTTTACGATATTTTTAGGAGTAAGGCCATCTGCAACCGCATCAATATTCTCCATAAGAAGCGGTTCAAAATAATTAGCCGAGATATCGCTTGTAAGAACACTTCCATTCATTCCGAAAAGGAACAGGATCTGCTGGAAGAGTATCAGCAGGAATCCGTTTATATCTTCTCCGACCCCTCTTAACGGAAGTATCGAATTGAATACTCTGTTGACGCCGTTATAAATGCAGGAAATTCCTGTTAATCTGCACGTAAGAAACGTTGCAACAGATAATACCGTGCCGATAAACATACACCCCGGCCCACATTTTATGGTCCACCACCATGTGGGATCGACAGCTTTCTGCGCCTTTGTCGGCATCAGGAGCTCATGGTCATAGAGCCATAGAAAACACATCGGTGTTAAAAGTCCGCTTATAAATGAGATAAACATCGTATTTACACCAAGCTGTATCATGATGGCTTCTTTATCGTAATCAATTACCATGACACCGTAATTCACTATGGAGATCACGGTGCAAACCCATGACAGTTCCTTATCTTTCGGATACAGCTCACGTACATAATAGTGCGCAACCGCTGCAGCCATTGTTATACCCATTAATGAATCCGCTCCGGTACGGAGCATGGAAAGAAAGCGGAAAAGTTCCACACCTCCGCCTTCCTGAAGAAAACTCTGATATGCCGGTACCGGAAAAATGATCATTATATTTGTAAAAGAAGATACCAAAAACAGAGGTACCGAACAGATCATTGCCTTGCGTACGGCAATAACAGTCGCGTAACTCAGTATCTTGTCATTTATCCGGAATAAAAAAGTTTTAAGCCTTCCCTGTTTTTCCATGTGTTTCCTCGTATGTACACGCAATACTACTACGCAAAAACCCACATACTGATAATCCTCGTCTTTATTTATATCGACAAAAATTAAGGTTTACACAGTGGTATTTCGCTCTATATACCGCACAAGGAAGGATTTTAGGGAAGGCTTATTTACATAATATAGTTTACATAATTTAGATCTGCTTAAAAAGATTTACCATTTCGATAGCAGCAAGAGCACAGTCATAGCCCTTGTTTCCTGCCTTACTTCCTGCGCGGGCTATTGCCTGCTCTATATTTTCTGTGGTAATGACACCGAAAAGCACCGGGATTCCTGTCTGTAAGCCAACCTGTGCAACTCCCTTTGATACCTCATTACATACATAATCGTAGTGGCTCGTATCTCCGCGGATAACTGCGCCCACACAGATAACTGCGTCGTATTTTCCGGACTGCGCCATCTTCTGAGCCGCTGCCGGTATCTCGAAAGCACCGGGAACCCATGCTCCCGTGACATTTTTCTCAGGTACACCGTGACGCACCAGTCCGTCAACTGCTCCGTCAAAAAGCTTGCGGACGATTATCTCATTAAATCTGGAGCCGATGATGCCGACACGCATCTCCTCATTTCCAACTACATTTCCTTCCACAATGTTGATTTCTCTCATTTTCTGTCCTCCATATATGTTCAAAATTATGCTGATGTTTTTTTACTTACAGTTCTATAGTGTTAAAGATATGACCCATCTTTATCTTCTTTGTCTGGAGATATCTGAAGTCAAATTTCTGCGGCTCTATCTCGATCGGTACTCTGTCCTTTATTTCCAGACCAAATCCGCTTAAGCCATAAATTTTTTCCGGATTATTTGTAAGGAGTCTTAAGGACTTTACCCCGAGGTCTCTAAGAATCTGTGCTCCGACCCAGTATTCACGGAGATCCGGAGCAAAGCCGAGCTTTATATTCGCTTCTACCGTGTCATACCCCTGCTCCTGAAGTGCATAAGCTTTTATCTTATTTATGAGACCGATTCCTCTGCCTTCCTGTCTCATATACAGGAGTATTCCGCGACCTTCTTTTTCTATCATCTCCATTGATGCAGAGAGCTGGAGACCGCAGTCACAGCGGAGCGACCCGAAAGTGTCACCTGTTAAGCACTCAGAGTGGACTCTGCACAGCACGTTTTCTCCGTCACCGATATCTCCCTTTACAAGCGCTACGTGGTGTTCTCCCGTTATGTCATTTATATATCCAAACATTCTGAACTGTCCGTACTGAGTGGGAAGCGCAGTCTCTGCTTCCATCACCACATGCTTTTCATTGATGCGGATATAGTCCTGCAGGTCGCTTATTGTGATAAAAGTGATTCCGTGCTTTTCCGCAAGCTCCCAGAGCTTCGGTGTGCGCATCATGGTACCGTCCTCATCCATGATCTCACAGCACACACCCACAGGCTTCAATCCTGCAAGGCGCATGAGATCTACAGTTGCTTCTGTATGACCGTTACGGACCAGCACTCCCCCATGTCTCGCCACCAGAGGGAATACATGTCCCGGACGTCTGTAGTCCTCGGGTCTGCTCTTTTCATCAGTAAGAGTTCTGATGGTAAAGCCTCTCTCCTCTGCAGATATGCCCGTTGTTGTTTCTACGTGATCGATAGAAATAGTAAATGCGGTGGAATGATTATCCGTATTTTCCGCTGTCATCGGCGGGAGTCCCTTCGCCATGGCAATCTCTGCGCTCATTGGCGTACAGATGAGCCCTTTTCCGTAAACCGCCATAAAATTGATATTTTCTTTTGTGGCAAATTCTCCGGCACAGATAAAATCTCCCTCGTTTTCTCTGTCAGGATCGTCTGTTACAAGGACAAGCTTTCCCGCTTTCAGATCTCGTATTGCCTCTTCTATCGTGTTAAACTTGCGTTCCATTTTTTACCCTTTCTGTATCCTTACATCAGCGCCATCAGGCTCTCCATTGCGAGTCCGTGCGCCACCTGCTCTTCTTCCTCTTTTACCCGTGCAGTGAAACCCAGCAGACGCTCTACGTATTTACCTATCACATCAGTTTCGAGATTTACCGTATCCCCTGCTTTTTTATCTGAAAGCACTGTTTCCTTGATGGTGTGGGGTATCACCGATACGGAAAATGTTGTGTCATCAACCGACGCCACAGTAAGTGAGATACCGTCGATCGCAATGGAACCTTTTTCGACTATCTGTCTCAGCAGCGCGCCCCCCGCAGATATCCTGAACCACACCGCATTTTCTTCTCTGATCACAGACCTTATCACGCCTGTGCCATCAATATGACCTGACACTATGTGGCCTCCAAACCTGCCATCCGCTGCCATTGCGCGCTCCAGATCAACGCGGCTTCCGGGACGGCTCATGGATAAACTGCTCCGTCTCACGGTTTCTGCCATCACATCCGCTGTAAAGCTGTCACTTGTCATATTTGTCACTGTGAGGCAGATTCCGTTTACTGCAATGCTGTCACCTATTTTTGTCCCTTCCAGAACTTTTTTCGCGCGTACCACGATCTTTCCGGAATTGCCCTTTATATCAAGCTTTTCTACCACTCCGGTCTCTTCTACGATTCCTGTAAACATGTATCTCCCTCCTGCGGAACTGCCGTCACCATCAGATCTTTTCCAACTATCTGCACATCCTTCCATGTGAAAAGCTGTGCATCCTTCGGATCCTCTACTCCGATACCCTCAACCGGAGTTTTTGCCTTTCCGCCAAAGATCTTCGGCGATAAAAACATCCTTATCTCCTGCACAAGTCCTTCCCTCAGCATGCTTTCATTGAGAGTTCCTCCTCCCTCCAGAAGGATTCCGTCAATGCCCGCTTTTCCCAGCGCTTTCATCGCTTCATGAAGGTCTACCCGCGCTTCATCCTTTAGCGGATAATTAAAAATGCGCACCCCTTTTTGTAATAATCTCTCCCCACGAATGGCCGTTTCCGACCCACTTGTTTTCACATCTTCTTCCGTGATCTCCCCTGTTTTCAGCTCCCTTACCGCCGAAAGAATTATGGTCGGGATTTCACTTGCTGTCTCTGCGATATATGAAACCGACGGTGTCCGAAGGCGGCTGTCACAGACTATCCTTACAGGATTTATTCCTCCTTCTATCCTGCACGTGAGCTTCGGATCATCCATCAGCACCGTTCCTATTCCAACCATGATCCCCTTCAGTTCATGGCGGAGTTTCTGCACTTCATACCGGGATTCTTCACCCGACACATATCTGGATGCTCCGGTCTTAGCCGCTATTTTCCCGTCCGCTGTCATGGCATACTTCATCATCACGTAGGGGCGCCCTGTTGTTATATAGTGCATAAAAACAGGATTTAAGGCGTCACACTCTTTCTTCATGAACCCTTCAATGACTTCTATCCCCGCATCCCGAAGGATCTTGACTCCGTGACCATTCACCACAGGGTTCGGATCCGCTGAACCGATAACTACTCTCTTTATCCCGCTTTCTATGATGGCATCCGTACACGGCGGCTGTTTACCATGGTGACAACAGGGCTCCAGGGTCACATATATGGTTGCCCCCTCCGGTGACTCCGTTACATTTTTAAGCGCATCCCGCTCTGCATGGAGATCACCGTATTTCGCGTGATACCCTTCTCCTATGATCCTGCCGTCCTTCACTATCACCGCCCCCACCAGCGGGTTCGGGTTTACATAACCTCTGCCTCTCTTCGCAAGCTCTATCGCCCGCTCCATATAATTTTCTTCTGTCATCTGCCCCTCTCCTTACATCTTCAAAAACAAGTTACGCTAGGCTCGACAAGACCTCGCCAAGTGCTCCGAAAACAAAAAAATGCACGCTCTGAGGATTTCTCTCCAGAGCGTGCATTATGGCTGTGAACGATAAGTTATAATAGAAAACCCTGCTGACATATATCAGCAGGGCATGATCTCATAAATTATCCATTTTATCTTCTTCCATCCAGACTTTACTGTCGGTCCCGGAATCACACCGGATCATGCCTCTCGGCTCGCGGACTTTACCGCCGGTAGGGAATTTCACCCTGCCCTGAAGATTTCGTATTCGGTTGTACTCATGTTAGAACATAAATACACACGTGTCAACCTCCCAAACTGCTATGTGCAAATTTCTCCTCATTTTGGCAAGGTGACGGCCCTGTCAGGAGCATTATCGTACACGCGGGTACGTTGCCTCGTCGTCAGCTCTCCGCTTCCGTAATCTTGCCACTATACAAAAAGAGGATCGGATTACTCCGACCCTCTCAAGTATGTGTCCACAAACACATACCCCAATTCGTATTGTAAGTATACCTCAATAACTAGTTTTATTCATATTTGCTTGTCCGGCAGTTTAAGTAACGCATTGATTACCGGGCGTACCATATTAACGGATTCTAACTTATTGATCGCACACAACTTTCTTCCTGCATCTTTGCTTGACGCTCCGCAATGATATACCTGCTCTGTATCTAAACCATAATCCAGTACTATTAATCTATCATGACAATCCGGATTGGGCTTGATCCTAAGCGGTGGATATTGATTAATAAAATCATTAACAACTGTAGTTGTAAGAAATCCTTTCCTGCCGTGTCCATTCTCTGTGAAAAGAATAACTTCAACGCCCGATTGTTTCTGCGATAATAGCTGCAGGGATTTCGTATTCATATAATCGTCAACAACATAAATAGACTTCTTAGCCTGCTGATATATATCTACATAAGCCGCATCAGCTTCAAATTTCTGCCCTTTATATACGATAAAGTTCTTAAAATCTTTATCAGAAATAAAGTTTTCGTTCAATGTGTCTATGCTTTTCTGTATTGCATCTATCGATTTATCCGTTGTCTTCTGATGATCGATCACACCTGCCATCTGAACAGATAGTTCCGAAACCCTTGCTGTAACCAGATTCATTTCAGCCTGTGTCACAAATTGCTGGTTCTGACGGATATAATGACGCATTTCCTTAAAAGCACGCATGATAAAGATGCTCTGTTGCTCAGCTAATTCGCCTCTAAGGACTGTAGCAAGCATATATATTCCCTGTTCTGTAAACACATGTGGATGTGACCTACTCTTGGGATTTAGATTTGCGGTCGAAAATTTCGACCGCAAATCTTCCACTTCTTCGGCGTTCATTTGAAACATAAAATCCTCAGGAAATCTGTTTTCATTATTTTTAACCTGCTCATTTAATCTTTTAACCTCATATCCATAAATTGAAGCCAAATCACTATCCAGCATCACCTGCTGTCCACGGATTGTATATACACGATTTCTAATCGATTCAACTGTGAGTAATTCTGTTGTATCTTCCATAAACACTATTTTCCTTTACCAACAATTATTGTTCGTATCTTGAAGTCGCAAATTGCAACTTTAAGCATTTTCAAATATCCTCAAGGCTCTCTATCTTCTTCAGCGCCTCCATATAAGCTATAAGCCTTTTCTGCTGTTCTTCCTTCAGCCTGTGAAAATCCTCGATAATCTGGATATCTAAATGAGTAAATTTGCTCTCCGGGCTGGATGCGGCTATTTCCTCTTCATCTTCAATTCCCTTACCGGTAAGAAGCTGCTCCGGCGTAATCTGCAAAACATTACAGATATCCATTATCTTATCCGCCGTAGGATTGGTCTTTCTCTTTTTCCATTCGCTTATGGTACTGGTTGAAATACCAATCTGCTTTGCAAACTCAACTTGCGTCATGTTACGTTCCTTTAAAACCTTTATAATTCTTTCGCTGATTATCATGATTACCCCTTTATCAAATTCACTTATATTATTTTCATATAATTGAATATAATACCATACCACATATACTAACTCAATACGGAGCAAATCTTTCTTTTCACATGCTCAATATAAGGTTTGTGATCATCAAGCATATCTCCGTACATCATATATTCATCAGTATCCGGTAATAAAAAAATTTCCGACAAACTCCCCATGTTCAGAGGATAGTTTATCGGAATCCCTTTATTTTTAGTCATTTCAGACTGTCGTATTATTTCGCACGTGAGATCAGCATCGCAGTTTCCACAAAGGAAAAACTGCGAAAACTAATCATCCAATTTCAAGAAATCAGATAAAACACGTTCTGTGAAAAACAGGCGCGGGCAGAGACATTTCGTACTAAGCGGGTACATTGGCCGCCGAGGACAGAAGCGCGAGCATAGCTCTGGTGTGTGGAGCACTGTTTGAGGGCACTTTGAGCTCTGCCCGTGGCATAAGAGCAAAGTGCCCGAGTTGCGGAACACGCCTGATGATAGGCGGCGGAGCGCTGACGACGAGGCAACGTACCCGCATGTACGACAATGTCTCTGACCGCGCCGTCAATGCAGAAAGTGCTTCCGTCACATTCACAACACCAGCCCCTTATCTGTCAGGAGTTGAACTTCGCTACGTCGAGGAGCTTCTCGTGCTTGGCTACGATGGTGGTGACAACTGCATCTCCTGTTACATTCGCGCAGGTCTGCATCATTCCGACTATCGGATAAAGTCCCATGATGAGACTGATCGCCTCAGCAGGAACACCGATCTGCGGTGCCAGAAGCGCGATACATACAAGGTTTCCTCCGGGAACGCCGGGGCTTCCCACTGAGAGGACCATGGTCGCGATGAAAAGTGACAGTATCACACCTGTCGTAACAGGAATATTAAAGATCTTTGCAAAAAACAGTGATGAGATCATCAGTGAAATACAGCTTCCATCCATGTTGATCGTCGCACCCATAGGCAGTGAGAAAGAATAAACCTTCTGTGATACACCCAGCGCATTACACTGCCTGATAGACGACGGAAGCGCTGCATTACTGGATGCCAGCGTAAATGCAGAGAACATCGCCGGATAATACTTTGACAGGAACATGAGCGGATTTAATCCTCCAAAAATTCCCAATATCAGGAGATAAATAACGATCATGATAAGATCGCCAATGTAAATAACAGGAACCCATAAAGCAACATTAACAAGACTTCCGAGATTCATGGAGATCATCATCTTTGCCATAGAAACAAAAACGATCAGCGGAATGTACGTTACCAGTCCCGTTGTGATCTTGGCTGTAAGCGCATCCAGTATCGATAAAGCTTCCTGAGCTAACGGATACTTTCTGGAGATCGCTGACACAGTGATTCCCACCAGCACTGCCATAAAGATTATCTGAAGCATGTCAGATTTCTGGAACGGCGTGATGATGTCACTCGGAACGATACCTACGAGAGTGTCCTTAATAGAAATGACAACTCCCTCACCCTTTGCAAGTGTGGACGCTGCCGCTTCCTCAGAAACAGCCGCTGCCATGGACGGATCACCGATAGGCATCATCTGATATGTGAAAAATCCCACACAGATAGCGATAACTGATGTACATAAATATGCAGCGATGATCCTGACCGCGATCCTTCCCAAAGCCTTGAGATCACCGAATTTTGCTATGCTGGCTGCAATAGAACAAAAAACCAGCGGCGCAACTATCATTTTCAGCGCGTTCATGAAAATGGTATAAATCGGGACAAATAAATTTGTACTGATCGCCTTCGCAAGTTCACCGGGCAGATAAATCTTCATGAGATAACCCGCGAAAATACCCAGAAAGAGAGCTATAAGCGTGCAGACCAGACCGGAATAGTTTGACTTCTTTGCCTTGATCGAAATAACATTGTAACCGCCGGAATTCTTAATCTCGAGATGATCTCCAAGGACTCTGTCCATGAGATTACGAAGAGCGATATTCGCATCCTCTCCGCTCTGCTCAAATAAGTACTGCTTTTCAATATCGATCGCGGAAAAAGGCTCACCTTTCCCCTTAAAATTGATCTCGACATTACCTAAGAGTCCGCCGACTTCGACAGAAATCTGCGATTCCTTATCCGTCGCATTAGCAACAAGCTTTGCAAGAACCTCTTCTGCCGTGAGGAGCGTTTTAGTGATCTTCTTCGACGGAATCTTCTTTTCTTCCAAAGCTTTTCTGATAAATTCAATTCCCTTTTCAACACTGCCGATTTCGGACGTCAAATAAATTTTTTTACCCATTTTACCCCTCTTAATATCTCACTCCTGCTCCTCAAGGTATGCCAAAAATTCTTTTTCCGGTATAGGCTTTGAGAAATGATATCCCTGCAGATACTCTACGCCGTGATCTTTCAGGATCTGCACCTGCCTCTCATCCTCAACACCCTCAGCTAATACCTGCATACCATATCCCTGCATGAAAGACACGCAGAAATCCAGCATCTTCAGGTTTTCCGGTTTTTCGGGGTCTAAGCAGTTCCAGACAAATTCCTTATCGAGCTTGATTATCTGGAACTTCATTTTCAGTATTTCATTCAGGTTTGAATAACCCGATCCAAAATCGTCCAGAGCAAATCTGCTTCCTATATCCTGCAGTGCGTTCATATTTTGAAGCGCTGTTCCGTCGTCGTTAATATATGCAGTCTCTGTGATCTCAAAACTGATATTTGTCGGCGATATCTTGTGCTCTGCCATATGCCTTCGGAGACGCTTTGCCGTTCCGGGATCCATTATCTCATTACCGGATAGATTGACTTCGATAAACTGTATCCCAAACTCCCTTAAATTTCCCCTAAGGTAAAAACCGCAGACTTCATCAAAAACAAGATCGTCAATTTTTTGTACAAGACCCATCTCCTCAGCGATGGGGATAAAAACTTCCGGCGAGATAAATCCAAGTTCCTCGTGATTCCTGAGTCTTACCAGTGCCTCTGCGGATATGACCCTGTCATCCTTTACAGAAAAAATAGGCTGATAATAAACCTCAAACTCCCGCCTTTCCGTGGCTTCCCTTACAACATCCTCGACCTTCGCGCGGTAGAGCATCTTATCCACGATATAGTCATCGATCTGGATCGCTTCTTCTGCTCTCTTATAAACATATTCCATACTCACATAATCAAGAACACGGAGCGCCATTTCAAAATCATCCGCGTAAGTCGGTATGTCCAGTACAGCAAGCGTATGCTTGGTATTCTGCAGGCTTTCATCAGGATTTACCATGATGAGATTCTGAAATCTATCCACCTCTTCCTCGGTTTTTACTATTAGGCAGAGGCTCTGGTCATTCAGCATATAAATATTTTCACGGATCTTCTGACTGATAAAAGCCGCTATCCGGTCAAGCCTTTCCCTGAGATACATGCGCTCTGTTCCGTACAACTTTCCTGTGCGTTCCGTCAGCGTAAAGAGCAGTACATAGTTATCCTCATTCTTTCTGTATATCTCCATCAAAACCTGCACCAGCGCATACCTGTTCATGACGAACTGCATATTTTTCTTCATATACTCCCTTGGATTTTCCGAGGAAATGTATATAAAGAGCATCATCAGCATGCTTCCCACTTTCGGAATGGGGACCTCAACATACCGCGCCGCGATTCCCGATGAAATGAGCCAGATGGAAATACCGATTATGATGACCCGGTTTTCTCCTGCCTGGAACTGCTGAGAATGTATCACTGCCAGCGCGATGCCTGCGATCATATAGATAAAGCAGATATAGTAGGTCACTTCCACCACGAGCCCTGCATGCCACACACTTCCGCTTTCAGAAACACGGCGCGTTCCCGGTGCAAGGAGTATCGCTGCATATCCGATGACCAGCGGCAGATTTTTTATAAAAATCCCCTTGGCACTGTTATTCCTCTCATCCCATACCCGTGTCCAAATATACATGAAAAGCGTATAGATCGCCGTGAGAAGCGTTGCGAGACAAAGCTGCTGCAGGATCTTGTCCAGCAGCGAATTAAGCTCAAAAAAGAAACACTCTCCAACGCTCTGCACTATCTCGAGCACCATATGAAGTGTCATGAAAAACAGGAGACATCTGAAAAATCTCGCCGACGTCAGCGGCAGATTCCGTCTCCTCACAAACATTATGTCCAAACTTATCACGACGATAAGGCACACTACAGGGATCTGAAACTGATTCATACCCATATCCTCCCCGCGGCTTTGTTATAATGATGCAAAGGGCAAAATAGCCCCTACCCCAATTTTTATATCGGACAAATAATTGAAAGGAATAATCATAAAAATGGCGGATATGAACGAGCTTTTTTATAAAGATCCCTATCTCACGGAGTTTGATGCACGTGTTGTGTCCTGCACACAGTGCAAAAAAGGTTATGAAATCGTACTTACCGATACCTGTTTCTATCCCGAGGGCGGCGGACAGCCTGCGGACCGCGGAGTCATAAATTATATCCCTGTTCTCCACGTAAGCCGTAAAAAAGACGACACCATCGTTCATTTAACAGAAACACCTATCAAAGAAGGCACCGAGATCCACGGAAAGATCGACTGGGCGCATAGATTTTCTCTCATGCAGAACCACTCGGGAGAACACATCGTATCCGGTCTCGTCCATAGAAAATTCGGCTATGACAATGTAGGCTACCATATGAGTGACGTTATCACGCTCGATCTGTCCGGCGTCCTCACGTGGGATCAGTTGATGGAAATAGAGCACGAAGTGAATGAGGTAATATGGGAAAACCGCCCCATAAACATCCTCTTTCCCTCAGATGATGAGATAGAAGCACTGGATTACCGCAGTAAAAAAGAGCTCACCGGTACCATCCGCCTCGTAGAAATCCCTGACGCTGATCTCTGCGCATGCTGCGGAACCCATGTGGCAAGGACCGGAGAGATAGGACTCGTCAAATTTTTGTCCATGATAAATTACAAGGGCGGAGTCAGGATAGAAATGGTCGCAGGTGATCTGGCGCTTAACGACTACGAAAGAAAGCTCGACGCGAGTCAGGAGATACAGAGACTTCTCTGCCTGAAACCCGATGAGATCGCAGAGGGCGTGAAAAAGATCATGAACGAGTCCCGCGAAAAGGACATGAAGATCGCTTCAATAAATAAAAAGTACTTTGACCTAAAGATCGCATCTCTCCCCGATGATCAGGAGATACTCGTAGATTTTGAGGAAAACTTAAACGGAATTGAACTCAGAAAATTTTGTGATCAGCTGAAAAACTCTGGGAAAGCCACAGTTTCAGCAATATTCTGCGTGTCAGACGACAGTGCAGAGAATGATGCTCCCGCAGTGTCCTACTGCATAGGAAGCACAGGTCCTGACCTGAGACAGGCTTCGAAAGCGCTGAATACAGCATTTTCGGGCCGCGGCGGCGGAAGTCCGGAGATGATACAGGGCACATTTTATGTAAACCCCGATACACTCCGGACCGATTTCTGCCGTATATTTAAAAATATCACAGAGCACTAAGCCTGCTCTTTAACATTCCCGGGAGGATGTCCCATTCTCCCGCATCAACTGTGCGCTTAAGAGCCCTGAAAAGGATCTCTTCATCTTCTGTTGTGGGTCGGTATTTTGACAGCTCATCAAGCACAAAGCCTACGCTGTCAAAGTCCGATGCATCCACGAGTTCGCACATGGAAGTCAGCGCTTCTTTCAGCATGCCGGGCTTAAGCGGCGGAAGCGCCATTATCTTTTCTTTTGTTCCGCTGAGCTCAGCGATCTTCAGGTCAAGCGCACGATACCGCTCCATAAATTCATTATGATGCTCACGGATAAATGAAGTATCCATGGCATCTCCCGCTTCTTCCAGCTGACGGGCAAGTTCCGAAAGCCCCTCAGCTCCGATCACGCGGGACGTACTTTTAAGCGCATGTATCCTGACGGTATATCCCGCCCAGTCGCCCTTTTCAAAGCATCTCGTGAGCTCATTTTCATTAAATCCCATCTCATCGAAATAGATCTCGACAGCTTTCTGGAAGTCCTCCGCAGAACCGCAAAATTCTATTCCCTTTCTGGGGTCTATCTCCTGTATGGAGAAGAGCCATCCCGGGATATTCTCATTTTCTTTTGCTCCCGCGGTTTCTTCTGCGCTGATATCTCCGCTGGCTTCCGTCTCATCAGGCGGAAGTATCTTTTCATCAGGCAGATATTTTCTCAGCATTGCTTCCAGCTGCTCCGGACGCACAGGTTTTGTGAGATAGTCAGAAAATCCCTGCCTTAGGTACTCTTCTCTCGCACCTGAAATGGCATTTGCTGTGAGGCATATCTTCGGCGTGGACTCATTCAGGAAATTTTCCAGTCTGTTCATTTCATTAAGAGTCTCGACACCGTCCATTCCCGGCATCCTGTGATCAAGGAAAATGATGTCATATTTATTTTCAACCGCCATACGGATCGCTTCCATTCCGCCTGACGCGCCGTCTATCTTTATCCTGCTCTTTTTAAGAAGCCCCCTTATGACCTGTATGTTCATCGGAGTATCATCCACTATCATTATGGATGCATCAGGCGCTATGAAAGACTCCTGATAAAGCGCCATCTTTTTCCTGCTCTCACGCAGGCGCTCCTGATAGTCACCAACAGGATTCCAGTGAATTACAGGCTGTTCAAGCGAAAATGTGAAGGTTGAGCCCTTCCCGTATTCGCTCGTAACATCCATTTTTCCGCCCATGGCTCTTAGGAGCTTCTTGGTGATGTTCATTCCAAGCCCCGTACCCTCTATGGTGCGGTTTACTTTTTCGTCTATCCTTTCAAATGCAGTGAAGAGCTTATCTATATCCTCTTCACGGATTCCCATTCCGGTATCCTTTACGCTCATTTTCAGGATGATAGTGTCTTCATCCTTTTTCTCGTATCCGACCTTAAATAATACATATCCTTCCTTGGTGTACTTAACTGCGTTGGTCAGGATATTTGTGGCGATCTGCTTTATCCGGATCTCATCACCGTTCAGCATATACGGGATCTCAGGATCTACTTCAACCCTAAAATCGAGCATCTTTTCAGAGGCCCGCCCGTCTATCATATTTACAAGGTCGTTAAGTACTGACTGGAGATCATAGTCCACAGGAATGATCTCCATCTTTCCTGCTTCTATCTTTGAAAAATCGAGGATATCATTTATCAGTCCAAGTAATGTGGTTCCCGCATTTTTTATGTTCCATGCGTACTCGCGTATCTGGTCATCCTGCCCTTCCCGGAGTATCATCTCATCCATGCCGAGTATGGCATTTATAGGCGTCCTGATCTCATGGGACATATTTGATAAAAAGTCGGATTTCAGCTTGTTTGCAGACTCCGCCCGTATAGCCATTTCATTAAGCTCGGAAGTTGTCTGCTCGAGGAATGAGATAAGACGCTCTTCAAGCGGGATCACACCGCTGCTCTTTATCTCATCAGTCTCTCTCTTCCGCTTTTTTCTCGGCATCTTGTCAGCTTCGCCTTCCCTCATTCCTACTGCAACGATGGAACCTGACAATAATCCGCCCTGATTTTTATACTGATATACCTCTCCGGCGCCATGGCCGTAGATCATCTCGTTGCACACGGACTGGAAATAGCCGATCTCCGTCCTCGCACCGTCATTCATCAGGATAAAACGGCTCATGCAGTCAAATAAAAGCAGCGCTTCCGGACGGAACTCCTCTATCTTCTGGCTTTCTTCAAATGACTCGTTCAGGAGATTCTTCGGATTTCCGTAACCTATGCGCACATCCTCTCCCTGCTTTATATCTCCAAAGAAAGCAAGCTCGTGGTCAGGACTCGTATAAAAAGGCACACGAAGCGTACTGAAGCCGTTCCTTTCTATCATGAAAGGGAACTCCATTATGTTATAGAGATAGTACTCGTCCTCTCTGATATGCAGATATCGTGAATATATCTTTGATGCAGGAACTCCGCCGAGTTTTTTCAGGATCGTATCTCCTATCGGAAGCGCTCCGCTCTCGTCGATCTCAGCAACCATCGGTCTTCCTATTGCTTTCCAGCCAAGACCGTACTCCATATCGATGTTCAGATTTTTGCCGCTAAAAGCAATGACGAGGACACCTTCCCTCACTATCCTTCCGTTTCCGATGACAAAGGGAGGCACCATTTCTGTCATGCTTGCATCTTTTTTCGCTGTATTACTTGCAAGTGCACCGAAAATAGGGATATCCGGGTATTCCTCACCCATGATCCTTATGATCTCTGATGCTTTTACGTTACTTCCCGTAGGTACCAGCATTATGCCCTTCAGATCTTTCCTGCTCCGGAGCTTTCCTGCAAGAGAAAAAACTGTCTGACTCGGCGCAAATCCGGTTACGTCACGGGTTATGACTTCCACATCCGATTCGTCAAAAAACAGGAATGTGACCGCGATATATGTTGAAATATTTAACTGCTCATTTCCAAAAAGCGAAAAGCCCGCTGTTTCTATATTCGGGAATGCATTTGAGAGGGTCTGGCATGCATTCTTCACTTCCTGCTCTGATATTCTGGAAGAAAACATGAGTACCAGCGTTTTTGCCGCACGCTGATAATGGGACTCGATCGTGATACTCGCAGTCAACTCCCTCATTTCCATTCCGCTATGGACCATAAACGTTTTTTGGTACATAAATACCTACCTCCCCATATGTCCGAAAACATATCCTCGTTTCTATATCGGAGAAGCAGACTCATATCCTAACCGTTTCCTTAAGAATCCTTAAATATGATGTTATATTTTCAGAAATAAACTATAATTATTCCGTGGCAAAAAATAATCATTGCACATTTTTTTGAATAAGGAGAGGAGAGCCATATCATGGAAATCGCAGCTATATTGTTTTTATTTTTTATCATTCTCATCCTGTGTCTGATCTTTTCAAATATCAGAGTCGTTCCGCAGGCATACGCTTATGTCATCGAGAGACTTGGTGCATATAACCAGACATGGGGCGCAGGTCTTCACGTAAAGATACCGATCATCGACCGCGTTGCACGCAAGGTAAACTTAAAGGAGCGTGTTGCAGACTTCGCACCTCAGCCTGTTATCACAAAGGATAACGTTACGATGCGTATCGACTCCGTTGTATATTTCAAGATTTTTGAACCCCGTCTCTTTGCATACGGCGTTGAGAATCCCATCATGGCAATGGAGAACCTGACAGCAACAACACTCAGAAACATCATCGGTGACATGACTCTCGATGACACACTCACAAGCCGTGAGCGCATCAACGGACAGATGCTCGCAGCTATCGATGCAGCTACAGATCCGTGGGGAATCAAGGTAAACCGTGTCGAGGTTAAAAATATCGATCCTCCGGCAGCTATCAAGGAAGCCATGGAGAAGCAGATGAAGGCTGAGCGTGATAAGCGTGCTGAGATCCTTACATCCGAAGGTCACAAGCAGTCAATGATCCTTGAAGCACAGGGTAAAAAAGAGTCCGCACTCCTTAATGCAGAAGCTGAAAAGCAGGCAACTATCCTCCGTGCAGAAGCTGTTAAGGAAAAAGAGATCAAAGAGGCAGAAGGTCGCGCACAGGCTATCATGGCTATCCGTCAGGCTGAGGCAAACGGTCTCAAGGCTCTTAAGGAAGCCGCTGCCGATGACGCTGTTCTGAAGCTCCGCGCACTGGATGCATTTACAAAGGCAGCTGACGGCCAGGCTACAAAGATCATCATTCCCAGCGAGATTCAGGGTATCGCAGGTCTTGCAGAGGGAATCACATCCGTTGTAAAGCATAAGGAGTAATCCATTATGGAAACTGTCGGATTTATACTGTTCTATGCAGCGATCATAATTGTCGCTATCGTCCTGAACGCTAAAAAGAAAAAGGCAAAGAACAACCAAAACGGGAATCCTTACAACCGTCCTGCACCGCAAAACACGCAGAGAAAGCCCTTTATCACAAGGTCTGATGACGGCCACAGGGTTCCTCCGGCACAGGACTTAACATGCGAAGGTCAATTCGGACATCGTCATGATTTTGATGAAGTCACACCGAGATACATCGTTCATGAAAAGCCCGAACAAGGATATGTGATCCTTGATGGCGTTAAACGCAGGATAAAAGATATCAAAGACTTATAACTTAAGAGCTCGGAGAGCACATTCGGTCACAACCGCCGAAAGCCTCTCCGGGCTTTCTTTTTGTTACTTTTGTTTTCTCTTTGGTACTAAAAGTGCCTTTTGCGTACAACTCCCCCTGCCGACATATAAGTAGGAACGTCGCTTTTTTGAATGGGGGTGCAATTTTATGAAGGATTTCTACGAGGCTCATAAGCCATATATTCTTGCAACCATCATGCTTCTGTTCGTCTGCGCCTTTATTTTCATGGTACAGTTTTCTGCCCGCTCTTCTGCTAATTACATAACTGACGTCTCATATTCCGAATTTGAGAAATATGTTGCGAAGGGCTCCATCGCAAGTATCCGCTATCAGATGGGCGAAAATGACATGTATTTCCGCCTGAAAACCGAGGACACTGACGCTGAAGAACAAATGATATACCGTACAACTTATCCGGATTACGAAGGCTTCAAAAAAGAAATGCTGGATAAGGGCATCGCAGTCCAGATAACACAGACTTCTTCCGACAGTTCTTCATGGTGGCTCTGGGTTCTGATCCTCTTTATAGTGATCTTCCTTATCATGCGTAACACTACAAATACGGGCAAAATAATGAACATGGGAAATCACCTGACGAACCCTTTTCAGGATGATGGAAATAAAGACATAAAGACCGAGGAAAGTAATGTCCGTTTTGCAGATATCGTAGGTCAGGACGAAATCCTGGATGACATTAAATTTATTACGACTCTTATCAAATATCCTGAGCGCGGTGAAAAAATGGGTGCAAAGGCTCCCCGCGGTATCCTGCTGCAGGGACCTCCCGGTACAGGTAAGACGCTTATAGCAAAAGCAATCGCGGGCGAAGCAAATGTTTCTTTTATTTATGCGAATGCCAGCTCATTTATGGAAATGTATGTCGGTGTAGGAGCAAAGCGCGTGCGTCAGCTTTTTTCAGAAGCACGCAAAAAGTCTCCTTGCGTAGTTTTCATTGATGAGATCGACTCGATCGGTGGAAGCCGTAACGCACAGGGACGAAATTCCGAAGATGATAAGACTGTTAATGCGCTCCTTCAGGAAATGGATGGTTTTAAGTCACGTGACGGAATCTTTGTCATCGCGGCTACAAATAATGCGGACTCTCTGGATAAAGCCCTTGTTCGTGCAGGAAGATTTGACCGTCAGATAACGGTAAATCCGCCCCGGAACTGGGAAGTCAGGAGACAGCTCTACAAGATGTACTTGCAGGATGCACCTCTCGGAGATGATGTAAGTCTCTCTGCAATCGCAAAAGAAACCGCAGGCTTTACAGGTGCGGACATCGCAGCAGCATGTAATGAAGCAAAAGTCATCGCTATCATGCGTGATCAGGCATATATCGATACTTCCTGCCTTGAAGAGGCAATAGATAAAAAGATCTTTAAGGGAAACCGTGCAAAGGACCAGCATAAGAGAGAGCATGACCGCGAGATCGTGGCGTACCACGAAGCAGGCCACGCAGTTATGACCTATCTCTGCGGTCAGCCCATAGCCCGCGCCAGCATCCAGTCTACGATAAGCGGTGTCGGCGGCGTTGTATTCCAGGAAGAGCCTGACACCTCATTCCAGACAGAGGAATCTCTCCGTCAGCAGATTATGATCTGCTATGCAGGGCGCGCCAGTGAGGACATTAAGTTTAAGAATGTTACCACAGGTGCAAGCAACGATATAACTCAGGCAACACGAATAATGTCCGGTTATATCGAACACTATGGCTTCAATCCGGATTTTGGAATGGTGGATATGAGTATCCTTCAGCAGAACCGCGTAGTAGACAGCCATGACATTACAAGCAGGATATCTTCCATGTCAAATGACCTCTACAAAGAGTGCCACGACTTACTGGAGAAAAATTACAACAAAGTAGAAAACCTCGCCAAAGCTCTTCTGGAACACGAGTCCATGAGCGGCGAGGAGATAATGAAAATAATCGGAGACTGACGAAAAAAACTTCATCAAATCTCCGACTATCGGATTAATTTCAGATATGTGATGTAATAAACATTATATTTCCTTTAACGGTGAGTTCTGTGATATCTGCGGGTGCAATAAAATGCTCTCCCTCTTCCACGGGCTCACCGTTTATCATGCCCTTTCCTTCAAGGACATTTACGGCAAGGAAACTGTTATTTTTCGGAACCTTGACCTCGGTTTCACTGCTTATCTCCCACTTTTCCACTTCAAAGAGCGGGCAGGAAACAAGGATCTGACGGGTAAAACCCTCTCCCTTTACAGGCTCTTCCTCCGTTCCGTGATAAACCTGAGGACACGGTATCACATCGATACTCTTATCAATGTGAAGTTCTCTCGGCTTTCCGTCCTGCAAACGACCGTAATCATAGAGCCTGTAGGTGAGATTACAGTTCTGCTGGACTTCCAGTATGAGAGTTCCGCGCCTTACAGCATGGACCGTGCCTGACGGGATAAAGAAAAAGTCACCCTTATGTATCGGCATCACGTTTATAAGGTCGTCCCACCGCTCCTCACGAATCATCGCGGTCAGTTCTTCCTTTGTCTGCGCCTTATGTCCGATGACAATATCAGCATTTTCCGCGCAGTCAACGATATACCAGCACTCGGTCTTTCCTCTGTCATTTTCATGTACTCTCGCATACTCATCATCAGGATGTACCTGTACACTTAAATGATCATGCGCATCGATGAGCTTTATCAGGAGAGGAAATTCCTCTCCATCGATATCACCGAAAAGTTCCTTGTGCTCTTTCATGAGGTCCTTCAGAGTTTTTCCCGCATATTTTCCTCGGGTTACGACGCTCTGTCCCTCCGGACGGTCACTTACGACCCAGGCTTCACCTGTGTGATCACCCTGTGTCTCATATCCATATTTCTCATGAAGAGCTGTTCCTCCCCATATAACCTCTCTGCAGAAAGGTTTCATAAATAATAATTCACTCATAAAACTTAACCCTTACTTTACTCCATAAAGAACCCTCACAAGCTCAGAATCTTTATCAAGGATAATGGTCTTATCTGCCTTACCCGAAAGAGATTTCTTGAGCGCATCAAGACTTCTCTTATAGTTATAAAATTCTGCTTTTTCCTGAGTATTGTAAACGCTCTGAAGAGTCTTCATATACTGCTCTTCACCTTCCGCTTCCAAAATAGCTGCTTTCTTTTTCGCATCTGATTTCTTTATGGAAACGTCACGGTCTGTTTCGTTCTGGATCTTCTGCGCTTCCGCATTACCCTGCGCCTTATATGCCGCTGCGATATTGCTTCGTTCAGAGATCATACGGTCATAAACTGCCTGCTTATTGTCATCCGGGAGATCAAGTGACTTGATGGCAGCCTTTACGATAGTGATACCGTATCCGCCTACATCAGCATTTGAATCCTCAGTGATCATTGCAGTGAGTTTATCTCCGCGGACGTCTATTATACCATCCTGTGACAGAGAAGATATGATCGTTTTTGTAGAATTATAAACTGCAACACCTGCTCTGTCCTGTGCTCCGCTTATAGAACCGTTAAGTGTCTGCATAAATTTTATCGGATCAGATACCTTCCAAAGAATATAGTCATCTGCGATCATGGATTTTTTATCCTTTGTGATGACATCAGAAGGACTAATATCGTAGATCTGCAGGCTCTTCGGAACAGTTGTTACTGACTGGATAAACGGGATCTTGAAACGAAGTCCCGGGGTGTCAGCTGTTGCTACGATCTTTCCAAATCTTGTTACTACTGCGTATTCATCCTGTGCTACATAATATGTGCTTGAAAACCACGCGCCGATAGCGATAACGAGCGCAGCAATAAGAATAACTACTCTTTTCATCAGTTTGCCTCCTCTGCCGCTTCATCCTGAGCGCTTTCTTCATTCGCATTTGTATCTGCGTTTACTGCCGCAGCTGTTGCTCCTGCATAGAAATTATCCAGAGGAAGCATCTTCTGAGTACCGCCGTCATCGATTATGATCTTCAGATCAGGAAGTACATCTTCCATTGTCTCGTAAAACATACGCTGCTTTGTGATAAGAGGATACTTCTGATATTCAGCGAAGGTTTTCTCAAATGCTGCTGCATCACCTTCTGCCTCATTTATACGTGATTCCTTTGAAGCCTCTGCTGCCTGAAGGATCTTATCTGCTTCTGCTTCCGCTGCCGGGATCTGCTCTGACTGATACTTCTTCGCATTATTTACTGCTGTATCAGCTCCCTGCTTTGCAGTTTCTACAGACTTAAATGCCTGCATGACCTCAGCCGTAGGCGGCTCTGCATCCTGCATGGAAATATTTACTACCTGGATTCCGATATCATTTTCCATAAGAGCCTTTGTCAGACCCTCGCGTACATCCGACTGGATCTGGCTCTTTCCTGTGGTGATGACATCATCAACCGAATACTTTACCACTGTTGAACGGATGCACTCCTGCGCAGTGTTTTTCAGGATAGCTTCCGGGTTCCATGAAGCATAGAGATACTTCACCGGATCTGACACCCTGTACTCCAGATAAAAATCAACATTTACAAAGTTGAAGTCAGATGTGATCATCACTGCTTCACTCTCGATAGTGGTTGTCGCAGAATCCGTAGCAACATCACCGTCATTATTTCCGCCTTCTGTATTTGCATATCCTATCGGCATGCCGTGGGTTGTTGTATCAACGAGATGCACTGCCTGTAAGAACGGCACCTTGAAATAAAGTCCGGCTCCGTCAACTCTGATAACCTGACCAAACTGTGTCACAACAGCCTGCTCCTGCTCACTGACTCTGTAGAACGCGCCGAAAATAATGTTTACCGCGATAAACAGCACGACCACGACGATACCCACAGTCTTGGCGGTACCGAAGAGCTTCTTTCCTCCGTCATCAGGCTCGATTATATTCGGGTCTTTCTTTTTCCAAATACTCATATATCTTCTCCCTTTCTTTTAGTCGATATCATACACGCAAGTATAGCATACAGATATTAATATTTCCTAAAATTTGGCTTTTTACGCTTTCTTTAATACATTTTTTTGCTGTTTGTTTATAGTAAAAGACAGTACAATATTATGATGTGGGTGTATGATAAAAACAGTCAAACGAATATTCCAGATCAGGAGGACTATAAATGAAAGAACCCGTGATCCGAAAAGAGCACGCTGTTGAGCTCTTAAATAAGAAATTTATAAAAGTTTTTGATCTTCAGTATGAAGAGGGAAAACATTATTTTGATGCATCCCGCCGTGAGAGAGATGACCTTATCGCTGTAAAAACACCTGAGGAACTGGCATCTGCTCTTCCGGATGCTGTATCATGCTTTCTGATAATCGAAACTCCGGGAGAAGAACCCCGTCTCCTGACTTGCGAGGAATACCGCTATCCCATCGGACGGTATGTACTTGGAGTACCTGCGGGACTCATGGACAGCCGTGACTTCGACAAGCCTGAACCTGTGATCGCCACAATGAAGCGCGAGATAAAAGAGGAAACAGGTCTTGACGTTAAGGAAGGCGACCGCATTTTTGAACTCACCCATATGTCATTTATGACACCGGGCTTTACAGATGAAAATAATGCCGTAGTATGCGCAGTGATCCACATCGATGACACAAGTGCCCTGACTCAGGCAGGTGCCGAAGGAACCGAACTTTTCAACGGATTCCATCTGCTCACGGAAGCTGACGCAGAGCGGATCCTTGCAAACGGAAAAGACGATAACGGGGTCTACATCCCGTTTATCACATGGACAGGTATTCTCTACTTCCTGTCCGGACGATGGAAAAATAAATAAAAAACGGAGGATATCATGCCCTGTACAACAATATTAGTAGGAAAAAATGCGTCCTTTGACGGTTCCACCATGACCGCGAGAAACGAGGACTCAAGCTCAGGATGCTTCGATGCAAAAAAATTTGTGGTGGTAGAACCTGCCGATCAACCAAAAAATTATGAATCCGTGCTCTCTCATGTAAAGATCGAACTGCCGGATGATTCCATGAGATATACCGCAATGCCTGATGCTGTCCCGAAAAACGGCATCTGGGCTGCTGCCGGAGTGAACGAAGCAAATGTCTCCATGACAGCTACCGAGACCATCACTTCAAATGAGCGCGTCCTTGCAGCAGATCCCCTCGTCGAGTACGAGGAAGCAAAGGGTGATACTCCTGAAAAGATTGGCGGTATCGGCGAAGAGGATATCGTTACCATCACTCTTCCATATATCAAGAGCGCCCGCGAAGGTGTACTCCGTCTCGGAAGTCTCCTTGAAGAGTTCGGAACCTATGAGATGAACGGTATCGCTTTTCAGGATGCAGACGAGATCTGGTGGCTCGAGACCATCGGCGGACATCACTGGATCGCACGCCGTGTACCTGATGATGCCTATGTGATCATGCCAAATCAGTTCGGAATCGACGAATTTGATCTGGACGATGCCCTCGGAGAAGGACGGGATCACCTCTGCTCAAAGGATCTCCGCGAGTTTATTAATGATAATCACCTTGATCTCGAGCCTGATGCAGAAGCTCCTTTTAATCCGCGCCTTGCTTTCGGAAGTCATTCCGACGCAGACCACATTTACAATACCCCCCGTGCCTGGTACATGGCTCGGTACTTCAACCGTAATTCCGTGAACTGGGACGGCGCAGATGCTGATTTTAAGCCGGATTCTGATGACATTCCATGGTGCCTTACTCCTGAGCACAGGATCACAGTAGAAGATGTGAAGTATGTCCTTTCCTCACATTTTCAGGGTACTCCCTACGATCCTTATGCAAATCACGGTCCGGAAAATATGCGTAATGCCTTCCGTTCGATCGGCGTGAACCGCAATAATTTCCTGTCACTGGTGCAGATCCGTCCTTACATGCCAATGGAAAACAGCGTGATCGAGTGGGTTGCCTTCGGTTCAAATGTCTTTAACGCTTTTGTTCCGTTCTATGCAAATATCACCACCACACCGGAGTACTTTGCAAATACGGACAAAAAAGTGACCACTGAGAGCTTTTACTGGGCAAACCGCATCATCGCTGCAATGGCAGATGCATCCTTCAACGAATGTTCACCGCATATTGAGCGTTATCAGGAATCCATCCCTGCAAAGGCGCTCCACACTATTCTGGAATTTGATAAAGAGATCATTAATTCCGGCAACACCGGAACCTGCCTTCAGGAAGAGGCAAACCAGAAGATTTCAGATATGGTAAGAGAAGCAACAGACGAGCTTTTAGACCATGTGCTCTATGAGCGTTCATGTAAGATGAAAAACGCATTTTCAAGATCTGATGCGTAAATCTTAGCTGTAAAAAACCTCGCAGATGCTGTGAAAACGGCACCCGCGAGGTTTTTTCATAAATTTTATCAGTCAAAGATCATTGTGTAGCTGTAGTCCTTTGTTCCCTTAGCTTCTACAGACTGCTCAAACTCACGCTCTGTGAGATCTCCTGTGAAGTCCGCAGCATCAGCTCTTCCGTACCAGGGCTCCAGACATACGAACGGAGCATTTTTCTTTTCAGGTGACCAGATACCGAAAAGCGGTGCATCAAACTCGAGTGTTACATAGGGCTTTTTATTGCTGTCAGCGAGTGCAACGCTGTGTGCCTGGTCATTTTCCATGATAAGTACGCCGTTATCAAAGGTGTGACCGTCAAGCGCAAGGCATCCGTCCTCATCCGGCTGCACAAGATATGTGCCATTCTGAACTAAGCCATCTGCAAATTTACGAACCACCATCTGCTTCTTTGTGTCAAACTTCAGGTAATTGCCTGTCATTGTGCCGTCTTCTGCAACGATGATGTTAAACGCAGGATGAGCACCGATAGCAAAAGGCATTGTGCGGTCTCCTGTATTCTTTACTTCCCATCCAAGCTTCAGACGATTTCCGTCTAAGGAATATGATAAAACCAGCTCAAAGGGGAAGGGATACTTTGCAAGAGTCTCATCAGTAGACTTAAGTATAAATGATGCCTTTGTCTCTTCCTGTGAAAGAACTTCAAACTCCATGTCTCTTGCAAATCCATGCTGTGACATAGGATATGTCTTATTTTCAAAAGTGTACTTTGAATCTACAACACCGCCGACAAACGGGAAAAGTACGGGGGAAGTTCTCTTCCAGTACGCCGGATCAGCGTTCCACATATACTCTTTTCCGTCCTTTACGACACTCTTAAGCTCTGCTCCAAAAGTGTCGATCTCAGCCTTTATCACATCGTTTTTAATAATAACCCGCATTTTTATTTCCTCCTGTTTTTTATCGCATCATCCATTATACAATTTTAGATACCGATTTTTTTCAAATTTTTGTCTTCGTGGTTCAGTATCTCGCATCCGTCCTCTGTTACCAGCACCAGATCCTCGATCCTGACACCGAAGCGACCCGGGAGATATACTCCGGGCTCAATGGAAAAGATCATTCCGGGCTTCACGGTATTTTCATTTGCACTGCTGACATCTCCCTGCTCGTGATCTGTCTGTCCGATAAAATGTCCGAGACGATGATTAAAGTATTCGCCGTATCCTGCTTCCGTAATAAGGTCACGCGCCGCAGCATCTATGTCACAGAGCTTAACTCCCGGCTTTATGATGCTTTCTGCTTTTTCATTTGCTCTGCGGACCAGATCATGAACTTTCTCATAATCAGGGTCAGAGGGCTCACCGCATGATACGCTCCTTGTCATGTCTGACGCATAGCCTTCATACATGCATCCCTGATCTATCACGATGGCATCGCCCTCTTTCAGAACCGTGTCATCCGGTTCATGATGAGGATCTGCACCTTGTCCTGCAAAGGATACAATCGTCGTGAAGCTGTTTCCTGTCGCACCCTCTTCGATAAACTGCCTGTCAATGAAGTCTGCGACCTGCTTTTCGGTCATTCCGGGCTTTATAAATTCCAGAGCTTTATGCATTACGGTGTCATTTATCTCAGACGCTTTTTTCATAATTGCAATTTCTCTGTCATCTTTTATGGCACGGCTGTCATCCACGCAGTCTGAACCCAGCACCATTTTTATATCAGGGCGCTTTTCCATGAGCGGTATCAGAAATCTCGCAGCCCAGGTCTTGTCGATTCCGAGTACGCCTTCCGTCAGATGCCCCGCGATCATTCCCACAGAATCATCCGTGTCACTGAACCACACCTCTTCAAACTCAGTCTTTGGAACCGTGTACAGATTATTCAGGAAAAATACATGCTTCCCGTCCTCACGCACGAGAAATGCCAGCAGTCTTTCATAGGGCTCTATATTTACTCCTGTAAGATAAAAAATACTCTTCGGATCAGACACGATGAGCTGTGAAAGTCCGTGTTCCTTCATATTATTGAGTACTCTGTTTATTCTTTCTTTCATATCAATACCTCTGTGTAAACACTAAATGCGATGCTGTTCTCTCTTAACATATCACACAAACACTATTGTACATTATTTTTTAACTTAGAATGTGCACATATTTCCATTATAAGTGGAATTTTTTGCACATCATGTTAATATGAAAATATCAGGGTCAAAATGTAAAATTAGATTATCCTTGCAAAAAAATGGCTTTTGAACTTTTTACTTAAGTCACGGAGGACATATATGAATCTTGCAGCCATTCAGGGACTTTTAATACCATTCATCGGAACAACCGCCGGCGCTGCCATGGTATTTATCCTTAAAGATAAGATCTCAGATCTTTTGCAGCGAGCACTGACAGGATTCGCTGCTGGTGTCATGGTAGCAGCTTCTTTCTGGAGCCTTCTTTCTCCGGCACTTGAAGAAGCAGAAAGTTCCGGCATGGGCCGACTTTCATTCATACCTGCCGCCGTAGGTTTTATGGTGGGTATAGGATTCCTGCTTTTCCTTGATCTTGTGACACCTCACATGCACATGGATCTGCAGCCCGACGGTATGAAAAATACCGGACTCAAACGAACAACCAAGCTCATACTCGCAGTAACACTGCACAACATTCCCGAGGGAATGGCAGTAGGCGTGGTATTTGCGGGATGGCTTGCAGGTAAATCCACGGTGAGCTACATGGGCGCCATCGCCCTCGCGATAGGTATCGCGATCCAGAATTTTCCTGAGGGCGCTATCGTTTCCATGCCTCTCCGTGCAGAAGGTATGCCAAAGTGGAAGACCTTCTGGTACGGCACTCTTTCAGGAGCGGTTGAACCTATCGCAGGCTTCTTAACTGTCCTCGCAGCCGGAACTGTGATACCGATTCTCCCGTATCTCCTCGCCTTCGCCGCAGGCGCCATGCTTTATGTAGTTGTCGAGGAGCTGATCCCCGAAATGTCAGAGGGTTCTCATTCAAATGTCGGAACCATCGCATTTTCGCTGGGCTTTGTCGTAATGATGATCCTGGATGTCGCCCTTGGCTGACATAATTTTTCACATCTGCTTAATAAGGAGAGAAAGCTATGAGTACAAACACACAAACTAAGAAACTGCCGCTCGCAGTCCAAATTTTTATCGCCCTGATCCTGGCGATAATCGCAGGTCTCCTGCTCCAGTCACACGCCAAGTTTGCTGAAGCTTATATCAAACCGTTTGGAACGATCTTCCTCAATCTCGTTAAATTTATTGTAGGACCTATCGTTCTCTTTTCAATAATGTCAGGTATCATTTCCCTTTCTGACATTAAAAAGGTAGGTTCCATCGGTGGTATCACAGTTGTTTACTACTTCTGCACAACTGCGGTAGCTACTGCCATCGGACTTTTCTTTGCAAATTTATTCAAGGGTTCTTTCCCTGTTCTCTCTACTTCCAGCCTTAATTATGAGCCAAGTACAGAGTCCGTTTCCGCTATGGATACCCTTGTAAATGTATTCCCGTCCAATTTCCTGAACCCGCTTTCTGATTCAAATATGCTTCAGGTTATTGTTATGGCTATCCTTATCGGTTTCGCTATCATCCTTCTCGGAGAAAAAGCATCCAGCGCAGTTAAAGGTGTAAACCTCTGGACAGAGATCTTTATGAAGGTCATGGAGATGATCCTTTCCCTCTCACCTGTCGGTGTATTCTGTCTCCTCTGCCCGGTTGTTGCGATCAACGGATCAATGGTTGTAGGTTCCCTTGCAAAGGTTCTCCTCTGCGCGTATATCTGCTACCTGATCCACGCAGTTGTTGTTTATTCTTTAACTGTTTTTACTCTTGGAAAAATGACTCCGCTCCAGTTCTTCCGCGGAATGGCTCCTGCCATCATTTTTGCATTTTCCAGCGCATCCAGCGTAGGAACACTTCCTATCAATATCGAGTGCACGCAGAAACTTGGCGCAAGCCGTGAGGTTTCATCCTTTGTTCTTCCTCTCGGTGCGACTATAAACATGGACGGAACTGCTATTTATCAGGGTGTCTGCGCGATCTTTATCGCATCCTGCTACGGTATCCACCTGACATTTGCACAGATGCTCACTATCGTTGCAACAGCTACTCTCGCATCCGTTGGTACAGCAGGCGTTCCGGGTGCAGGTCTCGTCATGCTCGCTATGGTACTTACATCCGTAGGACTTCCTATTGATGGTATCGCACTTGTTGCAGGTGTTGACCGTATCTTCGATATGGGCCGTACAACCCTCAACATCACAGGTGATGCTTCCTGCGCTATCATCGTTTCAAAGCTTCTTGAGAAAAAGACAAGATAACAGCTTTAAAAAGAGAGAGGGCCGTCAGCATTGGAGACTACTGACGGCCGTTGGGGAGAGAGAACTTTATATATGAGCAAAAGCGTTTGCTTCTGACAAGTATTATGATAGCAACAGGCTATGACCAAATTGTATCCTCTTTCAAAAGAATCTCATTCCTAATACAGAAGATTTTCTTAAGAGTTATTTCCTATATATAAACTTGTATTATTTGGGGAACTATTTGCCCTAAGAGTCACAGATTGAAAGGATTTTTATGAGCGGACATATTCCGACAGTCAGTATCTACCACATCGCGGAGCTTTTTTTATATGAGTATTATGTAAACCGTGATGAATATACCATAAGCGACACAGATCTCACGGCGTCCCATATCAGCGAGGCTGAGCGCCTGGAAAAAGGCAATAATCCGGGTCGTGCACTTGTGGAATGGATATCCGCTCATGCTGAAAATCCTGTAAGTATGCAGATCTATGAGGGAATAATCAGATGCAATATGCTCCTTCAGAATAAAAACGGAGTGCTCAAATATACAAAAGAGATCTACCCTTTCTGCTGTACACGCTCAGAACTGGCTTTTTATTACAGGAGTCTCGGCTGGTATTATCTTGAAGATTACAAACCCGAACTTTCAGCGGCTCTTTACCGCTACAGCACGTTTTTTTATGAAAGTGCACAGGCTGAGGAAGAGATCCGCTATCTTGAAAAGGCAATGAAAAGACCTCTTGCAGAGGGAAATGCTGAGTCTCTGCAAAAGGTCATTTCTGATGCCGATATTCCTGTTTTTCCGGACAGCACCACTCTTGCGCTGCTCCTCCGCGCCGGTGAAGAGGCTGAGTCACGCGACGCTGTGTCCCAGGCTCTGGACTGCTATCATATGATCTATGATCTTACGCACGACGCAGAGGTTGAGGAGCGTATCCATCGCTTATCGGATTGATTTATCCTTCGATAGCGATATACTTTTTGTCTTCTACCTTTTTCTGCTCTTCTTTCTTCGGGATCTGTAGTGTGAGGATTCCGTCTTCAAACTTTGCATGAATATCATGCTCTGTTACAGCTTCACCTACATAAAAGCTTCTGCTGCAATGTCCGGTGTAACGCTCTCTCCGAACATATTTGCCGTCCTTATCCTTTTCATCATTCTGGCTGTTTCTCTCAGCATTGATAGTCAGATATCCGTCTTTCAGCTCAGCCTTCAGATCTTCCTTTTTATATCCGGGAAGTTCGATGGAAAGTTCATATCCGTTTCCAACTTCCTTCACATCAGTCTGCATCATGCCTGATACTTCAGGTCTCCACATTCTTCTGAAAGAAGCCGGGAAATCAAACATATCATCAAAAAACTCATCTGCAAAATTGTTACTGAAAATACTCGGTACTAACATGGTAAAAACCTCCTTTTTATTGAGCGGATGTTTTTCACAAGTCCGTTGAAAACTTTATTTCCTTTGTTCAATACTGTTATAGCACCGTTATTAGCACTCGTCAACAGAGAGTGCTAATAATTTATATTTTCTTTATCGTTTGTTTATTTTTTGGTATTTAAAACCGGAAAAGCCCTTTTTATCGGGCTTTTCTGAGATATGCGTCATATGCGAGCAGTCCTGCAACAGTCTTCGCATCCTGCTGTTTTCCGCTGAAAATATCATCCAGCGCATCCTGAAGATCAACTGATTCCATTCGGATATCTTCTGCTTCATCAAGGGTCTGCTCTGTTTTTACACACAGATTTTCTGCAAGATAAATGTCAGTATATTCATCGCACCATGCTACTGCTGTTCTTATCCTCGATAAATGAACGAGCTTTTCTGCGATATAGCCCGTTTCTTCCCGAAGCTCCCTTTTTGCGGTGATCTTTCCGTCTTCATCTGCGTAATCCCGTGCTCCGGCAGGAAGTTCCAGCGTCTCCTCTCCGATAGCAGGGCGGAACTGCCGTATCATCAGTATTTTTCCATCAGAAAGGACCGGAACTATGCATGCTCCGCCGCCTTTTCTGTGATGGATAAAATCCCATTCTTCTACAGCGCCGTCAGGAAGCCGGACAGTGTCTTTACAAAAATCCACTACCGCCCCTTCCTGCACAAGCCTCCGGTCCAGTCTTTTTAACTTATGTTCCATCCCCTTTTCCCCCGTTAGCTCTTTTATACTCCTCTGTGCTCCAGATATTTTCTGAAAACAGGTCTGATCGGATCAGATATCTCATCCATTGACGGAAATTCGTCTAATGAGAAAAATCTGAGCTCATCGAGTTCTTCATCCTGCTTTCTGATCTCTCCGTGATACTTCCTGCAAATGTAGATTATCTCCACATTATAGACCTCATCTCCATTCGGATAGGTATAATGTGTCTCTTCACCGGAATTTATCATGAAAAATTCTATCTCATCTGCAATTAGTCCGGTTTCTTCGGAAAGTTCGCGCTTTGCGCACTCTTCTATCGTTTCTCCGAGCTCTATCGAACCTCCGGCATATCCCCATTTATGGTTATCGGTACGCTTTCCAAGGAGAACCTCTCCTTTTTCATTTTCAATGATCACGCTTCCCGCACATTGAAGTAAAGGTGCATGTCCGACCTTTTCTCTGAGGGACATTATGTATCCTGCCATTTGCTTCTCCTGATTACAAAATTTTGCACATATCGCAAAAATTTGTAATTACTGTTCAAATATTACAATTTCTATTGGTCCTACTTTATCGGAATCTCTCTCCTTCCGATAAAGTTTCCTGTTCCGTCTATGATAATACTGCTGTCACTTACCGTTGTCACGTGATAGGCTGCGTTTTTTCCTTTTCCTCGCAGTGCAAATTTTTTACCAAGAGGATTTATATATTTCAACCCGGAAATTTTAACCGCACCGCTTCGCGTGATCTTTGTAGATTTATAGGTTATATCCGCTGTGCTGAGGTCACATGGAGTGATTGAAAAATCGCAGGCTTCTGCCTTTACTATCTTCTTTGTTTCTTTACTGAAATTTTTTCCTTTTAAGATCACGTAAAATTTCGGGCCTTTAGCAGAATTATCAGATGCCGCATTTTTATTATTCTTAAACTTTATCTTGTATTGATCAGGCGTAAGATACTCACCATTTACCGAGACTAATATATCTATGTCCGCTGCCTGGGTTTTAGTCGTTTTCTTATCAGACGTCACATGCTTTCTTCCATCATAGGAAACAGAGCCGGTATAGGTTATTGTGAAAAGTTCTTCTCCAACCCGAACCTGCTCTTCTTCCTTTTGCTCCGTCGGTTCCTGCTTTCTTTCGACAATATACTTTACCGCAGCTCCCGCATCGAGACCACCCATGATGCTTCTCCCACCATAAGAATAGGTCTTATCATTAAGAGTTTTTAGTATCGCTTCACGGACATCCTCTACACGTTCTTTTCCCTTGCTCTTTATATGTCCGGATTGCAAGACAAGTGCTGCTGTTGCTGCGACCATCGGAGCCGCCTGGGATGTACCATTTTTTGTTTTAAAACTATTATTGTGTATATCAGAAAAAATCGATTCACTTGAATCCGTTTTTTTGCTTTCTCCTCCGGGAGCAGTGAGCTCTACCCAGTCACCATAATTTGAAAAATTCGAAAGTGTATCAAACGCAGTTGATGAACCTACTGCAAATACATCATCATACGCCGCAGGATACGCTTTTGTATCAACTCCCTTATTGCCTGCTGTTGAAACACATACAATACCGCTGTTTATCGCGTCATCGATTGCAGACCTTATTACATCAGAGTCTCCTGTAGTGCTGAAACTCATGTTTATCACATCAACACCATAATCCATTGCCTGATGGATACCCTTTGAAATATCTGCAGAAGTTAGTTTTCCGTCGTAACCTGCCGCTTTTATAATATATAAATCTGCATTTGGTGCTATTCCCGTGATTCCTTTTCCGTCATCATCAGCTGCAATTATTCCGGACACATGAGTTCCATGACTATTATTATCATCACCATCTGTATTTTCCGGATTTGCCATCACATTCGTGCTTTCCTTTATATTGTCCTCCAGATCGCTATGGTCAAGATCCGCCCCGGTATCTATCACAGCAACTTTTATTCCGTCGCCGGATAAACCCTCGACTCCGGCGAGATTTATTTTTTCCTTATACCAGCTCTGATATCCCGACAGATCTTCATTCGGATCATATGTCGTATTTGTCGATCCCGTGCTGTCTATTTCATATGTATCGATTTCTGCGATATAGTTCGGCTCAATGGCTGTTTCCACCGAATCGATCCTTATCGCTTCTCCGAGAACATTTTTAATATCTTCATTGAATTTCAGTGTTGCGACTCCATAGCCATAATCTATAAGTTCACCGCCGTACTGCCGTGCAGTTTCCTCTGCTTCTTCCCTTGAATCCACATGAAAAACCGCTTCATCCGGCACATAGTCAACACCTGATTCCATAGAATCAAGTTCATTTATTTCCTGACGGATCACTTCCTGGATACTTAATTCTGCATCAGAATGATCCTCAGACTCATTTTTGATCTGAGATTCCTTAGTTTTTTCCGAAATATCTTTATTTTGTGATTCTGCATGTATTATTGCAGGATTTAAGGTCATTATGACCGAAAGTAAACATGCGATAAGTTTTATTCTTCTCATAAATACCTCATGATACTTTGAATACTTTTTTATCATTAAAAAACGGCATAGCCTATCTTTATTATATATGACTTTTGAAATGCAAGCATTCCAAAAGCCATGAAATGGGCAATGCTTCGCATTTAAAAATTGCCCATTTCTGTTCAGTGAAAACTTTCATACGAAACCCGCAGTAAATGCGTGTTTCTGATTGTTAGTTTCAAAACATATACTTTTTGAAGTATATATAATAAAGATAAACTATACCATATATTAAAATCTTGTTTCTTATTACGAACAAAATTTTGTCACTGTTCAGATATTTTTACTCTCGATCTTTTTAATGATCTCTTCAGCGCGGACACTGCCCTTCTTTGCAGCATATCTGCTCCACTTAAGCGCTTTCTCGTAATTCGGCTTTCCGCCAAATTTTCCTTTCATATATCCTTCGCCGAGCTTTTCGGCAGCTTCGATACTTCCGCCGATAGCCTTGTCTATAAGTTTTACAAGCTCATCTGAAGCCATGATTTTCTCCTTCTTAAATCCAAATACAACTCTTCAAAAATAATGACCGCCCCATGTTATAACAACGACCTTAGCCATGTCAACTTTGTAGTCAATCTTTATTTTGCAGAAACTTTTTGTATGAAATTAATTCCATTTAAAATATCTTTTTTATAGTAATCTTTATTTTTCACATAAGCCGAAAATGCTTTAGTGATTTTTGATTCTATTTTATAAAAAATCAATCCAACAATTACATTTACTCCAATGCAAAAAATTAAAGATAATGCTCTATGTGGTATCTTATTCACAATACTTCTGGCACTTGCGTAAAATACCATTTGCGTTAAAAAAATATTGTAAGAAGCTTTTCCCACTTCTTCTAATGGCTTGCACCTCATTTGTGAAATCTTTTCGTTTCTTAATAAAAAATCAACAACAGGCGCAGTCCATAATGCAGCAAGCATACATGTTCCAGACCAATATATGATAACTTTAGGCTGATATCCCATATATTTGAACCCGATAAGCCATAACATTCCTACTATCATTCCAACAATCTTCCAGATTGTCTTAGGTTTTGTTTTTCCTAAATATAAATAACATCCTACACTCATAAGAAAAATATATCTAAATACAAGAAGTCGATAATTATCCTCTGAAAACATAAAGCATCTTTGTAGAATTTCATATACTCCATTTATAACAAAGCAAATAATAATTCCTGCATAATCAAACTTTTTGACAATAAAATATATAAATGGAAATGTAAAGATAAATTGTATCATTACAGGATAATAATACGACCCAGGCCCTACTCCACCTCTTATAAATCTAACTGCGAAATAATTTATACTTAAATCACTTTTGGTAATCATAAATACGATCACTTCGATCAGATAGGCCATTAAGAAAGGAATTGTGTATCGTATTATCTTATTTACCACAAAATCAAATCTATATCCGCTCGATAATGTTTTTATGTTATTTCTTCCATATGACATTGCATATACGTAACCTGAAATGATCATAAAAACAGGAACCGCCTGATCAACCCAAAATGGAAATAAATACTTTAGTCGTTCTGAATCTTCCCATCTAAAGTGTGTGATTATAATAACTATTATGCCTAAACCCTTTAGAATATCTACCATGCTGTTTCTTCTGCTTACCGGATTATTCATCAAAAAGTTTACCTCTCTGTTTTCCTTATACTTCAAAAATCTATTCTAAACTTTAATTTATACACCTTTCAAATTCAAGATTTTTCTTTTTTATTCCATCTATTCGCAGAAAAGCTATTATAGAAGCATGTCTTAATGTTGCAAATCTTATATATAAAGACGAAAATCCTAAATCACCGGCAACACTTATAAAAACAAGTTACGCTAGGCTCGACAAAACCTCGCCAAGCGAACTTGCATAACACGCACTAAGCTCGAAAATACCTCGCTAAGTGCTCCGAAAATAAAATATCAGGACTACTTTTCAAAAGTAGTCCTGATCACATATCAACCTCATAGGAAGTCCTATTTACAGAAAAATCTTCACACGCTCAAGCGGTGACATAGTCTAATGACCTACTGTCACCGCTTTGTTGTGTCAATCCAAAGACTGACTGTTCATTAATTTCATGCCTTAACATCTACATTTTTTCCGGTAGATACAGTTACAGTTCCGGAGCTAACTGAAACGCCCTCTGATACAATATCAATCGAGACCGTATCAATACTTTTTACTTCAGAAGAAACAACATGAACTCCATCTGCAGGTTCTACGTTCTCGGAAGCATTTGTCTCCGCAGCTTTTTCGATTCTTTCTTCCGCTGCTTTCTTTTCAGCTCTCTTCTTCTCGGCAGCTTTCTCAGCTTTCTTCTTTTCCGCTGCCTTTTCAGCTCTCTGGACTTCCTTATCTTCTTTGGCAGCCTTCTGCAGATCCTCGTTTGCCTCAGCCAGCGTATTTACTGTTGTTTGAGTAAGTTCTGCCGCTTTCTTTTGTGTTTCTTCCAGTTCTTCCTGCTTTTTCTTTGTATCTGCACCCCGAGCTCCGTCCAGCTTGATTTCAGCCTCAAGAACACCGGCATGACCATCCATCTGTTTTTTCACACTATGCTGTACATGTGCGATCTGCCTTGATGTATTCGCTGATAACAGCGACCTCGTCATAATACTTGATAATGCCATATTGCGCCCTCCTTTGACATATAGATTTGAAATCCGTTTCACATTATATGCGGTAGTCGATTCTTTTATATTTCTCCGGCAGATCACCGGTTGAAAACTTACTTGCAGCTTCCATCTCAGATTGTGTTTGATCAACGTTTTCTACTTCTTCCAACTCTTCTGCCATTTCACCGAGTTCTTCTACTGTTTCCTCCGTCATTTCTTCTGCAATCTCAGCCAGTTCATCCATTGCCTCAGCAAGCATTCCGGCATCCTTATCAACACCGGTTGCCTCTTCGATCATATCTTCAAGTCGTTCTTCCGGAGTCTTCGGAGCATACTTTTCAGCCTCTTCTGCAATCTTTTCTGCACGCTCCCTCGCCTCATCAAGCACATGGAACATCTGTGAGTTATTATATTCTGCCTTTGCTGCTGCAATCTGTTCATCATAACCATGCAAAATATCAAGTTTTCTTGATATATCTTCCAGAGAGTCCGACTTCATATTCTTAAGATTGTCTTTCTGCTTTTCCCAAAAAGCAATCTGCCCATCTCTCTTTTCCTGTCTTTCCAAACGATCTTGAGTACTCTTTAATCCATAATTCCTGAATAAAGTAATTCCTTGTATTTTTATATTCATATCAGCCCTCCATTTCCTTGGGCTACAAAAACAAATATGCTCTTCTAATTCTTTATTCGGATACGAGAAAAGGCTTATAAACCGCTTTGTAGTGAACGGCAGGTTTGATGTAGTGAATGGTAAATTTTATTCAGGAATCATTATCATTGCTGTGAATACGACCACATTTCCATCCTGTTCCAGCTGTATCGTTCCGTAGTATTTCTCCGTGATCCGCTTCATGTTCATGAGTCCATATCCATGACTTTCTGTATCTCTTTTTGAAGTCTCAGGAAGTCCGGTCTGTGGATCAAGCGTTAATTCATCTAAAAAGCTGTTCTTTACCTGTATCAGATATGCGTTGTTATTTCTCCAGGATTTAACCTCTATCCTTGGATCATCACTCCCTGATGCCGCTCTGATAGCATTTGAAAGCGCATTATTCAGGATAACCCCGATATCTATGGATTCCACCTTACCACTTGTCGGATAGTGGAAATTCTGGACGAACTCTATCCCTGATTTCTCAGACTCACGTTTCTTCTCAGAGATTATAATATCCGTAACAGGATTTCCGGTCTTTGCATTTATCTCCGGCATAGGAAATCCATTCTGCCATTCATTAAGATAAGCTACAGCTTCTTCGGCATCACCATTTTCAAGAAGATTTCCCAAGACCATGATATGGTTGTTGATATCATGCCTGATTCCCCTGATATCAGCATAAAGATTCTCAACGGTATGCACATGATCAGACAATTCCTCAACCTGCTTAGATACAAGAGCATTCTGCAGCAGGTCTTCCTGTGATTGTTTCACACGCTGGTATGAATACATAACCGCAATAGCAGCTAGAAATGCTATTACCCCAAACAATGCTCTGATACCATCATAAATTGGATAGTTATTCCACAGATATACTCCTGTCTCTTTTACATACACATCTGACAAAAACGAGCAGATCCAGTATCCTGCAGTAATCGCGACATACGGAGATGCAAGCAGCATAAGTTCCTTCCATTCCATCCTCTCGTTCTTCCTGACATATATTTTTTCAGAGATAAGTATCTCTAAAAACAGCAACAGTTTTTCTATCACTAACCTCAGAGCCAATGCAACCAGAAACCACACGAACTGTTTACCAACATCATTCATCCCCGGTCTTGCATAGGTGACTTTACTTATCAATATCCACGGCAATACCCCAATCACCTGTGATATCCATAGAAACAGGTATATCGTCATCGACAGAAAAATCTTCTGCGGAATATTCCTTCTTTCAAAAATCAAAGATGATATACACACTGCAGTAATTCCAACGATATATGCCACAACTCCTGACATAGAAAACGGCATCAGATAGAGAATCGACATGACTGCAAAGAACACCGCACCTGTTATGACATCAGCAATTTTTTTCACATACTGACTATAAAATTTCACAACTAAAACTGAACTGATAAATAAGCCAACGATTGCAGACATCGTGCTCGCTATATCCCACATTCTCTCCATACCCATTAATCTATCAACCTTTGATCACGCAAATTTTAATCCACCCATAAATTTAATGCTGTCCTGCTGTATTCCATGTAGGCTTTCAGGAATCCTTCATACCCTCGTCTTGCTATTGGAACAGTATCACCATTTACTAATATCAAATTTGCCTTGTCATAACGTTCTATATATTTCATATTCACAAGATAAGACCTGTGAATCCGATAAAATTCTTTTCCAACAATCTTTTCAAGTGCTGATAATTGCCCGTAATATTCAATGTCTTTCGTCTTCGTATGAATTATTGTCTTTCTGTTATATACTTCTGCATATATCAATTCCAAAAGGTTGATTCGTATATGCGCAGCCCCTGACTGAATATCAATGCATTTTTCAATCCGATCCGTTAAACATTTCATTCGTTCCAGTTCTTTTATCGCATTTTCTAATACTTCTTCCAATTTTTCATCCGCAACCGGCTTCACAAGAAAATGAAATGTGCGAAGATCAAACGAATTAAACACCTGACCTTCTTCACCGGTAATAAAGATCAAAATCTTTCTCCAATCCCTGTCTCGAAGTATCTTCGCCACTGCCATTCCGTCGATTCCCGGCATCTTTATATCGAGCAACAGAATATCCGGCAGCTTATCTGATTCTAGCAATTCTTTTCCCGAAGTGTATGTAATAATCTCTGCATCCGGACAGAGTTTTCCTACTTTCTCGGCAAGGATAGCACATATTCTTCTTTCATCATCACATATAATAATTCGCATAGTGAGCCGCCTCCTGAGTACACTAATCCCATGTTATATTATCTCCCATCATTTTATCAGTTAGAATATCTATGTAGTGAATGGTCAATTTTTTGTAGTAAATGGCTTATCAATATAGAAAAGCTCGTGACCATCCATCTGCACAGATTGTCACGAGCCTATAGTTTTTATATCATCTTAAAATGCTTAAAAGCTTCTTCATTAGCTTTGACTTTTTTCTCCGGACATCCCGGTTGTCTGCTGTTTTTAGATTTTTGCTTATTGTAATTCTCTCTTTCTATAATTCCATGCTTCTGCTTTACCTGCGCAATATTTAAGTTACTCACATGGAAACCATAATTGTCCTGAATGCTCCTGATATAATTTCAGATTTCCTCTGAATATTTAAGTCGATACATTCCCTTTCCTTTACCGGTAACTGCTATCACGACACCCATATCTTTAAGTTTTTTAAGAAGATTTCTTACAAGTTCTTTCTGAACAATCAAGTATCTTCATTATGTACGAAGATCCGAACACCTGATTAACTTCAATCTGATTATATATCTCTTGTAGGTATGAAAATCTTAAAAATCTGCATAAAATATGCATTCTGACGTAAACATGAGAGTTTAGTTAATCTATGTTCTTGCCAAGCGAACTGCCACGTACTGCCAAAATGGTCAAAATTTACTGCCAAAACCGAAAAATTTGGCAGTTTTTTGCCAGGCAGTAAAAGGCGGACGAACTCATTTGAAAAGTGGATAAAATTCCGTGAATACGGCGATTGAAGTGTTTTTAAACAAGTTACGCTAGGCTCGACAAAACCTCGCCAAGCGAACTTGCATAACACGCACTAAGCTCGAAAATACCTCGCTAAGTGCTCCGAAAAT